>CP070807.1:1817496-1820494 GCA_020343695.1 Candidatus Omnitrophota bacterium | reverse complement strand
AAAATCCTACCGGTAACTTCTCCTCAACCGCCACATGTTCAGCAATCGAAGTGACAAAGGCACTTTTGCCCATCGAAGGACGTCCAGCGACAATGACGAGATCTCCTTTTTGAAGACCAGCAGTTCTTACATCAAAATCGATAAAACCCGTGGGAATACCTGTAATATGAGACTTTTTGTGGTAGAGCGACTCAATAAGTTCTATCCCATCTTTAATAATCTCTTTGATATGAACGTAACCACCTTCGATTCGCCGATCGCTTATTTCAAAAATGAGCTTTTCTGCCCTGTCTAAAATACTACTTACATCGCCCTCCTCCTTATAGACTAAAGAAAGAATCTCGGTAGCATTTGCGATTAAAAACCTCAAAATACTTTTCTCTTTTACGATTTTGGCATAGTGACTCGCATTCGCAGAGGCAGGAACAAAATCAGCTAAAGTTGTAAGATAGACGACACCCCCCGATTTCTCGAGCATCTTTTTCTTACTCAAATCCTCTGATACCGTTAAAATATCCACTTTTTTACGGGAATCGAATAACGAGATAATGCTTGAAAAAATTATTTTGTGCTCTTCTTTGTAAAAATAGTCCTCATCAAGAATCTCTAAAATTTCAGAGATAGCCTCTTCGTCAATGAGCATTGCTCCTAACGTTGCCATTTCTGCTTCGAGATTTTGAGGAGGGATCTTATCTACCTGCTGGGAAGATACTAAAGGGTTCATTTTTGCTAAAATGTAGTTTGTTATTTGACCTTTTAAAGCTAACTATCAAACTACTAACCGTAAACTATTTCTTTACAACCCAAACTCGAAGAGTTGCTTCGACCTCAGGGTGTAATCTTATTTTCAAGCTGTACACACCCAACTTTTTTATTGGATCGTCAAAAATGACTCTCCCTTTCTCTAAATTAACCCCTTCGTCTCTGAGCGCTTTTAAAACTTGGGGTTCGCCTACGGAACCGTATATTTCATCTTCATCTTTTGAAGGAGTCGTTTTGGCCTCTAAAGGCGTGTGGTCATCTGGCTGCACCTTAAGAAACGCACTGCCTTTGACTTCACAAGGGATCGTTAAGGAAAGTCCTTCGAGCTTCTCCTTGAACTCTAACGCACTCTTCTTTTCACGCTCGGACGACTTCTCTTTCTTTCTCTTTATTTCCTCTAGCCTCTTAAAGTTCTCCCCTGTTGCAGGGAGGGCATAACCTTGGGGAATGAGATGATTGCGCGCAAACCCTCCTTTTACCTCGACTATATCTCCTTGCTTGCCGAGCCTCTCTCTATTTTTGAGCAGAATAATTTTCATTCTCTTCCTCCTATTGTGAATATCCCAGTACGGCGCAGGCTATCTGCCTACGTAAGGAACTAAGCTCAAAAACCGTGCCCGTTTGATTTCTTTAGCCAGCTTTCTCTGGTGTTTCGCACAATTTCCGCTTATTCTACGCGAAAGTATTTTCCCTTTAGAGGAAACATAGCGAGAAATCAACTCGATATTTTTATAATCAATAACTAAATCTTTTTTGCAAAATATGCAACTCTTTTTAAACCGCGTAACTTTTATTTTTTTCTTAACCATTCTGGCTACCTCTCATTTGTTTTTTTGCACACAAATAGGCGTATCGCCTTGCAAAAACCCTAAGAAGCCGCGTTATTATCCAAGTTCACGATCTCTTCGGGTTCATCTCCTAAATCTACCTCTTTTGCCTCTTCTCTTGCCGCTGTGGGCATGAATTGAACCCGCGCTGCTCTCACCTCAATAGCAGTCCGGGTCTTGCCATCGCTACCCTGCCAAGACCGTGATTGAATCCTACCATCCACAAACACCTGTCTTCCTTTTTGCAAATATTGGTTGCATACCTCTGCCATTTGAGCCCATACCACTACATTGATGAAACAGGTATCTCGCTGCATCTGGCCTGACCTATCCTTAAACGGTGTGTTAACTGCAATTCGTAAGGTAGTTACTGCTGTTCCTTGAGAAGTGTATCTTAACTCAGGATCGCGCGTTAAATTACCAATGAGAAACACTTTATTAAGACTTACCATGTCTCTACCCCCTTCTTCATCGCGTCTTTCGAATCTCTTCAGAACGATTCTAAGTTTGTCGAATCGGCCGCTCTGTAAGTCGAGCCTTTATCTGGTCGTCTTTTTGTATAATAATATTTCGTAATATTCTCTCTTCTAGGCGTATTGCTTCCCGTAAATCAGCCAGTCTTGTGGTGTCAATATTGAAATGGAGAAACCAATAGCAACCTTTATGGTATTTTTTCTTTTCGGCCCCTCTGCTTCGAATCGGGTAATAGAAATTTCTCTCCTTCGCCCAAATTCGTGAAGCAAATACCTTACCCTCCAAAGATTCTATTTTTTTTACAATTTTATCGAAGGTCTCTTCTCGTGCTTCATCTGTCAAATCATCCTTTAAAATAAGCATACTTTCGTAAGTTTTTGCCACAGTCTTCCTCCTTATTGTAAATTACCTCTACGATCCAGCCATTCTATACACACAGACACAGCTTCAGAGAAAACTTGATGTAAGATTTCTTGCTCCTGGGGAGTGAAGTCAGAAAGAACATACTCAGTTAAATCTGCTTCTTCGGGTCTGCCTATACCTATTTTGAGTCTGTTAATCTGTTCGGTCTCCAAAGCTTCAATGATAGACCCTAGGCCTCGATGTCCTCCCCCTGAGCCTTTGGCGCGAAATCGTACTGCACCTAAAGGCAAATCAGCGTCATCATGGATTACTAGCCAATCTTCTGCTGAAACTTTATAGTGATTTAATGCTTTTCGCACGCAGGCCCCAGAATTATTCATAAACGCCCGAGGTTTCAAGAGGAGTGCTCGCTCATTTCCAATCTGTATTTTTGCGCATGAGGCGCTTAACGTAAAACTTCTCTTAAATGCAGCCCCTCTTACTTTTGCGAGTTCATCTACGACCATATAACCTACATTATGTCGGTTGTCTTTATGCTTTTGGCCAGGATTACCTAAACCAAAGATGAGTTT
>CP070807.1:1803525-1817396 GCA_020343695.1 Candidatus Omnitrophota bacterium | reverse complement strand
TGCTTGCTTTTCTCCTATATGTATTTTTGCCTCTTGATTATTGATTACTGTCAGCTGCGGGCATGCCACAACTTTCAACTCACCAAAGGTTCTTAAGTATTTGAATATGACATCAAAATCGTGCTTGCCTATCATTCCCACATGCATCTTCTCTGCTGCAGTTGATTTTCCTCCGGAACCAAAATTATCGCCACTCGTGATAGTACCGCTAAAAGGATAAGACCCGACGTAATCCGTACCCGGAACCCACGTGCCATCAGCGGTGAAGCCTCCTTCCCATACTGCTTTTCTCGAACGCCAGGCATCACCGCTCTCCTGAACCGCACTAAAAGGGTAATTGCCTATATAGGCACCTCCATATCTTCCTGCAATATCAAACAGCCCCTCCCACTCCACACCCTTACTGAGTGAATCAGTGAAGGTAATCTTCACAATTCTTACTTCAACTAAGACCTCTTTTGTTTTTAGGTCTAATCCTTTGATCAATTTCTCAATATCTTTTAGACGTTCAGGCAGGGTTTGCACAATCACCTGATTGGTGCGCTCATCAGCCTTTATAGAACCTACTTTTTTCAAATTCAATTGTTCTTTCAGCTCATTTGCAATGTCTTTAGCGTTTGCATACTTTAAATCAAAGATTTTGATTGCGATATTTTTATTTTCTAGAGATTCAATCGCGGCCTTTATTTCCTGTAAATGTTCGGGGGTATCTAACACCACAATGCTTCCTGAATCAGGATTGAGGAGAACTTTGCCGAGGTCGCTCTTTAATGTATCACAGAGAGAAAATGCCTGTTCAGGGATGATGTATTTAAGCTTAAAAATTGCCACCTGGCGTACATCTGAGAAATTCTTGCCATATAACTCTCTATACTCCTCCGCGGTCATAATGTTGTATATCTCTCCTCGCTTATCGTATGCTAAGTTATTTGAACGCAGCATAATATCAAAAACATCTTTGATCGGTGCATCTTCAACCATAAGCGTAATTCTACCCTTTACCCGGGTTGTGGGAATAATATTGAGGTGTGCTTTTGTCGATAAGAATTTTAAAGCCTCCACAATATCGATATTGTGGAAATCCAACGTGATTCTCTGCTCTAGTGGATCACTTTTCTCTTCTTGTAACCCCTCTGCTACATACACCAGTTTCTGTGAATAGAGGGAATTCCCAGAAAGCAAACACATCAAAACACTCACAAAAATTACCTTACGTTTCATTGCCCAATACCTACTTTTCCTTGAGCGTATCTTGCACGATGAGGTATTTACGTGCACTATCAGCATCTTGGTCACCAGGCGCAATCTCAAGAAACGACCGGAAATGCTGCATCGCTTTTTCTTTATCCTTTACATACTCACTGTATATGACCCCTAAATTGTAATGAGCCTCTGGATCGTTAGGCTCTATCTTAACTACTTCATTGAACTCATCAATTGCTTTTTTATAATCTCCACTTTTGGTATAAAAAACTCCTAAATTGTAGTGGAGAAGGGCTTTCTGGCGCAATGATGTTCTACCCACCTCACTTAGCTCTGAAAGGCGCTTGGAAAGTCTTGCCACTTCATTTGCAAGCACTTTCTTTTCACTCCCCAAAAGGACTTTCGCCTCATTGCATCCTTTTATTTGTTCTTTTAATTCATCAGAGGTAACATTGGTACGTGCGGCTTCTTGAACTAATTTTTCCTTTTCTCTGCTGAGATTCTGATAGCTCTCCTGAAGGGTATTCTTTTCCTGAAGCAGCCCCCGCTTTTCTTTCTCAAGAGCTTGCCTTTGGCTCTCTAAGGCTTTCACTGCCTCTTTAAGGTCTGCATTGACCACAGCAAGCTCTCCTTTCTCTGCGATAAGTGTTTTATTTTCCTGAAGAAAACTCTTATTCTCTTTTTCGAGGTCCTCACGGTTCTGCCTCAAGGCTTGACTCGCAATTTTTAAGTCTTCATAGAGGCTACTTAAGCGTGTATTGTCGTCTGAAAGATTTCTATTTTCTCTGAGAAACTCTGCCTTTTCTGCCTCTAAAGCTCTATTTCTCTCCTTTGATGCTTCACTCGCTTCTTTAAGCTCCTCGTAAATAGAATCCAAATCATATTTTTTCTCTACGACTGCCTTGTGCTCTGCAAGCAGGTCCTGTTTTTCTTGCTCTAAAGACGTCTGCCTACTCTTAAGTGTTCTATTTTCGTCTTTGAGACTGTAGGTAAGAGTATTCAGGCGTGCTTTCTCATCAGAGAGTTCCCGGATTTCTTGAAGTAAAGTCTCCTTTCCTTGTTCTAAATGCCTCTTACTCTCTTTAAGCGAGCGGTTTTCTTCTTTAAGATTATCGATGAGGGTGGTAACTCGCGCTTTCTCGTCAGAGAGGGTGCGACTCTTTTGAAGAAACGCCTGTTTCTCCTGCTGAATTGATTCTTTGGTCTTTTTTAAGAATGCGATCTCTTCTTCCAATCTGTTGCACTCACTCTTCGAGCGTACCAATTCTTGTGCTAATCTTGCCTTCTCGTGTCTAAGGCCTTCGTATTGCTCTTCAAGAGACCTCCTCTTACCAGAAAAGGCCTGCCTTTCCTCTTCGTAATACCCCTTACTCTCCTTAAGTGTGTCTGCCTCTTCCTTAAGGTCTTCGTAAAGTTTGGTGAGCTGTGCAAGATCCTCTGAAAGGGTCCTTTTTTCCCGAAGGAGGTCTTGCCTTTCTTCTTTCAATGATGCGGTGCGCTCTTTAAGTACGCGATTCTCCCCCCTTAAATCATCATAAAGCGCACTGAGTTCGGCTTGAGACTTTAAGAGCTCCTCATTTTTTTGAAGAAGGTCTTGTTGATCGTAGGATGTAAATTCTTTGGCTTGCCTTGAAGCAATCTCTGCTTTCTTTTTTAATGCGTCATAGGTACTCCTAAGGCGTGTTACTGCTTCGGTCAATTTTTTCTTCTCCTGCCTAAGGGCCTCATACCTATTTTGAAGAGATTCCTTTTCATCGTCGAAATATACGGTGCTTTCCTTTAATGTTCGATTCTCTTTTTTAAGGCTATCATAGAAACCCTCGAGCTGTTTCTTCTCTTTCTTAAGCTCTCTATTTTCTTGAAGAAGCCTTTGTTTTTCGTTTTCTAAGCGCCCCCTGCGTTTCTTGAGTGAGCGGTTTTCTTCTTTGAGATCACCATACATTATCTCTAACTGTATCTGGTCGTCTAAAGAAGTATCGGCAGAACTGCGAACATCCTCATAAACCTCATAGAATTTTTCCTGTTCCTGCTTTAAGGTCTGAATCTTATCTCGAAGCTTTTTAATAACTGTCTGCAGATAAAGATTTTCCACCCTCAATTTCTCATAGTCTTTCTCTAAAAGATCTCTTTGTGAAAACGCTGCTGGTTCTGAAAGCAACATAAGTGCCCCACACACAACAATAAAAACAATCTTTCTTCTCTGTTTGATTAAAAGCTTGGTTATCTTACTATACATAATCCTCCTTGTAATAAGAGCCTGGGCTCCTGATGCCCAAATGTACGCACTACAAAAACAAACCTGTCATCTTTCAAAATAATATTCTATTTTAACCCTTTAATCACGCTTTTTCCATGAGGACTTGACGGCGAAACCTTCTCGGCTTTTATTGGTTGTTGATATTTCTGATCTAATTTAAAAGGTTTTTTCCCTATAGCTTTGCCGCTGTAATCACTTAAACGGTCTCCACTCACAACCGTGGGCGTAATCATGACTAACAATTCTGATCTTCCTTTCTTAGGTACATGTGAAGTAAAAAATTTACCCAGAAAAGGAACGTCTCCCAAAATAGGTGTCTTGATTGTCTTAAAAGTCTTGTCATCTCCTCGCAGGCCTCCGATGACAACTGTCGAACCACTCTGTGACATTACTGTAGTCTCAGCCACTGATGTGCCAAGAATAGGTATCTCATTACCGGTGGTAGTCTTAAGGAATCTCACAACGGTGCTTACCTCAATCTTTACCTTAAGAGTTACATACCCCTGCTCATTTATCGAAGGCGTTACATTGAGAAGCGTTCCTACGTCAATAAAACTCACATCTTCAGCAACCGTGCTAGGACCCGCGGTTGTAGTAGTAGTGGTAGTAGTGACATAGCCCTCTTTCGCACCTACGTGAATTTTCGCTTCCTGGTTATTTGTCACAGTGATTTTAGGAGAAGAAATCACTTGGGTCTCACCTACATCCTTAAACCAGCTCAGTATAATATCAAAATCTTGTTTTCCTACAATTCCCAGATGCATCTGCTGAAGACCTATGCTCTGCCTGCCTGCAGCAAAGTTTGATGCAGTGCCGGTAAAGGGATAAGACCCGACGTAATCGACCCCTAATACCTCGGTATTTGCGTCTCCATCCCAAACCCAGCCTCCTTCTAACACTGTTCTTCTTGAACGCCAAGGGTCATCGCTCGCCTGCACTGCACTAAACGGGTAGCTTCCTACGTAGGTAAGTCCTTTTTCCCGTATCACCTCAAATAATCCTTCCCACTCTACTGCTTCGGTTTTCATCTCAGAAATATCAACTTTGATAATTTTGGCATCGATTAACACCTCACGCGTTTTCCTGTCAAGAGTATAAATTAATTCTTCTATCTGTTTCATCCTCTCGGGTAGAGTCTGCACAATAATCTGATTGGTACGCTCATCGGCTCTCACATACCCTACCTTCTTTGCTTCTAATTGAGTGCGCAGTTGTTCGGCAATGTCCTTTGCGTGAGCATAATTGATATTAAATACTTTCACCACATTCTTCTGCTCGAAACCGTCTATCGCTTCCCCAACTGCTTTAATCTTCTCTGGCGAATCCATCACCAACACCGTGCCTGATTCTTGACTCACAAGAATTCTGCCTACATCACTCTTTAACGTATCACAGAGATTAAAAATCTGTTCAGGTATCGCATAATCAAGATGAAAAATCTTGACCTCTCTGACGTCAGAAAAACTCTCGCCATATAAATTTCTATACTCTTCATCAGTCATTACATTATAAATCGTATCTCTTACATCATAGGCTAACCCATTTGCACGCAGCATCACATCAAATACATCCTGGATGGAAGTCTTCTCCACTTTTAATGTGACTCTGCCGGCAACCTGTTTGGTAGTAACGACATTTATTTTTGCCTTGATTGCTAAAAATTTCAAAGCCTCAACAATATCGATTTCTTTGAGGTCTAACGAGATAGTACCTTCGAGGCCTGGAGTGACCTCCTGGATATTCCCAGAATCAACAGAAGCCATTTCGACTTCCTCCTGGGTATATCCTCCGGGTGTCTGAATCCCCACAATAAAGAGTACAAATACAGCTATTATTTTTTTCATTTCTATTTAAGCTCTACCTCTTCTCCTTCGTAACTCAACAAAACTTTGTCTTTCAGTATTGCTTCCACTCTTACTCCATTCACTAGCTCTCCTCTCTTTACAAAGAATGTCCTTCTCGATCGTGTATCTTCTATCATTGCATCAGGATCATCTGACCACGAAATACCTACCAACCTGAGTGATTCGGTCCTCTTAACAATCTCCTTTACCACTTCTTCCTTTTTGATTTCAACTGTAGTACCCTTGGGCGCCTTAGAAACTAACTCAAAAATATCTCTTTTTCTTGTCATCTCAAGATAATGCGATGCCTTTTTAAGGGGGGAATCTTCATGGAATCGGAATTCTGAAATCTTTTTATCTATCTTGAATGCCGCCTCTACTTCATCGTTCAATCCAAGAAACGTACTGACAAATGTGAAGATTAATACAAAAATCAGTATTGCGACTATTCCGAATAAAAGCGCATTGATATGTTTTATGTCGAGACTGAATCCTCTCGAGAAAAGAGCACCAAAATTGCCTTTGAGATGCAAAAATCTTCCCCGCAACCCTCCCAACGAGAAGAAACTAAACGCCTTACGCACAGTCTTCTTCGACTGTACAGAACCAGAAGCATTCTTGTCTTCGATAATTTTTAACAATTCTCTTTCTGGAGTAGGAGACTGATCTTGGGCCATTGTTACTCTTTTTGTATCTGTGAACTATCTATATACACCTTAATCTGAGCTTCCTCTTTGAGCTTGCCTTTCCAGGTGTGAAAACCTTCGTATTTCTTCTTCTCTGCTACCCTTTTATAGTAACGATCTCTGTTCTTCTTAAAAGCTTTAGGGTTTGCTTTGCGTTTGTTGAGAATTTTAAAAACCCCATACCCTCTATATATAGGGGTAGGTTTATAAAAAGACCCAACTCTTTTCTTCATCATTGCATATGCATCTTCTCTGCGGAATCCCCATATATTAATAAGAAAATCTAATGCCACAAACCCTGGATGCTTAAAGCGATCGGGATTCTCCTTCTTTTGATTTTTCCAAAATCGAGAATTCCCCTTTGCCTGTTTGTAAAAATTCTCCGCTTCTTTGAGATCGTCAAATCGAATGAGTTCTACGGAAAGAGTATTATGTTCATCAAGAAACTTCTGACGTGCCTCTTGCTCTGAAACATCTGGTTCAATACTTAAAAGAATCTGCTGACGAAGTTTCTCTAATTGCACTAAATGACCCATTTGGTGCTCAAAGAGCTCCACGCTCTCTCCTAATTTCTCCCTTACCCAATTCTCGTACGCCTCTTTATCCTTCTTCCAATCAAATGCCACTTTATCTGCTTTCAGAATTTTCTCTATTTCCCTCTCTTTCTCTTCGCTACTCGCAACTATCCCTCTCTGGAATGCTTCATACGATAAGATTAATTCCTGCCACACTAAATCTTCCAGATGTTGCTCATCTTTGGGACTTCCTCGCCATTTCGCACTAAATGTTAAAATGACTTTCTTGGCAAAATAATAGTTATGCAAGGGCACCAGAACCCCAAATATCTCTCCTGCAACCCCGTCTTCTTGGGTCACGACATCTTTGTCTGGCTGGACCTGATTCTCAAGAGGAGCTTCAGCCTTGGGGAGTTCAGGCTCATGGCTTTGTCGTGAAATCTCCGGCGAACAGCTTAACAAGCCTCCCACAATCATACACACCCCTAAGTATCGAATGGCCCTGGTTATAACCTTTTTCATCTCATATTCTGTAATACGCATCTCTACTTACAGAGAACAACCTCGTGATAATACAGTCAGGCTTTTTTTTCCACCATGAAATCGCTTCTATGCCAGCCTGTTTTTATATCATGGCTAATTACATCTTGAATGAGCCGAGCATCCACAACAAATTTATTCCGCAAGATGAGTTCCTTTAATAATCTATGGCAAAGCATAGTGATGCTACGCGGATACCCTTTGGTATACCGGTAAATCTCCTCTATAGCATCATCCAAAAACAGACGCAGAGAAGCATTGTAACCTGCTTGTTTTAATCTGAATTCAATCATTTCTTTTGTTTCTTCTTTACTGAAAGGGTTAAGGGTGTATTTAAAACTTATCCGATCAAAGAAATTAGGGATACCCATTATTTTAGAGTGAATTTCCAACTGGCCAAGCAATACGAGCTGAAGAAGCTTAAATTCATTGGTTTCATAATTCAACAAAACTCGCAACGCTTCCAAAGAGGCCTCATTCAATTTTTGAGCCTCATCAATTATTAAAACTACGATCTTGCCTTCTATTACTCCTTTTTGAAAAAGAAATTTTTCTAATCCTTCTTTAAATTGCATTCTTTGTGTAAAATCTGCGGATGGAATACCAAAACTGCGAGTTAAATATTCCAATAACGTATATTCATCATCAAAAGAAGGATCCAATACAATATGGAATATAAAATCATTTCTCTCTTTCAATTCTTGGATGAGCTTTCGAGAGAGAGAAGTCTTTCCTGTTCCCACATCTCCCAGGATGACGTTCAGGCCTCGCCGCAGCCGCAATTCTATCAAAACATTTACCAATACTGTATCATGGTCTTTGGCTAAATATAAAAATTCCGGATCAGGACTCGTTGAAAACGGCTCTTTTTCAAAACCTAATATTTTAAAATAGCTCATAATACACCTACCACCTAGAGGACGACTATCGCCGCCCTCATTTACGTAACATTTTCACAATTAACCGTAAAGGATATCCCTCATCCTTCAGCTTATAAATCCTCTCCAACTGCTTCCTCACCTCGCTCTCAGTATAAAGGCGTTGATTTCCCTTCCGCTTTGATACAGAGAAAAAGCCTAAATTCGTATAGTGATTTACTGTAGGATAGGAGAGATGAAAGATAGTGGAAATTTGCTTTGCTGAAATAAAATTATCGCTCTTCTCCATTCTCACTCCTTCTTCCACTTAAGGTAGTTTATATAAATTACTACATTTATAGCATGTACTCTATTTGATTACACTTAATAAAATTTAATCTATTTGCTTGCATTTGATAAAATTTGCTCCATTTAGTTACATTTAATATAATAAAGGAGAAAAGCTATTTGTCAAGAAAATTATCCATAAAGTATTTTAGATTTAACTTGTAACTTCTTACCTTACAAAATGTTATATAAAAATAATTGAGTAGTAAAAAGCTCTTCTTCTCTCCTTGCTCACTCAACGTTACTTTTTCAACTCACTATGCATCTGTTCTATAATTGTAAAGCGTAGGTATGACTCTAGTCACAGACGAATCACGCCATATGTTGCAAGATAGATACCTGGATGCTCACAGAAGAGATTGTCTGACATCCAAACTGTTTGGTATTGACTGTAGAGTTTTATCCACATTTTTTGACCGCGGGCTTGCGATTCAACTGTGCCAAGAACCAAAAAATACTGCCTTCACCTTAAAAGAAGCATATTTGTTTCTTGATAAAATACCGCGCATGCGTTATCATGGATAATATATATCATCTTCACATTATGCGAAAAGAAATAAGGTATCTTAGGCACCCTTGGAATCTTATACTCATCATCCTCCTTGGTTTTTCTGTATATCTCAATACGCTTACCAATACATTTATCTGGGATGATGATGCGCTGGTAAAGAATAATATTTATATCCGAAGTCCCTCTTACCTTTCAAACATTTTTACTCAAGATATCGGAAAAGGCTCTGGGCGCACATTCTATCATTATCGCCCTCTTCAAGCACTTACCTATATGCTCGATTACTCCCTTTGGAAATTGAATGCCGTGGGCTATCACCTCACTAATGTTTTGCTGCATATCGGCGTAGCACTTCTGCTCTATTGGTTCATAACGCTTGTGAGCGATAACCTCATCGCTTTCTTTGCAAGCCTTTTTTTTGTTATCCATCCTATTCATACTGAGGCAGTCTCTTATATCTCAGGAAGAGCAGACTCCTTAGCTGCCCTGTTTCTGCTGCTTTGTTTTATTCTTTATATAAAATATCTCAATACAAAAAATATTTGGCTCTTCTTGGGTATACTTTCAAGCTGCGTTCTGGCGCTTCTTTCTCGAGAAAATACTCTTATTCTGCCTGTACTTCTTGGCCTCTATCACTATATTTATAGGAAAAAATCCTCTACTATTCACATTCTGCCTCTGGTAGGGATAACCTTCCTTTATATCATAGTAAGAATAATATCAGTGCAATTTCTACCCCCTCATACCTCAACTACCACCACACTCTTTCAAAGAATACCAGGATTTTTTATAGCTTTCGCAAGCTATCTTAAACTCCTCATATTGCCTTACCCTTTACATATGGAATATGGAAATAAAATATTTGCCTTCACAGACATAAGGGTCATTATAGGGGCTATTCTGTTTCTGTGTCTTTATGTGTATGTGATGAGAACCAAAAGCAAAAACACATTACTCTTCTTTTCTCTATCCTGGTTTCTTATCACACTTATACCGCAATCCAATCTTTACCCTGTAGGTGCCTATATGGCTGAGCACTGGTTATATTTACCTTCTATAGGGTTTTTCCTTGTGATTGCATGGCTACTGCGCGCTCTCTCTCAGATCAAAAACCTTCCTATGCTGCCCCATGTCATTCTCATCATTTTAATATTCTTCTACGGCACACTCACCATATGGCAAAATCGGTATTGGGGCAACCCTCTACATTTTTATAAGTACACAGCTCAGCACGCACCTTCTAGTTACAGAGTACACAACAACCTTGGCAAAACCTACAGCGCACTCAACCAGAAAGAAAAGGCAATCACATCGTACAGACGCGCAATAGAACTCGAACCAGAGTATGCTGAAAGTTACAATAACCTTGGCCTCATCTACTATCATATTGGCGACAGTCAAACGGCGGTAGAATTCTTTAAAAAAGCTATAGACGTCAATCCAAATAGTGTAAGCGCATATACGAATCTTGGTTTTGTCTATAGTGAACTTGGCAAAAGAAATGAAGCTATGGCTTTATATGAAAAGGCAATAGAAGTTAATCCCGATTATGCTCAAGGATATAGTGGTCTCGGCATCCTCCATGCAATGAGCGGTAATCTCGAAAAGGCAATCACACTCTTTGAGAAGGCAATCGCCGCCAATCCCTACCTTGCCCGGACTCACTATAACCTTGGTAAAGCTTATGATGCTGGCTCTGACCACAGAAGAGCGATTGCCTCGTACCAGAAAGCAATACAACTGAATCCAGAATTTGTCGATGCATACAACAATCTCGCGATACTCTATTTTGAAAGAAAGCAGTATGCCCAAGCAATTGAATGCTTTGACCAAGCCAAAAAATTAGGATTTAGGAACCCTGCCCTCGCAGAAGCACTGAAACCCTACAGGAAAGAGTAAGTTGCAGAAAAAATCTATGAAGCAAAAAGATAATAAATCCCTCACCATGACAAAGAAAGAAACGCGATTTACTCTATTATCAATTATCCTTATAATCTTTTTGGGGTTTGCAGTCTATGCAAATTCATTGAATGGAAAATTCCTGTGGGATGATGATGATCTCGTAAAAAATAATGTCTACATAAAAAATTTCAAACTTTTGCCAAATATTTTTATAAAACCCATAGGAGCAGGGGTTGGAAAAAAAGACAGCTTCTACAGGCCGCTTCAGATACTCTCCTATGCAATAGATTTTTCCTTATGGAAACTCAATGTCGTAGGCTATCACCTCACCAATGTTGCGCTGCATATTGGTGTTGCTCTGATGCTGTATTGGCTTGCTACGCTTCTTTTTGGTGACAGACTTCTCTCGAGCCTTGCGACACTCCTCTACATTGTCCATCCTGCCCACACGGCAGCGGTTGCCTATATTTCAGGTAGAGCAGATTCTTTGGCATTACTCTGTATGCTTTTGTGTTTTATCTGTTACCTAAAACGACTCAATGTAAAAAAGGCCAGCGTCTATACCTGGATGGTAGCAAGCTATGTATGTGCACTTTTATCTAAAGAGTTCAGCCTAATTTTGCCACTCACTTTGCTTCTCTACCACTATACCTTTCGAAAGAAGGTTGCATCCAGAGAATTCTTTTCTCTAGTGGGCATTGCTCTTGCCTATATTGTATTTCGATTTACAGTTCTTGGTTCTATGCTCCCCCACCGGGAAGTTCCTGTAACTCTACTGGAAAGGATTCCTGGTTTTTTTGTTGCTCTTCCTCAGTACATAAGGCTCTTGATTCTACCTTTTGATCTTCACATGGAATACGGAAATAAACTTTTTTCCATTACCGATCCAAAGGCAATCATAGGCCTGGCAATATTACTTGCCCTCACACTCTATGCCTTCAGAATTAGAAAGGTTTACAAGCTTATCTTTTTCTCATTATTCTGGTTCTTTATCACACTGCTTCCCTTCTCCGGCCTCTATCCAATTAACGCCTATATGGCTGAGCACTGGCTCTATGTTCCCTCGATAGGATTCTTTCTTATCCTGGCGAACTTTTTTGCATTTCTTTACCGAACAAAAAAATCTCAAATTGTCTCTGTCGTGTTTGTGGGACTATTAACATTCTATTCGTATCTGGCCTGGAGGCAAAACACCTATTGGAAAAACCCCAGGGCTCTTTATGAAAGGACACTAAAGTATGCTCCCGAAAGTAGAACTGCCAACAATAATCTTGGTTTGATATACTACACTCTTGGTAAAAAGGAAGAGGCAATTGGACTGTTTAAGAAAACAATAGAAATCGATCGAGAGTATGTGGGCGGATATAATAATCTTGGTTGTGCGTATAGGAATTTAGGTAAATTCGAAGAGGCAGTGGTTGTATTCGAAAAAGCTATAGAAATAGATCCTCAATTCGTATTTGCCTACAATAATATAGGGCTTCTCTACCACACCATGGGTGAAACTAAAAAGGCGATCGCTTTCTTTCAAAAAGCAATTGAAATCAATCCAACATATCCAGAGCCGTATAATAATCTTGGTGTCTCATATGCAACAAGCGGAAAAAATCAAGAAGCAATCTCCTCATACAAAAAAGCTATACAATTCAATCCATACTATGCAGATGCCTACCATAACCTTGGCCTTGCGCTCTACAACACCGGCAAGAATAAGGAGGCAATCACACTATTTAAGAAATCGCTAGAAATTGATCCGAATTATACAAAGGCTCACTACAATTTAGCAGTCATATATTTCCATCAAAATCAGCACTCATTAGCGATTAAACATTGCGATAGAGCAAAAGAATTAGGCTATGTCACTAAAGAACTTCTTGAAGCTCTCCGGCCTCACAGGAAATAAATTTGGTATGTGTGTTTGGTGAGTTTCTTAAGCTGGGTATCCATCGACTGATACGCCTTCCTCAATTTGGCTTGCGAACAACTCTCGATAATTTTTATTCTGTAAAAGAAGGCTGCTGTGCGTACCAATATCCATTTTACCCGGATTCTCAAGAAAATACACGAAATCCATTTTTTTCACTGTTGATAAACGATGGGAGACAATAATTGCGGTAGAATCTTTAAATTCCTTTTTTATATTATCCACGATTTTGTCTTCTGTTTCTGAATCAAGAGATGACATCGCTTCATCTAAAATCAATACTTTTGGTTTTCTGATGAGGGTGCGGGCAACAGCAATTCTCTGTTTCTGACCTTCAGAAATCTTACATGCCCTTTCTCCAATTACTGAATCGTACTGATTGGATAGCTTCATAATGAAATCGTGGGCATGAGCTAACTGTGCGGCTCTGATCACATCATCACCTGTGGCGCTTTCGGCACCGTATGATATATTATTCATAATCGTGTCATTCCACAACAATGAATCCTGAAGTGCTATGCTCACTTGAGATTTTAAAGATTCCAATTTTATTTTCCGCGTATCAACCCCGTCAATAAAAACCGCTCCTTTCTGCTGCTGATAAAGCCGCAAAATAAGATAAAGGATTGTGGTTTTTCCACTTCCTGATAAACCAACAAGTGCTATCTTTGCCTGCGGCTCAACCAAAAAACTCATATTTCTTAAAACAAGGTTGTTTTCCTTATATCCAAAATAAACCTCTCTGAATTCTACTGTTCCTTTTTTGATATGGTAAGGGCCAGCATCTTCTGCATCGTAAATATGCGGGCGTATATCCAGAATTTCAGCAAGTCTTGAGCGCACCACTGAATTTACCACTGTTATCTGGTAAAGCTCGCCAACTGATTTCAAGTACCCAATAAACTGAGTAAGATAAATCATAATCGCAGTGAGACTGCCAAGCGTCATCGTACCTCTTATGACTTGATAACCCCCATACAGGGCAATGATACCGCTGATTATTTTTTGTAGAACAGAGCTTGAGAAACTACCTACCTGCGATACCTTTGCATTCTTAAGCTCCGTCTCTACTCTTTTCTGCAAGTTTAGCTCAAATCTTTTCATCTCATACTTTTCTCTGCCCAACGCTTTCACAAGGTGGATGTGACTGAATACCTCCTGAAGCACTTTAAAAATGCCTTGTGCTCTTAGGATGCCGCGGGACATTACTTCTCTCTTCCATTTACTAAAAAGATAAGGATGAATGTATGTTACGGGAACCAAAAGGGCAGCGAATAAAGCGAG
>CP070807.1:1775826-1803425 GCA_020343695.1 Candidatus Omnitrophota bacterium | reverse complement strand
AGCCAAATACGCTCCTTCTGCAAAAACCCCTCGTATTTGGTCTGTATCTCTACTTCCCGCTTAAAAATTTCTCTTGAGAGGCGGTTATCCAACTCCTTCTCTACATAATCATAGGTAACCTTTGGCCTCTTTAATATCTCAAAGAGTGGCTGGGTTTTACCATCAAATTTAACTCTCGTGCTTCTTAAGCTTCTTAGCTGCCTTGAGATTAAGTTTTTCTTCTCTAATACATGGTCGTAGCGGGTCTTGTCGATTAAACCCAGTTCATAGGCTAAAGGTGAGAGCCTCGTATCGGCATTACTCTCTCGCAAAGAAAGTCTGAACTCGGAACGGGAGGTAAACATTCGATATGGCTCATCAACGCCTTTAGTGGTTAAATCATCAATTAATACTCCCATAAAGGCATCGCTCCTTTTGAGAATAAACGGCCTTTTCTTTTTGACCCCTAACGCTGCGTTTATCCCGGCAACGAGTCCCTGAGCAGCAGCCTCCTCATAACCGGTGGTACCATTGACTTGGCCTGCAAAATAGAGCCCTCGAATTTTCTTTGTCTCGAGGGTCGCAAGGAGCTCGAGCGCATCAATTACACCGTGCTCAATCCCGTATCCGGGACGGATAATTCTTGCGGCTTGGAATCCCTCTATTGTGTGAATGAACTCAACCTGGACATCAAAGGGAAGTGACGTAGAGATGCCATTTGGATAGACTTCTAAAGAACCCCTTCCTTCGGGTTCAATGAATACCTGGTGTCTTTCTCTATCAGAAAACTTTACTACTTTATCTTCAAGTGATGGGCAATATCGGACTCCTGTTGACTTTATTTTTCCTGTATATAGGGGAGAACGACTTAAATTTTTTAGGATTATCTTATGGGTCTTCTGATTAGTATAAGTAATAAAGCAACTGAGTTGATCTTTGGTAATAGAGGTTGTGGTAGAAGAAAATGGCTCAGCATCAAAATCAGGATGTTGCTCAGTTGTCTTTGAGAAATCAATAGTTCTCTTATCAAGACGGGCACAGGTTCCTGTTTTAAAATGCTTGGTCTTAAAACCTAACTTTTTTATACTCTCAAAGAGCTCATCGCATGATTCCTCATACAACCTTCCTCCAGAAAAGCTATTGAATCCAATATGGATTGTGCTCTTAAGAAACGTTCCTGCACATACAATTACTGTTTTTGCACACATAACTTCGCCAAAATCAGTCTCTACGCCGTATACCTTCTTATTTTTTACAAGAATATTCTTTACCTTTGCCTGTAAAATTTTGATGTTTTTTGTACTTTCTAAAAATTCTTGAGCTACTCTTGGGTATTTGAACCTATCAACCTGCGCTCTGGTTGCCCACACAGCCTTTCCTTTGCTCCGGTTAAGAATGCGGTAACTTATCGCGCACTTATCAGCAATTCTACCTATCAGGCCTCCTAAAGCATCTACCTCTCGCACTAAATGGCCTTTGGAAACCCCTCCTACTGCCGGATTACAAGAGAGCCTGCCAATTGATGAGGCATCAAGAGTCAAAAGAAGGACTCTACACCCAAGCTTTGCAGCAACGTAGGAGGCCTCAATTCCTGCATGGCCTCCGCCGATGACAATACAATCATATCTTTTCATGGTCTAAAATTGTAACACAATTTAGAAGATTGAAAAGGGGCAATATGAAGGATTTAAGAAAAGCTTTCCGTAGTATTAATCAAATATTCACCTTTTTTGATTCAATTCACTGAAGTTGAATAACGCTCATCCGGGGTCTGTCTCCCCGACCGGTCTGAGTATTACGATTGCCACCTGCGGTATGGCGCACATACATCTCTACTCTATCACCAGCGACTAAATTAAACACATCACTTCCCAACACATACCCGGTCTCATTCACAGGGCCTTTCACAAAAGCTCCGGCATGAAGGGCTTCAGCCCCATTTATGTATATGTATACGGAAAGTTCGCTATCACCAGCGGCAACATGAGATGATGAAAATTGGCCACAGCGCCAGCTGGCACTGATAAGGTACACTCCATTTTGTGCAATAACAAAGCGGTTCTGTCCAGAACGGGCAATGTTGCCACCTCCAAGATCAAATGCTTCGTGATTAAAATTAATTCTGTGTGAACCACCCTGAGGAATACTTTGTGCTACCGTACGTTCCATCTTCGCAGCATGTCCTCCTCCTAGTTGACTGCTCACCCAGGCTCCTGCGCTGCGTAAGTACACATCATTGACATCTAAGTTCCTCGCTTGACCATTAGGAGCAGGCGTCTGAGGAGAATTCACTCCAATACCGACGTTGTTGGAAGTTGCGTTTACTACGAGAGAATTCCCATTAAAGTATGCGCTTTTGCCCTGAAGATATAAGGGCCATGGGCTTTCCCCGCTCCAGGTTCCGTTATCATCGGCATCCCAAAGAAAATACAATCTTCCGCTATTATTATGTATCCAATAATCTGTGTCTCCTGGTGTGATATCTTCGAACTTAATCTGAGGTGCACCATCTGTTAGCCTAATTTCATCTCCTCCTGGTTTGGCAATATGCAATGACGCTTGGGGAGTCGTTGTTCCAACTCCAATCTCGCCAGCAATCCAGACATCGCCCTGTTGAGCAACGACGGTAGGATCAGGAGCATCATTACCGTCAATTCCAGCCGGAGGACTATTATCTCCCACGCCAAGAGTCTGAGTAGCCAATTGATTATATACTCCATATGGTGCGGGATAATAGGTAGTGAGGGTGATAGTTTCTGTACCTGGACCTTGACTGAAGGCAGGAAGATTCACACACACGATAAGGAGACACATAGGGAAAATAGGGAAAAACGCTCTTTTCATGACATACCTCCCTTAATGAACCTATCACTTATGCTTGTCTGGCTCTAGATAAGGAACACCAGTGTCCGCTGAAGGACGAAACATAACTGATAAGTGCAAATGTGACCTCTAAAAGAACACACATTTTCCTTACCATTTAATTGTACCACAAAAAATATGTATTTACGAGGCTGGGGGGTTGCGTGGATTATGCTGATTTTACTACGTTATTTCTGAGCGAGTTCGCCTAATTTGTAGATTAACTCTCTGCCTAAAAGCGCGCCAAGCTTACCTTGCCTTGCTTGATGCTCCCCAAAGCTTTCTGTGGAGTCTTTGAGGCCGGGGCTATAGATGAGGAGAGGGACAGGGTCGGCGGTATGAGCCTTTACTTTGCATACGGTAGAATGATCAGCAGTCACACAAATGATACACTCTTGCTTTGGTATGAGAGAAAGAAGTTTGCCGAAGAAAAATTTATCAATGAATTCTATTATCTCTTTCTTCTTTATATAGTCTCCATCATGAGCAGGTTCATCCGGTCCCTTAATATGGATGTATAGACCATCGAATTCTTCAATTTTGGCAGAAGCAAGCTCTGCCCAATAAGTATAATCCTTTTCTAAATCACCTGAAGGTAAAGGTACATCAATGACCTTCATTCCACACAGAAGGGCAATTCCCTTCTCGACCGGCATCTGGACAAAACAACCAAACTTAAGGCCCGTAGTTTCGTGCATGGGCCTGAATTTAGGCAGGTTATCTCCTGCGTCTCGAGAGAGAATGAGATTCGCCGCTAACTTGTTCTCCTGTATTCTCTTTTTATTGACGCTGCTCTCTGTAAGAACTTTCCGTGATGCATCAGTAAATGCATTGAGCAGATTAGCTGCCACAATGGCTCCCCAATGATTTTCGTATCCCTCCATAGGTTTTGCTTCCTGCAGGAAAGGTTCGAATTTCTCTAACGCCACTCCAAAAACCCCTTCTCTTTCGTATGCAGGGTCTGTGTTAGTAATCCAGCCGCTGAGATCACCCTCTTTTTTTATTACCAAAACTCCTCGATGGCCAATAGTATTCTTGAAAATAAACCGAGCTCCTTCAAGTGAGACTTTCTCATTTATCTCTCTTGCCAGTTGCGTTGCTTCCTCGGTGGTCAGGTTTCTTCCCACCCGCCTGTCAACGATCCTGCTTGAATCACTTTCAGCGGTGGCAAAATTTACTCTTAATGCAAGGTCACCATCATTTACCTCTATACCCTCAGCGAAACTTTCCAGAGGTCCCCTTCCCGTATAAAGCCTGTGAGCGTCGTAACCCAACAGAGAAATGACCGCGATATCCGACTCGGGAGCAATGTGTTTTTCTACAGGGTACAAGAGTCCCTGAATTCCTTGTTTGGCTAAAGAATCCATGTGGGGAGTTTGAGCTGCTTCAAGAGGGGTTTTTTTCCCCAGTTCCTCTAAAGGTAAATCTCCCAAACCATCAAGGATGACATACAAAACCTTTCTCACCGAAAGCCTCCACGTTTTTTGGAATTACGGATGAAAGTACAGATTGGCAAGAATTGATAAGCTAAACTTTTCCTTTTAACACTTGGAGTATCCACAGGCATCACATACCATACACCCCTCTTGATGCCGCAGGACAAATCCGCACTCAGGGCATACCCCTACGATATTATTGAACGTGACTCCTCCAGATTTCTTTACTAACGCCTTTTCTTCCTTTTTACCTACGGGTACTTCTACTGTAACTATCTCTTTCTGATCCACTGCTCTCTTCTCTAATACTCGGGCAATCGCATCTGCACAAGAAAAAATCTTTTTCCCATTTGCCCAACTCGGAGATGGACACCGTATACCTTTCAGTTGTTCTACAACTACTTTTATATCAATTCCTCCTCTGAGCGCGAGAGAAATTAATCTCCCAATTGCTTCAAGCTGAGAAGCGGCGCAGCCTCCTGCTTTTCCCATCTGCGTAAAAACCTCAAAGAGACTACCTTCTTCATCTTGATTCACCGTAATATAGAGATTCCCGCAGCCAGTAGTAACCTTTGTGGTAGTACCTACAATTACTTCGGGTCTGGGCTGAGGATACGAAACAATTTGCGGAGCTTCTTTCTTCTGCTCTTTCTTTTTCTCTGTGGTGAGCACTTGCACGCTTCTGCTTCCATCTCTATACACAGTAATTCCTTTACAACCTAACTTATAGGTAAGAAGATAAGCTTCTTTTACGTCCTCCGCTGTAGCTGCGTGAGGTAGATTTATGGTTTTCGATACAGCATTATCGGTGTACTCTTGAAATGCAGCTTGCATTTTTATATGCCAGAAAGGTGAAATTTCTAAAGCGGTCTTAAAAACTCTCTTTACATTCTGGGGTACCTTCTCCATATTCTGGATACTCTCTCCAGAGGCAATTTTCTTCATGAGATCTTGCGAATAAAATCCTTCTTTCTTGGCTACATACTCAAACGCAGGGTCAATCTCAAGGAGCTTTGCCCCATCTAAGACATTTCGAAAATAACAAAGGGCAAAATTTGGCTCTATTCCTGAGGAGGTGGGACCAGCAATAATACTTATTGTTCCTGTGGGAGCGACGGTAGTAAGAGTGGCGTTCCTTATCCTCACACTTCTTTCCTCCCAAAGGCTTCTCTTCCACGAAGGAAATACTCCTCTCTCTCTTGCTAGTCTCACAGACTCTTCTTTTGCCTTATTGTAAATGCAATCAGCCACTTTTTTCGCCAAATCAATTGCTTCCTGACTATCGTAGGGGATATCTAAAAACCCTAACATCGTCGCCCACCCCATGACTCCTAAACCAATCTTTCGTGTCTTTAAGGTATTTTCACGAATTTGAGGGAGAGGAAACTTATTAGCATCGATCACGCTATCTAAAAATCTGGTAGCAAGACGACTCACTTTCTCTAGTTTTTCCCAGTCAACTTCCAATTTATTATCAGCTTTTTTGAGCATTTTTGCTAAATTTATGGAACCAAGGTTACATGATTCGAAAGGAAGAAGTGGCTGTTCCCCGCATGGATTTGTACTCTCAATTTTACCTAGATGAGGAGTGGGATTAGTCTCGTTTATTCTATCTATAAAAACGACTCCTGGCTCACCATTACTATGGGCGTGCGTTGCGATAAGATGGAATACATTACGAGCATCTAACTTTTTATCAGTTGGACCACTATGAGGATCAATTAATGCGTACTGTTCACCTTTCATTACTCGTTCCATGAAATCATTTGTGACTGCTACAGAAATATTGAAATTAGAAACTTCTCCTTCCTTCTCTTTGCATTTTATAAATTCTAAAACATCGGGGTGATCAACTCTTAAAATTCCCATATTCGCTCCTCGGCGTGTACCCCCTTGTTTTACCGCCTGAGTCGCAGAATCAAATACTTTCATAAAAGATACTGGTCCGCTCGCAATTCCCCCCGTTGATTTTACTACACTATTTTTTGGACGAAGCCGTGCGAAACTAAATCCCGTTCCTCCTCCCGTTTTATGCACGAGCGCAGTAGCTTTAATTGCATCAAAAATTGATTCCATGCTATCTTCAACAGGAATAACAAAACATGCAGAGAGTTGCCCTAACTCTTTGCCCGCATTCATTAAAGTGGGAGAGTTAGGCATAAATTCTAAATTTGCCATCATCTGAAAAAACTTTTCTTTTGTCTGGATGACCTCTTGCTTCTCTGCGCCATACTTGCGTTCAACAGCAGCAACAGTCTTGGCTACTCTCTCTAATAACTGCAGAGGAGTCTCTATAATTTCTCCCTTTTCATTTTTTTTGAGATACCGTTTTTTTAAGACGACGATGGCGTTGGACGAAAAATGTAAATTATCTTCCATGGTCTCCCCTTCCTTTAGGAATGATTGATAAGGAATGTGAAAGAAACAAGAGGAATGATTTTTTTATATCACGGTTTTCCTCGTGTGTCAAGAAAAAATACTATATATAGTATTTAACTAAAGAGCAAATACTATATGTTGTTGTAAAAGAACGAAAAGCCCTCGTGTATTTCGGACTTAAGTAGATTGTATATATTATCGTTTACTGCAAAAATTATTTACAGCAAACGAAAGGCGGTTGGCAACGCACAAAATATATACTCCCTATAAAAAACCTACTGTATCTCGAATCACAAGTTCAGGTCCTAAAACAACCTTCTGAGGTGGTATCTTCTTTTCTACAATATCTTTAAGAATTTGAATGCTCGTAGAAGCCATCTTTATCAACGGTTGCCTGACTGTCGTAAGTAACAGGTTGCCATAGGCGAGAAGATGATTATCATCGAACCCAACCACACTTAAATCCTTAGGAATACTCAGCTTTCTTTCTTCAGCAAAATTTAACACTTCCTGCGCCACTTCATCGCTACAGCAAAAAAGTGCTGTGGGTGCTTCTTTCAAAGAAAATAACTCTTCCAGGCGCTCTCTTGTTTCTCTACGGGAAAAATTAGTAATTTTAATATACTCTTTTCGTATCTCAATCTTATTTTTTTCTAATGCAGCTTTATAACCATCCAAACGTTCTTGGGCACATTGAACTCGCAAATCACCGGCAAGATGTGCAATTTTCTTGTGACGATGATGAGCTAAAAACTCAGTTGCTTCATACGCACCTTTAAAATTATCTATCGTAACAAAACTCACTTCATGGTCAGTAACTTTTCTATTAATGACCACAAGAGGAACCTGTTCTCTTATTAATCGTTTTAATTGTTTCTCGTTTCCAATAATATCTGCAAAAATAACGCCTTCTACCAGAGAAGTATTGAAATTGTCTTTATTCCAGAAAATATGAAGATGCAAATCGATCCCCTCTTTATCTAAGTTTGCTGCGATTCCTCTAATAATTTCTAATGCATAGAATGAGTAAAAGATTCCTTCATATCCAGGAATAATTAATCCAAATGTATTGAGCTTACCCCCCGCTAATCGTTGGGCAAAAATTAATGGGTGATAATGTAACTCTTTTACCGCTTCGTCTACTTTTGTACGATTTTCCTTTTTAATAGAGGAAGGATTGTTGAGGTAACGAGAAACGGTGGCAATAGAAACACCGGCGCGTTTGGCAACGTCTTTTATGGTGACTTTGGATGAAGACACGACTTTCTAGATTAAGAATATGATTACAAAAAATAAAGAAAATTTGCAGCGATTTATTTTTGTGCTGTAATCGAGTGCAGTGAAATTATTTGCTTATAACGATATCACCCTCTTGGACGGTGAAACCAGCTATAACCTCTTTTATATCAGCGGCAGAAATTTCTCTTCTCGTCTCGATAATTTCTATTGTACCTATTTCTCTGTTTCCTCGCAGTACTTTGAGATGAAGACCTGGCCTTACACCTGAAGACTCTCCTATATCAACTACAAGAAACCTCTCTTCGCGATTCACAGCAATCACTTCTCCCCGCAAACCTCTTATGCCAGCAGCATCAGGTTTAACCACGATAGGAGGCAGCTCCACAAAAGCTGCTTCTTTCGATAGTCCTGGCCTTTGGCCTTTCACTGCGTAGGCGAGTTGCTCTTGCAGTTCTTCTAAGGCAATTGACTTTTCTCTTAAGATATTATCGATCTCTGCAATCCTTGTTTCTAGATCCTCTTTCCTCTCCACCGCTTCCCCAAACTGTCTCTGCAAGCGTAGCTTTTCTTTGTTTGCTACTATCAGCTCTCGCTTCAGGCCCACATTATCGGAGCGCAACCTATTTAATTCCTCGATAGCATTCTTGCGCGACTCTCGCTCACTCACTAAATCTCTACTCATTATATCTATGGTTCGCTTTTTGAATGCAATTTCATTTTCTAATCTTTCTCTCTCATTCGCAAGCTGATCTATTTTTATGCTCAGTTCTTTGTTCGTCTTCTCTAACTCTGTCATCTTACCCTGGGCACCAAACAACTCCTTATTTAAAGTGTTCAATTTGGCTTCTAATTCTGCTTTCGCCCTGACGAAATCAGCCCAATATTCTTCCGGTGTAATCTCCATTCCCTTTTCTCTTATTACCACTGGGGTCTCGGCGGTAGGCATAGTAGGTGTCGGTGTGGGTTTTGCCTGAAGTTGCTCAACGAGTTCATCTCTCTGACGAGCCATCTCTTCATACTTATTTCGCCATTCATCTCTTTCGCTCTCTATACCATCCAAACTCGCCTTAACCTCACTATACCGTTTTTCCGCTTCCTTCTTCTGCCTCTCCATTACGTTGTACTGATCTTTAAGCTGATTACTTCGCTCAATTAAAGTCGCTCTATCTTTTTTTAACTTTTCATTTTCATTGGTTAATTCTTGATTTTCAGAATAAAACCGAAAGGCAACAAAGGCAAGTCCCGCAATAATAATTAAAAAAATGATAGGGATTATTTTTCCTTTATCCATTCACCACCCTCCTTTTTTCCTATTATAACAATATATATTATCCTTGTAAAGATTTTTCTTTTAGAACAATGAGCGCGGCGCCTAAAGAGGTTGCTTCTCTGCCGAGCTGAGAAAAAATTATTTTTAAATTCTTCCGCATCTCGCTAAACGAAAAATTCTTTACTGTATTAATACATTCTTCCAGAAAAAATCCTCCTGCTCGCTCCAAGCCCCCTCCTATGATGATAAGCTCAGGGTTAAGTAAATTTACCAAATATGCACTTTTTACCCCTAAAGAAAAGGCAGCTTCTCTTAATACACCCTTTGCAACCTTATCCTTCTTTTCTGCCTCTTCAAACACAGTGTGTAAAAATAATTCACCTGTAGAAGTTATGCGTTTAATCAACGATGTCTCTTGCCCTTTAGAGATGAGCTCTTTTGCTCTCTTAACAATATTTAAATCTGCGGGCCACTGGGTAAAAAAAGAAAAATCTCCAAGGGCAGAACTCATGGTTTTTTTGGGATTCAAGAATAGTTCTCCGGCCGCTCCATCCTTTCCTCTATACAACTTCCCATCAACAATGAGGCCACAGCCGACCCCAGAAAACATATAGATGAGATTTTTATATTTAGAGAAATTCTTTGAGTACTCCGCATAGACAGAAGCACTGGCATCATTCTCAATAATCACAGGCAAGCCAAATTTTTTTTCCAAATAATCCCTTAAGGGTAAAGAGATATAAATGTAAGAGAGATCTTGCTTCTGAGGCCAATACACTATTCCTTTTTTGCTATTTATTATCCCTCCCAAGGCAAGCCCTACCCCCGCGATACTCTCTCTGTATTTTTTTGCTTTGAAGATAATTTTCTCAAACAACTGTAATAAATCTTCCATTGTCGCATTCGCTCTCGTATCGGTTCTCTTTTTCTCTACTCGCGCAATAGCTTTACCATCCTCCCTGAGGAGAATAGCGCGAGCGTCAAAAAGATTCAAACCAATGCCAATGGAATACCTGTGTTTCATTGATATCTCACTTTATACATGCAGAATAAATAGGTTGAAGGTAAATTGAAGACAATAAACTCTTTGCGTTTAGGATAAGGCAAAATCTGCACTCTTCTCTCCTTCGTTCATCTACTCTCGAAGGAACCATAGTGGTCACCAGCCAAAGAATGCAAAACAGAGAGGAACAATATATGCTACATCAACAAGAATTTTACCAAATTCCAAATTTATTACAATCTTTTTTTTAACGGGCACATCGGTTGTGGAGCGAAGCGAACATAACTGATAGGTGTGGGGTCTCCGCCACCTTAATGTTCTTATCTGGGCGGATCCGCCTCAGGCGGAAAAATTCCCCCTCACCCACTTGCAACAAAGTTATTCTCCGTAGTAGGTGGGTGAGGGGGAATTTGGCCTTCTATTTTAAACTTCAATTGCCTAACTTTATCTGAGGGGCGCGATTTCCAACGACGATGAACCCATCCCCATTGAGAAGGGGTTTTTCGAATCCAGTTCTCAATGATCCGCGTAAACTTTATTGCATTCAAAAGGACAGCTTCATCTTTATCTTGAGAGAAAATAAGCTCTTCTTGAGGAAAAATTTTTATACAATGCCTTCCCTCTGCCTCCCTATAAATATATGCGGGGACAACCGCTGCGCCTGTCCTCAAGGCAAAGACAATCGGACCAACGGGAGTTGCTGCTAATTTGCCAAAAAACTTTACCCACACTCCCCCTGTACCAAAATTCTGATCCATTTGGATTACCACCAATTCATTGCTTCGTAATCCCTTGATAATTCCATTCACGCATTCACGCCGAGGATAGGAAAAGATGGTCTTCACTCCTGCATCTGTTCTTAAAGTGTGAAGGTAATCACCAGTTTTCTTATCGCGCATTGGCCGGGTTACGAAATTCACCACATAACCTATCTTTGCCAGCTTCAAGCTCATCAAGGGAAAATTTCCTAAATGAGCGGTTAAAATAATTATCCCCTTCTTCTTCTGTAAAGCGCTTTCAAGATATTCCCTTCCCTCCATGCGGACATTTTCTAACTTTCTAGGATTTCTTAAAAAATGTAGCATTTCTAAAAAGCTTTGCATCATAAAAATAAAAAAATTAGAGGCAATCTTTTTTCTCTCTTTTAACGAAAGGGTCTCAAAAGCGAATGAAACGCTCTCCAAGGCAATTCGACGATGACGAATCATAACCAAATGTGCGATTGTACCTAATGTTTTTCCGAGAGTATAACTCCATTTTAATGGGAGAACTCCATTGATAAGGGTAAACGTCCTTAAGGCAATCCAACCCATCATTCTTCTAAAATACTTCTTTTTCTCTTTGCTCATAATGGGAATGATTATAACACAAGAGGTAATTTTATCAACCGACTGCTCAAAGTTTGTATCCTATCTTCCTCAAAAACTCTTTTCTCCATTGAATGTCTTCTTTTGCCTCTATGCCTTTGGGAGAGGAACCATCAACTACACCTAATATACCTCTTCCCTGTTCGGTGGAGACAACAACTACCTCAACAGGATTAGCTGTGGCACAGAAAATACGGCAGACCTCTGGGATGTGTTTTATTTGGTTGAGCACATTAATAGGATATCCATCTTTAAGAATGAGGAAAAACGTATGTCCCGCACCAATCTTTAACGCATTTTCTTGTGCAATTCTCTTCAAATCATCATCATTGCCTTCTGTTCTCACTAAGCATTTTCCGGAAGATTCACAAAATGCAAAACCAAATTTCATAGTAGGGACCGTACCAACGAGTGACTCATACATATCTTCCACAGTCTTTATAAAATGTGATTGACCAATAATAATATTTAGCTCTTCCGGTTTCTCTACTTTTATGAGCTCCAACTCCATCTCATTCACCCCCTCATTGATAGCATCGCGCAACGAGATACGAGTAGCGAGAAATACTTTCTACTTGCTACTCTCTACTTTTCTTTCGTATGGTTCTATATGAATATTTACCTGAGAAAAGTTAAATTTCTTCTGCAAAAGAGATGATAAACGATGAGAAATGACATGAGATTTTTCTAAAGAAGTACTCTTATCCAAGAGAAGATGGAAATTGAGAATAGACCTCTCTTCGGTCGTAATGATCTCGACTCCGTGAAAATCCTTCACGCTTTTTGTGAGCATCTTTAGGCGTTTTATCAATTTTTCTATTTTCTTCTTCTCTATAGGCTTTGCACTTCTTCTTAAATCAACGTGCACAATGCATCGGCCAAGATTTTCGGAATATACTCTCTTCTCAATGCTATCGGCAATGCTGTGCGCCTCTTCTAAAGATAACGATGAATCCAACTCTATATGCAAAGAAATAATGTTATTCTTTCCATACGAGTGAACCTCTATGTCGTGGACTCCCTCTACAAATTGAAAAGAATAGGCAATCTCTCGTATCCTCTCACGCAAAAAGAGAGAAGGTCCTCTTCCTATAAGATTATTAATGAACTGTCTGGCTGTCTTTTGTGCCCAAAAAATAATAACCAGGGAGATGATTGCCCCTAAAAGAGAATCTATATAGAGTGAGCCTCTCTTCACAAACAAAAGTCCTCCAGCAACCGCAAAGCTCGTCACGCAGTCGCTGTAATGATGAAACGCATCAGTCTCTAAAAGAGGACAATTAGCCTTTTTTGATATCCTTTGTGTAAAAATACCTAATAAGAGTTTAAGGAGAGCGGCTCCAAGGATAAATCCTATGAATAATATATTTACTTCTACCGGCAGAGGAAAAAACAGTCTCACAATAGAATCTTTCAAGAAGTTAATGCCGGCGAGCAGCAAGAGGATTGAAAGAATGAGCCCTCCTATATCTTCTGCCCTCCCATGACCAAAAGGATGTATCCTGTCAGGAGGCTTTTTGCTTGCGTGCAAACTAAAAATCACAACCCCTGTAGTACATGCATCACTTAAGCTGTGAACGGCATCGCTTAAAATCGAAATGCTATTCGATAACACCCCTAAGAGAAACTTCACGGCAACAAGGAATATGTTTACAACAATGCTAAACCAACTTATTTGTAAAGGTAAGGAATGATTGTTTCGCTTCATCTGCGGATAACTACCCCTAACAAAAAGACTGCGCATACGAAAGGAAAAAACTCTCCGTAACGATTATAGAAGCTTCTCTTACTATGGAGAGAAATCGTAAAATTTCCCACATCGGGAAAAAGCACACTCCTTTGGTGTTTCTCTAATGTGTTCGTTTGGCCCTTAAAAGATACCCAACCACTTATTCCGGTGTTGGCGCACCGCACAATAGAAATTCTATTTTCTATTGCACGCATCACCATAATCCCTAAATGCTGACTCGCCTCTGGCTCTCCTCCAAACCAGGCGTCGTTTGTAACATTTACCATAAAATCACTTTTTTGTGAAAAGCGAGACACAAAGAGAGGGAAAATATCTTCAAAGCAAATGAGAACAGAAAAATATCTACCTTTGTAGGCAAAGGTTGTATACTCGTCTCCTCTGCTGATATCGCCAATAGCATTGATCACATCGATAAACCCCAAAGATGCGCGCAGAGGGATGTATTCGCCAAAAGGGACAAGCTTAATCTTGCGATAAACGGTCTGTATCTGACCGTCTCTATCCACCAAGAGTGCTGTATTATAAAAGGCGCCTTCTTCTTTTTTGACTGCTCCTATAAGGGACACTCTATCTAGTTCTCTGATAAATTTCTCCAAAAGATAGGTGTTGTTATCATCTAAGATATCGGGCCAGGCTGCCTCGGGAAAAATCAAGAGAGAACCTCCTTGAGCTTGCCTGCCTAAACCCTTAAGCCTTTTGACAATATAGGGGGCAAATTCATCTTGCCACTTCAATTCTTGAGAGATATTCGGCTGGACTAAAGAAACGGTCAAGCTATCTGACTCTTTAAGGGTAGACATTCTGTGAAATGAGTACAGCAAACAACTGACAAGCAATGTGCATACCAGAACAACTTTCTTTATAGAAAACTTCTTTACAAAGACAATCTCATAGATGAATACATTTACCATGACAACAAGAAAAGAGAGAAACTTGGTCCCAAATAAATCTATCTCTTGAATGAGAAATATATTGCGAAATTGAGAATAACCTAAATTTGCCCAACCAAATCCACACCATACATTCTCCTTTAAAAACTCTAAGATAACCCAGAGACATGGCAGACTAATAATCGCAAGATTTTTCTTGAGCAAATACTTTCCTACAAGAAGCAAAAGCAGAGAGTAAAGGGTCAAATATAAAAGAAGACAGACCAGGCCTAGCTTAGTAACGATTCCTATCCAGAAGATGGCTGTTCCATAATATGTGAGCCCGAATACAAAACTACACAGCAACCCTTGAGGTATTTTACTGCTGGCCACTACATAGAAGAAAGGCACTAAAGAAAACCAAATGAGAAAAGAAAAGGCAGGAAAATCAAAACATAAGCCCGTCAACACTCCGCTCACCAGAGACGCTACCAGATAAATTACCATGATCAGGGTAGATCAAAAACTAATTGGGATAAGCAGTTATCGTTCTACGAAATAATCACCTATTTATGAAGTCTGTAGTGTTTGATTGAAAAATACTCTTTGTCAACCACTCATTACACGCATTGTGAACAACTGGCTGTATATTTTCTTCTCTATTGTCCGCAACACTTTTTATATTTCTTCCCGCTGCCGCAAGGACAGGGATCATTTCTTCCTACTTTTTTGTCTGTACGTTGAGGAGGGGGTGGTTTTTGAGGAACTTCTTTCTCTTTTTTCTGTAGAGGCGAATACGAAGAGTGAACAAAACGCTTGGGCGCCTGAACAAACACACCTGCTGCTTCCTTAGGAAGGACGATCTTTGTTTTAAAAACAGCATCCACTATCCCCTCTTTAATAGAAGAGATCATTTCTTGAAAAGCGAAATAAGATTCCTTCTGGTATTCTACTAAAGGATCTGTATGCGCATAACCTCTAAGGTGAATTCCTTCACGGAGCGAATCCATTATAAGTAAGTGTTCTTTCCAACGGGTATCTACCGCTCTTAGAGCAAGCACTCTCTCGATCTGACGCATATCTTCAGGATTTAATTCTTTCTTTCTTTCCTGATAAATCTCTCTTACTCTGTTCTTCGTATAATCGATGATCTCCTCTAAACTTAAAGCACTCACATCTTGAGGAGAAACCTCTAAGTCAAACTTTAATCTCAACCAATGAGTGAGCCCTAAGATATTTTTCTCCTCTTGAAAATACATTGGAATATTTTTCTCGATAACCTCATCACACATTTCGAAGATTTCTTCTCTCAGATCCTCCTTCTCAAGAATCTCTCTTCTCTGCTGATAGATAATTTCTCTTTGTGTATTCATCACATTGTCATACTGCAAGAGTTGTTTTCTTATTTCAAAATTATGCCCTTCAACTCTCTTCTGGGCAATTTCCAAAGAGCGGCTAATGAGGGGGTGTTCTATGGGTTGATCTTCAGGAAAACCCAATCGTTCCATCAAGAAATAAATTCGTTCTGAACCAAATAATCGCATGAGATCATCCTCTAAAGAAACATAAAATCGTGAAGATCCTGGATCGCCTTGCCGACCGGCACGGCCTCTTAACTGATTATCGATTCGCCGTGCTTCGTGACGCTGAGTTCCAATCATATGCAAACCTTTTAACTCCACAACATTATTATGCTCATTTTCAAATCGCTCTTTGTATTTGGCATAGAGCTTCTCATGCTCTTCTTTATAGTTGGGTGAATCTAGCGTAATATTATTCTTCCTTAAAATATCTTTGGTGAAATAATCAATATTGCCTCCCAAAATGATATCTGTTCCTCTGCCAGCCATATTCGTGGCAATTGTGACTTGAGCCAGACGTCCAGCCTGGGCAACAATATACGCTTCTCTTTCGTGATACTTTGCATTTAATACATTGTGAGGAATACCTTTTTTGCTTAAAAGGAATGCGAGCTCTTCAGAATCCTCAATAGAGGTTGTCCCTACAAGCATAGGCCTCTTCTGGTTATAAAGCTCTTCAATCTCGCCTATTACTGCATTAAATTTTGCCTTCTTTGTCTTATAAATTCTGTCAGCATGATTGGTCCTTATGAGGACTCGATTGGTAGGGATAACGGTCACCTCTAAACGATAAATATGTTTGAATTCGTTTGCTTCTGTGTAGGCGGTTCCCGTCATACCTGCAAGTTTTGTATACATCCGAAAATAATTCTGCAGCGTAATTGTTGCCAGAGTTTGACTCTCTTCCTGTATTTTTAAATTTTCTTTTGCCTCAATTGCTTGATGTAAGCCATCTGACCATCGTCGTCCGGGCATAAGGCGCCCTGTAAACTCGTCAACGATAACGACTCTGCCTTCTTTGACAATATATTCTTTGTCTGTATGAAAAAAGTTGTGGGCACGCAAGCCCTGCATAAGATAATGGGTCCACGGATTCGAAAATTTGTCCGGTGCTTCCTCAAGACTTCCAATCCCCAGTAATTTCTCACACTTTTTCTCCCCCCTCATGGTAAAGTAGGCATGGTGAGTTTTTTCCTCAACGATCGCATCGTAGGTTTCCTCCAGCTCTTCGGGAGATAATTGCGTCTGAGTTCCATCTATATTCTTCACTGTTACTGTTCCATCTTTGTTATCGAAACTTTGAATAATCTTTTTGGTTTTGAGTTGACGAATTGCTCTATCAGCCAAATAATACTTGTCGGTAGATACCTCTGCGGGTCCTGAAATAATTAAAGGTGTGCGAGCTTCGTCGACTAAAATAGAATCGACCTCATCAATGATAGCGTAAAAATGATCGCTTTGGACACGATCGTCGAGGCTGGTCACCATATTATCTCTCAAATAGTCAAAGCCAAACTCATTATTTGTTCCATAGGTTATATCGCATCCGTAGGCATACTGACGAGCACCTTTACCCATCTCCTGTTGAATTACTCCTACGGACAAACCTAAGAATTCATAAATAGGCCCCATCCACTCTCTATCACGCTTCGCTAAATAATCATTCACTGTCACAATGTGCACGCCCCTATCAGTGAGTGCATTCAAAGACGCGGCCAGCGTTGCCACAAGAGTTTTACCTTCACCTGTAGCCATTTCTGCAATTTTATTCTTGTGCAACACAATGCCCCCGAGGATCTGCACATCAAAATGCCGCATTCGCACGGTTCTCTTTGCTACTTCTCTCACGCACGCAAAATAGAAAGGCAGCATCTCATCGAGAGTTTGCTCAACTACAATTTTATACTCCCCCTCATCCAAGCCAGAAGTCTTATCTCTCAGCATATTTTTAAACTCAAGCGTTTTTTCTCTAAAGAAACTATCCGGTTTTGCTTCTAACTCTTTCTCGAAAGAATTAACACTGCTGACTATTTTTGCGAAAGAGGAAATTTCACGTAACGAAGGAGTAGGAAGTTCTGTGTTGAGAGAAATATCCACAGGGGGCCTAAGAGCGTTAATCTTTCTTTGGTGTCTTTGGAGAAGAACTTTTTTAAGCATATTTAATCGGGGCTTTAAGTAACTTCTGGGTTTTTTAAAAATCTCAAATATGCATAGATAAACTTATCAATCTTTCCATCAAGCACTCCCCGGGCATCACCGATCTCTACATTTGTCCTGTGGTCTTTTACTAAAAGATAAGGGGCAAGTACATACGAACGGATTTGGGAACCCCACTCGATTTTTCGCTTCTTTCCAGAAATTCTCTCTAGCTCTTTTTTCTTTTCTTCTTGCTTGCGTTCGTACAATTTTGCTTTTAAAATCGTAAGGGCTATTTGTTTATTCTGATACTGAGAACGTTCATTCTGACAGCTTACCACTAACCCTGAAGGGATGTGCGTGATTCTCACTGCAGAATCGGTGACGTTGACATGTTGGCCTCCACGGCCAGAGGCACGAAACGTTTCTATTTTTAAATCTTCAGCTACCACATCAACATCTACATTTTCTTTAATCTCGGGTATCACATCTACTGAGGCAAAAGAGGTATGTCTGCGTTTATTCGAATCAAAAGGAGAAATCCTCACTAAACGATGCACTCCTCTCTCTGACTTAAGCAACCCATAGGCACGCTCTCCCTCTACAAAAAAAGTAATATTCTTGATTCCTGCTTCATCTCCTCTTACCTCATTTAATATCTTTACTTTGCAACTTCGGTTTTCTGCCCAGCGAAAATACATTCGAAACAGCATCTGTGTCCAATCACAGGCCTCTGTTCCTCCTGCTCCAGCGTTAATTTCAACGATCGCATTTGCGTCATCAAATTTCTCACTAAATAACACCTTCAACCTTAACTGCTGAATATTTTCCTCTATGACGCTCAATTCTTTTGTAATCTCCTTGCTCAGAGAAGGGTCTGCGAGAAGGAAAAGTTCCTCCAGTTCTTTAAGTTTATTGTGCAAGATGTCCCAATCATCTACATCTCTTTTTAAATTTTTCAGTTGCTCTACCACCTTTGAAGATTCCTTTACGTCTTGCCAAAAGCCTGGTTCAGCCATCTTCAGCTGCAGACGTCCAACAGTTTCTCTTTTATCTTCAATATTCAACATCGCTCTTATACTCTTGAGCTCTTCCTTTAATGAATCAACTTTCTCTTTGATTTCTTCCATGGATCTGCGGTCTTTTATTATCTTTCAATCCAGGCCACTGATATAGAAGATTATGGGAGTTGATCGTGTATTCCGACGCATGCTCTAAAGAAATCCTTTATTGCGCAACTCCATCTCTAACTCTTCTTTTTTATCAGCGTACTCTAAGGCAAGGGTAGGATTGATTTTCTTATCTTTTACGAGTTCCAGTAAACACTGGTGAAAGCTCTTCATCATATATACATCACCGCTGGCAATGTATTTGGGAATTTCCCAAAGCTTATTTTCTCTTAAAAGGCGAGATATGGAGGGGCTTGCAATCATTATCTCATATGCAGGGATAAGTCCCTTTTCATCAATCCGAGGAATCAATCGCAAAGAAAGTACCCCTTTTAAGAGAAATGAGAGCTGATTAAGTATAAGGGTGTGTTGATGGGGGGGGAAGAAGTTAATAATTCTCTCAATGGTAGAGGCAGCATTGACTGTATGCAGAGTAGAAAAGACAAGTACACCGGTTTCCGCAGCAGTAAGCGCGGCATAACACGTATCGGCATCACGAATATTTCCAATATAAATTACGTCGGGAGAATGCACAGCAAACTGGCGAAGAGCATCAGCGTAACTAGTCACATCGACTCCTATTTCCCGTTGGTTGAGTATTGATTTTTTATCAGCAAAGGTGAATTCGATAGGCTCCTCAATAGTAAGAATATGCCGTTCAAAATTTTGGTTGAGATATTCAATCATACTGGCGATAGTCGTAGACTTTCCGCTGCCTGTAATCCCTGTGAGGAGTATCAACCCTCTTCGCTCATGACAGAATTTCTCACATACTGCCGAGGGAAGATTCAAGTGTTCAAAAGACGGTATTCTTAAATCGATCTTTCTTATTACAATCGCAGGCGTATTTCTCTGGTAAAATATTCCTACCCTAAAACGCCAAAAATCTTTATGCCAACAGGTAAACTCGCACCCTCGGTAAATCCGCAGCCTCTCTTTCTCGTTATCGCCGGCTATTTCATTTACCATCTTATCTACTTCCTCTGGAGTCAATATCTTGTCATGAATCGGTAGTACCGTAGAATAAATCCTTCCTCGTAAATTGCTGTTGGCTCTCACAAATCCATCAGAGGCTTCTTTCTGGATCATTATCTCTAAAACGTCTTTAAACTTCATTTGTACCTCCTTTAATCAGACCACGATTTATGGTCGCTTACTTCCTTCATTCCATAAGTTCGGCTTCATTTATTCTACCATATCTTTTATCTTCTTTTCCAGCTTTATCAATTTTTTTTTCAACTGTGTACCCAAAGAATACCCTCCAATCTTTTGTGAAGATTTTATCACTCGGTGGCAAGGTATCAATAGAGGAAAAGGATTCTTTCTCAATATATTAGCGACGGCTCTCCAGGCTCGAGGCTCGCCCGCTCTTTGAGCTACCCATTTATAGCTTCGCACTTCTCCTAAAGGAATCTGTAAAACAACTCGCAGTACTTTCTTTTCAAATTCAGTCATAATGCCGGTATCAGACAACAGAGATCAGAAGACAGAATTCAGAAGTCAGAAAAAATATGTCACTTATTCTCTATCATTTTTCTTCTGCGTCGTACGCTATGGTAGGCATGGGCAAATCTGTGTGCCTCATCTCGTATGTACTGGATAAGGTGCAAACATGGGCTGTTTGGTGGAATCACCAAAGGTTTCACAGCAAAGGGAAACCATATCTCCTCATTTTTTTTGGCAATTCCTATAATTGGTATCTTTGCTTTTAAGGTGGCGAGTTCCTCCTTTGCCCTCTGGACATGTCCCCTTCCTCCATCGATGATAACTAAATCGGGTAATTTCTTACCCTCTCTCAACAGACGCCCATATCGTCTTCTTGTCACCTCCCCTATCATCGCATAATCATCGATTTTCTTTACCTCCTTGATACGATAGCGGCGGTAATTGTTCCTGTCAGGGGCTGCATCTTTAAAGACCACTACTGCACCTGTTGCTGAGCTTCCTGCCAGCGACGAAATATCTATTGCCTCGATGGTTAAAGGAAGGTGTGGTAAATGTAAAATCTCTTTCAAGGAAATGATCTGGTGATCCCTGGGTTTACCTCTGTAGAGATTTTCGATTGCCAACAGTTTATCTCTTATGGCCGCTGCTTCTTCAAACTTCGCTTCTTGAGCGAACTTCTCCATCTTCCGCCTCAATGTGCTTTCAAGTTTCCTTCTTTCGCCTTTAAGTATTTTACAAATATTTTCAATATTGTCTCGGTATTGAGAAAATGAAACTTTACCTGCGCAGGGAGCAGGACAGAGATGCAGATGGAAAAATAAGCAGGGTTCTTTTGGGTTACCTCTGCACGAGCAATATCCAAATATTTTTCTTATCATACCTAATGCTGATTTTAAAAGTTTTGTTTTAGGGTATGGACCAAAGAGACGATTCGCAGTTTTCTGTTTAGGGCGTGAAATAAATACTCGAGGAAATTTTTCTCTAGTGATTTCAATGTAAGGGTAACTCTTATTATCTCTGAGCGCAATATTGTATTTGGGCCTCTGCTCTTTAATGAGGGCTGCTTCTAAAATCAATGCTTGTTCTTCTGTCTCACACTCAATGCAATCTATATCAGTAACCTGCTCTAAGAAAATATCTCGCCTGAGAGAAACTCGTGAAGAGAAATGACTTTTTACTCTCTTTCGCATCGAAGAAGCTTTACCTACATAGATAATCTTTCCCCTCTGTGACTTCATGATGTAGACACCTGGCCCCGTAGGTAAGTTTTTTATCTTCTCTTTGATTTCCATGATCTCATTTTTTTGCTTTTTTGTACTATCCATCGTTTTGCGTAATGTATCTGCTTAAGACGAAGAATAAAACCTCCACCCACAAACGCCATAAAACTCACTCCCGCGATAATGAGCATATTAACGTATTTATGGTAACTAAGCATATCCCATAGGCAACGACCCAATGCCCCTATAATAATGCTCAAGATGACCACCTTTATAAACTGTGAACGTGTATCATCCCAATCTACCTTACCTATCTTTTTTATGAGAATACGATAAAGGAGCAAAGAGTTGAAAATTGCTGCAAGGCTACTGCCCAAAGCTACTCCACCAATTTTCAGGGGGAACATCAAAAGAGCGCTTAAGAGCGCATTGACTACTAAGGAGAGAGCAGTAACTTTTGCAGGAGTAAGGGTGTCTTTTAAAGCATAAAAGGAACTTACGAGAAGCTTTATAGAGCAAAAAGAAAGCAACCCAAATGAATAAAAGAAGAGTACAGACGAGGTAATCTTAAGAGAATATGCGCTAAAGTCTCCTCGTCTAAGAACTACATCAATAATCCCGTGGGGAAGAAACATGTAAAAAATAGCGATGGGGACAACAAAAAAAATGATGTTTTGGAAAGAAAAAACAAAAAGCTTTTTAAAGTCAGCGAGTCTGCTCTCTTTATGAAAGTACGATAAATCAACGATTGCGACACGGGATATAGGCAAAGTGATAAGGGCTAAGGGAAAATGTACATACCGGTGCGCAAACCAAAGAGCAGCCAATGCGCCTTCACCTACGATATGGGTAAAAGAAGAAAATACCGTATCTAATACCACACTGAGCTGGTAGACAATGCTCGACCAGATACGAGGAGGAAAGAGCTTTATCATCCTGATAATCTCACTGTTTTTAAAAAGGTTTCGAAAATCAAGCTTGAAACGAAAATTCTCTCTCTTCAAAGACATGAATGGAAAAATGACTTGTAAAATTCCAGCAACAACTACGCAAATGACAAGGATATAGTCTTTAATAACTTTTGCAAAAAATGGTATTCCTACTATGAAAGAGATATTCAGAAAAGAAGGTGTTATGGCGGGAACAAAGAATCTTTTGAGCGAATAAAGCAAGGAGGTGCTATTTACAGAAAGACCTATGAAAAAGAGATAGAGAAATGTGATACGAGTGAAAGATACTGCGAGACTAAACTTGTAAGGTTGTTCGATGAATCCTGGCGCAATGAACATAACCAGATATTTACTGAAAAGCATACCAAGGACAGTAAAGACAAAGAGAACGACTAAAGAGAGCGATATGAGGTGGTTGCCGATTTCAAATAGTTTCTCTTTGTCTTTTTGATACTCAGAAAGGACAGGGATAGCTACAGAGTCAGAAAAACCCTCCCCAACTATACTCCTGAATAGATTAGGGAGTCTAAATGCTACAATAAATGCTTCTAAAATTACTGAAGTGCCAAAAAAGTTGGCCACCAGCACGTCTCTTATGAAACCTAAAAAGAGAGAAATGAATGTACCAAAGCTTAAAACTGATGTATCCTTTATAATTCTTTTAAACATCTTCTCTGCGAATAATTCTAAAAATATATATTAATAAGTGTCCGATTCATATGTATTCGTATGGAGACTCACTATCCCTCCTAATAAAAAGGCTTGACATTCCCACCGTATTCCTATAAAATCCTTCCTAAACATAAGGGGGAAATATGCCTCAAAGAAAGTCAGCAAAAAAAGAGTTGAAGAAAAATTTAATACGCCGAGAAAAGAATCTTGCTGTAAAAAATCAAATTAAATCGGCGATTAAAAAATTCAAAAAATCTTTGGAAAGCAAAGACCAAAATAGTATGCGTATAAACTTACGAGACTTATACCGAATCTTAGATAAAGCCGCTTCCAAAGGTATAATACACGCCAACAAAGCAGCAAGGAGAAAAAGTCGTCTCTCTGCTCGCGCAAACGCTACCACACAAAAATCTCCCTCACCTAAGAAGAAGCAGAAAGCCTCGCTATAAGTACCTCGAGCGCTAAACGGCTATTCACACCTTTTTCCTTGATCGCCCTATCTGTTTCCCACAGATAAGAAAAGTACTTTTCTTTCTGGTGGGGGTTTTTGGTGCGAGAGAACTCATACACGAGAATTCCCAAAATCTGCGGCCCTAAATCCTTGCCTTTTTCCTTTTCAAATAGCTTTTCTAAAATATAGAAAGAGCGCGCATAATCACTCCTCCGTATGCTCCTTTTAAAATCATCTAATGTAAGCCGCTGTAAAGTCGATGAAATTCTAAGAATTGTCCCTCTCTTCAGGAGGAAAGAGAAAAATTTATCTTTAGTCAATTTTGTGTCTTGGAACACATTGCGGTGGTCTTGCTCAATCTCGAAAATAAGGTAATTAGAAGAGGTAATCTCCTTTAAGTTTTCTACAAAGAACTTTTTTATCGCCATGGTAAGCGCAGAAGCGTTTTTAAAAATAATAATCTTTTCTTTATCGAAAGAGAAAGTAAGCACTTTCTTTCTCAAATCATTCATCTCTATTTCTTTACTATAAAAAATGATGGTATTAATGGGTGAGGATTTATTGTGGAGTATTCTCGTTTTTATATTTTCTATGGCCCGCTGGCGGTGTAAAAAGTCGGTACCAATTACAAAGAAAATTCTTCTGGCGGGGTTTACCATTCTTCTATAACCGCTTCGACTATACGCCGTGCGGCATCATCAACAAGTTCAACTTGCGCAGCTGCTTCGCTCTTGCTGTGTGGCCCACTAAGAAAGAATTCCGTCTCGCCCACAACGTTTTTCTCTTGTAATATTTCGCCATCAAAATCACTCAGCTTCATATGTACGTGCAATCTCAGTCGTTGTTCTTTTACATCATCGCTATCAGTATACCGCAAAGTTTCTCTTCGGTAATCGGTGATTGTACAAAGAAGTTCGAGCGCTTCCTCTTTGCGCCGAGTCACCTTCAGGTGCCCATCAATATTAAATTTATTTATCAACGCATTTGTTAATTGCTTCTCCAATAGTATAGGAAACGTTGTATATTGAGAGAACCGCCTCCCTTCCGAGGTTATATTTATTTTATTCACAACAGGAATAATCACAATTTCATCTTCTTCGTAGAGAAAACCCCGCGTCGTATATCCGCATCCGCATAGATACAAACAACATGCAACACACAATAAACAACAAATCGAGATATTTCTCCAAAAGGGGTACCTTCTCTTCATTGAGTATCTTTTAGTTCTCTCAGCTTGGAGTGCGCTTCTTGGGCGTACTGGCTCTCAGGATAATTCTTTACTACTACCTCGTAGTAAATACGGGCAGCATTAAACTTTTGCTGTCTGGCGTAAAATTCTGCAATTTCAAAATTTTTCTTTGCTTCCTTATTCCTCAATGTATCTAATTGCTCTTCAGCAACCGAAGAAATTTCTGCGTCGGGGTGCGCTTGTATAAATTCATCTAAGCGTTTCTGTGCTTCTTCAATTGGGCTCGAATCATAATCCTCTCCCGGAAAAATTTTCGCAATAGTGATGGCGAGTTGATACTTCGCGGGGATTGCCCATTGGCTATCAGGATAACTGTCAGTCACCTTCTGGAAAGCATCTCTGGCTTCCTCATAACGACCAAGCTTAAGAAACAGAAGGCCCAATTTATATTGAGCCTTGGATGCGTAAGGAGAGTAAGGAGTTTTTTCCACTATCCTGGTAAAAATTTCTATAGCAGGGTGGTCTACAAAATCGTAATAGGAAACACCTAACCATCGTTTCGGACTACGATTGAGAAAATGCTCTCCTATGTGGTATTGACGTTCTACCACCTCATTTATATGTGTGCTGTTAGGGTAACTGTCAATTACTTTCTGGTATTCTAAGAAAGCGTCGTAGGGTTTACCAAGTTCTTCAAGGCACAATCCCAAATAGTATTGCGCCTCTGCTGCTTTTTTTGCGTCAGGGTAATGAATAAGGAGCTTCTTAAACTCCTTATAGGCCTTTTTATAATCTTTGTTCTCAAAGTGTTTAAGTGCTTCTCGGTATTGGAGATATGGCGTTGCCAGGGCAGAGTATTGAGGGTTCTTCCACTTCTTCGTTTTCGGCGACCATATCCAGAAAGCGTAGGCATCGAAATTGGCAGAAAGTAAAAGGAAAATGAAGATAATAGTGGTTTTTTTCATAGGAAAAACTATATCAAAACAAAGGCTCTTTGTCAAACTGTAAAAAGCGTACTGAGTGGACGGTACGCTCAAACTCACTCTGCTTTTAATAAAGCCTTTTGGCCAAAATCTACTTGGGTACCTTTTGGGTTTTGCCTGTTTTGGACCATTTTTTTGTAAAAAGAATCAATGCGATACCTAATACGAGGTAGTAGGCAAAAATTGCCTCTTGCGAGAGGTGTACAGAAAAAGTAGAAAATTGCACCGAGCCCAGAACACTCATGCAACGATTAAAAATCCTGATTAAAACAGACAAAATCATCCCTATTGATCGGGCGCAAAAAAGGAGAGGAGAAAAAATGATGAGGAGAAAGTTCACCATGAGAATAAGAGCGAAAAAAGGAATCAAAATAACATTGTAAAAAATACTTAAAGTATATATTTTACCAAAATAGTAAGAAACCAGAGGACTGATGATGAGCACTACAAAGAGAGAAGAAAAAAAGATGTAGTGTACATAACGCACAATTACATTTCTTGGCGTCTTGAGGGGCAAGATTCTAAAGCCTAAAATGATTGCAAAAACAGAAAGAAACGAAAGCTGAAAACCTACCCCATATATCGAGGAAGGATTGATTAGCAGCGAAATGAGACCAGCTACTCCCAAGGTATTGAGCGGATTAATCTTCCTTTTTACAAAAAAACTTAAGACAAAAATAGTATACATAATGACTGCTCTTTGAGTGGGGGGACTTGCGCCTGTAAGAAATGTGTAGAGACAAAGAAAAATCATGGTGAAAATGAGACTCATTTTAAAATGGATATGAAAAAACCTCAGCAGAAAGAAAAGAGACAGAGAAGTGAGCCCAATATGTAAGCCGCTTATGGCGAGAAGATGCGATGCTCCTGCGCGTAAAAATGCATTTTTCTGGAGACCTAACAATTCTCTTCTTCCTAAGAATACAGAGGCAAGAAATCTATACGCCTCGTCGGTTACGTTCTTCTCAAAGACCCCAAGAAAAAAATATACACATCTGGCTCTATACCTATCCCATAACGTCTGAGGTAACTCCTCTATCGGCGTGTAGGCTTTTACCCACAGCCGATAAAAAGACCTTCCGTGGTAAATCCTCTTCCTTAATGTTGTCCGTAGGCGGTAAGAATGTAAATATTTCATTGTTTTAGTGTAATCAAACACCTTTACTTTGAAGCTAATCGGAACACTGTGAATTGTTTTTACTTTTGCAGAAAAGACATTTTTAAAGTTAGCTTCTTGGGGAAGAGATGTTACGGTAAGGGTAACTGGGTTTTGCTCTCCTAAAAATGTATCTACTTTGTGGTAAAAATGAGGCACAATCCATACGGCGCCGAGAAAGAAAAACGATAAGAGAACGAACACATCAGAAAGGAATAATTTATTTTTTCGATAAAACCTGTGGGCCAGAAATAGAGCAATTAGGCAAAGGAGAAAAAGGGGTATAAAGGAAGGTAGACGAGATCCCAAAATGATTCCTAAGGAAAAGGTGATAAAGAGGTAGAAATTCAGGTACCCTGCCAGCTTCTCTCTCATGAGCAACTACTGTGCATGGAACAAAAAGAGATGGGTGATTAAAATTGAACGTGGGCTTTAAGTATTTCTAATTTCTTCTCCCCGATGCCTTTGACCTTTTTTAAATCCTCTAAGGCATTAAATTTACCATACTGCGTACGGTATTCAATTATACGGCGAGCTATTATTGCACCTACTCCAGGAAGGTTCTCGAGCTGGCTCTGGGTTGCGGTGTTGATATTTACGGCTGATGCTGGCACGATAATCTTTTGAGAATAAGGCTCTTTAAGGCTCACATTAAAAAAACGTAAAAGGCTACCCCCTAAAATTAAAGCTCCTATGAGAATAAGGACTTTTC
>CP070807.1:1771156-1775726 GCA_020343695.1 Candidatus Omnitrophota bacterium | reverse complement strand
CTTAAAAAGATTATTGCCTGAGGCAATGTAGATCATATTCTTATCAAAAGGTGAGACTACAATCCTTTTAATCCAAACACTCTCTATGCCTTTAACGATACGAAATAAAGGGAATGCGTTTTTGAGAGGAAAAACAGAAAGGAAAAAAATAAAAATAACAACTCTAATTGTAAATCTCTTGGAATTAATCATCTCTATTGGAAGGCTATCATGCTTAAACTATCCTTAAAGTTCACCAATTATACCGCTTTTAAAGTTTGATGTCCAGAATATATTAGTTCTTTAAATTGACACCTTAAATAATTTATGCTATCTTATTCGAACTGGAGAAAAAATGATTTGGTCATACCTTTATGATGTATTCACAAAAAAGAGACCTGCAGAGTTTTTTCCTGTTGCAGTGGCGGGAGGAGTTATAGTAATCTTTACCGCTTTAAGAATGAAATATCCTCTGGAAGCACTAGTCGATGTGATCTGGATTACCACAGGATTAACATTCTTATACGGCGTAGTATTTACTATGGCTAATTCCTTCTCGCTTAATTATGCAACTTATAAACAATCTGCGGGCCGTTAATATCCTTTCCGGAAAGTAAAATCCTAATCAATCTTTCAACGCAATCGTTCTCTATTCAAAAAAGGGGACGCTTCTATCTATTCGTTCTTTAGATAACAACTAAACAGGAGCGTCCCCTTTTACTTACTCTTTCTCACTAATCTTATTCCCCAGATAAAAACAATAATAAATAAGACAAAAATTATTAAATAAACTACGGCATTACCTAGTAACCTACCAGTTTCAAACGAACTAAATTGGATAAGTCTGCCAGTAATAGCGGCAATTACAATACCGCAAGCTAAAAAAACTTTCGGCAAGAAGTAAAGAAGAAAGAAACTGCTAAGAATAATTGCTATAGTACCTTTTACTTTATTAGTCATAGGTAATCTTTAGAATAATCTGTTTTCTTATTCAAAAAGTATACTAACCCCTTGTTCTTTGCACTTTTGCGTCCAATCATTACCATAATCGTCAGTGATTCTAAAATCGTATTGAGGAATAAGCCATTCAAGAAACTTACGTAGCCATATCAATTCATGAGCGTTACACATAAGATTAATAGCAATAGAATTAGACTGAATATTTATTAAACCTGTATATGGATAAGAAGAATTTGAAGTCGCTTCTCTGCGTTGTTTACGATACAATTCTTCGCTCTCTTTACTCCCACAGACTAAATAAACTTGAGGATTGATTGGATCTCGAAAAGTAAAAGGCATATTATTTAAATAAGCTTTTACTTGTTCTAAATCGATTTCACCCTTGCAAGATTTTAAATGTATTTCTCCAGCTACAGCTATGCTTCCTCCTTATTTTGGTAAAATGCGATGAACTCTCCGCATTATTTCATCCCTATATAAATTAAACTCCGAACTGCCCGGAACAAAAGGATTACTTATATAATCAGGATGTTTAGGAAACGCATTGCTATAGGCATCAACCTTAAATGCAATGCTATGAAGACCTTCATCCTTTAATAAAGGATTAACTTTAACTTCTAAGCTATACTTTGGGACAACTGCTCCAAATTGATCCCCCAATGGCTTATATCTCACTAGTGTACCATCGGGATACTCATATTTTATCATATTTTGAGGACCTATTTGACTATTAATTTCCGTTATATTTCTTGTACATTCTTTTTGGAAAGCTTGACTCTCCATAAATTTTAAAAATTGTTTGTTGTCCATTTTACTTAACTCAGAAGCAAGCTCTTTTGCCTTTGCACCTACAGCAGGATTACCTTTGATGTATTCATTAAGCATATATTTTGCTTGTGGATCCAATTTGGAATTATCAAAAATAAACTTACCGCCTTTTTTTGCGACTACCAGATAAGAATCAAAAATGATCTTTTGAGTTGCGGGACTTAATTGTGAATTTAAACCATTTAATTTTAGTTTATTCTGCCACTTGGCAATATTTGCTAAATCTCTTTGACTTAATACACCTCCTCCCTGTTTAGCCATCTCTTGAATTGTTTTATCAAGGGTGCGTCCTCCTCCAGTTTTCACTCCAGAAATAACATCTTTAATACTTCTGTGTTTAGTCAATACCTCCCCTGTCCTCTGGAAAAACTGTCCTATCCGGCTATTTTTTATTCTTCCGGCAACAGCACCAGTGAATCTAGTTAAAGGATTATTCCTGATTACGCCGGCAATAACAGAACCAGCTTTCCCTATTGGGCTAGCATTAATTTTTGTGGCAAGAGATACGGCTTTAGAACTGGTAGCAACTTCACCCAACACCTTAGCTGCTCCTTTACCTGCAAGAACATAACCAACTGATTTGCTAATTGTCCTGCCGATCAATCGGCCCGCCTCAAAAGTTGTAACTTCACCATTAAATATCCTATCTAGTGTATCTTTAGCATCGTTCCATGCGATATTAATAGATTTACCTATAGCCTTTAAGGTAGCAATGGGATGTAAAGCTGCCTGTTTTGCGAGACCTGGCAATTGACCAACAAAAACAGGTAATTCTCTGGCTGCAACATCAAAAATACCCTCCATAATACCGTATGTATATCCTGCTGCTGTCCTTAAATTTTCGTTTTTAGTACGATTATTAACGAATTTCTCTAGATTTGTAGCCCAAGTTTTTTCCCACTCAAGAACCGAATCATTTATAGTTGCAACTATACCTTTTTCAGCAAAATCACTTGAAATGCTTCCCCAGAAACTTTTACCATATAATTTTTTACCATCAGCCAATATATATTTTGACCGCATTACTGGTTCAAAATCAAAGCCTTTCTCTGCTTCGAAATTCAGTCTATCAATTAAATTAACTGCTCCGTTAAATACAGTATTTTCTGTAGGAAGCAAGGCGAATTGAAATCTTGGGTCATCCCATAAATAATTCGCAAGTCCATCTCCCACAATGAAGTTTTCCTCAAAAGAATCTGCTCCTACTGCTTCCGATAGCCACAATAAAGGTAAATGCTGCGGCATCGGTAAAATATCCAATCCCCTCTCAAAATCATCTTGGCGCAAAATATCTTCTGGTAATGGGAACTCTGGTTGTTGCGGTATTAATTGTTCCTTACCGGAATCTCTTTGAATCTTAATTCTTTCTTCTTGTGGCTCTTTTACTTCTACAATCTCATTTGAATTTAAGCTTGTAACAGCGAAACTAACTATTTCTCCACTTAACCTCATCTCTGGATCACCCAAATTCACTGCTAGTTGAGAATTAATAAAGATGTTGTACCTTGGAGTTGCCATCACAACAGTGGTAACAATCTCTCCGTCTTTATTCAATTCATTTGTAAGAGTTATATTTAAAAGACTAGGATCTTTAATTGAAGGGAGTATATTCTCTTTTATTGAACCCAGGACTCTACCCATATCTTTATCAAATTCCATTATGTTCTTGACGGTATTATCATTTATAGTTTCTGCATTGATATTCATGCCGGCGATAAATGTTTTTGTGCTCTTTCCGCTTTCATCAAGTTTATCAGCCAGCATAATCTCCTGAACACCAAGAAGATTTGCTATATCCTTAATTGCGCCATCACGCAAATTATCAACCGAAACAATATAATGAAGCTTATCAACATTAGTTGTTTTAAAAGCTCCCTCAACTTTTTCAATATTTAACATTAAGGAAAGATTCTTAATATTATTTAAATCAACAACCTCATCAGTTAAACTTTCCTGAATTGTTTGAGCAACATTACCTAATCCCTGATTTTCCAATCCAGCAATAAATACAGCCACACCAGTATTAATCACCATATCAAGTTTGCCTAAGCCTTTCTGGGAAAGCTCTAATCCTACTACGCTTACATTTCCGGCTTTGGCTATGGCAGCAACTTGATTATCAGTAAAATAATCAGTTTTAACCTTTATGCAGATTGCACGGTCAATTATGTTTCCGCCGGAATCAAGATATAATCTTGCCTCTATTCCGCCTACAATAGCATCATTTAATTTATCAGTATCAAGTAAACCCGATAAAGAATCCATAAAGTCCTTACCCATGTAGCCTTCTAAACGATCTTGCTTTAGACCAAACTTTACATACACGTCTCCATTAACAAAATCTTTTACAATAAATACTGTATCGTTGAGTTTTAACCCAACATCATTATTTATTAATACTTGCTGGATATCTAAGCTCAAATCGCTTACTTTCACCTGAGCCTCTAAGCATCTTCCATTTTTACTCATTGCATAACTAATTTTACTAAGATCATTTTCTCTGTTGTCCAATAAATTAGTTTTATCTTCAAAATCAATTTCTTCTCCAGAGGCAAGCGTACCCACTTCTTTTAAGGGGTCTTTTAAAGCAGCAAAATCTTTAATTTCTTTCTCCTCTTCTATTGAAGCAGCAAATGTCTTCGTAGCTGTTGTTGTATCATCCACTAACTCACTGCTACGAATCGATTCATTCTGTGCCTCTAGATTACTATCTTCTTTTCGTTTTAATTGGATGCTAACAGCATGTTCCTCCTTATCAAAAAAAGCACTTGCCACTGAATTCAGTATGTTAACTTGGCTCAAA
>CP070807.1:1769570-1771056 GCA_020343695.1 Candidatus Omnitrophota bacterium | reverse complement strand
GCGGGTTCCTCCCACATACACCGCCAATGCAATCAACACTGCACTATCAATCCTTTTTACGTCTTGGAGGGTCTCAGGATTCACAATCTTTGCATAGTCTACTTTCGTAGCTTTCTTTGCTTCAATAAGCCACCTCATTCGTTGCTTCAGGCGCACGGGATTTTTTTCTCCTTGCTCAATAAGTTTTTGAGCTAACAGGAGGGCCAAATACAGACAACTGGCTTGCCTTCGCTGCTCTGAATTTAAACAGGTATTTCGTGAACTCATCGCCAGGCCGTCTCTTTCTCTTACGATGCCAAGAACTCGTATTTTGACAGGAAAGTTTAAATCACTTACCATGCGCTTAATAATCTGAGCTTGTTGATAATCTTTTTGACCAAAATAGGCAATATCTGGATTCACAATGTTAAACAATTTCGCCACGACGGTACAGACCCCCCTGAAGTGTCTGGGCCGTGACTTTCCACACAAAAATTGGCTAAGTGCCGCCTCCTCAACAAAAGTGGAAAAGTGTTGCGAGTGCATCTGTTTCACAGACGGGCAAAACACTAAATCCGCTCTTTCGCCTCTTAACATCGATTCATCCCTTTTACGAGCGCGAGGGTATTTTTTATAATCTTCTTTTGACCCAAACTGAAGAGGATTTACAAAAATACTCACGACAACAAAATCGCACTCGCTCCTTGCTGCACGCACAAGGGAAAGATGTCCCTGGTGGATTGCTCCCATCGTAGGGACAAAACCAACCACACCACCTTTCATTTTTACTTTCGATACAACCTCGCGTATTATACCAACATTTTTCGTAATAATCATTGTGAATTAATCTTCTTCAATAAAGGTTTTATTTCCATCTCTGCGTAGGGTGCGATTTCTAAAAGCGGTTTCATCACAAAGGTACGTTTCCACATTCGGGGATGAGGAATCTGTAAGCCTGGCTCCTCTACAACAATATTACCATATAAGAGGATATCCAAATCTATTGTGCGTGGGCCATTTCGTACTGCACGAACTCTTCCTAACCGGCACTCAATGCTCTGCAAAACAGAAAGTAATTCTCTGGGAGAAAGCCCGGTTTCTATTTGAATCACCCCATTTAGATATTTCGGCTGGGGTGGACCGCCCTCTGAGTCAGTTTCTATAAATGTGGATAACTGCTGCACTACAACATGGGGATCGCTCTTTAAATATTCAATCGCTTTTTGTATATTCTCTTTCCGGTTATCCAGATTAGACCCGACACCAATAAAAACCTTCATATTTCAATATACTCCTTTAATAAAAATAATTTTTAACGGTAGGTTGTGCGCAATGTATCTATTTAAGTAAGGTAAGAGCCTTCATCAAGCGCTCTTTTGGCACAGTGAGAGCGAATCTTATAAATCCTTCCCCGTATCTTCCAAAGCCAATTCCTGGAGTTGCGACAATACGCTTGTGCTCAAGAAGGTAGCGAGCAAACTCAATAGATGACTTAAAGGGGCGCGGG
>CP070807.1:1754059-1769470 GCA_020343695.1 Candidatus Omnitrophota bacterium | reverse complement strand
AGCAGACAGGTAGCTCACAAGGCTCATAACCTTGAGGTCGTCGGTTCAAATCCGACCCCCGCAACCAAGAATATAATGCAAGGCTTACAGGTAACGACTGTAAGCCTTTTTTTATTGTGACAAAATAACTCTAAAACCCAATGAGGAAGTTATTAGAATTGTCCCCTTGGATGTGATCCTACGCGGAGCACTTGGGCTCAAAGTAGGCCGATACTTTGTAAAACTACATCTGGACGACACTACCTCTAATGAGATTGAGATAAGCGGACGAAGAGAATAGCTGCAAGAAGCGAAATTCTTTTCAAAAAACCCTTTACAAGGATAAAAGGCTAGGTTATAATAGGCCTCACAATCAACCAAGACATCTCCATTTCAAGCCACGGGGGAGGTGTAGCAGGAGCAACTCTTACGTGGGTTGCTTTTTTTATTGCACCACCTCACAGTCTAAAAAAGGGGGAAAGAGGAACATGGTGGAAAGGATATTTCGTATTGTATCTAACTCGGGAACGCATCTTAAATCAGAACTTATTGTGCAGGCATTGATGAGATATGTCAATTCCGATGGTCATAAGCCACATGTAAGCTTTGCGGTAATAGAAGTACCAAATGTCACACCCAGGAAAGACAACTCCAAAAGCCAAGCTTGCGCATCGCCTAAGAATGGCACCGATCAATGATTTCTCAGCCTGCAGATTTCTGTCTGCCCACCAAAATTGATTCTCAACATGTTCTCGTAGAAGAGGTTAACCAATTTTTACCGATTTAGTAGCGTCAAAATATTCAAAAAATCCCTTCCTTGTAACCCTTCCGGCTCCCCCAGGTATTAATATTCTTTATTTTTTTCTTGACAAAAATCTCTTTTATAGTAATATTTTAAATTATATTACGCGCTAAAAAACATAAAGAAATACCCATGTAAATGAGAATGGGAGAGCATCCCGCACTTTTTGTGCCTGGATAGCTCAGTGGTAGAGCACCTCCTTGGTAAGGAGGTGGTCGTGGGTTCAATTCCCACTCCAGGCTCAGAAAGTGCGGGAGAGGGTTAAACCATCCATTTTTCTTGAACGAAATCCCCAGAGGGCAAAATAAGCTGGGTAAATTATAGAAAGAAACAAAAAAACCACACATGTGGAAAGGGGGTTTTTTACCCTCTTTCTTATTCTATTTTTGTAACTTACTATGAGAGAATTAATTGCACTAGAATGTAAAGTTTGTAAACAGCGGAATTATTACACTGCAAAAAACAAGAGAAAGCATCCGGAAAAATTTAACATTAACAAATTTTGCAGATATTGTCATAAGCACACACAACATAAAGAATCAAAAGTCTGATTAGCACTATATGAAAAGACGGTGGCTCGATAGGCGAGTAGCTCAATTGGCTAGAGCACCGGTCTCCAAAACCGGGGGTTGCAGGTTCAACTCCTGCCTCGCCTGATTGAAATAAAACTTAAGATGATAAGGAAGATAAAAAGATTTCCAAAGTTTTTGAAGGAAGTAAAAGAGGAATTAAAAAAAGTCAATTGGTCGACGAGGCAGGAACTTGTAGGAGCAGCAGTAATTGTGATAGTCGTGGCAGCACTTCTCACTACATATATTGCTCTTATAGATTTAGGATTTTCCAAATTAGTCCAGATCTTTCTAAAGTGACTTAATCGATATGAAACAGTGGTATATTCTGCATACCTTAAGTGGCGTAGAGGAAAAAGCAAAAGCAAATTTAGAGGGCAGAATCCAAGCATACAATTACCAAGATCTGATTGATGAAATCATTATCCCCAAGGAGCAAGTTACAGAAATCAAGCTTGGAAGAAAGCGGATGCTGGAGCGTAAATTTTTTCCTGGTTACATTCTTGTTCATATGGAGATGAATGATGATACATGGCTCTTTGTGAAAAAAACTCCCGGCATTACTACGTTCATTGGGCCGAGGAGAAAGCCTTCACCGATCTCGCAAGAAGAAGTAGATAAAATCTTAAAGAAAGCTGAGGAGAGCAAGGAGAAGCCCGCACCAAAGGTCACGTTTGAAAAGGGAGAAAGCATCCGGGTCTCAGAAGGTTCTTTTGTAAACTTTAATGGGACCGTAGAGGAAATATACCCTGAAAAAGGGAAATTAAAAGTGAGCATATCTATTTTTGGGCGCACCACACCTGTGGAGTTAGAATTTTGGCAAATTGAAAAAATATAACGAAGCGTGTAATGGCAAAGAAAAAGAAAAAACCAACGACACAAATCAAGCTGCAAATCCCTGCGGGGAGCGCAAACCCTGCACCCCCTGTTGGTCCTGCCTTGGGTCAACACGGAGTAAATATCATGCAATTCTGCAAAGCATTCAATGAGGCAACGAAACAAAAAGAGGGAATTATTCTACCGGTGGTAATCAGTGTCTATGAAGATAGATCTTTTGACTTTATCGTTAAGAGCCCTCCTGCTTCGGTGCTCTTGAAGCGTGCAGCGAATTTAGCAAAGGCGAGCGGCACTGCAGGTAAAGAAATCATTGGAGAGGTGACAAAAAAACAGGTCCTGGAGATAGCCAAAGAAAAAATGGCAGATTTGAATACGGTTGACATGAAAGAAGCCGTAAAAATAATCGAGGGAACTGCACGAAGTTGTGGAATTAACGTAAAAGATGAGTCACAGTAAGCGGTATTTAGAGGCGGAAAAATTGATCGAGAGGAGCAAAACCTACCCTCTCGAAGAGGCAATAGCGACTTTAAAAAATATGCCTCATTCCAAATTTGACGAAACGTTAGAGGTAAGCTGTACATTGGGTTTAGATTCTGGAAAATCCGACCAGATGGTCAGAGGTTCTGTCATACTCCCTAAAGGCAGTGGCAAAAAGATCAAGGTATTAGCCTTCTGTGAGCCAGAGAAAGAAGAGCAGGCACGCGGAGCCGGTGCAGATTATATCGGTTCCCAGGAAATAATTGATAAAATTTCTAACCAGGGTTGGCTCGATTTTGATTACTGCGTTTCTACACCTACGATGATGAAGCTGGTGAGTAGGCTTGGTAAAATTCTTGGTCCACGAGGATTGATGCCTTCCCCCAAAACAGGGACGGTGACGGAAAATATTTCCTATGCGGTTCAAGATGCAAAGCGGGGAAAAATTAATTTTCGCATGGATAAATTCGGGTGCATTCATGCAGGTGTAGGAAAAATATCTTTCACAAATGAGGCCCTTATCGAAAACGTACGCGCGTTTATGGGTGCGCTCATGGCAGCAAGGCCTCAATCCGCGAAAGGAGACTTTATAAAAGCTTGTTATCTCTCTACAACAATGAGCCCATCATTAAAGGTGAACATATGAAACGATTAGGCCTGTACGCAAGAAAGCAAATTACCAAAGAGCTAAAAACAAAGTTCAAAGAAGCGGAAGCGTGTTTTTTTGTAGGCTTTAATAAGATAAATGCGTTCTCACTGAACACGATGCGCAATGACTTTAGGAAATCTGAAGCAGCTGTTTTTGTAACAAAAAATTCATTGCTGAAAAGAACATTAGACGATCTCGGCTGGACAGAATTCAATGGTTTCTTAGAGGGCGAAACAGGAATTATCTTTGTGTATGATGCTGACATTATAAAGACGTGTAAAATCCTTGTTGAATTTTCCAGAGAAAATGAAGCGTTTCGGCTCAAAGGAGGGATGTTAAAGAATAAGAAAATCGCCCCTGAGGAGGTAAAAAATCTCGCTAAACTTCCCTCCAAAGAAATTCTTTTAGGAATGGCTGTCAATACATTGAGCTCGCCTTTAACAGGTTTTCTTGCGGCAATGAATCAAGTAATTTTAAAGTTTGTCTGGGCAGTAAAAGAAATAAAAGAGAAGAAAGATACCACAGGCGAACGCAGTAGCTCTGCGTGAGTTTGCGGCCAAAGAGGGAGGTCACACATGGCGAAGGTAGAAGAAATGTTACAGATGCTGGAAGGAATGACAGTGTTGGAACTCTCCGAATTAGTAAAAGCCTGCGAAGAGAAATTTGGAGTAAAGGCGCAAGCTCCTGTCGTAGGAGTTGCCGCTGCTGGCGTTGCTCCTCAAGCTGCGGAAGAGGAAGAAGAAAAATCTTCATTCACAATCGTCTTAACCGGCGCGGGAGCAAATAAGATTGCGGTAATTAAGGAAATACGGGCAATTACTGACCTTGGGCTGAAGGAAGCAAAAGACCTTGTCGATTCTGCCCCCAAGCCAATAAAAGAGAATGTCTCCAAGGAAGATGCCGAAGAAATTAAAAAGAAATTAGAAGCTGCAGGGGCTACTGTAGAATTAAAATAAAAATCTTGATTAAAGGAGGTTGGGTTTGAAAAGAGGAAAGCACTTATCTTTTTCGAATGTGAAGAAAAGTTACCCTATACCTCATCTTCTTGAGCACCAATTAAATGCCTACAAAGAATTCCTCCAAATGGATGTACTCCCGGAACGAAGAAAGAAAATTGGTTTGCAGGAGGTAATTGAGGAAATTTTTCCTGTAGAAAGTCCCGATACGCAGTATCGTTTAGAGTTCGTTTCGTACAGCCTAAGTCGACCTCGGTATAGCGTGGAGGAATGTAAGCGTCGCGCTCAAACTTATGCCGCTCCCTTAAGAGTACGCCTAAGACTGATCGGCCCTTCACGCGAAGTGAAGGAGCAAGAAATTTATCTGGGCGACATCCCTTTAATCACCGATACCGCTTCTTTTATCATTAATGGCGATGAAAGAGCTGTGGTAAGCCAACTGCAGCGTTCGCCAGGAGTGTTCTTTGAAGAAGAAATCCACCCTATAGGAAAACGCATTTATTTTGCCCGCATTATTCCATATCGAGGTTACTGGCTTGAATTTCGAACCGATATAAACGACACCATTACTGCAATCATTGATAGGCGGAAGACGTTTCCTGCTACCCAGATATTAAGGATGATCGGTCTCTCCACCAACGAAAATGTCTATAAGCAGTTCGGTGACAAACCATACCCAGAAGTTGTCAATACAGTTAAGAAAGACTACACCACCAATACTGACGAAGCATTCTTAGATTTTTACAAGAAGATGCGCCCAACCGAACCGATCACTTTAGAGGCAGCGCGAGAAGTTTTTCGAAGAATGTTCATTGATCCTCGACGATACGATTTAGGCAGGGTCGGCCGTTACCTCTTAAATAAGAAGCTCGGGATGAATCTTTCCCTCAACAAAAGAATTCTCGATTTAGATTCAATAGTAGAAATAATAAAAAATCTTCTCAAGGTGAAAGGCGGAGAACGGGACATAGATGACATTGACCATCTTTCGAATCGACGTATAAAACTCATCGGGGAACTTCTTCAACACCAAGTACGCGTAGGTCTGTTACGTATTGAGAGGACTTTTATGGAGAGGTACTCTCTCATCTCTTCGAATGATTTCTCTATACAACACCTCATCAATTCACGGGCATTCTCTACCCAAGTACAAGATTTCTTTGCACGTTCACCTCTTTCACAATTCATGGATCAAACCAATCCCCTTGCCGAAATTACCCACAAAAGGCGACTTTCTGCTATGGGCCCTGGGGGACTATCACGAGAGAGAGCTGGCTTTGAGGTAAGAGATGTCCATCCTACCCATTACGGAAGAATTTGTCCGATTGAAACTCCTGAAGGAGCAAACATCGGTCTGTTAAGCTCTCTGACTACATATGCACGCATAAATCCTTTGGGGTTTCTGACCACCCCATACCGCAAGGCTGAAAAGGGATGCATTGTGGATAAGGTTGATTATTTAACAAGCGATGAGGAAGAGAGAAAAATCATTGCCCAGGTAAGTCCAAATATCGACGAAAACGGCAAAATAAAAGATAAAGAAATTTATGCCCGCCATAAAGGTAAATTCCCCCGGATAGCACCAAGAGAGGCTGAATACATGGATATATCACCTCAACAAATCATTTCTGTGTCTGCCTCCCTCATACCCTTCCTGGAACACGACGATGCGAACCGCGCGCTAATGGGATCCAATATGCAACGGCAAGCTGTTCCCCTCCTGTTTCCTGAAGAACCTCTCGTAGGGACAGGGATGGAAGAAAAGGTTGCCAGAGATAGCGGTGCGGTCACAACAACCAAGGAGGCTGGAGAGGTCAACGAAGTAGATGCAACCTCTGTAAAAATCGGAACCTTTGCGTATAAACTCCGCAAATTTGAACGCTCTAATGCTGATACGGGTATAAACCAGAGACCTCTCGTGAAAAAAGGAAGTACAGTAAAAAAGAATGAAATCATCGCTGATGGCATGGGCACTCGGAACGGAGAACTCTCTTTAGGACGCAATATTCTCACTGCCTTTCTGCCGTGGCGAGGCTACAATTTTGAAGATGCCATTGTGATTAATGAGCGTTTAGTGAAAGAAGACATCCTCACATCTGTCCATGTTGAGAAATTTGAAATTGAAGCACGGGAAACAAGACTTGGCAATGAAGAAGTTACGCGTGATATCCCCAACGTCAATGAAGAAGCTCTCAAAAACCTTGATGAAAATGGTATTATCCGGGTAGGGGCCGAAGTAATGCCCGATGATATTTTAGTAGGAAGAGTGACTCCTAAAACGGAAAGGGAACTCTCGCCTGAAGAGAGACTCCTGCGGGCAATTTTTGGAGAGAAAGCCGCTGACGTGAAGGATACCTCTTTGCGCGTTCCTCCTGGAGTATACGGAGTAGTAATCAATGTCGAGGTATTCCAACGAAAAGATAGAGGAAGACGTTCAAAGAAAGAAAAGACAGAAGAATTGAAAAAATTAAAAGAGCTGGAAAAATACTATGAAGAAGAAAAAGAGCTTCTTGAAACGGAAAAGATGAGACGCCTAAGTGCTCTTCTTGGGAAAACTGAAAAGAGAATAACTGTGTCTGATCTCGAAGACAATGAAGAGGCGCGGTCAATTGTGAGCATTTATGACGAGCGTCTTCACGAATTAGAAATAGAAAAAGAGCTTGAAATTGCCAAAATCCGCAAAGGCGATGAGCTTCCCACGGGGGTACTCAAGAGAGTGGTGGCATTTGTGGCAATGAAGAGAAAAATTGCTATGGGAGATAAACTCTCCGGACGTCATGGGAACAAAGGGGTAATTGCAAAAATTCTTCCTCAAGAGGATATGCCTTTTCTCGAAGATGGTACACCTGTTGATGTACTCCTTAACCCTTTAGGCGTACCTTCGCGAATGAATGTTGGTCAACTTTTGGAGATGCATCTGGGATGGGCAGCAAAAAAACTGGGAATGAGAATTATCTCACCAGCTTTTGATGGAGCAAGGGAAGAAGAGATAAAAAATCTTCTGAAGCAAGCGGATCTTCCCGAAGAGGGTAAAGTTACGCTTTATGATGGTCACACCGGTAAACCCTTTGATCAAAAAGTTGGTGTAGGCTACATGTATCTGATGAAACTCGTCCATATGGTGGATGATAAAATCCATGCCCGCGCGATTGGACCTTACTCACTCATTACCCAACAACCACTGGGAGGAAAAGCCCAATTTGGAGGACAACGCTTTGGAGAGATGGAAGTCTGGGCGCTGGAAGCGTATGGAGCAGCATTTACCTTGCAGGAAATGCTCACGGTAAAAAGTGATGACGTAGAAGGAAGAACCCGAATTTATGAAGCTATTGTGAGAGGTGAACAGAAACTTCACCCTTCTGTTCCTGAATCTTTTAATGTCTTAGTAAGAGAATTACAAGGGCTCTGCCTAGATGTGAGAGCAGAAAAAGAAAGGGAGCTCAAGTAATAGTTAATAAATGGAGGGGTAAATGATTGAAGAGGTAAGTTTTTTCGATCGCATCACCATTCGATTGGCCTCCTCGCAGATAATAAAGAGCTGGTCCTATGGGGAGGTAAAAAAAGCAGAGACGTTAAATTACCGCACCTTGAAACCAGAAAAGGATGGACTTTTCTGTGAAAAAATATTTGGTCCAGTAAAGGACTGGGAGTGCCATTGCGGTAAGCTAAAAGGGATTAAGTTTAAAGGTACAAAATGTGATCGTTGTGGAGTTGAAGTGTTACACTCTTCTGTGCGCAGACAGCGAATGGGACACATTGACTTGGCCGCACCAGTAACTCATATTTGGTTTTTCAAAGTGTTGCCTTCACGAATAGGCGGCATTCTCGATTTAAGCGTAAAAGAGCTTGAAAAAATAATTTATTATGAAGAACATATTGTGATTGATTCCGGCTCAACCGGATTAAAAACGCATCAACTTCTCAATGAAGATGCGTACCGCCAAGCACTCGAAAAACATGGAAACAATTTTACTGCAAAAATTGGCGCAGATGCAATGAAAGATCTCTTGCAGAAAATCGACTTGGATAAACTCGGTAAAGGTATACGTAAAGACATTACCAAAAATAAAGCTGGGGTAAATAAACGGCTTCTGAAACGCCTGAAGATAGTTGAGGATTTTCGCCGATCTGGCAATAAACCTAACTGGATGGTGGTGGAGGCGATTCCAGTGATTCCTCCAGACTTAAGGCCGCTTGTACCTCTGGAGGGAGGACGGTTTGCTTCATCCGACCTCAATGACCTCTATAGAAGAGTAATCAATCGAAATAATCGTCTCAAGAAACTAATCTCTTTAGGCGCACCAGAAATTATTATCCGTAATGAAAAACGGATGCTTCAGGAGGCCGTTGACGCACTCTTGGAGAACGGCAGACACGGCCGTCCTGTGATGGGACCACAAAATCGGCCATTAAAAAGCTTATCAGATATGTTGAAGGGCAAGCAAGGACGTTTCCGCCAAAACCTTTTAGGCAAGCGAGTTGATTATTCCGGAAGGAGCGTAATTGTTGTCGGCCCGGAAATGAAACTGCATCAGTGCGGCATTCCCAAACAGATGGCGCTAGAACTCTTTGAACCGTTTATTATAAAAAAATTGAGAGAAAAAGGATTTGTTCACACCGTCAAAGGAGCTCGAAGGATGGTGGAGAGAGCTCGAGTGGAAGTGTGGGATATCCTCGAGGAAGTCATAAAGGGCCATCCGGTTTTACTCAATCGTGCTCCCACATTACACCGTTTAAGCATTCAAGCATTCTACCCTGTACTGGTAGAAGGAAAGGCAATTAAACTTCACCCATTAGTATGCGCCCCTTTTAATGCCGATTTTGACGGTGACCAGATGGCTGTTCATGTCCCTCTATCGCTGGAAGCTCAGGCAGAAGCAAAAATCATCATGCTATCTGTCAATAATATCTTTTCTCCTGCTGATGGTCGCCCGATCATTACTCCAAGCCAAGATATGATTGTGGGTTGCCGCTATTTGACTTTGGAAAAGAAAGGGGCAAAAGGAGAAGGAATTTTATTCTCATCGCCTCAGGAAGTGATCACTGCCTATCAAGATGAAGAGGTAGATCTCCACGCCAAAATCAAGTTAAGAATCCCTGCCTCATCATTAAATCTTTCACCAAAAGAAAAAATAGAAACAAAGAAAAACGTAATTATAGAAACGACGGTGGGAAGAATAATCTTCAATCAAATCCTTCCCAAGGGATTTCGATATGTCAATGAAGCATTAGGGAAAAAGAGTGTGTCAGCGATTGTGTGCGACTGCTATACCGACTTCGGTCATACTGCAACGATAGAGCTGCTCGATCAAATAAAGAATTTGGGATTTAAGTATGCAACCTTGGGAGGAGTAAGTATTGCCGTTGATGATTTGGAAATACCTCAACAAAAAAGGGACTGCATTGAAGAGGCAACTCAAGAACTCATGAAAGTTGAAGATCAATACAAAAAAGGAATTATTACGGAAAGGGAACGACATAACAAGATTATCGACGTCTGGACACGAACCACCGATAGAGTCGCAGATCTTGTCTTTAAAAACATGGTGGTGTTTAACCCGATTTTTATGATGGCGGACTCAGGAGCTCGTGGATCAAAATTGCAAGTACGCCAGTTAGCAGGCATGCGAGGACTTATGGCGAAGCCATCCGGAGAAATCATTGAAACCCCTATTACTTCCAACTTTAGGGAAGGCTTGAGCGTATTAGAGTACTTTATCTCAACTCACGGAGCTCGCAAAGGTCTTGCCGATACTGCCTTAAAAACCGCTGATGCCGGGTATCTAACCCGTCGCCTTGTAGATGTTGCACAAGAAGTTATTGTAGTTGAAGATGATTGTGGAACGGTGAATGGTATTACCGTTGCAGAGATCGTTGAAGGCGATGAAGTTGTTGTCCCCCTAAAAGAGAGGATTGTAGGCAGAGTTGCCTTAGATAACATTGTCGATGTAGTGAGCGATGAGATAATTACAAAAGCTGGCGAAGAAATTACAGACGAGAAGTCTGATAAAATTGAACGGTTAGGCTTGGAAAAGATAAGAATAAAGAGCGCTTTAACCTGTGAGTCAAAGCGAGGCGTATGTGCGAAATGCTACGGACGGAACCTCGCCACAGGCAAATTAGTGGAAATAGGAGAATCTGTGGGTATCATTGCTGCACAATCAATTGGGGAACCAGGAACGCAGCTCACCATGAGAACATTCCATATTGGAGGAACGGCATCACGTGTTGCTGAACGTTCATTCATTAAAGCGCGAGAATCAGGCGCTGTCACCTACCATAATCTCAAAGTTGCACCGAAAGGACGCTCCTACGTAATTCTTAATAGAAATGGGATGATAAGCATCAATGATGAGAAAGGCATTGAATTGCAGAGGAATCCTATCCCTCAAGGTTCATTCATTCTCATACCTGAGGGAGAAAAAGTCGGGAAAGACAAGATATTCGTACGATGGGACCCATACTCTTCACCAATCCTCACTGAAGTCAACGGGAAAGTAAAGTATGAGGATATTGTTGATAAAATTTCCATCCAGGAAGAAATGAACCTTACTACTGGAAGAAAAGAGAGGGTGGTTATCGAATTTAAAGGGGATTATCATCCGCAAATTCTTATCCTCTCTGATGACGATGAGGTATTGGGAATCTATCCTTTACCTACCGGCGCACACATCATGGTAGGAGAAGGAGACAGAGTTGAGGCAGGAGATGTAATTGCAAAAACTCCCAGGCTTGTTGCAAAAACGAGAGATATTACGGGAGGCCTTCCGCGTGTGGCAGAGCTGTTTGAGGCGCGACGCCCAAAGAATCCAGCAATCATAAGCGAAATCAATGGGTTTGTGGAATTTAAAGAAGAAAAGAGCGAGAAGAAAATTATTGTACGCAGTCCCACGGGAATGAAACGGGAATATACTATCCCTACCGGCAGTCATCCTATCGTGTACCGAGGCGATCAGGTTTCTGCGGGTCAACAGCTCACCGAAGGACCTACGGTATTACAGGATATTCTTAGAGTGTGCGGAGATAAGGTGCTTCAAGAACACTTGGTAAATGAGGTCCAAGAGGTATACCGGCTACAAGGAGTAAAAATAAACGATAAGCATATAGAGCTTATCATCCGAGAAATGCTGAAGAAAGTCAAAATCACTGACCCCGGAGATACACAATTCTTACCAGGAGAAGCGGTAGATAAATGGGAATTTCGTAAGGAGAATGAACGAATAATTAAAAAGGGCGGCAAGCCGGCAACAGCTTCCCCTTTACTTTTGGGAATTACCAAAGCGTCTTTGAGTACAAAGAGCTTCATTTCTGCAGCAAGTTTCCAGGAAACAACCAGGGTGCTCGCTGATGCTGCCACTGCTGGCAAAATCGATGACCTGCAAGGACTAAAAGAAAATGTGATTGTTGGTCATCTCATTCCTGCCGGCACAGGATTGAAAAAATATAGAGAAATAGCTGTAGAAAAATGCAATTGAGCATAAAAATGGCTAATACCAAGGAGTAAAACAATGCCAACAATAGCACAATTATTACGAAAGCCGCGAATTCCAAAGAAGGCAAAAACCAAATCGCCTGCCCTACACTGTTGTCCTCAACGCAGAGGTGTATGCGTCCAAGTGCGAACAATGACACCAAAGAAACCTAACTCTGCATTGCGGAAAATTGCAAGGGTACGAATAACCAATAGCGAGGAAGTTACTGCTTATATTCCTGGGGAAGGACACAATCTACAAGAACACTCCATAGTACTGGTACGAGGAGGTCGCGTCAAAGATTTACCTGGTGTACGATACCATATTGTGAGAGGTACTCTCGATTGTCAAGGAGTGCAGAATAGAAGGCGTTCACGCTCAAAGTATGGGGCGAAGAAACCTAAACAATAACAATAGATGCAAGAGGATAGCCTCGCATCTATGAGGAGGAGGAAGTGAGAAGGAGAAGAGCACCAAAAAGAGAAATAAAAGCAGATCCGAAATATAGCTCTCAAGTGTTAGGCCATTTCATAAATATCGTTATGGAAGATGGGAAAAAGTCAAAAGCACAAAAAATTGTGTACAATGCGTTGAATATGATCGGAGAACAAAAGAAAGAGGATCCACTAAAAGTATTCTTTTCTGCTCTCGATAATGCGCGCCCCCGCCTTGCGGTACGACCTCGCAGAATTGGTGGCGCGACATATCAAGTTCCTATGGAAGTACCGAAAGAGAGAGGCATTTCAATCGCGTTACGTTGGATGCGAGATTTCGCCCGCACGAGAAAAAATAAGCCTATGGAGATTAAACTCGCTGAGGAAATACTTTCTGCCTACAGAAATGAAGGGGGAGTAATCAAGAAGAAAGAAGATACCCATAAAATGGCAGAAGCAAACAGGGCGTTTGCGCATTTTAAATGGTAAGTATGGGTTTACTCGGAGAGCTAGCAGTGGTGGTTGATTCAAAGTGAGTGTTGCGATGATGAAAAAAAAGGAAGATTTAGAATTGATACGGGACATCGGGTTTATTGCCCATATCGATGCCGGTAAAACTACAACTACCGAACGAATGCTTTTTTACGCTGGCAGAACATATAAAATTGGTGAGGTTGATGAAGGAACCACGATCACTGATTGGATGCAACAGGAAAGAGAAAGAGGAATCACCATTACCAGCGCTGCTACCTATTGTACATGGAAAGATTTTCAAATAAATATCATTGATACTCCCGGCCATATTGATTTTACTGTAGAAGTTGAACGGTCTCTCAAGGTGCTCGACGGTGCAGTTGTGATCTTCTGTGGCGTAGGAGGGGTGGAACCACAGAGTGAAACTGTATGGCGACAAGCAGACAAATATAATGTTCCCCGCATCGCGTTCATTAATAAGCTGGATAGGCAAGGAGCTGATTTCTTTACAGTCGTTGAGGAAATGAAAGCCAAGCTCAATACGGTAATTGCTCCCGTACAAATTCCCTTCTACGAAAATGATGACTTCGTGGGGGTTGTAGACCTCATTCACAATACCCTAATGTATTATGAAGATGATTTAGGCACAAACCCTGTTCAGAAAGAAATTCCCCATGAGTATGCCCAGAACGCTCTTGCAGCAAGAGACATACTCCTTGAGAAATTAGCAGAATTGGACGATGAACTTATGCATAAAATTATCGAGGGCGAGGTGGTAAGTGAAGATGAGATAAAAGCCAAAATCAGAACATACGTAATTGCCAATAAGTTTGTTCCGGTGCTGTGCGGTTCTTCCTTGAAAAATAAAGGGATTCAACTTCTCCTTGATGCCATATGTGATTACCTGCCTAGTCCTGGCCAGTTGGAACAAGTGCAGGGGTTTAGCATGGATGGTAGCAAGCAAGAGACACGAAGCGTATCATCGTCTTCACCTCTCTGTGCGCTATGCTTTAAGGTATTTACTGATCCTTTTGTAGGAAAACTATTCTATATTCGTATTTATTCTGGCCGAATAAGCACCTCGTCTTCAATCTATAATGCGACGCGCAAAACTAAGGAAAAAGTTACAAAAATATTGAGAATGCATGCAAATAAACAAGAGATTATCCACGAGGCAAAAGCTGGTGACATAGTGTGTTTAGTGGGGTTGAAAGAAACTACTACGGGAGATACCCTTTGCACACACCACCATCCTATCCTTTTAGAAGAGATAAAATTTCCTGAACCAGTAGTCTCGGTTGCAATTGAACCACGCACAAAGGTAGATCAAGAAAAGTTAATAGATAGTTTGAGAAAATTAACCGAGGAAGACCCTTCTTTTAAAATGGCCTACAATCGGGAAACAGGGCAAAATATTATTTCCGGCATGGGGAAACTCCACCTTGACATCATGGTGGATAGGCTATTAAGAGAGTTTAGTGTCGAAGGAAAAATCGGCAGACCCCAGGTAGCTTACAAAGAGACATTGACAAGAAAATTGCAAGCGGTAGGAAAATTTATTCAACAGACAGGAGGTCGTGGGCAATACGGTCATGTAGTACTTGTGATGGAACCTCAAGAAAAAGGAAAAGGTATCGTATTTGAAAGCAAAATAAAAGGTGGGGTAATTCCTCGAGAGTTCATCTCGTCAGTAAAAGAGGGGATTTTTGAAGCGGCCGAGAGCGGAGTGCTGGGTGGATATCCTGTTGTTGACGTAAGAGCTACGCTCATCGATGGTTCCTACCATGAGGTCGATTCATCAGAGCTCTCCTTTAAAATAGCTGCGGAATTAGCCTTCAAAGATGGTTTAAGAAGAGGAGAATCGATTGTGCTCGAACCAATCATGGATCTAGAAGTAATTACCCCTGTGGAATACTTAAGCCAAGTGATTGGAGATCTCAATTCGCGTAGGTCGAAAATATCTTCCATCTCTGAGAGGAAAAGTTTGAAAATAGTAAGAGCGGATGTCCCGCTGGTAGAAGTTTTTGACTACGCAGATATACTTCGGAACTTAACGCAGGGTAGAGCCTCTTATACCATGGAACCCTCGTATTATGAGAAAGTACCCGAAGAGTTGCTCTCAAGGATTTTAGGAATATGAACGGGGTTATATCGCAAACGATGAAAGATTTCGCATCAATAAACTTGACATACGAACAGGTGTCTTATACAATAGGGATTTTGCCTTTTAACAAATTCCTGCCTACTGGATTAGGCAGGTTTGGTCTTGAGTAAGTAGAGTGTTGTAAGGAGGTGTGGTATGGCAAAGGAAAAGTTTGTGAGGACAAAACCTCACGTCAACATTGGAACGATCGGCCATGTTGACCATGGAAAAACTACACTTACATCAGCGATTACAAGCATTTTAGCAACAAAGGGGAAAGCCCAGGTATTAAAGTACGAGGATATCGATAAAGCACCGGAGGAGAAGGAAAGAGGGCTTACGATCAACATCTTTCACGCAGAGTACGAAACCGATAATCGCCACTATGCTCACATTGATTGTCCGGGTCACGCTGACTACATCAAGAATATGATTACTGGTGCAGCACAGATGGATGGATCGATTCTTGTCGTTGCCGCCACTGATGGACCCATGCCTCAGACAAGGGAACATATTCTGCTCGCGCGTCAGGTCAACGTTCCTGCAGTCGTTGTGTTCGTCAACAAAGTTGACCAGATGGATGATGCAGAACTGGTTGATCTTGTAGAGGTAGAGGTAA
>CP070807.1:1751557-1753959 GCA_020343695.1 Candidatus Omnitrophota bacterium | reverse complement strand
GCCCTGAAGGACCGCAAAACCTACCAGATGGACCCCGCCAACTCCGACCAGGCAATGGCCGAAATCGCACTCGACATCGCCGAAGGCGCAGACATCATAATGGTAAAGCCTGCCCTGCCGTATCTCGACATCATTTGCAGAGCTAACGAGCGCTTCGATACCCCCATTGCTGCATACAATGTTTCCGGGGAATACATGATGCTGAATTGCGCCGCTGACGCCGGCCTGCTTGACCGAGAAGCCGCAATCCTCGAAGTGCTAACCTCCATAAAGCGCGCAGGTGCTGATATAATAATAACTTATTTCGCGAAAGAGGCCGCAAAGTTAATTACTTGTTAGCTCGCTGAGACTTCTATCCGGGCCGTATCTGGGTAACTATGCATATCGCTAGACCAGAAATAATGATGTTTATCGGTGTCCGCGACCGTTGATTTTGGGCTGAAAATGGGGAAAAGAAGGTAAAAAGTAAAAAGGCAAAAGAGTTGCACCCCCTTTTTTAGCGTAAAAACGGGCATTGGTCTTTTGGATAGGTGTTTGAACGTTTGAAAATGTGTGAAAAGTTTGGGAAAAGTTGCAAAAAACAGGGCGGAGAAGTTGGAAGAAGAGCAAATTTTTTGGACAAATTTTGCAGGGATCGGGGGTCGGGGGTCAGGGGTCAGTATGACTCCAGAGAGTAAAGGGGCAACTGTTTAATTGGGAAAATTGGGGAAGATAGAAAGTTAAAGTGGAAAGTGGACGGCCGGAGTGGAAAAGTTAAAAGTATAAAAAAGGGTTGAAGATGGAATATTGTCGGATATAATTTGAAGTGCAACTATGGAGGGTTCACGTTGGGATTAGGGCTGATGTTTTTTTGGGGCGTCGGCAGAGTTTTTTTGGACTGACGGGTGCCTCGCGAGTCCCGATGAGTCAGGACGGTAGCCCCAGTTAGATAGACTTTGTCATCTCACGGGGTAAAAGTTGTTGTTGGGGAATTTAAGATTGAGAATGAAGGTTCAGGATAAACGTTAACGCAACAATCGAAATCTACGGCGGCTGGCCAATAAAATAATTATAAGAGGAAACAAAAAATGGAAAATCTAAAGTATGTAAAATATGAAAAGCTTTCTTTAAGAAACCATCCGGAATATAACGAAAAATGGGTTCAGAATAAAATAGCACAGGACCCGTCGATTCTGGGACTCGGAGATGTAATACTGAAAGACAGGGAGAGGATCCAGCCCAGGGCCGGACGGTTGGACCTTCTTCTTCAGGACTCTGACTCGAATCAAAGGTATGAGGTCGAGATACAACTTGGTAAGACCGACGAAAGTCACATCATACGTACTATTGAATATTGGGATATTGAAAGAAAACGTTACCCACAGTACGACCACACTGCAGTTATCGTAGCGGAGGATATTACAAGCCGTTTTCTTAACGTTATAAGTATTTTCAATGGTTTTATCCCACTAATTGCAGTTCAGATGAACGCTATCAAGTGGGGTAGTCAAATATCACTGGTTTGCACAACTGTACTTGATCAGATGAGTCTGGGGCTTGTAGACGAGGAAGAGGAGCAGGAGGTCGTGGATCGGTCCTACTGGGAAAAGAGAGGAACAAAAGCAACGGTGGCAATGTCGGATCAACTCTTGGAATGTATTCACTCCTTCGATACCGGCTTTGAGGCAAAATACAATAAATTTTACATTGGTCTCGCCAAAGATGGGCACGCAAACAACTTTGCAATATTCAAGCCTAAAAAGAAGTTCTTACGGTTGGAAGTGCGATTGAAAAAATCTGACCATGTAGAAGAAAAAATCAACGATATTGGTTTAGATTTAATCGATTACACTAAATGGGGTCGCTATAGAATAAGATTAATGAAAAATGACATCAATGCACACAAAGATTTTATAAAAGAACTCTTAGAGCAGTCCTACAAGGAAACGATGGGATGATTCGAATGTGTAGCAGGAAGTTAGTGTTTAAAGCTGCTGGTCAACAAAATAAATGTGGAGAAAAGTAATGAGTAATTTAGGAAAACTTGTAAAAGTTGACCTTCGTGAAGCGTGGGCTAACGAAGCTGGAGCATTTACCCCTTGGTTGGCAGAATAGGAGAATATCAAACTGCTGGGTGATGCTATTGGCATAGAACTTGAAGTTGAAGGACAAGAAGAAAATGTTGGGCCTTTTCGTGCTGATATTCTCTGCAAGGATACTGTTAATAATCACTGGGTTTTAATCGAGAACCAATTAGAAAGAACGGATCATACTCATCTCGGGCAGCTAATAACCTATGCAGCTGGCCTCGATGCAGTAACGATTATATGGATTTCTGAAAGATTTACAGAGGAGCATCGAGCAGCTATGGACTGGCTGAACGAAGTAACAGAAGAAGACATTAATTTTTTTGGTTTAGAGAT
>CP070807.1:1749550-1751457 GCA_020343695.1 Candidatus Omnitrophota bacterium | reverse complement strand
CTGCTATTATCGCGCTGGCACTTTTACCTACGCTCTGTTATTACTTTTTGAAGGGAAAATTGAAACCGGTCGAAGAGAATAAAACAGCTCAAGCGTTATTCAAAGGATATAATCCTATTATACGATGGTCTATTAAGCACAAAGGAATAATCGTTCTAATTTCTATCGGCGTTATGATTGTAGGCTTATTATGCGGCTCTTTAATGAAACAGGAATTTATGCCTCCGCTTAATGAAGGCGATCTTTTGTTTATGCCTGTGCTTTTACCCGGCGCATCTTTAACGCAAGTAATGGATGTTATGAAGAAACAAGATATTATCATAAAGAATGAGTTCCCTGAAGTAGAGTGGGTAGTGGGAAAGCTCGGCCGAGCAGAAACCGCTACCGATCCTGCTCCGGTAGGGATGATTGAAACAATAATCCATCTTAAGGATAAAAAGTTTTGGCGTCGTGGCATGACACGAGAAAAGCTTATTCAAGAAATTCAGGAAAAGACAAAAATGCCCGGGGTGAGCCCAATAATGACTCAGCCCATACGTAACAGAATTGATATGCTGGCAACGGGTATTCAGACACCCGTAGGCATTAAAGTCTTCGGCCCCGATTTGAATAAAATTGTGGATATTGCCACAAAAATAGAAAAAGTAGTAAGTCAGGTAGAAGGAGCTATAAGCCCATATGCCGAGCGTACGTCAAATAGGCCTTATTTTGAAATCGAAATAGACAGAGAAAAGGCGGCCCGCCACGGCATTAAAGTCGGTGATATCCAGCACATCATTATGACAGCGATTGGCGGAATGAATTTAACCACAACGGTTGAAGGTAGAGAGCGCTACCCAGTGCGCATACGATACATGAGAGAATTAAGAGATACCCCTGAAGCGCTGAAAAGGATTTTTATACCGGCAGCAGGTGGCGAGCATATTCCTTTAGCGCAAATTGCTGAGTTAAAACAAGTCCCGGGGCCAGCCGTCATCAATTCCGAAAATACCCTCACTTATGCCAGGGTCTTTGTCAACGTTGATCAAAGCAAGGTTGGGCTGGTTGATTTTGTAAAAAACGCTCAAGAAGCAGTGAAAAATAAAATTAAATCAGGCGATATTAAACTGCCGTCAGGATATTTTATTTCCTGGTCGGGGCAGTTTGAATCTGAAATGGAATCGCGTAAGAAGCTTATCCCGTCACTTGTAATATGCCTTGCTGTAATCATCGTTCTTCTCTATATGGCGTTTAAGAATTTCAGCATATTGCTAATTCTATCTACAGGCCTTCCGGTGTCACTTATGGGCGGTATCATACTTCTATTTCTCCTGGGGTTCAGATTCTCAACTGCGGTATGGGTCGGTTTTATAGCTCTTTTTGGCGTAGCTACGGATAACGCGGTTGTGCTTCTTTCTACTTTAGAAGATCTGTTTAAGAAGAAAGCGCCAAAGACAATTGAGGGTATTCGAAGTTTAGTTATAGAAGGGGGATTATTAAGAGTAAGGCCTGCCATGATGACTACAGCTACAACCATAATAGCCCTTATGCCGGTTATGCTTTCAACCGGTACCGGCTCTGAGATTATGAAGCCGATGGCATCTCCCACGGTAGGAGGATTAATTACCGCGACCCTTTCTAATTTAATTTTGGTACCGGTTCTATATTGTTGGATAAAAGAAAAACAGAGACAAAAATGATGATATAGTAGAGTAAATACCTTTTAAAAATTTTTTGGCCGCAATCCACCACATGGGAGTAAAATCATGAAACAATGGTACGAGTCATTATTTGAAAATTATGCACAGAAATACGATAAGGAATGTTTTGTCCAGGGAACGCTTGGGGAATGCGATTTTATTGAGCAGGAGATCAATCGCGATAAATCCTTGAAAGTCATCGACATCGGTTGCGGTACGGGCCGGCAC
>CP070807.1:1746851-1749450 GCA_020343695.1 Candidatus Omnitrophota bacterium | reverse complement strand
CGATCGAGGGAACACTTCGCAAACAAGAATATCTTATAAAAAAACTTAGTTATGAATTAGCTCAAGAGAAAGCCAGATCAGGAGAAATTAATAAAAAGCAATTAAGAAATGCACAAAAAGAGAAACAACAAGCAGAAAAATCATTTCAAACATTTTGGAATTCCTTTGGTATTGCTGATTAACGCAGATTTTTGTAGTAGACAAGGACAGTAAGGGAAATGCAAAAATCAAAATGTAAAAAGCAAAATTATGGAGGCCCTTCGGGCAGATTTTTTTATAGACAAGCGGGGGGAGGATTGATAAATTACGGGCTTAAAGGACGCCCCATTAGATAACGCTTCGCTATCTCACGGGGCAGGCAGATAAACGGGAGACGTACCAGAAGATGAAGAATAGGGCAGTCAATTTTGGATTGCCCGGAGTGCAACTCGAGTAACGTGGAAAGTCTGGATATGTAAAAAATGATAGAACACAAAACAGTTCTAGTTTTGGGAGCAGGAGCAAGTAAGCCATTTGGATTTCCAATTGGTTTGGATTTGAAAGAGGAAATATTAATAACTTTAAAAGAGAAAAGAAATAAAATATTAGAGGGATTAGGTAACCCAAATTTAATTCGTAGTTTTATAGATAAACTTAGTATTGCTCCAGAGTACTCTATAGACGCATTTCTTGAGACGCAATCTGATCCTGTGATAATTGATTTTGGAAAGTTGGCAATAGCTGCAATACTATTGCCACATGAACAAGAAAAATTTCTTTTTAATAATTATCAAGGCAGGGGTGAAGAAAAGGAATATTTTAATTGGTATAGACACTTATGGAATGAGATGAAAACTTCTTTTGATGATTTTGAGAAAAATCTTTCCATTATTACTTTTAATTATGATAGATCTCTTGAGCATTTTTTATATAGAGTTTTGAAACAAAAAAATCCCGGAAAGAAAGATGAAGAATATAAAAAGAAATTAGGTAATATTCCAATAATTCATGTATATGGTAAATTAGGCTATTTGCCCTGGGATTGTCCGGAAGAGGAAAGACCGGTTCCTTATGACTATAATTGGGATTATATAGATCGTGACTGTGTTAGAATTTGTGAGCAAGAGGAATTCATCGAAAATGCAGCTTCAAAAATTCAAATTATTCATGAAAATGAAAAGATTAAAGATGAAGAACTTATAAGATTAACATTGAAGAATACGAAAAGAATATATTTTTTAGGTTTCGGTTTTAACCAAATTAATATGGACAGAATTTTGGGAGATATTAAACGTTCCGATTGTGAAATAAAAGGAACTATATATAAAATGTCTTTAAAATCTAAAAATATTGCTCAAAAAAGATTACATACATTTAAAAATCATGATCGTTGGAGATTTTTTGATCATTTTTATACTGATACAACAATTTATGATTTATTATACAATCGAGTTATACTTTAATTAATCCTTTTTTTCCATCCCGGACCTCTTACGATTTTGCGGGTGCTACATTCGGAGAATAAAAATACTTTCGGTGTGCGGTGCACACCCTACCATACTGAGTAGATATAAATGTGAAATGCCGGATATACATATTTTGCTTTATCAATGCTTATAGGAGTTAACAATGGAAGAAGCAGTCTGGATAGTTCTGATTATATGTGCCCTGATATACTTACTGTACGATTTGAAAAAATCAAAGGATCCGATGAATGAGCTGCTTAAGGCAAAGAAGCTGCTCGACGAGGGATTGATCGAGCAGAGTGATTACGAGAAGATCAAGAGCAAGCTGATTAAGCGCATAACGCAATGATAGCCGCAGCCCCGTTTTTATATGCAGGGCAGACGGTTTATCTCAAATCTGTATGTATACTTTTGGTTCGTGGTTTATTCTCAGTTTATTTTTACCATCCCGGCCCTCTTACGATTTTGCCGGGCGTTGCGCCTGTATGGTCGCCATCCTTTAGGACCTGTATTCCGTTTACAAAGACGTGGATCATTCCTGTCGCGTACCGGTGGGGTTTTTCGTAGGTGGCATGGTCGGTAATAGTATTGGGATCAAAGACCACGATATCTGCGAAGTAACCTTTTTGCAGTTTTCCCCTTCGGTCGAGCTTGAGGTTCTCGGCCGGCAGCGAAGACAGGCGCCTTATCGCCTCGGGCAGCGGGATAAGCTTTTCCTCGCGGACGTATTTACCGAGCAGGCGGGCGAAGCTGCCGTAAGCGCGGGGATGCACGACTGATTGCAGGAAGAGGCCTTCCGGGGCCAGAGACGGCGAGTCTGAGCAGAAGCTTACCCAGGGCAGCTTTATCTGCTTTTTGATGTTTTCTTCGGACATGAAAAAGTAAACCGTATCGACACGGCTGGCGTCTTCGGCAAGAAGGTCTATTGCGGTTTCGGCCGGTGACGTCCCTCTTATTTTGGCGATTTCGGCAAGGGTTTTGCCGTTAAGATGTTTGAGTCTCGAGTTTTTCAGGCCTACTATAAGGATATTTTCCGGTGAGCCGGAAAGAAGGAACAGGTTTTCCCAATCTTCGGAGGGTGTGGTCATCTCCTTCAAAAGGCGCTTCCTGATTTCGGGATTTCTCAGTCTTGTCCTAAACGCGCCGCTTCCTCC
>CP070807.1:1745482-1746751 GCA_020343695.1 Candidatus Omnitrophota bacterium | reverse complement strand
GCAGTTCTTCAATCTTTTCTTCCAATTTTTCCTTGCTACTTCTCACACTTTGTAACCCTTCAGATTTGTACTCATATTCCTGTTCAAATTTCTGAATACTTGAATATAATTTCTCTGGACTTTCTGCATTAAATTCAAATCTAGAGGCGGTTAACCTTATTCTTTCGAATACTGCGGAAAGGTGAGCTTTCTTTCGCATGACCAAAAATCTCAGCCCAGCAAAGATAATTGCTGATATTAGAAAGAATGCAAGGAGTCCGTAAAAAACAGGCGCGGGCTGTCGCATGACTGCCAGTATCGATATTGACAATAATATTGCCGAGGTTATTGCCGCTACCACGTAGAACTTGTTCTTGGTTTCCTCACTCTTCACCTTTCCAAATTCCATCTTGTAGTACTCCAACTCTGGCTTAACTTCATCGTTCAATATATTCTTTGCCGTCCTGCAAATCGCAACCTCTCCTTCTATCTTTCTTAGTGTTACGTTTGTCTGCTCAAGCTCTTCTTTGAACTCTTGAAGCTTTTTAAGACCATCGTTCTTCTGCCTAGCATGTTCTTTGATCTTTTCTTCAGAATCTCTCCATGATTGCTCGCCATTTTTATTGTAATTCTCCAAGCCTCTGGTTTTTTCTAAAGCGCCAGCGAGTTTGTCTAGCGCCTCTTTCCCTCTCTCATATTGCTCTCTTTTCCTGGCATCTTCAAGGTCTCTTATCTCTTGGCTAATCTTTTCAATGTCTTCTTCTAACCTTATGGATTCCTCTTCGAACTCATCAAATCTCTCATCTTCAATATTTTTAGCTAAAGTCTCAATTTCGACGACAAGTTCTTGCGCTTTTTCTACTCTTGTTTTTAATCTTTCGCCTTTGATATCCCTAAATACACCACTCGGTGTTATTTTAGATATTTCCCTCAAAGCCTCTTCTATTCTTGAGATCTCTTCTGTTTTTAAGCCAGTAAGTCGGTCTGCTACATTAGTGTATAACTCGTCTTCACAAGCAATGGAGAGGTCGCTATTCCTTATCACGAAAATATTACAGCATTCTGATGACGTTAGATCTGTGACTTTTGTCAGATCTCCTCTGTCTGGCAGTTTGATTTCCTTCCCTGTGTCATCTTCTACGATCACATAACCTTCTGGTTTTTCCTCCACGCGATCTATGCTACGGTCAAAATCCTTAATGTTTCGTCCCAATAGCAACTTCACAAGTGCATCTATTGTAAGGGTCTTTCCATCTTCGTTCTTACCCCAGAATAGATTGAAATTACGTA
>CP070807.1:1734538-1745382 GCA_020343695.1 Candidatus Omnitrophota bacterium | reverse complement strand
TGCCTGCTTGCTTAAAATATGTAAGTGTGGGGAAACTCTCACGGAGCAGTTTGTATTGTGTGTGTTTTAGGCGTGAAATAAATACAAGGTTGGTATGTTCTTTGAGCTTCTTGATTATTTCTTTTAATTGCGGGGTTGTTTTACCAGGGGCATAAATAATCTCAGGAAAACCTTTTCTTTTTTCTCTCGCAATATCAAGTTTCGCAAAATCAAGGTCAATAAACCCTCTGCGTTTCATTTACACCAAATGAGTAGCGAATAGACCTGCCTTGAGGCAGGCAGGAAGTAGCAAGTAGCAAGAAAATATACAACTGAAGTCAACGATCTCTCTACTCCTACTTGCTCCTTATGTTTAGGGTTAAGGACGGAAATCTTTTATAATTATCCAAATGAGGACAATGATGACTACCGTGGCAACGATATAGAAATCATTAAAATAGAAAAATTCCTTTATCTTCTCCTTCCTGTGTGATTTCACATAAGGTAGGCTGTATTTCTTTTTGATATCTTCTTTTATTTTTAAAATGTCTTCTCGTTTAAACCGCAAGAACTCTCCTCCCAATTGAAAATGCGGTATCAGCCCGCTATTGGCTAAATCAATAATTTCCTTCTCAGAGAGTCCTAAAATATGAGATACTTCTCGCGTATTAAGAAGTTTATCCTTCATGATATATTAAATTTTGTAAGCCGGATATATTTGATTTGTGGGCGGTACCCAATAGACATTCTTATCAACACACTAGATGTCTTTACAATGAGTTATGATATGCAGCTTTTTGTCTTAAACGTTTTGCCCAATCCAGGCTTCTACTTCTTTGCGGTCAAACAGCAAATCATCTCCTGACTTTTCAACAGGAATACGCCCGCTGCTCACCCACTCCATAATCTTGACTTCCTCAATGGAAAGGTAGTCTGACAGTTCCCCCAGTGTCATTTTCCCTTGAGGCATTTTGCACCTGCCATTAAAAACTCCTCCTTCTTCAATAGAAATTTTAGGAGTTTCTACGTCGGCGAGAACATCTGCCGTGGGTGTGAGAGAGATTGTTTTCGTTGCCTTTATTTTTCCTTCGACTTTCCCAGCAATCGCAATGTGTTCTCCTACAATTTCAGCATCTACGCTGGCACTTTCCCCAATAATCAGATTTCCTTTGGTGATCAATGTGCCTTCGAACTTACCATTTATCCTCAAATTCACAGGATCAGAAAAAACTAAACTTCCCTGCATAGCCGCATTCACGTCAAGAATTCTTTTCTCTTCATCCCTTTCTTCTTCTCTCCTTCTCACCATGTCAGGTCACCTCCTATTATAAAAATCTACGCCTTAAGGCCCTTAGGTTCTATTCATCAATGGCTTCGTGACAATACACCACTATTCTTTCTCTAGCCATTGATCTATCCTTTTTAAAAAAGAAAGGCACACATAGGTAAGCAGAGTAGTTACCACCGCTGCGCTAATATAGCCACATCCCACTGCCAAACCAAGCGCTGCACTCATCCATACGCTTGCTGCGGTAGTTAACCCCTTAATCCCTTCACTGCTTCGTATAATACTTCCCGCCCCTAAAAATCCTATACCTGTCACCACTCCTGCAGCGATCCTTCCTGGATCAAGAGGCGCTACTCCTTTGTAGATATCATAGATATAGAGCGAAACGAGCATTATTAAGGCAGAGCCAACACATACTAATATGTGGGTACGCAAACCAGCGACTCCACCTTTGCGCTCTCTTTCGAAACCAATTACACTTCCTATAATAAAAGCAAAAATAAGACGAGAAATTGTGTCGGTCAGAGTTATCATCTTGTCTTGTTCGTTTATATTCCTTTCTATTATACAGTAAAAATATGATCTTGCAACTTAAGTTTCTTGAGCGTCGTGGACGGAAAATTATGCTATCAGGCCTCCGCCCGTAGGTTAAAATTGCTCTCTCTGGCTCTTCTGCGATACAGATAAAAACCTAATCCTGCCACTATTGCTGCATTATCAGGGGCATACTCTAAAGGAGCGATGAGAAGTTGTAAATCTGTTGCCTCTGCTGCGAGTCTTGATCTTAAATACCTGTTAGCAACAACTCCCCCCCCGCATACAACTCTTTTGATTTTTGACTTTTTTGCCGCATCGAGTATGGTATTGACGATAGTAGTTACCACCGACTCCTGGAAAGAAGAAATTAATCGTATCTTTGTTTTCTTATCTAATTTTTTGGTTCTCTCTATCTCCATTTTTTTGTACATAAGGGCGGTTTTAATCCCGCTGAAACTCAAATCAAAGCCCATTCTTCCGCAACGAAAGGGGAAATCGTTTTTATAGCGAGGATTAAAAAGAGAGTCGATGACAGGACCTCCTGGATATCCTAGCTGGAGGGCCCTTGCTACTTTATCATATGCCTCTCCACAGGCATCATCGCGAGTTTGACCAACAATTCTTATCTTATCAAAGTCATCAACGTGATAGATTTCTGTATGCCCTCCAGAAACCACCAGCCCCAGAAAAGGAAACTCTAGTTTCGCTCTGCTATTCAAGAAAGGAGCAAAGAGGTGTGCATGAAGATGATTTACTCCCACAAAGGGTTTCTTAAGCGCAAGAGCAAGTGCCTTTGCAAAATTGAGACCCACCACTAATGCGCCAATTAAGCCTGGCTTATAGGTGCAAGCGATAAGGTCAATTTGGTCTAAAGAAACTTTTGCGCGTTGGAGGCAAATTTTTAAAACGCGATCTATATTTTTCAGATGAGCGCGAGTGGCAATTTCAGGAACAACTCCCCCGAATTTGGCGTGTTCCCGTAAAGACGAAACAGTCGTATTCGCAAGAACCCTATATTTTTTTAAGACCGCACATGAAGTCTCATCGCACGATGTCTCAATGCCTAAGGTATACATCTGATTTACAGGTGGCGAGTAGAAAGTAACGATAAAAAGGGAAATTTAAAATCTTGCTACTTGTCCGCCGAAAGCGGATCCGCCTAAATCTAAATATAAACAATTTAAGGTGGCGGACTACTCGCTACTTTCTCTTAGCTGCTTTTTAATACAAGGAGGCCTTTAATTAAATCTAACGCTCGTATTATTTGAGAATCTTGTCTATAGTTAAATTCGTCTTCTGTTTCCAACTTTTCAAAAATATCTTCGGCTTTCTCAGACTCGCCTTCTTCGACGATAATGTCCGGTTCGATACCTTTCTCGTGAATGCTAACCCCTTCAGGTGTATAATATTTGGAAGTCGTAAGCCGCAGAGCTGAACCATCAGAAAGAGGAATTACCGTCTGGACGGAGCCTTTGCCAAATGTTGTTTCTCCTAAAAGAATTGCCCTCTTATTATCCCGCAGGGCTGAAGCGACGATTTCACTTCCTGAAGCGCTGCCTTTATTAATCAACACTACCAAAGGAATGCCTAATGTTTTCTCTTTCGTAGAAACAGACTTATACACTTTCTCTTTCTCATTCCTCGATTTAGTAGAAACAACTACTTTGTCGTTTCCCAGAAACCTGCTCGCCACCTCTATGGCGGTGTCGAGAAGTCCACCAGGGTTATTTCTCACATCGATAATAAGGCCTATGAGCCCCTCTTTTCTTAATTTCACTAAAGCTTTGTCTAAATCTCGCGCTGTGGTTTCTCTAAATTCTGCGATTCGAACATACCCGATTGAATTCTCTAAAATGCGCACCCTCTTAATATCCTTTATCTTGATTATCCCCCTCGTAATAGCAACATCTTCCAGCTTTTTATCTTTCTCTCTTAAGACAGTTATTGTAACCTCTGTCCCGGGTTCTCCTCTTAACTTTTTAACTGCCTCATGGAGCGTAATCCCTTTGGTGAGCTCTCCTTCTATTTTTACAATAATGTCTCCTGCTTTCAGGCCCGCTTTCCAGGCAGGAGTATCCTCTATGGGAGATACTATTGTCAAAAGGCCATCCCGTATGGTAATCTCAATCCCTAAGCCTCCGAATTGACCCTCTGTCTCTACGAGAAGCTCTTTATACTCATCGGGGGTCAGGAACTGGGTGTAGGAATCTAACGATACAAGCATCCCTGACAGTGCCCCATAGATTACATCCTGAGGTGAGGTCTCTTCTACATATTTCTTTTCGATTACCGCTAAACTTTCTGCAAAAATGTCTAATTCTTTATAGACCTCATCATGCTTTGTTCCTTTTGAAAACCCTATTCGGTAAGACGAGAAGATTACCCCGAGAATGATCACAGAAATAATAACTTTTTGTCGCATAGCTCTGCCTCCTTTTTCTCTTAAAGTAACACGTAGAGAACGCAGAGTAAAGAGTTTTTTTGTTCTTCGTTCTAGCTACTCGCTACTTTCTCCTTTGTGCTTTTTAAGTGACTCCTCCAATAATTCTCTTACAACTTTAGGATTTGCTTTACCCTGAGTCTTTCTCATTACTTGACCAACTAAAAACTGTATCGCTTGTTGCTTTCCACCCAAATACTCTTGCACTGGCTTAGGATTTTGGCTCAACGCCTCCTCAATGAAACGTTGGAGCTCCTGGTGTCCTGAAACTTGGACGAGACCTTCCTCTTCAATCACTCTATCTATATCTTTATTGGTACTCACGCATAAAGACAAAACTTTTTTTGCTGCTAAATTATTGAGTTTTCCTTCAGCGAAATATTTTACAACCTTGGCAAAATTGGCGGGAGAAATTTTTACCTCTCCGGAGCTTGCACCGAGAGCGTTTACTTGCTCCAAAAACGGTCCCAGGAGCCACCCGCACATCTTTTTGTAATCGCTAAATGTTGTAGTTGCCTCTTCAAAAAAATTCGCTAACCACATATCCGAAATAAGTACGTCTGTATCTTTTGCGGAAAGTCCATACATCTTTGTAAACTTCTCTCGTTTCTTGAGTGGCATTTCGATTTTACTAAGAAAATTTTCTTGAATCTTCTTGCATTCCAAAGAAATACTGAATTTGCGTAAATCTGGCTCGGGAAAATAACGGTAATCGTGCGCCTCCTCTTTTGATCGCATCACCATGGTTTTGCGTTTAGTCTCATCCCACAATCTCGTCTCTTGGGTAATCTTCTCGCTTTTTTCTAACGTTTTTGCCTGTCGTTTTGCTTCGTAATCAAGAGCGTCTCTGACGCCTCGAAACGAATTCATATTCTTCAATTCTACCTTGACTCCCAAAGCCTGTGTACCCTTTTTCTTTAAGGAAATATTCGCATCACACCGAAGTATGCCCTTTTCCATATCGCAATCAGAAGCCTCTATATATTGCAGAGCGAGCTTAAGGTACGTCAAATAATCAAATGCTTCGTCTGCAGAATTAATATCCGGTTTAGAAACAATTTCTAAAAGAGGAATGCCTGTACGGTTCAAATCTACCAAAGAATAATCTTTCTTATGGACTAATTTGCCTGCGTCTTCCTCTAAATGCACTCTTCCTATCCCTATCCTTTTTCCTGAAGGTAACGTAAGCCAACCATTTTCTCCTAAAGGCATTTTATACTGGGATATCTGATAATTTTTGGGTAAATCCGGATAAAAGTAACTTTTCCTTTCAAAATAAATCTGGGGGTTGATCTCGCAGCCAAGCCCACGCGCGACCCGTACTCCTAATTCTAAGGCTTTTTGATTAAATACCGGTAGCACCCCTGGATATCCGCAACAGACAGGACAAATATTGGTATTGGGAGGGCTTTCAAATTCTGTAGAGCATGAGCAGAAAATTTTTGACTTCGTCTTCAGCTGTACATGCACTTCCAATCCAATTACGATGTCAAACTCATCCATAATCCCTATTCCTTGTACCTCAGTTTAAACTGAAGGTATCCTCTTATGAAAATCTGTTGTCCTCTGATAGCTAAATCCTAACCGAATAAGCGTCGACTCATCAAAGGCTCTGGCAATGAGCTGCAAACCTATGGGTAAATTGCCCTTGGCAAAGCCGCACGGCACTGAAACCGCTGGCAAACCTGCAAGATTCGCAGAAATCGTATAAATATCCGATAAATACATACTCAAGGGATCAGTAACTTTCTCGCCGATTTTAAATGCTGGTGTAGGAGAGGTTGGCGTGAGCACCACATCTACATTACGGAAAACTTCATCAAAATCTCTACGAATAAGGGTTCTTACTTTTAACGCTCGCGCATAATATGCATCGTAATAGCCGCTGGAAAGGCTGTGCGTGCCTAAAAAAATTCTTCTCTTTGACTCATCACCTAACCCTTTTCCTCGTGAGGCAAAATAGACTTCTTTGAGATTCCCAGATGCGCAGCGCGCACCATAACGTATACCATCGAATCGCTGTAAATTGGAACTGGCTTCGGAAGAAGCAACAATGTAGTATGTTGCCACCGCATACTCAGTATGAGGTAGACTCACCTGAACTGTCTGGACTCCCTTTTTTTTGAAAATCTCAATGGCTTCATTGATTGCTTGCCTCACCTGACCATCGAGGCCTTCGCCAAAATACTCCTTTGGGATACCTATCCTTATATTCTTTACATCATCCACAAGAGCACCAGTAAAATCGACTGATTCTGCCATATCCGATGTAGAATCCTTGGGGTCGTATCCAGATATAATATTTAAAAGGTGGGCGCAGTCAATAAAGTTGGTTGTAAGTGGGCCAATCTGATCCAAACTGGAACCAAAAGCCACCAATCCATACCGAGATACACGCCCATAGGTTGGTTTAAATCCCACTACCCCACAGAAACAAGCTGGCTGACGAATAGATCCGCCTGTATCAGACCCTAATGCGAAAGGCACGAGACGCGCCCCCACTGCTGCTGCTGAACCACCGCTTGAGCCACCGGGAACTCTTGAAGTATCCCAAGGATTCTTTGTCGGTCCATAACAAGAATTCTCGGTTGAAGAACCAAAGGCGAATTCATCCATATTTGCTGTTCCTACGATACGTAATCCAGTTTTTTTAAGACGTTCCACAACTGTGGCATCATACACAGATACGTGGGAAGCGAGAATTTTTGAAGCGCAGGTAATCTTTTTACCTTTTATGCAAATATTATCCTTTATTGCGATAGGCACACCCCCTAAGTCAGAGCTACCGTCTGCTTCTAGAGGCTTATCATACACCTCTACAAAGCTCTTAAGGGAGGTATCTTTTTTTTCGATACGTGCTTTAAAAAAGGAAAGCACCCCCTCTTCGTTCAGGCTTCCATCCTTTATGCCTTGAGCAATTTCTGAACCTGTAAGTACAGTTAAATCTTTCATGGTTGCGTTTTGTTAAGTAATCACTCAATCACCTTAGGTACTTTAAAGTAGTCTCCTTCCCGATTGGGAGCATTGCGCAAAATATCTTCTCTTACATGAGACTGTTTGGTGACATCATCTCTTGTGATATTGTGGCTCAGGCGAAATCCGCTCATTGGCTCAACGCCTTCCACATCTAATTCCTTCAATTTACCAATATAATCAAGGATTTTGGTAAGTTGGCCTTCAAGGAATTCCTTCTCCTCTCTAGAGATGTGTATCCGGGCAAGATTCGCAACATATGCAACAATATCTTCTTTAGTCATAACAACCCATTATAATTCAAAACCCAAAATTTTCAATGAATTTCATAATTTCCCACGAACCTTTATGAATCGTTGATGTACAAAATTGGGGTTAAGAGGGGCGATATTTGCCTTTAAAAAGGGTGAGTTCTAAGAAAGCCTGCAGACGCCTGGAGCGACTGGGGTGTTTTAACTTTTTTAATGCCTTTGACTCAATTTGACGTATACGTTCCCGTGTAACTTTAAAAGTAGTGCCAACTTCCTCCAAGGTCTTTGGGGAACCATCTTCAAGGCCGAAACGTAATGTGAGAATTCTTTTCTCCCGATCAGTTAAACTCTCCATCGCTTGCTCTAACTCTTCTTTGAGCATTGAGAACACTGTGGCATTGGCGGGAGACACTGCTTTTTTATCTTCAAGAAAATCTCCAAAATAGGTGTCGCCATCATCGCCGATGGGGGTATGAATCGATATAGGCTGCTGAGAAACTTTTAGAATATCTTTTATTTTGGAGATAGGCAGTTTCAGCTCTCTAGATAACTCTTCAGGTGTAGGCTCTCTTCCCTTTTCTTGAATAAATAACCTTGATATACGGATTATCTTGTTTATTGTCTCTGTCATATGAACGGGAATTCGTATAGTTCGTGCCTGATCAGCGATTGCTCTTGTGATTGCCTGTCGTATCCACCACGTCGCGTATGTCGAAAACTTATATCCTCGCTTATACTCGAATTTCTCCACTGCCTTGATGAGACCAATATTTCCTTCCTGAATTAAATCAAGAAATGAAAGCCCTCTATTGACATATTTCTTCGCGATACTTACGACGAGCCGAAGGTTTGCCTCTACCAATGTACGCTTTGCCTGATTATACGCTCTCTGTTTTTCCCAGATAAGACGCATTTTTTCTCTTATATCTTTTTCCCCAAAGCCCAATCGTTTTCCCAATTCTGTTCTTCTTCTCTTCAAAGATCTCTCTTGCTTCTGTCGCCTTTTACACTTTCTCATTGTATAGAGGAGACGATTAATCTTCCTACTAATCTTTTCAATCTGTCGGAATATACCTTTCATCTTCATGATGATCTGGTCAATAATCCCTATGGTAAAGTTAAAACTCTTCAATATTTCTTTCTGATGCTCTATCCTCTTTGTTCTCGCTAATTTATTATAGAGTTTCCTTATTCGCCTTATTTCTCTCTCTTTGCTCTTAATCTCTCCCTTCACGAAGTCATCCGGATTGAGCTCTCCTCCGATAAGTTTATGAGAAATTTCGATAAAGGCATCTCGAGCAAGTATCGTCGAAAAAATTTCCTCACGCAATGCTTCTTCTTTATCTTCAATCTCTTTTGCGAGCTCCACTTCTTCTTCTCGACTCAAGAGGGGGATTTGACCCATCTGCTTGAGATACATTTTTACCGGATCATCAATAGGCAGGGTCACAGCTTGAGTTACTTTCTTCTCCTTCTCTCTCTCCCACTCTTCAACTTCTCGTGCCTCTAAAATGCTTATATTCTGGTTATCTAAGCGGCTAAAGATTGTATCTAAGTCCTGGGCGCTGACGATTTCATCAGAAAGGAAATGATTAATCTCATCATAGGTAAGATACCCTTTCTTTCTTCCCAAATTAATTAGCTGCTCAATGCTCCTTTCTAAAATCTTCTTCTTAATCATTACGCTACCTCTTACGCTATTTGCGCATTGACCCTTCTCCTTTAAAAGGGCTATTTTTTCTATGACCTCCCGATACATCCAGTCTTTCTGTCAGGTGAGGATCTCCATTCTCTTCTGACAGAGAAGAAAATGCGGGTCTGGACGGATGAGGCTTGACCTCTCTGCTATACATCCTTCTGTACTTGCTAATGAGACTTTTCAATCTCGTTTTGTCGCCGACTTTCTCAGCATCTTTAATTTCCTCTCTGAGTCGATCTTTCATCTCTCGTATTCTGTTCTTACGTAACTTCAGTAGGCTCTCCTTGAAATTCTCTTTTGTAAAAGGGATCCCATCATCCATGAGAAGAGAGCTTACAAATCCGCTTATCTCCTTATCATGAATGGAACTCAAAATATGTGAGGAGCCAAAATTTGCGTCCTCAATTGGATCTTTCAGAAGGTAAGATACGGCCCTCTGCGCAGAAGGATGAGTGAAATCTTTGTCTTTCAAATTTTTCTTTATAAGGGAAAACGCGCGTTTGTCTATGAGCATCCATTTAAGGAGAATCTTTTCTGTAATAGGTACCGGCATAGCTCCAATATCAGACAATGTTTCTCTGCGCACCTTCTTGGCGCTCAAAAAAACTCTCCTATACTCTGCAATAAGAATTTCTTCTTTCACCTTTAAGAAATGCGATAATTTCTTTATATACTCAAATTTCGCCACTTCACTGGTGAGCTTATCTATGGTGGAAAGCATCTCTTGAGCGATTTTGGTCTTACCTTCTATGCTCTCAACATCATATATATCTTTTAAAATATCCTTTTTATAATCAAAAAAATCCTTTTTTGCATCTATGATATGCAAGAAATAATCTGTACCTTTCTGCCTCACTAAAGAATCAGGGTCATAACCTCCAGGTAAACTTACCATTTCTACCTTCAGCTCATTCTCCAAGAGTAGATCAATGGCTCTTGCAGTAGCAATTTGTCCAGCTTTATCGGAATCGAATACTAAAATAATATTTGAAGTGTAGCGTTTAATACGCCTAATCTGCTCAAGGGTAAGAGCCGTTCCCAAGGAAGCAACAACATTTCTTATGCCTCTCATGAAAGGGACAATCATATCAAGGTAACCCTCAACCACTATCGCAGCATTGCTTCTTACAATATCATCCTTGGAGAGATGGAGACCAAAAAGGTGCTCTCTCTTGCTATAAAGAAAATTCTCTGGAGAATTAATATACTTGGGAGCATCGTTTTGAACTTTCCATATTCGTGCCCCAAAGCCAACCGCTCTCTTACGAACATCAAAAATAGGAAACATTATCCTCTCTTGAAATAAGTCTCGAAACCCGGCTCCTTTTGGGATCACCAGAGATGCTTTCTCTAAAATCTCTAGAGTGAACCTTTTTGAGCGCAGATAATCGAGGAGACTGTTTCTTGGAGGGGCATATCCCAATTTGAAGGTGGAGATGGCTTCCTTATCGATCCCTCTCTTTGCGAGATACTCAAAGACGGGCTTCGCCCCAGATCCCTCAAGTAAATTTTTATGAAAAAACAGAGAAGCCTCTGCCACCGCATCATAGAGGATTGCCTTTATATTACTCTTTTCTCCTCTCTGGTAAGGAATACTTAAACCCAGGCGTTTGGCGAGGATCTCTATTGCTTCAACAAAACTTACCTTTTCATACAACATAAGAAACTGAATAGCTC
>CP070807.1:1731868-1734438 GCA_020343695.1 Candidatus Omnitrophota bacterium | reverse complement strand
CCGGAAGGGCGGCCAAGAAGGTCGAGTAATTGGGTAAATGCAATTAAGGCAAATGAAGAATCTCCCGGCTCTTTCCTGCTGGCAGGCCCCGTCACCGAGACCATTAACCTCGCCGCCGTGGCATTAAGGGCAAGAAGAAGGATCGATTTCGATGCAAAGGGTATGAAAATAACCAACTTCCCGCAGGCAAATAAATACCTGACCCGCGAATACAGAAAAGGCTGGGAACTTTGATCCCTGTATGCTGTAGACATATTATCACCTACAGCCCCGCCACTTGTTGGCGGGGTTGTCTTTTTATATCCCCCCACCAGCCTGCCCCTGAGCGCAGTCGAAGGAATATTCAATACGCATCTACGCATCCACCCACCTGTCCCTGCAAGCTTCAGGCAGGGATCCAGATGTCTTATTCAAACAATTTACCTGACAAGTCGGTAGGGGGTGCACCGCACACCATTTCCCGTACACCCTGTACGCCATACGCTAAACGCTTTTTTTCTTATTTCTTGACTTTTCCCGAATCCCTGCATGCTTTAGGCAGGGATCCAGGAAAATCTCTTTTTTCCCTTGATTTTTTATATTTTTTTGTTAATCTACCCCCACTTACTTTGAGAAGGCACCCGGGACTATGGCGCAGAGACTATATACTATCGACTATATACTAAATACTAATTGTGGCGTGACGCATCCCTGTGAGATTGCGAGAATTGCTCTCACGGGTCAGAGACGGAGACATCATTGAGCCGCCTGTCTGTCATTCCTGCAAAGCTTGCCCCTACCAGCTTTATTGGGGTGGCAGGAATCCGGTTGTTGAACATTTATATTTCGGTAATTTGAACTTGTTTCGCCTGTCCCAGAATGTCTTAGGCAGGGAGATTTAGAGATTAGAATTTCGGATTTATGTTTTAAATCGTAGGGTGCGATATTTCGCACCAATTAGATTTAAGAATAAGGAGAATAACTATGCTTGTTGCTCTTTACTATCCATACACCGCAATTCGTAGTAAAAATCTGCTCAAAACAGCATTATTACTCTGGGACTCAGTTGAGTGCATTGTCCCAAGGTCAAACTGGCAGATGGAGACTCCCTTTAAAGAGAAGTCTTATAATGAGGCTACTGATTTAATAGTCCGCCCTCATGTACCAAACCAACAGCAAAGGAATCATGCAAATACCGAAGTAAGAAACTTCCTTAGGGAGCAAGGATCTCATTTCTTTCTTCAAAATGTATTTCGTAACCGATATAACCGAGACTTCTTGATATATCCGGAAAAGTTCCTGAGAAGTACATGGCATCTCTTAGAAAACCACGGCCTTGCAAGGTGGGACCATGTTTCTAGGGACTATGGTGTACCGCCTGCACTTGGTCTGCTTATGATGTCGTCTTTGGCTGACGCTTGCGCTGGCACTCAAAGACAGAAAGTTACAGACCGAGTCCTGGCATATTCACTTTTAGAAAGAGCAAAAGCGACTCTTGTTGGAGCACCATATGTTGAAGGTCTTGATGCAAGCCAAGTGGCACCCGAGCTAAATCGTTTAGTAACACTGAGTCTTCGAGTTTTAGATGCACGATCCATACCTATAAAGAAACTTCTAGCCTTTAGAAGACGAGAAGCAAAAGGAAAATCCACAGATTATAGAAGGTGGCGTCTTAATTATGTAGAGAATCTAAAAAAATATGTTGACCGAATGCTCAAGGAAGCAAAAACAAAAGCGGATGTTAAGGAAATCGAAAGGCAGTTTAAGGAAGATATGAGAGAAGATCTTTATAATCTGAAGCGTGAACTAAACATTGCGAGTGTAGAGCCTCTTTTCTCAAAGGAAATGCTTCTCACGGCTCTGGTTTTGGGCGGTGCTCTACTTGAGCCAATTTCAGGATTAACAAAACTTGCAGCAACCTTGAAGGTAATTGGGATTATCCCTTTGATAAAGACACGTTCCAAGCACAAGAGGGAACGAAGGAAAGCACTATTACAGCACAAAATTTCATGGCTGTATTTAACACAAGAAAGGAGAATTAGCTTGAGATAAGATAAAACCGGGTAGGCTGTGCAGCAAGTTTGCTTATGCCTCAGGGACTTTTTTGCACACGCGGAATCATTCAATTAAAGAGGTTGAGCAGAAAAGCAAGAAGTAACGGGAATATTTATAATGACAGAATACAAATTACGTCAAAAGTATTAGGTTTACAAAATGAAGGTTTGGGTAACTACAATACAACCACCTGGTTGTGATGCCCATATATTCGGTGTTCACTACACGTGGGAAGGATCATGGGCAAAACTTAATATGGAGTACTGTAACGTACATGTATGCAAGGGTGCGAGTGGCAAGTGTGAGTGTGCCTTTGATATTAACGTACCTCATTATCACGGAACAGCAGAGATGCCCCAACCAGAGGATGGATGGGTACAGGTCGGAGGCCCAGTTGAGAGAGAGCTTTTTTGGACTGTTGATCAGTTTGATATCGAATGAGGCTCAATGTAAAGATCGGGCATAATGCTGTAAAATGCCTTGAAATATCCGGTCTATTTCATATCCTGGCCTTGTTTTTCAAAAACGAGAAGAAT
>CP070807.1:1727401-1731768 GCA_020343695.1 Candidatus Omnitrophota bacterium | reverse complement strand
GAGTGGCTTCTTTGAGAATAATTTTCTTAAGAAATCTTAAATTTTCCTCACCGGCTTTTATATGAACGGTAAAAGCCCACACGTCTAAGTCAATGAAACTTGTTGCCACCTGGGCCATTGTATTGGGAATATCGTATAATTTAAAGTCTAAAAACACCTTGGCTCTTTTTTTGTTAACCCATTGAATTACTTGCGGACCGAATTTAGTATATGCAATAAGACCAATTTTAAATTTCCTCACCTTAGGCGTAAGAACCTGAATTATACTTCTTATCTTTTCTTTGGAAGTCACATCTAAAGCAACGATAAGTTTATCCCACGCTCTAGACAATTAATCCCCCTCTTAATTCATCTATATTTTCTATCTTCATTTTTTTCATATAATCTTTTATTCCTTTTAAAATCTGCTCTGCCTGATTAGGATACACTAAATTTATTGTCCCTAAGCTGACTAAAGAAGATCCCGCAAGGAGAAATTCTATAGCGTCAGTAGCGCTTTCTATTCCTCCTCCTCCAATAATGGGGATATCAACTGTTTTTGCTGCTGTCCACACTCGGTATAAACTGAGGGGTTTAATTGCCCTCCCAGAATAACCTCCATAGATACTTCCCAAGTACGGTTTTCTCTCTTCGATATTTATTGCCATACCATAAAAGGTATTTACCAAAGAGAGGGCATTAACCCCTGCCTCTCTGGCTGATTGTACAATTTCTACAATATCAGTTACTTCAGGAGTAATCTTCGCAATTAAGACTTTGGAGGTAAGCTGGCGCAGTTCTTTAAGAAGTTCGTAGGTAAGCGTTTTGTCCTGAGAAACCATTTTCTTTAATTGAATATTGGGACAGGAGAGATTAACCTCTATTGCCTCTATCTCTTCGAATTGGGCAAGCTGTCTTACAATTTCCTCATATTCATCAGAAGAAAACCCTCCTATGCTCACAATAAATTTTGTATTAAATTTCTTCAATTCGGGTAATTTTTCTGCTACGAATACATCGAGTCCTGGGTTTTCTAATCCCACAGAATTGAGTACTCCATGGTCAGTTTCAAAAATTCTGGGAGGCAAATTACCTCTTCTTGGTTTTAAGGTAATAGTCTTGGTAGTAATCGCCCCTATGTTTTTAAAATTTACCAAACCTTTCAGTTCTTCACCAAATCCAAATGTCCCTGAGGCACAGATAATAGGGGTTTTAAGGGTGAGTTTGCCTAATTTTACTGCCAAATACATATATCTTGATAACCTGTTCTAAAAAACTCGTGTTTTCTGTTATTATAGATATAATACGGAAAAAAACAAGTTATTTATGCGAAATTACTTCTAAAACCAGGGAAAGTACGTATAATAAATGTATAGAAATGCAAAATAAAAAGAGGGTATACGGGCTGCTACTCGCTTTAATTTTTCTCGATATTACAATAGCAATTGGGGTTTTCTTCTTTCCTGAATTGTGGTTCAAAATATTTCATGGTGTACCATACATAGACCCTCAGGGCCTCCTGCGCAGGTGTGGTGCAAATTGGGCTGCTTTTGGCCTTATTCAAATTCTTGCCTGCTTAAAATGGGAAAGGAAACCGTATTGGTTAGCAATAGTTGCGGGGGTAAGATTCAGTGATATATTTACCGATTGGACTTATCTGTGGTTCTCATCCAACATAACAATGTTTGGAAGAATAAGTCTCTTTGTTATATCTCCACTTAATTTTGCATTTGGTTTATATTTTTTAAATACTTACAAAAAATTAGTCAATAGCCCCTCTTCACAACTCAAGTTAGACTCAAGCAACCGGGACTGAATTCTAATGCAAAGTTAATAAATGCAAAAGAAGTAAAAATGAAAAAAATATTACTTTTAATATTTTTTTTCTCTGTGATTAGCCTGGCCTATACACAAGAACAAGGGCAGCATGAACCGATTCCCTTCGATTTTCCTAATCTGGTGCGAGAGGACGTAGGCGAACGATACCATAGATATGGATACTTTGACAGAAAAAACCCATATTTCAAGTTCGAAATAGTCTTTCCCAAAAATTGGATGATGATTGTGGTAAAGGAACCGGATGAAATCCCTGAATATGGTGGGCCTGTGGAAATTGGTGCTTTTCACCGATATCGCGTCCCTGCTGACTCCAGTAGTGATATCCTTGCGGGAATGTATGTTTTGGTTACCCGCGTCCCATCAGAGTGGTCGGATGACGAAGCAATTGAAAAATTTGTAGAAAATACTTATAAAAAACTCGGTTTAAAGATTTTGAAAATTAAAAAGTACGAACTCCCAAATAAAACCTTGGAAGACATATTGTTTTCATACAAAGATTCTCAGGGTAGAGCATGGTGGTCCCGCGTTACCGGCTTTAAAGTCCTCGATAAAACGAGAGAATATTTATTTGGCAAAAAAGACCTTTTTTATATTTTACAACTTAATTCTTCGGAAGAAAATTACCGATCTTTTGCGGCAGAGGTGTTTTTCGTTGGAAAACTATCGCTAAGACTTGTTCCGGATAAATAATTAAATATCTCGCAACTCAATCCAGCCCATCCTTTGGTGTAGCCCCTTAGGCTTGCTTCAAAGTTGCTTGTATCGGTGTTACTTGCCCAAAATCATCTTCAAAGAAATGACAAGTAAAAAGGCCCCAAAAACTTTCTTTAGTACGGGGTCTGATATTTTATGAGCAAAGTGCGCACCAATGAACCCCCCAAGAAAGAATCCGATACAGAGGCAAACAGCGATACCTACCTTTACATTGCCTTCCAAATAATACTTAATCGCTGCCAAGAGCACAATTGGAGGAACCATCATTGCTAAAGCAGTACCTTGTGCTTGATGTTGAGCGAACCCAAAAAGATATACCAACGCGGGAATTACGATTGAGCCGCCTCCGATACCTAAAAACCCACCAAAAATTCCTGCAACTAACCCCAGTGCCCCGTATAAGAACCACATAGCTTCCTCCTTAAGATTTAAAAGCTCGGCTCAATACACAATGTTTTGTGCTTAAAAGAGCCTTTTAGTCCTCCCAATATAAAATAGAGGTTAGTTAAGTATTTCATTTTGGCGAATGGAAACCATTTGTGGTAAGGCTCAATATTAAAGGCGGTTCGAAAAAACCGGAAGGTAAAGAAGCCAAATAAAGGTAAGTTCATCCAAGCAAAGAACCGAATCCAGAAGGAGAAAGGGAACATCCACTGCAGAATAAAGAAGATCGTAAAAAAAATACCAAACAGATGCATGAGGTGAAAATTTCCAATATAAACAAAGCTCTTCAGAAAACAGGGAAATCTTAAAATGAAGTGATTGGGGTATTTACCCATAAACTGAAATATAATTTCCATACATCTTTTGGCATGAGCATTAAGGAGTGGCGGATGCGCCTGACCGTAAGAATGCCATACCTTATGGAGTGCTTTGAGGTCCGCGCGATGCATGTGCTCAACAGAAGCAGACGGCAGAAAATAAAATTTCCATCCGTTCTTTCTCGCACGTATTCCGAAATCAATATCTTCGCCGGTAGGTAAATCCCAAAACCGCCGTTCGTTTTCTTCCACGGTTTCCTTTCTGTACGCCACATTCGCGGTGACAAAAAAATATGCCTTATGACCGCATACCTCTGTAGGCCTTAAATCGTGAAGATCAGGGTAATAGCTCTCTTCTAAATTACCATACCGCCAGGAAACGCGATTGAATCCAAATGCTTCACTGTAAATCTCTACTAAATTACCGGGATCGACTCGTAAGGTATAAATCTCTCCTCCTACCGCACCAATCTTGTGCTCCTTGTTAAATACTTCAAGTATCTTATAAATCCAATCGCTACATGGCGCACAATCACCATCGGTGAAAAAAATAAATTCACCTTTTGCCTCTTGCAAAGCTTTCGTGCGGGCAAAGCCAGGAGACGGACAATTAGGTATCTGGATAAGTTTGATAAAGGGGTGCTCTTTTTGATACTCTCTGATGACAGAGACGGTCTTATCGCTACTTCCTCCGTCAGAGAAAATGATTTCCATCTTTGAGCGCGGATAATCTGCCTTCATTAAATATTGAAACGTTTTGCCAATCGTCCTCTCCATATTTCTCACAGGAACAATGATCGATATAAATGGTTCCATCCCTCCCCCTTTCTAAATGTTTCTATCGAATCTGGCGTATGTCAAAAACTGGTCCATCTTTACATACTTTCCTATAGCCCCTTTTTGTCTCGATACTGCAGCCGCAACAGATGCCTAAACCACACCCCATAAATTGCTCAAAAGAAACTTGGCAATGTAGCCGGGGATATTCCTGTATTATCTTACTCATTTCAAGAAACATTTCTGTCGGCCCACATGCATACATACGAGTAGCGAGTAGAGAGTAGCGAGTAGAGA
>CP070807.1:1720685-1727301 GCA_020343695.1 Candidatus Omnitrophota bacterium | reverse complement strand
TTTTTTCTCTAAGTTAACCATTTTCTCCTCCCTCAACTACTAACATGTGTCTTTTTAACGCTAAACCCAAAACAATGATCAGACAACCTACAATCAAAAAGTGAGTATGAAAATTAAAGAGAGAGATTGCCTTACCTCCACAGTAGGCACCTAACCCCCCAGAAAAGAATCGTAGAGAGCTATTTAAACTCGAGGCATCTCGTAAAAACTTATCTGGCAGGTGCGTAAGAACCGAGGAGAGGCCCACATGGTTGAATGCCCATCCTAGGCCCCAAAAAACAACTGCAAAGAATACCGCTTTTGGGATTTTGAAGATGAGCAACGAAAATACAAATATACTCATCACCAGGAGTCCGAAAGAAGCCAAATTTTGAGCTCCAAATCGAGATGCAAAAACTCCCCCTATGCTTTCCGAGAAAATTGCGGTCAACGAAGAAATCGTAAACACAGAACTTATGAGAAGCTGGTTAAATAAGTATTCTTTCGATAAATATACCCCCAACCACTGCTGAATACTGTGATAGAGGAAACTCCCTATACAGATAAAAGTAAATAATTTTAAAACGTTCTTATCTTTGAATGTTGTATGATAACTTATCTTGAAAGAACCTCGATAATCGAAATCCTTAAGGAAAAAACTCCCCACGCCAAAGACCAGAAGCGCCAAAAAAGAAGGAATGAAATATATAGTTCTCCAAAACAAAAAACCGCTTAAGAATATACCGAGAAGTGATGACAGAAATGAAAGTGAAAATAGATACCCCACATACCGAGATTTATTTTTACGAGGAGCTTCTTTGCCAATAATGATTAAGCTGAGCGGTACAAAACAAGAACCGAATATTCCCATCCCTAGCCTTCCTGCAAATGCGAAAGTAATATTTGAGGCACTACCGACAAGAGCGGATGTCAGAGAAAAGAATAAGAGACAGGTAAAAAGCACCCTCTTTATAGAAAATTTCCTTGAGAGAGGACCCCATATAAGTGCAAACAGGCCATAAGGGAGCATATAAATCCAGACGAGTTTACCAGCTAAAAGAGGAGGTTGCCCAAAAAAAGAGGCAATAGTGGGAATTAACGCTGCCGTAGCAGCAACACTAAACGAGAGCGTAAAAAACAACCCGCAGAGGACGAAGAATGATTTTTTATCCATTCGCTTCTTTTTCAATAATTTCCTTAAATCTCTTCAGATTCTCTTGAGAATGTTTGTTAATGAGACCTTCGACTTGTTCATCATTATACTTGGCATTTTTGTCCATTTTAAAATCCTGAATCCACGTCATCTCGACCCCACTAGGAATATCTCTATACAACCACATGATTTTCATATACTCAAAAGGAAACATAGGATCAACCCTCGAAGCATAGGCAAATTTATCTTCAGGGAAAAGCAATCTGTAGGACTTCCAGCTGTTGCCGTTTTGGTGAGTTAATTTAAAAAGGAGCTTGTTGCCTTGTCTTTCTAATACCTCTGATTCTGTGTACTCATTAAAAAACTCTTTCCACCGGTCAATATCATTGCTCAATTCAAATACCTTACCATAAGGAGCACCGATTACGACTGAATTAACTGTGTGTGCCATCATCCACCTCCATTCTTCAAGGGTTATGCAACATTACATGACTTTCGTAACCTTATCTAACTATATGAGGGCAACTACCCTTGACCAGGCAGCGCCAGTTTTTTTAATTCTCACTGGAAAACAGACAACTTTAAAGCCGTGATCGGGAAGCACACCGAGATTCGTCAGACGCTCGATATGGATAAACTCTTTCTTTCTTCCGTGAAAATGTACGGGCCATAAGCATTTTGGATCTTTTTTCTGCTGAAAATCTTTCATCATAAACTTATAGGGTCTGTCAATTCCCATGGTATCAATCCCAAAAATCTTGATGTTTCTATCAAGTAAGTAATCGATGCTTGAAGTATCAAGACCGGGATATTCGGAAAAATATTCAGGCTTTCCAAACAGTCTGTCAGAGGCAGTGTATAATAATACAATATCAAAAGGTTTTATTCTATAGTTAATTTTTTTGAGGGCTTCCTCCAAATCTTCTGCGGAAATTGTCTCATCTGCTCTTTTGTGAGTTAAGGTAATCTTGCAGCCATCGTGATAGCACCACTCAAGTGGTATCTGGTCGGCGGTTTTGGAGGCACGCCCCTCTGATGTGCTACCGTAGTGAAAGGAGTAATCGAGGTGAGTTCCACTATGTACTGAAGAGTACACCATCTCTAAAGATAAGAATTCTTCATCCGGTAAATCTTCTTTTTTAATGATTCTCTCACCCTTTTGGTAGCGAGCTTGGCTTTCGGGTGAGTGCGACATCAACACCTTATTGAGTTTCTCAACACCATCTTTGTGAGATGTGCGATCGATCCTTAAATCGTGGACTTCAAAAGCACTATCGTCAATGGGTAAACTTAAATCGATTATCTTCATAATCTTTATAACCGTTATTGCTTTTTCTTCTCCACTACCTCTATAATCTGATTGGGAGTTTGACGATTCGTTACTTCGCTCTGCTCTAAATTAATACCTAAGTTTTTATTTATTGCAACTCTCAACTCTACCATTTCAGTAGAATCAACTCCTAAAGTATCATAGAGAGTCTCATCTAATTTCACTTCTTGGGCTTGCACATCTAACACTTTACAAATAAGACCTATAATATTTTCTTTTATTTCCATAAAATCCTCCTTTCAATGAGCGCACAACTTATGGAGCCAAGTGACATAAGTTGTATGCGTAAATTGAACCCTTGACACAATACATTGCGTCAAGGGTCAAATTCGGCTATGTAACTTACGTTCGCTACGTTCCGTAAGTTACAGCCTTATTTGATTGGCCTTTCTCTACCCCTAAAACCACGTTTATGCCACCTCTTCCTCTTGAAATAATCAATGCCCTCTGCATTTCTCTTTTTACTGCATGATTAGGGGTACAATCTATATCACAATAAGGGTCTTTTTCTTCAAAGTTAATCGTAGGTAAAACTAAATTGTGTTGGAGGGAAAGTAGTGTCGCGATTAAATCTAATGAGGTTTGCGCACCCAACAAATTCCCAAACATGCTCTTGGGAGCACTTAAGGCAATATTTTTGAGGAAGCTACCAAATACACCTTTTAATGCTTTTGCTTCCGCGGCATCGGAAGCTACGGTTGCTTCTGCATCAAGGCAGATGTAATCAATATCATCTTTTTGCCATCCGCAATCATCTAAACACTGTCTGAGGGCGAACTCTAACGCATCTGTATTAAGAGAATATCTAATTCGGTGAACTCCGTCACAACTAAAACCTACGCCTTTTATAAATCCATGTATATGGACTCCCCTTTTTTGCGCATCATTCTCTCTTTCTAAAAGAACGATGCCGGAGCCTTCTCCTATCACAAACCCGTCGCGGTATAAATCATAAGGCCGATAGGCAGAGCGAGGATTCGTATTGTTTTTTGATAAACTTCCATTCGTATTTGCGCACAATAACGCGTAGGGAGTAACAGGAGCTTCCATTCCCCCAGCAAGGACAAAATCATTCTTTCTATCTTTTAAAACTTTTGCTCCATACCAAACCGCAAGCGCGCTTGAAGCCTTATCAGCGACCACGGTCTTACTATATCCTTTAAGTCCATAGTAGATTGTAATTTGGCCTTGGGGAGCGGCAGGAAACCAAGCGGAAGCCATATAGGGAGAAATCCCTTCTCTTCCCTCAAGATACATATCGCGCAACTCTGTTTCTGCAAATAGCCATCCGCCAAGGGCGTTACCCATAAATGCGCCGACACGTTGTTTGTCAACTGCATCCAAATCTAATTTGGCATCCTTTATCGCTTCCTCCGAAGCTACCAAAGCCATATGAGAAAACACATCGATTTTCTTAAGGAGACGGCTGGAAAGATGCGAATATGCATCTAACTCGTGAATTTGCCCAGCGATACGTGAAGGATATAAAGAGGCATCAAATCTTTTTATCTCATCAACAAAAGAACGGCTCGCCTTCAAATTTGCCCAGAATGTCTCTTTTTTGAGCCCTGCGGGCGAGATCACTCCAATTCCAGTTACTGCGATTCTTGTATTCATTTTCATTCCCATCTTTTAAATATGAGCGAAGAGTGGATCCCAGAGAATCCACTGCTCGTTTTTAAAATATATTGGACCTTCTTGGCTCTTGCCTTATGGGGAATATAGTCAAGATCACACCGAGGGTCTGGCTCATCGAGATTGATTGTAGGGGGAAGAATATTGTTTTCAAAAATCATTGCGCACAATACGCTCTCTACAGCATTTGCTGCTGCCAGAGGATGACCAACCATAGATTTAATAGAACTTGTAGGAATTTTATATGCAGAATCTTTAAATACTAACTTGTAGGCATTCGTTTCAAACACATCGTTCTGGGGGGTAGAACTTCCATGAGTATTAATATAATCGATTTTCTCCTTTTCGACTTTTGCGTCTCTAAAGGTTTCTTCGATACACTGTGCCATAGCGAGCCCATCTGCGGGTAAATCTGTCATATGATAGGCATTACATGAAGTGCCATAGCCAAGTATCTCACAGTAAATTCTTGCTCCTCTGCGCAGTGCATGATTGAGTTCTTCCAATACCAGAACGCCACTGGCCTCAGAAAGGACAAAGCCATCTCTCCCTCTATCGAATGGGCGAGAGGCCCGATGAGGTTCCTCGTTACGTTTAGAAATTGCGTTAATGACATCAAATGCACCGAAGGTGATAGGTGTAATCGGAGCTTCTGAAGCTCCAGAGACTACCACATCTTGTCTTCCGTCCCTTATTAACTCAAATGCAAAGCCTACAGAATCGGTGCCTGCGGTACAACCCGTGGAAATGGTACAGTTAATTCCTTGTAGACAATAGAGAGAGGAAATTTCTGTAGAAGGCGTATTGAACATTGAAGCATCATAAAGATAGGGGCGCCCCTTTCGTGGATCAATAGGCCTTTTGCCCCAATCAGTGACCAAGAGAAATTCCTCTTCCATGAACCGTGTACCACAAATCGCATTTGCCAGTACGACTCCTGCACGGTAAGAATTTATCTTATTGGTATCTAAATTGCTATCTTCGATTGCCTGTTTTGCAGCAGCCAGATTAAATTGAACATAGCGATCCATGCGCTTGGCATCCTTTTCTGATATACCAAAATTGGAAGGATCAAACTTTAGGTCCTGAGCGGCAATTTTCGAATTAAATAAACTTACATCAAAATTTTGAACTCGCTCAACGCAAGGCTTTCCGTCAATTAAATTCTTATAAAACGTATTCTTATCTTCGCCGCAAGGAGCAATAATGCCCACTCCTGTGACTACAACGCGTCTCATCGGTCTTCTTTCCTCCTTATTTTAAATTTTATGTTTCCTCCATCAGGACAGGTAATTTGAGTTTTACAATTCGGATTTTGCTCAAAAGAATAAGAGGCTCCAAAATTTAACGCAAAAAGGACTGGAAATAACACACTATAGGCTGCACCACAAAAATCTTGGGGTGTTCTTAGACCCTCGACCTTAAAACTATCTCCTTTTTTATAATTGTAAAAACAGTGGCCTCTTACCTCTTCCACCTCTATTTCTAACGTTTGTGGACGAGGTCCTTTTGGTATCCCGGCTTGAGGTTCAACCACTACCTTGCCTTCATCGTCTAACACCTCTATCTTGAAGACGAGCTTGCCATTATCTGGGCAGGTTGTGGTAATGGATTTCATATTTTTCATAAAGGGGAAACGAGCTCCAAATGTTAATGCATAGAAACAAGGAAATCCCGACTTTATTAACCCTGCACAGAGATGCTTCGGCGGATGCGTAAAGTCATCCAAGATGAATTCATCTCCGAGCTCATAGTTATGGTAACAGTAACCCTCTTTTTTAATAACTGTTGCTTTCAGCTTAGGAAATTTTATTCGAGGCATCCTATTTTTTTCTTTTTCCATCAACTTCTCCTCTTTTAATTATTGAAAAAGGTAATGAGTTCTTCCTTCGTAAAAAACTCGCCGCTATTCTCAACTCTATGTACGAGCTCAACAATCTTTTTATTCAAAGGAGCATCGAGTTTATTCTCCTCTGCCAAGTGCACTATTTCTCCATTAATATAATCAATCTCGGATTTCTTTCCTCTCTTCATACTTTGCAGAATCGACCCGTAGAGTGGGGTTTTACTCAAAGATGTCATGATCTTGGAAAACATACCCGCTGCCTGCTGTGTATCTACAGAAACCAAACCTTGGAGTTTCTCTTTAGGGTAGGTTGGCAAACTGGCAAGTTCTATATTGCTCTTTTTTACAATTCCATATGCTTCTTTATTAAGGCGGATGGCTAATTCTGCGATGTCAAGACAAGAAAAAGCTTCTTGCATAGACACCCCTAAGAGCGCCGGTATACAGTTATTCAAATTGATAAAAATCTTTAGATACTTTGCTCCCTTGATGTGCGGTACTGATGAAATTTTAAACGCGCTGCCTACTGCTTTCTCTATATTATCATATCCCTCTATTGTGCTTCCAAAAATATTGCCTATTATTAAGTTACCTTCAAAGTTATGCACTATTCTATTAGGTGGCCAATAGGTTGCCCCAAACATTACAATTCCTGTCGCAATACGTGAGCGAG
>CP070807.1:1714867-1720585 GCA_020343695.1 Candidatus Omnitrophota bacterium | reverse complement strand
TTTTCTCCAGAATCTATCGTTATCGTAGCCTTGCTGCCATATTTACATTTCTGGCAAGATGATTCTCGTAAATCAATTCAGGCGTAAGGAACTCAAGAACATCGGTATGCTCTCCAAAGTATGGGTCTTGAAAGCTTAAATAGTTTTTAATGACGCCTATCTCAGAAATTATTGTCTCATACTCTAAAACTTCAAAGCCTGTTTTTTCCAGAAGCGCAGAGAGAGTTTTGATGCTGAAAAACTGGATGTGGGAATGCCCTGCGAAGACCCCTGCTTTCTCATGCATAATCCTATTCACCAAGGCATCAATACAGGGAACAGAAATGTAGATGATTCCTGAAGGTTTAAGAAGCTTGGCAACTTCGCTTACGATTTTAAGCGGCTGCCTGAGGTGCTCGAGCGTATTGAGCAAAAAAATGCAATCAAACTGCTTGCCAATATTTTTTGAGAGAGGGAAAAACTCAGCTGTATACTCAATACCTTTGGCCGCTAAATGCTTATGGCAGCGTGTATTGGGCTCTATGCCGAATACAGAATAGCCTCTCCTCTTTGCTTCTCCCAATAACGTACCCGGTCCGCAGCCTACATCACATATGCTGATATCTTTTTTCTTTGCCACATACAACGTTGCAATATCCAAACTATACTGCGCCTCGAGTGTCTGCATTTTAATTTGGTCTTGAGCCTCAAGTACGCTCTCCCATGAATCTTCAGCGCTCCACAATTTTTCATACTCCTCTTTATTCAAAATCGGATTCACATACACCAATCCGCACACTTTACACCTCACGTGAGGAAATCCGCACTTTACAAATATAGTCTCAAAATTATCTGCATTACAAAGGGGACATCTCCTGCGTTCAACAAACTTCTCATCAATAATCCCTGTCTTTGGATTCGTCCATTGATTGTCGTGTTTCTCTCTGTAGCCGATATGCTCATCTCTACCTGTCAATAAATTAAACTTCCTTGTTCCATAGACAAGACTGGCATCGAACTCTTTTCTCCTCCTTAGCCTCTCTTGAGAATCCATCTTTCTGTTCTTCTGGTCACAATCTGCTTACTGCAACGGATACCGTAAGACCCATTCTCCTTTTTTCTTTTCCCAAATCTCGGGCTTTCTAAACGAGTCAACAACTTTCCAAAACTCTCCTTCTGAGAGTTCCATCCATTGTAAAAAATCCTCAAAAGTCCTTGAAGGAAATTCTCCATCATATTTTTTCGCTAACTCAAGACCCGTCTGCCGAGTAATAACACCATTTTGAATTAAGCGAGAGGCATCTCGTACAGCTCGGCCAAATCCAAATTTAATGTACTGCAAATAATAATAAATATTGTCAAGCTTATCATCAATGCTATCATAGTTGGTCAAAGTTCCTTGCGTGCGCCCTTTTTTAGGCACACCTGGCAAATCCAATTCGGTCTCTCCTTCCTGAACCGTCATAAAATCCCAATTTTTTTTTGCATAGAGGTAATTTTCGTATGCATTCCACCTAAAATAATAACCAAAATAATGAGCTTTCACGCCAACGCGTTCGATGTCTCCTCTATTTGGGTACATGTACGGTGCTAAATCGTTCAAGGAAATTTCATCATCAATCCACTCTTTGGGATCCTGTCCAATCATTATCTGGTACACTTCTGCTAAATCTCGCTCCTTTTGGTGCTTCTTGCTCAATACTTTGCCGCCGTATTCGGTTTCGCCATGTTCGGCATAAAAGACATTGGGAATCTTGAGCGCGGTGGCAACTTTCACAGGAATTGAGTTAACTGCCTGCGTCCATGCCAACCAGGGATCTCCACATTGAATAAAGTGTTTCCTCGCAAGTTTTCTATGCACTTTGGGATTGAGGGTAAACAGGATGTGATCAAAGCCTAAGTCAAGAAATGCCTGTTGGTTATGCCTGCCTTCTTCGGTCTGGACCTGAGGAGCAACCGTAACCAAGAGAGGGTTCATCCGAAACTCAAATTTCAACTTATAGGCAATCGTTGAACTGTCTTTACCCGAACTCCACGGGACTATGCAATCCCAATATCCGTCTTTGGACCTACAGCTGTCTAACATCTTCTCAAATTCTCTACGCCGTGCTTCCCAGTCTATTCTCTTCTTCTGTTCGGCATATTCGCAGGCATTGCAAACTCCGTCTTTATTAAAGATAATTCTTGGTCGCGTGTCAGGCATCAAACACTTTTTGCAATATCGCATTGAAACCCCTTTCTTACCCTGCTACCTTAAACACCTTCTTCCAATCCTCATACACCAAGTGTTTATAGGCGCTGCGGTTGTACTTTCCATCCTGTTCCCACCCGAACCAACGATTCAAAGGTGCGCTAAAGCCTCTCTTGTCAACTCTATTCACAATTTCTTTTGGGATAAATTTTCTGGCGATTTTCTTAATAATCCACTTCGTTATGCCGTTTCGTATTTTGTATTTAGAGGGGATGCTGAAGGCGAACTGAATCAGGCGATAATCTAAAAAGGGAGAACGGTTTTCCATGCCAAATGCCATATTAATTCTGTCTGCAAACTGCAGGAGCTCCTGCATCGTCGTATAAAAATCCGCAATTCCCATTGCATGAATATGATCATGGCCTGCTTTAGAAAAATAGTACCCAATTGTCTCTTCGAGATATCTTATTACCTTCCTATTATAACGATTCTCGCACCTGTTGACGAGCTTTGTGTAACGCTCTATGGGTGAACCATAATAACGTTCAATCAGATATGAATAACGCTCCATGGCTTTGAGATGCTTGATTTGCTCATCGTGGTGGAGCAGATGATAACGGTGATAACCAGAAAATATCTCATCCATACCGTCGCCTGAGAGAGCAACCTTAATGTGTTTACGTGCTACTTCAAGGAGCATCCAGAGGCTAAAACTTGTCCACGTACACGGCGTATCAAGATGGTAAATGATTTTCTGCCGTGTCCTTTCAAAATCTTGAGGAGTTGGACGCACAACAATCAACTCTTTCTTTATCTTTTTCGCAACAAGCTTTGCGTAATCTAACTCATCATAATCATCTAAAGCATAATGACAGGTAAACACGCAGTCGGGTTTCGCGATGCTGGCAACAAGAGCGCTATCGACGCCTCCGCTAATAAAAGTACCATAGCGGTGTATTCGATTTCTTGTACGCAACTCAACCGCATCCACAATAAGATCAGTAAGTTTTGACTCAATTTTTTTTGCATTATCAGGGATGTGAATAAAATTATCCCATATCTTCCAGTATGTGTGTTTACTCACGTTCATATTTCGATCAACTTTAAGATACTCACCGGGCATTACGCTGTAAATATTTTTAAATAAAGTAGTCTCGCCTGTATTAAATTCATAAGCTTGGTATGAGACGCACTCCCTATTGAAGACAGGTTTTATGAACGCAAGAAGGGCTTTCATCTCACTGGCGAAGGCAAAAAAGGAATTTTTTTTGAACGTATAGTAGAGAGGTTTTTCTCCCGCCCTATCACGCACAAGATATAATTCTTTCTTGCGACTATCATAAATGGCAAAGGCATACATTCCATTGTAGTCACGAAAAGATTTTGGACCTTTACCGAGATAATGATAGAGCACCGTTTCTGCATCAGATTCGGTTTTAAACGCGTAACGCTTTTTATAGAGATTGCGCACATCGTGATGATTATAAATCTCGCCATTATAGGCAATTGCAGAAGACTCATCCGGTGCTCTATAGGGAATTGTATGCTGCGCTGTATCAATGATACTCAACCGCACCATGCCGAGCATCACATTATTTCTCTTCCATACCCCTATCTGATCCGGCCCTCTGTGCCGAATCGCTGCCAGCATCTTACGGACAGTTTTCTCTCCGCTCTCGCGTAAGCTTTTTGACATAAACCCTGCTATTCCACACATAATCGCTCTACAAGATTAATGATCCATCTCCAACCTGATGATACTTTATCTTGTTACCGAATGAAAGATGTGACCAAATGCCATAGTTATCAATTACAAGCTTCGTCTTCTTCTTTTTTATAGCGTTGAGGGTACGCTGTGACAAATATTTATACGCATTATGGTCGGAGACGACTACGACGACATCTGCAGAAAATACTTCCTCAGGAAACGTAGCTATTTTTGCTCCTCCTGCAAGCGCACGCAACTCCTTATAGGTAAAAAGAGGATCGTTAAGCAATACCTTCGTAGAATGGCTAAGAAGATATTCTGCTAATGTAATTGATGGCGAAAGGGTAAGGTCCTTTTGATTCCCTTTATACGTTACACCGAGTATAGCGACGCTCTTGTATGATTGCCTAACGATATGCTCGGCATAATTCAGTACCGATGAAATATTGATATTTTGAAATTCTCTCAGGAGAGTTAAATTTTTTGGGTTATCACTTCCTTTGAGAAGATAATCTATGGCAAATGTCATTTTTGTACCGCCGGTTCCCATATTTAATCGGCATTCATCAAAAGTAATATTCTCAAAGAGGGCTTTTGAGACTCTTCTCATATTTACTGAGGAAAACCCTAATGTGAGCTGCCTGACAAAATCATTCACCATGGCCTGAATGGTACTTATCGAATTGACATAGAGCTCCGCTTCTCTAATACTGCCCAGCTCAGCCATAGGAATCTTAAGATACTCACACAGTTCTCTTATTGCCTTCAAGCTCTTTGGGCAGTGTCCGGCAATAGGCATCTTATCTCGCCTGCTGACAAACGCTTCAATGCTCCAATCTGTTCTCAGCAGCACACCAAGATAATAATCTCTTGAACAATGCAGGCGAGCTTTCTTGAGCGGTGCCACAAAACATCGTTCTAAATGCCCAGGGAGAAAAGCTGATTCCAAAATCACAAGAGGGGCAAGTCTACGTTTCTTTATATTGCGAGAAAAGAGTTTCGCCAATGCATAAGCAACGTTCTGTCGTGCCTTAAAACTTTCGGGTATGGCAATTATGTGCAGAGGTGTATCGAGGAACATATCCTTGGGGCTCTTTGCAAGCTTTATCTTTGCTAAATCCAACTCTGGCGGGTATCCTATTTGCGACCAGGAAGCTATTTGGTCTCTATTTGGGTACTGACCGCGCGAAAACAGGCGCATTTGGTCCATATTAAAATCATAGGCTAAAATGCGAAATCCACTCTGTTGTAATTTCAGCATTGTGGTATACCCTAAATACCCAAGCCCCCATACGGCAACTGTTTTGGTCTTGAGGATATCTTTTAACAGCATTTTACACTCTCCTTCTTATAATATCATTGACATTCTCAACTACATACCACACATCTTTTTTGGGCATATCCGCCCACATCGGCAATGATACGACTTCTCTATATACCCGATTCGCAACCGAAAAATCCCTCTCAGATGCAATCCTCCTGTAGTAGGGATGTTTATGGAGCGGTATAAAATGCACACTTGTCTCAATATTCTTCATTTTCAGTTTTTGAATGAAATCGTCTCTTTTTATAATTCTTGAATCAATACGTATCGGGAAGAGATGATACACATGATACCTCTCTTTGCGTGTTTGCATACATTGTATTCTGGAATCAAGATTATTTCTGTATATATTGGCGATACATCTGCGTCGTTGGTTCATCTCGTCTAATCGTTTAAGCTGTGCAAGGCCTATTGCAGCATGAATGCTATCCATATTATACTTATACCCCAATTCTTCGATCTCATAATACCAACTCCCGCGCTTGCGATAGCGCATAAAAGCCTTCCTGTTAATTC
>CP070807.1:1694307-1714767 GCA_020343695.1 Candidatus Omnitrophota bacterium | reverse complement strand
GAAAACAAAAAGGCGGTGGATTTCTCCACCGCCTTATAATTGCACACAAACTCACACTAGTCCATCTGCCGATAGTTAGCAGGGCAGCCTGCCTGTATCCATGCACCAGCATTACCTATCGCTGTAGTGTTGGCAATACATAGCACGCCGTCTTCATCAATGTAGAAGTTGCGCGCTACAGTTGCTGTTGGAGAAGGCGCGGCAGAAACCCAAAAACCTGTTGCGTTGCCAGCTTGCATGTTAAACGCATAACCTTGCCTCGGACATGGGTCAGCAGCGCACCCTAACGTACTATCAATGTAAGGCGGAGTTTCGCTGGTGAGATCCGCAAGGTCATCTGCATAAGTTGCATGGGTTGCCCGCCAGCTCTGCTGGGCAGCTGAGATAGTGTGCATTGCTCCTGCTGCTGCTGATTCTTGAGCAGAAATACGAGCTCTCAATAAATTAGGGATGGCCATTGCAGCCAACAGGGCGATGATAGCCACAACTATCATGATTTCCACAAGAGTAAAACCCTTTCTCATCTTTCTCACCTCCTTTCTCTTAATTTATTTTCTTCTCTGTTCCTTCGTATGACACATTCACTATAACATACGCATACCAAATGTCAATATCCTCGCTTTTCAAAAAAAAATCCAGGCAAACTTGCCTGGAATGACGCGTTCTTAGGAGCTCGGTAACCTGCCTACCCTTAAAATATAAAAACGGGTGCATGGCTTTGCGTCCTCGCGTCACCACGAGTTTGCCTTTATCGCTCTCCCCATTTGGTCACTTAAAATATAACATACTTTTTATAATTTTTCAATGCAGGGGATTTTGCTTGAATTTACAATGCTTTTCGAAGATGCTCTACAGAGGCTCAAGAAGAGGTTAAAATATACAAACCTACTATCGGAGAAGCTGGGTTATTTTGATAATAGGTAAAAAGAGCGCAATGACAATGCCTCCGATCACGATTCCTAAGAATCCGATGATAATTGGTTCGATTAGACTGGTAAGGCCGGAAATTACAGCATCGGTCTGTTCTTCATAAAATTGGGCGATTTTAGAGAGCATCTCTTCAAGCTTACCGCTCTGCTCTCCTATGGCAATCATCCTTACCACCATGGGAGGAAACACACCGCTCTCCTCCAAGGGCTTTGAGATAGGTACACCTTCTTGAATGGACTGCTTTGCTTTTAATACTGCTTCCTCGATAATCTTATTGCCACTGGTTTTTCCTACAATATCCAGAGAAGTTGTAATCGCGACTCCGCTCTTTACCAACGTAGAAAAGGTCCGAGAAAATTTCGCTATGCTTACTTTTCGTATTATATCTCCGAACACAGGAAGGTTGAGGAGCAATCGATGGTATTGTTTTTTGCCGCGAGAGGTGGAAATGTATCTCTGAAGCATAATCACTGCCAGAACAAAAATAATCAGTACCCATAAGATGTTTGCCCTCAACATATCAGAAAAGCCAATCAATATTTGTGTGGGTAAAGGTAGTGTCCCCCCCAGAGTAGCAAAAATAGTCTTAAATGTAGGGATTACTTTAAAAATTAAAAATGAGGTAATTCCAATGGCCATCATTACTACCACCACAGGATAGGTAAGGCTTGAGATAATCTTCTTCCGTAGGGCATTCATTTTCTCAAGATACACGGAGAGTCTCTCCAAAATCTGGGGAAGATTTCCCGACGTTTCTGCTGCTTCTACCATACTCACATAAATTTCTGGAAAAACCCTAGGGTACTTAGCAAGACTCGAAGCAAACGAGGATCCTTCACGTAAATCTTTTAAAACTCCGCCCACCACACTCTTGAAGTAGGGGTTGGTTACCTGTTGATAGAGGATATCCAGAGCACCTACTACCGGGATTCCGCTCTCTATTAAGGTGGTCAGCTGCCGGGAGAATATTACCAATTCGTCAGTACCGACCCTTCCTGTCTTCTTGACAACCTTTTTGCCCTTCTCTTCTTGAAGGCGCAGTACGATATTTCCTTGAGAGTGCAGATACTCTAATGCTTTTTGTTGTGACTCTGCCTCAAGGTTTCCCTTTGCAACTTCACCTTTTTTTGTTTTTACTGTGTAGGAAAAAACACTCATACTCTCTATTATTATAAAGGGGCGAACAGAAAGTAGCAAGTATTTAAAGCGCCAATGACCAAATTTCAATAACCAAACTATAAAATTATTTTATAGTAACTTTTTGTTTTGGTCATTGATTATTGGTTATTATTTGGTTATTGAGATTTGGTTATTGATTATTTGATTATCTCTGCACTTATTGCCTTCTATCCCGCTACTCGCAAGACTTCTTCGAGACCTGTTACTGCGTCTGCGCACTTGTCTAACCCGTCGTCTTTCAAAGAGAGAAACTCTCTCTTCTGGGAGGCATGCGCAGTTATATCAGCCTCAGTGGCTCGCTTTACTATTTTCTCTTTTATTGCATCATCAATGACTAAAATTTCTAAAAGGGCAATCCTCCCTCGGTAACCAGTACGGACGCAGTAATCACATCCAACAGGTTTATAGAATTCTTTCAAAGATGTCGTGCGAAAACCCATCTTTTCCAATAGGCCTGATTCAATAGTATATTTTTGTCTACACTTCGTACAGAGCTTCCTCACTAATCGCTGTGCAGTGGAAGCGATAAGAGAAGATGCTACCAAAAATGGCTCTACGCCCATATCAACTAAACGAGTAATTGCTCCGACAGAATTATTCGTGTGAAGGGTAGAAAATATTAACTGCCCAGTCAAAGACGCTTTAATGGCAATGTCTGCAGTCTCTGAATCTCTAATTTCACCGACCATAATTATATCTGGAGACTGACGGAGTACGCTCCGTAACGAATTCGCAAAGGTAAGACCTATCTCTGGCTTCACCTGAATTTGGGTTATGCCTTCTAATTGGTACTCAACAGGATCCTCAATAGTTACGATATTTTTATCAGGGACATTGAGTTGCGTTATTACTGAATAGAGGGTAGTAGATTTGCCGCTTCCTGTAGGTCCTGTAACCAAGATTATCCCGAAAGGGGCTTTGAGCGCTTCTTCAAATAAGCGCAGGGGTATTTTTGAGAAACCTAAATTTTTAAGCCCAAAAGATAAGCTCTCTCTATCTAAAACTCTTAAGACAATCTTTTCTCCAAAACTGGTAGGAAGGCTGGAGACGCGAAAATCTATCTCTCTATTTTCGAACTTTATTTTGAACCTTCCATCTTGAGGAGCCCTAAATTCCGTAATGTTCAAAGAAGACATAATTTTCAAACGTGCCATAATAGCGCTCTGATTTATGCGAGGAAGACTTAAGCCGTGATGCAGCACGCCGTCGACTCTGTACCGTACTGCCAAATTTCTCTCTGTGGGTTCTATATGAATATCTGAAGCTCTCTTTTTTAACGCCTCATAAATCATCAAATCCACCACTCTCACAATAGGGGGGAGTTTACTCTCCTTTACAATGTCTTCCAAGCTGCTCTCTTCTCCAGAGATAACCTCCTGCACTGTCCCTTCTGGGCCCTCCTCCTCTTTCAAAAAGGAAAGAGATTCTCCTTGAGCATAGAGGTCGTTTATGGATTTACATATCGAATCTTCTTTTGCTAGCACTAAATCAATCTTTTGAAAATGGCCAATCAGCTTAATATCATCGAGGGCAACGACGTTAAATGGGTCTGCTGTGGCAAGGGTAAGTACATCTCCTATGCGGGAGAGGGGGACAACTCTGTATCTTAGGGCCATCTCCTTAGGCAAAATATCTTTATTGGCGGCAGCGATTCTGTATTTGTCAAGATCAAGAAAAGGAAATTTATACTCTTTGGAAAGAATCAAAAGCATATCTTCTTCAGTAATTATGCTGTTACGTAACAAGTTCTCTTTGAGTTGCTGAAAATTCTCTGACTCATCGGCAATTCTCTCCAGGAGTGCCTTATCGACATCTTTAGTCTGGAGAATGTTCTTAATGATTCTTTTCTTTAAAGTCGGCATAGTTACATTTCAGTTTCTGCAGTGGCTTTAAGAATTTCTTCGAGACTTGTAATTCCTTTCTTGACTTTTTCTAAGCCGTTCTCGCGTAAAAACCGCATCCCTCTCTCTTTCGCAACTTTTCTGATGGCCCCTTCATCACGAGAGAAGTTGACCGCCTTTTTGACTTCTGCATCCATACGGAGATACTCCCCTAAGGCGACTCTTCCCAGATACCCTTGGAAGAGACAAGATTTGCACCCTTTGGGTTTAAAAAGGGCGGTACTTTTAGGTATCTTGTATTTTTCTTTTATCCCCTCACTAGCTTGGAGCTCCTCTTTGCAGCGAGGACACAACTTCCGCACAAGCCTCTCAGCCAACACACCGATGAGAGTAGAAGACAAAAGAAACGGCTCAACCCCAATATTGATGAGACGGGTTACAGAGCCCGGGGCGGTGGTGGTGTGGAGCGTAGAAAGAACCAGATGTCCTGTTAAAGCTGCTTTTATCGCGATATCCACAGTATCAAAATCTCTAATCTCACCTACCATTATTATATCGGGATCTTGTCTCAACATTGAGCGTAAGGCAGAGGCAAAGGTTAATCCCACCTCATAATTCACATTCACTTGATTAATTCCCGCAAGCTGATATTCAATGGGATCCTCGACAGTAATGATATTCTTCTCTGGCGTGTAAATCTCGCGCAAAATCGCATAAAGCGTTGTGGTCTTTCCACACCCTGTTGGACCACACGCAAGGATCATACCATAAGAAGAAGCCGCATCGTCTTTTAGTCGGGCATTGATGTGCTCCTCGAATCCTAAATTGTTTATGGCAAGAAGTCCTTGAGACTTATCTAAAACTCGTAAGGCAACTTTTTCCCCTAACGCAGACGGCATAATGGAGACGCGAAAATCTATCTCTCTACCTAAAATATTCATACGGAATCTACCGTCCTGAGGAAGCCGGTGTTCTGTAATATTTAAATTCGCAATAACTTTTATTCGAGATACGACAAAATTGTGCATTTCTCTGGAGAAGGTCTGTACCTCTTTGAGCACGCCGTCGACACGGAACCGAACGCGTGCGAGCTTTGTGAGAGATTCAATTAATATGTCTGACGCGGTCTCCTCCACAGATTTTTTCAAAATGTAATTCGTCAGCTTAATCACCGGCGCCTCTTCGATAGAGCGCAAGATTTCCTCATCTCGCACCTCTTCCTTTTCCTCTTTTATCACTTCTATCGATTTGATGTCACTGCTATCTTTCATTATTTCCTCTACAGTGTCGACAATGGATTTGCGATAGTGTTTCTCAATGGCCTCCTGAATCTCGCTTCTTAAAGCTACCACGGGATTTACCTCACAACCGGTGATTCTCTCCAGATCATCGAGGGCAACGACGTTTAAAGGGTCGGCCATTGCCACCGTTAAAACATTCTCGATTCTCCCAATAGGAAGAACCTGATGCTGGAGAGCAATTTCTTGGGGAACTAATTTTAAAATCTCGGGAGGAAGAACTAAATTGAGCACTTTAAGAGGGGGGGTTGATAAGTATGCGGAGAAAAGGTGCAGGAGACGCTTTTCATCTATGTATCCCAAATGCAGAATCGCCTCGTTGAGAGAACATCCTTTTTCTTTCTGAAATTGGACCGCCTCCTTCAATTGATCAGCAGTGATAACACTTTCGTCTACGAGAATCCGTGCAAAATTCTTTCTTGATTCGCTATGCTTTTTCATCTGCCCGTCAAAATCTCTTTTTCTCTACGCATATGCCCAGAGGGGTTCTCTGGAACTGCCATCTTTAGGCTATCTACGGTGTGTATATTGCAAAGGTAAGGTTCGGCAACGGGTAAGGCATTCTCTCTTTTCTCGAGAAGAATGAAATAATCTTTGGGTGCCTGTGTAACAGACCTCTGTAAGTTACTGCTTCTCATAGTGTCTTTCAAGAGCCTGTCTTATGTCGGTAGGGGTGCTGATGAAAATCTGAATTTCTAACGCTGAGATATCTTCTAAATCTTCTATCGCCTGCTCATTCAAGGGATTCGCCATCGCCACGGTTAAGGTGTTTTCGATTCGATCGAGAGGAATGAGACAGTAGTGAGTACATACGTTTTTGGGGATGAGCTTAATAACCTCTTGAGAAATCTCATAATTCTCCAAAGGTAAGTATGGAAAACTATACTGCAGCGAGAGGCAATGTGCAATTTCCTCTTCTCGCGCAAATCCTAATTTGACGATCACCTCCCCAAGAAGACCTCCATCTTTTTTCTGCGCATCTAAAGCCTTCTGGAGTTGCTCTTGAGTAATGATGCCTCCCTCTATTAAAATCTGACCAATGGGTTTATCAAGACTTTTATGGAATTTCATTGGTTTACAAGGGGTGCTTGTGGCCTTGAGCGAATAGTATAAGCTCTTGAGCATCTGCGCCATCTAAAGGGTTCTCTGCAACACCAAAAATTATCTTCACCGTATCTGCGCACGCCTGTCGTAACTTCTCCTTAAGAGTATGGGCTACTTCCTGCGACTGCCTTCGCGTTTTCTCTATGAGAATAGCTGCTAATTTGTCTGGACCAATTCTTCCTGCAATATCAATAGGCCGTAATGTCTCCTTAAAAACTCCTGCTACTTTTTTCACCAGCTTCTCTCCCTCAATGAGCCCATGTTCTTTTTGGTAGTCCTCGTAGTTTGCTATCTGTATGAATAAAAATCCGCACGGCCGTTGGTACACAACTGCCCTTTGGATTTCTTCATCTAACCGCCGTGCAGTAAATTTATCGTTGTAGAAACCTGTGAGGGAATCGAATATCTCTGATTCCTCAATCTTGTGGAGCAATTCCTTATGCTCCCACATAAACGCGATATTTTGAGAAAAGAGGTTTAGAATGTTCAAATCGTCTGTCGTAAAGACAAAGTCATCTTCGCTATTGCCCATACCGACAATCCCAATGAATTTGCCTCTCGAACGCATGGGTCTTACCACGATATTCTGTATACCCAAGTCCTTTGACCAATCAACCCGCGGAAGGGAACTGTTCTCCCTATCGACAACCCCGAGCGTTTTCATGGCAGAGAAAGCTTTCGTTTCTTTCTGCAACACAGATTCTACTCTCGACACATCTGTCCCCGCACAGGCAAGTGTCTCTAACGTGTGCGCGCCTTCGTTTTTTACACTACAAAAACACACCTTCATATCCAATATTTCTTTGAGTCGTTGGAGGAGAAATTGTACGATTTCTTCCGAGGGGGTTTGTTTTGAAAAGAGATCATTGGCTTGCAGTATCGCAGAGAGCACAAAAACTTTTTTAGAAACTTCCTTGTTAAGCTCCTCTGTTTTCTTGCCAAAGTCTCTGAGCTGGTCTAAACTGCTCTTTACCCTTAAAGACAGGGAGGTTGCGATAGAATCTAACACTTTGATTTCATCAGATACCTCTGGAATTTCCTCCCCCATTCCTTCGAGAGTATCTTTTGCGCGAGAGTAAATTGTAATCACGGAACGCATACGTTCCAGAACAATCCACCACCCGAAGAAAATAATAGCGCCTATAATAATCATGGTGGGTATACTCACGAAATTTCCTGAGATATAATAGAAAAAGATCAATGCCGGAAGAAGTGTAGTCAGGGCTATTGCTACCCAAATTCTCTTTTTCAGACCCATGGAATGGAGTGAAAGCTTTCTTTTCATTATCATTTAAAGACTAACATGTTTTCCCGCAGATGTCAATTGCCACCTTTCTCAAAAGAAAAGAAAATCTCAATTACCTTCCGAATTTCCTCCAATTTATACGGTTTCGTTATGTAGCAATCTGCTTTTTTAGCATATCCTTCTTTTATGTCTTCTAATTCTTTCTTCGCTGTGGCAAGAACGACAATGATAGAAGGAAAATTTTCTTTTATCTGCGCAAGCACTTCTCTTCCGTCGAGTTCAGGAAGCATAATATCTAGTATCACAAGGTTCGGCTTGAACTCTCCTACCTTCTTAAGAGCAGTTCTGCCGTCTTGAGCAGTTTCGATAAAGAAACCTTCCCTCTCTAAATTGTCTTTTAAAAAATCCAGGGTTTCTTTCTCATCTTCAACAATTAGGATTTTCTTCATTTCAATACTCCTTAATCACCTCTACTATTTCTTCTACAAACGTCTCTTCGGCGTTCAGAAGATTAAAGTGGTGCTTCAGGAGCAGTCTCTGGTGTGGGAGAAAATTATCGGCTTGCACGAGTTTGGTCTCCAACCACTCCTTTGCCTTTGCCAAGAAGCGCCTGCGCACCCTCAGACGAGCAATTGCTTCTCTTTTTGCTAAATAAGGTAAAAAATACAAAGGTATATCTATGCCTATGAATGGTCGTTCTTTAGAGAGCAGTGCTTGGTTACAAAGATTTTTAAATTCTCTCTCGCCTTGAGGGGTTATTGAATAGAGATACTTCTTAAGATGTTTTTTTCCTTTGCGTTCTCTCCTTTTTATTGAACCCTCTTTTTCCATCTTTTTTAAATGGTAGTATATTGACTGCGTTTGGAGCGCAGAAAATACACCTAACTCTTTCTCTATAAATTTTTTAATGTCATATCCCGAAGAAGCACGCCTTTTGAGAAAACCCAGTATTATTAATTTTTGGACCATCCCTTCAATTCAATAGAAACTCGCCTTTGAGAACTGCGCGACTATTTATTTAGTTAGTTTGGGCCTTTTGTTCAATTACCTCTCTTAGCACACCCATCCTTCGATATTTTTGATATCGTTGTGCCAACAAATCGTCCAATGAGATAGAAGAAATTTTCTCTAAGTTTTTGCTGAGTGCTTTTTTAAGACTCTTTGCTGTTGCTTCGTAATTACGGTGCGCTCCTCCTTGCGGCTCAAGGATTACCTCATCAATAACGTTGAACTTCAAAAGATCGGGAGCGGTAAGTTTTAAAACCTTTGCTGCCTCCTCTCTGCGAGAAGCATCTTTCCACAAAATCGCAGCACACCCTTCAGGAGAAATGACTGAATAATATGCGTACTCCATAATTAATACTCTATCACCTACTCCGATACCTAATGCGCCGCCGCTTCCACCCTCTCCAATCACCACCACAATGATAGGAGTTTTTAAAGAAAACATATCTCGTATATTTTCTGCGATTGCCTGGGCCTGACCTCTCTCCTCTGCGCCAATTCCTGGGTAAGCTCCAGGGGTATCAATAAGGCACAGTATGGGCATATGAAACCGTTCACCTAATTTCATCACTCGCATGGCCTTTCTATATCCTTCAGGGTGTGCACATCCAAAATTCCTCTCAATGTTTTCCTTGGTATCCTTTCCCTTCTGATGGCCAACGACAACAATCCTTCTCTTATCCAGTCTCGCAAATCCACAGACAACTGCTTTATCATCTCCAAAGAGGCGATCTCCATAGAGAGGGACGAAATCACTCATGAGTAAACTGATGTAGTCGAGCGTTGTAGGCCGATTTGGGTGACGAGCGATTTGAACCTTCTGCCAAGGTGTTAAATTTGAGTAAATCTCATCCTTTAAATTCGCGAGCTTCTCCTCTAAGTTGTTGACCTCAAAAGACAAATCCACCTTTTTCTCAGAGGAGAACTTTTTGAGCTCCTCGATTTTGCTCTCAAGCTCCACAATTGGCTTCTCAAAACCCCAGCTTTGCATATTCCACCATTACACTACGGAACTTTAGTCTACAATAACTACTTCTGTGCCTATGGGAGAAATATCAAATAATTCCTCTACTTCCTCATTCTTCATCCTTACGCAGCCCATAGTGATATGTTTGCCTAAATTCTGCGGTTCATTTGTTCCGTGTATTCCATATCCTTTCATGTCAATGCCTATCCAGCGTGAACCTAAAATATTGTCTGGGCTATCGGGAGGTATTACCGCTCCTGTTCTAAACCACGTAGGATTTATGAGTTTATTTACGATTTTAAAGTTTCCTATGGGGGTAGATTTATCTTTTCCCGTAGCCACTGTATAGGTTTTTATCACTTCCCCTGCCCTCTTGAGAAAGAGAATGTTTTGAGACTTATCAATGACGATAGAGAATTTACACGTATTGATTTTCAACTGCTGACCCGGCCATATCGTATTCGACTCTAAACCGTTTGCTCGCTTAATAAAATTTACTGTGGTATTAAATGCTCTGGCGATTTTCGCTAGCGCATCGTTGGGTTTTACTACGTAGATGGTGCTGCACTCATCGAGAGCGGTAGAAAAAAGCAATTTCGTGTTAATGTATTCGATTTTTTCTTGAATAGCTTTCAGTTTACTTACATTGTCTGTTTGTTCTTTTGCTTTCTCATACAACTTTTTTGCCTTCACCAAATCTCCCCCAAGAAGTGCTTTGTCTGCTTCTTTCAAGAAAGAGAGCTTGGGAGCCTCTTTGATTTGACCCTTCTTTCGAGTAAGCACAAATACTGTGCTTACCAGAAGGAGCACCAGGATGCTTCCTGCGATTACGTATACGAATGGCTTTTTCATATAAACTCCTTTCTCAAATAGACTAACTAGATTATTTCTTCTAGTAGTAAAATGTCAACGCGATAAGTACCCCCATAAGAGCACCGACAAAGACCTCTACAGGGGTGTGCCCGACAAGCTCTCTTAATTTATCCTCTCCAACTTTTCTCTTCTCCTGAATATCCTCCATCATTTTGTTTAAGATTCCTGCCTGAACCCCTATGGAACGTCGCCAAGTCTGGGCATCAAACATAATTATTAAAGCAAACACTGAACTCAAAGCAAAAAAAGGAGAAGAAAATCCTCGTTCTTTACCCACTGCAAACGCAAGGGCTGCTACAGCAGCGCTGTGTGCAGAGGGCATGCCTCCCGTGCGCAAGATCCAGTAAAAATTGAACTTTCTCTCTTTAATAAGACCGATTAAAATTTTTACGCCTTGGGCAACTGCCCAGCTTAAGATAGTAACCCATAGAACTTTATTGCTAAATACTCCTTTCCAAAATCCCTCTATCATATTTCTAAAAATGCTTGCAAAATTGCAACATCCCCCATCTGCACCCTTCTGGTACCTTCATGGGGTAGTATATATTATAAAGAGAAAAGTCTATTTGAGCAACAAATATTTAGTTTTTAACCAGGCTCGCTTCTATATCCCCTTCCCCCTCAAGGTTTTAATTTCCCACACTTAAATAGTTCGATTATTTTGAGGTGAAGTCAATTAATAATAGGGTTATTAATACTATAGATGCGATACCTATTATAGACTTAAGAAAGAGTTTCTCAGCTTTGCTAAAAACCTTCTGTTCATCCTCTGTGGGTTTTTTGACAAATTTTGATAACCACTTACAACCTGAACAAGGTTTAGTATACGATTCTCTCCACAGATTATATATGGAGCCAAGTACTATACAGACCAATGTTGGATAAATGAGTCTATTTTTTATGAATAAATCTCTAACATTCAATTTAAAAACAATATTAGCGATAATAAGTAGAAATGAAATAACTATAATAGTTATAACGTAACGTAAGAAAATCGTTTTTAGCACTTTTTTCTCCATCATCTCCCTCCTCTCATATCCCTACATCTTCCTTATCCTTAACCTCTATCACCTTGCCATCTATAAAAAGGGTTTATACCCAGAGGTTTTTGTCAAGGCTGCGGTATTGAACTGCTTCGGAAATATCCTCGGGGGCTATTTTTTCTCTTCCTTCCAAATCAGCAATCGTCCGAGAAACTTTTAAAATCTTATCATAGGCACGTACGCTGAAACGGAAGTGTTGAATCGCTCTCTTGAGCAGAGCTTGTGCCTCTGCACACAAAGTGCAGTGCTCACGCATCTGGCGATGATTCATTTGAGAGTTAAAAAATATTTTCTCGTTTTTAAATCGCTCTCTCTGAATCAGGCGCGCCCTCTCAACTCTCTCCTTTATGTGTACGGAAGATTCCTCTTTTGCTTCCGATGATATAAGCTCTTCAGTTTTTACATCTGGAAGCTCTATGTGTATGTCTACCCTATCAAGGAGAGGTCCAGAAATTTTCGTTCGGTATTTCTGAATTTGGAAACTCGTACAATGGCATTGCTTTGCGCGCGAACCAAAATACCCACACGGGCATGGGTTCATTGCTCCTACAAAGAGAAAACGAGAAGGAAATGTAAGGGTTTTGGTCGCTCTCGATATATTGACAATCCCTTCTTCCAGGGGTTGTCTCAATGCTTCTAATGCATCACGATTAAACTCCGGTAACTCATCAAGAAAAAGAACGCCTTGGTGAGAAAGGGTTATCTCACCCGGTCGTATATTGGTGCCTCCTCCAACAAGAGCGATACTGGAAGAGGTGTGGTGGGGTGCACGAAAAGGCCTTGCTGTTGCCAACGGTCGTTCTCTGTTGAGTAGACCGGCTACGCTATAAATTTTGGTCACCTCTAGAGTCTCTTCGAATTCCATGGTAGGCAGAATCGTGGGGAGACGACGAGCAAGCATTGTCTTTCCTACTCCTGGTGGACCGATGAGTAGGATGTTATGCATACCAGATACTGCCACCTCAAGCGCTCGCTTGGCAAAGAGCTGACCTTTGACCTCAGCAAAATCCACAGAGTACGGCAGTTCATCATTGCAAACCTGTCCCCACTCAATTGCATGAGGTTCTTTTTCGATAAATCCTGAGAGAAACGCTACTGCTTCTCGTAAGGTTTTCACAGGATAAGTCTCCAGGCCTCTGACAAGGGCTGCCTCTGAAGCATTCTGAAAAGGTACAATTAATCTCTTTCCTTCCTCTCGCGCTTTAAGCGCCATGGGGAAAACCCCGCTTATCTGGCGTATGTCTCCCTCTAAAGAAAGTTCCCCCAATATAAAATACGGTGACAGAGAGAGACGCGCCTGATGTGAAGCGGAAATGATTGCCAATGCAATTGCTAAATCAAATTGCGTTCCTTCCTTCTTGATGTGAGCAGGGGCCAGATTGATAGTAACTCTCTGGGAGGGAAATGTAAAACCACTATTCTTTATACTCGAACGAACCCTGTCTCTGCTCTCTTTGACTGCTGTATCAGCCAAACCAACCAGACAGACGCAGGGGAGGCCTCTTTGAATATCAACTTCAATTTCTACGGGGTAGACTGTAAGCCCTGCGTATCCGAGAGCGTTTGTTTTGGAAACCATGGGGTTATCTTAAAAGAAAGGTGGTACTTTGTGCGCGATACGAGCGCTTCAACGAGAGATTCTTCCTTCGAGCAGATCAATATCGCGCTCGATTTCATCAATGTCTCTTTCGAGCCTAAATAGCTTACGGTCAATATCGAGCTGAACATCGTGTATTTTCGTATCAATGTTTTCTCTTTGGCGGGTGAGCGGCTGGATTCTCTTCTCAACCGCCCCAAGTCTCTGTTCTATCTTCTGCAATTTCACATTGAGGAGTCGATTCATAAAGGTGGTGAGAACATAGGTCCTCTCCAACTTCCCTTGGTTGAACTCTTCGAGCATCTTAAGAGATTTTCTAGCGTCGCTATGAAATTCATTTATGTCCAGCGCGATTCTAAACTGTTTTTCAGCCTCTTCAAATTTTCCTTCTGAAGCATGCTCAAGACCTTTTATGTAGTGTGCTTCTGATGCTTGCGCATAACGCTCGCGATGTACATCGGGCTTTTGCGGTGAAAGGTCTTGCGCAAAAGCGTACGAGCACACTGCCCAAATAAATGCGCACAATACCACTGCTGTGCGTTGAAGTTCCATCATTGTTCTTCCTGTCGCGTGACGAATCCTGGTGGACCTTGGATTTCTTCTACTTTTCCATTGATAAAATGTACTGTTATTTTCTTGTCCTCTATGAGGTGGTACGACCATTTCTCTGCGTTTTTTTGAGAGAGAATCTGGTGAGGATTACCAAGCGTATCCATCACATCTGTCATTGCGGAACCCTTCTCAATTTCACCAAAGGGCGTCAGAAACGTAACCGGCTTGTGACGCTGGTAGCAGCCAGCAGTTAAGATAAGCCAGAAAGCTATACACGTTGCACCGAAAAGCTTCATTTATCCTCCGTAGTTTTTTGTCTGTGTGTCACAAACAGTGGAGTTAAATTGTGCACTGCGCTCTAGTCTCCTCCACCTGAATCTCCCAGATACTCTTTTCGTAGCATTTCCCGATACTTTGTGGGTATGCTCTGCTCCAAGATATAAATCCAGCCACCCTGTTTGTTCAGCTGCTTGTTCTTTGCTGCGAGCGCACGCTGTGACTCATCTAACTTGCCAAAGACTTCATTGAGCCTATCACTGAGGAGGGCGGTTGCCTTTCTACTTTCCAACAAAGTCTTTCTTGCCTCGTACACATGGTATCCTAAAAGGGCGCTTGCGCATACCATAAGTACGGCCAACCAGAGGCATGATGTTTTCCAAAAAGACAGCCTTCTCACAAATCTCTTCTGTTTGGCCTCATACTCCAAAATCATTTTTTTGTGTTCAAGCATCCACTGAGAAAAAAATTTACCTTCTTCCGGAGACGGTCTCTCTTGAGAAGCTTTCTGTGAACTCTCTAGAAACGTCTTCTTAATTGCGTCGTGATAAAAACTCTCCATCGCAATAGATATTAATCGACTCTTACGCCAAGAATGTTTTTTGGCTCTCCTGCGAGCTCCGAATAAATAATACTACTTTGTGCAAAGTCCGTCAACCCTCGATGCGCTTGGCACCTTTACCGCATGTGTGAACGATGGACTTCTTCAATCTGTAAAATCAAGTCAATTTTCCGTAATAAGCCGATCCCGCCAGCTATTGCAAGCCCTACGTAACAGGCGAGAAAAAATTGGGCCCAGAAAAAACCTCTCACGAGAAGATACTCCGAACGCCAAAGGTGAACTTGCCAATACAACACGCTTTTTGTTACTACAAACACAAATGCGCCCAAAAGACACTCCATGCTTAATAAAAAACGCCTCTCTGCTTTGCGATCAATAACATATGCCGGAAGTGCAAATGCTGTAAATGAGAGTGCTGCGTACAACAGGAGGGTGAACAAGTAAAAGTACTGCGCAATTGGTTGAGGCAAGGTGCCTGCAAATTGCCTGCTGACATAATAGGAATGTATCGCGTATGCCAGGATCCTCCACGACGCATCAATAGAACAGAAAAAGGCTCCTACATTCAAAGCTATCGAGGGCCCTGCGATACTTACAAATCGAGAGATGTATTCATCGATGAGTTGTTGATCCTTCTCTGATGTCTCCGCGAAACTACAGCCGGTTCGAAAACCACCAGGAACTTTCAGGCGGTTCCTCACCTCTATCCGGATCTTCATCGCTTTAGAAAATGGGTTTAATTGTAGGTAGAGATCAAAGGCATCGGGAGAACTTTCTTCTTTAAGAATAAAGGCTACCCCGTTAGTGCTCAACTCCTGCACAAGGACCGTTCTGTAAAAGGACCCTTTCAGATAGAGTTTCGCACGTAATCGCACGGGAACGCGCAGAAAGGCTCTCTTGTTTCTACTCGGGCGGGCAGAAAACTTATCCCCCATAGTGCTCTCTATATCATTTGACGTAGATACTGTAAAAATACATTCCTGTGGATATACACACACTCAGAGCGCCGATGAGTAAAAATCTTTCCTTCCTTTGTTCCTCCCACAACCATACCTTCTTTTTCATCCCATATCCACCCATGCACAGTTTCACCACTGGTTAAATATAAAACATCCATGTCAAGTGCTTTCCCTATGTTCTGACGAACCTGGCTATTAAAAGGAAGAAAAAAGTATAGGCCGGATATTAAGAAGGTGCTTACAATGAAGCTAATCAGAAGTGCTTTTAGATAAATTAAATCTCTCATGTTGAATTATGGAATATTCTCTCCTAGGGTTAACCACGTTGTCTCTGCTTATGTGCGTGCTACTATCCTGCTCTATTTTATCAAATACACTATACGGAAGCAAACATGATTAAGAAAAAGATTGGTGGATGGCGCTAGATGGTGGAAAAAAGAGGCATAAACGATTGACTTAATATACTGAGTACACGCCTAACTCATTCTTACATTTTAATATCCAAGGGCGTGTTCAATTAACACCCAACCTACGCGTCCCTCGTAGGGACCTTCGAGGATCTGAACTTGCGCTGCCTGTTCATAGAAGCTCACATCTAAAATGCGCGCCTTAGTAAAATTGCTCACCTCAAACCCTCTATGGGCAAAAAACAAGGTTAAGTAATTTGCCCTGTCACCTGCCATAAGATTTCCGATAATGGCATTGAAACTTTTTTTATCGACGCCGACATAAACAACTCCCGCCTCTGTATATGCCTGAAGTTTAACTTCCTGACCAATACATTCAGAATATTGGCCAAATACCGGTGGGGATGCTGTGAGCGCTGCCAAAGCCAGGATGATACAAAAGGCTCTCGCTCTCATTTTTCCTCACCTCTCTATTGTGCATAGTTTCCCTCTGGTGGGCATTTAATAATACCATTAAATTCTCAAAGAAACCATATAAGAAAGGTTATTTTCTGTAAGCGTTTTCGCCGGGTAAACGGGTACTATTCAACTATTCCCTAGGCGCCCAACTGTTACCTGCTTAATACTGATCCGGCTCAAACAATTACAATGATAGGTTCGTTGACGGGAAGTTCTATTGGGTGAGTCGAGCAATGTCCAAAGCGCGTCGATACAGCTATCTATTTTTCTACGTTCACGTAATGGTTCAATGTGGGGTTGGTTGGTGCCAATGCCAGCAATAGTACCCAGGCGAGGACTATCGCACACGTAATGGCGACGCCTAAGAACAAGTCTTTTGTCACTTGTTCTGAAATGAGGAACAACTCACCGTTCCACAGATGGTCAATCACTCCGAATAGCGTACCGCCATAAAACAAAAGGTTCAACCACCATAGTTTTACACTTTTATTTTTCTTCCACAGCACAGAAGTAATTACCGCTCCTGTAAATGGTACTACATAACACATCGGGCCGCCTCCTCTCTTCTCTGTATTTCAATGGCACCGAAGAAACCCTACATTCATCTTGCCTATTTTCATTTCACAATAACATTAAAACGTAATCTGTCAAGTGAAAATTGTCACTGCACTCATGTATTATGGAACCAATCGCTTTTAGAAATCGGCTCTGTACTCTCGAGGGATAATCATATATCTGCCGTATAAATAATTTTAGGTAAGTTGGGTTAGATGTGTACGTAGCTTGCTACTCAATATTCTGCGCCTGCTCGCGAATTCTCTCTAGATAACTTTTTGCATCTACAATGGACGATGCTACGTTCTTATTCTTTGTCTTGCTCGAGGCAGCATTGAGTTCTCGTAGAATTTCTTGGGTAAGAAAATCTATGGATTTGCCGATGAGATTGGCTTTTCCAGAATAAATCTTTTTTTCTAACCTGTTGACATAAAAAGAGATAAGAGAGATTTCTTCGTCAATATCTTCTCTGCTATTATCCTCATTAGTTGCACCAATTTTGGGCTTTATTTTTTTTATCTTTTCCACGTTCGTCTTTATCTTCTTTACGTTGTAACTCATCTGTCGCTTAATAACTGCTCCTCCTCTCTTTTTAAACTCAACCAGTTTCTTTACTCCTTCCCGCACTGCGGGAAGAATAAGATTTTCCATTGACCGCTCTTTTTCTTGCCAATACATCACTTGAGGTAACCCCAAGATGTTGCTAATATTTAAGTCGTTATTCAGGTGATATTTCTTTGCAATTTTATTGATTTGAGAAATATAACTAAGGAGGTTCCTTTCGTCGATATGCACCTGACCCGCAGGTCTCCTTAAGAAAACATATACTTCGATTCTGCCGCGATGAACTTTCTTTTTTATCTCTTTCTTTATCTTCTCTTCTAAGAGGACATTCTCTACAGACAAATTATGAACGAACACATCTAAATATTTATAGTTTAACGAACGGAACACAAGCTGAATAACTTGCGAATCTTTTCTCTTGCTCACATATGCATAGGCAGTCATTGACTTCATTCCCAAACCCTCTTTGTCTTCTGTTCTGCTTTCACCTCTTTGGTAGGATAGAGCTCATATACGATTTCCTCGGGCTCAAACCACAGTCGAATTTCTCGACTAGCCTCCTCTACATCACTCGATGCGTGAACAACATTCTCATAGAGACCGGTGGTGAGAATTCGCCCATAGGCGCCCCGAATGCTGACAGGATCCGCCTCTTCAGGATTGGTTGCGCCGGCAATCATTCTCACTTTAGAAATTGCGCCGGTCCCCCAATATACCAAAACCATTACCCTATTGTCACCGTGCAATCTACCAGTAATATATTTAATTAACTCTGGGTAGAACGCCTGATTTTTGAGGTGATGGTAATGTTTGTGGGCAAGCTCCTCGCCCACCTTCACTATTTTGGATCCAATGATTTTGAGTTTTGTTTCAGAAAGACGCGTGAGAATATTACCGGTGAGAGACTTCTTCAATCCGTCGGGTTTAATAATCACGAGGGTTGCTTCGTTCATCTTAACCTCTCCGCTATTCTTTCTAAATCATCTAAATTATAGTACTCAATTACAATTCTTCCACGATTATTTCTCTTATTAAAAATTCGTACTTTTGTCCCGAGAATTTTTTGCATCTGCTCCTCTGCTTCAACAACAAAAGGATCTAGATTTCTTTTTTTCTTCGCAAGCTTACGGGCACGCTTTTCGATTTCTCTCACAGAGAGGCTCTCTTTGATAATCGTACGGAAGAGATTCTCTTGGTCTTCCCTCTTCTCTACTCCCAAAATAGTACGTGCCTGAGTGCGCGTAATAACCCCTTTGCGAAGCGCCTGCTTTATCTGCGCAGGCAACTTAAGCAGTCTTAATGCGTTTGCGATGGTGCTCTTATCTTTACCTACGAACCTAGCGACATCCTCTAAGTTGAAGGCAAATTCATCCATCAAACGCTTAAGAGCTTCGGCTTCCTCCACAGGGTTTAAATCTTTTCTCTGTAAGTTTTCGATAATCGCATAAATAAGGGCGTCTTTGTCGTCGAGCTCTTTAATTATTGTTGGTATCTCTTTGAGCCCCAACAACTTAGCAGATTGGTACCTTCTTCCTCCTGCTACAATTTCGTAATCATCGCCCACGCGTCTTACCACAATGGGCTGGATAAATCCTTTCTCTTTAATTGAGCGGGAAAGTTCTTCAAGTTCTTTGGGGTCAATATCTTGACGCGGCTGATAGCTGCCAGGCTTAATTTTCGCAAGAGGTAGATAAGTGAATTCTTTGGGGTATAAAGATGCTGGTTTTTTGGGGATCAGGATATCTAACCCTTTACCTAATACTCTCTTCTCCATACTCCTCTTACCTCCTTTAATCGGCTTTTTCCTTCAGCCGTTTCTTCCCCTATAAAATTCTTAAGCTCGCTGGTCGGCAGTGCGCTGAAAATCCATTTGGGTTACCAATGAATTTACATCGATCTTCTCTTTGAGAATTTCTTCTGCTAAATTAAGGTAGGCTTTTGCCCCTACGCAGAGATAATCATAAAAGTGTATGGGCTTACCAAAACTAGGGGCCTCTGCAAGTTTTATATTACGAGGAATAATTGTATTAAAGGTCTTTTCCCCAAAATACCGTCGGACTTCCTCTATTACTTGCAAGGTTAATCTTGTACGAAAATCCGCCATGGTGAGAAGAACCCCTTCAATTTCCAGAGATGGGTTTAATCTCTCTCTAATTAAGTCTATGGTATGGAGCAAGTTAGAAACACCCTCTAGGGCATAATATTCGCACTGAATAGGAATGATGAGAGTATCAGATGCGACCAAAACATTTACCGTGAGCAGTCCCAAAGAAGGCGGTGCATCGATTATGATATAAGAAAAATCCTCTCGTATTTTATCTAACTCCCTCTTCAGTTGAGACTCACGGTGCTCAATATTCACTAACTCAATTTCCCCACCGGTAAGAGAGATGTGGGCAGGAAGGATATAGAGATGCGGCCATTGCGTTTTTGAAATGCTCTCCCCCAAGCTTACTTTGCCGGTTATGACATCGTAGATTGATTTTCTCTCTTCGCTATTGAATCCCACCCCTGAGGTAGCATTTCCCTGGGGATCCATATCGACAAGGAGAGTTTTTTGGTTCACTAACCCAAGGTAGGAAGTGATATTTATTGCGGATGTAGTTTTTCCTGTTCCGCCTTTCTGGTTACAGACTCCGATTATCCGCGCCATTGAGAATTTTGATAAACACGCATTTTTACATTTTCACGTGAAAACGCCTTATGTGTTTTCACGTGAAAACGCTTTATGTCTTCCCTATCAAATATACCCCTGAAACTTACAAACATTTTAATACCTTCCCCTAAGCTTTGTCAAGAAAATTTTTGCAATAGGTGAAAAATGCCATCACAAAATGCTGTTTTCACGTGAAAACGGAATATAAATTCGGGAAGGTTAAGTAATAATTACGGTGGGTTATTTATGCTTCAATATTTTCCATTGAGCAACAAAGGTTAAAATACTGTTGGTGAACCAGTAAAGCAAGAGTGCGGAAGGTAAATGATAGAAAAACGCTCCCATCATTACCAGCATCATTACAGAGAAAATTTTCTGTTGTTGAGC
>CP070807.1:1676305-1694207 GCA_020343695.1 Candidatus Omnitrophota bacterium | reverse complement strand
TAAGGATTTCTGACATTTACAACACCATCCACCTGATACAAAACGATGAGATTGACTGGAGACTATTGAGAGAAAATTCTCTTAAGTATGGGGTTGAGAGCGGCCTTCTTCTGTACTTAAGTTATCTGCAAAAAATTGCCTATCGCTATCACATTGATTTTAATATTGAACGACATAGAGTCAAAAACTGGCCGCACGCTGTTGCAGATAAGAATATGCATTTCCGCTTTCCGCTCTTCTCTACGGGAATCCGATTGTATTCGAAAAAAATATTCTCAGATATACATTCTCGTAATTTCTATAGCATTGGGCGTATTCTGTTAATAATTCCTTTTGCGTGTTTGCATTATTGGTGCGTCAAGCTTTTTGGGAGAAGCAAGATATGGTAGTGCGCGTCTTGAGAGAAGTAAAAGCGATAAATGATTTAAGGAAAATGATTCATTCAAACCTTTCTACATACTATCCTGAACTCTCCGGCAGGCATCTTACCATACGTCATTATCCTTTTTCGAAAAAATGCCACACATCGATTATTTACGAATTTGCGATTTGCCATAAAAAAGATATACTCAAAAACATCGTCGTAAAACAGAGAATACCAAATTCCTTCTACAATCACGATGTTGTGGAAGACACACGCAAGGAATTTGATAACCTTCGCCTGCTCAATGCACTTTCAGAGAGAAGATTCTCTATTCCACGGGTGTTGGATGCAGTGCCCAAAGCAGGGATACTCATTACGGAGAAAGTGTGTGGAAAGCCATTCGCTGCGTGCCTAAAAGCTTCCTCTCATCTTCCCCTCTCGAAATCAAAAAAGGTGTTCCTTGAAAAATTATTCTTTCGCATCGGGGAGTGGCTCAGGGAGTTCCATAGGGCAGGATTTGGGGGCTACTACGCTGTAATCGAAGTAGACAAATTTATGCGGAAAGCAGAAGAAATTGTAGATAAATTTCCCTCATGGGGCCTTCCTTGCTCTTTAGGAAAAAAGTTGCTGGGAAGAATGAGGGGCAATGAGAATAAGGCAGCCTCTTGCACCTTCCCGGTATCTTCTAAACACGGAGATTTTCAACCTCTCAATATTCTCTATAACGCAAGTACGATTACTGTATTAGATGTAGGTTTCAAAAAGAATCAAATAACCATAAAAGATGTATGCAATTTTATTACAGGAGTTACCACCTTTGACTTAAAGTCTTTTTACTCCTTATGGGATATTGCCACAGTGCATCATTTCAATAGGTGTTTTTTACATGGGTATTTTGATCATAAGTCTATACCGTATGCGGCAGTTGAGGTTGTGTGCATATTAGGGCTCTTAGAGGCACTTTCTCGAGACTACAAGAGAAACACCTCTTTTATAAAACGCAAAAGGATTATCTCATTCTATAAGAGGAAGATACAGACATATATACAGTTTCCTCTCCAGGCAGAAAGATGAGTTCGAAAGCAAAAACACTTACAAGAGGTTCGGGATTACGAATCGGACACTTTTTTGTCCATTCTCTCGTTGCTCTTATGTTGATGCCTTTTATTATTCGGTCTCTGGGGAATCGAATGTATGGGTTATGGATAGTGGTAGGTACATTCACAGGATATTACTGGCTTTTTGACCTTGGGTTAGGTTCTGCCATCCAAAGGTATGTGTCCAGAGCCATAGGCAGAAAAGATTATCATGAAGCAAATGTGGTTATCAATACAACTCTTTTTCTTTTTTCGATTCTCGGATTGTGTATATTGCTTACTTCAGTGATTGTTGCTGCTGTTGGGCCGCTGCTGATTAGAGATATTGCTCAGGATACACTTACTTTTCAAAAAATAATACTCATTCTCGGTATAGGGTTTGCAATAGATTTTCCTATGCGTGTGTTCTCAGGAATATTAACTTCACATATTCGGTATGATTTAAAAACCTCAATTGGTCTGTTCACCCTAGCGGCCAGAACGATTTTAATCGTAGTTTTTTTAAAGAACGGATATGGAATTTTTGCATTAGCACTCATTACTATTGCCGTGAATATGCTGAGGTATGTGATGACATTCTTTGTTGCCAAGGGGGTAGCTGGTTATCTTGTTATATCGAAGAAGTTTATTGACAGAAAACAAATTAAGTCTCTCTTCCGCTATAGTGGTTTTACATTTATCAATCAGATTGCGACTCGCCTGCGTTTTCATATCGATAATTTCGTTATTGCCGCATTTCTTGGCTTAAGTTTTGTCACGATTTATTCGATTGCCGCACGCCTCATTCGGTATTTTATGGAATTTATCTTGAGTGCAATTGGCATCATGGTGCCTGTATTCAGTCAATATGAAGCCAAGGGTGATTATGCCTCCATACGAAATAAATTCTTGTTCATGACCAAGATCAGCGGCTACCTCTCAATACTCATTGGAGGGATATTGATAATATTTGGCAGAGCATTCATCCAGCGGTGGATGGGCCAAGATTATATTTCTGCCTACCCGGTTCTTGTCGTATTGGTGGTTGGTATTATTTTTTCATGCATACAGACGCCGTCCGCACAACTTCTCTATGGTATCTCCAAACACAAATTCTATGCGATATTGAATTCGATAGAGGGAGTTGCGAATATCATTTTAAGTGTGATCCTTGTGAAGAGATTTGGTCTTATGGGAGTGGCTCTAGGAACAACGATTCCTATGATCATCAATAAGGTATTTATTCAGCCAGTCTATACATGTAGAGTGGTTCATCTTGGTGTGTACACATACTATTGTAAGGTACTGATTCCCACGCTTCTTAAGTCAGCAGGAATTTTTGCAGGGCTCTGGTATTTCTGCAAAAGTTTCATTGTTGCAAACTATATGCAGCTGACAATTCTTGTGGCGTGCATCTCTGTGGTATTTGCAGGTTTTGTATTTTTAGCAGGATTAACACGAATAGAGAGAAGTTATTTTAAACGAATCATTTACAGTTAAGGAATTGCAGGACCAACAAAGGAGAAGAAGTGATAAGAGTAACCCAGATGAAAATCGAACCCAATGAGGAGCCCGAGACAAGAAGATTCACATTTCCTTTAAGAGTTTCTCGTAATATACGGCTTACAGATAACAAGTTGGTATTGGAGTATCCGTTGAAATTTAATGAAATAAATAATATAGGAGAGGCTGTAGTTTTTTCTCTTTTCCCCATAGCATACCAGGAGAATTCTTTTATAGAATTACCTGAGAGTTTAGCAATAGAGCAGGAGACTCAGGAAAGAATTGATAAAATTTGTGAACTTTGGAACAGATGGTTTTTATGCAATCGCAGGGTTAAAGTTATTGGTGAAACAGTGGAAACGGTTAAGCCAGAGTGTCAGGAACGTTTTGGAGCTCAACTTTTCTCCGGAGGGGTTGATTCTATGGCGACGTTCAGACGGCAAAAAGCACATATTAAATATTTAATTTTCTATAATGGCGCAGATATTCGCCTTACGCGGCCCCAACGGTTTCAAGAGGTTAAGAGTTATATTGAACAATTCGCTCAACGATACGACAAAGAAATTATTGCCATAACGACTAACATTCATTATTTACATCCTGTATCTTGGGAACATGTTTCTCATAGTTGTGCGATGCTTGGCCCGGCATTAGCTTTATCTAACTACGTGAAGAAGGTGTTTATTGCCTCATCATTCTCAGGTGAACATGGCAAGAAGATGTCATGGGGTTCTCACCCCGATTTAGATCCTTTAATTAGGAGTAATCACATTGAGACGATTCACGATGGTTTTGGGTTAAAAAGAACTGAGAAAATAGTACTTTTGAGCGAGGAGCCCGAATTGCTCAAACACATTAGGGTCTGCGGGGCAAATATCAATAAAAAATACAATTGCGGAAAATGTGAAAAATGTTATAGAACGATTATGATCTTAAGCATATTGAGTGCCGATTCCCAAAACCTACCTTTTCCAAAAGAGTCCTTTTCTCTAGGAGCAATCGCTAATTTCTTATCGAATAATGAATTTAAAGAATACACAAAGCTTTTTTGGTCGGAGAACCTCGAATTCTTAGAATTAGTGACAAAACCTTTGGAGGGAAAAGATAAGCTAATAAGAGCGTTAAAAAAGATGCTTGGACATTTCTATTTTGATTATAAAAATGGTTTCCCCAAAGGGCTTCCTAAAGCTTTTGAGTACGCAAGTAAATGGCGAAAGCTTGAGGCCTATATGAGATTAAAGCCAGAGTCTCTCCTATGGATTAAAAAGAAATTAAATACGTGTTTTCAAAGTTGTAATATAACGAACAATTTGAGGCGATCATAATGATTAAAGTGCTAGATATGGTAAGAATAGAGAATGAATTATCAAATACGATAAGGTTAGAGTTTCCTTTAAAATCACCTAAATATATAGGATTGACCAGAAATAGATTAATATTGGAGTATCCGAATGTTTTCCCTGATTTAGCTAATATTGGGGAAACTGTTATTTTTTCTCTTTTGCCGATCGCCTTTAGTGAATCTTCTAATATTCAATTGCCAGATTCGTTATCTTTGGAAGTAGGTACTTTTGATAGGATTGATAGAATTATTGCATTATGGAATGGATGGTTTCAATCTGATCGAAAAATTAAAATCATTGCCAATGCTGCAGTGAAAACTGAGTCAAGAGAAGAGAAACGTTTCGGGGCTCAACTTTTCTCTGGAGGAGTTGACTCCCTAGCCACTTTTAAACGACAAAGAGACAATATCAAATATTTAATTTTTTATAATGGAGCAGATATACGACTTACACGACCTGGTCGTTTTCAGCAAGTAAAAAATTATTTGGAAAGATTTGCTCAAAGATATGGAAAAAAATTAATTTCAATAACTACTAATGTTCACCACCTTCATTCAGTTTCATGGGAACACGTCTCTCATGGGTGTGCAATGTTAGGCCCAGTAATTGCTTTGTCCAAGTACATTAATAAAGTATTTATTGCTGCCACATTTTCGGGGCCTGACAGTGAAAAAATGCCATGGGGTTCCCACCCTCTTTTGGATCCTATGGTTAGATGTGAAGAAATCGAAACAATACATGATGGTTTTGATTTGAAAAGAACAGAAAAGGTTTTGCTGCTAAATATAGAACCAGAATTGATTAAGTATATAAGAGCATGTGGTGCAAATGTAAAAAAGGGCAATAATTGTGGCAAATGTGAAAAGTGTTATAGAACAAGCGTGATACTGAGATTGTTGAATATTGATCCAAAAGAAACATCTTTTCCTAAGGAATCTTTTGAATTGGACAATATTTCAAATTTTTTATCTAGGGGTATATTGCAAGAACACACAAAGTTTTTTTGGTCGGAGAACCTCGAATTTTTAGAATCTTCGAAGCAGGCAGTAGAAGGCAAAGAGAGATTGATAGCTGCGCTGAAAGACTTCTTGGGTGATTTCTACAAATTTTACAAAAAAGGATTCTCAAATGATCTTCCCAAATCACTCGAGTATGTAAGCAAATGGCGGAGAATTGAAAAGACATTGAGGTTGAGAACCGATACTTTATTGTGGATCAAAAGATTTCTGAAATTGCTAAAAAGAAGAACATATGAAAGAACATTTTCCTGAAGTTAGTTTTATGGTCCAATAAAAGATAAAAATCGATGATTAAAGTAGGAAAATTAACTATTAATGAAGTTGATGGGGCTGGTGTGAGGAGATTAATATTTCCTTTATCTGCCTCTCGGGGTGTATGGTTGAGTGGTGATAGGCTCATATTTGAATTGCCGTTGCAGTTTGAAAAGTTGAAAAACATTGGGGAAGCAGTTGCTTTTTCTCTTTTACCTATTGCCTATGTTCATAAAACACATATCCAATTACCAAAAGATTTATATATTGAACCTGGGACACAAGAAAGAATCTATGAAATCTGTAGCCTCTGGAATAAATGGTTTTATATGCGTCGTCAAGTTAAAATACACGCAGATATTAATGATGCGATTTTTCCCTGTTCAGATAATAGGTATGGAGTTCAACTATTTTCTGGAGGTATTGATTCTCTCGCTACTTTCATGAGGCATAGAGAAGATATTAAATCTTTAGTTTTCTTTAGGGGCGCAGATATACCGGTAACTCGAGTTGAACGATTTAGAGAGGTAAAAAAGAATATTTTACATTTTGCAAAAAGGTATAGTAAAGAATTTATTGCCCTTACTACGAATGTTCATGATCTGAGCGATGTTTCTTGGCTAAGAGTAGCACAATCTTGTGCCATTATATCCCCTTTATTGATGCTGGCTTCGTATATAGATAAAATTTATATTGCATCGAGCTTTTTTGGTAAAGCAGGAATGAAACTTCCCTGGGGGTCACATCCGAATTTAGACCCTTTAATACGTTGTGAATCTGTGGAGATTATTCATGATGGGTTTGAGTTAAAAAGGACCGAAAAGACTCTCCTTGTTAGTTCAGAGCCCCAACTATTGAGGGTTACGAGAGTATGTAATGGAAATATTGTAGGTCAGATGAACTGTGGCAAATGTGAAAAGTGTTATCGCACACGGTTAATTTTTATTTTGCTCGGATTGGAAGAAGATATAAAGTCTTTCCCTGATCGTTCGATATCCCTTCATACGATTTCTGAATTTTTGAAAAAGGAAACCTTTCCTGCATATGAAAAAATTTTTTGGTGCGATAATCTCGAATTCCTTGAGTCGTCGCCACTGCCAGCACAAGGCAAAGCACAATTGATCGCAACGTTAAAGGATAAGCTAGGACCTTTCTATGAAGATTACAAAAAAGGATTTCCCCAAGGCCTGCCTGCTGAATTAGAATATATCAGTAAGTTACGCAAAGTAGAAAAAAAGCTGAGACTAAAGCCAGATAGTCTCACCTGGATTAAGAAATTCATTCGTTCTCTGCGAGGGCTACCGCATCGAAACTTCATTCGAGAGCATGCGCGCTTTCATAGAGTCTAATAGAGGAGGTTTTTGTGTATAAAGAAGCTATAAAACCGAGAGTCGTTGCAGTGATATTAGCCGCAGGTAGAGGCAAGAGGCTAGATGCATCCCTACCGAAGCAATTATTAAAGATTAAAAATAGATACGTTGTTAATTATTGCTTAGATATATACCAGAATTTGGAAATGATTGATTCAATAGTATTAGTCATCAACGATGAGTTCCGTTCACTTTTTGAGACGATAGTTCACAATGGAGGCTACAGTAAAGTAGAAAGCATTGTTGCCGGCGGGTATTTAAGGCAAGATTCAATTTTCAATGGTCTGGCGACGCTCAAAGGGTGTGATTTGGTGGTAATTCAGAATGCAGTAAGTATTTTTACTCCACCAAAATTAATCGTAGCATGCATAGAAAAAGCTCTGCACCATGGAGCAGTGAGTGCTTTTGTCCGTGAAAAATACTCTTCTTTTACCTTTGAAGGGGATGCCTTGAAGGCAGCTTTGGATCGCCGCCTGCTCGGGCATGTGAGGGATCCTCAGGTTTTTGACTTCAACCTACTATTCGATGCACATAAAAAAGCTCGCAGAGGTAAGGAGTATTTTACGAATGATGTACTGTTGCTTTCCGCATCGGGACATGATGTGCATTTAGTCGAATCGAACCCCTACAACTTTAAAATCACCTTTGATGTAGATATTAAATTAGCACATCTGCTTCTGGAGGATCCAATTTTCTGCAGAAAACATCAGGAAGGGTTAGCAGGAGTGTACCGTGAGTAAAATTCGGTCACAGAAACCAGGCAATTTTGCTATTAAAAAACTGGCGCGATTCTTATCAATACGAATTGCTTTGTTTTTGAAGGATTTTAATATTAGCCCAAACCAACTTACGCTCATTTCATTTTTTGTGGGGGCATCTAGTGCTGCCAGTTTTAGCGTAGGACAGATGCCCTTCAATGTGTTGGGCGTATTTCTGTTCTTGCTGAGTTATTTGCTCGATTTCATTGATGGAGACGTTGCCCGTCTTAAAAATCAAACTTCTCAATTTGGCGAGTGGCTTGATGCAGTGACAGGAAAAGTGGAGAGTGTCCTGCTCATCTTAGGTATTTGCTTAGGTCAGATGCGATGCGGCAGCCCCCAGCTCATATGGCTCTTAGGGTTTATTACGATTTCAGGTTATTACGTAGGTCAATCCTTGATGTATAAGAATTCAATTTTGTACTATAAGCGCGCGCTCAAAGAAACCTCTTTGGCAAAAGAGGATTTTTTAGCTTCCGCACCTCCCAAGAAAAAAAAGTCAATAGTAAGAAAACTTATCGGAGAAGTATTTATTGGAGGGCATTTCATTCCCTATGCCCTCGTCGTCACTGTTCTTCTTGACAGAATGCTTCTATTCCTTTGGTGTGCGGCAGTGTATATGTGGTTTGATTACCTATTGCAGGTTTTCTTTACGATGAGAGGGCTTAAGCGAGCAAAAATATAGTCAATCGCAAAATTCTCTCTTGCAAGAATTAGGTTTTAAAATGCATATTTACCGACAGTATATAAAGGCGAAAAAGCTCCGGCGCGCGCTGTTTGGAAAGGACAAGCATTCTCTGGCACACGTCCGCTGCATTTACGATAATTTAGGAGATATTGGGGTAGCGGAGGCAATCAATACATTGTTCCGCAACTTCTGGATTATCGATTACTCATATGATAGTAAGATTAACATGTTAGAGAAGTTGGCCAACACAGGCCTTCTCAATTATGCGTGCTTGGGAGGAGGGACACTCATTTTTTCTTCCATGAAAGCCAAATGGTTTCTCACCTTAAAAGAATTAATCCAGCGTAATAGCAATTTATTATTTACCTGCGGAACGGGAGTTCGTGATCCCCTTTTCTTCCGTAGTGTTAATCAGGACGTGATTCGTGAATGGGTTGAGTGTTTAAAGAGGTTTAGGCTCGTATCTGTTCGCGGAGAGCTTTCAAAGCAAATGCTCCAAGAGAACGGCATTGAAGACGTCAAAGTGGTAGGAGACCCTGCCCTCCTCTACAGCCGTCCATACATCATTCCCAAAAAACGCGCCAGAAGGATAGGTATCAATATTTCCAAAAATCACCCATTTTATGGAAATAGCAAAGAAGAAACAGTCCGTCTTTTCAAAAAGCTTATTCTATTTTTGATAAATGAAGGATGGGCGATTACCTTATTTCCTACCTGCAGGGAAGATGTGTTTTTATCCGAACAGCTGTGTAAGGGGCTAGGCACAGATGCTATAAAAATCCACAAAAAGTATTGGGTAGTTAAATCGTTTTTAGATGAAATAGAAGAACAGGATATTTTTATAGGAGTGAAACTCCACTCGATTATTTTCTCTTATTGTACATATACGCCGGCATTAATGGTTGCCTACCAGCCAAAATGTTACGATTTTATGGATACTATGGACATGGGTGATTTGGTGCTTCGCAGTGACCATCTCGAATTCGATACATTGGTAGAGAAACTCGCGTATTTGAATGATACTACAGAAGAAATTCAAAAGAGACAATATGCAATGTGCCAGACATTTCGGCAGCGTCTCCTTGAATTTCGAGACCAGGTGTATAGCATAATGGGGAATATGTAATGAGTATTGTGCAAGTATTTTACAGCCGTATCACCAAGCACGGCAGTTTTGAGGACTTTATGATTGAGCTTGCGCGACAATCAAAAGAAAGAGGCATGACTTTGAGCTTTGTGTTTCCGAACATGAAAACCCAGGCGGTTAAAGATACATTGGAGCGTTTTGACGCGAAGGTATATGTTGTCTCGACAAGATGGGAGTCTTTTCTATTTTTGGGTAAGGTATTGAAAATCATAAAGCGGCAAGATGCCGATACGGTAGATTTCCACTTTTGCAGCTCGCTCAATTTCATTCTCTTATTTCTTATTTTACGGATTATGAGAAAGAAAGTTATTTTTCACTACCATGGAGAGATTAAGCCTCTTGAGGAATTAGGGTTTTTCAATCATCATTTTTCTCGGTTGCGGCTTCTTACATTTTTTGTAAATAGAGTGGTATGTGTTTCTGGAGCAAACAAGAGGTATCTAGAAGCCCTTAATATACGCAAAAGCATCGATGTCATATACAACGGAATAAATATAGAGAATTTTACCCATACCCATATCGAGAGAGATTTCAGAAAAGAATTTGGTTTCACAAATGGAGAGCGTATTGTTACGGCTATGGGTTCTCTCATTCCGCGTAAAGGCATTGATGTGTTGTTGAGGGCTGCGCGCCTCACAATGGACTGCAAGCCCGATGTACGATTTGTTTTTATAGGAGGAGGAGATAAGGCCAAGTATGAAAAATTAGCAAAGGATTTAGGGATAGAGGGCAAAGTATATTTTACAGGATTAATTAAAGAGTACCCCTATTATATTTTACGGGCAAGCGATGTGTATGTGAGCGCATCTTTTGCTGAATCGTTTGGATTATCGATTGCCGAAGCTCAAGTTTTGGGACTTCCTGTCGTGGCAACAAGCGTAGGGGGTGTACCCGAAGTTGTCGACGGTGGAAGGACGGGGTTGTTGGTTGCCTCAGGTGATGATAGTGCACTCGCCGAAGCAATAGTCAGGTTACTTGAGGACGAGGATTTACAGGAGTATTTGTGCAGAGAAGCCGCAGTGTACGTGAGGGCAAAATTTAACATTCAGGAAAAAGTAAAGGAGCTTATAGATGTTTGTTTTAGTTAAAAATCTACTTTTATACGCTCTCTATATAGGCGGGATTGTTGTTATTTTTTTGTCTCTGACCGGCAAAGTCAAATACGGGTTGTTATTCTTGGTGCCACTGCTTCCCCTCCAGAATATCCTCTTTAAACTCCATCAGTTCCCCTTGGGTAAAGACTTCAATGATATACTCATTCTTGCCATGCTCATTGGTTGGGTTATCTATAAACATTCGCAAGGTGAGCCTGTATTTGGGAAAACCCCATATAATAAGGTATTATTTATATATGTTATTTTTACCTATATTATGCTCTGGCGGGGTTCTTTCTATTTAGGGTATCCGGCCCCTTTAAGCGCATTCGATGTAAGACTTCAGAGTTGGAAGAACTACATGATACTGCCTCTGCTGTTTCTTCTTACCCTCAACAATATTAAAGACAAAAAAGAGATGAAACAATTACTCCTGTTTATGTGTGTGTCGATGTTCCTCATGAGTATCTATACAATCCGTCAGATAAGTTGGATTACTGCCTGGTGGAATAGAATAAAACTTCATGGAACATTTGTCTGGTTGGGCGCCAATGAGGTTGCTGCTTTTTATGCAACTTATACATTTGTGCTTATAGGAATATTCTTCCTGATACGGGAGAAGAAATTAAGGATATTGTTGGGGGTTCTTATCGCGCTCAATCTTTACTGTGATTTATTTCTTATGTCCCGGGCCGCGTATTTAGCAACCTTCGTCGCCCTTCTTTTTATGAGTATTGTGAGGAATAAAAAGCTTATTATTCCCCTTGTGCTTGTACTTTTATTTTGGCAGACAGTACTGCCCCAAGAGGTAGTGGAGAGAGTTCAATTCACTCAACAAGAGCAAGGTACACTTGACCCTTCTGCGCAAACGCGAATTGTCCTGTGGCAACAGAGCATAGAGTACTTTCAGAAAAGCCCTATTGTCGGTATAGGATTTGATGTGTTTTCTCATCTGGGATTAAAAAGAGACGTGCACAACGTCTATTTACGGACATTGGCAGAGCAAGGTTTAATCGGCTTAGGGCTGCTTTTGTTTATTATGCTGTTTGCGTTTAAGAGGGCCTGGGCCCTATACAAGCGGGCACGCGACAAATTTTTGAAAGGTCTCGGCATAGGATTCTGTGCCTGTATCCTTGCGGTAATCGTGGGTAATTTCTTTGGTGACCGCTGGACCTATCTTCCTTTAGGGGCATATTTCTGGGTATTTTTGGGGATGGTAGAGAGAGGCAATATCATTATGGAAAACCAACAATGGCCTATCAAAAAGCGAAAGAGAGAAAGAGAAGATGAGTAGAGTTTTACATCTATACAAGAGGATGCCTGTTGGCGTAAGGGGTGCTTTGAAGTGGGGGTATAGCTTTATTCCCCTGCGGGTAAGATTAGGTAAAGACTTTTTTAGACAGTTGGCGTTCTTAGAGAAATCTCAGTGGTGGTCTCCGGCAGGATTAGAAAATTATCAAAATGAACAATTGAGAAAGTTAATTCACCACGCATACCGCAATGTTCCTTACTATAACAGGACGTTTAAAGCGCTTAAGCTATTGCCCGCCGATATAAAAACAATACAGGATTTACCGAAGATTCCGCTTCTGGAAAAAGATGCGGTTCGCAACAACCTTGATGACTTTGTTGCCATAAACTTCACCAAGAGCCAGCTCGCCCACATTACCACCAGCGGTACTACCGGTAGAATCTTAGATATTTATTCTGACCCCCGCAATGAATTTATCAATGGTGGACCTTTTGAGTGGCGGTTTTATAGGTGGGGGAAATATAACGTCGATGATTTGTGCGCTGTATTTAGGGCATTTTTCTTCAAGCACCGCTCTCTGGGCAAAGAGAGGATTTATGGATTTAATCCTGTACAGAAAAAAGTTTTTTTCTCCATATATGATATCAGTGAGGAATGCATTGATGCCTATGCAGCAGCCCTGCAAAGGTATCCCGTGCAGTTTCTACAGGGGTATCCGGTATCCCTCAAGAAACTGGCAGAACTCTTAAGGGCAAGGAACTGGCCAAGGCCAGTTTCTCCAAAAGCAATTTTTACTTTTGCTGAGATGCTTCTGCCAGAACATCGCAGGATTATCGAGGATTATTTTGGGTGCGGCATATTTGACTGGTACGGCATGGAAGAAAGAACCGTGATTGCATGTGAATGTGAGGAACGTAAAGGCCACCACATTAATTCTGAGTTTGGTGTAGTGGAGTTTATCAAAAACGGAGTACACATAGAGAAAGATACTCACGAAATAGTTACCACAGGGCTCACTAATTATGCAATGCCCTTTATTCGTTACAGAACAGAAGATTGTGGTTTTCCGCTTAAAGAGAAGTGCTCCTGCCAAAGAGGGCTTCCTTTAATGAGGGTATTAGGAGGTAGAACCCGTAACTATATTATCGACCGCGAAGGAAACTATCAGCAGTTAATTGGCCTACTTGATTTGTTTTCTGATTTTATCTCTCAATACCAATTTGTTCAAAAGAAAAAAGGAGAAGTAGAGGTAAGGGTTGTCACGAAAGATAACTATAATCAAAAAAAAGAGAAGCTCATTCTCGGTAACCTTCATAAGATGTTTGGTAGTAAATTTCAATTTCATATTCTTCCTGTGAAGGAAATTACACAAACCCAGAGGGGTAAAATTCCCTTAGTGGTTTTTGCTCAAAGAACAGAAGTATCGTGAGAATGTTTTTAGAGAAAATTATCAATTATTACAGGCAATTCGGATTGGCAAGAACCGTATGCCATTCATTGGCAAGGGTAGGTTTTGCCTTCTACTATAGAAAGATGCTTTTTTACGAAAAGGACCTTTGCCAGTTGAATGGAGATCCACACCGGGAATTTACAGGTATGCATTTGGAGCACATAGATGAGGAGAAATTGAAAGCCATTGATAATTATTATGATGGTTGGCGAACCAAAGATGGAGCATTAAGGCGCCTGCAGAAAGGATATCAGTTATTTAGTCTTAAAGAGCACACTGAGAGGCTAAGCTATATTTGGGTTGATACAGGCTCAACAGAGGTACCTTATTTGCAATTACGTTTTCCATTGCCAGAGGGCCACAGTTGTTTGGCGTATCTCTACACAGTAAAAGACCATCGAAATAGAGGAGTCGCAACGCTTTCCACACAGCGCACCATGAGGCTCTTTGGAGAGAAAGGTTATACAAGAATGATTTCATTCGTGCTGCCTAAAAACGTTACTGTCCAGCGAGTGAATCAGAAACTTGGATTTCGCCGGTTTGGAGCATGCACGTATATTCGAATACTTTTCTTAAAAATCTATGTATGCCGTAGCCTTTTTGCAAATCGGAGAAAGCTTTTCTTTCCTCTTGGCAAAAACAGCAGCAGGCTCCTTAATAGCTTTTCCAAATCATGAAGACGATTTTACTCTTAATAGACACGATTTATACACTGAGAGGTGGCGCCGAGAGGCAGATTCTGGAGTTCTGTAAGAATATAGAAAAGAGTAAATACAGAATAATTGTTGGGTGTTTATCAGACAAAGATGCACTGTTGGATACAGTAGGCCATCATGTAGCTAAGACAGTAAGCTTTGGAGTGAGGCGTATTTATAGCCTGTTCGGGGTGCTACAAGGTCTAAAGTTTAAGAGGTTTCTTCACCAGGAGAAAGTCGACATTTTGGTGACTTACCATTTCGGTTCAGATATATGGGGTACAATCTTTGGAAGGTTGGCGCATATACCGGTAATCATTTCTAATAGGCGAGATGCGGGATTTTGGAGAAAGAGATATCATGCCTGGGCCTATAAAGCGGTAAATCGGTGGGTTACCAAAATCATTGCTGTGTCAGATGCCGTAAAAGAAGTAGTGATGAACCAGGAGCATGTTGCCAGAGACAAATTAGAGGTAATTCATAATGGCATTGACGAAAGACGCTTTGCTATTCAGACAGACACAAACGCGATAAAACAGGCTTTGGGTCTGGCGTCTTCAAGTAAAGTAGTAGGCTGTGTGGGTAATATAAGGCCTATAAAGGGCCATATCTATCTGGTTGAGGCCGCCCGCGATATATTAAAAGCATTGAACGATACTCATTTTTTGTTCATAGGAGAAGACCTTTCAGGAGAAAGTCTTCATTTGAGAGTGAATAGTTTTCCCTTGAGTAAAAACATCCATTTTTTGGGAAAGCGTGATGATATCCCAGAATTGTTAGGGATTATGGATGTGTGTGTATTGCCTTCATTGAGCGAAGGATTATCGAACACGCTTTTAGAATATCTGGCTGCCGGCAAACCAGTAGTTGCAACAGATGCAGGAGGTAACGCCGAAGTAATTCAAAATAACGTCAATGGACTATTGGTAAAGAAAGCCGATGCAAAAGATTTAGCTACAAAAGTACTTTCTCTTCTGCAGGACTCCAAAAAAGCCCAACAGCTTGGAGTTCACGCAAAGGAATGTACCAGGGCCCACTTTTCCATAGGCAGAATGGTGAAACACTACCAGACGCTATTTGATGGATTAATGGAAGAAAAAAACGAATATACGCTGCGTAAAAAAGTCAAATTTTTTGCGAAAGCCGTCCTTTCTGCTTGTGTGTATTACTCCGGCGTATTTGCGATTATAAGATTTCTCAAGAGAAATAAGCCTACGGTTATTTGTTACCATCGGGTAGTGGAGGATTTTTGTAAAGAAAAGCAGCATTCTCTGCCAGGCATTTTGGTCTCAAAAGATTCTTTCATAAAACAGATACAGTTTTTTAAGCGGTACTATCGCGTGATATCTATGGAGGATTTTATTGAGAGCATAGAAGGTAAAAGGAAGCTACCCCGTTATTCCCTGCTGGTTACATTTGATGATGGTTATCAGGATAACTACACCATTGCTTACCCTCTTCTCAGGCAATTTGGATTTGCCGCGACAATTTTTCTGGCTACAGATTTCATAGATTCTGGTATGTCTCCAGAATGGGAGCAAGAATCTCAAAATCGGAAAATGCTCTCCTGGCAAGAAGTGACCCAGATGAGTAAAGATAGTGTATACTTTGGTGCACACACTCAATCTCATCTTTTGTGCCCTGCATCTCATAATGAACGTTTTCGTAGAGAAATAGAGGAGAGTAAGAAAGTTATTGAGACAAGGGTTAACAGAAAAGTCGAGGCATTCGCCTGGCCCAAAGGCGCCTATATTCCTGAAGCGATAGATTATGTCAAGAGTGCTGGATACAAATGTGGTTTTTCTTTAGCTCAGCACAGGAAACCTGCGCCTAACTTCCCTTTAAGACAGTTTGCAGTTGAACGAATCTGTGTGAATGAAGGAATGTATCGGAATCAACTCAGCAATTTCAGTATGCCAATATTTGCCTGTGCTCTCCTTGGGTTTTGGAGGCGTAAGTGAGAGGTAAGATGAGCAAAAAGCCTGCGATTGTATTAGGAATGACTGCCAATGGTTTATCTGTAGTAAGGAGTCTGGGACGAAAAGGAATTCCTGTCATTGGGATTGACAGTGACCGAAGCAAACCAGGAATGTACTCTCGCTATTGCTCACATCATATCTGTCCCAATGTTCTTGAAGAGGAAAAAGAATTTTTAGAATTTTTGATTGATGCAGGAAAGAAACTCACCCGGAGAGGAATTATCTATGCGACATCTGATGAGTATATTTCTGTAATTTCGCAATACAGAGATAGGCTCGCTGAGTATTTTCAATTTCTTTATCCACCCCATGAAATAGTCTGTTCTTTTCTTGACAAAGAAGAAACATATCGATTAACGCACAAATATGGGATAGCTTTTCCGTTCACATATTTTATCAAACACGATGACGATATCTTAAGAATCTCTTCCCAGATAAGATACCCCTGCATCATTAAACCACGTTTTTCTCATGTGTGGAGGCAGAGACACGGAGCAAGGAAAGTTTTTGTGGTGAATTCAGCCGATGGGTTGATAAATATGTATCGTGCAGTGCAGAGAGATTGTTTAGATATAGTGGTGCAAGAGATAATACCCGGCCCAGATAAAAATGTGTATATATTTATGGCGTATTTTGATCAGAATTCAGACCCCTTGGCATTATTTTGCTGCCGTAAACTAAGGCAGTATCCTCCTCATTTTGGCATTGGGTCTTTGGTGGAGAGCGTGGTTGAGCCCAAAGTGATAGAGACAGGTGTGCGTTTTTTAAAAGCACTGGGCTATAAGGGGCTTATTGGTTTGGAATTCAAAATACATTCCCATACGCATATCCCCGTATTTTTAGAGGCAAATTTAAGAACGTGTTTCGTGGGGCAAATCAGCATCGCTTCAGGTATTGATTTGCCTTACATTGCCTATCAAGATATGGTAGATGGCTCCCGGAGCCAAAGAGGTCTGCAATCTAGCTTTCAAGAAGGGGTAAAGCTCTTAAATATTGATTTAGACATTGGTAGTTTCATCCGGTACAGAAAAGAGAAAACATTGAGTTTTTTCCGTTGGGTATGCGCTTTTAAAGCGAAAAAAATCGCACATACCTATTTTGCAGTCGATGATATAAAACCGTGGCTTATCGTATACTTACGCTTCTTGAAGAGAGGAATTATAAAATTGATAAGAAAGATTCTTGCCATGCCGCAAAAAGAATGTTTGGCGCAACCAGGCGTGAAGATAGCCCATATAATCAGCAGTAATGGTTTATTCGGTGCAGAGAAGGTTATGCTCAGTTTAGCAAAACAGATGAATTGCAATGGAATCAAGTCCTGGGTGGTTGCGGTGAATAATTTACACAATCCACATCTGGAGGTAATTGGTGCAGCAGATGCTGCTGTGCCCACGCATATTATACCCTCGAGAGGGCGTTTTGACTTAAAGGCCGCAAAGAGTCTCTATGATTTTATGAGAGAAAACCACATTGATATCATTCACACGCATAATTATAAAGCGAATGTGTTAGGATTTCTTGCCGCAAAGAGAGCGCAGATTCCTGTGGTTGCAACCCTCCACGGCTATATAGGTGAGGATATACGCTTACGGGCTTACGAGAGGCTTGATAGATATATTTTACGATTTTTCAATAAGGTGATATTTGTAGATGAAAGCTTAAAGAAATGGTTTAGAAACAACTCGGTAAAATCTACAGTAATCCATAATGGCGTTCAGATAGAGCACTCATCAAAGTTCAAAACTACCGTCTCCTCAAGTAATGGCCATATGGTAATAGGCAGTGTAGGAAGATTAAGTAGCGAGAAAGGTCACGCCTGTCTGCTCGAGGCATTTGCGAAAGTGGCAAAAGAATATCCCCGCGCACGATTATTGATAGTAGGCGACGGAGATAAGAGAAAAGACTTAGAGCA
>CP070807.1:1670786-1676205 GCA_020343695.1 Candidatus Omnitrophota bacterium | reverse complement strand
TCCAATCTTCTCCTGTGATGCCACAATCGAGTGTCCCCTCCTCCACGTAACGCGACATCTCTTGTGCACGGATAAGAACTACTTTCATTTGTGGATCATCAATAGAGGGAAAATATGAGCGGGCAGAAGCATAGACATCAAACCCTGCCATTTTAAAAATCTCTATGGTTTTTTCCTGCAAACTCCCCTTTGGTATTCCCAATGTTAATATGTTCACGTTACAAAAAACCTCCCCTTGTTTTGTCTAAACCTTTTCAGCGGAAATTAATTATACAGCCTCACAATACTCTTGTAAAGATATTTCTGAATCAACTATCCATTCATTTAAGCTATAACAACTATATGAGATGAAAACTGCTGGGGAGCTACCCAATAATTGCTTGGGAAACTCTTTTTGCCATCCCCATTGCTTCAATCATCACCCTCTTTAATACCCTCTTCCCAGCGAGCCTTAAGTTGCGGGTTATCTATCCACGATAATAAATATTTGGTGTATTCAGCTCCTGTCACTCCCGTATCTCTTCCAGTAACCACCACTTTCTTCTCATATTGACCGCACACCTCTAAAGCCATCTCTACTTTCGCGCCCTGTTGGGGATATCCAATATGCCGAAGAAGCATGCTGCTTGCACGAATCATGGAACTGGGATCAGCAAATTTATCCCGGCCTTCTTTCACCATACGGGGAGCACTTCCGTGTATTGCTTCAAACATCGCCCATTTTCTCCCAATATTGGCACTACCGGCTGTGCCCACACCTCCTTGAAGTTGAGCTGCTTCATCAGTCAAAATATCACCATAAAGGTTAGGAAGCACAAATACCTTAAATTCTTTACGGCGAGCCGGGTCAATGAGTTTTGCTGTCATAATGTCAATATACCACTCATCTAACTTGATTGCCGGATACTCCTTAGCAATACGAAAAGCTGCTCGGGAAAAACGGCCATCACCGGTTTTTACCACATTGGACTTAGTGACTACTGTCACCCGCTCAATATTATTCTTATCGGCGTATTCAAACGCCATACGGATAATCCGTTCAGCACCCTGCTCGGTAATGACTTTAAAATCTATGCTTAAATCTTGAGACACATCAAACCCCCTAGACCCTAATATATAGGCCCCTTCGGTATTTTCACGGAAAAAACACCAGTCAATCCCCTGTTTAGGAATGCGCACTGGCCGTACATTGGCATAGAGGTCTAGATACCGGCGCATGGCTACGTTAGCACTTTCAATGTTAGGCCACTTATCTCCGGCCTGAGGAGTTGTTGTAGGACCTTTAAGGATAACATGACAAGACTTTATTTCTTCTAAGACATCGTCGGGGATCGCTTTCATATGTTTAGCTCTATTTTCAATGGTCAGTCCAGCGATATCACGAAACACAACCTTTCCACTGGCTACCTCATCCTTCAAAACATGAGTTAAAACTGTTTGGGCATGTTTTGAAATAATTGGCCCAATTCCATCTCCCCAACAAAGCCCAATAATAATAGGGCATAGTGAAGAATAATCTGTCTCTTTAACAGGTTGTTTCATTCGTTCAACACGCTCTAATTGTTCTTCAATAATCGCTCCAAACTTCTCTTTTGCTTTTTTAATCAGCTCTTTTGACATCTCTTCCTCCCTCGTTAATAGACTTTATTATTTTTTAAATAATGTAAGATATTAACAAAACAATCTATTCGCGTCAACCGTAGATTCGTTGCCGTTTAGCGGTGGCGAGGTCAACTGTTTGCCTCTCCGAAGTCCTACTACGCTAAAGCTTCGAAGGACGTAGGGGGGGGATTGATTTGTTAGGTTTACCTTCATAATTCTATTCTTTGGGATGTTGTTTGAAAAACTCCCACATCACTTTCGAAGCAGAAATATCTTGATTGATATTTCCAACCCCTTTCCTAATTTCAAATCGCGACACCGTACCACCTGGCCAGGTATGCCCTCCGTCTTCCAAGACCCATAGCACTACTTCTGTGTTACTGCGTCCTCCTGAATAACGAAGACGGCGGGCTTGGCCAATTCGAGTGACTTCGGGTTGGGGCAAACACCCGTTGTATTTAACCCACTCTTGGATTATTTCTTCTACAGACGGTAATATCATTTGTTGGCGTCCCAAACCTTTGCTTTGACCACCATAAAAAGGCGCTAATGTATCTTTGATCCCGTGGAAATGAATAATGGAAATTGCTTCAATTGGTGGCTTTATTGACTCGGTGATGCTTCGCTGACCGGAAACTGCCCCTATAGCAGCAATTCGGTTAGATAATTCGGATGCCAGGCGATAACACATGCGAGATCCGCGGGAAATTCCAGTCGCGTAAATACGCTTGGTGTCAATAGAGAAATACTTTGGCAAGTCGTCAAGAACTTTCGAGAAATAACCCACATCATCAACGCCTTCTCTGTCTCTGCCGGCATTCCAGAAAAGCCACCGGTCGGTGTATTTTGGATTAGTCCCTGCCGGATAGGCAACTATGAAGCCTTCCTGCTCGGAAACATCATCCATTCCGGTTTTATCTCGCATTATACTTGTATTACCTCCTCCGCCGTGGAGGACTAATACTACTGGCATTGGAATGCCTGATTTATAATTTATAGGAACATGGATCTCATAAAAACGTTCCTGGCCGCCGTACTGAAAACGCCGGCCATAGTTGCCTGGTCCGTAGCTGCCAGATTTGGTAATCCAAGTTATAGGCACTTTGGGAGATTCTCCTTCTAATCCGGATCGTGAACGCTTTAACTGGGAAGACTCTGTTTTTTGTTTCCTTCGCTCTTCCCATTTTTTTCTTATTTTTTCTCTCCAGGTTTCTTGGGCAAGTACAGTAATAGAACTCACAAAAACACATATAAGAATAACTCCTCCTATAATACCAATTAATCTTTTCATCATCTCTCTTTATTTACATCTAACATAAAAATCAGCGGCCGGACGAGCCCTCGAGATTACCACTCTCCTGTCCTCACGTACTCATCAATTGCTCTGGCGGCAACTTTTCCTGCACCCATAGCAGAGATTACAGTGGCTGCGCCGGTAGCGATGTCTCCTCCGGCAAATACGCCCTTTTTACTGGTTTTTCCTGTCTTCTCATCTATTACTATATTACCTTTCTTGCCAATTTCAAGACCTGGTGTAGTATTAGGAACCAAGGGATTAGGACTGTTGCCTATAGCAACTACAACTACATCTACAGGAATCTTAAAATTTGACCCTTCTATAGGAACAGGACGCCTTCTACCCGAAGCATCAGGTTCACCTAACTTCATCCTCAAGCACTCCATCTCTTTTACCCAGCCCTTGCTATCGGCGTGATAAGCAACCGGTAGAGTTAAAAATTCAAAAATTATTCCTTCCTCTTCAGCGTGATGAATCTCTTCATTCCTGGCTGGCATCTCAACCCGCGACCTTCTATATATAATCATCGCTTTTTCTGCACCCAAGCGCAGCGCTGTTCTTACTGAATCCATGGCTACGTTACCACCGCCGATTACGGCAACCTGCTTTCCTTTTACAATAGGCGTATCGTACTGGGGAAATAAGTAGGCTTTCATAAGATTTGAGCGGGTGAGGTACTCGTTGGCGGAATATATGCCATTGTAATTTTCCCCAGGAAGGTCCATAAACCAGGGTAGACCCGCACCAGTTCCAATAAAGATGGCGTCAAATTTTTTAAGGAGTTCATCAATTGTCTTTAATTTACCCACAACAAAAGATTTCACAATTTCTACTCCCAGAGAGTGGATGTATTCTACCTCTCTTTCCACTATATCGTTGGGTAGCCTGAATTCAGGGATGCCATAAACGAGCACTCCCCCCATCTCGTGCAATGCTTCAAATATGGTAACCTTCTGCCCCAGTTTTACCAGCTCACCAGCACAGCTAAGGCCCGCTGGCCCGCCACCTACTACTGCTACCTTTTTACCAGTAGAGCGTTTTTTACGAGGAACTTCTGGTTTGGCCTGTTTTGCTTCCCAGTCAGCGATGAATCTCTCCAACCTTCCAATGCTTACAGGTTCTGCCATTTTTGCTAACACGCAAACTTTCTGACACTGCTCTTCTTGCGGACATACTCTACCACATATGGCAGGAAGACAGTTCTTCTCTTTCATTTTCCTTATAGAACCCTTAAAATCTTTTTCAACAATCAATTTGATAAAGGCGGGTATGTCTATCTCTACCGGACAACCCGAGATACATGTGGGGTTCTTGCACTGCAGGCACCTCTTGGCTTCAAGAATTGCCTCTTCTTGCGAGTAGCCGTAAGGAACCTCGTTAAAATTCTTAACCCTCTCTCGAGGAGGCTGCTTGCGCATCGGTGTTTGTTTTGGACTTGGCTTAGCCATCATCGTTCCTCTCCCACGACGCCTCGTTATTTATCTGCTTATCTAATTTGCACATGGCCTGCTTCTCATGTTGGACGAACCTCTTTTGCCTGGCCATGAGTTCATCAAAATCAACCTCATACCCATCGAAATCAGGCCCATCGACACAGGTAAACTTGGTTTCACCGCCGACCGTAACCCGGCAACAGCCACACATACCCGTACCGTCAACCATAATGGGATTAAGGCACACTACGATCTTTATCTTAAACAACCGGGTCACTTCAGACACCGCCTTCATCATAGGCACCGGTCCCACACAAAACACCAGACCATAATCCGAGCTCTCATCAAGCAACCGCTTCAACGGGTCGGTCACCACGCCCTTCTCACCCAGGGACCCGTCATCCGTAGTTATATACATATCATCTGAAAACTCTTTTACCTGATCTCGCAGAATCACCAGTTCTGCCGTGCGACCGCCCAGAATGGACGTAATCGTACAGCCAGCACCTTTTAGGGCACGTACTAAGGGCAGAAGCTCTGCGATACCGACTCCGCCGCCCAAAACAATAACTCTACCGTAATTCTTAATGGGCGTGGGTTTACCTAGAGGCCCCACCAGAGAATACAACGAATCATTCGGTTTCAGGGTGCCCAGTAATCTCGTGGTATACCCTACTTCCTGAAAAATAATGGTAATGGTCTGCTTCTGCCTATCCGCATCTACAATAGTCAACGGAACGCGTTCACCAACCTTAGCAGCCATAAGGACAACAAATTGCCCCGGCAATGCTTTCTTAGCAATAAGCGGTGATTCAATGACAAGTTTAGTCAAATTCTCTGCGATGCGTTCTTTTGCTATAACTTTCACTGTCTTCTCCTAATTATTATATGTTTCCCAAATTTATTTTGTCCCTCTTCAAGATTTCGGCAATGTGTTTGGAGAGATTGCTCGAAATTCTGCTCATAACTTTTTTTCTTAAAGCCTGTTTATTCGGATGGATATCTAAGGATTTATCTTATTGAGGTAATAGATATTACCAAGGCATCTCTTATCCAAAAATGCACAATTGTCTTACTACCTCGCTTC
>CP070807.1:1661452-1670686 GCA_020343695.1 Candidatus Omnitrophota bacterium | reverse complement strand
ACCTTGAAGTTATACGGCGTTACTCTATCGCATTCTTGGAAAGACACATTGCGGAAAACAAAGATGCGGACAGAGTGCTTAAACAAAAAGATCATCTCCTGACAAGGTATATGTGGGAAAATGGAAAATAGTATAGTAATATAAAGGAATTATAATAAAGAATATACTCTATTTAAAAGAAGAATTAAAGCAAGTTAGGAGAAATCAGAGACATCTAACACCTCACTCCACCTGACCATCTCACAATCCAGCCCCATTATTTAATTTGACCTCTCCACCCAGCGGATGCTTTTGGTTCGAAATGGAGGAGAGGGTCATCGAAGATTTATGAAGATTTTTTGGCAGGTTATTAAGAAAAGTCGAGGGGGTGCGGGAGCTTGCCCTTCGAAGCTCTAGCGAAGTAGGGTTTACCCTTCGAAGCTTTAGCGAAGTAGGGCTTCGGAAGACTTCCCTGAATATCGGTTAATGAAAACCTTGATAAATTAGAAGAAATATTTTATAATACTGTTCTAATCCAAATTATCACAAAAAATAACCTATATTATTACAAAAAATAACCCAAAGAGGTTATTACAAAAATAATTCCGAATTATTACGAACAATAGTTAAAAAAGAGAAAATATGGAAGATTGCAAAAAAGGCGTTTATCAACAGCGCCGTGAATCAAGACGTTACTTCATTAATGAAGATGTCTGCAAAGCTTGTGGAGCCTGTTTTGCGGCCTGTCCTCACAAGGCGATAAGCGGAGAAAAAGGGAAGTTTTATCAAATTATTAATACTCGATGCCGGAGGTGCGGTATATGCAAAAAGGCATGTAAGCATGATGCGATTGCTCTCTCAACGGCGGCGATAAGGATGTTAAAGCCCCAAGAGAATATGGAAAATTATAAAAAAGACTTTTATCAAAAATTACGCAGCAATATCTCTAAGTGGGCAAACAGTAAAAAAGGGAAAAAATATAAGTGGGCTCAATATCTTCTGATTGCTCCCGACCTTTTTCACGCATTATGCAGATCTGTGCTTGATAAAGACGTCCCCCTATACGAAAAAACGAAACTGTCACTTGTGATTGCTTACTTTATATCACCCCTGGATTTAATTTCTGAAATGATCATGGGGCCTGTTGGCTATATTGATGATGTGGCCCTTGCTGCATATGCCCTTAATATACTCCTCAATAATATTGATCCTCAAATAATTGCAAGGTACTGGGCCGGGGACGAGGCCCTCCTTAAAACTATTAGACGAATTTTAGCCGATGCTGAAATGATGGTTACATCCGGTATGTGGAGAAAAATTAAGAAGGCATTTAGATAATTCTCTGGCCGGGCAACCCTTTCCTTTATACTTATACTACCCCTTCATCATCGAGGATTAACATAGATTGTAGCTTCAATAGACATTAATTCAGATATCTTTTTCTTTAAATGATTAATGATCTCGTTTGATTCATAAAGGGCAAGTTCTCTCGGCAGCCGCACATGAAAAGTCAGCTCTATATGATTCCCATACTTATGTAAATGATAATGATGGGCGGCTGTTATTCTATGATCGCATTTACTAATTATTTCGTTTATACCCTTTATCAATTCCTCATCAGGCACCTCACCCATTATGATATTCGAGGAATTCATAATAATTTCTAATGCCACTTTCAGTATCAGCAATGAAATAACGATTCCCAAGACGCCGTCGATCCACCAGAAGTATTTGCCTGCGAATATACCCACCACTATTAGAAATGATGCAATAGCATCGCTGCGATGATGCCATGCGTCTGCCTTTATTGATTCTGATTTCGTCTTCTTTGCTGCCCAAAAAGCAAATTGGCAAAGGCCTTCCTTTACTATTATTGAAATTATGAATATTATTACCGCAGATATAGAAAAGATAACTTGTTCATGCTGGGATAGTTTTCTAACGGAGTCGATGAGAAACTTTATACCCACATTACCCAGCAAGACACCTATAATTATTGCGGCTACATACTCAAATCTTCCGTGTCCAAAGGGATGTTTTCTGTCCCCGGGTCTGGCTGATACCCAGAAGCCGATAATTACTATAAATGAGGTAATTGTATCGGATAATGTATGCCATGCATCGGCGATCATGGATATCGACCTGCATGATATACCGACAGATAATTTCAATGCAAACAAAATTATATTGACGATTACCGACGTCCAGCCTTCTACAAAACCTAATTTATTGTTTATATTATTCATGATACAGCTTAGCTACAGTGATTAACAGAGGAATTGCCTCCCGATAAATAAATGTTGGGGTATCTTGAGGAAAGATTGCAGACCTCCTTTCGATTATTTTCTTAAGGAAGTCCCGCAATTAGAGAATTGCTGCTTTTCGGAATGAAAGCCCGGTATTTAAACCTGATCTTCCTTCTAATACTTTGGTATTAAAATATAATACTTTTTTCTTAAAGTGTCAATATATACATTGGGTTATTTTTTTAAATTTTTTAGAGGAGATAAAAATACCCGCCAAGAGTTGCGGAAATAGTTCGAAATGGAGGAGGGTTTGGGCAGGTATCCCTTTTTTGTTTCTTTAGATGTCTGGCTCTGGCCCTTGGGGGATGTATCTTTCTTCGCGGAATCTTTCCTCATCCATATCTCTTATTGATTCGCGTCTCTCATCCATCATTTCATCACGTCTGTCTATCATATCACGTTGTGTCTCTTCTCGTTCCATTTGATCTGCAGGTGATTGCCTTTCAATAATCTCCGCTACAAGCATTATAACTCTTCTCACCGTTCCACCGCCGGTATGTTTCGAGTAAGGATCATCTGACATCTTATTGACAATGTCAGACTTCTCCATCATGAGCCTGATAGTCAGAGAGTTTATCTCCTTTTCCAACTGTGCTTCTAACTCCTCGTTTCCGTTCTTGCGCGCTTCCTCCAACAAGGCAGTTTTCTCCTTCAATGTATTTTCCAATTGGAGAATAAATATTAATCTTTCGGCGAGGGCCGGCGAATATTGTTCGATGGTTTCGAGGGCCTGAGAAACTTCGGGTTCCAGGCCAACTCCGCCGGCTGTAGGAGGAGTCCGCACAATCGGCGTTGTTGTCGGACTAATCCGCTCTCTTGTTGGCGGTTGCGTGGGGGTAACCCGCCGTATCGGTCCCTCCGGCGGTGGTGTTCGCGTCTGCGGTGTAGGTTCTGGGGGTGGTATACGCAGCAACACCGGTCCTGTTGTATCCGGCTGCTCTGTTGAAGTCGTAGGAACCGGACTCACATCGTGCGTTTGGCTATCTCGACCTTCATCCTGTCTCTCTTCCGTCTTACTCCTAGGGACTCCGCCTGATGATGATAACGCCACATCAATAGACATGCTATAAGTGCAGATAAAAGAAAATATAAAGATGGCTATCGACACAACGCACTTTTTCTGCTGAAAATATGTCTTCATTCTTCACTCCTCTTTAATGATAATATTTTATAGTGATTAAGTGGTTTGGGCAAGTTAAATAAAAAACCCCCTGCGCTTCTTCATCCATCATCTGAGCTACCGGGATACTTTTAAGCTGCTCAATAGACACTCAGCTAAACCTTACAACCGCACTTTTTGCTCTTTAAAATCTTTTTTTGCTTTTTATGGGAATCTATGAATACATTTTGCTTCTTGGAACCAGTCGCAAACTCGCTATTAAGACTGCTATTATGCCTATAAGCCCTATTTTTCATTTCCTCAACAAGTTCCTTATGCCGTAAATATAAAGCTGCTAATTTATTTTTCCATCGTATAGTCTCTGGATGCCTGGAGTATCCTTGTTTATTCCTGATTAGTATAGACCATATAGCGTGCAATTCTCTATGTTCACCAAGAAGATGATTGCGGCAAAGTTTTTTTGGAGCGATATCCCATATTCTCATAGAAATTATACCTACCTAGCTAAAGAAAACCATCTGCAATATATTATCACAGAAGGTTATAAAAGCAACTCTCCTAATATTTATGAAGATTTTTTTTGGGGGGGGGTAGTTAGAGAAGTTGGGTGGATCCGCCGAAGGATCTCAACAGGGAGGGCACAGCTCATATCTCAAGGACTGACCCTATTTATCCTCCTGACCCTGCGAAATGGTTTATGCAGTGATGCGAAAATCTTGAAGGGATAACCTGCCTATAATAATTGAGAGTATTCCTGCTCCCGCATTCGCGACACACAACCCCACAAATAATCCAACTAATCCTGCGAGTTGGCTGCCAATTACTGCCAGTGGAACATACAATATAAACATTCGCGTTATGGTTAAGCCGGTAGCTACCAGTGGTTTATTCATAGCGTTAAACACTGAGGTTGTTAAAAATGCACAGCCACGTAAACCATAGCTTATCGGTATAATCCACAGATACTGCGTAATATACCTTGCAACCTCAATATCTTTTCCAAACAAATGCCCTAAAGGAACTGCCAGCGCCAAAAACACAAAACAACTGCCCAATCCCCACCACAGAGAAAATATGTTTGCTTCCTTTACTGCTTCTTTCACGCGGCTGAAATTTTTTGCTCCCCAGTTCTGGCCTACAAAAGGAATCAAGGCTGTAGCTAAAGCCATAATCACCAGGAATACAAACATCTCAATCTTTACGGCAACGCCAAAAGCAGCAACGGCAGTAGGCCCGAATCCAGCAACGAGGCGCATAATTACTGCCATAGTGACCGGCATAAGCAGCCGAGATGCTGCTGAAGGAATACCGATATAAAAGATTTGTTTTACTGAATCCATAAGCTTCTGAAGAGACGGCAAGGCAAAATCAATCAACTTCTCTTTAAAATGTAAGATGGACAACGAAAATACCATGGCTACGGCGCGGGCAATTACTGTGGCAATTGCCGCACCTTTTAATTCTAAACGCGGAAAACCCCACAACCCAAAAATCAACAAAGGGTCTAAGATGACATTTATAATCGTTGAAACAATCATAATCAGACTGGGAAAGAGCGTGTCACCGCAGGCCCTAATTGCATTGTTGCCTACCATAGGAATAACAACAAACGCGACTCCCAGGTACCAGATGCGCATATACTGTTTGACCAAAGGCAAAGTTTGACCATCAGCGCCGAGTAAACCAAATACCCAATCCATTGAGAGTAATCCTAAAATTGCAAAAGTAACTACAAACAAAAGAGAAATGAGGAGGCTATCAGTGGTAAGGCGCTGCACCTGATGATGGTCTCCTCTGCCGATGGCGCGCGAGACAACTGAGGAAGTTGCAACACCAAACCCTAGCGCAATGCTTGCAATGAACATGACTACCGGGAAGCTAAACCCCATTGCGGCTAATTCTTCTGTGCCAAGCCGAGAAACAAAGAAGGTATCAACGAGGTTAAACACCACCATCGAAAGCATACCAAATACCATAGGTATGGTAAGTGAAATGAGTTTTTGTGTAACTGGGCCTTTTGTAAGGTGGTTCTTTTGATTCATGGCAATGAACGCTTATTATATCACAGCAAACAAAAATAACGACTTTATATATAAAAAGTGGTTTATGAAGATTTATGAAGATTTTTTGGGAGATGTTGGGATTTACCCTTCGAAGCTCGAAGAGCGAAGGAGGGGTTACCCGCCGAAGCTTTAACGAAGGAGGGAGCCTCTCTGGATGTTTTCACTCGAAGAAATGAGAAGAAAAATCAATAGAGAAGGAGGTTTAGATGGGAAAGAAGATATATAAACCAAAAATAGAGAACGGTTATCTAAGCTATAACTTATTGATATATATGTAGTTAGGAGCTTAAATGTCGCCCCCTTATCGTTCACTACTGCTCTATTTGGCCGAAAAATGAAAGCGTTTTCGGCAATCATCATAACCAATTTATAATCAGTTAGATACAAAAAGCAGGCGAATTAGACTTCTTCATTTTCTAGATGGCAACACTGGCTTTCTCTTAACGAGACATGCTATACTTAAATACAGGAGGGATGAAGCGTCCTAAATCTAATCAAATTAAAGGAGGGATTAAAATGAAAGTTATGTTTAGGATTACTATGGTATTTTTCCTAGCAATGCTGCTTTTACCAATCTGTCCCGCAGAAGCAACCTGGGAAGTTGTTGATGATTTTACCTCTTTAGATCATTGTGGAAAGATGTTAGATGCAGATGGTTGCGATTTTCGATTTAAATATGTCGACAAGCAACATCAGGCATCGGATATCGTTTTTGAGCTGTTTTTCAATGTTGATGTTGTTCAAAAAACAATTCATCCCTCAACAGGTGAAGTTTACAGCCAGCAATTCTCAGCAAACATTGGCTACGAACATCTAGGAAGGTTAATGTTTGGAGGAGCTTTAAGTAGAGACGCCTATGACACAATAAAGGATCTTTTCCGCAACAGTCCAAAGAATCCATGGGGTTTAAAAATTACCCATATTCATAATTCGTCCATTAATCAACTATCTTTAAGTTATTATTACCTTAATGACAGTGGCCAGACTTATTCTAGAACGATAAGGTTGTCGGAAGAAAATTTCACTCTGGAAGCACAATGTCAGGAAGTCCCGTTAATTGAAATTCCGAATATTATTGCATCGGCAAGCTCCCAATATTCATCATCATATGGGCCTGAGAAGACCGTTGATGGAAATAACAGCACATATTGGATTGGCGGACGATCTGAACCTGACTACACTCTGGATTATGATTTGGGTGGAACATATAAGCTCGAGGAATTAGCCATCACTTGGTATTCAGCTTACTATTCATCTTCTGATTTCGATGTGTTGATTTCTGAAAATGGCGCTACTTATTCAGAGGTTCAAACAGGTTTAAACAATGTTTCATCAATTGATTTAAAAGGAAATTCAGCTTCGCACATTCGAATTGCAATTTTTGGTCTTAACAACGCCTATTTTCCTGTGATTAAAGAAGTTGTTGTTACTGGTCGCGAGTAATAAAGTCGGAAATCTATTGTTTATTGTTTTAGGGACATATCTTGCACTTTTATGAAATTTCATGCCGGATATGTCCCTATTTATTTTTAATTAACTCCTCCCTATTCTTTAAATCACCGCCCGGGCCAATTTTTGGAATCCAGCCCATATTTTTTATTGCCCATTCTTAGAATATTTGCTATGCTGTAGGTAGGGATATTGATTGTTAAAGATAAAAAAGGAGGGAGAATGGAAGAGAATTATACGGAAAAGGATAAAAAAATAATTTTGCTATATCGCAGTCTTCTCGTCGGAGTAATTCTTTTTTTAATTAGTGCGCCTTTCCTGATTAAAATGGACATTGCTCGGGCAATAAGGCTATATTTTTTATTGCCTTTTGCCATTATTTTTCTTTTCGTTTGGTCGTGGAAAGCTGCTGTTGTAATTAATCGAACCCGCGAAAATAAATTCTTCGCAAAATTATTTCGTTTTATGAACAAAGAGGAATGCCTTAAATCGTTTAGATTGGCGAAGAAGGTTTGGATAATCACTATGATTGCCTTAGTAGCACTCCATTTAATTCTTAGAATGTTTGGCTATTCATGAAAAACTTCTAATAATCCAGCCTTAGATAATTTGCTATGCTGGAGGTGGGGGTAGGGATATTGATTATTGTACAGAAAGGAGAAAATGAAAGATGAATGAAAGGTGGCTTATCTTGTTGTTACCAGTAATTATCTTTCTTTACTATTCCGGGTGGTTTATATGGCCATTTGTCTATTTATATAAAATAAAAAAATATACTAGAGGCAAAGCACTGCTATATTCAATTTTTGCCTTTGTTTTAGCTTTTATGATAGGCACTGCTCTCTCAGATTTAATAATTGTCTCTAGCCATAAAAAGCCCATCGTTATGAATATATTTGTAATATGCTACGTTTTAGTGCCATATATCATGCTATTAATTAGTTTGAGAAAATTAAAAAATAAAAAACCATAACCACTCCATCTACCTAACCCCACCATCCATCCCATTATTTAATTTGGCTTTCACTCAGCGGATGTTTTTGATTACATTTTGGACAAATCATATTTTATTATCTCTAACATAGAAATCAGCTACCTTACGAAGGCCGCTTCGAAGCTCCGAAGGAGCGAAGAAGGAACGAAGAAGGTCCGCTGGATTGATTTGTCGGAAATTTTAATTATTCTTTGGTGCATAAATAAGATTTTTATCTGGATCCCAAGCGTTTACACCTGCAAATTCTGCAATCTCTTTAGCGATTTGAATAGCACGCTCTTTGTCGTTGTCAATTTTTCCTAAAGCACCTATCTGACACCCTTTTCTACCCAAAGTTTTTTTGAATGCCTTGGTTATAGTATCAGCTTTCATATTTACATTTCGTAAAATAAGTCTGTATGCGAAACGATATCTGCTTTCACGGGTTTCGCAATCTATATCAGTAATCATTTCGTTCCCAGTTGAAGGGAAAACGCCACAATACCTAATAACCCATTCACAACGAGATAAATTCCTATAAAAGGTATACCTTCTTGTCGTAAACAGCGCTATACCTAACGAGAATAACCCAATGGAGAATGCTCGGAAAAAAATTGTAAATTCGGTAAAATTAGATTCTTTATAAAATCCTATATAACCAAACACAAAACTTCCTAATATTGCTATTATACCGCCAATATATGTGCCTATTCCTGGATCAGTTACGATTAATCTATCTGTACCTATTTTAGTTATTTTCATAAATTATTTTTTCTAACAATTAATATACGTAATTCGTGATTTTGGATTTTGGTGACCCAATACATAATTATAGCATAAATTGGGGGGTTGGGGGGAATTTGAGAATGGTTCGCAGAAGAAGAATGGCTCCATGCAGCGGGCGAAGTCCGAACCTATCTTTCGCAACCCAATCCATATTTCCTATTGCCTACTCATAGATAATTTGTTATGCTGTAGGTAGGGATATTGATCGTTGGACTGAAAATCATTTATAGGGGGATAAATTAATCTATGCAAGATAAAAGATTGTTAGCAGGCGTAATAAGTGTTTCTATTCTGTTTATTATCTTTGCTTTGCTCTTCTGGGGATTCGAAAGGCAGGGATACAATAACGGATATACGCAAGGTTTAAAGCAAGGAAATTATGATAGTCGCAATGGTAAAATATACAATCCGACACATAGCTTTAGACCGGGACGTTCCCTTTTATTGCTGATGAAAAGAGGTGGATTTGCAAAAGGCTATAAAAAGGGATATATTGAGAGTTACGATCATAGCATAGCAAAAGAAAAGTTAGAATCAAAATCCTTAGAAGAAAGGTTA
>CP070807.1:1659055-1661352 GCA_020343695.1 Candidatus Omnitrophota bacterium | reverse complement strand
CTCTGTGTTCTTTTATGTGGTGTAATCTTTGCGTAAGCTCTGCTCCTGCCTCGGTGATCAATAAATCTTGAGGAGGAATATCCTTGGAAAAAGGTTTTTTCTTGAGGTTATAATAAGCTAGCATCATGATCATTCTCCTTGTTTATCAAACCGAATCTCCCAGGATGGAGGGGAGGCGTTTTGGTGAAGGTTGAGTTTCTTAAGAGAACACACAGGTGTATCATTATCATAAATGGTCAACACCTCTGGGTTATCTGTTGGATACCGAAGCTCTATTATTTTGCCTATAAAGGTATGGGGCACCTCATAGAGAATGTTATGAACAGATACGGTTGCGTCATTCTTCACTTTCCTTTTTATGGTCATATAAAAGGCAAGGTCAAGTTCTTCAGTGCTGAGTCTTTTTATAGAGGTATCTTTGAGCTTGTCCATCCATTTATCCATAGGTTTTTCTCCTATTCCGTGGTGGAAGCTCTTTTGGTAGTCTCTGTCAAGCCACCGGAAGAACTCACCATTGAGCTGCTCAATAGATCCTTGTTCCGAGAGGTTTATCAAGGGGAGAAACTTTAATCTCACCGTCCTGTGAAACCGTTCAATTTTTCCCCGCGAGGGACTGTCGTAAGGTTTACTATGGATTAAAGCGATGCCACACCGGGCACAGGCAAGCTGCAGATGACGACTCACAAAAATTGCCCCATTGTCGCAGTAGAGGGCCTTTGGCAAGCCAAAGCGGCTTATTGCCTCCTTTAATACAATCTCCAGACTAAGGCTATTTTCGTGAAAAAAGAATCTGGCCCCAACAATTACCCGGGAGCAATCATCTATGATATCTATTAAAAACACCTTCCTTTTCCTTCCCTCATACACACTATGTGGTCCATGCATGCAATCAGCTATCCATAATTCATTAGGATACTCCTTCTCAAATTTCTTCCTCGGTGTAGGTTCTGTGCCTTTCATGATTAAGTTATTCTCTTTAATATAGTTTCTTAATGTCCCTTCTCCTAATTGATCAGGCCTTATCTCTCCCTCAGAGATTAAGAGTCTATAAAGTGCAGCGGAGGATAAAAATGGAAAGTTTTCTGCCTTATCTTTAATGATCTGCGCGAGAGGCTCATTTATTTTTCGAGAAGAACCTTTATCAGATCGAGTTTTTGGTTTCAGTGCGTCAAACCCTCCATTTCTGTAATCCCTTAACCAACTTTTAAAGGTGGCTGCCTCGTATTTCTTTTGGCCTAAATAAGGCACCTCATGCTCTTTTTTGGCCATTTTTCTAAAGTACCGCATCTTTCTTTTTCCACTATCGTTTAACACGGGGGCAATGATTCGATACTTAAATAATGCAATATCTTCAGACCTTTTATCACTCATAATCAACTCCTCCTTTTTTTGAAAATTAAGCTCTTATGGTATCCAGTATAATTTCAATCGTAGGAGGGGCATATCCATAGAGTGTAGTAAGGAAAAATTTTTTATTTTTTTTAATGAAACGATGAAAAAAAATGGCAATCTTGAATAAATTCAAGATGATTAAATCCCAAAAGGGGCTTTTGCAAGAAAAAATATCAGAAAATAAGGGTTTTTAAGCATACTACCCCCTCTATTTTTAAAAACGCTTTCCGCAGCGGATCTTCAGAAGATCATCTCTTTCTGAATTGAGAGGGAGTGCCAAACAAGAAATAAGCATTACGAAAATAACCTCCACCATTGAGATAAAAGTCATAATTAAAAGCACAAGGCCCTCTTATACAAGGTTCTACCTTAAAACACTCAAAACTTCCGGCAACGTGTAGAAAACCTTTTAGTAAATCTTGCTCCTTTTCTTCCCAAAACCTTTTAATCTCACCCAGTTGATAATAGCCGCTCGCTATGAGCTTATCTATTAGTCTCGTAAACAATTGCTTTAACCATGCAAGCTGACCACTCCCCGTTGATAAAATCTCTCCCTCACAAAAAGCGTCCATATATTCTTGAACTTTATAAATACTCATTCCCTTTATATGTCTTGCTTTCATAAGCTTTATGATAAAAGGAATTGAATATTTGCTGTAGGGAACGAGTTGATAGGGCAGTAAAGAAAAGGTCTTAAATCTGATCCCCTTCTTATTACCTTTATTGTGGCATAAAAACCTGGCTAAATGGAATTCTTTATAGTAGGTGCCATTTCCATCTATAGCCTTTCGATGAAAATAGCCCATGAATTTCGCGCAATTTTTACCCCCACATAAAGGACAACAATCATTAAAATCCACGCATAGATTAAGTATAGTAAGAATACTATCTTTTTTGTCCTTGAC
>CP070807.1:1653688-1658955 GCA_020343695.1 Candidatus Omnitrophota bacterium | reverse complement strand
AAAAGTTATCAAGCATGATTCTATCAGGTTGATATTTTGCGACACTCCTGAACTCATTTATATTTTCAACTTCAATTTCAACCATACGTTTCGTTTTCCCCCTTACCCAAGTAAACATTTTTTTCAATTTGGCTTCATCTATTCCTGTGGGGTGTATAAACCTTCCTGCACGCAGGTGATTGTCTTTTATGAGCACCGCTTCATCGAGCCTTGAGCGATGGTTATGCCCTCCGCCAATGTGTACGGCATATTTTTCAAGAACTCTTAGAGTAGGGGTGGTTTTTCGTGTATCCATGATTTTCGCAGATGTGTTTTTCGTTTTTTCCACGAATTTCCTTGTTAAGGTTGCAATGCCAGAGAGAAATGCCAGAAAATTTAAGGCAACTCTTTCGCGCGCCAAAATCATCTGTGCTGCCCCATGTATACGTGCGATTTTTTCATTTTTTCGAAAAGAAGCACCATCTCTCTTGAACGCCGCAAATCTGATGGATTTGCTCTTTGTGCGCGAGAAAACTTCTTTGACAAGGTCGATTCCGCAGAGTATGCCCGGTTCGTTGGCAATAACTACGGCCTCTGCGGTTCTTTGGGAAGGAATCATAAGCAGAGTCGTGAGGTCTCTTTCTGCACGATCTTCTTTCAATGCTCTTTGAATAATCGGCGTTATAAGTTTTTTAGGTAAACGCACTCCTAAGCTCCTTAAGGCGCCTCAGTTGGGTATTCAATTCATCATATTTGGCTTTTTCCTGTTCAACAGTATCAGGGGAAGCGTTTTGAAGAAAATTTCTGTTGTGGAGGCGCGCTGATACTTTTTCTGAAACATCATCTAATTTCTTAATCTTTTTCTCCAGAGAGACAATAAAGCTACCCGTGTCAATATCACCGATAGTAAAATTGAGCGCCCATAATTCATTTGCATAAAGTACTCTTTCCAGCGCCTCCTTTGTTTCAATGCCGCAAAGTGAGGCCAGGCGCATTATCCAATCTCGGTTCTTTACCCATATATGCGTACATTTCTTTGAGCATACTTGGAGATTAACTTTTTTTGTACCCATTCCCAGGTCAATTTTTATGTTCCGAATCTGGCGTATTGTATCGAGCAGGCTGTCTAGATGCGCGATATCTTGCTCATTGAATTTCGTCGAATGCTCAACCGGCCACGATGAGCGCGCAATACCTTCATCTAATGAGCACGATGTAGATTTTTTCAAGAGTTGAAAAATCGCCTCGGTAATAAAAGGAATAAATGGGTGGAGTAGTTTGAGAGAATTCAGAAGAACATAAAGGGCAACCTTCGCAGTATTGGCTCTGAAGGTGTCCTTTACTATTTCGACATACCAGTCGCAAAATGCATGCCAAAAGAATTCATATACCTCTTTGGCTGCCTCATTCATGCGGTAGTTTTCTAAATGGGCAGTGGTATTCTTGATTGTCTGATTGAGCCTCTTTATTACCCATTGATCTATGGGGCTGTTGAGCTCGAAATGTAAATTGTCTACAGCGACATTGTTGTCTTTGATTTTGAGAAGAAGAAAACGCGTGGCGTTCCATATTTTGTTACAGAAATTTCTACCCACAAGAAATTTTTCATCAGACAAATAGACGTCAGAGCCACTGGCTGCAAGCATCATCAGCGAGAAGCGCAGGGAGTCGGCGCCGAATTTATCGATAATCTCAAGGGGGTCGATGATGTTACCCAAGGATTTGGACATTTTTATTCCACGGGCATCTCTGACTGTTCCATGGATGAGCACGTCTCTGAAGGGGATTTCATTCATGAATTCTAAACCCGCCATAACCATGCGGGCAACCCAGAAAAAGAGAATTTCTGACGCAGTTACCAGCGTATCGGTAGGATAGAAATACTCTAAATCGCGCTTTGTGGTAGTGTCTACTTTCGGCCATCCAAAAGTTGCAAAAGGCCAGAGCCAAGAAGAAAACCAGGTGTCAAGGACATCTTCGTCTTGAATGAATTCTTTTGAGCCGCACCCAGGGCACTTTTCAGGTTTTTCTCTGGCAACAATCATCCCTTCCTTAGATAATTCTTCGTCTTTTTCATTTTTGATGTTTGATTTTTGATTTTTTTTCTCTATACAATTTGTGCAGTAATATACGGGGATTCGGTGTCCCCACCAAATTTGTCGGGAGATACACCAATCTTGAATATTCTCCATCCAGTTAAGATAGACCTTTCTCCAACGCACAGGATAAAACTTTACCTTGTTTTTCTGCACAGCCTCAATAGCGCTTTTGGCCAATGGCTTCATGCGTACAAACCATTGGAGTGACACTCTTGGTTCGATTACTGTATGGCAGCGGTAGCAATGTCCTGCGCTCAACTTATAGGGTTCTTTGCGCTCAATTAACCCCTTTTCCTGAAGAACCTCAAGAATCGCCTGACGTCCCTCAAATCGGTCCATACCGGCAAACTCACCAGCATTCTCGTTTAATACCGCGTTTTCGTGCATGATGTTAATGAATTCAAGATTATGTTTTTTGCCCATGAGAAAGTCCGCAGGATCATGCGCAGGAGTTACCTTGACAACGCCTGTTCCAAATTCTGGATCCACAGCTTTATCTTCAACGACCGGCAACTGGCGTTCCATTATGGGAAGAATTACCTTTGCCTTTTTGAGCCACTTGTAGCGTTTATCTTTTGGATTTATGGCAACCGCAGTGTCTCCTAACATTGTCTCTGGCCGTGTTGTTGCCACTACGATATATTTCTGCTCGTCTCTTACCTCTTGTCCCTTGCCCTTTGTATGTTGTACTGGATAGCGTATGTAATAGAGCCACCCATCAATTTCCTTACGTGCTGCTTCCTCATCGCTCAATGCTGTGGTGCACCGCGGACACCAGTTGATAATGTAATTCCCGCGGTAGACCAGCCCTTTCTTATACAATTTTACGAAGACTTCTTTTACTGCCTCGCTGTAACCTTCATCCATGGTGAACCGGGTTCTTTTCCAATCACAGCTCGCCCCTAATTTCTTAAGTTGCTCAATGATGGTTGAACCATACTCTTCGTACCACTTCCATAGTCTTTTTTCAAACCCATCTCTTCCGATATCCTGTTTGCCTAATCCCTCTTTGGCAAGCTGCCGCTCCACTACATTCTGAGTAGCAATACCAGCATGGTCAGTCCCCGGCATCCAGAGCGATTCATGCCCCTGCATCCTCTTATATCTGATCAAGACGTCCTGGATTGTGTTATTCAAGGCATGACCCATATGAAGGATTCCTGTAATATTCGGGGGTGGGATTACGACACAGAAAGGGTTTTTCCCTTGGTTTGCATCGGCCTCAAAAACCCCAGAGTCAAGCCAATATGCATACATTTTTTCCTCAAAATCTCTCGGGTTATATTGTCTAACTATCTCCATGCTATTTAATTTATCTTTTGCGAGGCAGCCTGTCAAGGGATAGTTGAAACTATTGTGGCGGGATAAACTAGAAATTATTATATGTGGTGAGGGTAAGGAACCTCTTTTAAGCCATTTCTGCTCCTACCCTTACCACTCCTGTGAGGAGTTTCCGAGACACCTTCATAAAAGGCAGAGGTCCCTGGGAGAAGAGTGAGTATAAGGAAAATAAATACGTTTATATATTTTTCTCATCAGGCACTTCCTTTGAGTTCTCCAAAGAATAACAGACAATCATTTTTGGCAAAGGCAGAAAGAGAGATAAAAAAGGAAGAATGAAAGAGGAGGTTAATTTTGCTTTTTGAGCGATTCGATTTTATCTTTTGCACAAAATGCAGTAAGTCACCCATTGTTCAAACCAATGATGACCAGAGCCGCCCGGCTCATAGTTTATCCCTCTGGCAAAGATTACCCTACCTTTTTTCCTCTTAAGCTCTTCGACAAGCTCAGGGTGCAGGCTAAAATCTGAAGCATCAATACCTTCTGGTAGGCGAAAGGTCCCGTCATGAGTAAAATACCAAACCCGGTCACTTTCATAATCCTTGGGGAAAGAGCTGGGATACGAGCTTTCTTCTTCTTGCAGGGGAGTAATGAACCATACGCATTCATCTTCGGCTGCCCGGTCTGTATCGTCGGGTGAATCGTAATAGGGCAAAGGAATTGTATCCATATTCTTGAGGATTCCGGTATCGATAGCAATTTCTTTTCCCTCTCCTAATGGATGCCAGCTCCCCTGGCTATAGATTTCAGCCCTATGGGTAGTTGCGTTATAAATTATCATACCTTCCGCAACACTATCTATCCTATTTCGTTGATCAGTATTCATTCTCGGAGGAAGAAACCCACTGGTTGTAGAGGTTACATCAAGGCTGGCCTGGGGATTTGTCGTCCCAATACCCACGTTGCCTTCTACTACTAAATTTGCGTTTTGATTAATCTGATTTGCGCAGATATCAGGTGGCCAACAGTAACCAGAAGGATTGGTTGCAGGACCGTCTCCTATTGCCATGCGTTGAACGTACAACTCCTTATACACCCCATACGGCGCAGGATAGTAGGTAGTGAGGGTGAGCTCTTCACCACTATACACAGAGAAATTTAAAAGGAAAGTAAAAGTAAGAAAAATAAACGCGATATGACATCTTTTTCTCATGATATACCTCCTCTTATAGCCACAATAGATAACTTCTTTTACCATATAAATATGCCTCATCTTGGAGTAAATTACAATAGTGTGAGGAGGATTTTTACAATTTTTTACAATTGAAATTGAGGAAGGTGTGCGAGGGGGTAGATAAAAATAAAGTTATTTTTGGCAATTATGAAATGAGTATGCCAGAGTTATTTAACTTTTATACAGCAATCAATTCCGGTATTTCCATGGCAATTTGTTTTTGTCCATCCAGGAGAACAAGCTAATACCTCCGGACCTCCTGGAGTATTCCAAGGAGCATCTTCCATAGATGCGCAAGGGTACGCGGGCGGAATCACTCCAGGTCCACTCATAGCAATAATAGTACAAGAAACCATGTCGCCTACTTTATATTGGGGCAGCCATGAGTATACGCCTGCTTCATCACTTCGACACATTTCTAGTTGATTATCACAGTACCGCAACGTCCCAGTGTTTAGATTAGAACAACCTAAACTTTTGTCGTTGCAGTCACTTGCTACACCTACTCGAACACCTCCATCAACATCTATTTTTGCTTGAGGATTTACCGTGCCAATACCGACGTTGCCTCCGGGAACTACTGTTACTCTTGGTGTACCGGTGCCGGATGGTGGAAGAAGTTCAAGTAACCGAAAATTACCTATATTGTTAGTTTGTATCCCCCAACTTTTTTC
>CP070807.1:1623832-1653588 GCA_020343695.1 Candidatus Omnitrophota bacterium | reverse complement strand
CCATAATGTCATGGGGAGCAAAGTATTTGAGTTTATCTAATCCTAACTGAATGCCTCTACGAATCACGAGTAGATTCCGATAGCTTTTGCCTGCAAAGAATTCAGTCTCAGTACTACCCAATTTCTTGTTCAGATGATTAATAAGGGTCTGGGCTTCTCTGTCAGTAATATGACCAGCACTATAATCAAGAAGGTTTCCCTCCGCCTCAGTAATTAGATTACACCTAAATGCACAATCTGCCCTGCTCAGTCGTACTCCTAAATTTGCAGCCTCCAGGGGGCCTCTGCCTGTATAATATTTTCGAGGATCATAACCGAGGAGAGAAAGATTTGCGACGTCACTTGAGGGATGAAATCCCCGTGGAACGGTTTTTACTCTACCCAGCAGACCTTTGGTTGCGAGAAAATCCATGGAAGGAGTCTCGGCTACCTCGAGAGGGGTTTTGCCTTCTAAGATGTCAATAGGGTAATCACTTGCGCCATCAGGAACAATAACGATATACTTCATATCAAACTCCCAGTATTATACGGAAACTGCATATCAGGCTTTAGGTGTTAGCTATGAGCCAGTACCCTGTTTATGCTAAAAGTCCGTTCTTAAAGAGTGTAATACAAACCTTATTCTCTTGCAAGATTTTTTTATAATGGTATTATTTTATTGCTATGATAAGCGAGACAGATATAGTATTTCTCTATCACGATGAAAGAAGAAATTTTCTCGTGAGGGTCAATAAAAGAAGCCTCCATACAGACAAAGGCTTTCTTAAACTCGATGCTCTCATAGGTAAAGATTTTGGCGATAAAATAGAGACAAATTTAGGGATCCCCTTTTATATCTTACGACCCTATCTGTATGAGATGATTATGAAAGTCAATCGAAAAACTCAAATCCTCTACCCTAAAGATATCGGTATGATTCTTATGGGTGCATCAATCTATCCGGGAGCACAAGTAATCGAAGTGGGCTCAGGAAGCGGTGCTCTCACAACCACCTTAGCAAACTTCGTAAGACCGAATGGACGGGTGTATAGCTATGAGAAAAACGAAGAATTTTTAGAAAATGCGAAAAAGAATGTAGAAAAAAATGGCTTAAGTAGCTGGGTAGAATTTAAATGCTGTGCGGTGGATAGTGAATTCCAAGAGAAAAATGTTGACTTTATAATGATTGACATAGGAAGTCCTTGGGACCTCATAGAAGCTGCCCATAGATCCTTAAAAGGGGGGTCTCGCCTCGCAACAATATGTCCTACCTTTGAGCAGCTCACCAGGACCGTGTTTACTTTGGAAGAGAAGGGTTTTGTTAACGTTGAGAGTGTAGAAATACTCGTCAGAAGAATCCTTGTGAGACGCGGAAAAACCAGACCAGAACAGAGGATGCCTTCGCATACAGGATATCTTGTATTTGCTACAAAAACACTCCTCCCATCTACAAAATCCTAATTTCGTATTTCGGATTTCGAATTTAAATTGGCCGCTTTCTGCTTTTCAGGAAGAGCCGATAGGTGGGAATTTTTGTGCGCAAAAAATAAGGATAGTCTAAAAATATCTTCTCTAATAATGAACTTTTCTGAGGACCACAGATGCCGCGCTTAGAAGGAGTGATAAAATCAGCTACTTCTTTTACCAGCCCCGAATCTATTCCCTTTATCTTTTCTAATGCACTCTTAAGAGGTAAATGAGATCGATAAAGAATATTAAATGTTTTCTTGATTTCCGCTATATCATGAGAGGTAAATTTTGCCCGGCGCAGACCAACTATATTAAGCCCCCATACTCGAGAATCTCCTACTACCATCATAAAAGGAGGGATATCTTGATTCACGCGTGAAAGCCCTCCTATCATTGCCAGCCTTCCAATTCTTACAAACTGATGGATAACTACATCTCCTGAAATGAATGCTCTATCCTGAACCTCTACGTGTCCAGCAATAAGCGCACCATTGCACACAATAATATTATTCTTGAGATTACAGTCGTGAGCAACATGCGAAAATCCCATAAGGTAATTGTTATCTCCTATGGAGGTAATCTTGTCTTGAGAGCTTGAGGTATGAATAGTCACATATTCTCGAATCACATTATTTTTTCCAATATATACTTTGCCGCCAGCTTGCCTACAACCTAAAATCTGAGGGACCTCCCCGATGAGTGCACCTGTGCCAATAAAGGTATTTTCCCCAATGTGGGTATCTCCCTTAAGGTGGGCAAAGGCAGACACTGTGACACCTCTCTTGAGTACAACCATCCTCTCTATCACGGCATAGGGACCAACGGTGATGTCTTCGGCTAAAACTGCCCCCTTCTCTATGACTGCGGTAGGATGAATCATAATAAAAATATATTTATATTTTTCTTTCCAAAATATCTGCTTCTCTTAATTATATAGTTGATTTTTAAGAAATTCAATGCTAATATATTCTTGTGAATAAGAGGCAAGATCTTATCCTTCCCTATGCCTACTTAGATTCTCAAAGATTAAAAGATACCTTTTTTTCCCTTCCAAAGAAAAAAAATTTCTTTAAGAAGAGGAATCTCTTGCCTCTGGCTACAATCCTCATAACACTCCTCTTTTTCCTTTTAATCAATTATGATCTTATACTCATTCCTCCCCTCTGGCAACCTCAAACAGACAATACTATATCTCTTTTCCACAACGATGTCGTATCGTCTCTTCACTTTTTAGGGATAGATAAACGCTTAATAAAAATGGGTAACTCTTCTATTTTTTTGTCTATTCCTTTTCACGAAAAAGTAGGGGTAAGATTTGATTTAAAAAAACCGATCAATCTCAAAACGAATAATCTCTTCCTGTGTTTGAAAAAAACGAATTTGCCTCTGAATATGGAGATAATAGTCAAAGATGCTCGATTTTTCTCTAACTCTCTAAAACCCTTCCATGTGGAAATCAATCAAGAGAATAATTCGTCTGATATAAAAATTCCTCTTACATTTAAAAATGCTTCTCTGCAAAATACGAATCTAGCTCAGATAAATCAGATTAAATTGTATTTTTACTTTCCTGAAGATGAAGCGGTCTCCTCTCAACTGATACCGCTCGCAGCAAGAAGATGGGTATTCATTAAAGATTTCGTTGTGCGAAAAAACGACCACGCTCGCATTCATGAATTGTAAGTTACAGATTGAAATAAGAACGGCCTCTTTGCAGATAACAATCTGTGAAGATAAAAAGGAGGATAAATGAAAGTAATATCGGTGGTGAACCAAAAGGGAGGATGCGGCAAAACAATTACTGCTGTAAACCTCGCAGCAGCACTCAGCAGGAACAATCTAAAAGTTCTCCTCATCGATCTAGATCCTCAGGCTCATGCGAGTTTTTCTCTCCGCACGGCTCTAGGGGCTGCACGAAAGAACAGGGCGTACTTGATGATAACGGATATTTTGGAAAACATCCACAATGTTCCCCAAGAAACAATGTGGGTCCCTCTATCAGAGACGCTCTCTTTTATCCCTGCGTCTATTGGCCTTGCCTCCTTAGAGCACAAATTTGACTCCCATCCAGATAAACTCCATACACTTTCCCATTTTATTAAAAATAAAATAACCGACTTTGACTACGTTGTGATAGATTGCCCTCCTAACCTGGGAACACTAACTTTGAATGCGCTCGTCGCGAGCACTCACTCCGTCATCCCGCTCCTTGCCTGCGATTTTTCTCTGAAAGGAGTGGAGATGCTCAAAAACATCTTTATTATGGTGAAAGAGTTCAAAGGAGCAGTCCCTGCTCCTTTCTACCTTCTTACCCAACTCGATAGGCGAAGCGGCTTCTGTCGCATCTTTGTATACAGAGCAAAAAATCGACTCGGTAATCTTCTGTTGGAGACGTCTATACGAACAAACGTTCACCTCAGAGAAGCTGCATCGAAAGGGAAAAATATCTTCGACTACAAACCGGACTCACGAGGGGCAGAAGATTTCAGGACGCTCGCACATGAAATAGAAAACCTTACTGCTGAGCGTACCTGGACGCCTCTCTTTTTAAAGGGAAAAGACTTAAGCGAAGTATATGTGGTGGGTGATTTCAATAACTGGAAAAAGCAGGAAAGCTATAAATTGAACAGAGTAAGCGAGGATGTCTGGAGTATTAATCTCGCCTTAAAAAAAGGCAAGTATCGCTATAAATTTTTAACAGGAAATTACTGGCTCTCTGACCCCTACAACAAATTAATTGAGCAGGATCCTTTTGGAGGCAAAAATTCTCTTATTATTGTAGAGTAAAGGCGGGCCTAATTTTCCTTCAAGATAATAATCTTTCCCAGTGGGACAGGAAATTCCAATCGTAGAGGTATTCTTTCTTGTTTGTCCAGCCAAAGATTAAACCTTTTTGCACCTTTACCTATAAGAAAAACGGCTTGTCTTTTGTCTTCTCCCAGAGAGAGATTTTTTAAAGATTCTACCTTGATAATTACTTTCTGTGTGGGGAGATTAAAAACAAGAGATGTATCCTTCTTTAGCTCGACATCCTTAGGAAAAAAATAGAGCAGAGATAATATGTTGTGAATGGGCTTATCTTGGCGTAAAACTTCCTCTTTTGTCCGGGAATTACTTTTGATTATCCTAACATATCCTTCGTCCTGGTTGTAAATCTCTTGAATCAATTCTTTTTTTCCAAAGAATACAATATCCCGTTCCACCCTGATGGGTAAGTGCGTTTCAACATCAAGGAAGACCTTCTCTTTACTTATGAGATTAAAGAACTCAAGGATCTTTGTGTTAGAATCTATGTGAAGGGCATTAGCTTCTCTTCCTCCTATTGTAACTTTTCCCAAGTATGTCCACTCAACTTTGCCTGCAGGGATACCATTAAATCGGACTTTATAGCATAATTTTTGTTTGCCGCCAAATCTCTCTTCAATTTCTTCCCCGAAAGAGGTGCTAAAGAAGGCGAACATAAAACCCACCATAAAAAAAATATATATTTTTCTCATTGCACTTATACGCACCTAAAAAGTACCGAAAGCATCACACAATACAGACAGTCGCATATAACACTATAATGCTGATGAAGTTAGAATTGGCAAGAAATAATGATTGATAGTGTGTCCGTGGTTCAAGAGTGGCAAGAAATAATGTTAACACTCCAGGCATATACGTAACATGTCTTGCTTCTCTAGTCTCCATACACTTCTCTGCACAGCAAGACCAGAAAGCTGTCTTTTTATGGAGCCAAACCCCTATTGCACAACCCACAAGAGATTATTTTTTTACATGCGACAGAATATCTCTTTCTGCTTGAATCCAGATATCAATGTCAGACCCGTAAGGTTTTCCTCTCTCTTCCCAGATAAAGTATGCCCGCTTTTGAATCATCTGACTAAGTGTCGCCTTGTCGGGATGACTCTTCATCTGGGTAGATTTTGCTGTCTTTGTGCAGGTACTGGCCTTTCGAGCGCAAGAACCAGAGGATTTACCTTTTCTCTTTAACACCATACTCCACCTCCTTAGTACCATAATCTACACCTCACATTTTTTTATAGCTCTTGTACTTGTAACGAGAGCTTAAAATTATCTTTTATGTTTTTGGGGGCAAAAAGCAATGTTATCTGCTGATACACTCGCTCCACCCCTGACTCTGAAGAAGACACTGAATACAAAGGCGCACTCCAGACATCTGCCTTCATGCATTCAAACTCTAGACCTATGCTGCTATAGCGATCAATAATCGTCAAAGACCTTATCTTGCTCCAGGACCTCGGCTCACAAAGAGAAACTGTTTTGTTTTTAGCCTCACCTACAATGTCTTTCAAAGAAGGCAAAGATAGATTAAATTCTATCCCAAAATCATAAATATTCAAGAGTTTTTTTCTCTTAAATGCGTAAAGGACATCGAACCCTGAAAAAGTAGAAAAATGTACTTTCTTTGAAAAATCTAAATCTTTATTGCGGCAACGCCAGTTGAGAGAATACCCTCTCTTAGTCTTTGTGATTGCACATTGGTATATTCTATCGCTCAAAGTGGATATCCCTCTCTGTGAATGGAAATCATTGGGGGCTATGCCTTTCTCCAAAAGATGATCAACTAATCCCAGGCGCTCATACCTATCATACACAATGAATTTTTCTAACCCTTCCTCTTTCTGAGAAATTGTATTGTGAATAGAAGTAGCCTCGTCCTGTGGGTTTAGTTGCTGTTTTATTTTTCCGTGGTACGATTCCTGCCTTCTTGTAATTGTATTGAGCAGATTCATTGCCGGGTTTCGTAAACTCAATTCTAAGAGGGTGCCGCCTTTGGGCGAAAAACAGCATACTATATTCTTATTCTTTAACATAATTTCTTTCTGTCCATCTAAATCAATGTCTTCGGCTTCGAGAACCACATTGCCCTTGGAGCGCCTTTTACTCAACGCACTCTCTGCCCGAATAAGGTGTGCATAGATAGCTTGCCGTATATGCCCTAAATAAAAACCTCCGAAGATTCCATGCCAGTATCCACAATTTGTCTGCGCTTTCCATAAATCGATAAAGATGTCTCGATCTCTCTTGAAAGTCGCTGCGGTATGTATTTTTTTACTCAAAGAGAGCATCCTCTTATGAAGGTAATTCAGGCGACTGTATTTACGATAGAAATTTCTAAAAAACCCACCTCGCACAAAATCCTTAAATTCTTCAAGTTTGTTATGCGTTTTAAGAAAATGAACCAAGCTCTCGTAGGTAGAGCGGCTCTGGGGTTCCAGAACCCACTCCCCCATCTCTTCATAAGCGGCAGTGGGAAGATATACAATTCCTTTTGGTGAAAACTTCTTAATAGCCTCTTGGGGGGTAATTGTCTCTATACAAGGAGATTTCTTTAAGAGAGATAAAAATTGCTCCAACCACTTTTTTGAGTACACCCACTCGTATGTATCTGGCCAGAGACCAAATTTTTCCCCATCATCAAAGAGGGTGATGAGTATATCCTGATTTTGGGCAAATCCTTGTAGGATGCCTAACGCCTCTTGGGGCTGAGAAAAAGGAATTTTATACCGCAATGTTTTACTGATAGGAAAAACATATATGGGTTTTGCTTCTTCCTCGGTAGTATAGTAACCAGAGAATTCTTTCTGCTGCAATCCCGCAAAGCGAAAATGTGTGTCATCAAGAAACGTGTATTTTAAATCGCAGGAGTGAATAATTCGTGCTAAGTACGGCTCCCATACCCGTTCCGCAACCCACATTCCGTGGGGCTTGCACCTAAACTTCCTTTTTATGAAATCATTCATAAGACGCAGTTGACCCTTTTTATCCTCATCGGGAATTAAAGGTAAAATAGGCTCATAATAGCCGCCGCTAATAAGCTCGACCTGGCCCCTCTTTACTAGTCTTTGCAGAATCTCAATGTATTCTTTTCGATTTTCCAGGATCCAATCGTAGAGGCATCCAGAATTATGAAGGCTAAATTTTATCTGGGGAAATTTGTCGAGGAGAGAAATAAAGGGAAAATAACAGCGTTTGTATGCGTCCTTAAAGACATGGGGAAAATTTCCAACAGGTTGATGATTATGAACACCAAATAAAAAATATACTTTACCCATCGCTCCAACGACCACACTTAGCAGGTATTAGGTATTTTAATTCTTTAAGACTCCTTACTGTTAGGTGTGACCCGATACAATTATTCACCTACTTTATATACGAAGGCACCTTTCTTCCTAAAAGATGGTATATTTCTGCTACATACGCCAAGAATATCTTTCTGAACTCACCATGGATATCCTCAAAGGTATTCCACCAAAACCAGTCACTGCCTTCAAGAAGACGTAAATAGTCTTTTGCCCATTCAAGTTTCTGCTTTTCTGCTCTGCTTTTCGCAATTAAGTCTCTTATCCGTTTCAAAATATACCAATAAGAGTTGTTTTTCTTGGAACCAATCCACACTCCGAAATCGCCGTTTATCCAAGAACCACTGGAAAGCCTCTGTATATTTTTGCTATGATAATGTGCTAAAAACTCGCAAGGAATAGCAGGAGAAAGAATTTGGCTTTTCTCTAAAGCAGAATAAATCGTCTCTAAGAATTCGATCCCGTTATTCTTATAGTACTCCCAGGCATTTTCTCCATCCATAATGATCGTAATAACGTTGTCTTTGAAATTATCTTTCAGGTGATAGTGAATTCTCTTAAAATGCTCAAGGAGGTCATTGGCAGCAAATACAGAATCCTCCCATCCCTGATAGATGAAGCTTATCGCGTCAGATAAATTCCTATCTCTAAAAAAAATATTTACTCCTTTAAATTTGTAAGGTCGATAAATTAAATGGCGCTGGTTTTTAATCATATCAAATGGAACATAGTCGGTAGTAAGACTCCTAAATAGAATTGCTTCATCGGTCGCAATCCACCGGAAGCCCTGCTGGCCATAGAGCGATACAACATCTTCGGAAATACTGCCCTCAGACGGCCAACTTCCCACAGGATTACTTTCAAAAATATCTCTAAAGACCTCTGTGGCTCTCGTTATGTGCCAGGTGCAATCCGAAGGAGAAGTGAATCGTAAAATAGGCTTTTTTAAATAAGAAAACTCTTTTAAAACATCGGAATCATAAATTAAAGGCAGAATGGGGTGATGATACGGCGTAACTGTTAATTCAATCCTCTTGTGCGCAGAGAGTCTCTTGTAGAGAGGGATAATCTGGGCAATAATCTCGTATTGCTTCTTTACCACATACTCTTTATCTTCGCGAGTGTAGTGTCTTCCTTTAAGGAACAACTTTTTCAGATGCTTGTCTTCACGAAACGTGTAGGGGTGAAACCAGCAGAGATTAAAGAGCACTTGTAAATCTACTATTTCTTGAGGGTTGAATCTTCTTCTGGCTGTTAACTTTTTGTTATACAACTGAAGATAACGCTGGTTTGGCCTTATAAATCGTTCAAAATTTACAGAGAAAAACCTATCTACGATGAAATCTACCTCTTCTTTCTTAAGGGACGAGGGGTTTTTTAAGGTGAGGAGCAGATAATAATCAACTGCTTGATTATGCGCGTAATCAAAGAGTTGTGTAAGGAGCACTCCGCTAAAGTTGAAAGCAACTTTAATTTTGTCAAACTTCTCTATCATCCTTGCCATCCCATAATAATCTTTTATGCCATGCAGCCTGACCCATGGTAACACGTAGTAATCTGCATGGGGGTGTTTATAGGATGGTTGATGCATATGCCATAAGAAAATTACTTTTGTAGGTGGTTTGCTCATATTAAGGCTGGAATGCAGAATGAGTAATTTCTGGGAAGATATTATCTTTTCTCTCAATATCCTCAATCACTTCGTAATTTACGAAATTTTTATCAAGATAGCTCTTGAGAAGATAAAACCTCTCTAAGTGAGTAACTGTCCGCCGTTTAGCATACTCACTAAAATGACCTGTCTTCATCATAAATGCCCAGTCACTACCCTGAGCCAAGAGGAGTTCTCTCGCCATCTGATTTAAAATTCGCCTGTGTAGGTCGCCATTTTTTCCATACTTCGCAGATGCCTCGACCATTTTGGTTCCTGCCCTGTACAGATGCGGGTATATCCAGTCGTTTGATCCATTGAGCCATACCTCATAATATCCCTTCCAACCCCAGCTGGAGGCAGCAGGATTAATGACTTGATTTTTAGGATAAATTTTTAAATAGCGGGAGGGGGTAGTAAGTTGAAAGGTATTCTGATCATATCTGATCTTGCGTATAAGAAAATTTAACCATTGAATGCCTTCAAACCACCAGTGGCCAAAAAGCTCAGCATCATAAGGGGCGACAAGAATAGGCTTTCTTCCCAAAACAGAATGTAAGTATTCTACCTGCTTTTCTCTGTTAAACATAAAATTCCCTGCATGTTCAGCGGCTTTCTGGGAAGCAACCTCAGGAATGTAAGGTTGCCTGTGAGCGCTGGGGCCAGTGATGCGGTAGTACTTTATTCCTGTGAATATCCTCTCCCCGCACGGAGAGATATAGGGTTTTACATAATCATAATCCAAATCAAATCCTATATCTCGATAATACTCTCGATAGTCATAATCCCCCGGGTAACCTTCAATGGACGACCACACACTTTTAGAAGATTCGTGATCTCTGCCAAACACAGCAACTTTATTTTTCGTATAGTAAGAAGAGTACACACCAAATCGTGGCCGGGGGCGAGCAAATAAAATGCCGTGAGTCTCTAAAAGAAAATATTTAATCCCCTCTTCTTTCAGGAGCGTATCTAACCCCTCAAAATATCCGCACTCAGGAAGCCATATCCCTTTGGGGTTGGTACCAAAGAATTTCCTGTAGGAACTTGCACCCACCCGAATCTGAGCCTTCACAATCTGACTCTGTATACCTAAGAGAGGTAAAAATCCATGAGTTGCGGCACAGGTAATAATCTCAATAGACCCCTGGTCTTGATACTTCTTGAATTGCGCAAGTAAATTTCTCTGATAACTATTTAAAAATTTATCTTTGGTGCTCCTGAACCTATGGCAATACATCAAAGCGAGCTTATGAAATTGTGTATCAAACCGAGTTCTATCCATCTCTCTCTGAGAAAGTTCAATCATCTTATCAAGATAACGTATATAGCGATCTTGAAGAAGATCGTCATCCATCATCGAGCAGAGAGAAGGGGAGAGATTGAGCGTGAGAGCAAAATCAATACCGTCACCTGCTAAACTTTCGAATACTCCTAGGAGGGGGATGTAGGTTTCGGTGAGAGCTTCAAAAAACCATCGCTCTTCCAAAAACTCATCATACTCAGGATGGCGCACAAAGGGAAGGTGTGCATGCAAAATTAAAGAAAGATATCCTCTCTCCATGAAACTCAATCAGATTTTCTTCAACAGACAAGAGACTAAAGGGTTTTGTGTCGGGAGTCTTGTGTCTGTGCTATTTATTATACCTCTTTACTGCGGGGACTTGCCTTTTTCTCTGCTTCTTATTTTTTGAAGTGGCAACTGCTTCAAACGTAAATTCCCCTGGAGGCAACGCATATCGTAAAGAGAATGTCCCGTCTTTTCTTAGATGAACCTCTTTGCCTTCTACAGTAACTGTGGCGTCTGGTTCGGTTCTTCCGTAAAGAATGAGCTCTGTCCATATTTCCAGTAAAAATTTATCTTTAGCTGGCGCTCTCTCTGAGAATAAACTGCTCACTCCCCACGAAGCAAGTGGAGAAGAAATTTGTTGTTTAAAAATTTCTTCAAACTTTCTCTTTCTCTCTAAAGAACTCTTGCCTAAATCGTAGATCCCTAAAATCTTAAAATACTCTTCATCGGGCAAAACCCACTCTTCATCGATTTGGTCTGAAATGCCAAAGCAAGGAGTTCTTATAATATTAGAGCGTGCGATGACGAAAAATGTTCCTTGAGGGCTTTTGAGTCCGATTTCTACACACCAGGCTCTTCCCGGCTGATTCACATTGATGTACCAGTTGCCTGCATCAAAATAGATATCAATATCAAAGAAACAATTCGCATTGTCCCCTCTAAAATCTTGAACGCTACTGACATCATACACTCGCACTGCCCACCGTAGGTTTTGCCGTTCATGCACTGGCATAGAAGAAATAACCTCATTGATTCTCTCTTCGGAAATATCCCAATAGGTGTGTAGCCACCATGGGTCTCTGGGCAAGAGCATAATACGGTTATCTCCGTATCGTACAGGCAAGGAACAGGAGGTAACTTGGGGGACGGGTTGCTCAATAACGCGCTGTTGAACTGTAGTAAATTTTGCTTGCTCAACAAATTCCTTTTCGCTCTGCAGAGATATTGGCTGTCGAGACAGGGTTGATTTTTTGGAAGACACTCTTTTCGTTGTACTTTTCTTCTTTCCTGGTAGGTGAATTGACCTCTTCGCTGAGACTTTTTTCCTCGCAGCCCCCTTCTTCTTAAAGGTTTTTGAAGGAGCTCTCTTCATTTTCGCCTCCTTTTAGGCAGAGGAATTTTATCACTTTTCAAAATATCTGTCAATCTTTGAAATATATATATTAAAGAGGCCTCTTGTGGCGGCGAGTGAGCAAAAAACCTTTGAGAACAAGGTTTAAGATTTAGAAAATGACTGAAAAATAAGCATTTTTTATATATTAGGGTGGTATCCGCTCTCTTTAATCTTTTTGATAATGCCATCCTTATCTGGCTTTCCCTTGATGCCCACTATTTTCTTATCCACATCTACCCACACACCCTCTATCCCTTCTAACTCCTTTAATGCACCCTCGAGGGTAAGCTTGCACTGTTGACAGTGAATATCAGGGACACGAATTTCGTAATCTAAGCTCCCAATCGGGGCCTTTCGTTTAAAAAAAGAGTTGATTATCATAAGAATCATAAGAAAACCCGAGAATACTTTCAGCCAGGCAGGAAGCATTTCTCCCGCTCCTACCATTAGAGAGGGGTCTTGGGCCAAAAGGGACCACACATAGTTAAAGAGAAACCCTAAGGCGCCTGCAACAAAGATTATACTTGCAAGATAGAGGTAGAGAGAACGCTTACCGAGCGTGCCACGCACAAACGATAAGGTTATCGCATTTGTTGCCGGCCCGGCAATCAAGAAAACTAACCCTGCACCAGGAGAAAACCCTTTCTGTATGAGAGAAACAACTGCAGGAATTGAACCAGTAGCGCACACATAAATGGGAATACCCACAAAAAGGGCTACCAAAAAATCTAGGGGAAAGAAAAAATATTGACCAAATATTTCTTGAGGAATAAATGCGGCTATGGCTCCTCCAATGAGTGTGCCCACAATGAGCCATTTTCCAATATCGTGAGGGATCTCAAAGAATGAGTATACCAAGAATTGCCTCACCTTTGAATAGGCGCTTATCTTACGATGTGCGTGAGAAGGCATAAACGTAGCCTTTTTCTTTCTGCCGCCTAACATATAATCCAAAAAGCCCACAGTAATTCCTGCAAGTAAAGACCCTAAAGGTCTAAAAATCGCAAACAGAGGCCCCAGAAGCGAGTAGGTGGCGAAGATCGAATCCACGCCGGTTGTGGGGGTAGATACTAAAAAAGAGAGAACACTCGAGGAATGTGCGCCATCTTTTTTGAGGGAAGTTGCTAAAGGTATTACTCCACACGAACATACAGGAAGAGGAATCCCAAAAATTGTTGCCTTTATAATCGAGGCAATACCACCTTTACCCAGATGACGCGAAATAAATCCTTTTCCTAAGAATATATGAAGCAGGCCCGCAATAATCATCCCTAAAAGAAGATAGGGGGAAACATCCAGCCATAAATCAATCGTTTCCTTAAAAAATTGAATAATCACATCAGACCTCGATGCCGAACACAGCTCGTACAACAAAACCTATAAAGAAACTCGCCACAGCCACACTCACACTGATGCCTGCCATCTCTAAAAACCTCTTTTTAAAAGCCAGCCCTTTGGCAACGGAAACGTAATACGTAAAAATCAAAATCACAAAAAGAGCATACACAATCATTACACTCAGGCAGAAGAATATATTTTGGAAGATAAGATATGGCGAGATGAGAAAAAGAACCGTCGCAATATAGGCAACTCCCGTATAAATGCTTGCCTTAAAAGGATTCTTTTCTGTCTCCTCTTGTTTAGTAGATAAGTATTCAGAGGCCGCCATCGACAGAGAAGCCGCGATGCCGGTAATAAATCCTATGAGGGCAACCAATTTTGTATTTTGCAATGCAAAGGTGAGCCCTGCTAATGCACCTGTGAGTTCCACGAGAGCATCGTTTAAACCCAACACAATGGAACTGATATACTTAAGCCGGTCTTCATCGATAAGATTCAATAAGTAATCCTCATGAACGTCTTCGTCTTGAATGATTTTTTCTATATCAGGTACCGCTTGTTTGAGTTGTACATATGCATCCTGGGCTCTCTCCTCCCCCCTCTCCATGAGCTTCAGACCAAACGTAAGGCCGCACAGACGCGAAACAAAACTATAAAAGAATGCCTTTATTCTGCTCGGAGCAACTTCCTGCTGGGTAAGGCGTTTCCAAAATTCATAATGTGCCTGTTCATCATGTGAGATTTTCTCTAAAATTCGCCTATTATGCTCATCTTTTACAAACGAAGCCAATTTCTTATAGATAATGTACTCGGTGAACTCGTTCTTCTGTATTTTTACAATTTTATCTTTGAAGTCTTGAGCTATCATACCCTTAGCCACCGAAATAATTTATCCTAAGACCTGACATTCAGGCAAGAACTAAAGATTCCAACTCCCTCTCTTGCTTGATACCATATTCTTTCCACAGCACTTTATTCTCTTCTTTATCTTTGTCTCCTTGCCACACACCACACAAATATACAGTTTGTCTTTTTTATTTTTTTTCTTCATTCTTGCCTCCTTCCATGATACCCATTCAAAACAAGAACCATCTGAGGAACCGCACGCTCAATGAAAAGATGCGGTAACGATCCTTCCTAAGAAAAACCCGAGACCACAAGAAATACCACCAATAATCAAGGTCTCGAGTGCGCTTTTAAACCACCGAACTTTTGTGATTCTCGCTTTCGCGATACCGAGCACAAAAAGAAATACCAGCACCGCTGCTGCTGAAACAATGAACGCTCTGGTGACTGCCTCAAAAAAGAAGAAAGGAAGAATTACTGGAAATGCTCCCACAAGAAATGATCCTGCAGAAATTAATCCTATGTGGAGGGGGTTATCAATTAATCCCGGGCTTATACCGATCTCCTCTTGAACCATGAATTTCAACCATCGCTCTTTATCCGCGGTAATTCTTCTTACTGCCATCTCTTGTTCTTGCTCGGTAAATCCCATGTCCGAAAAGATATCACGTATCTCCTGAGTCTCCTTCTGGGGATCCTCTTCTATCTCTCTTTTCTCTCGATCAATTTGGCTCTCAAAAAAATGTTTCTGGGCTTTTGCGGATATGTAGGAGCCAAAAAATATCGCTAATGTGCCTGCTCCCACCTCAACTAAACCAGCGAGAATCACTTGATTTCTTGCCGCCAAAGAAACTGAAATTCCCGCAATAAAAGAAATGGTAGTAACCAGGCCTGTATCAATCGCATATACTATGTCGCGTATCAATCTTCCCCTGGTAGTATGCCATTCTTCTCCGTGCCAAGCTTTCAGTCTCTCTTCTAAAGGGCTCCTTATTGAGATTGGCATCTTTGGCTCCCCTCAAAGCGTTCATCGCGGTCTCACTTGACTTCTTCTACTTCTTTTACTTCCGGAATTGCTTCTTTGAGTTTCTGTTCAATACCTAACTTCAGTGTGTAGGTGCTCATTGGACAATGGCTACATGCACCGGTGAGCCGCACTTTCACCACACCCTCATCAGTGACGTCGACTAACTCCACATCTCCGCCTTCTGCTTTAAGGTACGAACGTATCTGTTCTAATGTCTTTTCTACCTTTTCTCTCAGCATAATAACCTCCTTCTAGCGCTACAGGTTACCGCCTTCCATAGCATTAGGGTTTAGCTTGAATTTCTAGGAAATCAGGCACCCTGCTTTCTTTTTAAATGTTACCAAGGCAGTAGCGCTTCATAGGGGCTTTGCCCCTCCATGATGTTCGGCTCAAAAGAACACCAAAGAAGAAAAATCGCCTCACGGTCACCCCAAAGAATACCAAAGAAGCACATTAAAGAATTCATCAAAATTCGTGTACTACTTAGCTGCTAATTACATCTCATACATCTAATACCCAATAAAACTCTCTGACTTAATATTCTCTTTTTCGCACCCTATATCTTTACATACGTTTTGCATTGCTTCTACCATACGCGGGGGGCCGAAAATAAAAAATATTCTCTCATTGTAATCTTTCATCTTCTTTTGTATTAACTCTTTATTAATATGCCCAGAAATACACCTCATATCTTGAGGTTCACAATCGGTAACAGTATAAATTATATTTATATTACTGCTAAGAGCTGACCACTGATCAAGCTCTTTGCGAAATGCAATTTCTTCTTCTCTCCTGTTCGAATAACATAATACTATATCGGTCTCTAAGCACTTTTCCACGCTATACTCGATCATCGATATCACGGGAGTAATTCCAATGCCTCCGATTAAAAATCCTATACGTTTATATTCTTCTTTTAATATGCAATTTCCTAAAGGAAGCTTAAATAAAACTTCACTCTGAGGCTGTAAACTTCTCAATTTACCAGAAAAGTCACTTTCGCTCAATCTTTTTGTAACTTCTATATATTCTTTCGTGGGGGACGAAGAGAAGGAAAGATACTTATTGAGCATTCTATTATTGGAGTCTTTTTCATCGAAGAGAACCTGAACAAACTGGCCAGGAATAAAATGAATTTTTTTGGCAAGAATGAATCGAAAACTTTCGATGGTAGGCGTCCGTTTTATTCTCGCTAGTAATTTACCCTTCACTATCTCAGCCATCTTTGTACCCTATTCTACACTTTTCACAAATACCATAGAAATAACCATGAAACTCCTCAATAGAGTGGCTGTCCACCTGTCTCTTTTCTAACGCTGGGCATGGTCGTATATCTATATTATAGATTGCACTACACTTTTTACATAAAAAATGGTGATGAGGTTCGGTATGTGCTTCAAAGCAGGATTTATCAAAGGTAATTCGTATTTCTTTAATTAAATTCTTCTTTTGAAGAAGTTCTAATGTGGTATATATGGTTGCTAACGAGACAGCGGGCAATTTCTTTTTAATTTTTTCATATATTTGTTCAGCGGTCATGTGATTGCCGCCCTTAAGGAGAAGTTCATACACCTCTACCCTTTGGGGAGTAATGCGTATCTTATGCTTTTTGAGAATTTTCATCGTCTCTTGCATGGTGTAAAAGTGTACCATTATAAAATAGTCTGTCAATAATTATTTTTATATAATAACGGTTATTATTTATTTTAATTTATTTACGCTCTGGTATCTGATAAACTATTAACATGAAGCGGCTAGAGAGCCTTATCCGTATTTTGCGAGCAAAAAAAACGACCGTTTCTGTAGCAGAATCGTGTAGTGGTGGATATCTTGCCTATCTGCTCACAAAAGTCCCTGGAAGCTCTAAAGTATTTAAAGGGGGGCTGATTGTGTATTCTCTCGATGCAAAAAAGAAATTCTTCAAGATATCTCCTTGGCTCTTAAAAAAAACCAAAGGGGTATCAGGAAAGATTGCCTTCCTTTTGGCGCAAAAAGTAAGAAACCTTTTCAGGACAGATATAGGCGTATCCATCGTGGGATTTGCCGGGCCACAGGCACAAAAAGGCATAAAAATAGGAACAGTATTTATGTGCGTGGCGGATAAAAGAGGTCTTGAGGTAAAAAAAATGATTATAAAAGGGGGCCGCGACCAGGTAAGGAAAAAAGCAAGCCGTTTTGCCGTAGAACTACTCTCCAAAAGGCTTCAAATCAATCATACTCTGTTAAAAAAATGAGAACATTTATCGCGGTTGATCTTCCTCAACATATAAAAGAAAAAATTGCCCAGATAGAAACTTCTCTTAAAGAATGCCAGGTGCATGCAAAATGGGTAAATCCAAATAACTGCCATCTTACGTTAAAATTTTTAGGAGAAGTAACTGAAGAACAGGTAGGGGATATTAAAAATGCCATCGATGATGTCGCAGCTTGCCAGGAGAGCGTTGAGGTGCAACTGGAGAGCTTCGGGTTTTTCCCAAACCAAAAGCGCCCAAGAGTATTTTTTGTTAGCATAAACCAAGAAGCAATACTCAAAAATATCGCGCGAATGTTAGAAGAGAGGCTGGAAAGTATCGGATTTTCAAAAGAGAAAAGATTCAAATCTCATATTACATTAGCACGTTTTAAAGGGATAAAAAACATCGATTGTCTCAAGAGAGAAATGAAGGAAATCCCCCTCGGTGAGGTTTTCACTATCGATGCAATAACCCTCTTCAGGAGCACGCTTACCTCAACCGGCCCTCTCTATGCGGAAATCTTCAAGACAACTCTTAAGAAGTGAAGGATGAGGTTGGTGTAAAGACCTGCCACGATATCATCTCCCACAACTCCTCTTGCTCCTCTACATTTCTCTAGTTTATCAGCGGGAGGAATCTTGAGAATATCGAAGAGACGAAAAAGAAAAAAACCCATGATGACGAACCCTATGTTGTGGGGAATAAAGAGGAGTGCAATGAGCATCCCTGAGAAATCATCAATAACGATTTTCTTGGAATCTTTCTCTCCAAACAATTTCTCTGCACGGGAAGATAATAAAAAGGCCAGAATCACCGAGATAGCGGTAAAAACCAAAAAGTAAATTTCACTTCTGATGAGAAAAAAGACAAGAACCCCTATCGCAGAGGAAGCAGTACCAGGAAACAGCGGGGTAAACCCGACACCAAAAAGCGTAGTAATTAGAAGTGATATTCTATCATGCACTGAAAGAGATCGTTCCATTTTCAAAATGTTTTTATCATTTTGCGATTTATCCAGAAATAGTATACCCCGCTATAGAGGGTGATAATAAGCACATACCACATAACGAGAGAGATTCCTTTCTCGTATAAAAGCAAAACAAATCGGTGTTGGGGATTGCTTCGCAATAAAATAAGAACGACAAAAATCACAACAATGCCAATGATCTGAGATAATGTCTTGTGTTTTCCTAACCCTTTTGCCTCTAACACAACCCCTCTCCTAAGGCTATAGAGACGTAAGCCCGTCACAATAAACTCCCGTAGCATTATGACACTCACTATCCAGGTATTTACCACCCCTAATTGCAAAAACGCAAGAAACACCCCAACAATAAGTATCTTGTCAGCAATAGGGTCAATTAATTTGCCTAAATCAGAGACTGCTTTATGCTTCCTCGCCAGGAGACCGTCTAAAAAGTCTGTCAGAGACGCAAAGAGAAAGATAATGAAAGCCACTAATAACGAAATAAAAGTATTTTTTAAAATGAATCCTATGCAGATAAACGCTAGTACGATTCGCAAAAAAGTAAGTTGATTAGAAGCGTTCATGCTTATTCCCCTACAAGGTCATACTCATAGGCATCCACTATCTTGGTTCTATAGAAACTTCCAACCCTAAGATCCTTCTTCTTTAAGAATACCACGCCATCTACCTGGGGAGCATCGTACTGGGTTCTGCCTATAAGTATATCATCGTTTTTCTCTTCTACAAGCACATCTACATCTTTGCCGATAAATCGTCCGTTTACCTTGAGCGCAATATCTTTTTGTAAAGCCATCAATTCTTTGAATCTCCTCTTTTTTGTAGAAGGGTGAACTTGCCTAAGCTTGGCTGCGGGTGTTTGCTCTTCCCGAGAATACGCAAACACTCCCAATCTGTCAAAACGTATCTCCTTTACAAATCTCAACAGCTCCCCAAACTCTTTCTCCTTTTCTGTAGGAAACCCCACAATGAGAGAGGTTCTTATTACGCTGCCGGGAATTTTCGTACGAATTCTTTCAATCAACCTAATAATCTGGCTCTTCGTAGTTGTTCTATTCATCAGCTTTAAAATCCTATCGCTGATATGCTGAATAGGCAAATCCACATATTTGCAGATTCTTGCCTCATCAGCAATCAGATCGATAAGCTCAGACGTAAAATAGCGAGGGTGAGTATAAATCAACCTTATCCATCGTATATTCTTTGTGGCTCCTAAAATGTCCCGTACCAAATCCGCAAGAGAAGGTCTTCTCTCTAAATCTTTTCCCCAACTGGTAATATCTTGGCCGATGATGTTTAATTCCCTGACACCTCTTTTCTCTAAGAATTTTACTTCTTTGATGACTTCATCTCTGGGTTTACTGATTAATGACCCTTTTATCAAAGGTATCGCACAATAGCTACATTTATGAAGGCACCCTTCGCATATTTTCAAGAAACCAATGCAAGAAGCAGAAAGTATCTGGCGGCTGGTAAACTTCTTGCTGAAACGTTCTATTCCCCACCACTCATCGACTTGGGGGAAAAATTTTTCTAAGTACCCGCGGTATCTCTGTATCAGGCACCCAAAAACGAAAAGTTTCTCTATCTTTGCTTTCTTCTTTAAATCTATTGCTTGTCGTATCGCCTCAAGCGACTCTTCCTTTGCTTTATCAATAAATCCACACGTATTAATAATAAGTATGCGGGGATACTTTTCTTCTGTAAAAACAGGGGGGTTTAAAAGAAAACCTTTCCGTAAAAATCTTTTCGCTACTATCTCCGAATCATAGAGGTTGCGAAAACAACCAAGGGAAACTATAGAAAATGTTTTCTTTGACATGGTTGCGCCTACCTTTAGGATTTGAACAATACAATCATATACTTTCTGTGATCGGCATTTCTGGGCTCGGAGTCTGTGCTGTGCATTACTTATCTACAGAAACTCCTGAGGGGGTTATCTTGAGACTCTTTATGGGTTTGCGCATCGAGGTTAAAGGAGGAAGGGGTGTACCATTGACCTCTATATATACGCTCGAACCATCGCTTATTTTAAATTCGATTACCTTCTCTGCCTTCCAGGTCTCTACTGCTCCTTTCTTGAGAATTCCTTCAAAAAGCACTTTCTTATCGACCTTTACTCTTAAGAAACAATCTCTTTTCGCAGTCAGAGATACAGCAATCTCATCAGAACTAAACTGAGGAGTAATAGGTTTTATTTGGGTTTTTTTCTCTTTTTTGGGAGGTCTCCTTACCACTGAGGATATTTTTTTCACAACAAAACGACCTGCAGAAATGAGCATAAAAAAGAGAACAATTCCCAAGAGAGAAAAGACAATAAACTGCTTTACCTTGGGGGGGATTGGCTTCTTTATCTTTGTGAACTTTGCTATTTTTGTAACATATGATTCTTCCTTGCGTATTTTCCTCTGTACCTTGGGTGCCTGAGGAACAGAAAGTTCCCCCAAGGCCTCTTGGGCATCCACATCTAGAAAAGCTGCATAAATTTTTATAAATCCTTTTAAGTAGGTGGGATTGATATTATCGAGATTACCATCCTCGATATCCCGTATTACCGAAGGATGTAGCTTTGTCTTCTCTACTGCCTCTTCGAGAGTATATCCGAGTTCTTTTCTTTTCTCTCTCAGCTTAAAGCATATCTCTTTAATCATACCCATCCTTTTTCCTTCAGGTATTCTTCGGTATCAACCAAAATCTCTCGAGGCTTGCTGCCACAAAATGGACCAACTATACCCACCTCTTCCATTAAATCAAGCAATCGTGCTGCTCTGGTATAACCCACCCGCAATCTCCTCTGAAGCATCGATGCCGATGCCTGTCGGGATTGTAAAACTACCTTTGCTGCTTCCTCAAACAATTCGTCTCTTGAGACACTGAGCATTCTTTTCTTTTCTCCTTCAAGAATTCCTTCTTCGTAGACCGGAGCGCCCTGTGCCCGTATAAAATTAGTCACATGCTCAATATCCTCATCATCAATGAAAGCTCCTTGCGCACGAATCAATTTCACTGCTCCAGGCTTAAGAAACAAAAGATCTCCTTTACCAAGGAGTTTATCTGCTCCCATCATATCTAATACTGTTCGAGAATCAACCTTAGAAGAAACCTTAAACGAAATCCTTGCGGGAAAATTCGCCTTGATGACACCAGTAATTACATCTACCGAGGGACGTTGTGTAGCTAAGATAAGATGAATTCCTACAGCACGCGAGAGTTGCGCAAGACGCTGAATAGCGGTCTCAATATTATCTTTCGCAATCACCATAAGATCTGCTAATTCATCAACAACGATGAGAATATACGGAAGCCTCTGTTCTCTTTTGTTATACATGTCAATGTTTCTGACTCCTTCATCGGCCAATAAATGATAACGTTTTTCCATTTCTTCTACTGCCCAGCTTAAAGCAACAAAGGCCTTTTTTGCCTCTGAAATAATCGGACAAAGCAGATGGGGAATACCGGCAAAAGGAGCCAGTTCCACCATCTTGGGATCTACAAGAATAAATTTTACTTCATCGGGTTTGGATTTAAAGAGGATAGAGGTGATTAAAGAGTTTACGCACACGGTTTTGCCTGAACCGGTAGTGCCTGCAATTAACAGATGGGGCATATCTTTGAGATTTGCAATCACGGGATTCCCAGAAACATCTTTACCAATTGTCAAAGTTAATTTAGAGCTAGAACCGATAAACGACTTTTCTTCCAAAACCTCCCTTAAGAACACAAGATGTTTCTTCTGATTAGGAATCTCCACCCCTACAGTGCCTCTGCCTGGAAGAGGCGCAATAATTCTTACCTGTGACGACTTCATTGCTAAAGCGATATCGTCAGCGAGCACAGAAATCTTCTGAATCTTAACTCCAGCAGTAGGCTGCAGTTCATACATAGTAACCACAGGTCCTTTCTGAACACTGACCACCTTTGCCCCTACACCGAAATCAGAAAGAGTTTCCTCCAAATTTTTAATGTTTGCTTTAATGTCTTCTTTTACCTCACGATAATCGAGAAGAGGTGGAACTTTCAAAATATCCGGTGAGGGCAACTTATAGGTATGGGAATCAAACGTTCTGCGGGCCTGGCTTTCTAAAGCCTGGATTTTCTTCTTTACCTCTTCCTTATTTGCCTCGATTGACTTGGCGGTTGGAGGAATAATGTCGGGTCGAGTAATTTTAGGGCTTTGAGCCTCCATCTTGGGGGTATACACTTTTATCTGGGGTCTTGCCGTTTTTATACCTTCTCTTTTTCGAGAAAAGAAAGGCCTTCTTATCTGTGGACGCTTCTCGGCCTTTGGAGGCCTCTCTTGCAGGCGCTTGAAAAAACGCAATAGCTTAAACCACAATGACTTTGTTCCCAAAAATACATCAACAAAGAAGAACCCAAAGAGTAAAAGAGAGCTTATCACCAGAAACAGAAGAAGAGTAATAAACGAACCGGGCATTCCTAAGTATTTTTTAAAAAAACTAATCAGGAAAAATCCTACCATGCCCGATGATTCAAATACCACAGGCTTATCTGGCCCAAAAAGTCCAATGAATGCAGAAAGAAACACAATAAAAAATAAGAAAGATACGATATTGACAACTTTACTTCTTCCTAAGCCATAGAATCGTAAAACCCCCATCCTATCTAATCCCAAAAAAAGTAAATAGAAAGGTAAAAAGTAAGAGGCATACCCGAATACAAAAAAAAGTACAAACGCAAGGTACGCTCCTCCTATACCAATGAAATTATGAACTCTTGGAGAGACAGGGGCTGAGAGGAAAGATATATCGTAATGGGTGTATGATACAAGACTCAACAAAATGATGGTGGCAAGAAAGAGAAAAGTAGTACTCTTCAAGAAAGAAGAAAGTTGTTTCATCGTCCCAGTTCAATTATATTATATCTCCACTTAACCCTCATGCGTTCACTATGTTTTTAACTCAACTATATGAGGATAATCGCCTCTCATGAACGCTGATCCGGTTCTTCTCTGTGTACCTGTTTTATACTTAAATTGATTCTACCCTGAGGATCGATGCTAAGCACTTTAACCTTTACCATATCTCCTTCTTGAAGAAACTGTCTTACATCTTTTACAAATTCATCGCAAATCTCAGAAATATGAACTAAGCCGATTTTGCCAGGCAAGATTTCACAGAAAGCGCCGAAGTTAGCCAGACGTGTAACTTTGGCATCGTAAATTTCACCCACTTCAATGTCCTTGGTTAAATTAACTATTTGGTTCACTGCTCTCTCTAAATCCTCTTGGCTCTCTGCAACAACAGAAACACTACCCTGTTCGTCATCGATGTCTATCGTCACATTATATTCTCGGGTAAGCTTTCGTATAATTCTTCCTCCCGGACCTATCACGTTGCCTATCTTATCTGGGTCGATCTTAAATGACTTTATCTTGGGGGCGTATTGAGAAACCGCTTCTCGCGGTAAAGAAAGGGCCTTATTCATCTTCTCTAATATGACTGCATGAGCTTTGCGGCCTCTGGCTAAAGCTTCCTTTATGATTTGAGTTGTAAGGCCATCTATTTTTGTGTCTAATTGCAGGGCCGTAATTCCATTCTTTGTTCCTGCAATCTTAAAATCCATGTCTCCGTAGGCATCCTCTGCTCCCGCAATATCAGTAAGAACTTTATAGTCGTTGGTACCCGTAATCAATCCTATCGCGATTCCTGCCACTGGTTCTTTCACGGGAACACCTGTATCCATTAATGACAGGGAAGCTGCACATGCCGTAGCCATACTGGAAGAACCGTTTGATTCTAAAATCTCTGATACAACTCTTATGGTATAGGGAAACTCCTCTTTGGGAGGAACAATGCTCAATAAAGATTTCTCTGCCAACGCACCATGACCTATTTCTCTTCGGGAAGGACCCCTTAAGGGTTTTATTTCTCCTACGCTAAAAGGTGGAAAGGTATAGTGAAGCATAAAATGTTTTGATTTCTCCCCCTCCAATGCTTCAATAAACTGCTCATCAGCGCTTGTCCCTAAAGTAGTGATTGCCAGAGCTTGGGTTTGGCCACGGCTAAATATCGCAGACCCGTGCGTACGAGGAAGGACTCTTACTTTACATTCGATTGGTCGAATCTCCTCCAGGGATCTTCCATCTGGTCTTTTTCCTTCTTCCAATATTTTTTTCCGCACGAACTCCTCTTCCAAAGTAAAGACAATATTTTTAATCTCTTCCTCTGTGATTTGATCGTTCTGACCAACATCAGCGGTGGGGTTTTTACTTATCAACTCCTCACAGAGAGAAGAAAGAATACGCTGCAAGGCCTCTTCTCTTTCTTTTTTCTCAACCATGCCGTAAAGTTGCTGAAGACTTCCTGATACTTTATCTCTCACCACACTGAATACCTCTTCCTGTATCTTGAAAAGTTCGACTTCCTGCTTTTGTCTGCCGACCTTCTCCTTTATTCTTTTCTGGAAATGAACAATTTCCTTTATGGAGGACTGAGCAAAATCTATTGCCTTGAGCACTTCCTCCTCTGGTGTTTGATCGCAGACCCCCTCCAGCATTACTATTCCGTCCTCTGTCCCTACGACTACCAAATCTAGGGGTGAACCTGCCCTTTCATCATACGTAGGATTAATAATCAGGCTATTATCTACCTTCGCAACCCTTACTGCACCTACGGGATTCTCAAAAGGGATATCAGAAATAAAGAGAGCACAACTGGCTCCATTGATTGCCAGTACATCGGGGTCATTCTTTCCATCACTCGATAAAACCATGGCAATGACCTGAATCTCTCTCGTAAGACCTTTAGGGAAAAGTGGTCTTAGGGGTCTATCAATGAGGCGCGCGGAGAGTATCTCTCTATCTTTGGGTCTTCCTTCACGCTTAATAAAACCACCGGGGATTTTGCCTATCGCATACGTTTTTTCCTGATACTCAATGGTTAAAGGCAAAAATCCGCGCATATCCTTAGGCTCTTTGGACATACATGCCGTGACCATTACGACAGTATCGGCGAATGAAGCAACGACACTGCCATTAGCCTGTTGTGCAAGCTCTCCTGTAGAAAAGGTAAGAGCGCATCTTCCTAGGTTGGGGAGAGAGAAAGAAGGAACCATATTATTTAAGATTGAGTTCTTTTGCGACCTTACTATAACTTTGAGGGTCTTTCTTTTTGAGATAGTTAAGAAGGCGCCGGCGTCTTCCTACAAGCATCAAAAGGCCACGGCGCGAATGAAAGTCCTTCTTATGTTTCTTAAGGTGCTCCGTGAGATAGTTTATTCGCTCTGTGAGGAGAGCGATCTGGACAGAGCTTGAGCCCGTGTCCTGGGAATGCTCCTTAAACTTCTCAATCAAGTTTTTCTTTTTAACTTTATTAACCATTTTACCATACTATAATACCTTTTTACGCTCTATCTGTCAACCCCCCGATTTTTCCCTTTTAAGAATCCGAAGGCAGAAAACAGAAGACAGGGAACAGAAAGTAAAGAACTGCATTATAAAATTCTGAATTTTATCCTCTGTCGTCTGTTCTCTGTCATCTGTCTTCTGTAACGCAATTATCCACCATATTGAGACAGGTGCTTTATCCGTTGAAGCATATTGGGGTGGGTAGAAAGCAGTTCCATAAGCCTGTCGCTAAAACGCAAATTCACTTCTTTTCTCTTTAGTTCTTGAAGTTCGTATGGGTCTATAGTTCCGCTCCTATCGAGATCGAGCTCAGCCAAATCCTTTATCTGGCTCCTCGCTTTTGATAGGTCATTCAAAAAAAATGCCTTCACGCCCTCCACTTCTCTCAACCTCTCCTTAGGAGCTCGAGCTGCTCCATAGACCAATTTATAGAGAGCGGTGGCAAGAGACGATGCGGAATTTCCCAATGCCAGAGACCCCTTATCAGCAAAATACTCTCTGATCCGAGAGGCATAGAGAACTAAGAGATTTGTAATAAAGTAGAACAGCAGAGCTGCCAAACCAATGAGAACGACGTATCCAGAACCTTCTCTCCTGCGAGAGGAAGAACCAAAAAACACAAGATGGAAGAAAATACGATAGAGAATAAGAGGGATTACAGAGAGCAGTGTAATAAAAAGCACATCTCTATTCTTCAAGTGAGAAATCTCATGTCCTAATACGGCCTTTAACTCTCTCGGTTCAAGCAAATCTAAAATTGCCCGGGTCACACATACCCTTCCATCTCGCAAGCTCCTTCCAAAGGCAAAAGCATTAGGTACATTCATATACGAGATGCCAACCTTAGGGGCGGGTATCTTTGCCCTGCGTGCGAGATCCTCAACCATCTCAAATAGCCAAGGGAATTCTTCTCTTTTCACATACTTTACTCGCATAACCATCTCTACAATCTTTGGACCAAAAAGATACTGAATACCCAGAATCAAGAACGCAAAAAACACATAGAAGTAAAAACTGGCGACTCCTAAAGCGCTCATAAATATCGTAACGACCACGTAGATGATTCCAAAAAGGAGAGCCATCAAGACTGTCATTCGTAAATGCAAACCAAACACAATAACCTCCTTATTTATGGAGCCAGGCGTATCAGCTATTCTGTCTATTTTAGATCTTTCTCAAATTCCTTCACTATTTTTCTCACCTCAAACTCAGTTTTTTCGATTTTGGCTCTACAGAGTTGAATAAGCTCTGCTGCTCTCTTTACTTGTGAAGACACTTCATCTACATCAATTCTTTCAGACTCTAAATCTTCCAAGATTGTGTTCAATTCCTCAATTGCGTGCCGGTACTTTATTTGTTTCTTAGGCATCGTGCTCCTTTCCTTTCACTTCTGAGATAATTTGTCCCTTGTAAAGAACTGTTTTAAGGATACTTCCCTCTTCTAGATATCGTGCTTCTTTTACTGCTCTCCTGTTGTGTAACGTGATAGAATAACCTCTTTTTAAAACATTTTTGGGATCGAGGAGCTTTACCTTTTCTTCGCAATGCTGAAGGCGATAATGTGCACTCTCAAGGAGCCTTGCCAGATAGACGTCCATATCTTTCAATGAGGAAAGAACCTTCTGTTTTTCTTTTGTGAAATGTGCCTGCAAGTTGTGCACCATGCTATGACGCCTCTCCAAGAGTTCCTCACGATGGATGAGAAAGTAACGAGGAAGGATTGCGTCAATCTTCAAGGTCAGACTTTCCAGATCCTTTCTCTTATCAAGAGTAAGCTTCCCAGCTGCCTCAAGCACTGCCCTCTGAAATGTACTGAGTTTATCCAGAAATCCTCGAACTCGTTCTACAAGAAATTGAGCAACTTTTGTAGGGGTTTTAAAAAAGGTATGGGAGACGAGGTCGGTGATGGTAATATTAATCTGATGGCCTAATGCAGAGAGTACGGGAAACTGAGAGCCTGAAATAGCTTCTGCAATTTTTCTATTATCAAACCAACTTAAATCAGCTGTCGGACCTCCCCCGCGAGTAATGACAATCACATCCAGTGCATCCCAAGAGAGACTGCGAAAAAACTTAAATGCCTTGATTACATCCCTCTGTACATATTCACCTTGCATATGGCAGTTATACAACAAAACCTTAAACCCGTAACTACCTGCTGTGAGTTCACTTGTGAAATCATGGTAGGCAGCAGAATGATATGCAGCGATTAGGCCAAGGCGCAGAGGAACTTGGGGGATATCTTTCAATTTATTTTTCTCTAACAACCCTTGTTTTCTCAAATCTTCAATGATTCTCTGTCGATTCTGAGCGAACTTGCCAAGCGTATAGAGCGGGTCAATATCAATGACAATGAGGTTAAACTTGCCAGATTTTGGATATAAGTCTACTTCGCATTTGAGTCTTACTTCGATATCATTTTTGAGCTCAAGGCTTGAACCTTCCTGCTGAAGACGGCTAAAAATCCGCAGTTTCCTTCCTTCAAAAATGGCTACAGAGGCTTTGGCGATAATCTCATCAGCTTCAGGATGTTTCTGGACAAGACTAAAATAGATGTGCCGTTTATCTTTTGCGGATCTTAGGTCCTGAATTTCACCACAGACCCAAATAGCCTCTGGAAATTCATTCTTTAAAATCCTCCGGACAGAAGTGTTGAGCTCTAGAATAGTATAGGTCTTTTCTGTTTTTAAAAAATGCTTCATCTCTAAAATCCTCTCCTGCGTATTGATTTACTACCTCAGGCTGAGATCCTTTTAAATTTTATTCTCAACAAACTCACGCAAAGCAGTAACGCCCCTATGGTTACTGAAGAAAGTTGTTCAAACAAATTCTCTAAGTTATCTCCCACTAAAGATTCAGATGCCCAGCTCATAAGCATAAATGAAAGAATGACCAATATCAACGTAACCCTATCTTTCAGGTGTACTTTGATTGGGTAGTAAAGAAGCGTCATATATACAAATATGAAAACAACAAAATTATGCATCCATGCATTTGGATTCAATAACGTCATGCAGATGAATAGTAAAGAATATTCTATAGAATTAGGGGAGGAGGAACGTTTTTGTGGAAAAATAGCCAGTAAGTAGAGAATCAGTCCTATACCGCAGGCAATGAGCAATCCCTGTTGAAAAGTCAGATGCGCAATTGATATTTTATAGGGAGATGAGGCAGTAAAATAACGTAATACAAGAGAAAATAACGATTGATTTTTATAATCATACCACGAACCTCCATCGAAAGAGGTCTGGCTTATAAATGGGAGCCATCTTCTCATGTAGTCGATGTTTTGCACTCCTCCTACATAGAGTGCAGGAATTACACAGTAAAACAGAATAAATAATCCCATAAAAAACGCGAGTTTGAATTTCTTCTTTACGAGAAAGTAAGGCAAAAAAACAACTGGCATGTACTTGACCATCACCGCAAACCCCAAGAACGCTGCCCCAAGAACATCTTTTTCTCTCTGCACCAAGTATAATCCAATGATAATCAAACTGAGTATCAAGATACCTACCTGTCCTGAGTCGAGCACCTGCAAGATAAAACGCGAAGTCATCATGATGGTTGCTACATATAAAAATACTCTTTGTTTAAAAGAAATATTTTCTTGCACGATGAGTTTTCGAGAAAGAACAAATGCCAGTATTAGCAAGATGAAGTTGATTGTGAAAAAGACGAGGCTGGCGGCCTGCGGTGAAAGCAATGAGAGAGGACACATAACCAGTGCGAACATCGGAGAATACTTATAGGGGGTTATAGATTCTTGGGGCCTGCTATAAATATCCTCTTTTGCAATAAACCGTGCTCCCGTGGCATAGTAGACTCTAAAATCACAGTAGTGCCTCTTGGGCGCTCTGTGTGCATGCCTAAAGAAAAGACTCAAGAATACTATCGCAATAAGGAGAAACACTATCGGTCTTCTACCAGCCATCATAACAACCTTTCATATCATTTATTTTAATTCGAAATATGTCCAGGAACATTTGGAGAGGGTTCTGGAATATCGAAACCCTCGAATCCTCTCTATTTATCCACCTCACTGGCATTTCCATAATAGGATATC
>CP070807.1:1586280-1623732 GCA_020343695.1 Candidatus Omnitrophota bacterium | reverse complement strand
ATTGGACCCGTGGCGGCCCAACAAACGTTGATTCAGGCTGGAATAGATCCTGAAAAAAGAGCGCGCGACTTATCTGAAGAGGAAGTATCTCGCATCACCTCACACATTCAGACGCACTATAGAGTAGAAGGAGAATTACGTCGAGAGATTTCTCAAAATATAAGAAGACTTATCGAAATAGGCTGTTATAGAGGATCACGGCATAAAAAGGGTCTACCTGCTCGCGGTCAACGTACCCGTTGCAATGCACGCACGAGAAAAGGACCTCGCCCAAGGGTAGGGGGGATTAAGAAGAAATAAGGAGAAAATATGGTAAAAAGACGAAGAAGAGAAAAGAAGAAAAAGATTCAGTTACAATCCCACATAGGGGTCGCCCATATAAAGGCAACCTTCAACAACACAATTATAACTGTTACAGATATGGCAGGAAACGCGATATCATGGGCTTCAGCAGGAACATCGGGTTTTAAGGGAACCAAAAAATCTACCCCTTATGCTGCACAAATTGCCTCTTTCGATGTCGCAAAAAGAGCAAAAGATATGGGACTCACCGAAGTCGAAGTGCTAGTTACCGGTCCTGGTCCAGGAAGAGAGGCGGCAATACGGTCTCTGCAGGCAGCGGGGCTCAATGTCAAGCGAGTAAAAGATATTACCCCCAGCCCTCATAATGGATGCAGACCGCGAAAGAAAAGAAGGGTCTAAAGTTAGATATCACTTAAGGAAGCGAGTAGAAAGGCAAGGTTGAAATGGCAAGATACTTAAAGGCGCGTTGCAAATTATGCAGAAGAGAGGGAATGAAATTGTTCTTGAAAGGGGTAAGGTGCGTCACCGAAAAATGTCCCTTTGTAAAGAGACCACAGCCACCCGGAATGCACACCCGCACCTCATCCAAACCATCATACTATGCTCTCCAATTACGAGAAAAACAAAAAGTCAAACGTATGTATGGAGCGCTCGAGAAACAATTTAAACGATTTTTCAGAAGCGCGAGCAAATCAAAAGGTGTTACAGGCAGGATGCTTCTGCAACTTCTCGAGAGAAGATTAGACAATGTCATTTACCGATCTCTGTTTGCGCTCTCGCGCAGTCAAGCCCGTCAATTCGTACGACATGGCTTCGTCTTTATAAACGGGAGGCGAGCAAATATTCCCTCTTATATCGTAAAAGAAGGCCAAACCATAGACCTGCGAGCAAAAGACACTACAAAAAAAGTCATAAAGGAAAATATTGAAATAAATTCAAAAGAACGAAGTGTTGTCTCATGGCTCGAAGTCGATAACGCAAATCTCAAAGCGAGAATCGTACGCGTGCCAGAAAAAGAGGATATAAGTATCCCTGTAAATGAGCAATTTATCGTGGAACTTTACTCCAAATAAACGATTAAGACAGCAGATGGCAGATAACAGATGGCAGATTTTTCTCGCTTCTGTCCTCTGGAATTTGACTTCTGTCCTCTAAATATGAAGGAGGAGGCAAAAAATGGGTATAACGTGGCGAGATTTTCAATTTCCGAAACGAATAACTGTCGAACAGGAGAGTTACTCCCCTAACTACGGTAAATTTGTGGCGGAACCTTTAGAGAGAGGCTACGGCGTCACCTTGGGCAATGCCTTAAGAAGGATACTTCTCTCTTCTATTGAAGGGGCGGCAGTAACTTCTGTGCGAATAGAGGGTATTTCTCATGAATTCTCTACGGTGGAGGGCATATTAGAAGATGTTCCGGAGATTATCCTCAACATTAAAAATGTTGTCTTGAGGTCTTATTCCAAATCTCCCAAAAAGATTTACATCAAAGATGAGGGAGAAAGAGAAGTAAAAGCAAAAGATATAGTAACTGACGAGAGCATAGAGGTAATAAATCCAGATTTACACATTGCTACTCTTACCTCGAAAAAAGCGAAGCTCAATATTGAGATGGAGGTAGGCAGGGGTCGGGGATTCGTTCCTGCCGAAACAAACAAGCGAGATGACATGCCTATAGGGGTAACCCCCATAGATTCCATTTTTACCCCGGTAAAAAAAGTCACTTTCAAGGTAGAAAACACACGGGTTGGCAAACGTACTGATTACGACAAACTCATCGTGGAAATTTTTACCGACGCCAGCATCGAACCCAAAGAGGCTCTCATCTATGCTGCAAAAGTATTGAGCAGGCACCTTGAGCTCTTCTTTACATTAGGCGAAATCATTGAAGAAGAGGCAGAGGAACTTAGCCCTGAAGAAGTTTCCCTCTATGAAAAGTTGAAAATCCCTATCTCTGAATTGGAATTGTCGGTACGGAGCGCCAATTGTTTGCGTGAGGCAGATATTAAAACACTGGCGGATTTAGTGGAAAAAACTGAAGCAGAAATGCTCTCCTATAGAAACTTTGGAAAAAAATCTCTCAATGAAGTAGTGAATCTGCTCAAAACAATGGGTCTTGGACTAGGAATCAAGATTGAGAGAAAAAAAATGGAAATGGTCTGATGCAGCTAGGAGACACAGAAAGAAAAGCGAAAAATTTTCCCGTCCACGTGCACAGAGAAAAGCTTTAGTGAAAGCGCTTTTGCGGTCTCTCATTCTCTACGAACGGATAAAGACTACCCAGTCAAAAGCAAAAGCCTTAAGGGGACCCGCGGAGAAATTGATTACCTGGGCAAAAGAAGATAACCTTCATCATCGCAGACTCAGTTACTGCTTCTTGGAAGATCATAAACTCGTCAGACGACTATTTGAAAGCATCGGGCCTCGCTTCAGGAGTATCAACGGAGGCTATACGCGCGTAATCAACTTGGGCAGGAGGAAAGGTGACGGGGCAAAGCTCTCTATTTTGGAATTCACAAAGATGGAACGCAAACTGAGAAAGAAGAGAGAAAAAAAAGAAAAAGAGAAGGTGCCGAGAGAAGAAAAAAGAGAAGAGAAACCAATTCCAAAGAAAGAAAAACCTAAGAAAGGGTTTATCACAGGAGTAAGGAAGATTTTTAAGAAGGAGCGAGACGCCCTATAAAACAAGCACGGATCGGCACATACATACCCTGTTTTGCTCACATCCATCTGTATACTTAACGGCGATCTGTGTGCGGGGCAAGCACATTAGCATTAGTGGATAAAATGATTAATCCTCGCGTTTCCTCTCTAGCCAAATCGACCACCTTAAAAATAATTACTCTTACAAAAGAATTAATTCGGGAAGGAAAAGACTGGGATAGACTGCATACAAACTTTTCTCAAGAAACTTTGAAAAATGCCTAAGACGGCCATTGAAAAAATTCTCTCATCTCATGCAAGGAAATCATTACAAGCTGGCCAGGTTGGGATATGTAAAGTCGACTTTTGTTTTTCTCAAGACGGGACCACTGCGCTGGTCATAGATGGAGTCTCTCAGCTTAATGAGTCCCTTAAGAATCCGAAAAAATATGCTATGTTCATCGACCACAGCAGTCCCTCTCCAAATATAGGTGTCTCAGGGGTACACTCTCGTATGCGAGAATTTACTGCTCGCAATAAAAATGTACTCTTTGATGTCGGTTGCGGTATTTCCCATCAATTAGTAATCGAAGAGGGATTCGCGGCTCCTGGATCACTTATCTTAGGGGCAGATTCCCACACCTCTACTGCAGGCGCTTTAGGTGCGGCTGCATTTGGTGTAGGCTCCACAGATCTTGCGGTAACGCTCCTTACAGGAAAAAATTGGTTTAAAGTTCCCCATACATATAAATTGGTCATCAAGGGTAAGTTGCCACGGGGAGTTTACAGTAAAGATGTTATCTTGTGGATTATTCATACACTCGGCGCACATGGGGCAACATACAAAGCAGTAGAATTTACAGGAGAAACAATTGCTGCATTGTCTCTTGATGCACGCTTCACTATTACAAACATGACAATTGAATTTGGAGCAAAGTGTGGTCTTATTACCCCTGATGGAAAAGTATTTTCTTATCTTGGCAAGACAAAGAAAAAAGGATACACCCCGTATGGTGCGGACAAAAAATGTTCCTATGAAAAAGTAATTGAGTTTGACGTATCGAAACTACCCCCCTATGTGGCACGTCCTCATACCGTCGATAATGGAGCACCCATTGAAGATGTTGAAGGAATAAAAATTAACCAGGCATTTTTAGGAACATGTACGAATGGGCGATTGGATGATTTACGAATTGCTGCCACAATGTTAAAGGGAAGGCGCACTCATCCTGAAGTAAAATTTTTAATCGCTCCGGCCTCTCAGAGAGTATTTTTAGAAGCATTGCAACGTGGTATAATAAAAGTCTTTTTGGAAGCAGGGGGACTCATTCTTCCGCCAGGATGTGGGCCCTGCGTAGGAACACATCAAGGTGTTCCTGCTGATGGAGAAGTAGTGATTTCCACAGCGAATAGAAACTTTAAGGGGCGTATGGGAAATCCTCGTAGCTTTATATATCTTGCTTCTCCCGCGACAGTAACTGCCTCGGCAATAGCAGGCAGAATCACTGACCCCAGAAAATACATGAAAAAATGAAATTGAAACAAATACGCACTATTCCAACCAACAGAAAGGAGGAGATAGTATGCTTAATATTAACGCACTATTAACCATGACTATGGAAAAGAAAGCAAGCGATCTTCATATTACTGTGGATAGCCCGCCAATCTTACGAATTGATGGAACACTGCTCATTACTGATCTTCCTGTTTTAAAAAGCGATGACACCAAATTTCTCATCTATGGAATATTAAACGATGAGCAGAAGGTAGCATTTGAAAGAGACAAGGAACTGGACTTCTCATTTGCTCTTCCGAACATGGATAGATTCCGCATTAATGTCCACTATCAAAAGGGAAATATTGAAGCTGCATTTAGGCGCATCCCGAAAGAGATACCAGATTTTGAAGCATTAGGTATTCCTGAAGTTGCATATGAATTTATCAGAAAACCCAATGGACTCGTTTTAGTCACAGGACCTACAGGAATGGGTAAAAGCACAACATTGGCAGCGATGATCGACGTAGTCAACGCTGAGAGGCAAGAGATGATTATTGCCATAGAAGATCCCATCGAATTCGTTCATATCAAAAAGAGGAGCATCATAAAACAGAGAGAAGTATTTGCTGACACTCATTCTTTTCCCGAAGCTCTCAAGCGAGCATTAAGGCAAGACCCGGATGTCATTATAGTAGGTGAGATGCGTGATCTGGAGACAATTGCTACCACCTTAACTGCAGCAGAAACGGGTCACTTGGTTTTAGCGACACTACACACTCCCGATGCCCCTCAAACTGTGCAGAGAATAATTGACGTGTTTCCACCACATCAGCAGAAGCAGATACGCATACAGCTTGCGGATTCTCTCCAGGGAGTAATTTCCCAGCTTCTCCTTCCTCGGGCAGAGGGGGCAGGCAGAATTCTTGCTACCGAAATCATGGTCGCCACCCCTGGTATACGTAACCTTATCCGAGAAGGAGAAATTGCCCAGATACCTTCTCTGATCCAAATGGGTGCCCAGTATGGGATGCACACCATGGATAAGTGCCTCAAGAATCTCTACCGAAAGGGAACAATCACCAAGCAAACAGCACTGAATAAGGTTAAGAATGTTGTAGAGTTTGAAAATTTATAAGTCTTACGGCGTGATACAGGGATGATTTTAGAAGGAAAGGTTTTTAAGTTTGGGGATAATATCAACACTGATTGGATTATTTCAGGAAGGTACAAGTTTTCTATCACTGACATGAAGAAGCTTGCCCAGTATCTTTTCGAAGACATACGTCCAAACTTCTACCAAGAGATAATCCCCAATAAATCTATCATTATGGCGGGTGAAAATTTTGGAATGGGTTCGTCACGCGAGCAAGCTCCCTGGGTAATAAAAGAGGCGGGGATTGTCTGTGTGGTAGCAAAGAGCTTTGCCCGCATATTTTATCGGAATTCCTTTAACATCGGTCTCCCTTTAATTGAGGCAGATACATCCTGTTTTCAAGAGGGAAATCAAGCTATTATTCATCTTGATAAAGGAGAAATTAAAAAAGCAGACAATCAACATACAGTAAAATTTATCCCTTGGAATAACTTCCAGAAAGAGCTGATTCAATCTGAAGGAATTATCAATTACCTTAAAAAGCATAAAGACTTTAAGATAAAATGAGATGGGTTATCAAGTTTCCTCGCTACAGAAGAAAAAAACAAATAAAAAAATTAAGAATATTTTTGAAGAATGTATGACGTCGCTATAATCGGCTCAGGTCCTGCTGGAATTTCCTGCGCAAAAAATGCTCTTCGCTACAAACTCAAGCCAATCATCATAGAGCGCGACATCTCCAGTTTCGGCGGCATCTGCCTCACAAAAGGATGTATTCCTACAAAGTTTTTTCTTAATTCTTCAAAAACAAATACCAACTGGTCTCATGTGCATGAGAAAAAAAATGAACTTGTGGCAACAATGCAAAAACCTCTTCTGCACTCCCTGCAGAGTGCAGGCGTGGATATTGCTTGGGCAGAAGCAACATTTCTTGATGCGAAAACCATCAAGGTAGGGGAAAGAGAAATTTCTGCACACCATATCATTATTGCTTCGGGGGCTTACCCCCAGAAAATCGCAGAGGGCAAAAATGTATTATACGCTGAAGACATTTTTGATTGTGCCAAAATAGGAGAGAAATTTCTCATTGTGGGAGCAGGCTACACTGGAATGGAACTGGCCTCTCTCTTAAACGCATTTGGGAAAAAAGTCTGGGTTGTCGAGAAAGAAGAAGGAATTATTCCTTTTTTTGATTCATATCTTGCCGGTCGTCTAAAAATTATTTTAGAGAAGAAAGGGATACGCATAGATGTAGGAAAAACACTCTCTGATTGTAATCAAGCTGATTTTGATAATGTAATTATTGCGGTTGGTAGGCACCCGAATACCAAAAATTTAGGCTTGGAACGAGTAGGGGTAGAAACCAAGAGGGGGGGGTGGGTAAAGACAGACGAATACATGAGAACGAATATCGAAAATATCTATGCCTGTGGAGATGTAACTGGCGCAAAATTACTTGCCTATATTGCTGAATACCAAGGCCAACTCTGCATCCATAACATACTCGGCAAAAACGAAAAAGCGGACTATTCGAAAATACCGGAGTGCGTATTTTCCGTACCTCAAATTGCAAAAGTAGGGGTACTGGAAGAGGAAGCAAAAGCAAAAAATCTCAAATACAGGGTCATAAAATCGAATTTTTTGAGATACTCTTGCTCCTATGTTTATGGTGACATGGATGGTTTCATAGAAATCCTCTTGGATAAAAGTGATCGCATAATCGGTGCGGGCATTATCTCCCAATTCGCATCAGAACTTATAAGTGTGCTTTCTCTCTCTATGAGAAATAACCTCAGCCTCGCCGACTTGAAGAAAAATATTTTTATCCATCCTACCCTCTCAGAGATTATTCCTTCCCTCTTAAGAGATTCTTGAGGAACACGAATTTCGTCATAACCTTGTGTGAAAATTGTAAAATTCTATTTTTTTGCTATAATACTTCTTATTACTCTATCAATAGGGAGGAGGAATGAGACAACTTTTTTTTGCATTTATCTTACTGAACCTTCTATGCTATCCTTCGTATGCCGCTCCATGTTATGGAACAAAAATGCCTAAAAGTAGACAGTTTTTCAGTGGTGCACAAACCTATAGCATTTTCCAAAGACATCTCGAAGATGGCCACGGGGAATTACGCAGTGTGCAACATTTCTTCCTCTTATCCTACGGAATATATGATTGGCTTTCGATTGATCTAAAAGGTGGGGCAGGAAACATTAAGCAGCACCCCTTCGAGAAAGATGAGGTTGATTATCCCTCTGGATTTGCCGGCGGATACGGCATACGCCTAAGGCTCTATGAGGAAGAGAAGGTAAAAGTTGTTTTTGGATTTCAGCATATAAGTGTGCATCCCAGAAGAGTCCGCCTGGGGCACCAGAAAAATCAAGCTATATTAGATGACTGGCAGGTATCTCTTCTGGGATCATACCAGATTTTTTCCATCACCCCCTATGTCGGAACGCGGTGGTCACGGATTGATTACATACACTGGGTAGAGGAAGACCGAAAAAGAAGAATGTCAGACAGCGCAAAATCAATAGGGCTCATATTTGGCTTCGACATCCCTTTGAATGAGAAAGTGTGGTTGAATATAGAGGGTCAATTTTTCGATAGCGAAGCTCTTGCCTTTAGTGTAAACTTCGAGTTTTAAGCTCGCACCTCCAAAGATTTATGATCACCAAACAGAAAAGAGAAGAATTCTCTAGTTATTTAGAAGATACCTCTAATCTTAAAGGTACTGCCTCTTCGCTCTACCTTCCTCAAGAGAGAAACGAAATTATTTCGATGATAAGAGAGTGGGGAGAAAAGAAAATCCCTTATACTATATCGTCTGGAAGAACCGGAACAACTGGCGGCTGTGTCCCCCTAGCGGGGGTGGTTATATCTCTGGAAAACTTGAAGAAGATAATAGATATTGATAAAGAGAAAAGAACTGTGAGCTTGGAAGCGGGGGTATCCTTAGAAGAACTCGAAAGAGAAGCAAATAAATTTAATTTAACCCTCCGGGCATCCCCTACAGAATCGTTAGCATTTGTAGGGGGGGCGATTTCCACGTGCGCCTCTGGAGTCAGGGGCTTTGGTTATGGATCTATTAGAAATTATATAAAAGAGTGTGAGGTGGTACTGCCAACAGCCGATACGTTTACGCTTAAGCGAGGGGGGATTACCTCCAAGAAAAGAGTCTTTGACTTTGAGCAGAAAAGCAAAAAATACCAATTTTCTCTTCCCGCCTACACCATGCCACGCGTAAAATCTCAAGCAGGTTACTTCGTAGCAGATAACATAGATTTAATTGACTTATTCTGTGGGGCTGAAGGAACTTTAGGAATCGTCACATCATGTACACTCATGCTTCAGCAAATTCCACCGCATGCCTTTGATGGATTGGTTTTTTTCAAAAATGAAAATGATGCCTTAGAATTTGTTGCCGAAATTCGAGCCCTCACCAAAAACACCTCATTGGGAGCCACCTCCTTAGAATTCTTTGATGTCCGTTCCTTAGAAATGCTTAAAGAGAAATTCTCCTTTATACCATCCTCAGCAACAGCAGCAGTGTATTTTGAACAAGAAGCAAAAGACCAAAAGCGCTATAACACGCTTCTTGAACAATGGGCTCAACTCATAGAAAAAAATAACGCCTCCTTGGATGAAAGTATCATTGCTGAGACTCCGAAGGAGAGAGAAAAAGTGTTTGATTTTCGGCACACCCTTCCCCAAATGATTAATGAATTCTTGCGTCAGCATAATCAAATAAAAGCAGCCACCGATATCGCTGTACCATGGGAACATTTCAGAGAAATGTATACGTTCTATAAAGGAAAGGGGGGGGAATCAAAAATTCATTTTGTCAATTTTGGCCACATTGGTGAATCGCACCTTCATTTTAATTTCCTTCCTAAAAATGAAGAACAGGGCTTGTTGGCAAGAAAGTATCTTACACTATTCTGCCAAAAGGCAACTTCTTTAGGAGGAACGGTTTCGGCCGAGCACGGTATTGGGAAGATAAAAAAACCGTACTTAAAAATTATGTACACCGAAAAAGACATAAACGAGATGATGCTCCTTAAAAAATACTTCGACCCCCACTGCCTCTTAGGATTAGACAATATATTTGGAAAAGATATCCTACTGAAAACAGGATAGAGAGAATGGTAAAAGTAGTGGTTGCTGCGTTAATTGAGAGAAAGGGTGAATTTCTCCTTTGTCAGAGAAGAGAAACTGATAAATTTGGAGGATTCTGGGAATTTCCCGGAGGAAGCATAGAGGAAAGTGAAACCTGCGAATCTGCAATCCAGAGAGAAATAAAGGAGGAGGTTAACCTAGATATCGCGGTTGACCGCAAGTTAGCAGAGTTTTACGATGAGAGCGAGAATCAAAAAATTAAAGTGTTTTTATTTCGGTGCTCAATAAAAGGAGGGCTGGCCCTTGCAAAGGAGTGTAAAGATTGTGGGTTTTTTTCTCTGAGAGAAATACCGAATTTACATCTTGCCCCTGTGGATAAAAAGATATTTTCTTTCCTGAAATCACTCTAACGGCAGCCACTATTTTCTTTTCTCGTCAAAATAGTCAAGGTCAGTTAAGGGTAAAATTACCGATGTCGCAATGTTCGTCAAATGCGCTGCAGTACGCTTAAAATATCGCGCCATAAGAGTAAAGCATACAGCTTCATTCACCGAGAGCTCACTTAAGGCTAACTCATCAATAATTGCATCGCACCTTTTGGCTATCTCCCTCTCGTATTTCCACGACATTTCGGCCTTTTTCTCATCAGACTCAATAAACGCATCTTTGGTTTGTTTGAAAAGCTCCAGGATTTCCTGCTCAATATTATTGAATAAACTGACATAGGTACCTTTATCTATCGGCTTCTGTAAAAGCTTGGTCACCTCAAAAAGGTTTTTTGAATAATCCCCCAGTCTTTCCGCATCCTTGACCACGCTCATCAGAAGAAGGCACGTTGGCACATCAACCGAAGGCCGAACAGAGAGGTGTTCAATTACACGCTTACGGATATCTTTCTCCAGCTCATTCACAGTTTTATCGACGCTGTAAATTTCTTCTTCTAAACCCGTCTCATCTTCATTGTAAATGAGCTTTTTACATACGGAATGGAACATATCTTGTGTATCATCGAGCATATTCTTAAAATCTTCCAACACTTGATTTAAAAAATCTTTACCTTTCCAGAATTGTAACAAATTTTTAAACATCGCCCCCTCCTTTTTACCTAAACAATCTTGAAATAAAAATTAATACTGCTGGGATTATAAAAAAAACGCTCAGCACAAAAATCAAAGCGTATCGTCTTTTTTTATAAGATAGCTCTCCAAGAGCCTTTGCGAATTTAATTGGTATAATTCTAAACAGTTTTATTGGATAGATGAATAGAACCCCAATCATATTAAATAGAAAATGAACAAATGCAATAGTAATAGCCGAAATATTACCTGTTGCAAATGATGCCAAAATCGCTGTTGTGGTTGTTCCGATATTAGCTCCCATAGTTATGGGAAATACCGTCTCAACCGTAAGAATGCCAGCGCCAACCAGAGGAACCAAGATGGATGTTGTTATGGAACTACTCTGAACGATACTCGTGAAAATCAAACCCGCCAAGATTCCTATGAGACCACTTTTACCAAGAAAATTATCTAACACAGCTTCTGTTCTTTTTATCACAAGAGACTTCATGAGTTTTATGATGAGATATAACGAAACGAAAAGTATTATTACCGATATAATGAGATTTAATATACTACTCAAATGGATGGGGAGATTTAAATATTTAGTAGCAATGCCTTCTATGAAATGAATGGTTGGTTTCGTGGCTATCTTCATTGGGCTGGTAAATTTAATACCTCCGCAATTAACAAATAGATTCGATAACCCTCCTGCAAGTTTTCGCAATAATCCTGTTGTTATTTCTAAGGGAAATAAAATCGCCACACATATAAGATTAAAGAAATCATGTACTGCTGCTCCTGAGATGGCACGTTTAAATTCTTCTCTACGCGTGATATGGCCTAATGATACGAGCATATTTGTTACAGTTGTCCCAATATTTGCTCCCATGATTATAGGAACAGCGTTGGTTACCGTCATAACACCCGAGGCAACCATTCCAACCACGATTGAGGTAGTGGTCGATGAGCTTTGTACAATACTTGTTGCTAATATCCCGATAAATAATCCAATAAATGGGTTGGAGGTAGTTTTTATTAGATTTTCGGCAAAATCTTTGCCGAATCCTCTAAATGCTACCCCCATAAGGCCGATACTTACAAGGAATAAATAGAGGAAGGTGAGAACTAAAACAACTTTGAGGAGAGTAAGAAAACCGCTCTTGCGCATGCTTTTGAAATAAAGACACCAAATACAATCGCAATCTGTCAAGCCAAGGGGCAATTATATATGAAAAAAGGAATTATTGCAAGATTTTTATTTTAAGGTTATAATTTTATCCATGAGAAAAGAGTTGCTCGCACGATTAAAAAGAGACGCTTTCGTTAAAAAGAGAGTGCGATTATCTTCAGGTAAGATAAGTAACTACTACATTGATGTGAGAAAAGTGAGCCTGTCACCGCAAGGCGTATATTTAATTTCTCATCTGGTATGGCGTCTTATCAAAGACGATAATGTCAGCGCAATCGGTGGTCCCACATTGGGAGCAGACCCTATTGTAAGTGGAGTATGTTTTCTCGCCCATGTACACAAAAAGAAATTAAAGGGTTTCTTAATTAGGAAATCTCCAAAAAAGCATGGACGTCAGAAATTAGTTGAAGGTCAAACTCTTCGTACAGGCGAAAAAGTAATTTTAGTCGATGATGTCGCCACCAGCGGTTCTTCTCTCGTAAACGCAATCGATGTTTTAGGGGCAGAGCGAATACGTGTCGTGAAAGCGATTGTAGTAGTTGATAGAGAAGAAGGGGCTCAAAAAAATCTTCAAAAGGCTGGATGTCCTCTTGTTTCTCTTTTTACCAAACACGATTTCCTGAAGGCTTCAAGGAAAAAATAGATTTTAAACTATTCCTTTTTCTGCTATGAAATGTGTTGAAACTACCCACAAAATATTTCCAACCTCCTTACTACTTGTTACCTGCTACTTGCTGTCTCTTGGTGGCTGTGTGACCACCGAGTACAATGTAGGCACTCACCGACAGGATATCATGTTTTACTCCACAGAGAAAGAAATTGGTCTCGGACAGAACATCGCAAAAAAAATCGCCAAAGAATTGGAGATTTCTTCGAATCCATACCACATTGAGCGCATTACCAAAATTGGAGCAAAAATTGCCAAGGTATGTGATCGTCAAGAATTGAACTACTACTTCTATGTAATTGACAAAGATGAGAAAAATGCCTTCAGCATTCCGGGAGGATACATCTATATTTATAAGGGACTGCTTGAATTGCTCGATGATGACCAACTTGCCTTTGTGCTCGCACATGAGATTGGTCATATCGTGAGCCGTCATGGAGTAAAGCGCCTGCAAGCAGCGCTGGGTTATAATCTCCTCGTGCTTGCTTCAACTCGCGCCCCCGCGGACCCACAATTCTCCCGAGGGGTTTCTGCCGCCCTTGCTCAAATTTTAGCAGGGTACTCGCGTGAAGACGAACTCAATGCTGATGAATTGGCTGCCAAATACACACAACAAGCGGGCTTTAACCCTCAAGCGGGGATAAAAACCATGGAAAAGCTTTATCAAGAAGGAAAAAAAACCGTTCGACCCATCTCTTACTTTCGCACCCACCCATATGCTACCCAGAGAATCCGACAGATAAAGGAATCGCTCCATCTTCCCCTCGACGTCGAAGATTATATAAATTAGTTCAGATTCATAATTCTAAACAAAAAAATCCAGTCTGTTGCCTGTGGCCGATTGCCTGAGATTTCTTAGATAAGGCCTTTGGTGAGAAGAACGAATGATAAATTGAAAAAATTAAAAAAGGAATGAAAAATAATAGGAGCCAAAATGCTCTGGGTCTTTTCATACAGGTAACACAGGGAGAGACTAATAACAAAAAGTGGGAGGATATTAAGGGGCGCTCGATGTAAAAACGCAAAGAGCAGAGAGACCAAAAGGGATGCGATTACAAATGAAAATCGTTTTCGCGCCAATGTATAAATAAATCCTCTAAAAAATATCTCTTCAGCAAGTGGACCTATGAAAACAATTTCAAGAAAAAGAACAACGAGCATGCGTTTATCCTGCAAGAGAAAAATGAGTTCCATCGCGGGACTAAGGGTGGGGCTGATGCCAACTGCCTCTAATATGAAACGGTTTAAGATAAGTGCACCAAGAGTAAAGGGCAACGTAACTGTGTAGAGCTGAAAGAGTGGGTAGAAGTGTGATTTCTTGGTTGTAAAATCTAAAAAGCGTGCGGAGAAGAACTTCAATATAAGCATTATGACGCCTAACTGCAGAAATAAATTCATAAACAAAGAGAAAGCTAAAGGATTCGTTCTGCTACCTGAAGCAATAATATGCAATTCGCCGATAGTTAGAGTAAAGATAAAGAAGGCGATGAGGAAAAAAAGTTGAGATACCTGCTCGCCAGAGAGAGGAAACGCTCTTGGCGCACTCAGGAAATCCATTAAAGGCTTTTTTCTCATTTTCCTTATCGCAAAGACGATGATATTACCTAAACCCACCAGGAAAAGTGCGCCGTATACCAACAACAAAAATATTAAAATTTCCCCATAGGGACTCGGCGGAATCTTTATGCCTTTAACCTCAAAGTCGATAGCTTTTCGCAAAGGTGCCTGCGGAACAGCAAGAAAAACATGAATTGCAACCAGTATCGCCAAACAAAAAAGAGAAAGCCAGATGTATATATTTTTATTCATTTACCCTGTAAAGTTATATGAGCGAATGATTATCTCCCCCTCACTTTACAAATAACAAAAAACGCGGAGAGGGAGGGATTTGAACCCCCGGTGAGTATAAACCCACACTGGTTTTCGAAACCAGCTCCTTAAACCAGACTCGGACACCTCTCCTGCGGCATCTCACTTCGTTCGTTTCTTCGTTCCCAATGTATTTCGCGAAATCGTTACGTCAAAGCTCTTGAGTCAGCCTCCGGCTGACGCATCTCTGGATAGCCATCTGTTTGGTTTCAAGGGTTCTTCATATGCCGCTTCATAGGGACTCTGTCCCTCTTGACGCTTCGGCTCATAAGAGAACCAAAGAAGTCTAAATCGCCTCGCTGTCACCCTGAAGAATATCAAAGAAGAGAACAGGGATCGCGTTGTGGTCAACCCTGAAGAATTACCGATGAAGAAATATACGCTATAAAAACCATGCCGGAGGAGAGGGTTGAGCTCTCACGGGTTTCTACCTACAGCATCCCAGATTAAAACTTGCCCTCGAGAGGATTTGAACCTCCACTCCCTTGCAGGAACTAGCTCCTGAAGCTAGCGCGTCTGCCAATTCCGCCACGAGGGCAAATATAGTAGATTCGATAGGGATTATATCAAAAAAATGCCTGTTCAGGAACTACTTTTATTATCTTGGTCAACCACATCGGGTGTGTTATAATTTTATCCATGACAGAAATGGTGAGCACAATCGTAAAGCTATCGTTAATCGCTGCATTAGGATTCTATCTCTTTCGAAAGAAAATTATTAAGGAGGCGACGTTACAATTTCTCACTTTCTTTGTTGTAAATTTCACCGTACCATCGTTAATATTCTCCCGCATTGTCGAAGGCTTCAATCCTGCACTTAAGCCGCACTTCTGGGTATTTGTTGTCCTAAGTTTTCTATTCTTTGCCTTAGGGGTTATTCTTTCGGGAGGCAGCTGTTTTTTGGTACGACCAGCCTTACGGAGAGAATTTATAAGTTTAGTGAGCTTTCAGAACTGTGGTTATTTGCCCATGAACATAGCATTTTTTTTACTTCCCTTCCCTCAAAAGGATACTTTCCTTCTCTATGTGTTCTTCTATATTCTTGGGTTTAACATTCTCATGTGGTCAATAGGCAGCTTCCTCATCTTCAGGCATAGAGAGGATAAATTTAAAATGAACACTCTGCTTACCCCGCCGGTAATAAGCATAATCATTTCACTGCTCCTGGTGTATCTAAAATGTGCGCGATTCATCCCAACATTTATTCTTGCTCCAGTAAGAATGGTCGGAGAAACAAGTTTTGTACTCTCGGTGATAATATTAGGGGGTTGGCTGGCAAAGGATTCACTGAAAAATATCTATGAACGCTTAAGGATTCTTTTGGGTATCAGTCTTTTAAAATTAGTCATCGTACCAGCTCTTGCGCTCTTGGTGATCGTAAACTTTAAAATATATTCTCTCTTGGGGCTCTTTCTCATCATTGAGGCTTCTATGCCGTCAGCAATGTCTCTACCCATTATTGCACACTGGCACAGACGTCAAACAGAATTTATCTCTCAAGGGGTGTTCTTCACTCATATAGTAGGTATGTGTACGATTCCCCTGTGGATTGAATTGTTTTCGAAGATATCCGGTTACTCATTATAATTCTATGAAAGTTGCTGCCACAAACAGAAAAGCGCGACACAATTACCAAATTATCGAAACCTATGAGGTAGGAATTGAGCTGAAAGGTGACGAGGTAAAATCCTTGCGAACTCGGGGGTGTTCGATTGGGGAAAGTTTCGGTAGAGTAGAGGCTGGGGAAGTCTTTCTCTACAACATGCATATACCTGAATTCGAAAAAAGCTCTTATTTCAGGCCTGATCCAAAAAGAGTACGTAAATTACTCCTGCACAAAAAAGAAATAAAGCGGTTATTTGGGCTTGTCACACAGAAAGGGTTTACTCTCATCCCACTCAAGGTGTACTTTAACGAGAAGGGTATTGCCAAAATAGAAATTGCTTTAGCCCGGGGTAAACATACTTTTGATAAGAGACGGAAGCTGAAAGAAGAAATAGTCCAAAAAGAAACCCAACGTATCCTCAAGAGGATTCGCCGACGACATTAAAGGGAGGGGTGAACCCAAGAGATTGCGTCTCTTCAACCAAGAGAGCTTTCTTGTGGATTTTTTGATAACCAGTGATATAATTCTACAATACACTACTCTTAAGAAGGGATTGAGATGAAAAATTACAACTCTAAGGGGTCTTTTGAATCGAAAGAAATAAAATTGCCTTCCCCAAAAAAAGAAGGAAAAATTTCTCTCGAAACACTCCTCGATAACAGAAAATCCATACGAACGTACGTGCCGGGGGCACTTACTCTGCAGCAGGTATCTCAAACTCTCTGGGCAAGCTCCGGCAAAAATCGATGGGCGAAATTAACCGTACCAAGCGCAGGCGCCTGTTACCCTTTAGCGATCTATATAGTAGCGGGACAGATAGAGGGGGTACAAAAGGGCCTCTACAGGTACAACTGCGAGGGCCACTCTTTACGCTGTATCAACACTGAAGATATCCGTAGCCCTCTCTGTAGAGCTTGTTTGAATCAGGCATGGATCAAGAATGCGGCTGCGATACTTATTATCTGCGCAGATTATCAAATGACCACTTCTCACTACGGAGCAAGGGGAAGAAGATACGTCGATATAGAAATTGGTCATGCAGGTCAAAATGTTTATTTGGAGGCAACAGCCTTAGGCTTAGGCACCGTTGCAATAGGCGCTTTCGCTGATGAGGAGGTTAAAGAAATCCTTCGCATACCAGAAACTCCTTTGTATCTTATGCCTTTAGGGAGGCTCAAATGAGTGATATTATCAATACCGCAATTGCGGCGGCAAAAACTGCCGGTGATTTCCTTTTGGCCAATTTTGGAAAAATTAGCCACATAGAGAGTAAGGGCGACCGCAATCTTGCTACGAATCTCGATCGCGAGGCAGAAAAAATAATTGTGGAAAGAATCAAAGCACAATTTCCTCATCACGGAATCCTCGCTGAAGAGGGGGGAAAGCAAAACACCAACAGCGAATATTTATGGATTATCGACCCTCTTGATGGAACCCACAATTATATTCGTAACATCGCCCTCTTCGGGGTCTCGATTGGAATTGTGCATAAAGAGAAATTTGTGGGAGGGGTTATTTACATGCCCGTAGAGGATGAATTATATGTGGGCCAGGAGGCCGGTGGCGCATACAAGAATGATAAGAAAATTTCTGTATCGCAACATGCCAACTTAAAAGATTGCTCTATTGCGTTTGATTCGAGCATACGATACTCACCTCAAGTGATGCTCAAGACTCTCGGAGTTCTCGCAAAAGAAGTTTTTAACATACGGATGTTTGGCTCTTCGGCACGAACATTAAGTTATATCGCTGAGGGAAAATTAGATTGCGCAGTAGAATTTCATGACCGGCCTTGGGATTTTGCTGGGGCAGTATGCATCATCACCGAGGCCCAAGGTACGCTGACGAACCTGAAAGGAAAACCACTTTCTCATACAACTGTAGGATACATTGCATCAAATGGGATTATTCACGATGCTATAAGAGAAATTGTTATTGACAACCTGTAATTGTTTGATAATATAAACTGTCATGTGGCTGGCAATTGTATTTATTATTATTGGAATATCCTCGCGCCTTCTTCCGCACATACCTAACCTTTCTCCTCTGGTCGCAGTTGCGCTTTTCTCAGGAGTATACTGGAATAAAAAGTATGGTTATCTCTTACCGCTGAGTATCTATATTCTCTCTGATCTTATCATCGGTCTACATAGTACAGTCATCTTCACATGGTCATCAATCCTCCTCATCTATCTTCTCGGTACATACCTCAGGAAACGAAAAACCTTTGCCAATACAGCCCTCTACACTCTCTCTTCCTCCCTTCTTTTCTTTGTCATTACCAATTTCGGAGTATGGCTTATGGGTTGGTACCCTCATACACCTGAGGGGTTACTGCAGTGCTATATGCGAGCCATCCCTTTCTTTCGGACATCGCTTATAGGAAATTTCATATATGTAGGAATTCTCTTTGGAGCATATGAGTACTTTCTCGCAAGAAGGGTACTTGCCAAAGAAACCCTCTAATCATCACCAATTTAGGAGCAAAGAATGCACACATACGCGTATGGATTTCCCCGCTTAGGGAAAAACAAAGAATTTAAAAAGCATATCGAAGATTTCTGGGAAAAAAAGATTACTGAAAAAGAACTAATTTCTCTTTTGAATGAAGTAGAGAAAGAAAGAATTTCTTATTACAAGAGCCATGTAGATACATTCCCCTTGGGAGAATTCACCTATTATGATAACATTTTTGATACCGCTCTAATTTTTGGAATATATCGATTCAAAAACTTTGATGAGTACTTTGCGTATGCACGGGGACGATACGCTTTAGAGTTAAAAAAATACTTCAATACCAACTACCACTACCTTGTCCCTTCAGTAAGCAGTAAAGCAAAATTTCGCCTCAGATGGAACAAGCCTCTTTTTTATTTCAATACGTTCTTTTCCTTCCGCGGCAACCCTCTCTTCTTGGTTGGGCCTTATACGTTTCTGAAACTGAGTAGAGTAAAAGAAAACTTCGATAAGGCGTTTGTCGAACTCTGTCGGGCATACAAAGAGTTATTTGTAGAATTAGAAAAGCAAAATGTGGACTCTCTCCATATCGAAGAACCAGCTTTTTGCCTTAATCTTCCTCAAAAGGAAATCGATCTCATTGTGAAAAATTATAAAAAGATGCTTACGCCAAAACTGAATGTGAATCTTATGACATACTATGAGAGCGTGGATTTCTTAGACGCTCTCTATGAACTCCCTGTGTATGGGTTAGGGCTCGACTTTATCGCCGGAGAGCAAAATATAAAAATATTAAGAAAGAAAGGGTTCCCTAAAGACAAAAAACTCATCTGCGGAATTATTGATGGTCGATCTGTGCAACGGGCACATATCTTACACAAGGCCCAGTTTCTTGATTCAATAAAAAAGGCAGCCAAGATTAAGGAAACAAATATTATCCTCGCAAACAGTTGCCCTCTCTATCATCTTCCGGTGACGCTTGAGGGTGAAACCAGTACTGAAAGTTACATAAAGCGGAGAATGAGCTTTGCAAAGGAAAAGCTCTATGAACTGCACCTCCTGAAGGAAGTGGTGGCAGGAAGAGGCGATGAAGCAACGACATGGAGCAAAGCGGTAAATAAAACAATTGTCCACTCTCAGCCGGGGACATTCGATACCCTTTCTATCAAAGAGAGAGAATTTCTCAAGAGGAAAAACCTTCAACAGAAAAATTTACGCCTGCCATTCTTTCCAACTACTACTATCGGGAGTTTTCCTCAAGACAAAGAACTAAGAAAGGCGCGTCTTGCTTATAGGAAAGGTAGACTTTCGATAGGCGACTATGACCGTTTCATCAGAGACAAGATAACGAAACTTATTGGGGTGGAGGAGGATATCGGTCTTGATGTATTGGTCCATGGTGAATTTGAAAGAACTGATATGGTAGAATTCTTTGCCCAAAAATTAAATGGCTTCCTCACTACAGAGAATGGATGGATTATTTCATATGGAACGAGAGTATACCGACCTCCTATAATCTATGCTCGCATAAAAAGAGACGCTGCCTTAACCGTAAAGGAGATATATTATGCCCAAAGCATAACCCCCAAACCCATGAAAGGTATTTTCACGGGACCGATCACTATTCTTGCCTGGAGTTACAATTTACGGAATGAACCTTTGCATGAAATTGCTTTTGAACTCGCCAGGGCTCTCAACCAAGAAGCAAAAGAACTCATCAAAAAGGACATCAAAATAATTCAGATAGATGAACCGGCAATGAAGGAATTTGCTCCCTTAAAAAAGGAAAAGCGAGATTCATACTTTCGATGGGCAGTGAGGGCTTTCAACCTCACCTCTCAATTGGCTCCGACAACACAAATCCATACCCACATGTGCTATTCTGATTTTGAAGGAATCATCAAATGGATATTGAAGATGAATTTTGATGTGATTACGATTGAAACGGCTCGAGAACAAGCGAAAATTCTCGATGCCTTTAAAGGCGTAAAATTTCACAGAGCAATTGGTCCAGGAGTGTGGGATATTCACTCTCAATGCCCCGCTCAAGAAAAAACAATAAGACGAATACTCAACAAGAGCATCAAAATATTTGGCGCGCGTAATGTCTGGGTAAATCCTGACTGTGGCTTAAAAACGCGCAAGATGCCGGAAGTGGAAACATCATTGAAGAGGATAGTAAAAGTTGCCAATACATATAGGAAGAAATTCAAAAAAAGTAAGTAATTAGATACCTTTTTTTGAGAAAAGCACCCCTCTGTATAGCCGGCAGGCCCCCAAAGACCCCATCTTTTGAAGCACACACATAATATCCACTCTTTATCAAGAGAAATTATATTGACGCAGAAAGGATTTTGGTTTATTATATCTATCATTATAGAGGAGCGGGGCCAGAAACCCCCTAGAAGAGGAGAGGATTTTAGAGATGAAAGTAGCAGTAATTGGGGCTACGGGATTTACGGGGGAGAAATTAATTGACATCCTCCTGAAACACCCAAAAGTAACAATCAGCTATATTTCTGCGAAAGTGCAGAAGCCGTTCTATTTTGCTTCGCTATTTCCTCATTTTAAAGGAAAGATCGATTTGGTGTGTGACAACTTAAATTTAAAGAAGGCACTTGCGGCTGCGGATATAGTATTTTTAGCTCTGCCGCACAGAGTTTCCTTCCTCTATGCCCCCTATTTTTTAAAAGGAGGCAAACGCGTAATTGACCTCTCTGCAGACTACCGTTTCAAGAACTCATCTGTCTATAAGCATTACTATGGCACCGAACACAGAGATAAAAAGAATTTAAAAGAGGCAGTGTATGGGCTCCCAGAATTTTTTGCATCGAACATTGAAGGAGCACAATTAATCGCCAATCCAGGCTGTTATCCTACAGCTTCTATACTCTCTCTTGCTCCCTTGTTAAAAGAGGGCATTCTCAACAAAGAGGATATTGTTATCGATGCAAAATCAGGCATTACTGGTGCAGGCAGGCACGCTTCTTTAGACTATCACTATGCGCATCTTGCTCAAAACGTACGCGCATACAAAGTGTTTGAGCACCAGCATCTTCCTGAAATGAATCACATTCTGGGAGAAATTTCGAAAAAGAAAATAAGTGTGCACTTTAGCCCCCATCTTCTCCCCATAGAGAGGGGTATACTTATTACTGCCTATGGTACGTTAAAAAGGAAATTCTCTCACAGTGCGCTCATCTCTCTCTATAAAAAACATTATAAAGGCGCGTATTTTGTGAGAGTTTTTGATGACCTCCCTCAGCTAAAAAATACACTGGAGACAAACTATTGTGATATCGGAATTGCGGTGAAAGAAAAGAAGATTGTTATTGTAGGCTGCATTGATAACCTTATCAAAGGGGCAAGCGGCCAAGCAGTTCAGAATATGAATATAATGTGTGGTTGGAAGCAAACGCTCGGATTAGTATAACCCACCGATATAAAAAAATACTGTGAGTATTGTAAGAATGAGTACGCACCATATTACACACTATAAAAAGAGTTCCAAAAGTGCCAAACTGCCCGAGGGGTTTCTACTCTCGGCAGTTCACTGCGGAATAAAAAAGAAAAGGCTCGATCTAGGGTTAATCTGTTGCCAGGAGCCTGCCTCTGCTATAGGTTTCTTCACCACAAATGCGAACCCCTCATACTCGGTAATGTTCAGTAAAAAAAATATACATAATCCCATTAAAGCGGTCTTAGTCAATAGTGGCAACGCCAATTGCTTCACCCACAGCCAAGGGCTAAAACATACCGAAGAGATAGCTTCTTGCCTTGCTCATGCATTGGGTACAAAAAAGGCAAATATTCTTCTTGCCTCTACGGGAATTATCGGAAAGAAACTCCCTAAAGAAAAAATAGTAAAAAACTTGGCTGGTCTTATAAAACAATTAGACCAAAAGATAGATATGTTTGCTTCGAGCATTCTCACAACTGATACATTTACAAAAATTGCTTTCGCAAAAGTCCCCTTACAGAAAAAAGATGTCCATATAATTGGCTTTGCCAAGGGTGCGGGAATGATTCACCCGCAAATGGCTACTATGCTCGCATTTATCCTTACTGATGCACGTATTAAGCCTGCGCTCTTTAAAAACATAACCCAGGCTGCGGTTGAAGAAAGTTTCAATTCCATAAGTGTGGATGGCTGTATGAGCACCAATGACAACGTTTGTTTCTTGACAAGTGGCAAAATCTCTCTCAACAATCACCAGACAAATGCCTTTGGACATGCAATAAGAAATGTGTGTTTGGGGTTAGCCAAAATGATTGTCAAAGACGCAGAAGGAGCGACAAAATTTGTAGAAATTGAAGTAAGGGGGGCAAAAAGCAAAGAGGAAGCAAAAAGAGCTGCTTTAGCTGTGGCAAGTTCAACTCTCTTGAAATGCAGCCTTTGGGGAGCTTCTCCTAATTGGGGGAGAATTGCTGCTGCGTTAGGACAAGCAGGCATCAAAGCAAAAGAGAATATTTCTATCCAATCCACCAATTTGAAAAGAAAAGAGGCAAAAATAGTTATACATTTGAAAAGAGGAAAATCACAGTGGAGAACGTACACATCAGACTTAACACCTCAATACATTAAGTTCAATGCAGGATACAGCTAATACGCAAAGTAGACAAGAGGCGGTCAATGGTTGAAGAGGCGATAAAAAAAGCGGGAATACTCATCGAGGCACTCCCGTACATAAAAAAGTTCCACGAGAAGATTTTCGTGATAAAGTACGGTGGCTCAATTTTAGGAGAGAAGAGGATACGAAAATCTGTGCTCGAAGATATTGCATTTTTACGATATACAGGGATAAGACCAATTCTCGTACATGGGGGCGGTCCAGATATCACCGAGAGGTTAAAAAAATGTAAAGTAACTACGCGGTTTGTCGAGGGCATGAGAGTCACGGATGAGTTCACTTTAAAAATTGTAGAGGAAGAACTCAATAAACTTAATGATTTAATTGTCCAAGAGATTAACTCCCAAAAAGCGCCTGCGAAAGGCCTTAGGAGGGAAAGCGGCATTTTAACAGCGGTAAAGAAGCAGAGTAAAAAAGATTTAGGATTTGTGGGGGAAATGATAAACTGCAATGTACGTCAGCTAAAGGAGACAGCAAAAAAGGCAATACCTGTAATCGCACCAATGGGGGCTTCTGGAGACGGTACAACTTTCAACATCAATGCTGATGAAGTTGCGTCTTTCTTGGCTTCTCAATTAAAAGCTGAAAAGTTAATACTTTTAACGAATGTGTTAGGTGTGATGAGAAAATCCGGCGATGAAAGCTCACTCATTTCTACCTTGACAATAAAGGAAGCAGAGGAGTTAATAGGGGAGAAAGTCGTTGACGAAGGGATGATTCCGAAAGTACGAGCAGCGGTAGGAGCAATTCAAACTGGGGTAAGTAAAGCCCATATTATTGATGCAAAAGTTCCTCACGCAATTCTGTTGGAAATATTTACTAACGAAGGTGTAGGAACTGAAATCACACAGTAGGGGAGAGGATTGCCAATGAGTTCGCATGCTACAAAAAATATGTTTGAGAAATATACGCTTCCCACTTATACCAGGATAGGTCCGATTTTTACCAAAGGTAGGGGGAGTTGGCTTTGGGCCAAAAGTGGAAAGCGCTATTTAGATTTATTCCCGGGGTGGGGAACCGCGATATTGGGCCACTGCCATCCTCGGATTGCAAAAACACTCAGCGCTCAGGCAAAGAAATTAATCCATCTTCCCAACAACCTCTACCAAGAAGAGCAAGCCCTCTTGGCAAAAGGAATTGTGGAACGTTCATATCCTGCAAAAGTATTTTTTGCAAATTCAGGTGCGGAAGCAGTAGAAGGAGCGATTAAGTTTAGCCGACTCTATGGGAATGGACGATATGAAATTATCACCATGACGAACTCTTTCCATGGAAGAACTTTTGGTGCACTCTCAGCGACTGGCCAAAAGAAATATAAACAACCCTTCAAGCCTCTTCTTCCAAGATTTAAAGAGGTGCGATTTGGGGATCTGGAAAGTCTTCTCAAGAAGATATCCAAAAAGACAGTGGGGGTAATGATAGAATTAATTCAGGGGGAAGGCGGAATCAATGTTGCTAAGAGGCACTATATAAAAAAAATTCAAGATCTGTGCCAAAAAAATAAGCTTCTGCTTATTATTGATGAGATTCAAACAGGAATGGGCCGAACAGGAAAATTATTTTGTTACCAACACTACGGAGTAACTCCTGATATAATGCTCCTCTCCAAAGGCTTAGGCGCGGGTCTACCTATCTCCGCTTTAGTTGTCAAAAGAAAAATTGCTGATATAATGAAACCGGGATTACACGCCTCAACCTTTGGAGGCTCTCCGCTTGTATGTAGCGCGTCTCAAGAAGCCTTCACAATTATTCAGGAGGAAAAAATTTTGAATAATGTAACAGGTATGAGTGCCTATGTATTTAACCAACTGGAAAGAATCAAGAAACAATGTCATATCATTAAGGAAATACGAGGGATGGGTCTTATGGTAGGAATAGAGCTTGCCTGTGATTCGTACCCTCTATTTTTAGAGTGTCTTAAGCGACAGTTAATAATGAACTCTACACATCAAAATGTCTTAAGAATTATGCCCGCGCTTAATGTCACGAGGGAAGAACTCGATGAAGGATTGCATATCTTAAAAGAAGTAGTGGACGTTTTTGAAAGGCGAAAAAGCCCAAGCACTAGGAGGTAGACGATGAAAATTGGCATCCTGACAGGTGGTGGAGATTGTCCAGGCTTAAATTCTGTAATACGCGCTATCGTAAGAAAAGCAATTAGCCAAGACGACGAAGTTATCGGAATACGATATGGGTGGAAAGGACTCATCGAGAAGGACTACATAAAATTAACCTTAAGTTCTGTTTCAGGGATACTCCCGAAAGGTGGAACAGTTTTAGGAACATCCCGCACCAACCCATACAAAAAAGAAGGTGGCCCAGAAGCTGCAAAAGCGAATTTTAAAGCTCTGGGATTAGATGCCTTAATTACCATAGGCGGAGAGGATACCTTAGGGGTTGCAACAAAATTATGTAAGGAAGGGCTCGGTGTGGTAGGCGTACCAAAAACAATTGATAATGATTTAGGCGCAACGGATTTTACCTTTGGGTTTGATACGGCAGTGAATATTGTGATGGAATGCATAGATAGATTACACACCACCGCTGAGTCTCACAACAGAATAATGGTAGTAGAAGTTATGGGAAGACATACGGGTTGGATTGCTACCTACGCTGGGATTGCCGGAGGGGCAGACTACATTTTAGTTCCAGAAATCCCCATCGATGTTGAAGAGGTGTGCGAATCGCTTAAGAAAAGGCATGAGCGTGGGAAAAACTTCAGCATTGTGGTTGTCTCTGAAGGAGGAAGTTTTAAAGACGAGGATTTATTCACCCAAGAGAAAAAATTAGATGAATTTGGCCATGTACGGTTAGGAGGCATAGGACACACTCTCGGAAAAATTATAGAAACCAAAACAGGCTATGAGACACGGGTAACTGTTCTGGGACACATTCAGAGGGGAGGTTCTCCTACTGCATTTGATAGAGTGCTGGGGACACGATACGGAGTAAAAGCCTACGAATTAGTAAAAGCGGCCAAATTCAGCAGAATGGTAAGTTTAAAGGGCAATGACATTGTTGATGTTCCCCTCAAAGAAGCAACCGCAGCATTAAAAACTCTTGACTTGAAATTGTATGAAATCGCAAAGATATTTTTTGGCTGATACTCATAATGGGGGCTCGATATGGAGAAATTAATTCAAGAATCTATCAAAAAGCATAAAGAAGCGGTCAACCTCTTAGAAGCAAACCACAAAGCGCTTCAGGAAATTGCATCGTTATTCATTGCTACTTTGAAGAAAAAAGGGAAAATAATTTTCATGGGCAATGGGGGCAGCGCTGCTGATGCACAACACCTTGCAGCCGAATTTGTGGGAAGGTTTAACAGAGAAAGAAATCCCTTGCCGGCTCTTGCGCTTTCTACCAACACCTCTACTATCACCGCGGTTAGCAATGATTTCGGCTTTGAGGATATCTTCCTTCGCCAAATAGAAGCATTGGGAGCCCCTCAAGATTTAGTCGTGGGGATATCAACATCTGGGCAGTCGCTCAATATAATAAAAGCGGTGCAACGCGCAAAAGAACTGGGAATGAAAACGGTAGGGTTTTTAGGTAAGGACGGAGGAGACCTTAAAGAAATTATAGATGTATCTTTGATAATACCCTCCTTTGATACACCGCGAATCCAAGAAATACATATTTTAGTTGGGCATATAATCTGTGCGATAGTGGAGGAACGCCTTACATAAACAGATTCGAAATTCCCGATCCAAACCATAGGCAAAAATAATATTGTGTGCACAACTATGGCGTACTATGGGTAAAATAAAAACTTCCTCACAGATTAAAAAAATTGTGAATACGCTTAAGAAGCGGGGAAAGCGCATAGCCTTCACAAATGGCTGTTTCGATGTTCTCCATCCCGGACATATCAAAGTTTTACGGGAAGCAAAAAAAAGGGCAGATATCCTCATTGTGGGATTAAACTCAGATAGATCAGTAAAAAAAATAAAAGATGAAAGAAGGCCGATTTTAGATGAGAATGCGCGGAAATGTATTTTAGAGGCCATCGAGTACGTCGACTATATTGTTGTATTCAGCGAGAACACCCCGCATAAATTAATTCAAGAAATTAAACCAGACTACCTCGTGAAAGGAGGGGACTGGAGACACGATGCAATTATAGGCAGAGAATTTGTCAAGAAAGTATTCCGGGTAAAGCTTCAGGGGGAATATTCTACAACAAAGATAATTGAAAAAATAAAAAACCAAAAATAAAAAATATTTTTGATATTTGATTTTATGAAAAAAGGCATTGTACGGGTAATTGATGCAAATTACAATCGTTGTAAAGAAGGCTTAAGGGTAGCGGAAGACATTTTCAGATTTATTCTTCAGGACGATGCGTTACGAAAACGAATCAGGAAGTTGCGACACGACTTAGACGAAGTAGCTCAAAGCCCTGTCGTAAAAGAAGGTATCCTGCATAGGGACTCAAGGGCTGATTTAGGAAGAAAGATCGACCACCTAGAAATTAAAAGAGAGAACCTCTCTGACCTTATATACATCAATATCCAACGGGCAAAAGAATCTCTGCGGGTAATGGAAGAGTTCTTTAAAATTATTTTGCCTTCGAAGGTAGCAACGATGAAAAAGATGCGCTATGAAATATATACCCTTGAAAAAAATATTCTCCTTAAATGGCCTTCTCTACATCATCTTAGACAAAAGCGTCGTCGAAAAAACACCATATAATATTGTGAGACTGGCTGAGAAGCTTGCATGCGCTGGGGCAGACATCTTCCAGCTTCGATTCGGTGAATCCCCAGATAGAGAATTTTTGAAGTTAGCAACTCACTTGGGGAAAGCTGTCCATGCAAGAAAAAAAATTTTCCTTGTAAATAACCGCGCTGACATCGCATACCTCTGTGGCGCCGATGGTGTTCACTTGGGAGCCGAGGATATACCGGTGCTCCAGGCACGTAAAATTATTGGAAAAAGTAAAATTGTTGGCAAGACCGTACATTCTCTTGATGAACTGAAAAAATTTCAGAAAGAAGAAATAGATTATCTAAGTGTGGGTCCGCTGTTTAGAACAATCACCAAACCTCATCTTGTGCCTCTACAACACCGAGAGCTAAAAGAATTCTTGAAAAGAGTTCGCAAACCACTATTTGGTATTGGCGGAATCACCTTGGAGAATCTAAAATATCTCTGTTCTGTGGGCATTCGCAACATCGCACTCTGTCACGGTATTGTTTTGGCTCAAAATCCCTCAAAATATACAAAGGTCATAAAACAATGTTTAAAAAAAGCTTCCTAAAGAAAATTGCAAAGCAGGAAAGTGTTGCTCCTGGATATTTGGAGAAGAATTTCAAAAAGGGCAAGATCGTCATTCCCTTAAACAAAACAAAAGAAATAAAAAAACCAACTGCGATCGGAGAAGGCCTTCGCGTGAAGACAAATACGAATATAGGAACTTCTACAGAGAGACGCGAGGTTGAAGACGAACTGAAAAAACTCCACATAGCCATAGAGTGCGGTACAGATACTGTTATGGATCTCAGTGTAGGCGGAAATATTGCAAAAATCAGGAGAGAGATAATTCAGAGATCAACGATTCCAGTAGGAACCGTCCCGATATATGAAGCTGCCCTCCAAGCAGAGCGCCAAAAAATGACATTCGAAGCAATGAGCTTCGATACGCTATGGGATGTACTCGTTCAACAAGCAAAGGACGGTGTCGATTTTTTCACTATCCATGCTGGAATTCTAAAAAAATCACTCAAAATGATCCAGAAAAAGAAAAGGGTGGGAGGGGTTGTAAGTAGAGGAGGGGCAATACTTAGCCGCTGGATGTATGTCAATCAAAGAGAAAATCCCCTCTATGAAAATTTTGACAAGATACTCGAATTGGCCAAAAACTACAATATCACATTGAGTTTAGGTGATGCTCTCAGACCAGGAGCAATTGCCGATTCAACTGACCGATTGCAACTCTCTGAACTTTATGTCCTCGGGGAATTGGTAAAACGGTGTAGAAAAAGAGGAGTCCAGGTTATGGTAGAAGGACCCGGCCATATACGATTGGACGAAATTGGTTTCAATGTGTGGCTCCAAAAACGAGTGTGCAACGGCGCACCCTTCTACATCTTAGGACCACTGCCTACAGATATTGCTGCCGGTTATGATCACATCACTGCAAGCATTGGCGGAGCATTGGCGGCTCTTTGGGGAGCAGATTTTTTATGTGTGGTTACTCCCGCAGAACACTTACGTCATCCCAGTATAGACGATATTAAAGATGGAGTAATTGCTGCAAAGATTGCTGCCCATTCCGTAAACCTTCTGCGTTTTAAAGAGGAGTGGAAAAAAGATTATCAAATTTCTCTATATCGCGCAAAACGAGATTGGCAAAAGCTTTTTCCCCTTACTATCGATGAAAAAAAAGCAAGAGGATATAGACAAACGACAGATATTGCTTCTGATATCTGTACGATGTGCGGGGAATTCTGCTCTTTAAAAATTTCCGAACACTGCAACCTCCTGAAATAGCTCATAGCTGATAGCTCATAGCGACTGATAATAACTCTCTCACGTATGAGGAGCGACGCGAACAAATGAGCGTAGCGACGCGGGCGTGGTTTCCACCTAAGTTTTACAACTTCGGCGGACCCGCCTAAATAACCAAATTTAAATGTGGCGGGCAATGGTAGTTGTTTATTTCAACAATATTTTCTTCGTCGAGAGCGCTTCGGGGTTGACCGCGAAGCGAGAATTTCTTCTTTGATAATGTTGCGAGCTGAGCATCAGAAGGGGCAGCGCCCCTATGAGGAGCGACGCGAACAAATGAGCATAGCGACGCGGGCGTGGTTCAATGGTAGAACACTAGCTTCCCAAGCTAGTAACGGCGGTTCGATTCCGCTCGCCCGCTTTAATGAGACTGTAATTTTTCGAGCTACAAGCGAAGAAGAATTGCATAGTCGAATTGACCGCTCACCCGATTGATTTTTTGCAACAGGTATCAGTGTTCGCCTATTCGAAATCTTCTATTATCTAAATTGATATCTCAATGATACAGAATAGGTTAGAAGAGAAAATTTTTAGTTGAAATTTTTTTAATTTAAGATAATATATATACTCTATTCTTTGATAACCTACTTTCGTCTTTTTATAATGTTTAGAATTTTGTCTTCATCCATAATTATTCTCGCCCTTTCTGCTTGTGCACCTCAAAGGGTCGCTCAAGATGAATATTACTATCCAACCCCTTTAAGAAAAAGGCAATACTACCTCGTTAAGCACGGAGACTCTCTTTGGAATATCTCTAAAAAGTACGGTGTGAGCGTTGAAGAGATAATGAGAGAAAATAAGATCTCTTCTCCCCGCAAACTCAAATCAGGCCGATACATTGTCATTCCTCCGTGCACAACGAAATATGCTGGCCTGAGCTTTTTGTGGCCTCTGGAAGGTAAGGTGATTAATGCGTTTGGAGAAAACATCAATAATGTAGTAAATAACGGATTAAACATTAAAAGCGCAACCGATGCTCATGTAAAAACTTCCGCCGAAGGAGAAGTTGTATTTTCTGATTATCTAAGAGGTTGGGGCAACACGTTGATTATAAAACATCGGCACAGATTCTATACCATCTATGCAAATTTAAGTACCGTCTCTGCGCAAGAAGGGGATCGCGTAAAAAGAGGAGAGGTAATCGGTAAAGTGGGTCCCTCCGATAGTGAAGGGTATATACTCCACTTTGAAATTAGGAAAGGGCATCTTCCTCAAAATCCATTACGGTATCTCGTAGCTAGCAGAGGAAGAGAATAAAGTCAGTCTCTATGGACATGCACGAACATGAATCTTGGCAGCGCAAATTATTTCCTTTAGAGAAAAGAATTAAAGGATTCTCTGAAGGCTATCGTCAGAATATCGCTCTCCTGGGAGACGATGGGGAAGAAATATCCTATCTTCTGGCGAACTATTTAAAAACGGATCGATTAAAAGGGATCATCCCCATCCATACCACTACCGCATATATCGATGCGAAAGAATTCTTAAAGTGCGCAGCGTTTTCTTTACTAAGTGCCTACTGTCATAAAGCCGACACACTTGACAATCTCATCAACTATACAGTCGAAACATTGCCGCATACAACGCAGTATATAAAAGAAACCTTCAGAAAAAATACACCTTCCTTTTTAGATGCGCTGGAAATTATAAATAAGTTCGTGAATGAAACTGGCAGAAAGTGTCTCCTTATTATTGAGGAATTTTTAGAATTAAAAGGGCTCTTTCCACAGTGTTTTAAGGACTTCTCCACCTTTCTCATTTTACAGCGTAACTGCATGGTTGTCTTAACCTCCTGCAACCCTAGAGGAGCAGAAAAGGTACTTGCCAGCGAATTAAATTTACTCTTTGGTAACTTTGAAACTGTGGCATTCAATGAAAGAGTCTTTCTTGATAACTATCGCTATTTACAGGATATCCTCAAACCCCTTTCTCCATCACCTCTATTTCTTTCTTTTTTTGTAAGCATTGTAGGAGATAATATAATCTATCATGATTTAATATCCAAAGCCATAAAAGAGAACTATCAGCCGGAAAACGAAGAAGCATCTATCGTCTCAGTAATAGCTGAAGGGTTCTTTCTAAAAGAAACTTACTTTTTCCAGAAATTTATCAATAAAATCGAGGTTTTAAAGGAACGATTTAGGGATTATCTCTCGATAATTAAAATATTGATTGCTCTCAGCGATGGATATTTAAGGAAAAAGGAACTGGCTTCACTGCATATATGTGAACCAAAAGAGTTAGGCATGAAACTGGTGAAGTTGTGTGACCTCAACTACGTAGAGAACGTAGGTAATATTTATAAGATAAAGGATACCCTTTTTTCTTTCTGGCTCTCTCATGTCTTTAAATTCCACTTTTTGCCGCCGCTCTTTGGCTCTCACAAAAGGAAAATACTTTGGAGGCACAATATGTACGAAGAGATCGCCATCTTCAAAGAACACTTCATGAAGAGCCAGCTTAATAAAGTAGTGGAGTTAATCGCAAGTTTTAAAAATGATACTTTAAAGTCGGGACGAAAACGATATACGCTACCGTCTGTACAGAGAACCAAAATAATTTCCTATCCTCATAAAGATTTTTATATTCTCATCGGAGAAGGAAAAGAAATCATTTTTGCGGGAATCAAAGTAAAAGATGTGGAGGAGAGTGATATTTTTGAATTCATCGAGCGCGGTAAGGGGATCAATGGAAAGAGAGTAAAGAAAATATTTATCGCTCTTGAGAAACTCTCTCCTACGGCAAAATTGGTGGCAAAAAATCATAAACTGCTGCTCTGGGATATCGATGAGATTAATTATCTCATGAGGGTATATAACAAACCGATTATATCAATTCAGCAAGAGCAACAACGATGCGAGTCTTAGTACTTTCTGACACACATATCCCTGTCGCCGCACAAAAATTACCGAAGGTAATAGAAGAGGAGGCAAAGAGAAGCCAGTGTTGTCTCCATGCCGGAGATTTCATCACCTACAACGTATTCCAACAACTCCAAGGCTGGGCAAAGGTCTATGCGGTTTATGGCAACATGGATAGCATAGAAGTACGCCAAAAACTCAATGAACGAGAGGTTATACATCTTGAAGGAATCACAATAGGTCTCATCCACGGTAAAGGAGCGCCATTTCGTCTCATGGACTTTATAAGAAGAGAATTCTGCACCAGTGAGCAAGAAATTGACATATTCGTATTTGGCCATTCGCACTGTCCGATTGATAAAGAAGAGAATGGCAAAATCTACTTTAATCCTGGTTCACCCACAGACAGAGTATTTTCTCCTCACCGTTCTTATGGTATCCTAGAGATCGAAAATAAACAAATTAGAAGGAGGCTCGTGAAGATTGAATAAATTGTGGGCTCCCTGGCGGATACATTATATACGACACAAAAAAGCAAAAGGATGCATTTTTTGTAAGGTATTCAAAGACAGGCGCGACAAGAAAAATTCTGTCGTTTTGCGGTCTCTGCACTGCTTTGTTCTCCTCAATACCTTCCCTTACAATAACGGACACCTCATGATCGTGTCGAACCGGCATGTTCCAGGTTTAGAAAACCTTAAAGAAGAAGAAATATTGGATACAAATAAAACGATAATCAAAATGCTCTCTGTTTTAAAAAGAGTATTAAAACCCGAAGGATTTAATGTAGGGATAAACGTTGGTAAATGTGCCGGTGCGGGTATAGAGAAACATCTCCACATTCATGTTGTACCACGCTGGGCTGCAGATACGAATTTTATGCCTCTCATAGCCGATACGAAGATTATTTCGCAAAGTTTACGAGAACTATATGACCAGATGAAAAAGGAACTATAGGATTCTTGCGAAAAGATATGAAGCACGGCCAGAAGGCTAAAGGACTTACGAGAAAGGAAATCGAAAGGCGAGAAGAGATGCTCTCGCCTCTTGCGGCGAAATCAAAATATTCACGAGGGCGAAAATATCCTGAACAAGAACATCCATATCGTTCGACCTATCAAAGAGACAGAGATAGAATCATTCATAGTGCTGCCTTTAGACGCCTCGAATATAAAACGCAAGTCTTTGTCTACCATGAAGGTGACTATTACCGAACTCGCCTCACACATACCCTCGAGGTAGCCCAGATTGCCCGCACAATGAGCAAAACCCTTTTCTTAAACGAAGATCTTACAGAAGCTATTGCTCTTGCCCACGACGTAGGACATACCCCATTCGGTCATGCCGTAGAAGCAGTCTTGGATGAACTCATGAAAGAGGAAGGAGGTTTCAACCACAATGCCCAAGGTATACGAGTAGTGGACCTCCTCGAAGAGCGATATCCTAACTTTAGAGGTCTAAACCTTTCGTGGGAGACAAGAGAAGGTCTGCTTAAGCACAGCTCGTCTGGAATCGAGAACTATATTCCGCAAGGCTATGAAGAGTTTCTCGGAGAACAACCTACCCTGGAAGCACAGATTATGGATATCGCTGACGAGATTGCCTATGATAATCATGACCTCGATGACGGAATAAAGTCAGGAATGATAAGCGAAGAAAATCTTCGGCGAATCAAACTATGGAATATGACATGCGAGCAAGTGAGAAAAAAATATACTCGCATTACGAAAGAAATCCGCGTATACTTAATCATAAGAAATCTCATTAATCTACAGGTAACCGATCTCATTGACAATGCATTGAAGAATATCAAAAAACTTAAAGTAGCAGAATTTAAGGATGTGAAGCAGTGCACAAAGAGAATCGTTGCTTTCAGCAAGGAAATGGCCCAACAAAAAGAGGAGTTAAGAGGCTTTCTCTTTAAGCATCTCTATTGTCACTGGAGGGTCTTGAGAATGTCTAATAAGGCGAGGAGATTTATACGATCGCTTTTCGCCATCTATCTGGATAATCCTCAACTGCTTCCTCCTAGTTTCCGAGACAACGTCAAAAGAGGCGAGACTATAAAAAGGATAATTTGTGATTACATTTCCGGCATGACTGACCGTTATGCATTAGAGGAATACAAACGCCTCTTTGATCCAGATGAAAAGGTATAACCACCGAAAGTGATGAATTAGGAAAAATCATGAAGCGGTATAAAACTATATTTTCTTCATTCCACGCGATATATCGATTAATCACTGCCTCGGGCAATATAAAAAATTTTTCTGCTGGGATCTGTCGAATATTCAAAAGTGCCTTTGGCGCGGATCGGATAGTCATGGTATGCAAGAATGTCGACTCCTATGGATTTATGAAGGTCCGACTGGAAGATAAACGGCAGCACGTAAAAAAAGGGGGACAATCGATTCTAACTTCAAGGGAAAAAGATATCTTGAGCCAAGAAAAGGAAATTACCCTCGGCAACAGACTCATCTATACATTCAACTTCGTCGATACCCTGGGTGCTATATATATAAAACGGCGTTCAAAAAAAGAGGCTTTTAACGAGCTGGAACGAAGATGGTTTCTTTCTCTGTGCGAGGAAGTAAGTATTGGTTTAAAGATATTCATTCTCTATCGCGAAGAGAAAAAAATAATCATTGGATATATAAAATCGCTTACAAAATTGCTCGACCAGTATGTACCGACCTCCTACCTACATATTAAAAGTATATTCCGCATCATCAGAACATTAGGCAAGGCGCTAAAACTCTCAGAGTCAGAGATTAAATCTCTGGAGTATGCTGCGCTACTCCATGATACAGGAAAAATACAACTCCCCTCTGGCATTCTCAAAAAAGAAAAACCCCTTACTGACGAAGAATTTAAACTGATCATGAAGCACCCTCGCAAGGGGGTAGAAATGATAAAAAATTTAGACATCTTAAGGCCGGCTCTACCCATCATCCTTCATCACCATGAACGTTATGATGGAAAGGGCTATCCTTCCAAATTGAAAAAAGAGCAAATTCCGCTTGGCGCACGGATTCTCTCGGTGATTGATGCTTTTGATGCGATGTATTTTGGCAGACCCTATAAGAAACGTAGGCGCTTAAAAGAGATTGAAAGGGAATTAAAAAAACAGACGGGTAAACAATTTGACCCAAAGGTAGTAGAAACCTTTTTGAAGATAATGCAGAGAAAAGATATGCGAAAATATCTACGATCTTTTCTCTAGCCGCCTCTGGCACCTACAAGTAACACCGAAGACCTTATCAGCGTACAATACCAACTACATAAGAGAAATGGACACAAGCAAATCCTTGATTTTTCTAATAAATCGCTTATAATAATAGGGTATGAGAGGAAGGCAACTTCATCTTTTTGGGGTTGAAGAAGATAAAAAATTGTCTAGGGGGAGGCGGCCGATAGCGTTACCGCTTGACACTATCATCTTGCTCTGCATTGTAATAGGGCTTCTCTTAACCGTTGCCTTTTCTCTCGGCGTAGAGAGAGGAAGAAAGATTGCCTCTCTCGATAGGGTAACGATATCCCAAGAGAGCATGCCGGTGGAAGTAAAAGAGGAGACACCTCCCACACAAACGATACAGCCGGCCCAAGAGAAAAACGAGAGTGTCGGCAGCCAAGAAAAAGAGACACCGGAAAAAGAGAAATATATTATTCAAGTCGCAAGCTACATTAAAGAAAATAGAGCGCATCAAGAAGCAAAAAATCTTGAAAATAAAGGTTACCCTGTTGTTGTATCAAAAAAAGGCAAGTACATCGTAATATTTGTCGGAGAATTTGGCAACAAGAGCGAGGCGAAAGAAAATATGAAAGCCTTGAAAAAAAGGTATAATGATTGCTTTTTGAGGATAGTAAAGAAATGAACGTATCGCGACACAATAACACACAATATCGTAGGAGGTTACGATGAGTTTACATCCGTCATTGAAAAGGGCAGAGAAACTGACATCCAATCGGTCAGTTATGAAACGTACGGAACGAATCAAATGGCTCATGGACAAAGATCTCTGGAAAGAGGACAGTCGAGTATTGGGCCTACCAAAGATCAAAGTAGTGAAGCTGAAGGCGGCGAAAAAAGAAAAAGTCAAAGAAGAGCAGCCTCAAGAAGAACAGCAACAACAAGAACCAACAGAATCTCAACAAACGCAATGAAAGCACTCGCTCTCCTTACTATAATAATACTTCTTACGCCTCTACCTCTGCTATGCTCCTTGCAACAATACGAAGTGACCAAAGACGGGATAAACGTGCGAACAGATTCTACTGTTCAGGCGTCGTCTTTAGGATATTTAAAGAGGGGCGAACGCATAGACGTTGTAGGCGAGAAATTTGACTGGTTGAGAATAATATTACCAAAAAGATTTAATTGTTACGTATCGGCCGACTATGTGGAAGAAATCGATAAACGGAGGGGGAAGGTGAGTGCCTCTCTATTAAATTTACGAACTAACCCCAGTCGCGATGCCCCTGTGTTAGGTCACATAGAGGAAGGAAAGCCTCTCTCTATCATTCGTAAGCAAGAAGGCTGGTATAAGGTGAGAGCCTATCCACATGCACGTGGGTGGGTGCATAAGAAGTTTTTGCGCAAAATTGAATCAACAGAGCTTGAGAAAAAAATAGAGATAGTAGAGGAGAAAACAGAAGCGGTAGAGGAGAAGGCAGAAGTAATAGTGGAGGCAAAAAAAGACGCACCTGCCCAAGAGCCGAGCTCAAGGGCCCCTACCCTCAAAGAAATTATCCTGAAGCTAAGCCAACCACACATGCGCAAGAAGGAAAACTTGCATCAGCAACTCATCAGCATGGGAGTTAAAATTATTCCTTACCTCGAAGCTGAAATGCTCAATGTTGATAAGAATACCGCATACAGCTTCATATATGTGATGAGCGAAATAGGCAAAAAAAATCCTTCGTTAGTCAGTAACTTTCT
>CP070807.1:1583417-1586180 GCA_020343695.1 Candidatus Omnitrophota bacterium | reverse complement strand
ATTTGCATTGGGTGTGGGAGGGTAGGAGGGTTTCTGTGTTTAAACTGCTGCCAGAAACTGCCTAAAATCTTGCCACCATTGTGTGAAAAATGCGGTAAACCCGAATCCACTGGGGTTCTATGTCCATCTTGCTGGAGTTGGCAGACAATGGTTGACGGCATTCGATCTCCTTTTCATTTTGATGGGATTATGCGTCAGGCTATCCATGAGCTAAAGTATCGAAATCTAAAATCGATCTCAAACTGTCTGGCAGAGCTATTATTTCTCTACCTAAAGGATAACCCACTGCCAGGAGAGGTCTTGGTATCTGTACCTCTTCATGATAAACGATTGCGTCAACGAGGTTATAATCAAACGAGTCTGATAGCAACAAAACTTAGCAGGTTAACCTCCATCCCGGTTGTTGAAGGCTGCCTGATTAGATTAGAGAACAGCTCTCCTCAAACAAGGTCGTCTACTGTTGAGGAGCGAAGGCGAAATGTAGAAAATGCCTTTGGCTGCAGGGATGAGAGATTGGCAGGGAAACGTGTTCTGTTGATCGATGATGTTTGTACCTCTGGAGCGACACTTGATGCGTGTGCCAAAGCTCTTAAAGCAGGAGGGACGATATCTGTATGGGGTCTGACTCTGGCCCGGGAAACTTAATAAAAGGAGGAGCAATTTGCAGCTAAAAATTATTGGAAAGAACGTTGAGATTACAAAAGAAATCGAGGACTATATACGGAAAAAGGTTGATAGATTATTTCGTTATTTACCTGATATCGATGATGCCAAGGTTGAAATAAATGCAGAAAATGTAAAATCTCCTGATCATCGTTTTACTACGCAAGTAACTGTAAAAAGCAGAGGCACTTTATTGAGGAGTGAAGAGAGGGGGGCGAATGTAAATTCGGCCATCGATGCTGCAACTGAAATTTTGGCACGTCAAATAAGGAGGTATAAGGGTAAATTCAGTAAAAAAGGAAGAGGCATTTCACGGACTCAACAGATTGCCACTTCGGAAACCACTGTTAGAGATAAAGCAGCTAAAGTTTTGCCGGAATTAGTTAGAGTTAAACAATTTGCTGTTAAATCTATGCTGGTAGACGAGGCAGTAGAGCAAATGGAACTTTTGGGTCATGATTTTTTTCTATTTATTAGCAGCGATACAGGTTCGTTGAAACTAATATACAGACGTAAAGATGGTAATTACGGGGTTATTGAACCAGTTCTAGCTTAATTCTGATGAGGAGCTGTTTATGAGTAGAGACGATGAGGTTATTGTAGACAGAATTAAGATTGCATTGGTTCAGGGAGATATAACCAAACAAACTACCGAAGCTATAGTCAATGCTGCCAATTCTGGGTTAATGGGTGGTGGCGGTGTAGATGGTGCCATTCATAGGGCTGGTGGGCCTGCTATACTTGAGGAATGCCGTAAAATTGTGTCTCGAATAGGGCGTCTGGATACGGGCAAAGCAGTGATAACTACCGGAGGGAATCTTAAGGCTAAATATGTTATCCATACTGTTGGACCGGTATGGCGTGGTGGCAGTAGAGATGAGCCTGAACTTTTAGCAAGCGCTTATCGGGAAAGTTTGAAGCTGGCTACAGCCTATAAATTAAAAAGTATTTCTTTTCCGTCTATAAGCACCGGTGCCTATGGGTACCCATTATCCGAAGCTGCAAAAGTGGCTGTGGGCACAGTAATTGATTTTTTGCAGAATAATCCGACCCCGCTGGAACTGGTATTGTTTGTTCTGTGGGGTTCGGAGGTATACCTGGCTTATAAGACAGCATTGGCTGATAATATTAAATAAAAGGAAGTATTTTTAATGTTATTTAAGGCAATGTACAATCGAAGTCTGTTAAACTTCGGGTTGTTTTATACCTGCTTGGGTTGGATGGGTGTCATTTATTCTCCTGAAGGTCTGAGAGAGGTTATTCTGCCCCAAAAATCAAAGGAAGGTGTACTGAGCAGGGTAAGAAGTGAACAAAATCTCCTTATTGATAATGATCTGGCAGCTTTTAGTGATCTACCTCAACGTTTAATTTCTTATTTTAATGGGGAAAAAGTAGATTTCCCTTATCGGTTGGACTTGGGTGGGGCAACGCACTTTCAGCAGAGTGTGTGGCGCATTGTACAGACCATTCTTTATGGTGAGACCAGGAGCTATGCCTGGGTAGCAAATCAACTGGGTTGTGATAGAGCAGCAAGGGCTGTGGGACAGGCAGTAGGTAAAAATCCTTTACCAATAATAATTCCCTGTCACAGAGTTATTAGCAGTGATGGTAGTATAGGAGGTTTTACCGGCGGCTTGAATCTTAAGAAGTATTTATTGAGTTTGGAAACTGCTCGAAAACAAACAGTTTAACGAGCACTTCTACTTATTCAACCTGTTCCACCTTCAAACTATTTTCTCCCAGGATACGGCTTATTTCCTGTACCAGTTCAGGACAGTAGCCGGTTGTTGGTAACTCCATGTTAACCGTGTTTTCCGAATTTGATATAATCAGTTGGACGATATCCCGTCCTTGATATTGATTAAGGGTATCAATAACTTTATGGAGGTTTGCCACAGCCTCTTCATCTTCATAGCTTTCATGAATAGTTATAGTCAATTTATATGGTGCAGGGGTCTGGACAGATGGTTGAGCTTCTTCGGATTGTTCATCCTCAGATTGATATTTGCGTACCTGCTGGCAGTTAAGCGTTATACGTTCATCCCTGCATTTTACTTTACCTTCTACCAGAAGTATTTCTCCTTCCTGCCATAGTTCCTT
>CP070807.1:1581703-1583317 GCA_020343695.1 Candidatus Omnitrophota bacterium | reverse complement strand
TTGGCTTCTTCGAAGGTATGCTTCTCGAAAAAAAGAATTTTAAAAGCCTTCTTTAAGGTCTTTATTACATCCAAGGGAAACTTTGCACGCCGTAAGCCGGTAAGATTAAGCGCATAAATTCTTGCAGGATGACCATCACACATCGAATACGGCGGAACGTCCTGGACAACCTTTGAACAACCTCCTACAATTGAGAAACCTCCCAGGCGACAGAACTGATGCACAGCCACCAACCCTCCAATGATTGCATTGTTGTTTATTTCCACATAACCCGCCAGTGTTGCTCCATTGGCGAGAATATTGTTGTCGCCAATCATACAGTCATGGGCAATATGGGAATATGCCATGATGAGATTGTTACTGCCGATAATTGTTTTTGTATCTTTTTCTGTGCCTGGATTGATTGTGACAAATTCTCGTATACGGTTGTTGTCACCAATCAAAAGATAACTTCTGTCCCCTTTGTATTTTAAGTCTTGGGGGATATTACCTACTATTGCATAAGGAAAAATATGGCAGTTCTTTCCAACTTCTGTATATCCGAGAACCTGGGCAAAGGAATCAATGGTGCAGCCGGAACCAATCTTAACATTATCGCCAATAATTGCATACGGTCCAATTGTCACATCTTCGCCCAATTGTGCGGTGGGACTCACCAGTGCCTGAGGATGAATCTGGATAGACATGTTTATCTTAGGCATAAAGGTTTTATGGGATTACATAATTTGCTCTTTACGAACTTACAAACCCGCCAATATGTGAACATTATTATATCAAAAATCAAAAAGAGGGCAACTAAAATCTAACCAAATACACAGAATCACTTTATATAGAAATATGAGCCAATCTGGAGGGTATACCCACAAGAAAGGAGACGGCGAAATTTGAAGAGGAAATTAAGGATGGCTAGGCAGTCGCTGGTTGATATCCCACGAGCGAAAACATAAGTTCTGCTTCAGCAACTAATTTATTATCCACGGAAGTTTTTGCGTAGACTACTCCGGTTTTGCTCTTCACCTTTCCGGCGACTACTTCAATAACCAATTGATCGCCAGGTTCGACGGTCTTTCTAAACTTCACATTGTTAGCCGCCATAAAGAAGGCAAGTTTTCCTTTATGCTCTTCGCAGGCGAGCATAAGCACTCCTCCTACTTGAGCCATGGCTTCGATGAGCAGAACCCCCGGCATAACCGGCCGAGCAGGGAAGTGGCCTTGAAAGAAATGCTCATTGATGCTCACGTTTTTTATCCCTGTGGCCCGCTTGCCCTTCTCAAGATTCATTATCCGATCCACAAGTAGGAATGGGTAGCGGTGAGGCAATATTTTCATTATCTCCTCAGAAGTCAGCTCTTTTCCTTCGGGAACATAAAACGTCTTCGACCCCACTCCACCGCTTGCAATTTTCTCTTTGTATCTGCGAAGTCGCCCAAGCAACTTTATGTTCAGGTGATGACCACTCCTCACTGCAATGACATGTGCTTTCATTGATCCAACCAAGTATAAATCGCCGACCAAGTCTAAAACCTTATGCTTAATAAATTCGTCAGGAAATCTCAGTTTATTTTTAATTATCTTCTCATCTGATACGACTAAGGTATTCTCATAATTAGAACC
>CP070807.1:1570214-1581603 GCA_020343695.1 Candidatus Omnitrophota bacterium | reverse complement strand
GGGGAAACAAATGTCTAATTTTAATGGTAATCTTTTCCAAGAACATTAGTTACTATCTGCTCTGTCCATTAATTATGCGTATATATAACCTCTTTATTTCACTAGCGACATAATTCATGGTGTGCGGTTTATAAATTCCTAAGCGCAGTTGTCCTAGAATTTTTTTATCATTACAGCACTTCTTTAGAATCTTACTCCATGCTTTTACGTCACCGGCCTTAACAAGAATTCCGTTCACTCCGTCCTTAACCAATTCAGCTATTCCGCCCCTATTAGAACCAATCACAGGGATTCGGGCACTAAATGCCTCTAATACTACCAAGGGACCTGTCTCCAACCACTGGGAAGGAACAGCTAATGCATGATATCTTTTAAGTAGCGGCATAATTTCTTCATTTGAAACACTATTTTTAAATAAAATCCTGGGGTCAGATGCCGCTATTCGTTTTAGTTTCTGAAGATATCTCTGTTCTTGCCGACTTTGGACTACACCGTAGATATGCAGTTCTATAGGAACCTTGGGTGAGGCCTTAATCGCTCTCAAAATTACATCTATCCCTTTTATAGGATTTACCCTACCTAAATATATAATATGAAGCGACTGACCATCGACATCATACACACTGGCTTCTTTCTCATCATTGGGGATACCTTCGTTAGAAAGTCCTTGTCGTACTACAGAAATCTTTTTCTCGGAAACGCCGTTGCGCGATAACACCTCTTTTACCCACTCACATACAGCAATGATGTGGTCGGCTTCTGAGGTAAATACGCCAAATGTTTGCTGCCGGATGGAAATGAGACCACTCATGCGCAAGGCAGTCCATATACCTCCTGAAAAATTGGCTTTTTGCAAAATATCATTTGTGGCTACAGGCATATAACTCACCAGTTGAGCTATGCCCCTTGGCAAACCGAGACCATGCAATACGCATCTTGTGCATCGCCTTAACAAGAGCTTGCCATCACACACCCTCTTTCCCCAAAACAGGAGCGTACCTCTCTGGCAGCTTGCTGTGGGGGTATGATAAGTGAAAACAACTGGTATGTTCCTTTTTTTTATTTCACGTACCAGGTACACCGAAATTCCCCATGTAAATGCATGAATGTGTACCAAATCGGGTTTCTCTTCGTCAACAATCTTTGCAAATTCCTCAGCCCCTTTTCTGTCACCTTTTCCATAAAATTCTGAAAGATTATCTGGTTTTTGTGAAATAGTAAATCTTCTCACCTTTAAAGCGTTGTGAAAATAGGTTTGGTTCAAACCCACTGTTGGGGCAGAAATAATAACTTCGAAGCCGTCCTTTTGCAAATGTCTGGATAGCGATTCAACATACACTTCTGTACCACCAACAGCATCGGGATAGAAACAATAGGGAATTTGTATTATCTTCATATGATAGAGCGCTTATTATTGTAATGTAGTAAAAATTGGTTTAAGATGCCTGTTCTCCAAGGCCTGACAGAACATTCCTCCAGCATCTTAACAAACAACAACCTCTCAACTAAGTGGGGTTGGGTTCTCATCGGCGAAGTCCTAGTTCAGAAAACACTCTTTGGAACCGGTGCTGCCATGTATGTTCGGCTAAAGCTCTTTTTCTTGCGGCGACCCTAAGTTTTTTTCGAAATGGCTCATTTTTTAGTAAAAACTTTGCCTTATCAATTAGTTCCTCTACTGTTGAATAGGTCATAACTTCTCTACCATCTACAAAAAGTTCAGGCCCTTCGGGAGTAGCCTGAGTAAGATGACAGGCTCCCGCAATTGTGGCTTCAAAATCTCGCAGTTTAGTGTAAAAAACAAACCTATCTTTCAAAAGGGGATTAAATTGATCATTAATTCCAATACTCACAGAACTGAAGCTATACACCTCATTGGCTTCAGAGTGACTAAGATAGCGTCTGTTCGCTACCGTCTGCAACGTTGTCTCATATTCCTCTCCAAGCCTAGCATACCACTTGCAGCGCAACTTCGGAACGAGTCCATACCGCATAAAACGCAGTAAGGCACTTTTTTTGAATCTCATATAGCTAGCGACTCGCTCCATAAATCGTGGCTTAGGATAAGCGGGTGAATCCTGGATATCTTCTTTGGGAGGATGGAAATCTTTTTGATTGGGACACCAACCACCGCCATAAACTCTAAAATTCAGACCTGACTGAAGAACTTGTCCTAGCAAATGACGCCTGTAGGGGGTTTTGGTGCCTAAAAAAGAAACGTCTACTGTTTCTTCAACAGCTACAGGATAATTGATATCTGGGTTTGCTGCCATTGGTAAATAAAGGAATTTACTACCTGAACGCTCAAACTGCTGCACAGCATTTTTTTCAGGAACCCAGTTTAATGTCACGTAAGGGGCGTATTTCTTGGCTACTTCTTTATAGGCAAAGTTATCACAGAAAAAATAAACACTTGGAATGCTCAAACTTACCAACTCCCTAAACAGTCTTGGCGTAAATTGAAAGGGAAATAAATAACAGAAGAACAAGTCTATGCCCTTCTCTCTATGTCTTTCCTTGACATCCTTTAAAATATTTTCTGTTATGCGCTCCTTTTGGCGTGGGCCCCAAAATTTTCGATTAAAAAAATACCATGATTTTTGAAGACCCACCTTACGAGTAACAAAGACTTCATGACCCATCTTACAAAGGGTCTGAGTAAGGTGTGAGTCCCAGATACTCTTTTCATTTTCATAAAATAAACACATATATATCTTTAAAGGCTTCATTCCTCTTTACTCTCCCAAATAGTTCAAACTAGTTCCCTAAAAAAGCTTGGCATAGATATCACCCCAAATTCTGGGATCTTCTGTCTTTAAACTACCGAGTTCCTTGTATAGCTCATCTGGCTTACCCCATTGTGGCAGTACTAATCCTTGCCTATTGGTCGGTTCAGCAATCGCAAAATTAAATCTATAGTTACCGACTTGCAAGAGGCGATTTATACATCTTTCCATATCATCAAAAAAATCTGCGGTAAATTCGAAAGATATTAAAGATATCGGTTTTGTTAGCCCTCTAAGTACCTGAACTTCGAAGCCTTCAACGTCAATTTTGCAGAACGCTGGCATTCCATATTGTGATATCAAAACATCCAGCGTGGTAACAGGTACCTTTTCAACTCTCTTCCATACATACCCATACTCTTTTGCGAATATGCTATCGTTTTTAAATCTGTCAGACATTGTTGATACTCTTGGCTCATTTTCACAAATTGATAGCTCTAAAAACCCCTCTCGATCTGCAACTCCTCCAGCTACTATATTGGCGCGTTTATTTTTGCCAAACCGTCTATAAAGTTCATTCAAATAAGTCTCTTGAGGTTCGATGCAGATAACTCTGGCCTTCAATTCCAAAAAAACTTTGGTTCTGCTGCCTTTACCAGCGCCGATATCAAAACATAAATCATCCTTTTTAATAAACTGTGAATAGAAACGAACCATGGCTCTTCTGGGATGGGTGGAATTTGGGTCGAAGCGCGTAAACCAATAAATTACTCTCTCTGCAGCCTCAAACAATTTCAACTGTTGTAAAATAGCTCTAATTAACCGCTTCATCGCTCCTGTGGTAAGTTACGACCAAATAACACAATTAATGCATTGGTTTACGTGCAACGCAAACTAATGTTACTCCATTCCAAGATTTAGTATCGATGATTTCGGTGTGTTTATCTAACACCCTAAAGAATATGTTTTTTATAAAATATACCAACCTGATATCGCGTAATTTTTGCCAAAGCTTTCTAATAATAGTGGTATCCATGTATACCCCTTTCTTCCTATCACTATATGTAAGCTGGCCGACAGTAGTAATATCTACCACGTCAAGGTGGCATTGTTTAAGGTATCTTTCAAGTGAAGGAGGTTCAAAAAAATTTATATGTTCTGGGCATTGCCTTACTACAGCAGCAGATTTACCCATAGAGTAATACAAATAAAAGTTAGGGGTGGATATAAAAAGTAACCCCCCAGGTACCAGTAGTTGGTACAACGCATTCAAAAATTCTATAGGTTTTTGCATATGCTCTATAACCTCAAAAGCGAAGATAATATCAAATGAGGATTGTCCTAAATCACCCTCATCTACCGCTTGTTCAAATGATTTAGAGATAATATCCAAATTAAAATATTTCTTTGCCAAACGAGCTGCTTGTAAATTAAAGTCAACACCAGTTACAAGGGCACCACGCTTATGACATTCATAAAGAAATCGACCAGGACCACAACCAACATCAAGCACGTATTTCCCTGAAAATCCGGATTCTCCTTCTATAATACGAAGAGTAAATTGGTAGGGGCCTTTTGGTTCATTAAACCATCCGTCTATACGTTTCATATACCTTTCTTCATCTGGAGTATCTAAAGCGCTATGGTAATCTTTATAAAGAGAGCGCTGCTCTTTATCCATGGGTATAGGATTAATATAAATGTGTCCGCACTCTGAGCAACGCACAATGCGGCTAGAATCAAAGCGAATGGTAATTGTTGTAAAGCGTCCTGAAGCACAAACAGGACAGAGATTTCTTTGCCTACTATCTTTCATGTTATATTGTTGCAATTCTACCTAAAGACTCTTTTCATTTTCCTGTACCAATAAGCAAGGGTTTCTGCTTTCCGGTATCCCAATAATTTAGATGCCAACCTCAAATGTCTTGGTTTCTCTGGTCTATAACCAGGGCTCAATCTCTCCAATGCCTGATAAGTAATCTCAAATGTATCTGGGTCATTTTTAAAGCTTGCTCTTGCAATATATCCATAGACCTTTACTAGGGCCCCTTTGCGCTCTCGGTTTATACCTCCACAGTTTCTCCATCTCTCCTCTATTTCACAGGCATTTTTAAAACAATCGCGGACAAATCCGATGGAATCTCGCGAAGATACTGAATCAACTGAATGAGTACGATAGTAGGCCATTATTCCCGGACAATACACAAACCGGCCCCCATGAAAGGCGCAATCCAAAGCAAATCGTGCATCTTGAATAATTGGCAACCTTTCGTTCCACTCTCCAACTCTTTCTACCATTGAACGCCTGAATAGATAAACTGCTGGGGGACACCAACAATTAGCAAACAGATCGATCTCAGGATTCTTTAATTTTCTCTTCATCGTCTGGCCTTTTACATACTTTCCCCCAGAATCCTCTATTAATTTCTGCCAATCTCCATACGCAACATCTGCACCAGAGTCATTAAGTGCCTCGAACTGAGCTTTTAATTTGTTAGGTGCAAGCAGATCGTCTGCATCAAGATACTGAATAAATTGCCCTTTTGATTCCTGCGTACCACGGTTTCTTGTCTTGCTTGGTCCCTGGTTGCTCGTTTTTATCAGGCGTACAAAAGAAAAGTTTCTTTCAATAAGCTCGACTGACTTATCCGTAGAGCCGTCATCAATAACAATTATTTCTATATCATCTACTCCTTGCACTACGACGCTTTCAAGCGCCTCACCAATCCATTTTTCTGCATTAAAGCACGGAATCACTACAGAAATCATACTGTTCTTCCTGCCGATTATGTTCTATGGAAAAATATTTTCTTCATATTTTTGGGGAACAAGACTCTGGCGCACAGTTTGAGAGTTCCGAGAGAGAATATAATTGCTGGGTTTATACAAAGTGCTCTCTTTAATAATTTTATCGCTTCTGCCCGGTTACCTTTCAGATATTCGTGTAATCCCCGTCTACAGAGCGTTGATGCATAAAAAAATCTTGATCCTATCCGGATAAAAAATTGTTCGAAAAGATTTATCTCTCTACAATACTTCCTCACAACACTTGCTATCTCTTTTGCTCCAAGATCACTATTTCTCCACGTTTTGGCCTCGTCATGTTGCCTCAATTTTGAAGTGCACATCTGTACATAGCACAGTGTATATTTCCGCCGAATCCGAAGCCACAAATCCACATCTAAAGCAATGTATAATTGTGGGTTAAGGCCTCCGACACCAAAGAACGCTTCTCTGCTAAAAAAAACAGAGGGCTGTGGGAGATATTTATCTTGATGGTATCTAAGAAGGTCTTTAAAAGAGTACTCGTAAGCCTTTATATAGTGAGCGCATTCCCCTTCCAGGTTTACGATTTCGCCATCACCGGTGAGAAAATGGCAATCAGAATGGTGCATCCAATGTTGTCCCATTGTCTGTAGCGCTCCAGGCTGATATATATCATCGGAGTTGAGCCAGCCAAGGATTTGGCCGGTTGCTTTGGAGAACCCTTTGTTTAGTGCAGCAGCTTGTCCTTCATCCTTCTCGCTCATCCAAAAGGCCAGCCATTTTTCATATTTTTTAATAATTGCTACAGAATCATCGCTCGATCCTCCATCCATAATAATGTATTCCAAATTAGGGTAACCTTGCAAAAGAACCGACCGAATTGTTTCTTCGATGAATTGACCTTGATTATAAGACGCTGTAACGATACTCATCTTCGGTAAAGATTGGCTCAAAGATTCTGATTTGAATTCTTGAGGACTCTCCACAGTCCAAGGCCAACCAGTTTTACCTTCTGGGGGAAGAGGTAAATCTTTTACCGTTGGGCACCGCATTAGTATTTTAAGGAGACCTATGGGTTTTAAACTGCTCAACCATTTCTTTTATACCTTCTTCTAGGGGGGTGTCAGGAACCCAACCTTCGGTTATCCGTTTTAATTTTGTAGTATCAGCAGCGCGGCGAGGATATCCGTCTGGTTTTGAGGTGTCGAAAACTACCTTCACATCCTTACCAGTAATTTCTAAAATAAGGGAGATTAAATTTTTCATTGTGATTTCATTATCATGACCGATGTTGACAGCATCTACATTCGCATATCTTTCTGCAACTATTCTCATGGCTTTTGCGACATCTTTGGCATGGATGAAAACTCTTGATTGATTCCCTGTTCCCCACACCACGACAGGGTTTTCTCCATCCAATACTCTTTTAATCAAGGCAGGAATCACGTGAGAAGTGGCTTCATCAAAATGATCACGTAATCCGTAACTATTGAAGGGCCTTACAATGGTTACTTTCATGCTGCTATCTTTTGCATAAAACTGTGCCAGTTGCTCGCCCATCCTCTTTGCCCATCCATATCCTAAATTTGTAGGTTCGGGGCTGCCTCTGTCTCCCTCTGACTCAGGGGTGGGGACTTTTGCGTCATGGGGATAGATACAAGCGGTGCTTACCTGCAAAAATCTTTTTACACCACGTTCCGCTGCAGCCTTTATTACATTTTGCTGTAAATTCATATTAGAGATAAACATCTCTGCCTGATGGGTACGGTTATATTCAATGCCAGTTACTTTTGCTGCCAAATTCATAACAATTTCTTGCTCTTTGCAGGCAAGGAGACAATTCCTGTAGTCGGAGAGGTCAAGCTCCAAAAGCTTTATTTTATTTTTTACCGACGCTATTCTTTTTAACGTACCTCGACAAAGATTGTCAGCAACTGTTACCTTCGCTTCATCTGCAACGAGGAGCTCTACAAGATATGAACCTATAAAACCTGCGCCGCCTGTGACTAACACTCTTTTATTTTTATAGAAACTCATTCTTCATCCTCCTCTCTTCTCATTGCTTTTTCGTATGATCTCCTTAACATCCTTTAAATAGATTCTTCTAAGAGGAGAAAAAGCGCCGGTAGCAAGAAGTTCTAAGTCGCACAGCGATCTAAAAGATAATCGATAAGAAGGCATTTGGTGTGCTTGTGCAATTAACTCTTCTTGTTCTTTTCCTTCCACCACCAAATCTACCAGCTTACCTTTGTAAGGCGGAATCAATAGAGAACTCCTGCTATTCATATTGCTCCTTTCATGATCTATCAATGAAGGATGCCCTGTTATTAATAAAACTTCTGCATTTCCCAGTACTCATAGAAGGCACCTCGCTTCTTTAATAGTTCGTTCAATGAGCCTTCTTCAACAACTCTGCCGTTTTCAATCACAACAATTTTATCGGCGTGTTTTATTGTAGAGAGTCTGTGCGCAATAACTATGGTGGTTTTGCCCCTTACTGCTTCGCCAATCGCCTCCTGAATAAGTTGTTCGGTATGTGTGTCCATGGAACTCGTTGCCTCATCGAGGATTAATATTTCGGTGTTCTTAAGAAGGGCTCTTGCAATGGCAACTCTCTGCTTCTCTCCCCCGGATAATTTCATACCCCTATCTCCTATTTCTGTATCAAACCCCTTAGGTAACTTCGTAATAAAATCATACAATCGTGCTTTCTTTGCAATATCGATAAGTTGGTCTTCGCTCACTCTTCCTTCTAATCCATAGGTTATATTATTCCTTAAGGTATCATTAAAGAGGAGTGATTCCTGGGTCACTAACGCGATATGAGCTCTTAATGATTTCGTAGTAAACTCTCGTATGTCAATGTTATCGATAAAAATAGCTGAGGATGGAGAATCATAAAAACGCATGAGAAGATTTATCACGGTTGTTTTGCCGGCGCCAGTTGGACCTACAATAGCTGTCATCTTGCCTTGCTCAACAGTAAAATTTACCTCATTTAACACCGGGATATTTTGGAAATAGGCAAAGTTCAAGCCACGGAACTCAATGCTTCGCTCAAGCCCTCTAAACACTTTGTGGCCTTCGGGCACAAAAAACTTATCTCTATCATCCAAGACTTCTAATATCCTTCTTATCGGCGATTCGACTTTAGCAAACTCGGCTTTAAATAGGTTGAGCGAGGCAAAGAGAGGAACACTCCTTCTGGCCAGAAGGAAAAACACGAGAAATCCCGAGACTTCACCAGCTTTACCTTTCACAAATATGAAAGCCACTGCTGCGCTCAGCAATAAAAGCGCAACGAGTATAATCACCTCTTGGAGCGGCAGAATAAGCTTAAATTTCTGATCTACACTAAATTGGAATCGCCGCAGATCAGTATTAATCTTGCGAAATCTTTCTCTGGCTTCTTCCTCCTTGCTATAGGCTTTTACAAGCGTAATGCACGAGAGAATATTAAACACTTCTCGACTTAATTTCATAAGAGCGTTGGTGCGGGACTCTGCAGCTCTTTTAATCCTTATAACAATCCACCTTATTGCATAGTTAAGGATAGGGTAAATTGTGAGAGCAAAAATTGTGAGTTGCCATGAAATCGCCACCATTATGACAAGATACACTAAGAGCGTAAAAATAGCCACAAGGGTTCTGGCGATAATCTCGAGCAAATTGAGCATTTGCTCTAAGAAGAACAGCACTTGCCGAATGTATCCGTGGCTTGATCTGTCAAAATATAACTTTCCAAAACTGAAATATCTTTCGAAAATGAACTGCTTTATGTTAAAGTGGTACAACTCCTTTTTGTAAGCGCTGTATATCTGTAACAAGTAATCAATGACATATTTGAGGAGTGCCGCAGCAAAGACAATACTCACAAGAGTCAGAAAGAGGAATGTGTTGGGATTCTCGGGGAATGCCGGAGCAAAATAGGCAACGATCGTTTTGAGCACAGGTACCTGATGCAAAAAAGCAAAGTCTCTCTCGATAATTCCCTTTAAGAGAGGGGCCAGAAGACCGAGGTGCATTCCATCAAAGAATGCAACGAGGAACGCTCCAATAACTTGGATAATAAAAAAACTAGGAGTTACACCCATTATTCGAGAGAGAGCCTTGAACAAAATTATTCGGCGGTATGTTCTCGCTATTTGCGTATGGAGCTTAAACATATTTCCTCCTCACTATCTCCAATCGTTCTATCAATACAACTACTTTTCTCTGTGATTCTCATCTATTTTACTCACAATCCAGGCGTCCAAGAGATCCTTCTTAAACCGCCACTGGCCTCCAACTTTGAAACCCGGCAGGTCCCCTTTCTTGATCAGCCGATAAACTGTCATAGGGTGCAACCCTAAGTAACTCGCTGCTTCTTGGACATCCATTATTTGTACAGATTCATATTTTTTTGAGTTTTCTCTCATAAAGCTTCTTTGTTGTACATCGAATATGAGTATTGGGAACTCATACAAAATAAAACAATTAGGAGCTACCTCGAAAGATAACTACAATGCATCTGGCAATGATGCTCAAATCAAAAAGTAATACGTTCACGATTGGGAGAGTTACGCACTTCTTCGCATACAATCCATCAAGCTGATTGAGAAGTTTAAATTCTGGCCTGTGTGTGCGCGCCATGCGCTCCAGTATCGCACGATACTTTGGGTGCCTTTTGCATGCCTGAGGAACGCCAAAAAGGCCTGCTCTTAGTATCTGCCGATAGCGTAGGCCTTGGCTGATTTCTTCCTGATGTTGCCGGATAATATGGGGCCGAGGCCCTACAAAAGACATTTCTCCTTTGAGAATGTTAAACAGCTGGGGCAGTTCATCAAAATACCACTTAAGGATAAACTTTCCAGCACAGGTTTTTTTCTCGTTCGAGGTTATGCTCCTCGATTCTGGTCTCTTGCGTATCCATTGTACAGTTTTCTCTGTAACTGTACGGAATTTGATTATTCGAAAAAGCCTGCCTTGAGTAACTCTTGGCTCAGCATAGAATATGGGCCCCCTATGATTACCATGAAACCATCCATCGAACTTAATGGCCCACGCTCCTAAGAGAATAAATGGGGAGGCGAGAAAGAGAAGGGGGTATACAGAGATTCTATCTAATGTATATTTAAGCCAAAGTTTCTTAAACAGCTCGGAATAGTCGAATGTCACTTCAGTCATCGTGATGACATTTTCGATAGAGAGAGCTCCGCCACCTCACTCCCATTTACAACATAAACAATTGAATGTTAGACTAGGTGCCTGCCTTAGGCTGAATCAACACAATCTATATCCACAACACATTGGACCGATGATACAATCGCATTGACAGAAATGACAAGTGTCGTATTTCGATTTCTCTTTTCTATAACAAGGCCCTCCACTCCTTTCAGGGGACCTTTTCTAATTACCGCCCGATCTCCTACTTTTAGATACGGGCATGGATCTAAAGTAATCCTGTTCTCCGATAAAATCTTTAATGAGCCTATGACAGTATCATCGATTGGTATATATTGCTGATTAAAATGTACTACGGTAAGCACCCCTTGTTGAGAAACAATCTTTACCCTATCTTGCAATGAAAACCGCGCAAAACAGTAACTTTTAAAAAGCGGCTCTTGAATCAGCTTATTTCTATCCGACCATCTCCTTCGTAAGGTAACCTTAGGGGTAAATGCCTCTATTCCTTTACGAAGAAGTTGCGCTTCCACAAACTTCTCATGCCGTGGTTTTGTATAGAGGGCATACCAATGAAAAGAATTAAGCCAGTCCATTTTCGCTCCCTTGTTATGCCTTTCTCATACTCGAATTACTTCGTCTTCGTGTTGACCTTTTTTTCAATCCAGGCGTCCAAGAGATCCTTCTTAAACCGCCACTGGCCTCCAACTTTAAAGCTAGGCAGCTCTCCCTTTTTG
>CP070807.1:1556702-1570114 GCA_020343695.1 Candidatus Omnitrophota bacterium | reverse complement strand
ATGAGAACGATGACCTGATCTATCCCTAAAAGTGAAAGAATATAGGCGTGGCGCCTGGTCTGTTCCTGCAAGCCTTCTTGTGCATCAATAATGAGAAACGCCGCCTCTGCTTGGGAAGCACCGGTAATCATGTTTTTGACAAATTCCACATGTCCTGGTGCATCGATAATTACATACTCCCGCGTATTGGTCTTGAAAAACACCTGTGTTGTATCGATGGTAATTCCGAATTTACGCTCTTCCTCCAGGTGGTCAAGAAGATAGGCAAATTCCGTCTTTGTCCCTTGGGCTCCTGAAGCTCTTCTCATTTCATCTATTTTTTCAGGCGCCAAAGACCCAGAGTCATAGAGAAGCCTTCCAATCAGAGTAGACTTCCCATGATCAACATGCCCAACAATGACAAATTTAAGTACCTGCATCTTTCTCATCTATGTACCCTAACTCTTTGAGTTTGGCTTTAATTTTCTCCATATCTTCTTTCTTGATCTCACTTTTTATAGGAAGATGTGATAAAGGGTGCTCTTTTCTCCCAAAAGCAACAACACCCCATATTCTCTCATGGAAATAGTAGAGAATAAGTTTTACAACCACCTCTACTGCCCCCACCCCCAAAGAGATGACAACTCTTCGCGTAAATACAAAGACAATAAGCATTGTAGCAAGAGTTGCGCACGCTCTCCAGCTTAAGGCTTTGACTATTGAACGGCTATGTCCTTCACTATTCATATCTCACATCCTTTCTACATATACCCCAATGATCTCAACTTCTGCATTATATATGCGGATTCTTTGTCCTGGGCACGACCAGACCTTTCCGAAACTTTTGAGGTTTTCAGCTCCTCAATGATCTTATCAACTGTATCAGCGTTCGATTCTACGGGACTGCAACAACATTCGCAGCCAATACTGCGGTAACGCTTCCCTTTTTTTGCAAAATAGAGAGAAACAACGGGAATATTTTCTCTACCTATATACTCCCAGATATCAATCTCACGCCATCCCAGGAGGGGGTGCACTCGTATATGTTGTTCACCTTCAGCCTGGCTTTTATATTGATCCCACAGCTCTGGCGGCTGATTTTTGTAATCCCACTCAAAATCTTCGTCTCGGGGGCTAAAAACTCTTTCCTTTGCCCGGATACCATGTTCGTCTCGTCTGATACCTAAATACAAAGCTCGAAATCCTCTCTCAGCAATTACTTTCTTTAAGGCATCTGTCTTAAGTTGGGTGCAGCAAAGAAATTTTTCCTTCTGCGGCCCTATTCCTTTACGTATTGCCTCTTCATTTCTGGCCACAATGAGTTTTAAGTTCCACTCCTTTGCATATCTATCTCTAAATTCGTAAATTTCTTTAAATTTATAGCTTGTATCGATGTGAATGACAGAGAATGGTACTTTGCCGAAAAAGGCCTTGCGTATGAGCCAGAGAAGAGTGGTTGAGTCTTTACCTATGGACCAGAGCATAGACACATCTCTGAACTGCCGGTATGCCTCCCGGATAATAAATATACTCTGATTTTCTAAATGTGATAAGTGATCCATACTAAGTTACTACCAGCGGCTCCTCAGGATGTGTGCGAGAAAGTTGCTCAAGCTTCCAAAATATCCCTTTGGCTTTCAGCAACTCTTCATATTTTCCCGCTTCAGCAATCAGGCCTTTATCATCAATCACATAGATGTAGTCAGCTATCACTAATGACGAGAGGCGATGTGTAATGAAAACTACGACTTTAGAATGAAAAAAGCTCTTTATCGAGGCATGGATATGTTGTTCGCTTTCGACATCGAGAGAGCTCGTTGCTTCATCTAAAATAAGCACATCAGGGTCCCGGATAAATGCCCGGGCAATAGCAATGCGCTGACGCTCTCCTACTGAGAGAGAAACCCCGCTATCTCCGAGAACCGTATCATATTTTTGCGGCAAGGCTTTAATGAACTCATGAGCTCCGGAAAGCTGGGCCGCACGGACCATCTCATCTTTGGCGGCATTGGGCTTACCCATAAGAATATTATCACGTACTGTTGTATCAAAAAGAAACGCATCTTGGGAAATGTATCCTATTCGTCTTCGCCAGGAGTCAATGTCTAAAGTTTGCATGTCGTTATCTTCTATATAGATTTTTCCTTCCTGGGGTTTAAAAAATCCAGCTATCAAGTCACATATCGTTGACTTGCCAGACCCAGAAGGACCAGCGATTGCAGTGATACAGCTTCTTTTAAATTCTAAATTCAATGAACAAAAAAGTAAGGAATCGGCGGTATACGAGAATGATACGTCCCTAAATGTAACAACATTGATACTTTTGGGTTCTGCAACGGTTTTCTTACCTTGTATATCTTCGCGCTTTCCTCTATCGCTTATAAGTGTATGGGCAAGATTAAGTGCCGGCGTAAATGAGAGAATAGACATACGTTGAGAAAGCAACTGAGAAAAATTAGAAAAGAGCTTCTGGGCACACACAACAAAGAGGCCCACTACAGGAATAATACTTTTTACTGATACAGCCATGAAATGGTAGTACAAGAAAATGCCGACAATAAGGGCAACTATCATTACCTCCCCAAGAACCTGAGGAAGCTTTCTTTCTACATTGAACTTTACTATTGTATTCACAAGATTAATCAATTTATCCGAAAATTCTTTCAATGCTCTCTTCTCCATGGAAAAAATCTTAATTTGGCGAATTCCTCTGATACTCTCAGCAGCAACACCGCTGATTTGTTGATTTAATCTAATCTTCTTCTTTCCCACTGCGACGGAATGAGTACGCGTGACTCTCCAGAGAAGGAGAATGAATACGCAAGCAACAGCAGATACTGCCAATGTAATTTTCCAGCTTACTACGATAAGAAGCATAAGAATAAATAGAGAGATGGTACCTTTTGCGAGAAAGTCAACGATGTCCCTTATTGCCTTTGAAGCATACGACGGCTCATGGAGCATATTATTCAGGAACACACCCTGTTTCTGTTTCTGCAGAGCTGCAAATTGTGAATATAGATAATTATCCATGATACCAGAAGACCAGTACTGCCTGAGATTTGCTGTAAACCTGTTTGAATAATAGGTCTTCAAAAGAAAGAAGAGGTTCTTCACTACAATTAAAAACAGCGTAAGCCCACATACAAATATCAGGTGAAACTCTTTGGGAAACATATCCAATAAAGGTGCCAAAAATTTGGTGCCAATCCCCGAATTTGCACCAGAATTTATAGCAATTTCTAAAAGAGGTAAAACCATCCCTAAACCAAGCGCTGCAGTTACTGCTGAAATAGTGATAATAACAAACAGAATGAGTGCTGACCTCTTAAAAGGACCAAGCATTGATAATAGGTGTGATATGCCATTAAAAAACTTCATAGAAGCTTCCTATGTATCTATCGAGACTCTATTCTCATGGCTCCATGAAATGCATTTCTTTGGTTTGTGCTTTAAGTACCTTTTTGAAGCTCAAAACCTCGTCTAAAAATCGTATCATATCTCGCGTGCGTACTTCATCACGAATAATTCCAAAATATTTTTCATCAAAAATAAGTTTTCCTCTACAGTAGGGTACTTCAAAATATTGCATACTGTAATAGTTCATTTTTTCTTTATTCTCCTTAATTGTATTTTTATCTACGCAGTTATATACAGCTTTCTTCAAAAGAAGTGCATGCCATATCGAGTTGCTCCGTCCTGTAATCAATCCTTTTTTTGCATGAGGTAAAAATATCTCAAGGCTGAAATTATGGTAAGGGGTGATTGACTTTAATAACACTACCTTCTTTAGCAGTTTTTTATAATACAGCACAATGAGTACATCGTAGAGAATATTTTTCATTTTACAGAGAGCCAACCACCTCATACTATTGAGAAGGCATAAGAGCGTCTTCGCACACCAAAAGATAACACCATCGAATAAAAATACACCTCTCTTCATTAGGCAATTAACCATTCTCTTATTGAGGAGATAATCATACCGCTCATCTCCATTATGAGGTTTTAAAATAATTTTCTCTGTACGATCAATGCTCGCCAGGAGTTTCAAGAGACATTTCAGGTAATTATACTTATCTTTTGCCTCTGGCAGACTTAAAGGAGAAGGATGTGCAATGAGGTAGTCAATACCAAAATCCTCAAAAACAGGATAGCGAAGAAAAGGAAGTCCTGTCTCAACTAAATTTTGAAGGTTAATGTTGTACTCTCGCTCATGTTTTCGCTTTTCCAATCTGAATTTATATATATCCTTATCAATGATGAGATATTTATCGATAGCAAGTTGCCGCATCTTATCCAAATGTAAATTTCCCCACATTAATCCCATAAGAGCAAATTTGTGTCCGCACTGAATAGAATCTTTCATCGTAGAAATTTGCTCGGGGGTATATGGCCATTGAGGAATTATGCTCAAACGTGCTTTTACGGGTGTATCCCGTACAATTTCAGCTCCTAACTGACAGCACAGGTCGAGGAATATTTTATCTGTCTGCAGTGTCTTTATTTTTACCTTTTCTGGGATATCGAAAATATACAGACCTATCCGAAAACGAGATGAAAGCTCTTTGATGATTGGCAGGTACACGGTTGCTCTTCGAAAAGTGGTCATCACCAATATAAGATCATATTCTCTGCTCACGTTTTTGCCTCTCGATTTTTCTGCTTTGCGGCAATAGCCATAATGCAGCGGCCCATATCCATTTCTTCCAACCACTGGATTAATTGATTATGTTTCGTTCCGTCTTCGAGCCACGACCGAACCTTTGCAGGGAGAAAAGAAAAATCAGCCCCGCCTTGGTAAGGATCATAGTATTGTAGGTAGCGACACACCAGATGTGTTACTGCCTGGTATGTCCGTATATATTTAACCTCATAGCCAGCGCTAGATAACATCTTCCGTAGCGTTGTAGGATTAAAAAAGATAAGATGATTACGGCCATCAAAGCTTGTTGACTTTTCGTGTAACACCATATTATGCAGACTCTGCAAATTAGGGACTTGCACTAAGATAACTCCATCAGCAGAAAGAAGATTTCTGATTCTATAAAGAATCTCTCTGGGTCTATTTAAATGCTCAAGAACTCCGGTAAGTGTGATAACCGGAAGGGAATTTGCTTTAAATCCGAAATCTTCTAATTTTCCTAAGTGCACATTGAGTCCACGCGTATTCCTTGCAAAGTCTACAGCTTTCTTTGATAAATCAAACCCTTGAGCACGCCAGCTGCGCCTCTTGGCAACCACGAGTAAATCTCCTATACTGCATCCCACATCCATCAATGTGCGGTGAGCAGTATTTTTCTCAAGCTCCTCAAAATAACGCTCATACAACTCATAGCGGGCTTTACTCTCCGTTGAACTCATCAACACATCAAGCCATAAGTCATTTGCTTTGGAATTCTCATATAACTCGTGGAGTTTCTCCTCTTTCACTTGAGGATTCACAAAAACAAGACCACATTTTTTGCACCGAACATGGGGATATCCCTTTACCACAAAGAGCTCAGTGTGCTCATCATCCTCTCCACAGAGGGGACAGGCGACATATTCAGAAATCTCGGATTTTAATCGATTTGTTTTTGGATCAACGAGTTCAGCAAGCTCTTTTTCGAGCTGCCTCCTGTATATATCACGTTTTGTTGCGACAGTAAAATTTAAATCCATTGTTTTCCCTTAGGTGCTGTGATTCGTTCCTGTAAGACACCTGTAACAGAGACTTTGTGGTTCTAATGCTCTCGTAAGATGGAGTCTACGCTGCTCTTGCATGAGAGGGCCATTCCAACACTCCATCAGGCCTTGTTTTAAAATATTTCCCACTGTCATCACACCATCAAAATCCACACAGCAGAGAGTTAAATTTCCCTCATAATCTACGTGCATCCCATTCCATAATAATCCACAGGGTTTCAGGCAATTGCGCGGATCATCGCTTCTGACTGATGATTTCTGTATTACCTCTATCATTTTACCGCCTTGAACACGGACATCTGTCCACTTTATGGCATCAACATAAGGTTTAAGAGACCTCTCTAAATTCTCTTTCTCTGATTCTGTAAATTTGGTGAGCACGCAGCTTGCGCTCAAGAGCGTATTCTTCTTAAGGCGTTTACGGATTTCATCATACATCTTAATATTCTTAATAACCTTCTCAAAATCATCAGAGCCATGAATTCTCCTGTACGATTCTTTACTGCCCGCATTAATGGAAATACGCAAGCTATCAAGCCCCGCTTCTATGAGACCTCTTGAGATTTGAGCGTTGAGCAAGACTGCGTTGGAAGATAAATATACATACGTAAATCCAATTTCTTTGGCAGTTTTTGTGAATTCAACGATTTCCGGATGGAGTAACGATTCACCAGTAGTGTATAAAGCTAATTCCTTAACTCCTAAATTTAAAGCCTCCTTTGCTATGTGGCGGAATACCTCACCTTTCATATATCCTGCCTTGCGTTTCATCACGCTATTGGCACAAAAAAAACAGCGATGGTTACAGACATTCGTCAACTCAAACATGATTTTGGCAGGGGCAGGTGCGATAACATTCCATTCTTTGGAATAGGTATCTTTGCAACTATAGTACAACTTACTCTTATATTGCTGGTTATCCATTATATGTTTTTTTATGATTTACTTATTTCTTCTATCGTTCTCATTTTACTCTCATAGAGAGAGGAGTAGAGTTCAAACTGAGCCTCAGTATCTACATCATACGCCTCCTGAGGCGTAATTGGAATTAAGTATGGGTCGTTGGGGATAAGTGACCATAGAATACCGTTGGTTTTTATAAAGTTATCTCGATTCACAATATAAAAGGAGTGGCTTACTTTATAAAAAATTTCGGTATCGCTGGTATTTTGTAAGATATAAGGGTCCCTGTGTGTAAGGGCTACGCCGTTGGGGGTAAAAATCCAGTCTCGTGTGGGAATGACGGAAATATACGATGGGTAATCAGTGACTTGAAAAATATCATATGCTTTTCTAATCGTCTCAACAGAGAGAAACGCTGAACAGGCATTAATCACAAAAATATATTCTGTGGGTATACGCATATAGTGTTCAAAAGTTACCGTGGGAGGATGGGGTCCGGGAGCAACTGCGGTTGGCTTTCGTTCTAAAACTTCTATATTCTCGTATTGAGCTGCGCGCTGCTTTAGCTCATCCTCTGCCACAGCAAAAAAACGATGGTCAAAGAAATTAAGGCTATTAAGTTTTTCTAATGCAATTTCAATGAGGGTTGTGCCAGCAAAAGGACGAACCATCTTGCGTGAAACTCTTGAAGACTCAAGGCGTGCATTAATAACAGCTGATATCTTCTTTTGAAGCCGCACCTTTTTTGATCTTTTGCCCATTATATAAGGTGCTTGCACAACTCCACTTTTCAAGAGAGCATCTGCTACTTTCAAGTCTTCTGGACCATCTACGTCCATTGCGTAAATTCTTGGTATGAAATAAGGTAAAGAGCGGCTGCCGTAAAGGTCCTCTCTGGTGAGGATTGCTTTAGCTTTAAATACCCGTAGGTTGCCATGCACATAGAACTCTGGTTTTAACTGCTTGTTGAAGAACTTAATCCTCTCATCCTCGAACTGAAAATGTACCTCTTTATCTCTTATGTAACGTTGGTTATAGGCATGGTGATTAGGAGGAATTGATGTGATAGCCTGAACAGAATCGGCACCAGGATTACCTTGAAGCATCCGGACACACTCATCAATATGTGAGGGGAGAACAAAAGGAGATGTTGGTTCTAAAAGAACAAGGATATCGGCTATGGATTTCTCTTTTTGCATGAGTCTCTTTATTAAATCAGCAATAACATCTTTCGTAGATGCATTATCCTGTGCTAATTCAAAAGGCCTCTCTTGTACTTCAATACCCCGTTGTTTGCACAGTGTTGCTATCTGTGCATTTTCCGTTGAGCAAATTATCCGAGATATGCAGGAGCTTGCTTTCGCTGCCTCTATTACATAATCAATTAAAGGGCGGCCATTGAGTGAAACAATATTCTTAAGAGGTATTGTTTTAGAGCCGCCTCGTGCAGGGATTATCGCCCACACTTGGTTATTAAATTTTTCCTTCACCTGAATGCGAACGCTCTCTGCGGTATCGACCTCCTTTAATACATCAATGATTTTTCGTATAATAAACTCTTCTGTGGCTTTCCATGCGTCAATGGTTGAACCTCCGATGTGAGGTGTAACAATAAGGTTATCGTGATTTTGCGCATAACGCAACAAGGGATGATTTCTAAAATTCTCCTGGAATCCTGAACTAAATTCATTTTCAAATACGTCTATAGCTGCTCCTGCGAGCGTCTTGTTCTCCAAAGCTTCTAGGAGAGCTTCGTGATTTAATAATTCACCTCTTGAGGTATTAATGAAATAAGCTCCTTTTTTAAAATGTTTAAAAAGCTCTCTGTTGAAAAGATTGTCAGTATCAGGCTGATGAGGAATATGAATGCTGACGATATCGCTTACTGACACCAGCTCTTCTAAAGATTCTACTTGCTCTATCTCGGGGTCGTCTCTGGTAACATGAGGGTCATAGAATTTCACTTTCATGCCAAAGGATTTCCCGTAAGAGGCAACCATGGACCCCAGCCTTCCTAAGCCAGCAATACCCAGGCTCATCCGCGAAAGCATCTTGGTTCCACCGAAAGGACGGCGATTCCAATTTCCCTTCAGTACATCTTTGTAGGCTGAAAGAGTGTTTCGCGTTAACATAATAATTAACGCCCAGGTGAGCTCTGCAGTAGGCGTAATTGTAGAAAGAAAGTCGCGGTGATCCTTTAAGGTTACAACCTCTATACCTTTGGAACGCGCATAATCAACATCAATATGAGGGTGACCAGTGGTGTTTGATGCGATGATTTTCAATTTCTTAGCCTTATCAATCTTCTCAGGGTTTAAGTAGTATCCTAAAGGAACTAAAATAACATCGGCCTGGGCCAACGCTTGAGGTGTATCTTGATCAGGGCTAGAGAGTTCAATCACATTAAACTTTGAATGCAGTAATTCTAAGTTCTCTAGCTGATACTGAAGTATTGTGTAGTAAAGTAATGTTGGTTTTTGCATAGCTTAAAATTCAATACATTATCTTTTTTTGTATAGCAAACTCAAAATCCTTAATAATTTTCGCGATTCTTTCGCCAGCTTTACCGTCTCCATAGGTATAATCTGGCTCATAATTACCGTGTTTGATTTGTGTGCGTATTGCCTCCTCAATTCCTTTTGCATTATAATCTGTATCAATAATGTTCTTGGCTCGCTGTCTTCCTTTTTGACGCGTTCCAATATTCACGCAAGGTGTGCCCAAAAACCCTGCCTCTCGAATGCCACTGCTTGAATTTCCCACAATACATGCCGTATTCTTCAGAAGAGGTGCGTAGTACTCTATAGGCAGGCTCCGGAAGAAATGCACATAAGAAGGTCTACTCTTTTCCCTAAATACTCTTATGCCTTTGGAGGTACCATCTGAACCAGCATCCATGTTTGGCCATATCCATACTGTATTCATCTTGAGTGCACTAATCGCTTTGATGGTTTCGTTGACATGGAATAAATTTTTCTCATATTCAGTGGTAACAGGGTGCTGAATTACTGCAAGATAAGGTTTGTGTAAATCCAAGAGAGGGCCGAGCCCTATTTTTTTCTGCATACCCATTAAAGATTCAATGTTGGCGAGGTCGATTTCAGAAATGACATCAAGGCTCGTACAGCCAACAGTAAAAACAGTCGCAGGGTCTTCTCCTAACCTCTTAATACGCTCGGCAGCATCTTCGGTTGCGGGAAAATGCAGATGTGAAAGCTTGGTAATCGAATGACGCACACTCTCATCGATAGAACCAGAAACTTCCCCTCCCTCCACATGGGCGATGGGAATATTCATGTATGTGGCTGCCATGGCAATCGCTAAACACTCGAAACGATCTGCCATCACTATTACCGCATCCGGTCGTAAATTTTCAAAAGCGGTGCTAAACTCTGTAATAGCAAGCCCTGCGGATTTAGCCATTGTAACAGGATTTTCTCCCTCAACAAGAAAATGTATCACGCGATTTATGGCCATATGATCATCTTCGATTAATCCTACGATATTTCCGTATTTTGGTAAAATCGCCCCACCGCCAACAATTACTTGGAGTTCAAGTTCGGGGTTTTGGCGGATGTTCTTCATTACAGACTTCATCTTGGCATAATTTCCTCTCGTGGTGATGACAACGCAAACTTTCTTCTTTCTCATACTAACTGCCCCCATTTAATTAAAGTGTCCTTTCTGATGGTATGTTTTGCTTTCTTGCCGATAATCTTTTTTATATCCGAAGGTATAATTCCCACACCCGGGCGTTTACAACAGAGTTTATCAGATGTTAAGAAATCACCTTTTTTAATATCCGTTTTTGCCACGATACTTTTTCTCGCCCACTGTATACTTGATTGCTCATTTTTACTAGGGTTTTTTTTACCTGTTCCTAAACCCGTCTTAATTTCTTTTATTTGACGAACCATAAGAGGAAAATCGTCTGGGCCGCAGGAAACTTTCCAATCTTGGGCATCTGGTACATTGAAATCCAATGTAATATGTTTTTCAATAACACAAGCTCCCCGCGCTGCAGCAGCCAAAGGAAAATGAAACCCTTGTGTATGGTCAGAGTAGCCCACTAACACACCGAATTTGGCTCTTATCGTATCCATAGCACGCAGGTTCACCTCATCGGGATGAACCGGATACTGTGTCACGCAGTGTAAGACGACTACATTACGATTGCCCATATTCACAATGACTTTAAGTGCATGTGATATATCATCTAGTGTATACATCCCTGTCGATAAAAGAATCGGCTTTTTTCTTAAAGCAACCTTTTGAATGAATGGCCAATTGCCTACTTCCCCCGAACCAATCTTGTACGCGGCTACATCGAGTGTATCGGCAAAGGCAAGGCTTTCTTCATCGTGGGCTGTTGCCAGGAAAATAATTCCTCGCCGATGACAATATTCTTTTATTTTAGAGAAGTCGCTAAAGGGCAACTCCTTTGATTGTAAGCGCCTCCTCCATTCTCCTGAAGCTGCGGAGATGAGTTTTTCTGTCTTAAAAATTTGAAATTTCACTGCACTGGCTTTGGCATCTACAGCTAAATCGACTAATTGAAATGCTTTTTTTAAATCTTTAAAATGTGCGACTCCTGCCTCAGCGATAATAAATACAGGCCCCCTTTGTCTTATTTTCTTATTACCAATAGTAATTACCTTATTAAACGATGTCGGCTTTACTTTCATCGTTTTCGTCCAAGAATCATCATTTTATATCCAATCTTTTTCTCAAGAATAAATCCCTCTAAAGCCTCTGTCGCCTGAGGTCCAAGTATGCTACGGAGTGAATTCTCTGTTTCTTCATCTTTTATATAGGGGTCACTAAAATTAAGATGATTGAGAATGGTATCTAATTCTGGCTGAAACGAAGCAATATCAACAATATCAATTTCGCATCGATCGAATAGATATTTCATTGTGGTTGGAGAAAAATATCCGCAATGATTTCTTCCATCAAAGCACGAAGTCTTCTCACGCAGAACCCTGCACACAAGACTCTCAACATTAGGGCAAAACACAAGCACAATTCCACCTGGTTTAAGGATACGTCGAACCTGGCTCATCACGCCGGAAGGGTCTTTGAGGTGTTCTATCAGACCCCATAACGTTACTGCATCAAAACTGGCATCAGCAAAGTGTGCTTCCGAAAGATTCTTCTCAATAATTTTTAAATTCCACTTTTCTTGAGCGCATTGAACAGCTCTCGCATTGAGCTCAAGACCCAATACATCCCATCCTCTATCTCTGGCAATTTTAAGAAAATGACCTATTGAACATCCGATATCGAGAATTTTTCCTCGGGGATGAAGAGATTCGATTCTTTTTAGGCCGGTTTCATACTTTTTTGCATCATAGGAATAATTCGCAGAAGAAAGAAGCACATCAATCCAGACATCATTGGAACGAGAAGAACGATACAGTCTTACGAGAGACTCCTCCTTTATTTGCGGGTCTGAATACACAAAACCACACATACCGCAACGCCAGAAAGTAAATCCTTCTCTCTCAAAAAGACTCGTGCGTTCTTTAGAAGAACAGAGAAGACAGGCATTCACCGGCTCTGCAAACACATCTTTTATCTTACCGGTAGAGTCCCGCAAGAATTCAATTTCCTCCCTGCGAAGTCTCCAATATATGTCTCGCTTAGTCTCTTTCACAAAAGAATACGTTTTATGTTCCATAATGTTTTTAAAATGTTAAGTTGAGAATGTGCTCGCTTATCACCTGTCCTGCACGGCCTGCATGAACATAACATTCTTGCTGACGAATGAGGCGTCTTCCTTCTGCGTCAATCTTTCTATCTTCAAGGTACATATTTATCATATCTATCAATTCTTGCTTATCGAAAACGGTTCTCACCCCTTTTGTTTTCACAACACGCTCAATATGGGGACTTTTCATAACGCGCAAATCTTTTATGGGGAGAAGCTGATTGTGAGTATAGAGCGCCACATTGATTATGGGAAGGTCAAAGATGCTTGCCTCCAACATCATAGTTGAATAAAAATTGAGAAAAACATCTGCGTAAGAGAGTATCGCACCTATTTTATTCATTTCATCTTTCGGCATATCCATAGGTAATTTCTTCGAGAGAATGTGAGGAATATCATAGACGAGATGGGGATATTTATCTTGCAAAGCCATGTGCCGCTCTGTATCTTGTTCAAATCGAAATTGTCCATTTTTAACTCGGAAGTTTAATGGGTGCAGTCTCACTAAGAGTTGGACAGGATGGATAAAACGATTCTCTTGGATTGCCTGTGCTAAGAATTCCACAATTTCCGGATTCCAAGGATAGTTATTCGGTGAACGTGGAGCAAAAAATATGAGCTTACGGGTATGGTCCAACCCAAAATGTGAGTATAATTTTTCTTTTGCCCAATGAGTATCCTTTCTGTGATGATAATCAAAATGTGCAATACCTCCAACAGAAACAATAGAAGGGTTAACGTCTGAATAGCCAATTAACTCTTCTTTCATATTTTCGGTCCAGGCAATTATGTGATCGGGAAACGCCCCTGGCATACCTTTACTACTGGTATTGTCCCAACTCAAAATTACACTTACCACTTTTGCTCCATGACTACGGGCTTCACGCATCAAGTAGTGGTCAAATCCAAAATAGCCAAGACTCGATACGATTAATTTATGAGGCTGATACTTCTTAAATAAGTCATAATGAGCTTTTGGAGTAAACAGTATATTCTCCAGTTTAACCTCAAGCTCCCGCAATCTCTTTGATTTTCGTAAGAGCCGTACCGCCACATCAAAAAGAAAATAATAAATTTTTTTCATGATTGAGTGCGCATGTCTTGTTTTTTTGTGAATAGTATACCTCATATCTAT
>CP070807.1:1541095-1556602 GCA_020343695.1 Candidatus Omnitrophota bacterium | reverse complement strand
ATCCCTGCGTATCCAGCAATGATAAGGAAAATTATTGCAACGATTACAGGGAGAATATCTATAGCTGCTCTGATTAAATTAGCCAGTAAACTCACAAACTGCCTGTGTGCTTCTTTAAGATTTTCCTTAAACAGCACTTTCCAGGAAGTTGCATAGAGATTTACGGTAATTGTAGGCATAGCGATGAGGTTGTCATACTGCGAAAGTCTGTGCCTTATCGCTTCAATTTGCCTCAGATAAGGGGAAAGTTCTGACTCAAGCTGTATTGCCCCCTCAATTCCTGTCCGTTTCTCTTTGAGCTTTTTGACAATCTTATCATAGACTATTTTTAAAGTATTGAGCTCAGAGGTCAACGAAGCGTACTCTCGTGAAACATCGATGCTTTGGATATTAAACTTCTTTACTTCTCCCAGCTTTCTTATCTCATCGAGCGTATCTTCAAATGCATCCCTGGGAACACGAAGAATAATTCTTGCGGTGATGCGCCCGGTTCTTTGTTCCTGAAAATTTGCTCCCCCAAGGTATCCGCCTCCGTCTTTTCCTATTTTAACTACCTTATTGTATATGTCTTGCACATTTTCTACTTCTAACTCTACATCGGCATTACGGATAACCTTTTCTTGCTCTGCGGTTGCAGGTAGATACGGCTCAACAATCACAATTGGGCCTTGAGGTACTGATTCAGTTGCTGGTAGGCGCTTTCTCTCAACTCCCCTTGCAATGTCTATACCTTTTCTTTTCGCGGGATAGGTAGGCGCAACTCTTTGGAGATGACCTATACGCCCTCTGTCAAGTCCAAGCGACGAACCAAATCTTTGCTCTGAGTCTTCTGAGATAACCGTCTCAAATTCATCTTCAAGCTGTCTGTTCAAAGAAACAAAATCAATCCCTCTCTCCTTCGCCGCCTCTCTTGAGCGCAATGTTCCTCCTGTTGCAACAGGGTATGTTGCATCTCGATGGGTCGTTGGTGAGAAATCCACGACAGGAGCGACAGCATCATAAATTCGTCCCCGCATGCACCGTTTTAAGTAATTCTGCCCAATCAACGCAAACACCAAAAGGGTAGCCAAAGCCCCGGCACTTACTCCTACAAAGAGTTTCTTTTTACTCTTCATCTTAGCCACCCCCTTATATTTTCCTCCCAGAAAATTATTCCGAATTCTCTGCGCTAAATCACCGGACACTTCTTCGTCACGCCACTTTTTTAAAGAAGAGCGGGTCATCTTTAGGTTTTCTAAATACTTTTTACAGGCCCCACACTCTTGGATGTGCTTCTCTACAAGCATCTTCTCTTGAGGCGTGAGTTCTCCGTCTATATAAGAAGAAATCAATCTCTTTATCTTTAAATGTTTAAATATCATCTTACCTCCTCTATTAAAGGCAGAAGTTTTTTCTTTAACCTTTCTCGGGCCCTAAAGATAAGAATTTTTACTTTGGCTTTGCTGCAATGTAAAACTTTGCTTATTTCCTCATAGCGCAGGTTATGATATTCCTTTAAAATCAGCGCTTCTTTTTGAGCAAAAGGCAGTCTTGAGATTGCCTTTTTTACATGGTAGGCAGTATCTTTCTTTTCCGCATCGGTGTCGGGCAAATTCTTTGTATCAGGAATATCCCATTGTGTATACTCAGGTGAATCTTTATCATATTTTGACCATATAAAAACTATTCTTCTGCGCTTTCGTATCCTGTCAATACAGACATTGTGGGCAATGGTATAAAGCCAGGTGGAAAATTTCGCACCCGGTTGATAGGAGTATTTCTGGGAAGTAACCACAAAGAACACCTCTCCTACCACATCTTCTGCATCGGCACGGTTATTGAGTAACCTTAAGGCATAATTAAACATGGCTTTCTTATATCTTTGGAAAATCTCCTCTAGCGCGGTTTGGTTTCCTACTGTATATTCCATCATCAGTTCCTCATCGTGCTTCATTTTCTCTTCCATTATATTAAACGGCCGACAACAGAAAAAGTTACATACTTTTTCAAAAAATCTTGCGCAAACCTAATATTTCACACCCCAGTGTGCCTGTAAAAACGCTTTCATATCCTCAGGTAAATCTATCTCTAACCTTAGCCTCTCGCCGCTTACGGGATGAATGAAGCTTAAAAAATATGCATGCAGAGCAAGACGTCTGAATTTGACCTTAAAGTCTCTACCAAAGGCATACTTTCTCTCCCCTAAAATAGGATGGCCCCTTTTTGCAAGTTGAATTCTCAGCTGATTGGTTCTTCCCGTAAGAGGTCGAAGTTCCACTACGCTAAAATCATTGAAAACCTTTAACGCTCGACAAAATGTCTTTGCGCTTTTAGCCCGCTCACCAAACCGTTTTGCCTCTCTGTCTCGAATATAATCTTCCAAAATGTGAGTCTTGCTCTTTACCTTCCCTTTCACAAATGCAATATATTCTTTTTTGACTTGGCCTTTTCTAAATTGCTCCATAATCTCTCTCTGAATCTGGCTTGTCTTTGCATACGCTATGAGACCGGTTGTTTGCCTATCTAAACGGTGGCAAGGATATACACTCTGGCTTATCTGCTCCTCTAAAAGCGTGGTTAAGGTATATTTCTCTTTTTTGGGTGAGGGTTGAACTAAAATTTTCGCAATTTTATTCAACACAATCACATATTCGTCATTGAATACTATCTCAAATGCTTTTTTCATTTCAAGAAATGACTGAGCATAATACCTATTTAAAAGCACCCTCGACTTCTTTCTGTAATTCTCGCTTTAAAATTTTACCTGTAGGATTTTTAGGCAGAGTCTCTTTGAATACTATCTTCAAAGGCACTTTATAAGCAGCTACATTCACCCTCAGATAATCTATCACGTCTTTTGATGAGAGTTCTCCTTCTTTCACCAAAAAAGCAACCGGTACCTCTCCTCTATGGCGGTGGGTTGTCCCTACCACTGCTGCTTCGCGTACCTGAGGATGCCGGTAAAGCACATCTTCAATTTCTCGTGGATATACATTCATGCCTCTGACATTAATCATCTCTTTTAGCCTTCCCATAATGTAAATAAAACCATCTTCATCAATTTTCGCTAAATCTCCTGTATAGAGCCATCCATCCCGTAAAACCTTCTTGGTCTCTTCTTCTGCATGATGATAACTTTTCATCACATTTGGCCCCTGAACCAGGAGCTCGCCGACCTCACCTTCCTTAAGCTGCCTTCCATCGCTATCTATAATCTTTGCGCTCATAGAAGGAATACAAACCCCTACAGACTCTGGTTTCCTCTTTCCTCTTAAGGGGTTAAGAGACACTACTGGCGAGGCCTCGGTTAAACCATAGCCTTGCAAAAGCGGCCTTCGAAATTTCTTCTCAAATTTCTTCCACACATTATAGGGAAGAGCAGCAGCTCCTGAAATACAGAGGCGTATAGGATTCATAACGTAACTGGCAAACAGTGCAAAACGAGGAAACTTTGCCTCACTTAAAATGCTATAAAGAGAAGGGACTCCAGTAAAAACTGTTACTTTGCGCTTGAAGATTGAACGAATCACACGTTTAAAAGGCCTGACCGCTCTCATGATAACAATTCGTGCTCCTACAGAGAGAGGAAGAAGCATGCAGACGGTAGAGGCGAAAGAATGAAATAGCGGAAGAACACAGAGAAAACAATCCCTTTTAGTTGCTTTGATGCTTTCGGCGCAATCCTTCGTATTAGAAAGAAGATTTTTGTGCGACAGGCATGCCCCTTTCGGCCTTCCCGTTGTTCCGGAAGTATACACGAGTTCTGCGATACTGTCTTGGGCAATATTGACGCTGGAACTAAACTCGGGGGCATCTTGAATCAGTGAGTAAAAATCGCGAAAGGAAGGATTCTTGTGAGGGAAGGGGTTGCATACTACATATTCCAGGATATCAAGACGAGATAATATATTCTGGCAATCATCAGCTTTCTCGATAGGACATATTAAAATCTTGGCGCCAGAATCTTCCACAACAAATTTTGCCTCTTCTCTCTTAAACATAGTATTTATGGGAACGACAGTGGCGCCTAATCTTAAAACCGCAAAAAAGGAATAGACAAATTCAGGACAGTTAGACAGCCACAACGCTACTTTATCATTCTGTCTTACCCCCAAAGTATAAAGGCCCTGAGCGAGCTTTTTTGAATAGGTAGAGAGCTCTCCGTAGGTAATTTTTTTTGCACCAAAAATTAAACATACTCTCTGTGAGAAATGAGGAACCACAGAATCAACCATCTCTACAAGATTAGAAATTTGTTCTGCCATCTTAGCCCTCACCTCTACTGGAAGAACATTAAAGGAAGGTAGGTTTTATATTTACATCGCCCGACACCAAAATTTTACGCAAAGACCGCCGCATACATGAAGTTAGATGGAACATATGTCTGCAAAACAACTCCCACTATACTCGCCCTCAACACTCAGGCCGCCTGATAGATCTGCCATCGTAAGAACCTGTTCTTTTTTGCTCCCATAGCGGTAGATAGTAATGCCTTTTAATTTCAGTTCATACGCCTTCAGATAAATATACTGCACATCATCAATAGTTGCCTCTTGTGATAGATTGATGGTTTTAGATACAGCGTTATCAGTAAATTCTTGAAATGCAGCCTGAATTTTTAAATGATCCAAGGCCAATATATCGAAAGTCGTAAGAAACACGTTCTTAAGAAGTGCGGGGATGCCTTTGGTGTGTTTTAAGCTCACTTCTCCACGGATGCGATTCATTAAACGCTTAGAATAAAAACCTTCCTCTCTGGCTACCTCTTCGATAAGAGAATTCATCTCAAAGAGCTTGATTCCTCCTAATGCATTGCGGGCAAAACTTAAACCAAAAAGAGGTTCTATGCCAGAAGAGCATCCCGCGAGTATACTAATTGAACCGGTAGGAGCAATGCTGTTGAGCGTGGCATTCCTCACCTTGATATTTTTTCGTCTATAGGTAGAGCGCTTCCAATTGTCAAATGCCCCTCGTTCCTGGGCTAATTGTGCTGATGCCTCTAAAGAACACTGTCGAATAAATCTCATAAGCTGTCGGCAGAATGTTACTGCTCTTTGCGAATTATACGGTATCCGCAAGCGTATGAGCATATCAGCAAATCCCATAATCCCTAAACCAATCTTTCTATTCTTTTTTGTCACTTGCTCTATCGCTACTAAAGGATACCTATTTACTTCAATGACGTTATCTAAAAATCGCACTCCCAGGTGAATAACCTCCCGTAGCCTGGCCCAATCTACCTTCTTTTTTCTTACGCACTTCGATAAATTGAGAGAGGCAAGATTACAGCTCTCGTAGGCAAGAAGAGGTATCTCTCCGCAGGGATTGGTCGCCTCTATGGTTCCCAGTTGCCTGAGGGGATGAGCCCTGTTGATAGAATCCATAAATAAAAGCCCGGGATCAGCACACCTGTAGGCACTAAAAGCAATAAGAGAAAAAAGAGTCTTTGCTTTTATCCTCTTTACGGTTTTCTTTGTACGGGGATTAATTAGATTAATCTGACGGTTATGCTTTACTGCCTGCATAAAATCGGCAGTCACTCCTACAGAAATATTAAAGTTCTCCAGGCCCCCTTCTTTCAATTTACTCTCGACAAACTCCACTATATCAGGATGGTGAACACCTAAAACAGCCATATTTGCGCCACGGCGTCTTCCTCCCTGTACAATAACCTTTGTGGCAGCATCAAACACTTGCATAAATGAGACGGGACCCGAAGCAGCTCCTTTTGTTGAAAAAACAATATCCCCGCTGGGCCGCAGGTGCGAGAAACTAAAACCTGTTCCTCCTCCGCTTTGATGAATCAATGCCATCGCCTTTAAACTGCTAAATATCCCCTCAATAGAATCGCCCACCGGTAACACAAAACAGGCGGAAAGCTGGCCCAACGCGGTACCTGCATTCATAAGAGTAGGGGAGTTAGGCAAAAACTCTAAAGAGGTAAGTATCTGGTAGAATTTATCCCTATAAAAACTTTCCTTCTTTGAAGAAAACTTTCTCTCGGCCTTGGCAATACAATCAGCAACCCTTCTAAACATCTGCTGGGGTGTTTCCACAGCCACTCTTTGATTATTTTTTAAAAGGTAACGTGCTCGCAGAACATTTATTGCATTTAAAGATAATTTTAATTCGTCTTTTATCCCCAGCTTCTGCTTGGTAATCCGTATCTCTTCTCGAAACTTCCGATACAAAATGTATGCCTTTGCAACATGAACAAATCCTTGTGCCATCAAAGATTCTTCAACGATGTCCTGAATATCCTCAATGTGAATCGTATCCTTTTTATATTTTCTAATTCTCTGAATAACCTTAGAGAGAGAATTTTCTGTAACAGCCTGGGCTTTTTTAAGAGGGTAAATTTCCTTTGCCGCACCTAAAATTGCATTGCGTATCTTCTCTGGGTTGAAATGTGTAACTTTCCCGTCTCGTGTAATTACTTTTTTGACCATAATGCTTACCTCACTATTCTTATAAAACACCCTGTGCCGCTGCCAAGCAGATTAGCAAAGAGGTCGGTTCCTTGAAAATCACGGTAGGGAAGGAAAAACTGAATAATTTCAATGAGCAGTCCCCAAAGTACCGCATAAGAAAAACTTATCATACGAGGGTTGATCTTTTTCTTTAAAAGAAAGGTGTTCAATACAATGAAAGAAAGGAGAGCATATGTAAAAAAATGCACTATCTGATCAAAAAATGAAATATCTAAGGGGGGCTTGACCCTTAACGGCAGGACTGACAAAAGGAGAATGATGAATGAGTAGAAAGAGACGCTGAACGAAGAAAATAGATAACGCATCACTCCTCTGTTTGTCGTTTCTCAAAGGAATGAATTTTCGAAAGAAGGAGATGCTCTAAATGTTCGTTCTTAAAGGGCTTGTGGATAAATCCATCGGCACCCAATCTCTTTGCTTCTTTTATATTTGCATCATTATCATAGGCGCTTACCATAATTACCGCTGTTTGAGGACTCTCTTCTTTTATCTTCTCCAGAAGTGCGAAACTGGTTTCCCCTTCTAAAACGATATCTAAAAGAACCAGTCTGTGCTCACGAGAAAACTTTTCCATTCCTTCAGGAAGAGTATGCACAATATCAACTATGTAAGCTCTGCGTCTCAAGAAATTGGCGATCATCTCAGCCGTCTCTTTTTCATCTTCAACCAAAAGTATCCTATCCATGTATTCCTCCCCAAATGGCACACGCTGCTTTAACTGCTCTTGTGGCAGGCGAGCTTATCCGTGATCTGACTTGTTGTTCCACCAATGCCGGGTAAGTTCTTCCCGGTAGTATTTAAAAATATAATTGTAAATGTCTTCCTTATGGTCATCAGGAATGTTGATGAAACAGACGCCTGCCTCTTTCCTATCTTCGTAACTCTTGGTCCAAACAACCTTTCCTGACACCCTCAGGGTTCTGCTTGGCAAAAGGAAGGAAAGCAATATTGCATTCTCAGGAACAACATCTAGTGCTCTATCCAATACGACTTTAAGCCCTCCCATACTGACATCCTTCGCCATGGCAGAAATCTCTTCAGCATCTTTGCTGCTAGAGCACTTAAGATAAAAAGGTACTCTGAATCTTACAAATTGCCTTCTCTCCTGTATATGGTTTTCCTCGCTATACATATTTGTATGGTAAGCTTTTTTGAGTACTCTTTTTATTGTATAACGCTAGAGTCTCTTTGCAAGAAAAAAGTCAGAGAGCCGATGCACACAAATCCAGAATAGATTCACGTATATTTCTGTGTCTGGCTATTTCCATCTGTGTTGGCCAAGGTATACTTTCAGCTTTCTGAAGGCTTTTGCCCGATGGCTTATTTTGTTCTTCTGCCTTAAAGTGAGTTGGGCGACGGTTTTTTTATACCGAGGGAGGTAAAATACGGGATCGTACCCAAAACCACCTTTTCCTTTCGGCGTGCCACTTATATATCCTTCGAGCGTCCCTTCAATTATCCGCACGCATTTATTATTTCTTACTACAGCCAACACACACCGAAATCGTGCTGTACGATGCTTAAAACTTACCTCCTCTAACTCTCTCAACAGCTTCGCATTATTCTTTAAATCTGTGGAGTTTCTTCCTGAATATCGCTTTGAGAAAATCCCTGGCTTGTCTCTAAGGTGTGTAACTTCTATCCCGGAATCTTCGCCTACAACTAAATCATCGCCATATGCTTTTGATACAGCTTTTGCCTTCTTCAACGCATTTTCACAAAAACTTCTTCCGTCCTCCCTGATTCTTATTGCTTTCCGCAGTTGCTTCAACGAGATGACTCTGAATGGTGTTCCTTTTAGAATTTGCTTTATCTCTCGAAATTTTGAATTATTCTTTGTGGCAACAATCAACCTCATTGGTCTATAAATTAGGGAGGATGTCTTTAAAGAGATTCCTCTCTGTATCAATGATGTCTTCAATTCCTTTCTGAGCAAGGGAAAGCAACTTGCCTAAATCGTCTTTGGAGAAAGAACCTTTTTCGGCGGTTCCTTGAACTTCGACGAATTCACCGCTCGCTTTCATTACCACATTCATATCTATCTCCGCGTCGCTATCTTCCTGAAAAGCCAAATCTAAAATATAATCGCCTTTACGAATCCCTACACTTATTGCCCCCACCATATCAGTGATACACATCTTATCAATCACCCCTTCCCTATGGAGCGCGAAGAGAGCATCAACGAGTACAACAAATCCTCCTATAATGGAAGCGATTCTCGTTCCTCCGTCTGCTTGCACGACATCACAATCAATCCAAATTGTTCTTTCTCCTAAACCCTTTAAATTAACCACACTCCGCAATGACCGCCCGATAAGTCTTTGGATTTCCATGTTTCTTCCTGATATTCTGTCTCGCGCAACTCTATTCTGGGTAGAACGCGGAAGCATCCTATATTCAGCAGTAACCCATCCTTCTCCAGAGTTTTTTAAAAATGCGGGAACATTCCTATCCACGGTAGCAGTACAGACTACCTTTGTACTGCCCAGTTCAATAAGACAAGAACCCTCTGCGTGCTTAATAAAATTTCTCTGAATGGTAACCCTTCTTAACTCATCGAATTTTCTGCCATCACTTCGCTTCATACTCGCTCCTTCCTCGTGCTACAAACTTCTTGTATTATCTCTTTTATAAATATCATTCCCCTTCGTGTCGACACCAACAATCAGAGGGAAATTTTCTACCTCTAATATATATATTGCCTCCGGCCCTAATTCCTTGAAAGCGACTAACTTTTTAGACTTCACTTTTCCTGCCAGCAGCGCGCCGCATCCGGAAGGTGCAAGAAAATATACTGCTCCATATTTCTTCAGTAATCGGCATACCTTCTTGCTTCTTCTGCCCTTTCCTACCATCCCTATAAGACCTTGCTTAAGGAGGGGATCAACAAATTCATCCATCCGTGAAGATGTAGTCGGCCCGCAGGATCCTATGGCTCTGCCCTTAGGCGTTGCCGTAGGACCGCAGTAGTAAATAATCTGGTTTTGTGCAGTGAAGGGTAATTTCTTTCCTTTTTTAATCAACTCCACTAACCTCTTGTGTGCCTGATCCCGTGCAGTATACATCCGGCCAGAAAGCAATATCTCTTCTCCGGCTTTTAGCTTTCTTGTTTGGCTCTTTTTGAGCGGTGTCTTTATTCTTTTCATTATTCGTCCTACGAAAATCTAATACTTGAGGTCTTAAATCTTGACCGTTGAGCTTCGCAAAGCATGGCAGCTGATATTTACCCCCACCGGTAGGCCTGCAATATGGGTAGGAGCGGACTTTACCTTCACTGCAAGTGCGGTCCAGCTACCTCCTAATCCCATTGCTCCAATCTTAAGCGAGTTGATTTTCTCAAACAGTCTCTTCTCCAACATATTTAACGATTTATCAGGGTTTGGTTTATCAACTCTCTGCAATAAAGCCTTTTTTGCCAAAAGGAGCGCATGGTCACAAGAACCTCCTAATTCCTAATCCAACCACAAAATGAGGACAGCTTTCGGCACCGGCGTGCTTGGCTGCCTCGACAATAAACTCTTCGATTTCATCCCTTGAGGCAGTAGGGTTAAACATCTTGAGCTGAGATTTGTTTTCACTTCCAAACCCTTTAGGAAAAACAGTTATTGTGAGTTCATCCGGCTTTGGAGAAAAATCTATGTGGTGTATGAGGCCTCGATAGGAGGGATTCGTCCTCTTAAAAGGATCTACGCTCGATGCTCGTAGATAATTCTTTCGATAACCGTCCTCAACTCCCTGTTTGACTGCCTTAAGCAAAGAGGAAGAGAACTTCGTATCTCTTCCTATCTCAATAAATACGATAGGCAAACCTGTATCTTGGCAAAGTGCGAGCTTCTGGCTCTGTGCGACTTTCGCGTTCTCCAGAATCCACCCTAAAGCTTTCTTTGCTTTCTTATTGTGCTCCTGTAGATACGCCCTTCTTAAGAGCCTATGGACGTCCTGGCGCAAAGAGAAACTCGCCTGCTGCACTGCTCTTTCTACTGCACTTTTTATTCTCTTTGTATTCATTTGATTCCTAACTCCTTGTGTAATTGAGGGATAATCCGCACATCCATCTCCAGTTCTTTGCATACGTTCTCAAAATACCACAGTTTTTGGCGCACTGCATCCTCAAAAGGGTGCGCTGGTTGTAAAACAAAAGTTATCTCTCTGCAAATTTCTTTGATAATCGCAAGGGCACAATGAACATCATCTATGAGCGTTGAGGGGGTAATCACCGTTTTCACAAATACTTCTCGCCCTTGGGCACGTTTTAAAAATTCTCTATGCTCCACCCAAAAATTCTTTAAGGCCGTGGAAGAAGGAAGCTTAAAATCCATGGCAATGATGTCAACATATTCGATTACCTCTCGAAAGTGGCCAGGTAATGTACCGTTTGTTTCCAGATATACTATCTGACTTTGGCTCTTCAAGCACTGCGCCAGATCCCTTAAAAAATCTACTTGCAGGAGAGGCTCTCCACCTGTAAGAGAAATGGAATGGTAATTGGAATAGGAACGGATTTTTTCTAATACTTTCTCTACCGTCAACTCTTCATAAAAGTTGAGTTGCGTATCGCAGAACGAACAATTTAAATTACACCCAAAGAAACGAACAAACACCTGCTGTTCTCCTTGATAGATTCCTTCACCTTGGGTGCTTTGAAAAATTTCTGAAATTTTTGCTTTCATGGTCGCAACTATCTATCTAATTCAACATTTTCTTCAGAAACGAAAGACACACAAAAATGATTAAAATTTTACTTTTCATGCTGCTCCTTTCTAGTTTTTTTAAGAAGCGGGTCTTCTAACCCGCACTTCCTAAATGCGGAGATTCTGAAACGGCAGCTATCGCACCTGCCGCAAACCAAATCCCTGCCCATATAGCATGACCACGTATACTGGAAAGGAACTTTCAAGGCTACACCTAATTCCACTATCTCTTTCTTAGTCTTATCAATTAACGGTGTGACTATTTCAATGCCTTTTCTTCTCAGGCCTGAATTTACTGCGTGCTGAAAACTCCCAAGAAACTCGGGACGACAATCAGGATATCCTGAGTAATCTTGAGCATGAGCACCAATAAATATCTTCTCTGCCCCGATACTCTCTGCTAACGAAAAGGCGTAACTCAAAAATATTATATTTCTCCCAGCGACATAGGTAGAAGGGATTTCTCTTTTTTCTAAATCGCGATGAAACGGCACTCTCATTGTTCGATCGGTAAGAGAAGATTGCGCCCACGATAAATCAAGGCGCACAATGTGATACCGTATGTTATTCAGATGAGCTATTCTTTTTGCACACTCAATTTCTTTTTTATGCCTCTGATTGTAATCAAAGATGAGGGCAAAAAGCCAATAGCTGTATTTTTTCGCAAAGTACAAGGTGGTGGTAGAATCAATTCCTCCCGATAAAAGAATTACTCCTTTTTTTGCGGAAGCATAGGCTTTCTGCCTCCTACTCCTGGTATGTTGCGCAGGAACTTTCTGTCTCCCAAATGCGAACCTCTTGGAGTCGACATTCATTATTGGAAATTTTCTCCTTTACTTTATTATAAATATATCTGGCTATCTCCTCAGAACTGGGATTTTTTCCCCCTCCGGCAGAAGCGGAAAAATACTCCAAATCATTGAGGTGCTTATGGTCGAGACTCTCAACAACTTCATTCAAAATCTTCCTTAAGTCAGAAAAATCCATCACCATTCCCGATGAGTTAAGAGAAACCGAGGCCACTACAACTTCTACCTTCCAGTTATGACCGTGTAGATTTTCGCATTTACCCTTATAATCTCTTAAGAAGTGAGCGGAGCTAAAATGTGATTGCACCTTGATCTTAAACATGGAGCACCTTGGGATGAGGGATCTGCCTCTTCAAAAACAATTTCGCCAGCTTCAAGAACCCCTGGGGTTCATCTGTCACATAAAACTCTACTTTACCCTTTTTCTTGTTTCTATTAAAAAGGTAATATCGCCGTAAAATTTCTTTTGCATGCAAGGCAACTTCTTTTGCTGAATCCACAATGTGAGTATTTTTTAAATACAGAGCGATTGTTCTCTTTAAGAGCGGGTAATGAGTGCAGCCTAAAATAATTGCATCAATCCCTTTCGCCTTCATCGTACTTAAATACATTTTTATTACTTCCTCGACAATCTCTCCTGAGAGAATTCCCTCCTCTGCGAGCGGAACAAATAAAGGACAGGCTCTCGAAAGCACTTTCACTGTTCGATCTTTTCTATGGATTGCCTTCTCGTAACTCTTGCTCTGTATTGTGGATCGCGTTCCAATCACTCCTATCTTTTTACCCTTAGTAGCCTTAAGGGCTCGCTTTACCCCTGCCTCAATCACCCCTATAACAGGAACGGAGAAATTGTTCGTAAGATAATCTAATGCCAGAGAAGACGACGTATTGCATGCGACAATAACCATTTTCGCCCTCTTACCCAAGAGAAAATGGATACTTTCTGCACTAAATTTTATGACGGTAGCTTTTGACTTATTTCCATAGGGAACCCGCGCAGTATCGCCAAAATAAATAATATCTTCGTGTGGCAAAATCTTCTCAATTTCTCTTAAGACTGTGAGTCCCCCCACTCCAGAGTCAAAAATACCAATAGGTCTATTTGCCTTCATAACCTCCGAAGACGAATGGTAATTTGATGCTTGGAATACTGTTATGGCTTACGTACTGTTTGACTTATGTAACGTTTATTTAGAGAAACTATCCCCAAAGCAACTGCTTCGGCAATTTGCTTTTGATAGTACCTTCTTCTTAAAATCTTCTCCTCATACCGATTGCTTAAGTATCCCATCTCAACTAAAATCGAGGGAACGTACGCAAACCGTAATACATAAAAAGGTGCTTTCAAGGGTGGCTTTACCTTAAATCCTAAATTCTTAAACGTAAAATACAAAGAATGGGCAGACTCGACAGAAAGGGCGTAATTCTTCGTGAGGAGAAGGTCCCAAAGAATTGCTTTCGCATCGCGAGGTATTCTTCCGAAATCGTGCGCTCTCGCTAATTTGGCAGCTCGCTTACGACTATTCAGTCGTGATGGAGAAAGATAATAAATTTCCGTTCCATTTATGGAACGCGCACGGTTAGAATTTGCATGGATACTTATAAAAAGATCTGCATTATATTTTTTTGCGACGCGAACGCGGTCCTCTAAGGTAAGATACGTATCTCTTGAACGCGTCAAAATTACTTTAAATCCTCTCCTCTCTAATTCTTCTTTGAGGTACTTCGATACTTTCAAATTTAAATTCTTCTCTTCCAGGCCCCTCGAAGATGTCGCCCCGGGATCTCTGCCTCCATGACCAGGATCAACTACAATTGTTTTTATAGAAAATGATGGTTTAAAAGAAATGATTTCCTGAGAAGAAATAGCATTATCTAATTCTTTGGGAAGTAAAATTTTTCCTTCGCGATAGAGGGGAGGTCTGCGGAGAGACAAAATTCTGCCATTGAAATAACCTACGCCTGAATTCAGAATGAGGCGAACCTCTCTCTGTGGGGAAGTAAATTTTACAATCTCATCAAGGGTATCAAAACTATATTGAAAACCATGCCGATTACAGAATTCATTTATCTTAATGTAATCGGAAGGTTGATATGTAAAACTTCTGCCTCTGTATGAAGGAGCCGCACACCCCACAAAAAACACACAGATAACAAACCACAAACCACAGACAGCAGCCTGGAATTCTTTTTGCCTATAGTCTATAATCTTTAGTCTAGGGTCTTTAGATTTCATAATCGTAGCATCAGGCTTCCGATCTCAAGATATATTACTATACCCACGACATCGACAATCGTCGCAATTAACGGGCCGCTCATAAGAGCAGGGTCTAACTTCAGCTTACGCGAAAGAAGGGGCAGGCTCGCTCCCACAATCGCCGATATCATTACTGTGATACCCATAGAAACTCCTACGGATACGCTCAGGAGCCAATCCTCTCTGCCAACTCCTCCAGCTATGAATACCTGTAACACGACCCGTAAGAACCCCACTAAAGCTAAAATCGCACCCATAAATATGCCTAAAAGAGATTCTCTGGAAATAACTTTAAAAAAATCTCTTATAGTAATATCGCCTATAGCTAAACTTCTTATAATAATGGTTGCTGACTGTATCCCTGTATTTCCGCCCGTCGCTATTAATACGGGGAGAAAAAAAGTTAATGCTACCCATTTATTTATCGTCCCTCCATAATTCTGCAACACAAATCCTGACAGAGAACCGAATATAGCCAAAAGTATCAACCAAACGCTCCTTTTCCAAAGAATTTTGAAAAAGTTAGCCTCCATATAGGGTTCCTCCACAGGTAAAACCGCGGCTATTTTCTCAAAATCTTCGGTAGTCTCGTCTTCCAAAACATCGACTAAATCATCAAAGGTAACTATCCCTAACAACTTATTATTGTTATCCACGACAGGCAGAGCAATTACATCGTATCTTTTAAAAATATTTGCTGCCTCTTCTCTGTCAGCGTAGGTATTGACTTTTATCACATCCGTAAACATAATTTCTGATATTCGTGTCTCGGGCAAGGAGAGTACAATGTTCTTGAGTGAAACAACACCAATGAGGCATTTGCCTTTATCGAGAACATAGCAATGATAAATGGTTTCTTTCTTCACCCCCACACCTCGCACGTGTTCAAGGGCTTGTTTTACTGTCATATCCTCATAAAGCTGAACAAAATCAGGAGTTATGAGCCGGCCTACAGAATCATGAGGATAATTAAGAATTTCTATAGCAAATTTCCTTTCCTCAGGAGAAAGTAAATTGATAAACCGTTTTACCAATTCTGCGGGCATCTCCTCAAAGAGCTCTGTTCGATCATCAGCAGACATCTCATTCAAGATATCTTTAATCTCTTGGCTTGTCAGAGAACCAAGAATCTCCTCTTCTTCTTCCGTAGGTAAATATTCAAAAACACTGACTGCCTTATCGTAGGGGACCAACCGAAAGACAAAAAGTTTATAGGAAGCTACGGGCAGTCGCCGAATGACATTTGCGATATCTTCGGGGTGAAGAGGAAGAATACCCTT
>CP070807.1:1515495-1540995 GCA_020343695.1 Candidatus Omnitrophota bacterium | reverse complement strand
GAAGACGCATGCCCGCGATATTGTAGAGGACTTCGCTCATCAGAATGAGCCCTTGTGAGCTTGTTGCTGTAAAAACTCTTGTGCCAGTGGCGCTCCCACCCAGAACAACACTTGCTGCGGAGTGTTCACTCTCTACATTAATAAACTGGCTATTTAACTGGCCGTCGGCGACAAAATCAGCAAGCCGCTCTACAATATGGGTCTGGGGGGTAATAGGGTATGCAGAAATCACTCCTGGCTTACACAATTTCACTGCCTCAGCAACTGCGTGTGAACCTTCTAAAAACTTCTTCACTCCTCGCGCTCCTTGGTCATTTCAATATCTTTCTTCGGACAAATATATGCACACAGACCGCATCCTTTGCAGTAGAGATAGTCGGTACGGTAGGTATTCTTTTCTTTTCCTTCTATGCATCCCTCCGGACAAATGAGTTTACACAACCCGCACCCAATACAATCCTTACACAAAAAATTCGGTTTTTTTACTGAGCGCCAAGAGCCAGTTTTATTGTCCTTTGATGAACCTGGTTTTGCAATGAGAGGACCAAACATTTTAGCTTACCGCTTCAGCACCTTTTTGTACTGCTTGGCAATTGAGCTGCAGTACCTCGGGCTTCTCAAGAAATCTTTTTCTTACTGCCTCCAGCATGTTCTCTAAGCTGACTTGGCCAGTTGCCTTGGCAAACGCTCCTAAAAGAACTGTGTTGCTAAACGGTTTACCTATAACCTCGAGAGCAATTCTTTCTGCAGGAAGAGTCACCAATCGTATATCTTTGGGAACTGTGCCGATTTTTGTATCCTCTCGTACAGAAACAATTGCAACTCCACCTTTTTTCATCCCTGAAAAAACATTCTGACTATGGATCAACGTAGGATCTACCACAATCACATAATCCGGATTGTATACCTGCGAACGTAATCTTACAGGTTTGTTGTCAAAACGTAAAAATGCATTCATCGGCGCACCCATACGTGCGGCACCAAAATGAGGAAATGCATAGGCATAGATTTCTTGATAGAATAACGCCTCTCCCAAAATTGCTGCAGTAGTAATCGCGCCCTGACCAGCTCGAGCAAATATCTTTACTTCTTTCATGAGATAAATTTTATATCATAAAAATAAAAAAAGGCAAGAAAAAAAATTAAGAATTTACCCAAAATGGTTTTCCATTATTCGCTCCAAACAAATCAAAAACGATGTTTACAATTTGTGAATCATACGCCGAAGAAGATCCTCTCTTCAACTCTTCTAATGCTTTTTGGGAACCTAACGCTTCTCTGTAAGGCCGATGGTAGGTCATTGCTTCCAACACATCGCTTACTGCTAAAACTCGCGCTTCAAGAATAATTTTATCTCCGTGCAACTTTCGTGGATACCCCGATCCATCGAGTCGCTCATGGTGCTGATAAATTGTCTCTGCGAGAGGAAAAGGAAATTCAATGTCTTTGATGAGTCCGTAACATTTCTCTACGTGTTCTTGGATGAAAGTGTACTCGAGATTGCTGAGTTTACCTGGTTTATTCAAAATATCTAACGGTATGCTGATTTTACCTAAATCGTGCAATTCGCCTGCAAGGCGTATACCCAAGAGTCGATTTTGATCCCAGTTTAATCTTTTCCCAATTGCTTCAGCGATATGCGCAACATGACGGGTATGACTGAATGTATACGGGTCACGCATCTCTAAGGCCTTGCTTAAAATCTTAAGAGCATTGATTAACATTGTGAGGCGTTCCTTCTCTAATTGAGCATACGCGGTCATGTCTCGCGTAATTCCCATGGTGCCAATAATTTTACCTGCTTTATCATACATGGGTATTTTAGTAGTAATTACCTGGTTCCAACTCCCATCAGGAAGAAGTGTCCTTTCAATCTTTCCTACGATTGGCCGGCCTGTGCCGAACACGTAGTTATCATCCTGAAACATCTTCTGAGCTTGTTCTTGAGGGAAAAAATCAAAATCAGTTTTCCCAATAACCTCCTCTAACGAGAGCCCCACACCCTCTGCATAAAATTTATTCACTTTCATAATTCGATTATTACAGTCTTTAAAATAAACCGCATCAGGGATATTATCCAAAAGACCCTGCAGGAACCCTCCTTCTAGAGAGAGCCTTTCTGCTATCTCCTTATGAGAAGAAATATTTTCAATAATTCCTTCAAGGTGTTCTTTTTTATCTGCCGATACAACTAAAGAAGCCGTGATCGCGACCCAGAATGGTTTACCTTTCTTGTCTCTGAAGATCGTCTCAAAAAATTTCACTTTACCGTCTCTTCGTAAGATCTTAAAGAATGTAAATCTGGCTTCGTCGTGAATGAAAAAACTGCTCAATTTCTCCTTTTTCAACTCTCTCTTTGACTCATACCCCAACATTTGAGCAAGAGCAGAATTGGTAATAATGAACCTTTCGGAAGGCAGAAGTGCATATTTAAACAATCCTATTCCTAAACTATCTGTGGTAGAAATATTTAAATAAAAGGCATCCTTCATCTGCTCTCCATATAAGATAAATTCCTACAGTTTACTATCCAAACCTGCTCTCTTTTAATTACTTTGGAAAGATATTTCCTTGTCTTTGATTTAAGATGAGGGTAATGATATATCGCAGGAGCTCGATGCTCCCGATGGAAACTTTTTATTCTTTAAATTCAACGTCTGTTTTTACACTCATTTGGCTCAAACACGGGTAGAACTTTTCGTCCTCATTGCGTGCATGCTGTAAAAAAAGTCCTATTATCTCTCGGGATAAACCAACAAATTCATCCTTGACTCTTTCATCGCGAAGGATAAAACCATACTTAAAAATAATATCTTTTAATTGGTCGAGCTTACTCAGGATACTAATATGTTCTTGCTGAAGCTCTCTGGTTATAAGCTTAATGTTTAATTCTCCAATGGTCAACGCGACCGCAAACAGATTTTCTTCTTCATATATGAAGTGGGGAACGATATTCCTCTCAAAAAAATCTACTGTTTTTCTCACATTATTGGATGCCTCTTCGCTGCTATCTAGGTACGGCAATGCAACTCTCAGTAACTCCATTTCTTCAAAGATATGGCTATGATCTTGTTTTGCTCTATCTAAAGTTTCTTTCTCTACGCTTTTTCTCTCCTCCTCCATACCCCCTCCTTAATTAACTCTGCATAGTATATCTGGTCAGGATATATAAATCCTTCTCAGCAATACACAACACGACAATATCTTGCGTTCTTGAACAAGATCCTTGCGTGAATATGGTTTATTTTATCACATCTACCTTGAATCTGGCAAGCATAAAAGTCTACACTTCTCCTTTTTGAGCAAAACTTTGCCAAATACAAAGAATCCTGAAAACTATCGTGTCAAAAGCCCCGGGGGTGATGTGGTAAAATATCAAGTGCCTTTCAGTATCGGGTCAGTTCAACGATCTTCTTTTTAATCAGCTGCTGGTGCTTCTCTTCTTCGTTAAGCAACAAGAAAAGTAAGTCTTTTATCTCCGGATGCTTTCTTGCCAATTCCTTATACAGTATGATCGATGCCTCTTCTTTCTTTAACGCTATCTTTAAGGCGTCTACTGGCGTCATTCGTTCACCCCCCCGTTAATTTTATTGTTTCCGAATGTATTTGTGTAATTCTCTTTGTGTGGCTGAACCCACCTTTCCGTCAGAGACTAACCCTTTCGATTTTTGAAACTCCTGTATCGCTCTTTTCGTTTTCGGCCCCATCTTGCCATCTATAGGACCGGGGTTAAACCCAGCATCCTTTAAAATGGATTGAATCTGCTTTACATCGATTTGATCAGAATCAAAATGTGTCTCATATATTCGATTCAGCTCTTGCCAGGTCTTCCTATCTACATAGCCAGTCATCTTTAGTTCATAATCGTCCTGCAATGCTCTGACTGCCCTCCTTGTAAGATTGCCAAGTTTGCCATCTATAGGTCCGGGGTTATATCCGATCTCTTTGAGCATTATCTGAAGGTCTTCAACCTTGGAATTATGCCCATAAATATTGCCAAACAGCTGCTTCTCTTCCGCCATCTCTTTATGCAAAACTTTCAATAACAGGTCGCACCCACAGCAAAAAAGCAGTACACATAACAAAATATTCCAGTTTATAAAATATTTTACCATAAATACATCTTTATTTTACTGTACACTAAAACGTATTTCTCAAAAGTATATCGCATCATCTTGTGTCTACAGCAAAAATAATACTACTCTGAAAAAAATAGTCAACTTCAAAAGGCAAACTCATAGGTGCAATTCTCTAAACACCTCTATGCTGAGCTATTCTGGAAATCATTATCCAGAACATAATAAGTGCAATTACTACCTTTGCAAAAACCGAGCCTACTCTTCCCAAGAGGCCTCCCACACCGACCTTAAGTGATTTAGCAATATCTTTTCGGATGAGTAACTCTACCAGAAATGCCCCCAGAAAGATACCAAGAAACGCACCGAGTACAACACCTACACCTAAAAAAGCGCTGCCTGCGATCGCTCCCAAAATCCCACCAAAGAGGGCACCAATAATGGCTGCATTGGAAGCACCAAATTTTTTGGTACCAACTATCACTAATACATTCTCCAAGACTTCACCGCAAAGGTAAAAAATCGTGAGGATTACCAGAGACTTTACCGTGAGGATAGAAAAATTAGTCAGAATGGCATACAGAAGCGCTCCTATAAGGATAATTAACGTCCCAAAGGTGGTAAAAAAAATAGCTGCAAAACCTGCTATGTTAAATAATATTAAGATTATTAATGCGAAAAATTCCATTCTCCTATTTGAAAACTTCTATCCTTACCTTTGCCACACCTTTTTTAAGCATCTTAAGCTGCCTGGCTGCCATCCATGAGAGGTCAATAATCCTTCCTCTTTTGTGAGGCCCACGGTCATTGATGGTGACGACTATCTCTCGATTGTTTTCTAAATTCGTAACTTTTACTCTGGTGCCAAATGGTAACCTACGATGAGCAGCGGTAAGCTTACTCATGTCATACTGTTGGCCACTTGCGGTTTTTTTGCCATGGAATTTGCTTCCATAGTAAGTAGCCCATCCGATATGGCCATAGCGATCGCGGAGACATCCGATAAAAGAGTAGAGGAAAAACATAGCACATACCACAGCAATACATATCAATAGAATCCTACGCTTATCCTTCATAAGGCTTTTTAGGCAAAACTTCTCTTTCATTTTTCACCAACTCCTTATAATAAATAGTTACATCAACGAATACTGCCCCCTTTGCTCTTATGTTTTAAAACCCTCTTCTCTCTTTCGGTAAGGCTATCCATCCCGTATTTCGAAATCTTCTCCAATATACGATCGACTTGCTGATTGAGGTTTTCTTGGGGATTTCTGCGCCTCTTACTACCGGCCTGCTGCCAAAACCGTATACGGCCGAACTTGGGGCCGATGAGCTTCATCCGAATCCATTCGTGCTTTAAATATAAATACCCAAATAATCCTCCTCCTAGATGCGCGAAGTAGGCTATTCCTCCACCTGAAAATGAGAGCGTCCCCAAAGAGGAAAGTGCTCCATAGAGGTTGACTGCCGCAAAAATCCATATCGCATATTTTATTTTCACAGGGAAAAGGAAAAATAAAAGCACTATAGTCTCCGGAAACATCACGGCATATGCGACCAATATACCGTAAATTGCACCCGATGCGCCTATAACAGGTACGGCAGAACCGGGAGAAACGATAAAGCTGCACAATCCGGCGGCGATTCCTGTAAAGAAATAGTAAAACAAAAATTGCTTTCTGCCCCATGCTCTCTCTATCGCCGGGGCAAAAAACCATAGCATCAACATATTAAAAAGAATATGTAAGAAATCCGCGTGCAAAAACATATATGTGGCCAACTGCCACACCATGAATTTGGAAAATACAAGGCGTGGCACTAAACCGAAGAATATAAACCACCCAAACCCATCGAAAATCCTCATGAGGAGAAACGCAGCCGCATTAATAATGATTAGAATCTTAACTGTTCTTGTCATGGAAAAACCTATCCCAGCATTTGAATATGAATTGTGCCAATAGTAATTTCGCATAGAATCTGTTGCTCGGTTTTTGCCCAGTATCCTTTAGAATAATAATTATAACAGAAAGTAGCCAGAGTACAAAGATTAAGGTGCGAGGATAAAAAAGTGGGTTCTAACACTCATATGTGCTATCTGAATATTTCCTCATCTGTTTTGCACAAGGCGAGGGTCTGGAGCACACACGAATATCAAAAAGAGTTGCCTAATTTCCTAAAAGAATTGATTCTTGAGTATGGATACGAACCTGGCCGCCTTGCGCTTTAATAGGTAGGATAGAATCCCAAACAGCTTCGATTCTCTGATTCTTCAGTTCTGTCTATGTCATGCAGCATAAATAAGAAGTATACCCAAAGCCAATGCTACAGCGCCGAGTAACCGCACAGTTGACGTTGGACCCTTGGTAATCTTCTCCATCAACGGTATGAATTTCTTGCGAAGGGAAAAAATCAGAATCCCTTTTGCCAAGCTTATTATACCCACAAGCATTATAAACCAAGGCAGAGCACATCGCCAAGCAGCGAGCAAAAAGATAATACCAATCAGAAGGCTTAAAGCTCCCCCTAAATAGAGGCGATTTCCTTTCACCCAAAAATTCTTGACCTGCTCACATACCTTTGGTTTTACAAGGTAAATCGCACCAGAAACCACCATCACTATACCCATTAACTTAACTAATCCAATCATGCTACCACCCCCTTTTTGTTCACTGCCCGGCAATTACTCTAGCAATACTCCCAGCCAATAGTTACTGTTCTTCAGAGATAGAACCTATGGCCCCCTCCACCTTCTTCTCAATACCTCGTTCTATAAAATCAGGAATGGAGTCCTGAAGCCTTCTCTTGAAATCAGACTCTAACCATTTAAAATTCATTCTGTCAAGTAAGCCTGAGAGTTGAAAATCAAAATCCAAACGAGAAAATTCTCCACCCAAAATTCTTAGCAACGGTCTAAATTTTGGCGAGGTTGCAAGTGTCTCTCTGGATAATCCTAATGATAATTTGCTTGATACTAAATCATCGACGTATACGTGGAAATACCCCTCGAGCGTGACATCTTGGGAATCTAAATTAATATTCTCTAACTGCCCAACATTGTCGTCTGCCAAAAAGTTTACTGAGAGTGTATCAAAATACACTTTGTGTAGAGAGGGTATGCGGAAAAAGTCCGCAAGCCATTTAAAGAACTCAAAATCATCTAAATAGCCATCCTGCACCGTAATCGTACCTTTTACATGCGATTGCGGGTAACTCCGGAAATGAATTCGACTATAGAGAGTGCCGTACACTTGAGATAAATGCGTCAATATTACACTGAGATTATTGGAGCTGGCATCTTTTATAACCAAGTCACATATGAACCGTGTTGGCTTTTGGGCCAAATCCACATATCCCTCCCCTTCCAGAAACCCATCATAGAGCGTAGAATTGAAATATACAAATTTAAAACGCGTATCATTTGGGTCAAACAAGGCATGAAAATCTTTAAAAAGGAGCTCGTGGGTGCCATTTGCTGCATTATACACTGTGAATGCCTCCTCGCACTGCATATTAAGGAGTTGTTTTTCGAGAAAATGAAAGGTAAGATTTTTAAATGTGATCTTTGCCTCCTCTAACACTTTTTTCTCTTTTACAGTTCGTGGAAAGATAACATCCAGCTTCCCGCTAATTTTCTCTTCGTGAAATTCACCTTGTGCGTGCACAGTAAAATCACCGGTGGTTGTTGCTGTTGGGACTTCAGGAACAGATTTCTGGTCGGGATATGCGGAACATGTGAGGTCTATCGCTACAGGCTCACTAAACACAATAATCCCCTGGAGCCGGAAAGGTACATCGTTGACTGAAAAAGTTATATTTTCTATTTCAACTTCAGGAAGTTTTAGGTACATTTCGCACTCTATATTGAATATATTTAGACGAGAAGCGCTGCTTTTAGCGAGTCTAGCGATCGAACGCCGCCTTAAGAATGATATATGAAGTTTATCAATGGTATCAAAAGTAGGCTCCTGGGGGTAGGAGGCATCGAACACATGCGCAATTGACAAAAAACCATTCAACTTCAAGATGTCTTGCTCTAATGTACCCCATAATTTTGCGTAGGAATCTGCCTGCCCGAATTCTAACTCCCCTACCTCAAAACCATCCTCGAGGAATGAGCCGGAGACACGATAATGTAAAGGCTTGGGTTTTGACTTCTGCAGGCTCTCTGGTATACTCTCCATATAAAGAGAACCATGGCTATATACAAGATCGCCTCTTATCTTTAAAGTCGCGTCTATAACAAGGTTTCTCATTAAACCCGTTTGAGAAACTTTCCTAAGGCGTCCGCTATTAACAATAAAGCGGAAAACTTCCTCCCGAGGCAGGGACATAAGAAATTCTATAATCTGCTCAAAATTTTCAGTCAAAAATGACACACATTTGGAATAATCACCCCGAGGGTTGATGAGAGAGAGATTTGTGATAGTTACATTCTTTTTCTGCACGAATTGTCCCAAGGAGAACGCTGACCGTATCTTTTCTATAGAAACAAGGATCTCTGAGCTACCAGATGCATCTTTACATATCGATACCTTCTTTAAAACAATGAGATTAGGCGGTAAATATACTGCACTGCCTATCGATACTTTTCTACCGAGAAAATCACTTACCTGTTCTGTAAGACTCTGGTTATAGAATACTAAGAAAATATTTACAAGAAGGGTAACTCCTGCAGTGAGAATAATAAGAATGGAGGAGATAAAAAGGGAAGGCTTAATAAGGTACTTTCGTAAATAACTCGCCATCTATATAGAATTCTATCCTATCAATAAAATGCACAGCCTTATACTCTTTCGAAAATAGTGGCGATACATAGACGTACTCTTTATAATCAGCGAAGAGAAGGCTCAGCTGTTTAAAGGTGAGGATCTCTCTCTCTAGGTGCTTTTGGAGATCTTCCCTTTCGTTACTCCGTGCAATCTCAAAGATATAGGCGAGGGCAAAAAGCCTGGCTTTGGACTGAGGATACTCTTCGTTGAACCGGATGAACGACGAGGCTGCATCGTAATGCGCCGCAACAGAAAAGTAGTACTCGCCTACCCCAAAGAGTGCCTTTTCTGCAAGGAGTGAATCAGAACAACAACGGAGAAGTTCATTCAAATGCATATATGCAAAATCTATCCTTCCAGAACGAGCGGCCTTCGAAGCTTCATAATATAGACGCCCGGGACTCTGGGCATAGGCTCCACAAAAGACAGAAAAAACAAACAGCACCAAAACTATGCTTTTACATCTTACAGTGCGCATCTAGTATTATTATATCAAAAAAAGTGAAAAGTAAAAGAGAGAATTCATCCCACAACTGAAATAAATGTACAACCCTTTCACTTCCTTCCTACTGGCATTATGTAAAGTGGTTCCTCATGCCCGATTCCTAAAATTTTCTTCACCCCATCATCATCAAAAGCTCCAACAATCACTGTCCCCAACCCTAATGCTTCTGCTTGAAGATGGATGTTCTGACCAGCACCTCCCATGTCCATAGGGACATAACGAATCTTGCCACGCTCACCATACCGCGCACTGCGCCTATAGACAGCAGTAAAAACTAAACTGACAGGAGCATGCTGGATCATTTTTTGACCGAATGCCGCGCGGCTCAATTCTCCACGCACATCTTTCTGGCTGACTAAGACAACAGAGTGCTCTTTCCAATGATACTGGTAAATACCAGGAGCCAAGCCCTTCACCTTACCTGCCACCAAATAGATTTCCAATGGATAAAGACCTCCTGCCGAAGGGTAAGCTCGTGTAGGCCCACTGATACCATCTATTGTAACTCCGCCTCCAGCCCAAAGAAGCTGTGATACTTCTTGAAGAGTTAAAGGTCCATCACCATATGCTCTTATGGATTTTCTTTGAAAGATAGCCCTTTCTACAGATACCGTACTTTCCAATCGAGGCGAAGGAAGTTTTATAGTGCCTTCTCGACCAAAAGCATACCAAGTAGTATGCGGAGAAAACTTTCCACTCAAAAAAAGCCCTACCCCAATCATAACGCTCACCAAGAGAATCAATCTACATGCCTTCCTCTTCATCTACACTCACCTCCTCCTCTGACAGGAAAATTTTGATAATTGGCGAAATCCTCTTTGACATTCCTGCTCCCATTGAGGTCAAAATTATACTGCTTCATCGCATAATAATTATACACGAAAATGCCCTGTGTCTAAATGTTTTTTCTGCGAAGATTGAATCAGGTAAAGCGTTTTCTAACGATAAGGGGGGCTTTAGTGGTTGGAAATGTACCATTTTATATGGTATATTTTAATGGTAAGGTATGAGTTGGGATAGTGCGGAAAGAAGACAATTTATACGGGCAACCTTTCCCTGCGAAATTATGATTCCTGGGCCTCAGCATCGTGTAATCTTGGCCCATGTAAAGAATATTAGCGCAGGAGGCGTAAGGGTCATCATTAAGGAAAGGCTACAGAATTCCTCTCTGGTGAAGTTAAATATCTATGGGGTCAATGAAAAAGCTATCGTCTGCAAGGGGAGAGTACGATGGGTGTTCAGCAGGAAAGTGCCTCCTCGTACAGGCATCCTTGTTTTTGACACCGGCATAGAATTTTACGAGATTGAGGGCGAAGATATTCGCGAAATCAAAAATCTGGTGGCATCAATCTCCTCTGGCAAGTGCACCTATCGCAAAAAGCCAGAAAAAAAATGAGCATTTTTTTGCATCCAATGGTTAAACCAGCTCTGCAGCCACCAAGAACTCTCTTATCGTCTATGTCGTATCGCATATTCAAAAATATTTCTTGCTACTTTTCTTAAGCTTTTGTCGCCACTAATATGGGACCAATATATCAACGAGAGGGCGACATCAGGATAATTTACTTCCTTATATTTACCGCGCCACACTTCTTGCTTCCAACCTGTTCGCGTGTTGCCACCAATCAGTATCTTCCCAGAGCTCTCAATCCTTGAAAGTTCCCACTGCCAACCTTTTCTCAAAATAGACAGCAACTGCTCTCTCTCTTTATCATCAGCAACATAGAGGTAATAGAGTGCAATAAATTGAAGGCTCGTCGCTTGATATGAAGAATCATAACCGTCTTTTTCTGGAAATATTCCCTCTTCAGTCTGTTTATTCACTCCCTGATAAAATAACGTGTTTCCTTCCTTGATGATATCCGGGTACTCTAAGATTATTCCCAGGAGGTGCGCGGCCAACCCTAATCCTATTTCTCGATTCGTACACCCCGGCTCTCCAGCGGCTTCTCTTCTCCATTCGGGAGAATTAAGGACAAAAAGTGTGGCTTTCCTCAACTGAGGAATATATGAATCGAATTCACGAATATATTTATCTTTATATCTTGAATTTTTTATCTCTTGGTAACTCTTCGCGCATGCAAACAGGAATCTAACTGTTCCGCTGAGCGATGAATTTTCAAACGAACCATCATCGCGCATATTTTCAAAACCGTATCGGATAGCTTTCAGGCCCCTCCTGATATCCTGTTCCCGTTCCTTGCCAATACCGGCGACAATTGCATCCCAACATATCTGTTGGTGCCAGATTTTAAATCCCTCTGGTGATTGTATATTATAGCGAGCAATGCCGTAATCATTAATCACTCCGGAACGATAGAAATAGGAAATAATTTTTTGAAAATAGGTGTCTTCAACAATGTCATTAATCAACTGGTCCTCCGCAGAAAGGATGCCTGTCAATCCAATAAAAAATGCTATCACCATGCTGAGTGAGACAACTCTTAAATGCATATCTGCACCCCCATTCTTTGCACAAGAATTATTACTTCTTATCCTTGGGACGGATTTGCTCTCTATAATACTCGTAGCATTTCCTACAGACTCCGTTTGACTCTACCCACTCCGGATGTTTCTTTTTAATCTCCTCTGTGATATGTGCTTCGCCATGAGATATAATTCTTATCAATTCGTGTGGTAGGAGTTTGCCACATATAGGGCACTCATAATCCATAATTGCCTCCTTGTAATCTTCCTAAATATATTATCATAAATTTACAACCTTTTTAACCCTCCATACACCGCCAGTATATTTTAAGAAATTTCTTCAGATATTGAGCCATTTCTTTCGTCTGCACTAATCGATACTCTCTTGGAGGACGGGCTTGTTCTTCTAGATCACTCAAATCGATGTCCAATCCTCCTGCACCTGCAATCAACGCTGACCACCCGAAGGGTAAAACTGCCAGATTATAACCTGAAGTAACAAATTCGATATCCTTTCCTCCGCACATTCTTTGTGCGATTTCCCTTACGAATCGGCCAATCATTTTAAATCCATCTATTGTCAGGCCTAATGCAGTGAGTGTATCCAAATAATGAGGGTCAGAGCCACCGTACCGTATCACAACATGGGGCCTAAATTCTTCTGCCAAAGGAAAAATTATTTCCTCAAAGAGATACTCATAAGAATCTTGGGCGGCTCCAGGAAGTAAAGGTAGGTTCACAGTGAATCCTTCTCCGGGTTTTGCGCCAATATCGCCCACAAAACCAGTTCCGGGATACAGGGTCCGAGGGTCCTGATGAATATCGATAAAAAGAACACGGGGATCATGATAAAAAATCTCTGCTGTACCATTACCGGCATGGGCATCAGTATCTAACACGAGAATTCTTTCCATGTTATAGGTATGCTTAAGGTACTCAACACAGATAGCAACATCGTTATAAAAACAGAAACCTTCTCCGAAACGAGGTTTTGCGTGGTGTAATCCACCACCAATGCCGACTGCTTCACAGAACTTTCCTTCAGCTATCAACTCGGCTGCTAACACTGAAGAACCTACAATAATTCTTGAGGCTTCTTCTATTCCCTCGCAGATGCTACCAGTCAAAGGATTTATATTATCAGCGCTCACATACTCATGCAGAGCGGGTGAATGTTTGCCTTGCGATGCATCTCGTATGGCTTCGATATAGTCCTTAGTGTGGACTAATTGGAGAATTTCATCGCCTGCGGGCTGAGGAGATATTATCTCAAACTGATTTTGGAAAGGAGAAAATCTCTGCTCAAAGAAATGCAAGAAACGCTCAAATCGCTCTCCCCGAAAAGGGTGGCCTTCGCCAAAATCATAGTGTTTTAATTCTTTATGATAGAGAAATCCTTTCTTCATTCACCCATATATCACTTAACGGAATTTTCTATGCTTAAAGTACTCCACTTGCCGCAATCGTCTCCTTGCCGCCTCTTTCGTCCTATAAGGTCCGCCGAGATTCTTACCTTTCTCTGATTTGACTACATATCCTTTTGAAGTCTTTACAATCACCCTGCCTCCTCTATTTCAAAAAGCAACCCCCCCCAAGATACAGGCTATTTTGGAAGGTCAAATTTGATGTCGACGTCTCCTCTCTCCTCTTCAGTAATTTTAAAAAGTTCTCTTGATTTCATCTGGAGCATCTGGGCAACAAACATATCTGGTATTTGATGTATCCTTATATTATAAATATTCACAGAATCATTATAGAGCTCCCGACGGTCAGCAATCTGGTTCTCGAGATAGCTTATACGCTGCTGCAGTTGCATAAAATTCTGATTTGCCTTAAGGTCTGGGTAATTTTCCGCAACCGCGAAGAGTGTCTTAAGCATTTTGCTCAGCTCCCCTTCTGCTTTCGCAGATTCACCAACGCTCTTTGCCCCCAAACACGCGGTTCGAGCAGCGGTAATTTTCTCTAAGGTGTCTCTCTCGTATTGCATATACCCTTCACACACTTTTACGAGTTTAGGGATTTCATCATGGCGTTGCTTGAGTAACACGTCAATATTGGCCCAGGATTTGTCAATGTTGCGCGAAATCCGTATGAGGCCATTGTAGATGGAAACAAAATAGAACAGTACACCAATGACAAGAAAGAGAAAAGCGACGAGAGCAATAATTCCCACCATATCAAACCTCCTTTGCCTTAAAACCCAAAAACCTTAATACGAAATAATAAGTACCCCAGCATAATCAATGCCAAAATCGCTCCACCAAATACACCGGTCATAGCCTGCCACGATAACTTCTTGGTCAATTCCTTCTGGCTTTGATCGGAAAGAATGAAGATTTTCTCAACCTGGCCCTTTCCTATTACGACATCGGTTGCCTCATCTGGCTTACCAGAAGCCAACTCCTCTTCTATGAGTTCTCTTTCAACCTTCTCTACAGCGAAATCCCACTCTTCCACACTAATCGCACCGTCTTTATTTAAATCAACTTCTTTCATTTTGGCAGGATTCTTTTTGAGCTCCCGTAGTCTTCCCATTAATTTTTCTCTGTGGTCATCTAAAAAGTTGTGGGTTTTCTTAGCTGTTCCCAATACGTACATTGACTGGTTTGGCTGAATATACCATTCTCGAAAACGCAGCGTGTGCGTCCCAAAGAGTCCTCTATACCGTATATAATTTTTTTCCATAAAAGTGGTTAAATGAGGCGACAGCGTCTTTCCCCACCCTGTCCGAAACTCATAATCAACCGGCAACATTAATTCAGCGCCTGCAGGAAGAAGCATGATTCTGCCAGTTCCATCATCTAACCAGAATGGGCAGGAGAAACTGTCTCCCTTGGCAGTAACAACCCATCTTCCTGAACGACCACGACTCTCGTAACGTTCTACTGTATAGCGATAGAATACGCATTCAGTTCCAGTGAGAGGACTTTTGAGGGTTTTTATTTTTTGTGCTTTTGCCACAAGCTCAACCAACCCTAAAGCAAGCCCTCGAATGGTAGAAGTGGGAATATTCTCAATAAGCCGTTTTCGACGTAGGCGCTTAAATCCCCAGAAGAAAGACCATACGCCAAAGCCACAAATAACTAGAGCCCATACAACATCATCACTCTTACTCATACCGAATCACTCCCGTCTTCAATCTCACAAGAACATCTACGTTTGTATAAAAAATTTTATCTCGTAACATCCCGGTTTGCAAGAAAATAAATAGAGGTTCAAGAAAATCCGTAATTAAATATTGTATTTTGCACATTCTCCACGTATAATATATGTCTCAAAGAACGATATGCTAAGTGCCTCTAAAGGAGGGCTACAATGAAGAAATTACTAGAGTTTGTGTGTATTGGACTTTTCTTGGTGTCTTTGGTATCTGCCCAAGACCTTGAAGATGCAAGTTCCACACTGTGGAATGGACTCGCAGCAATTATTGAGCGCAATAAACACTCTCCCAATATGTGTGTTGCCCAAGTAGAGCGCTTCATTCAACGTAATCAAGCAGCTTTCGATGCCTGGCACAGGAGCGTGCAAGAACAAATAGAACGGACAAAAAAGAATCCCTATCTTAAAGTTAACCCCGAAGATCTCGAGAAGGCTGCAAAAGCAATGGAAAGTAGCGGTACTGTTCGAGCGTTAAATAGATGGGTAGATGCGATTACTGACTTCTCCATGGAATATCCGCACCATGCGGCACAAATTTCTGTACTCATGGAACCATACTCAACAAAACCGCATGATGAAGAGCAAAAATAGCTAAGCGGTTGGGGATAAACAGCGGTTATTTATTGGGCAAAATGATGAATCCACTCCGGCTCTTGAGGAGGATTGAATTGTAAGATTTGCCTCCATTTCTCATCTGTAAGCCGATCCTGCATTGGGTGTTTAAATTCATAATAACTGAGCACGGGTCCGGCACCAACAAGAATCCTTCCGTCAGCAACTTTATAGGCAACAACAATCAGCTTCACATAACCAGTTGCCTCTTCTAGCACCTGACCGGTATTTGCATCAGTGTGCACATCTGCAATAATCGTTGTCTTTTTAGCTCTCTGGTCAACCTCAGCAATCACCCCGTTTAATTCCTCTCCAAAATTTTTGATAAAATCATAGTCAGCCTTCTGGAGCTCCTGGTTCTCTAATTCTTTTTTTGATAACTCTTCTAATCTTACTAATATTTTCTCTAAATTATCCAGCCTCAACTTTGATGATTCGTCCAGCACTCCCATCTGAGTTAACCCCTTATTGGTCATTCTCGTCAATGCCAAAAGCCTACTGTAAAACTCAGGAACAGGCTCAATGTAGCCAACCACGGGTCTCTGAGGCGGCTCATACAGGGCTGATGTCACTCTCATTGTATAACTCTGCTTGGCATAAAGAATGGTATCGTGGCGCAATTGAGCCCAGGATGCTAAAGCAGTGGTTAATTCTTTATCCTGCCATGTTTTTGTCTGCATAAAAGTTGGGTAGCCTTGTTCAAATTTTTTCAGTAATGATTTTAGAGAATAAAGCCATGACCAGTAGAGATTTTTATTCCATTCCTTTGGCGTGAAAGAATCAAACTCCTCCTGGAGCCTTTTGTACTGTGCCGCATAATCTTTGTAATGAGAATCATCGAGCTCGCTTAGCAGCTCTTTGGCTCTTTCTGAACCGAGCAGGGCCATTACATCTAAACCTCTGGGAAATCCTCTGATCGGTATTCCGGCACCAGAAATAACCAGAGTAAATGGTTTATCTTTACCCAGATACACCCCGGTATAGGTACCAACCAGATTAGAAAACATGTAGGAATCAGGGATAAAACGCTGCCCCATTAACCGAAAGCCTCCTGTCACCTCCAGACACCTATCAGCATCCTGAGGACTAAACGGCGGGTCTATCGCGCAATTTCCAGTTCCTCCGTATATCTTTGGAGGTTGATATTCAGCCAATTTTGCTTTTATGTCTCCTGTTCCTCTTGTATCCAACTGACTGAGGCTAAAAGAATCTCCCAATACCTTCCTCAATGCCTCAATATATTCATAAGGCCCTAAATCATCTGATAAACCGACATAGAAAGCTGTTACAGAATAAATTCTGTCCCATTTATCTCTTAAGTCTTTGCTCTCAGAAAATTTCGATGAGATTAAACACGCCTGCATTGTTTGTATTTTTGCATCGTACAGGGAGATAAGGGCTTGACAGGCAGAAACATTACTACAGCTTTGGCCTGGTTTTACCTGATCAGTCCCTCTTAATAGCATGCTGATTCTGCCATACCACATAAAGGCCTTGAAGTAATTCTTTAACTTCTCTGACCTTGTGTAATGGCCTCGAGGAATATATTGCGAATAGTCTTCTGGGTACACAAAGAGGGGAGATTGAGAAAACCCTTCATGTTTTTCTATTAACGCCAGCTCCCTCTGAACTTCTTTTTTTACAAAATTGGGGATAGTAAAATTGTATTTGTCTAACTCCTCTTTTTTAAAATAGGCGTCCGTGCATTCCCATTCATGTTTACGTTGACAGAACTGATTCTGCTTGGGCTTAAGAAGGTTGAGCCCTACTGCAAAATATGCCACATTCCTTTTTAGAGCCTCCTTTACATCGCCCCTGGCAGTCTTGTACTGCTCAATTGAGTCTTCTAAAAGCTCCCTACTTATCTGCCAAGCCATATCATAAAATTCTCTCTCTTCAATCTGGCGCAAGGTTTCGTCAAATTGAATATGGTAGAGGTGCAGCAGAGAGTCTGAGGTGATAAAAATAGGTATTTCTCTGTCTTTCAGAATCTTATACGGTATAGTAATATCTTCGCCTTTTGGGGTAAAAGGATTATCGATAACTACGAATCCGTTCTTTTCCAGAAGACGTAAGGCTGCCTGACTGAGAGCGACCTTTACAGAAAAATTTTTAAAATTCGATATCGCGCTCGCCTGAAGCGGTAACTGGTAGGGAGAAACTTGAGGGGTAATATCTAAAGAGGTAGGAACGTAATACTTTGTAAAACTTAATTTTTCGGTTTGAATATTCGATAGATCAATTGGCTTCAGCACACCTGTAGGTGATTTCTTCTCTTTCGACCTCAATAAGCGGTCTCGAATCACCATTGAGTGTGCGTAACAGGAGAGCAGAATTCCTATCAATAGGAAAAGACATACTCTCTCAATACCAGGGGCTCTCTTCATAACCCGCTTCCTCTTGCTATTTGACTCTTTAGCTGGCAAAGAGCGACCACAAGAAACGACTTCCGCTGAATACTGCCAATGCAATCAAACCATACATGCTCATCAGAAATAGAGAGCGTGAAATGACATTTGCTTTTTTTAAAATTTTTATATCATCAACATAAATCACCTCACAGGCCCCTGCTCCCTGATCAGTACGAATAGTACTTGTACTCCATGAAAGGTCACGCAGGCTTCCCTGTTTGACCTTCCCTAAAGGGCGCGCATCAACATCCACTAATTTTCCCCTAATCTTAATCTGGTCACCCACCACAAGCGCATTCATCACGCGTTCTAAATCTTTGTTATTAACGAGCAGATGGCTATTGGAGATCTCAGCAAGATTAAAATTCACATTTCCCTGCCAATCCACCCAACACCAACGGCAATCTTGTGAGAATTTGACACCTCTGTTTTGGTGGACTCTGGTTTTAGCATTGTCGCCCCAAATCATACACAAATCTATAGGGAATGCGCTGCTCTCTTTATAAATACTAAATCGCTTATAGTTAATCTTACTCACGACAATGCCGCTTATTGAATAATAGTATAAGGGGCTTAACCGATACTCATAGTCATCTTTGACAAAGGTAAATGGCTTCTTGGGAGAGAGTTCCTGTTGGAGAGGTGGTCGTAAGACGTCAGGTGCAATCTCGCCTACTCCTCTTACGTTGTTGCGGGTAAAAAAAGTCACTATGAAAATGAGGAGAAAAATGAGGAATAAATATCTAATCAATTTTGCCATACTATTTTTTGATAGAGCCTGAGGGCATGACCAATTGAGCTTACCTTAAGAATTAGCAAGGGTTTGGCTCTTCAGCCGTCGTGCTAATTTCCTATTTTCTTTTCGATCCTCTGGCACTTTAGGTAAGTCAAGATTACAAATATAAGTGTTGCTACGGGTACACACAAGCTAATAAGCATTAATAGGCCATATCCTGCGATCATCACCATAACTCCTTTATTGGAACCTTACCTCTTTTCCATCAATAAAGATTCTACACACAGAGGCATACCCTCCTCTGTCGATTGAAAGCTCGACTTTCACCCTCTTTTGAGATATTTGATCCTCGATGTACTTTCCTTCTCCCTCAGGCACAAAATAACTTTCTATACCATAACTTACATTCAGTACAGAGCTCTTATGTCGACGCTCTCCGCGCCCATGCCACAACCATTGATGTCCTGTGACCGCCCCCCTTATCATCACCTCACCAGAGGCGATATCTTTAAAAGGGGAAGCTCCTGTTTCGACGGGACGCCACTCCTCTCCTCGCTTTGTGAGCTTCACGAAGATTTTATCACCCCGATAAAAATGCTCTTTTGAAGAGGTTACCTCCGCCAAATCTATTCGGGAAAACTCATAATTTAGGTGTATGTAATCGCCTCGAAAGAGACTCCGCGGATCTACAGGAACGGTTTTTACAATTATTTTGGTACCTCTGCGAATATGAAACTCTCTTTTTATAAGAAAAGAGAATAACAATCCTATCTGGATTACAATTGCCACAGAGAACAAAAAGAGAGTCTTCTTTGATTTATTCATTGATTACAACTACCTTCTCTTTGTTTCGCTCAATGATAATCCCCACTGCCAATACGATAATCCCTGTCACAATAAATAAGAGTGACTTATAAAGGAGACTCCACTCTATCTCAAGATATCGAGTTCCCACCAACAACGCTAAAAATAAAAACGAGATTACCTTTAAGGAAACCTGCTTACGCCGATAGCCGGCTGCTAAAAATGCGATCAATAAACTTAAGGTGAGAAAATTTATAAAAAGGGTGTAAAACGTACCTGTGAATTTATTTGCGATCTCTATAAAGATAATCATTGGGGTAATAAATAAAATAGGTGCGGCGACCCTTTCTTCGGGAAGCATCCCTTTTTTGTGCGAAGGATAATAGAATGTGGAAAGGTACTGCGTGTAAAGAAAGAAAATGACCAGATATAAGAAAATGGTAATTATCCAAAACTCCGAATCTGTAATTATTGCGTACTCTCCCGCAAAGTACTCGCTGAGAGAACTGAAAGAGAAAATATAAAGCGAAAAGAACCCAACGGTGAGCCCAAAGGCTTTAAATAAGTTGCCAGTTGCAACTGCTTGGAATCTTGAAAGGTAGGTCCACCCAAGAATGTAACAGAAAGCGCCATACAGAAGAAACAGGAAAAAGAGAACAAAAACCTGTTTCCACTGGACCAGACAGAAGGGAAGCCAGATGATAATGTAGACAAGGGAAAGATGAATCAGCAGTCTTGATTTCGTATAGTGCCAATACGCTAAAGCCACTATCGCGACAGGAAATAGGGTCAATAGCAAAGAATGTTTTATTGTCGGCATGGCTAAGATATAGAGTGACGCTGCGAAAAGCGAAAGCATCATTTTACGCACTAAAGAAGCAGACTCATCCAGTTGCATGCCAGAAGTAAGGCGAATGCAGAAAATAACTCCCCCTAAAAGCACCACGCTACAGATCCAGAACGACAAAGATAGGCTCGAAAGAGACGGGGATATAAACTCTGATTGCATGACACCGAAAAGAGGAAGAAGGAACACGACAACAGAAAAAACTGCTATTCCTGTAAAGAGATAAATCTTTCGATACTGCCAAAGATTATTTCTCAAGAGGTGAGCATTGGAGGCGCCTACAAGGAACAGCGCATAGAGCGCCAATGGAAAAAACAGGTAAATAGAAATATCACTTCCAAACCAAAGTATATTATTGACAAGAAGCCATGTTCCCGCACTGATAATACATATAGCCAAACCAACTTTGGATTTCAAATAGTACGAAAGGGGTCCCATAAGACCGCCGAGAACCAAAAGGAATAGGAGGTGAGGTCTTTGATAGCCAATGGATTCTCCTAAGGTCCAAAGAATGAACAGAGCAATTGCCAAGAAATAATTAAGTTTTGATCTCAAAATATAGGCGAAGGGGATAATGCCGAGAGCCCATAAAAATACTCCTGTGGGGAATGTATGGTGAATATGATACATTTGGGCAACCAACCAAATTCCTGCGCCATACAATAAGTTACCTAAAAAGATGAATGTTGAGCCGCACCTCTGCATTTTCGGCCGAAAAGTAAGGATAAAAAAACCACTGAAGTGCGCTAAAACAAGCGCACTCACAATAATAACCAATTTTGTCACATTGAGAAGCTTAGACCAGTTAAATGCGACAAGAGAAATCACACCAATACCTATCAGAAAAGCTCCAATTGTCTGCAAAACAGCAATCAGTCGTATGGGATGTTTTTCTTGAGGTACTTGGGAGGGTTTCTCTTCTGGCCAGATGTAAAGATTTTTGATGTTCGCTGCTTGGGTAGGGCTAACGATTTGATTCTTAAGCCAAAAATCAACCTGGTTTTTAAGCCAATTCGCTATATAAACGGAAAGTCGAATTTTATTTTCAGAAGGGTTCTCCATTGTGTTACCTTTATAAAAATTATAAAACAATTATGGAAAAATGCAAATGAATAAATAGAGAGTTGGGGCTTGGAGGCTGGAAAACTAAGCAAGGAGGCTAAATATCTTTATTGGAACGTATATATACCAAATGAGGAAAAATGATGAGAGATGATATTGCTATCAATATAAATCTGCCATTCGATAACTCAAAAATCTGCGAGACATATGCAAACAAAAGAGCTATGACCATTGCAGAAAAATCCAATATAAGAGGCTCTTTTTTGCCGGGGTATATATTCAACACTCGTAGGATAAATCCTGCCAAAAACAGGCAAGCAACAGCAAGATAGAGTATTGCAAGATGCTTATTCAATACGAACATAATACTTTCTGCGATAATGACCACAATCACCCAAAAAATAATAAGGGATTTCTGATTCTGTGTGACCATGCATGTATTGTGCATTGGGCCTTTACTAAAAGAGTGTGGTCAGACTTACCGAAAAGTAATCCTCACCCTTATTCGTTGTGGCAGGGTAAGCATCATAAGGATAAAAATGCCCATATTGCAATGTAAATTCAAGATCGGAAAAAATCTGCCAGGAAAGGGTTACATCGATTTCACTCCCTATATCAGAAGAGCTTTCGGTAGCCTCAAGATCAGATATTCCTCCCGCAGATTTATCTTTGTAGTATCGATAGTAATCTACTCCCAGGCTGAGATTCTTAAAAAAAGTGTGCTTCTCAAAAGGTTTAAAGGAAGCGCCTATTCTATAAAAATGGATGTTTGATAGGCGTGGCGCCAAAGCATATCCAGTGGAAAGGTACCCAAAGTAAAGAAAATTAGCATCCTTGCCTTCCAAATTGCCACCCGCTGTATCAGTAACGCTTAACCTCTCTGAATCTCCTGATCCGTATGCGTATTCAATAGCCAGAGTAGGGTGGCTATACACTTGCCATTCATACTGTAAACCTAAATCTACTGCCCAGGCATCAATGTCTTTCTTTGCGTTAGTTTCAAATACCCGGCTCCTGCCACCCTCCTTGATGACTTCCAGCCAGTAATGCATCTGGGGCGTAATTTCTCCCTGTGCTCCCAAACCAATATATTGAGAATCGTAGGTATACTCCTGCAGAGGATCTTCGGGTTCTTCATTACTAAAATCTCTCTGGATAAGTAAATACCCGTAGAATTCATGTTCGGGTATTGCGCGGCTGCGCGCTTCCAACCCATAATAGAATCGGTCACTGGATTTTGAGTAGCCGGGGACACTGGTATCAATATTATCCTCGTGGGGCAACGTATGAGCAACGAACGTCTTTAGATCCCAATCTCGACTGTGGAAAAGAATTTGCGCACCATCATTGACGTTACTATAGGCAATTCCCTCTCCCACGCTAAAGTAGTGTCTTCCTACCTGCAGCCAAAAGGGGCGGACATCGAAAATGAAATATGCGTAATCAAGGTGAGGCCCATCATAATCATAGCCTCCTTCTGGCTTATCTGGAAAATCATCCACAAGAAGGTTTTTTAACCTCAAATAAAAGGAGTGCCTATTTTCATAGAGGGCATCTTGAGGCGGGGCTAATACTGCCTTGAGCCAAAGACGAATATCAGAAGAATAGGTATAATCCAAGCTATCTTGAGCCTCTCTGTCATTGTCATCATTCTCATAGTCAATATATCGGAACTGAATCCAACCTCCGTAATCAAAAGTGAGCCTCTGGGTGTCTTTTGGGGCCGAGATTTGAGTACTTTCTAAAGCCTGTCTCTTTTCCTCTTCAATTCTGCGTATCTCTACACTGCTTTGGCCTCGTGCCACAGTAACGAAAAAACCAAAAAGAACGTAGGCGATAATTACAACTAAATAACTTCTCACTTCACTCTCTCTTTACAATTGAACCCTTACTGTTGACTATTCTCCCGCTGGTGCTTTTCGATAAGGTAATTGGCAGCTTGAGAGGCAATAAAGATGAGTTCCTTCCCGCTCACAGTATCGTCAACATTTCCCTCGAGGATAATATTCTCAAAGATGAGCTCTCGGAGAGCGTACCGCTGGCTTACGCCAAAAAGCCTCATCCACAGCCCCCCTTTTATACCGAGCGATTTACAAAACATATACGCAGCGACCCCTTTCTTGAGAGGGTCATCCGGACCACGCCCAGAAGCGATGCGATTAGACACAATACCTCTCTCTTTGAAGAAAACAACTTGAGAATCAAAATCACTATACTTGTCTTCTATTCTCATAAGAATCGCCAACACTATACAAGTATCAGAAAAAGAGGCAGTGTCCTTGGAGAGAAGCTTCTGGAAGTAATCCTCTTGGATAGGAGAGCTTTTAGAGCTTTCCTGCTCCTCTGCTATACGGGCTTCACTGGGACGGAGGCTATCTCTTTTCTCCTCCTCAACTCTGCGCCTATCTTCGAGAGACTGGGCCCGTACAACTGAAAAGGCTATAAAAGGCAATATGAGAAAAAAGAATATAACCCCCTTCATTAGAAAGATATTACCTGATTACGAAAATAAGTCAAGATGAATGAATTCTCTACAAAAAGGAAGAAATTATCCCTAAGGGCAGAAAGGCTCAAAATATAAGCAAAATTCCTCTCTATGAAAGCGCTTACATTGCTTTTAGGCCTTGATATTTGCCTACATTTAATGGTATACTTTAATTGAGAAAAGAGAAGGTTTTCGATACTAGCAAACTCTTCGTAAGAAGAGGACGCAAAGCCAAGGATCCTGAATGAAAAGAGAACAGGACAGCCTGGTTGCCGAAGAAACCGATGGAGAAAAAAACCTACTTCTTACAGAGTAGGTTTTTTTTTGGAGTGAAAATGAGAGAGACCAAGACAATACACAGAATGATTATCGTAATGGTAGCAATAATGCTGATGAGCGGCTCTCTCTATGCTAAGCCAAAAGACAAAGAGCCCCACCAGAGAGGAAGAGGCTACTACCTTCACCATAAAATAAAACATAAAGTGAGAGGGTATTTAAAGAAACTCCGCGGACTGGAGCAACGGCGCCAGTTAAAAGCTCAACAGCCAACAGTCAATCCTAAAGGTGACGATGATTTCATGTATGATAAGGATGCATTAATTAAAGACCTTCAAGGTAATTTAAAGAAATTGGAAAGCTTAGGTTGGTCATACAACCCCAATGACGACCGAGGTCAAGGGAATATGGGAAAAAATACCATGATTGCACCGTATGGACATGATAAAGATTCTGACCGCAAGGAATTATACGGAAACAGAGGCAGGGTAATACGGTTCATTAATCCTGGGCCTGATCCAACTCCAGACCCTGAACCAGAGCCACCGCCGCCCGAGCCCGAACCCGAGCCCGAACCCGAGCCTTCGCCAGAACCTCCTCCATTACCGCTCGGTATATTTTATTCTGGTGAAGGGGGAGATAGTGTATATCTCGAATAAGGTATATTTACCCCTCTTGCTCTTGCAACTCAACCTTTTCACTCTCCTTAAAAGAGAACTTTAAAGGCAAGTTGAATTTCAAAGTATCTATTTCTTGATTGGTAACTTTCGGGGTCTCCTTGATATTCTAGAATTGTTTCATACCGAGGGACAAAATGGGACTGGAAGGAAAGCAGGCTGTTTTCGGTGATGCGCCAATCACTTGCAACATCGAAATAGTAATAGGGTTTGAATGTGTAGAATCGGCTTCGTAAATCATTTAAGGTAAAGTGGTGGAGGGAATTTTCTGAGCGATATCCTGCGGTCAGCGCGATATTAAGCGTATCGGTAATTCCGTAGGTAAATACTGTCTGGAGTAAATGATAGTTTTGAGGTACGACGTTAGTAGCGAAACTGGAGTGACTGCCGGCAAAGGCAACCGCGTATTCTGAGCCTTCTACAAAGTAATCCAGAGGGTATGAAAAAACATTATAAGGGTCTATGATATTCTGAGGACCGTTACTAGAATTCTTATCTAAACTAGTGATATCTTTTTGATACTGGAATTCAACCAACCACTGATTTTGAAGGAGTAATTCTTTGGTTAAGCGCGAGAACGAATCTTGCTCTCCTCTAGCCCCATTATCGTAAAGATACGCAAGTCGCAGGGTAGGTTTTGTGTTGTAGTAGGCA
>CP070807.1:1512454-1515395 GCA_020343695.1 Candidatus Omnitrophota bacterium | reverse complement strand
TGGATCATGTCTTTCAGGGCAAAGCTTAGCATTCTTATACCATGATTTGGGAAACTCTTTCCTGCAGTCGGTCATGTACCTGCCTCCAAAGATACCCATCTTCAGCATCTCTTTTGGGGAAAGTTCCGGCTTAAATTCAGGATCAAAATTCTTACCAACGGGCTCTGTAAGGACATATCGGAAATTCTTCTGCATTTTATCATTAACGACTATGATTTTTTTCTTCATGATTGACCGTCTTTTTTTGTTTATCTAGAGTAATCTCAGGTGTGGGTTTGGTTTGGGGACAGATGTAAGCTCAACGTCGGAACCGTCCCGCTAACCCCCACTACCCCCCCTTGAGCTTATCTCCACATTTCTCGATAAGCAGCTCAATGAACCTTTTTCTAAAAGCCGGCGTTGAGGTAGAATCAGGGCAAGCTGGCTAAAGAAGTGCCACGGGCTTTATTTGAGTACTTCCTTTTCAATATTCCCTTTCTTCCAAGTGTGGTATTGCCTTCTGAGGACAGGCAGCAACACAACGCGCCTCACTATCACAAGCCTCGGGATTAACTATCTTGGATTTTTTATTTACGATTTTTAATACTCCCGGATGACAAGCCATAACACAATGCCCGCAACCTATACAGAGCTCTTCAAGTATTTTTGGCAATTTCTTTTTAGCCATAAAGCACCTCCTACTCACTTATTTACCGAGAGCCTGGACTAAATCCATGGCATGCTCTTGTTCCGTAGCCAAGATGTCTCTCAATTGCTGGGCAAGGGCGAATTCTTTTAAGCTTTCTGCCTGCTCTACCCTTACCTCATATCTTTTTATGGCGTCTTCCTCTCCTTCTAAGTCCTGCCTAAGCATTTCTACATTATCACTTGAGGTGTGTATTTTGCCAACGTCAATAGCAGGGACTCCTCCTAAAAAATCAATCTGGCCAGCTAAAGTCATGGCATGCTGAATCTCTTCGGTGGCATGAACGTTTAATTCTTTAATAATATTGCCAAATTGAGCTCCCGACATAACCGCGGCATGCTGTATATACTGTATTGCCGCAGAATATTCCAGTGACAGGTCTTTGTTTAGCAACTCAATTAATTTTTCCTTAGTTGTACCCATTTTTTACCTCCTTTTTATTATTTACATAGCCCAGTTTACTTAAAACTCACTTCTTTTATCCATGCGCCATGCAAATTACAAAGTTCTATCGCTGTGAGTTTACCCTCTTTTACTTTAAGATGAACTGCAGCTGCGGGATTAAGTTTTTCAGGCGTCAGGTGAACTCTTGCGATAAACTCATTGTCGATGTAGAAATCTATGTGCTGAATGAAATGCTCGGATTGCATGGGGTGTTGTATTTGGCCTATCTTTACATGCGCATCCTGACAGCCCTCTGTTATCATTCCACAAATCTTTTCAAAGGCGATAACCGGTATATGCTTTTTCTCTAATTCACTTAAGTTATTAGCATCCTTGGGAATCTTTATGGCATCTTCTCTCTCCTCGAAAGATTTTTTTGGCGCTCCGCACACAGGACACTTCTCGGGCGCACTCCCCGTTCTTGAGATAAACCCGCATACCTTGCAAATAACCCCTCTCATGATCTCCACCCCCTCTTCTTTCTAACCTCAAAATGATAATTCCTTCTAGTTTTAGTTTTTGTCCTCGAACCCATTGGCCTCCCACAACACCAAGTCGTCGTCCCGGAAATACCAACATTAGTAATTACGACTTCTCTCCCGCAGGGCACACAAACCAGCTTCTCGCCTTCCTTTAACTTTGCCATAACTCACCTCCTATTATTCATTGGCCAAAACCGCCAATCTTCTTCTTTATATCCTCTGCCGCATTTCCTGTGCTTTGGAAACTAATGCATCCTTTGCTTTCTCTAACAAATTCTTTGCTTCCTGAGAATCCTTGTCCAGATACCTTAAGATATACTGAGCTATTTCAACTGCTCCCTGAAACTCTTTCGAATTGTAAAGCGCATTTGCCTGCCCAAGAAGATAGCTGATTCTTTTCTCTGCGCTTTCCATGGATTTAGACGTTTCGATAGCCGCCTTGCTCGATTCCGCTTTTTTCTGCGTGCAACCCACCAACACTAAGCTTAAAACCACGCTACCTGCTACGAGGATGCCAAAAGTACTCTTCATTACAAACACCTCCTTTCAACCTATTTGTTCTCCCATATTAATCCTCTTTCGCTGTGATAGAACTTATCAAATCCAACAACGATTGCTCATTAAAAGGTTTAATTAAAAAACCATCCGCTCCATGAGCAAAAGCATGATCCCGATCACTTATATCCGCATGAGCCGTAATAAAAATAATGTGCAAAGGCGAATGCCGCTCGTTAAGAATTTTCTGTAATTCAAATCCATCCATGTCAGGCATGCGAATATCTAAAATCAAAATGCCTTGTGTATCCCGTGGAACGGAATCCAAAAAACTCTGTGCTGAGTTAAATGTCTCTACTTCAAATCCCGCTGATTTAAGGAGCCTGCACAACGCCTCACGAACAGATTCATTATCATCAACTACATAGATATGTGGCTTAGTTTTAACCATTACACCAAAATGTACCACGTGGGAAAAATGATGTAAATTGGACCTTAGTCCTACAATGCAGATGAACGCAGGCTAGAGACAGATGATCGCAGATATAAAGGTGGCTAAATGCGGATCTATGCGAGAATGGACGCGGAAGCTAACTGGGAAATTAATCTTTCTTGGCGGGTGAAATGCCCCCCTTTTGAGTGAGGCGGACAAGCTCGGCAACTGAATATACCTTCATTTTATGCATGACTCTGCCTCGGTGAACCTTAATTGTTTTTTCTGTGGTGTCCAACTTTAGAGCAATTTGTTTATTCAGCATCCCGGTTATGACCCAGCGTAAAACTTCAAATTCCCGAGGAGTAAGCGCATTGAGCCGACGATGAATTCTAGCTTTTT
>CP070807.1:1495032-1512354 GCA_020343695.1 Candidatus Omnitrophota bacterium | reverse complement strand
TTTTTCCACTGTCTGCAGGAACAAACCAGAGTAACTGTCTTCCCTGGGATTGTAAATACTTACCGTAGTAACTTTCTGACCCGCAGAATTAACCGATGAATCATCGCGAATCGACAATTTATGGGTTGGCCAGACCCTCTCTGTCCCGATGGCAACGTGACCTTCTACTGTTAAATCTACAGAGTTAGATATATCACCATCATTATTTCCCCATTTATAATTCTGGGAGTCATAATAATTATTGCCTATTGCCATTCGCTGAGCGCGCAGCTCCTTATACACCCCATAGGGTGCAGGATAGTAGGTAGTAAGGGTGAGTTCCTCACCACTATACACAGAGAAATTTAAAAGGAAAATGAAAGCAAGAAAGATAAGCGTGATATAATGTGTCTTTTTCATGGTATACCCCTTCTTATACCCACAACGTGATATCAATAATCGATACAGACGCATCCCCCTCGGGTACCTCCGCCTGGTAAATTATCCGGCCCATCTTCAATCCCTTTATAAACGACATAGTGCCACCTCTCAGGGGAAGTAAGTTCGGCGGCCGGTGGATTAGACCCTAAGGGTATGGATTGGCTGACTGGATGCACCCCAAACCACTCGCCGAGCTGCTCATCTGTGTGTGTGATCATGCAGTAGTCATGCACTCCTAAATCTGCATACCACCATTTTATTCTATTTACGGTTTTGCTATTATTTAAAGGAGCTCTACCTGGTCGAGAAAAATGATAATGGGTAATTTTACTGGGGCCTCCAAGGGGAACCCATTTAGTTCCATCATGGCCTTGGAACTTTCTAAGGCTATTGTTCCAACGGATAGTTCCCTTTTCACCTTTGGCATCAGGAATGTTTCCTATCCGAATAGCCCCATAGACCTGGAGTTTTTGTGTGGGGTTCACTCCAATACCGAGATCACCATCTACCCTTGTCATTGGGCCTTGGATACGAACTCCTCCTGCATACTCTCCGCCATAATTAATCCTTAACTGCTCTGGGACCCCATCCGCCGGTCTGGCTTTTACCCCGAGCAAAGCTAAATTTCTGCCTCCCCCGCTTGTAGCCTCTCCTCCCTGTATCCAAACATCATAGTTCGGTCCTTGATCAATTCTGAGTCGACCTCTCGCATCGAGGTTATGAGTGGGATCCGTCGTCCCAATACCCACATTGCCTTCTACTACTAAATCAGCGTCATGGGCAATACGGGGATCACCCTTAGCAAGGTTACCCCGATCTTCTTGCCAGGAATGTTTGCTACTGTCATAGAGGTTATCCCCAATTGCTATTTTTCGCACACGCAGCTCATCATACACCCCATATGGTGCAGGATAATATGTGGTAAAAGTAAGGGTTCCTTTATCGCCTTCTTTGCTAAAACAAGGAACGCTTAAAAGGAAAAATGATGCAAGAATAATGAAAGAAATGCAATATTTTTTTCTCATAACAGACCCCCTCTTTTTGAGACTCTCATCCATAAAATATCATTTTTTCCTTAACCATTAAAGTATACAATAAAAATAGCTATCTTTCAATCCGTTATAGAAAAGTAATCCTCAAAGAAAAAGCCTTATCTCTCACTAATTAATATAACTTCCTGTATTCCAGATAGTTAAGAAAATAATCGTAGCCTTCTGAGGACACATACGGAAGGGACAGCTGGAAGATAATCTAAAAACTGAGGGAAATTGCCTGTGGTAAATCTATTTTCCTCTCATATAAAGCCTTACCAATAATTACTCCCCAGATAAAAGGTGCGTTTTTCTTGATTTTTCTAAGGTCATCGAGAGAGGATATACCACCCGAAAAAATGAGATTAATATCTTTAAACAAAGAGAGCTCCTTTGTCTTGGCTTCATCAGCCCCCTGCAAAGTTCCGTCGCGCGAAATATCAGTATAAATTATCCATTTTATTCCCTTCTGGCACAAAGAGACGATGAAATCAAGCCCTTTTGTTTTTGTCCCTCTCCTCCAGCCCTCTACTGCTACATAAGAATCTCTCACATCTACGCCCACAGCGACTTTTTCACTTCCAATCTCAGCAATGAGTCTGCTAAGGAAATCATCATCGAAGCCTTTTGTTCCTACAACGACTCTCTTGGCACCCAAAGAAATGAATTCTTGCGCTCTCTCTATGCTCCTTATTCCTCCACCTACTTCAATGTCTACATTAGCCTCTTTGATAATTTCTTTTATTATACTTCTATTATCACCTTCGCCTAATGCAGCAGAAAGATCAACTACATGCAAGAGTTCTGCTCCCTGTTCTTGCCAACATTGAACTACTTGGAGGGGGTTGTTGCTATACACTTTAGAAGCAGAGGCCTTGCCTCTGGTGAGCCGAACAACTTTTCCTTTGTATAAATCAATCGCAGGAATGATTAACATAGTGTAAGGAAATTATTAAGGAGCCTCAAGCCCAGGTTCTGGCTCTTTTCAGGGTGGAACTGTATTGCCCAGATGTTTTTCTTGTGGAACGCAGATACAAATTCTCTGCTATAGTGTGTCGTTGCCAGTACAACATCTCTCTGGCGAGGAACACAATAATAAGAGTGGGCAAAATAAAAATAACTATTAGGTCTTACTCCTCTAAACAAATTGTTTTTAATTTTGGATTTGGGATTTTGAAATTTAACAGAATTCCACCCCATATGCGGGACAATCAATCTTCCTCTAAACCTTCTTACTCTTCCCTTAATGATTCCCAGTCCCTTTATCCCCTCTGCCTCCTCGCTCTCTTCTAATAACAACTGCATCCCCAGGCAGATACCAAAGAAGGGAATTCCCTCGTAAATTCGTTCTTGCAACAATTTAAAAATCTTTCTCTTCTTGAGCTCTTGAGCAGCTTTTCCGAAATGGCCAACCCCCGGAAAGATAAGCTTTGTTGCCTTCTGTATCATGCCGGGACTGTCGCTGAGGCGTACTGAAACCCCCAGATATTCGACTGCCTTCTGGACACTCCTTAAATTTCCCATTCCGTAATCTACGATTACTATCATCTTAACAGCGTTGTATGAGCGTCTCTATCAGTGTTTATCAGCGTATTTAATCGATGATTCCTTTGGTGGAAGGAACGCCTTTTCTGCGTGGGTCAATTTGAGTGGCTTCATCGAGTGCCTTACCCATTGCTTTAAAAAGTGCTTCCAGGAGATGATGCAGATCGCCTTGGCCGGACTTTATATTATAAACAAGGCTTACTCCCCCATGTTGCACAAAAGCTTCAAGAAACTCTTCTGCATGCTTAAAGGTAAAATTTGTATCGTCAAAAGTTTTATCTGCTACAACGGAACCTACGGGTGCCTTTGGCATTTCACCATGCAAGGAAGGTCTGCCGCTGATATCGATAGCAGCCTCTACAGAAACTTTATCCATTACAGCGGTAAAACAGCCATAACGCTTTATTCCTTCCATCTGGCCCAAGGCCACCTTAAGGGCTTTACCCATAGCAATACCTATATCTTCAATTATATGGTGCTGCAAATCACCCTGTGCTTGCAGTTGTAAATCAAACAATCCATGAAAAGTAAAAACCGTAAGTAAGTGGTCGAGCGGACCAAACCCAGTATCTATCTTGGTTTCTCCTTGGCCATCGATATTGAACTCTCCCTGGATATCTACCTCTGTAGTTTTTCTTTTAATGGTTGCCTTCCTCATTATACTCCTTTCATTTATATCCGTTTCTTGACGCTCTCTATATGCTTGTTCATTCCCTCAAGAGAGGCGATTTTCTCTACAACTGCTGCTTCCTCTTGAACAGCTCTCTTGGTATAGCTTATCACATGAATCTCTTTGAGAAATTCTCTTACTGAGAGAGCGGAAAAGAATCGGGCAGTGCCTCCTGTGGGAAGAACGTGGCTGGGGCCAGCAGTATAGTCTCCTAACGCAACAGGGCTACTCTCGCCCAAAAATATTGCTCCCGCATTCCTGATTTTCTTTATTAACGAAGATGGTTTCTTTGTAAGAATCTCTAAATGTTCGGGAGCGATTCTGTTTACTGCCTCAACCCCTTGTTCCAAATTCTTAACCCGTAAGGCAAATCCCGCAATTTTCTTCTTTCTCAATTCCCTTATAATCTTACGGGAATTGGTAATTACAATCCCTAACCCTGCGCGATGTTCCATCTGAGCTTCGAGGTCTAAAATCAAATATTCAATATTTGCTCCTTTAGAGGCTAAAATCACTACCTCTGAAGGCCCGGCGAGCATGTCAATGTCAACTTCACCAAAAAGTTGCCGTTTCGCCTCAGTCACGAATTCATTTCCCGGGCCAACAATCTTATCGACCTTCTTTATCGTCTTCGTTCCATACCCTAAAGCGGCAATTGCCTGAGCACCTCCTATGCGATAGATTTCTTTTATTTTAAGGAGTGATGCAATCGCAAGAATAAAAGGGTTTATAGTTTTGTCTTTACGCGGGGGAGAAACCAATACTATCTCCTTTACTCCTGCAACCAACGCGGGAATAACCGACATATACACAGAAGAGATGAGGGGGGCACTTCCCGCGGGAATATATACTCCCACTCTCTCTAAAGGAACAAACCGACTATAGAGAGTTTTGCCTGTGCCCTCTTTAATCTTATGTATCTTGGGCATTTGCTCTTTGTAAAATTTCATCACATTATCGATAGCGAGCTTAAAAGACGAAATGAGAGAAGAATCCAGTTCATTGAATGCGGCACTTATCTCGGATTCGCTCACTCGTAATTCTCTGGGTAAAAGTTTTACTCTATCAAATTTTTTTGTGTATTCTATGAGAGCTTCATCGCCTCGCTCTCTTATACCCTTAATAATTTTGATTACACGTTCTCCGAGCTTATTCTTGCGTGTTCTCTTTTTGACAATTGATTTTTCCAAACTTTCTAAACTTCTTGCTACTCTCATTTCTTTAAGAATTGTTTTAGGGAAGCACTCACCTTAGCCAAAAAGTCTTTCTGCTTCTTTCCAATCACTCCCTGCACAAGATTGTCTTTTCCTCCGCCCTTTAAAAAAAGCTCCTCTTTATAGCGGGTTACAAATCCTTTAGAGGTCAATCCCTTTTTTATAAGGTCACCGGTTACAGTGCATACAAAAATATCTCTCCCAGAGTGTGCAGAAATGAGAAAAATAAATGCTGTTTTTAGCTCCTTCCTCAGCATATCGCCTAAAGCCATCAACGAAGGATAATCTTTATCCGGCAGTGAATATACCAAGTAGTGAATTCCACCAATGGTGTGTGCTTTTTTTAGAACTTCATGGAGTCGCAAAGAGAGAAATTTTTTCTCTAAACCAGCGACCTTGTCTTTCTCTTTCTTAAGGTCAGCAAGGAGTCTTGAAACCGCGTCTTTGGTGCCTGCAGGAGTTGTTTTTAAACTCCCAGCTACCTCCATGGCTATACAATTCACCTCATTAAGATAATTGTATGCCTTTTTACCTACAATCGCCTCAATCCTGCGTATTCCGCTGCTAATAGAAGCTTCCGAAAGAATCACAAACGACCCTACCTCTGCGGTATTATTAAGGTGTGTGCCACCGCATAACTCTTTACTATAGCCAAGGATCGAAACTACCCGCACTTGGCTATCATATTTGTCTTTGAAAAAAGCAAGCGCCCCCTGCTGTTTTGCCTCATCATACAAAAGATTATTCCAGCGAACTTCATCAGCATGCAAAATAGAGTTGTTCACCAGTGCGCCTACTTTCAATAGCTCCTGAGGTGTAAGCGCTTGAAAATGAGTGAAATCAAAACGCAACTTATCTTCATCGACAAGTGATCCTTGCTGAGTCACGTGTACGCCGAGTATCCCTCGTAACGCTGCCTGAAGAAGATGCGTTGCAGTGTGAGCGCGCATCAGTGCGCGTCTACGTTCTTGGTCAACTTTTAAGTACGCTTTTCCCTTACGAATTTGACCTTTCTGGACTCTACCTCTATGCACAATTGTATTTCCAACCTTCAATACGTCTCTGACTGCAAATTCACCATCGTCTGTAATAATTATACCTTTATCAGTAAGTTGACCGCCACCTGAAGGATAAAATGGAGTCGTATCTGTAACTACGGCTGCGTCTCTACCTTCTCCTACAGTATCAACGTCTTGACCATTCTCAAGAAGCCTTATGATATTACTTTCTGCTTCTAAGTGGTGGTAACCAACAAATTGTGTAGTATCTTCCAACTGCAGCATACCCTCTTTAAATATGCTCTCGTCAAACATGCTCTTTTTTCGAGAACGTTCTTGCTGTTTCTTCAAAAGAAGTTCAAATCCCCCCTGATCAACATCGATATTATGTTTGCGAGCGACTTCTTTACTCAATTCCGGAGGAAAACCATGGGTATCATACAGAAAGAAAAGACTCTCTGCGTCGATGATGCTTCTTTTTTCCTTCTCAGTTTTCTTGATAATTTCTAACAATTGTTTTTGGCCTGCATCCAGCGTAGAGAGAAACTTTTCCTCTTCAGCGCGAATCACTTTTTGTATCACACCCTCTTCTTTGCCAATTTCCGGATAGGGTCCACGCATAAGCTCAGCACATAAAGGGACTAGCTTGAATAAAAAGGGATCTTTTTTACCTAAAAGATGCGCGCTCCAAATTGCCTTTCTGATAATTTTTCTTATCACATAACCCCTGGCTTCATTTGAAGGATATATTCCATCGGCAATAGAAAATACCGCTGCACGGAGGTGATCCGCTGTTGCACGAATAAGGCTTTGGGCGCGTGGCGCATGCATTCTCTTTCCTAAAAGCATCTCTATTCTCGCTACAATCGGCGCAAAAATGTCGATTTCAAAATTCGAATCTTTGCCTTGCAGAACCGAAACCATTCTCTCTAGTCCCATTCCTGTATCAATGTTTTTCTGCGGAAGAGGCTGTAATTCATTCTTTCCCACTCGATTGAATTGAGTAAAAACGAGATTCCAAACTTCTACGAATCTGCCGCACTCACACGCGGGGCTGCATGTTTTTTTTCCACATCCTTTGTCTTTACCTTTATCAAAAAATATTTCTGAACATGGTCCACATGGACCATTCGGCCCAACAGTTGGTGCAGCAGCCGGCCAAAAATTTTTATCTTCATCTAACTTTACAATCTTATCTTGAGGAACACCGATGTGGTCACTCCATACTCTCCAAGCTTGATTATCGTCTCGATAAACAGAAATCCATAAATTGTTATCTTTTATGTTCAAATCTTTGGTAAGAAACTCCCACGCATATTCAATTGCCTCTCTCTTAAAATAATCACCGAAAGAAAAATTCCCCAACATTTCAAAAAACGTATGGTGATAAGGGGTTAATCCTACCTTTTCTAAGTCGTCTGTACGCAAGCACTTCTGAGCTGAAGCAGCTTTCTTCACATCCTTCTTTTCCCCGAGAAAATAGGGTTTGAACTGATTCATTCCCGCTGAGGTAAAAAGTACGGTGGGATCGTCAGGAACGAGCGTATCAGAAGGAAAAACTTTATGGTCCTTGCTCTTAAAAAATTCTAAAAATCTGTTCCTCAACTCATCTGTCTTCAAAACGATCAACCCCCATAGCGTCTAACTCTTGAATAATCTCTTGGTAGTCAAAACCTTTTTTGCCCAGATACCGTAATAGTTTCTGATATACGCCTTTGCTTCCCTTGTAGCGCACAATTTTTTTCTCAATCATCTCTCTCATTTTTTCTCGGTATGATTTATCCTTTAAAACCTGCTCAACTAATTCACTCGATATCCCTAACCTCTTAAGGGCAAAAAGAATCTTTTTTGGTCCCCACCCTTTTGTTTGGCAAGAGGATGCAAAAAGACGCGCAAATTCGCTGTCATTGATATAATTGTATTCTTCTAAACGAGAGATAACTTTCTCTATAAGGGAAGAAGAAAATTTCTTTTTTTTTAGCCGAAAAACAATCTCTTGCTTACTTCTTGGCCGATATTTTAAAAGGAGATATGAATAATTAAGGGCTTTTTGAAAATCTTCCATTCCACATGAATTCACACAGCTGTTACGCACGAATTACCACGAATTTATAATCTTATTCGTGAGCATTCGTGCACCTGTCTTAAGACAGGCAGGTAATTCGTGAATATTCGTGTACAATAAATTATCTTTCTTTCAACAAGAAGTAACCTCGATTGGTCGTTATGAGACAATCTCCCTTTATCTGAGAAGCAATAGAGATAAAATCTTCCTTATTGTGGACTTTCTTACTTATCTTCTTACCGCGTTGTCTACCCTCAATACGTATAATTACATCTCCCACTCTCAGGCCACTTTTCTCTGCAGGAGAATCATCCTCAATATTCGTAATTATCACACCGGCTCTTTCTCTGATTTTAAATCTCTGTCGATTGTAGGCAGTGATATCATCCACTTCTATGCCTCGAAAAGACGCCTCACTTTCTTCGCCTTCTATCTCCTCTATATCTTCTGGGCGTTTTCCGATTTTCACTTTCAGGATTATCTCTTTCCCATCTCGGAGAATCTTAACAGGGGCGGTAGTTCCTACCTCTGTGGAAGAAACCATTCTCACTAAATCCCTGGTTGCTTTTACCGATTTATCATCAAATGTCAAGATAAGATCGCCCTCTTTAAATCCAGACTTATCAGCAGGGGAATCTTTCATAAGTCTAATTACTATCACCCCTTCTGTTTCTTTTATGCCAAAGTAATTGCGTAGATCCTCGTTTAAATCTTGGATTGTTACTCCCAGCCAACCATAGAGCACTTTCTCTCCCCGTATCAGTTTTTGTAAAATTCTCTTTGCCTTATTAATAGGAATCGCAAACCCTAAACCTTGGTAGCCTCCTGAAGTAGTTATAATTGCGGTATTTATTCCAATAATTTCTCCTTTTAGGTTTACTAAAGGCCCACCGCTATTGCCAGGATTAATTGCAGCATCAGTCTGAATGAGATCATCATAACTTCTCTGCCGTCTGCCCAGCGCAGGCACATAGCGGCCAAGAGCACTTACCACTCCCACCGTAACTGTCGGCTCAGGATTCTCAATAGCAAACCCAAAGGGCTTAACTATAGCAACTACCCAGGCGCCGATTTGAAGAGAGTCAGAATTTCCCAGTTGCGCTACCGGTAAATTACGGGCATCTATTTTTATCACTGCCAAATCAGTCCTCTTATCTGTACCCTTCACTTCAGCATCAAACTCTCTGCCATCCGATAACTTCACTTTAATTTCGCTCGCTCCCGAAATCACATGCTCATTCGTAAGAATGTAACCGTCTTTATCGATAATTACACCGCTGCCTAAACCCATTCGCTTATATTCTTTCTCAGGAAAGGTCCCAAAAAACTCTTCAAAAAACCTTTGAAAAAAATCGTCTTGGAATTCTCCAAAAGGAGAACCAAAACGAAGTCCTCCACCGATTTTCTCCTTTATCGTACTGCTGATAGAAACAACAGCTTTTCCGGTCTGGCGGGCAACCTTTATTGTCGCATCTTCTAAATCAGTGCTCGCCTGAGAAGAAAAACACAGAAAAACGAGCAAGAGCACACAAAGCAAGCCCTTTTTCATCTCTATTCTCCTTTTATGATTGCGAATAGACAATACTTTTCATGTCTTCTTCTATCTCTTTCCTTAAAGGTTCGTCTTCTTTCAAGAGACTTCTCAAGGGTTCCTTCCCTTGAGCTAAATTTCTATCTTTATAGGAGAACCAACTACCTGATTTTCGTATCAGCCCAGCCTCGATTGCCGCATCGATAAGTGCTCCCACACGAGAAACTCCTTCGCTGTGCATAATCTCGAAAATTGCCTCTCGAAAAGGAGGTGCAACTTTATTCTTCACAATCTTTGCTCTATTCCTAGTTCCAATTACGCCCTGAGAAGTAGAAAGAGTAGCGATTTTGCGCAAATCTATCCTTACTGAAGAATAGAACTTTAAGGCTCTACCTCCAGGTGTGGTTTCTGGAGAACCAAACATAACACCAATTTTCATTCTTATCTGATTAATAAACACCACACAGGTCTTAGATTTACTTATTGCCGCAGTGAGCTTTCTTAACGCTTGGCTCATCAGTCGTGCCTGAAGTGCAACCTGAGACTCTCCCATTTCTCCCTCTATTTCTGCACGAGGAACTAATGCTGCTACAGAATCAACTGCAATCAGGTCAACCGCATTCGAGCGTACGAGGGCCTCAACGATCTCCAAAGCTTGCTCTCCGGTATCAGGTTGAGAAATCAAAAGATTATCTAAATTTATTCCGATTATTTTCGCATACGAGGGGTCAAAGGCATGCTCAGCATCAATAAAAGCTGCGACTCCTCCTTTTTCTTGAGCCTGAGCAATAATACTTAAGGTGAGAGTGGTTTTTCCGGAAGCCTCAGGACCAAACACTTCAGTTACTCTTCCTCGCGGAAGACCCCCTATCCCCAAAGCTCTATCCAAGGAAATAATCCCTGTGGGAATAGCTTCCACATCAAGCCTTACTCCTCCTCCAAGACGCATAATTGCTCCCTTGCCGAACTGTTTCTCAATTTGAGAAAGTGCTAATTCTAAAGCTTTCTTTTTGTTTTCTGTAACAGATTTTTCTTTCGCCATATCTACTTACCTCCTCTAATGGCCAGACCCAACTTCTTAGGTATCTGCCAAGTTAATGAGCGGTCAACTTGATTCGCATGTGTAACTTCAGGTGGGGTATAATTATACTCTCCAACTCCCATCCTGTCAAACCTCCAAGACGAGCATCGAAAATAGTCTTAAATCCGCGTTAGAAATGATATTCCTTCTTGGTAAGGAGACCTTTTATATTTTTCTTATGTCTGACTAAAATGAAGACAAAAAGACACAACGAGAGAAACTTCACCTCTTTAGGGAGCGATAAAATCAAAGCGCATATAAAGAATACTGCACCTGCCGAAAGAGACGCTAAAGACACATATTTGAAAACGACAAAAACCATAATCCACGCAAGGAGAGAAAAAAGGAGAGCCACTCCAATAAGAGGAAAAATAAAACTTAATCCGCTCATTGCTCCTAAACTCGGCGCCACGCCTTTGCCTCCTTTAAATTTTAAAAATGGTGTCCAATTATGACCACAAATAGGTGCAATTGCAATGAGAACAATTGTAAAAACTGCGCACTGTGGGAACAAGAATTTGGCAAACAGAAGGGGAAAAAATCCCTTTAAAAAATCAAGAATAAATGTAAAAACGCCCCATCTTTTACCAACTACTCTCCATACGTTGGTAGCACCAATGTTGCCGGAGCCAAAATCTCTTATGTTGATGTGTTTTACGAAATACGCGATGAGAAATCCAAAAGGTATACTCCCTATAAGATAACTAAGAACGAGATAGATTATGAGCATTAATCGCCTTCACCCCTCTTGAAAAATAATCAATACCAGAAATGAACGTAAAAATCACTGCTACAGCCCACACCAAGGGAGAAAAGAAAAAATTCATAAGGATGCTCAAAATGGTAAACATTTGGAAGAAAGTAGTGAGTTTACCCCATGTCGAAGGAGAAATGGGCACTTCGATTTTAAGAAAATGCAGAATCACCACTCCTAAAAAAATGATGAGATCTCTACTCACCACAATTAATACTACCCACCAAGGTATATCAAATTTTAAAAAATAAAGAGTAATGAACGCGGTGATCAAAAGGAGCTTATCTGCTAAAGGGTCTATAACTTTGCCTATTTCTGATTTTTCTTTTTTTATCCTCGCTACTAAACCGTCAAAGAAATCAGTAAGGATAGCTAAAATGAACACTCCAACCGCTACGTATCTTAGGTACATACGACCGAATCGGGAGTAGATGATAAGAAAGTATACAAAGGCGGGTCTAAGGAGTATTCTCAAGATAGATACTTTGTCAGCAAAACTCATATTTATATAATATCAATATACGTAACTCCAGAAACGCTTTAGCTGTAATTATTTATAGATTGGTTGCAGCGCTACTCCATCATATGGACAATAATCAAAGGAAGAAGTGAACCGTCTTCCACAATGGGGGCAAAATTTTGTCTCCATCTGTTCGCCAATTATAGCACCGGCGACTGCTCCTGCCCCAGCACCTATCGCTGCACCCTCAGCCGTATGTCCAGATTGATGACCAACGACTGCTCCTATACCACCGCCAATCACAGCGCCTGTTGCCGCGCCTCTCTGGACAGTCGTACATCCTCCCAACACAACCAAGCTCAACACTAATATAAATGCTGTGCTTTTCATCCTTACGCCTCCTTTTTAATCAGACATAAGACAAATATCATGTATCAGGTAACAGGTATCAAGTATCAGGTTTTATCTTGGAAAAAACTTGTTACGTATTACCTGCCATATGCTACCGTTCTGTGGCCTGTTTCTCACTCTATCATTCCCACCCTTTTGGGTGGCCACCAAATCAAGATCGCCTTACCAATAATATCGCTTTCAGGAACGAATCCCCAGAAACGACTATCTAAAGAAGAGAGACTATTGTCACCGAGAAAGAAATACATGTCTTCAGGAACAACTATTTCCTTGTCTTCTTCTCCGTATTTACCCTGGTTATAATAATAATTCCTTGCGATTCGAGGGTCAACTACTATTTTCCCATTTACATAGAGATTGCCATCTTTCATAAGGATGCGATCTCCCCCTACACCGATAAGCCTTTTCACATACTGCTTTCTCTTAAACCAGAAGTTTTCTTTCTCATGAGGGGGCACAAACACAACTATTTCCCCTCGCTTTGGTTTTCGAAAACCTGGGATACGTAGTTCACCAAAGGAGGCATCTTTGGACCATACGCTAATTTACTTACAAATATTTTGTCTTTTGGTCTCAATGTAGGAATCATGGAACTGGTAGGAATCTTATAGAGCTGAAAGAAAAATAGCCTCACAAATGTGACTATAATGAATGCAATGACTGCGGCCTCAATCCACTCTCGCAAGATACTCTTTTTGTTCTCTACATTCATCATTTCACATCTTAAGGACTTCTAAAAATGCCTCTTGCGGTACAATAATATTACCTAACTGCTTCATCTTCTTCTTACCCTTCTTCTGTTTTTCCCATAATTTTCTCTTTCGCGTGATATCCCCTCCATAGCATTTCGCGGTAACATTCTTCCTTAAAGGGGGGACTCTCTCAGAAGCAATTATCCTTGAGCCAATACTTGCCTGAATAACCACTTCGAACATCTGACGGGGAATTAAACTTTTGAGTTTGGTAGCTACAGCTCTGGCTTTAGGCTCTGCTTTTTCTTTGTGAACGAGAAGAGAAAATGCTTCAGCCTTCTTGTGATTAAAGAGGATATCAACCTTTACTATTTCTGTTGGCCGATATCCAATAAATTCATAATCAAGCGATGCATACCCTTTCGTCAACGATTTTAACTTATCATAAAAATCAACTACAATCTCTGCGAGGGGTAGTTCAAAGATGACACTCAATCTATCTTTACCGAGGTAGTCTGTTTTTTTAAATTGGCCCCTTCTTGATTTTGCTATATCACAGATAGGCTCCATGCCATCGAGAGGGGTCACAATTGATGCCGCCACATACGGTTCATACACCTGTTCTATAGCTGTGGGGTCTGGGAGTTGATGAGGGCTCTCTATATGCATAAGCTCTCCATCTTTTTTCTTCACTTGATACATTACATTGGGAGAGGTCAGCACTAAATCAAGTCCGTATTCTCTCTGGAGCCTCTCCTGAACAATCTCCATATGCAGGAGTCCCAAAAATCCACATCTAAAGCCATATCCATAACTTCCTAAGTGATCTGGTTCATAGATAAAAGAAGGGTCGGATAACCTTAACTTCTCTATTGCTCCTCTTAAGGGAGGATAATCTTTGGGAGAAGAGGGAAATATTCCGCAAAATACCATGGGAGGTATCTTCTTGTATCCTTCGAATGGTGTAAGTGTAGGCTGAGAGGGAGAAGTAATTGTATCTCCCATATCTACTTCCTCGGGATTCTTTATGTTGCAACAAATGTAGCCTACCTCCCCACAGAAAAGAGTATCAGTTTTTTGTATGTGTGGCAAAAATATACCTGCCTCTTCTACTCTATAGGTCTTATTCTGATGCATAAAAAGAATGGTATCACCCACAGTAATCTTTCCGTCGAAGACTCTTAAAAAGAGAATAACTCCCTTATAAGGGTCAAACGTGGAATCAAAGAGCACGGCCTTAAGGGGTTTCTCAATCGCTCCTTGGGGTGCAGGAATCTCTCTTGTCACCCTCTTCAACATATCTTCTACCCCCACTCCTTCTTTTGCCGAAACTAAAGAGACCTCGCTACGCTTAAAGCCAAAGATGTCAGAGAGCTGCCCCAATGTCCTCTCAGTATCTGCGTTAGGAAGGTCAATTTTGTTTATCGCGGGGATGATCTTTAAATTATTCTCCAAAGCTAAATAGAAATTCGCGACTGTCTGAGCTTCCACGCCTTGTGAGGCATCAATTAAAAGGATTGCCCCTTCACACGCTTTCAGCGATTTGGCGACTTCGTACGTAAAGTCGACGTGTCCGGGGGTGTCAATAAGATTCAAAATATAACTCTTTCCCTCATATGGAAAGTTCAGACGAACGGCTTTTGCCTTTATCGTAATTCCCCGCTCTCGCTCTAATTCCATACTATCTAACATCTGATCACAAAACTTCCTTCTATCCACTGCCCCTGTAATCTCTAAGAATCGATCAGCGAGAGTAGATTTTCCATGGTCAATATGGGCGATAACACAAAAATTTCTTATGACTTCACTGTTCATTCCTTTACAAAGAAAGCTATCTTTCAGCCTGCGATGCAGCAGCAGAATTTAAGAATTTATTTTTCGGCTTTCGCAACGTATTCTGCAAGCTTCTCCACTACTTCCTCAATAGTCAAATGAGTCGTATCAATGTATACTGCATCTGGATTCAATTGTAGAGCCCCTACTTCTCTTTCCTTATCTGCGTTGTCTCTTCTCTTGAGATCTTGGGCGATCTCCTGATCGTCGACATAAATACCTTTCTCTTTTAGTTCTTTACACCTTCTTTGAGCCCTCATGCAAAAATCTGCATCAAGATAAAACTTACACTCTGCCTCAGGAAAAACGACAGTAGTAATATCTCTTCCCTCTACCACGCAATTTCCTCCTTGAGCAACTTTCCGCTGCAAATCTACCATTACCGCGCGTATCTGGGGGTAGGAGACAACGCGCGAGATATTCTTATCGACAAACGGTGCTCGTATCTTCTGGCTCACATCTCTACCATCAAGATATATCCTATCTTCCTCAATGACTAAATCCAAATTTTTTGCCAACTTCGCCAGAATCTCTCTATCAGAAAGATCAACATTATCCTCTAAGGCTTTGAGCGTTAATGCGCGATACATTGCTCCTGTATTTAAATAAAGAGTATTTAATTTTTTTGCTAATAACTTTGCAACAGTAGTTTTTCCTGAACCTGCCGGTCCATCTATAGCAATAATCATCACAACCTGATGTATATAAACATACCTCCGTCCACGCAATAATTCCTTACATACCCAGGCAAAGCCACTATTTGAGTGAATTATCCGCGTGTATCAGAGCACTCTTGACATTTACCTTTTCAATGAAATTTGCCAGCTTCTTTCCGTCACCCTCTTTAATGATCTTTCTCAAACTTTGTAAAATTTTCATAAACTTATTCATATCATCCAAAATATCTTTCTTATTTGACAGGAAAATATCTGTCCATACCGAAGAAGGAGAATCTGATATGCGCGTAAGATCTTTCAAGCTCGGAGGAGCAAATTTTAAATACTGAGGGGGGATGCAGTGTGTGAGAGAAAAAGAGAGAAGATGCACAAAATGCGAAAGGCAAGATAGCATCTTATCATGCTGACGAGCAGAAATAAATATCACTTTACAGCCTAACTGTTCCCATAGACCTTTTATAAAGCGGCTTGCTGAGGTGCGTGGCGAAGAGGTAATGAAACAACGTGCTCCTTTGTAAAGATCAGGCGTACTAAATTGCGCACCGCTTTCTGAGCCTCCACAGAGAGGATGACATCCAACAAAGCTTACGCCTTTTGGAAGAAGGCATCGAGCGCTCTTTTCAATAAAATATTTGCTACTTCCCACATCAAATACAATTGCTCCCTTTTTTAAAAATCGAGAGATTTTTTTGAAATACCCCACAACAGCATATATCGGTACTGCTAAAATCACCAAATCAGCATCCTTCACAACGTCCCTTATATCCCTGGTGACTCTATCGACAATATGTAACTTACAGAGCTTCTCGTAGGATTGCCTGCTACGGGCGTACCCAATGAACGTAAGGCGGGGAATTTTCTTTTTTAACGCTAAGGCGAAAGAGCCTCCCATTAATCCTAAACCAATGATGCCAATTGTATTCACAGATTTCAATGTTCTCATAGTTGCCTTCCAGTCGCTTGAGCAATCTTTCTCAATTCCTCCATAAGTTTGGTGAAATGCTCAGGAATAAGCTGCTGAGAACCATCACTTAAAGCCTCTTCAGGAGTAGAGTGAACCTCTATTAAGAGACCGTCTACTCCACAGGCAACCGCTGCTTTACTTAACGGTCCCACGAGCAGGCGTTTACCTGCAGCATGAGAAGGATCAACAATCACAGGAAGATGCGAGAGCTGTTTCACTGCGGGGATACTACTTAAATCAAGAGTGCTGCGAGTATAATCCTCAAACGTTCTTATTCCTCTCTCGCATAAAATTACATTAAAATTACCCTCTGCCAAAATATACTCTGCGCTCATCAACCACTCCTTGATAGTAGCGCTCATTCCCCGTTTTAAAATTACCGGTTTGTGGGTTTGGCCAACCTCCCGTAACAAATTGAAATTTTGCATATTCCGTGCGCCTATTTGCAAAATATCGGTGTATCGAGCAACTAATTCGACAGTGCGAGTATCCATCACTTCTGTGGCGGTGGGAATCCCGCACTCTCTTGAGACCTCTTTCAAAATCTTTAATCCTTCCTCTCCTAAGCCTTGAAACGTATAGGGAGAAGTCCGTGGCTTAAACGCTCCCCCTCGTAAGAGTAACGCTCCCGACCCTTTAATTCTTTCGCCTATCTGCTTTAACTGGTCTTTTGACTCGATGGAACAAGGTCCTGCAATCACTACAATTCTTCTGCCACCAATCTCTACCCCTTCTTTTATTTTGATAACACTGCTTTCTTCTTTAAATTCACGTGAGACGAGCTTGTAGGGCGCCAATACTGGCATCACTCTCTCAACGCCAGGGAAAACCTCCAAAGGTTGCAACCGTATCACGTCTTCCGGACCAATAACGCCTACAATGGTCCGCTCTATTCCTTTTGAAATCATAGCCTTCAGACCCAATTTCTCTATTCTCTCAATCACGTGGTCTATCTCTTTTTGAGTAGCGCCTTTTT
>CP070807.1:1491389-1494932 GCA_020343695.1 Candidatus Omnitrophota bacterium | reverse complement strand
CCCCTCTTAATAAGATTGGACCTTCCAGCGAGAATATTGCGACCACTATATATGATGCGCTCAAGCCCCGCTTTTCCGAATCCCCTGTAAAGTTGATGAATGTAGAAGTTTGGGAATCGCCCACAACAGGGGTGACGTACAGTCCTTGAGTTAAGCCTGCTGTTCCGGCGGCAACAAATTGGGAATCGTATCCACAATGGGGTAGGAATAGTTGCACTTAGAGCAGTAAAGAGAACCACTGACTATTTCTTCCCCTTTTTCTTCATCCACCTTAAGCTCCAAATCCCCTTTGCAGACGGGACAGGCTAAGATTTGCATTAATTCCTTTTTCATTTCAGGTTCCCAATTATATCATATGAGCAGCGAAACCAAGATAGGAAAGTGCTATAATATTCGGCAGGAGAATAAAATGACAATCCAAATTAAAAAGACTTACAGGGATTTAAATCCTGGGATGCTCTGCGATGAGGTACAAGGCTTGTTGCAGAAACAAGGGATTATAGCTGTTGAGACTGAGTCGCAAACATATGGCCTTCCCAGCGGCGACACTCAATCACGTACTACGTTGACATTAAAAACACAAGCCGAGCAAGATAAAAACCAGAAGGAGTGCGGTAGCGTACATATTCTAGGCTCACCCCAAGGCGAAACAAAAATGCTACTTGACGCAGATGAGACTATTTTCCCGCAGGAAAAACTCTCTGCTTTTCAAAATGACCTCGATTTTATCCTGGGCTCATATGAAATTAAATGGTAAACGAGCAGCTCTCAGAGCAGAACCAATTTGCCAGGGAAACCAAACAAGAACGAAGAGAAAGACGACGATCAAAGGAAAAGACCAAGATTCCCCAGCATGGCAAGGGCCTGGCTAGGGTATATAAGAACGCTGTATCTAAGAGAGCCAAGACCACGAAAGTCCCCAAGCAATCAAGCTAAAGCCGGGCTGTTGTTATGATAAAGAAATTCCTTCTCAGAGGAGGCTCGGAAAGATTCATAACCCCCTTTATTCGCCCTTATCTTAAATGGGGATTGAACAAGAGAGCCCTACCTTAAAGGGCATGTAGCGGGACAGAATCTTTATCGTAATGAGTAACAGGAGAGTTTATCCAAAATTTCCCCTCCTAAGACTTGTCCTGAGCATAGTCGAAGGATAAGAAGGGTCAGGGGAGTTATGAATAGAAACCCTTAGTTTGTCGGCTTCCTGTAGATGAAATTATGGAAAAATAAAGAAAAATCTCAGAGAAAAAACGCTCGATAGTGCGGGGGGCGGTGCGATATAATAATATGCAACATAAGACTGTAAGCTAGGGATTTTGGGGAAACTAAATCCCTACACAAGATGATACTTTCATACGCACCAAAGGCGTTTCACTTTTCGGATGATGGGTAATAAGAGGTGACAATGAAAAATAGAAAGATACTCCTACCAGCTCTACTCTCTGTTGTTTTCGTCTGCAGCCTTATTCTTCCTGCTTCGGTGGTAGGAGGTGCAGGAGCCGAGCCGTTGCCGGATGAACATGTCACGGCTAGCTTCTCCGATATCGAGGTTGACGATGTAGGAATCAAAGCAGGCGACTGGATAAAATTCGAGTATACGATTACTGGTTGGCCGACCGGGCAACCATATCCAGAGTGGTTGAAATTGGCATTTCTGAGTGTTGAAGGTACAAGCATTGATACGATGGCGATGTTGCACCTGTCTGATGGAACCGAACAAAACAACACCGTGCCTGTGGATGTTGTGGCAGGCGGCAGCGAAGCCTTTGGACTTTCAGGAGCTGTTATTCCCTCCAACCTGACGACAGGAGACTCCATCTACATGTACGGGTTTGGCAATGTAACAATAGAAGGCGAAACTACAAGAACTTATGCGGGAGCAAGGAGAACGGTACTTTATTCCAGCATTTCGCAGTCGGCACCATTTCAGGGCGAAATTCAGTTCACCTACCACTGGGATAGATTGACCGGGGTTATGGTGGAGACATCCGCAACCTATCCCGGTCTCGACATGATAGTTGCTTGCAAGATAACAGAAACAAACATGTGGGAAGCTACAACTGTCGGGATGCCATGGTGGCTCTGGGTAATCATAGCTGTTGCGATCGGAGCGGTGGTTTTCATTGTGTATCGCTTAAAGAAGAAGACACCAACCACTCTAACACGCTCCCGTAGAAGGCACCTAACATAAATATTCGTTGTACTGTAGGGTTTTTCAGAGGTAACTAGTTAACTAGTTGGTTTGGCGTTTTGAGCAGATTGCAGCGCATTGCTCACATTCATTGTCGCACGGCTCTGCATGAATGGTTACACTGGCCTCGCGAAGTGTGTTTTTTATTTCGACCTCAATCCGGTCGCATATTTGATGAGCCTGTTCCAAATTAATGTCCCTGGCCATTACCAAATGAAGGTCTATATAGCTCTGGCTCCCAGCCCGACGTGTCCTTAGCGCGTGGAAGCCAAACACCTCGCGGCTGTGTTTCTTTAAACAATCTTCGATAACTGCCTGTTGTGAAGAAGGCAGCTTTTCATCAAGTAATCCGGATATCGGCTTTCGGATAGTATCAACAGCTACCTTCAGGATGTAAATAGCAACTCCGATAGCAATCACAGAGTCAACTATAGTGAGTCCGGTGAATCGCACTATTGTCAGTCCTACCAATACGGCTGATGCTGAGTAAACATCAGTGGCTATATTACGGGCATTAGCCTCCAAAGCTATAGAGCCAGTGGTTCGGGAAACCCTTAATAGATGCCGGGATAAGAAAATGCTGACCACTATGGAAACCGCCATTACAGCTATCCCAGCTTCGGTTAGTTCAATACTAGAGCCTCTTATTATCCGTCCTATTGCCGAATAGATTATTAGTCCACCCGCGATCAAAATTAGAATTCCCTGTACGACGCCAGCAACGTCCTCTACCTTACCATGACCATACGGATGTTCCGCATCAGCTGGCTTAGCCGCGATGCGAATAGCAGAGAAGGTAATTATTCCGGCAAACAAATCCAATAAACTGTCGGCTGCCTGGGCCAGTATGCTTATACTACCAGTCAGCCAGCTAACGACCACTTTAAATATAATTAAACCGACGACTACACCAATCAGTAGCTTGGTAGCCCCAGCCTTTGTTGAAAACACTTTTATGCTCTCCTGTATTTCCCGATATAAAACTACAGCGAATTAGAAGTTTACAGCGATATTTCGGCTAAGGCAACTGTTATTTGGTATTTTCCTACTTCGTCACCATGTAACGCATTAGGGCTGTGCAGCAAAAAACACTTCATAAAGAATGGCACCAAGTACTAGAATAATTCCCAATAAATGAGTTAAACTGGCTGATTATGGATGCCCCTGTGGGCAATAGCACCAGTAAAAAAGTGGTGCTTCTCGTCGCCACAATGGCGTCGTTTGTTTTTCCCTTCATGGCCTCCGCTGTGAATATTGCTCTACCCTCACTAGGAAAAGAGCTATCATTGGACGCAGTCATGTTAGGCTGGATTGCTACTGCCTACCTACTGTCCTCGGCAGCCCTTCTTGTCCCC
>CP070807.1:1484354-1491289 GCA_020343695.1 Candidatus Omnitrophota bacterium | reverse complement strand
TTCGAGATGCCGATGCTCTCCTTAAAGCATCAAGTATAATGAGCAACTCCATAAGGTTCTCATTCACGGGTGGACAGGTGGGTTGAATTACAAATACATCTTTCCCTCGTATATTCTCGTCAATTTGAACTCGCACCTCACCATCACTAAAGCGGGAAACAAATAATTTCCCGACTTGCATCTTTAGGTGTTGACAAATCTTTTCCGCCAAGATTTTATTCGAACCTCCGCTAAAGATTATTAGTTTATCCATATTAACCTCTCTGTTTTCAACGTTTTGTTTTCGAGGTATATTTTTGAGCCGACTTAAGAATCCGAGCAGGCACTCCTGCTACTACCGTGTAGGCTCCTACATCCCTTGTTACCACACTACCTGCCCCGGTAAATGCACCCTTACCCACCTTAAGAGGGGCGATTAAAATCGTATCACAACCAATAAAAGAATCTTCTTCGATAAACGTCTTATGCTTCTTTTTACCATCAAAATTGGCGACTACCGTTCCTGCCCCGATATTCACATTATCCCCTACCGAGGTATCGCCTAGATACCCTAAGTGCTTCATTCTCACGCCCTTACCGATCTTTGAACGGCAAATTTCTACAAAGTTTCCTAGATAAGCATTGTCCTTAATGCGGCAGCCTTCTCGGACATGAATGAAAGGTCCCAGGGTACAATTGCTGCCAATTATAACATTCTTTTCAATAAAGGTAAAGGGATAAATATAAGTATTTTTTCCTATCTTGGCCCCCTCCTCAATAAAGGTACTCTCGGGGTCAATAATATTGACCCCTCTGGCAATAAATTGATCGCAGATCTTGCGGCGTAGTGCCTTCTCAGCACGCCTAAGGTGGTGCTGCGTATTGATTCCTAAGATTTGCTCACTATCATCTAAAAGGTATGCTTCTATCCGGCAACCGGCTCCAGAAAGGATCTGTATTGCATCAGTAAGAAAATACTCTTGTTTTCTTGCATTTTTTTCGATTTTTTTTATGCTTTGCAATAAAGCATCTCTTTTGAAGCAGTATATTCCGCTATTGACTTCCGCAAGTATACCCTGAGGATTGAAATCGAGTTTTTCTTTCACTGCGCAAGGCCTGCCCTTGCTGTCTCTTAAGACGCTACCCAAATCATTCTTGTCACTTCTATAGGCAGTAATAAGCGCACATGCGGCCCTTTTCCTTAAAAAAAACGAAATAAACGACCGAAGCGTTGTTCTTGTAATAAGAGGGGTATCAGCACACATAATCAGTATATCGTCGCATTTAACTTTTTGCTGGGCGCACCTTACCGCATCGGCAGTCCCCAGGGGCTGATTCTGATAAACAAAGTCTAACTTTTTTCTGGAATGAGAAAAGTACTTTCTCGCAGCTTCTTCAACATTTTTGTTTTTATGCCCGACCACCACAACTATCTGCTTAATATAACGGCGCATGCCCATCAGCTCTCTCAAAACATAATAAATAAGAGGCTTTCCCGCTAAACGATGAAGAACCTTAGGATGTCTGGAACGCATCCTCTTGCCTTTGCCTGCAGCCAATACTATTGCCGTAAAATCTCTCTTCATTGCTCCATTAAAAATATCCAACACCGCAACTCTGCCCGGTGAGGACTCGAACCTCAAAACCCAGATCCAAATTCTGGTGTGTTACCAATTACACTACCGGGCAATTCTATCTTGCCAACCTACCCAAACAGGATAGGGGGTAGCTTAAACCAAAAACAGTTTGCAGTCCTTGGCTGCTGCTTGAAGAATCTTGGATGTTACAAACTACTTACATTTCAATTTTGCCTGTTATCATCTGTGCAATACTACAGCGTTGAGTTCTGTTCCTCTTGTGGAGTTTCGGTTTTACGTGGCTCTTTCCCGGCTGCCTCTTTCTCTCTGTAATAGGCATCCAACACTTTGCTCTGAAGATAGTCACGGAACTCTTGGTTGATTGGGTGCGCCAAATCCTGATGCGTAGCCTGCCGATTTGTAGTCAAATCTTTCGGCGGAGGGGGTAGCTGTACTCCACAATGATTGCAATAACGACTGCCCATGTCAACTTTCTTGCCACACCGAGGGCAAAACTGTTTCATTTTCCTAGCCGGCATAGCTACAAACAGGCCGTTGTTACCTTCAACAACCTTAATGTTGCGAACTACAAAGGAGTTATCCAATGTAATCGTTGCATACGCCTTAAGCCGTCTTCCTTCACGCTCAGTGAGGGAAACCCTTACTTCTGTGATATCCATGGAACCTACCTCCTTCGATGATCCCGACATAACGTCGAGGAAGTTGAACCCGGCACCCAGGCTCTACGAAGATACGTTTCCGACGAAGCTGGGTATGGGGTAAATTCAACCATGTAACTTATACACGCTTCCTGCCTGCCGCAAGAGCAGGTGCTCCATGAGTTGCGACTTCATTTAAAATGTGTGAGCCGTAAACACCAACCACTTTTTGGGTAATATACCTCTTATCCTTGATAGCGAACTCCTCTCCATAATCGTGTAGAGGGCGCTCCCGCTACCGGTCACTTTCGCACATATACCACGTCGCTCTAAATAGTCCTTTACCTGGCGTACTTCTTTGCAAAGAGCAAGGGCGTATCTCTCTAAAATATTAAAAGTACTCTTTTTGAGGAGAAAAACATCTCCCCTTTTGAGCGCGTATTTCATTATCTTAACATTACTGAAAAATTTTGTCAATTTTACTCTGCCTCGGCCTACCGCGAGCTTCTTGCTAGAGTCAGACCGATAGGCCTGGTATACCTTTTTTGTCGGTAAAATCACTTTAGGCCAAATAACAAAGTGGTGCAATTTTTCTCCCTGTATCAGGCTTACCTTTTCTCCCCTTCCTGACAGGTACGCAAATGGACTTCTGGAGAGAAAAAAATTCACATCACTTCCCAGCGCGGCTCCTAACGAGTATAAATCCTCCTGACGCATTTTTAACCCTAAAAGCATACTTATTCCAAGAAGTACAGTGGCAGCATTTGAAGAGCCACCGCCTAAGCCTGAACCAACAGGGATTTTTTTCTTCAACTTGATACGAAACCCGAAGGGAAGCGAGAATGTCTTTTTTAGGAGTTCGGCAGCTCTACAACAAAGATTATCGTTCACCTTAAAGTCCTCTTCATCCACAGCAATCTCAATATTTGGTGTCTTTTGGACAGTAACGGTAATTTCATCAAAAAGAGATATGCGTTCAACGATACTCTCGATACGGCAAAACTGATCTTTTTTGGTAGGTACAGGAGACCGATATTCCCCTAAGATGTTAAGATAGAGGTTTATTTTGGCAGGACTGATCAACTTAACCCTGCTGCCGTAACAACCTTTCTGTTTTCTCAGCGATACAACGAGAGGAGAGACCATAAAAATCCATCAACTCCTTGGGCGAACCTGACTGACCGAACTTATCATCAATCCCTATGCACTCTACTCTTGCGGGACATTGACTTGCCAACGCCTCACACACTGCAGAATATAGGCCACCTGCAACTTGGTGCTCTTCACAAACTATAATTTTTTCGTATTTTTTTGCTAAATCCGTAACCAACTCTCTATCGAGCGGCTTAATGGTATGAACGTTGACTACTGCCACAGAGATTCCTTTCTTTTTTAGGATATCGGCGGCCAGGAGTGATTCATATACCATGATGCCACAACCCAAAAGTGCCACATCTTTTCCCTCTCTCACAATGTAACCTTTACCTAAAACAAATTCTTTCCCGCTTCCTATCGAAGGCACCTTTGACCTTCCAAGGCGAATGTAGAATGGCCCCTCATTTTCATAGGCGGCGATTATTGCGGGCTTTGTCTCAAGCGCATCAGAAGGAATAACGATGCGTATGTTGGGAATGGCCCTCAAAAAATTTATATCCTCGAGTGCTTGGTGCGAAGAACCATCCTCTCCCACAGTGAGTCCACCATGTGTAGCGACAATTTTTACATTGAAGTTGTTATAACAGATAGTGTTTCGTATCTGGTCGAGGGCTCGCGCTGTTGCAAACATTGCAAACGTTGAGGCAAAGACAATTTTACCACAACTTGCAAGACCCGCTGCAGCTGCCATCATATTCTGCTCAGCTACCCCAAAATTAAAAAACCTCTCAGGAAACTCTTTCCCAAAAAGGGCAGTTCTCGTTGAACCAGAAAGATCGGCATCCAATACCACAACATGAAAGTCTTTTTTGCCTAGCTCAATGAGCGTTTTGCCATAAATATCTCGAGCGTATAAGAGTTCCATTTTTGATTGCTCTATTCTGTCATTTCCCGACTGTCTTCGGCTTTCTCGATCTCCTCCAGCTCCCTGAGAGCAATTTCTTTCTCTTTCTCTGTCGGGGCCCTACCATGAAAATCAACCACATGTTCCATGAATGAGACACCTTTACCTTTTACCGTATGAGCAATGATGACTGTAGGGCGCAGTCGCATTGTCTTCGCCTTTCGAAACGCCTCTAACAACTCTTCAACATTGTGACCATCGCATTGAACCGCATGCCACCCAAAAGATTCCCATTTATTTACCAACGGCTCTAAATTCATTATTTCTTCGGTCCGCCCATCTATCTGAAAATGATTATAATCAACAATACCGCAGAGATTGTCTAGTTTAAAATGAGCAGCTGCCATTGCTGCTTCCCAAATATTGCCCTCTTGAATTTCTCCATCACCCATAAGACAATACACTCGATAATCTTTCTCGTCAATTTTTCCTGCCAACGCCATTCCCAATGCTACAGAGAGTCCTTGCCCCAAGGAGCCACTGGCCACAGTCACGCCGGGAGTACGTCTATCTGGATGGCCTTGTAGGATTGAACCCAACGCTCTCAAATTCCACAACTCTTCTTGGGAAAAATAACCTGACATTGCCAAGGTCACATACAACGCAGGGCAGCAATGCCCTTTGGAGAGATGAAAACGGTCCCTGTCTGACCACTCTGGGTTTTTAGGATCATGGCGCATTATGTCAAAAAAAAGACAGGCAATAATCTCGGCGGAAGAGAGAGACCCTCCAGGATGACCACTACCTGCTTTAGCGAGCATCTGTATAACCAGTTTTCGAATCTGATTGGCTTTACTCTTGAGGAACAATATCTTCTCTTTTTTCATACTTGTTAATCTTTCCCTGCAGATCTTCACTGTCTGGAAAATAATTCAATCCTTCGCTATAGTAACGAGTTGCCTTCTCCATATTGCCAAGCTTGACATACAAATCGCCAAGATGCTCATAAATCACCGGGTCTTTGACGTAACTTATTGCTTTTATGAGGTACTCTTCGGCTTTCGTGTAATCGCCTTTTTTAAAGTATACCCACCCTAAGCTATCTAAATACGCACCATTTTCTGGATCTTGTTGTACGGCTTTCCTGATCATCACTTCTGCTTCGTTGAGATAGACTCCTTCTTCAGTATATACATAACCAAGAGAGTTAAGAGTAGGGGCATTGTCAGGGTCTATTTTTAAAGCCCTCTTCCACATCTCGATCGCCTCATGGCGTTTACCTACTTCTTCATACAGATACCCTAGCCAAAAAATCCCTTCTACATAACTGGGATTGTTCTCAACAATTGCCTCATAAATCTTAACTGCTTCCTGGAATCTTTTTTTGTAAAAATAGTACTGTGCGAGCCGCTCCGAGTATCGGATATCATCAGGTCGAATCTTCTGAGCTCGTTTCAGAAAATCCTCATATTCGGCTTCAAGTTCCTTATCTTTTTGAGCAAACGAATAGAGAAAGAGTAGTGCTAAGGGAGCGTCAATGCCTTGAGGATCGATTTTTTTCGCCTCTTTTAGCTCTTTCTCGGCTCTATCGAGCTCGCCTAAGCTAAGAAAAAAAGTGGCGAGTTTCAATCGAAGATGCACGGAATGAGGATCTAATTTTTTTGCTCGCTCAAGCTCCTGCGCGGCAGCCCGATAATCCTTTTGCTCGCCATAAAAAAGTCCACGCAAGTAACTGCCGTAGAGGTTGGTGATAAATTTTTGACTCTGAGCGAAAGAGGGTAAACTGGTGAGGAAAAGAACAATGCAGGATAAAAAGATAAGTCTGGCTATAGTCGGTAACTGATTATTGTAATTCAAATTGAGACTACAGCGTTTTTTTGCGACAGCTATTCTGCCTCCGCACTCGGGTTCGGAGCCACCCTGCTTAGAACATATCCTTTGGCGCAAAAAGATCCTCATTGATGACTACCGTGATTTGTGTCTGGCTTGCTTTCTTCTCTTCTTAAACCAATGCCTTTTTACTTTCTTTAATTTCCGTTTTTTTCCGCACGGCATGATAACTCCGTTATTCCTAGTAGATGACCTTATTTAACGGGTACTCAATTATTCCTTGAGCGCCATTTTCTTTTAAGAGCGGCAGAAGCTCGCGTACCTCCTTCTCTTCAATGATTACCTCACAGGCAATCCAATCTTTTAACGAAAGAGAAGATATGGTTGGCTTTTTTAGTGCCGGCAGAAGGCAAAGCACGTTATTAAGATTTTTCTTATGCACATTCAGCTTCAGGCCAACTTTGTCTTGCGCTTCTAAAGCTCCTTTTAGGAGCAAAAGCAGATACTCCATTTTTTTCTTCTTCCATGTGTTTTTGTAAGATTTTTTGTTTGCGATGAATTTAGTTGTTGAGACACACACCGTTGCAATCTCCCTTAAGTTGTTCGCGCGTAAACTCTCCCCGGTTTCGGTGAGTTCCACTATGGCATCGACGAGTCCGCTTTTTACTTTTACCTCTGTGGCGCCCCAGCTAAATTCAACCTCAACGTTTATTCTTTTATCACGAAAAAATTTCCTGGTGTAATTTACTAATTCGGTGGCGATTCTTTGTCCTCGCAAGTCCTTTAGTTTTCGTATCTTGGAATCTTTGAGCACGGCAATAACCCACCGTACTGGAGCCAGCGTCCGCTTTGCATACACGAGCTCTGAAAGCCTCAACACAGAAGAATTAT
>CP070807.1:1475547-1484254 GCA_020343695.1 Candidatus Omnitrophota bacterium | reverse complement strand
AAGCTTTGAGGAACAAACTCTGGCTGCAGGAAATGCTGATATTGCCATTTTTTCTTCAAATCAAGCTGTTGTTGAAATGTGTATCTGTCAATATAATCAATTTCTCGCTTCTTAAGAATAACCTTACCAGAACCAATATTTAAGGAGAGATTGTCACTGGCCTCTTCTTCAATGATCCCTTCTAATTTCTGTCCATTTCGCAAATAAATCATATCAGAAAGCGCAATATTGCAATGTAAAATAAAAAAGCAAAAAGGCAGCATTACCAAGATATCAGTCTTATTTTTCACCATTGAGAAAGCACTCCCCCTTCGTTTCTCACAAAAGCATAAAACAGAAATCCCCCCCTTATAATACTATCTCAACAGCCCGCAGAAAACCCAGCATATCATTAAAATACCTAAGAGCGAAAGAAATAAGCCGCCAACAACATTGATGATTTTTACCATAATATAGGAGGGATCGCTTCTTCTCACGGTGGGATAGGACTTTTGAAAAGTAAAGGTTTTCTTAATGTCAAAAATAAATGGATTGACGGGATGTAAACAAATACGGCATATCCCAATTGCAAAAACAAAAGCTCCTAGTATAATTAAAATCACTCTATCCTCAAGCACCTTCACCTCCTCGCTTGGGTAACTCTCTGGCCTTACTGCGTTTCTGGCAGAATATACTTATCCATTTCAGGATACCTGCCTTATAAATAGATAATACTACGGTAGAGGAATAAGTCAACCTTTCCTGGCCCAAACCCTTGAACATTGCCTGCATTCGCTGCGTTTCTGTAAACGATTTCTGTACACATTTATAGATGAGCTCCTCCCTATAATATAATAATTTATAATAGGAGATTGACTGAAAACGGTATCACAAAACTCAAGCTCACCCCTTAAAATCATCTCTATTATGTGTTATATTTTAAACGGTTGATTATGTTACGTAAATATCATCATACCACAGTAAAAGAACGACGTAAACACTTCAGGCTCAAGAAGTCTCTGACTGCGATACGCTGCTCATCAAAGTATCTTTTAGAAAACAACTATCTCAGCAGGGATATTTCTGAAGACGGAATATGCTTGCTGAGCCATCACGGAATGAATATTGGTGAGAAGATAAAACTGGGGATTTATCTACCAGAATTCAAAAAACCCGTAATAGCCGTGGGAGAGGTAATAAGGCAACACGAAACAAACGACCTAAGATTTCCCTACATGCTCGGGATAAAATTCATTAAGATTAACCCGGTAGCATACCATCAAATTCGCAACCACATCCGCTACTACGCTCTGAAAGAATAATACCCCCTCCCCTTTTCTTTGTAACAAAAGTCTTCCAAACAAACTCTTTTTTACTACATACTTCATATACTTCATGGATGGTCTTCAGGGTGACCGTGAGGCGGAAAGCATAGTCTCGTATAACTTAAGATAGCGCTTGGCTTGGATTTGAAGGATGTATTCTTGCTCTACGAGTTTTCTTGCGTTTAGCCCCATCTCTTCTCGTTCTTCTGGATGGGTTATCATGTATTCTATTTTGTCGGCTAAGCCTTCTGTATTTTTTAGTTCTGCAAGAAACCCTGTTTTGTGGGAAATTACCATATCCAGTATTCCGCCTGTGTTAAAACCTACAACAGGGGTTCCGCAGGCCATGGCCTCCAGGCATGTCAAGCCGAATGCTTCTTCTATAGATGGGATTACAAACATATCACAGCCTGAATAAGCCGCGGATAGTAGTGCTTCATCCTGTATATAGCCTAGTTCATATAGGGGAAATCTCACATCTTTAGAAAGACGATCCAGATCCTGTTTGGGACCGAAGATGACTAAGGCTATAGTCGAGGGGTCTATTTTATTTTTAAGCAGCCTTAGGGCTTCTTGCAGGTATTTAAAGCCTTTTCTTTCCGTTTTATAGTCAGTTCCGAAGAGTATGAGTGTTTTATCTTGTGGTAGGTTTAATCGGTCTCGTGAGAAGCACCTATCACGCTTTTTGAATATATCATGTGGTATTCCGTGTGGGATAATGCTTGTTGGGAAGTTCTTGAAAAGCGAACTTTTTCTTACGCAATCATCAAACCACTTACTTAGCGTTACAATATGAATGTTACAGCCTTTATAGGCTTTTTCTTTTCTTTTAAAGATTCTTCTTGATAGATCATCTTGGTGTTTTGGCCCTAATTGGGGACACCAACCACAACCAGTTTGGTATCGTTTACAACCAGCTGAATAATGGCATCCTCCAGTAAAAGGATTCATATCGTGTAAAGTCCAAATTATGGGTTTATTCTATATATTTGAAAAAAACTCTGTATGGTTAACCATCTTCGCTATCCAGTGTAAGTGAATAATATCTGCCTCCTTAACGAGAGGGTGTTTGCTTATAGCATATACTGACCTGTCATCGCTAAATGGACCAAAGTCTTTGGCGCGTGTATTTTCATAAGCATTAAGCTCTGAGGAAATTATTCTATTGTACACTTTATTCCATAGACGCTTAAAGACATTGCGATTATGCTGTTCGATTCCAACAACATCTCTATCCGGTGACTCACGATATAAAACCAGCATTTTAGATTCTATGCCAGTGGCTTCTAATCCAAGATGTAGTCTAAAAGCGGCTGTTCCCGCTCCATGACTGTTCATTGTGGATATGTGGAGAGTTTTCATATATTCGATTTTTATTTTTTGTTAATGATTTTTTTTAACTCATTAACCATTCTGCGTATGTTCCAAAGAATAACCCCCCGAACCCCCAAAATCTTATCAGCCCAATCTAAATATACCTGGTCAATAAAAGACTCCATTTGATTATTATAGTACAATTGAGCAATATTAATCTGCTTCAATTCAGGATTAAAGTAAAGAGACGCTGTTGATACGTTTGATATGCTTCGAATCAGAAAATCGCATTTGGACAACAACATACACTCTATCAAAACATCTTCTCCTTTTTGATAGGGTGAACCCACAGTGGTCCAATGTACAGAATCAATATTTGTCTCCGATCGTATGGAGTTATAATAAATAACTCTATCCGGATATCTTTCCCTTATCGCATTAAGCAATACATTGGAGTCTGTAGCAACAAAAATTATTGCCTTGGAGTGAATTTTTAGATACTTATCTATCTGCTTTATATAAGCAGAAGGAAGGGGGCTGCATTGTTGTACAAACTCATCCATACATCTATCAGTACCTCTCATATGAACTCCCAATACATGATGATTTTTCATATGGCAATCATAATATTTCTCTACTTTTTCCATAATATGTAGCCTAATTTTTATATATTTTTTTATATAAAAATGAGCGGTTTTCCTAATAGATTCGCAACTTTTGCGGGTAAAAAGTTTTGGGGTTTCAATAAACTCCATATTATCAGCATGCAGATTATTTTCAATATCATTAAGCCTGTAGTTTGAAACGGGCTCAAAATAATATTCCCAGACGTTTTTCCCATATTTTTCTTCCCAATATGGGTTTTGGCAACTTTTATTATCATAGCAATATTTTCCCCAAAAAACAACAGGGGTGGCTTCTGCCTTTTCGCACTCCCGAAGTTTTGCTAATACAGCAAGAAAATTAGAGAAGAATCCTGCCGCATGATAAGTTAATATATGAATCTTATGTTGCCGTGTCATTAAAATTATATACTCTCTGGTAAGACTTCCTTGGGACAAATGAATATAACGCCACGGTAGGCGCCACTGGCTTTTGTATTGTAATAATATCTATGTCCTGGATTTATTTTCATAAGAAGGTCGACAATTTGCTCATACCTATAACCATTATGCCAAAAATTCTTATCTGGTACGTAAAAATCGTGAATTACTATAGCACTATTTTTATATTCAGGGAATTCACTGATAGCCTGAAGCTCGTTTAGCAAGGTTGCAATATTACCCATCTGGTGGGCATCAAGGTAAAATAAAACAGGTGGTGAGATTCCAGACAATATGCGCTCTCTAAGCACGGTGGCTGAATCTCCGAAAAAATATTTAACATTGGTGAGCTTGCCTAACCGACGTTCAATCTTCCTCCTCTTACCTACATCTTTCTCCACAGTATATACCTTATCAGCCATTTTCGCTAAACGCGCAGTTGTTCTGCCATATCCTGTTCCTGTCTCTACAGTGGTTTTTATACTCATACGCCTGATAAGATCTGCAATTTCCTCTGCCAAATATTCGTCGCCCTCAAAACCTCCCTCTCTGTTGTAGCCTAGCCAAAAACGCTCCCATATTCTTGTAAGCATAGTACTCTTAGAATAGTTTTTTAATCCACCAAAGGTCTCTCTGACCCCCTTCATAATGGAATTGACATCTCAACCGTTCAACAAATTCATTCACTGCCTGATACACAACTTTATAGTATCGAGGATTATAATTATATCCCGTAACAATTCCACCTGCTCGAACTTTTGGATACCACCTAGATAATGTATCGCAAAAATTATTATGGCTCAAAACACCGTTTATTAAAATAAAATCTACTCCCTCACTTGTGTCTATAGATGCATCTATTGAATGGTTCCGGATATCTCTATACCTGTCGCCAAATCGTAAGAGCCTTTGATTAGTAGCCCCTTCCCGGTTATTGCGCCCCACCCCGTATAGCCTATTTATCGAGGTGTTTTCTAACATATTCTCTACTTCATTGCCGAAGCCAACATTCACTATTACCCCAACCCTTACTTTCCTTTCCTCTACAATCTTCCTAAGCACGGTGTCAGGAGGCTGAGGCACAGGTTCTTTCATTCTCTCTGGTGTTATTGACTCTAATTCCTGGATTGCATATTTAGGCCATTTTCCATAGGCTAGGTGATCCTTAAAACAATTCAATGCCCTCTCTCCCATCAATAATAAGTTATCTTTTTTCTCCCTCCACGAATGTAATTTCTCTTCGACCTCGGCAATAGTTCTAGAGTAAAAACTTATCTCATCCCAGTTTATAAATTTTTTAAAGGGTCTTATGTCTATATCTCCTATAAGATATGGCACTGAACCTAATTGCATAGCTTCAAAAAAGCGAAAAGAACCTCCACCAAACCCTCTCGGACAGAGAGCAATATAAGAAACCATGATATTTCTGACAAATTGTTTTGTCTTCATATCTTTGCCTATAAGAATATCTCCATAGCGTTTCAGCCGATCAGCCATATCTTCTCTTATAGGGTGAGTATGTAGGTTACCATTAAAACAAGCAAAGTATTGCTTTGGAAGTTTAAAAAATGGCTTCCTATGAGGAGAACAAAGTAAAGGTACATCGAGCCCTGTTTTGATATGCCGTGAAGCATAAAATACAACTGCCCTGCCGAGATCAACTTCGGGACCCAAATCTAATTGGCAGACTGTAAAAGTTTTAGCATCATCAAGGATACTCTTAAATACTTCCTCCTGCAGTTTTGGCAATAAGCGATGGCTTCTATCACGATTGTTCTGTAACGCCCATCTGGTCCAGTAAATCGGAAGATAATGCCAATCCCCTTCGTGGGGATCGTTAGTAACTATTTCTCTGTGAGACAAGACATATCTATGAAAATCTTGCTCAACACCATAATCTTTGTTGTGAGGGGGGTATTTAGCTGGTTGAGATTGTGGTTGAAATTGCTTATTAATCGGTAGTATAAATATCTTCACGGTAACTCACATTGTCTATGGAAAGATTTAAGCATGGGTTCTTCCTCTTGCTAACTTATCAGTTTTTTAATTTATCACTCAAAATACAGCAAGTATTATTATCTTCCAAAATAAAAACCTCGTAACCCTGTTTTTGTAAAAACTTTTTGCATCGCACCCTATCAGCGCCTGAAAGATGTATATGCTCATAGCTTATAATAAAAGGTCTTATTTTTTTAAAATTAATGCTTTTGATTATTTTATAGTCATATCCTTCCGTATCTATCTGCAACAAATCAATTTTTTTTACATTATACTTCCCAACTAGATCATTAAACGTCATGCAATCAACGATTTCAAAATAAGGATACCTCAATCCACTTCTTATCGGAAGAAGCGATGAATGTTCTGTTAACTCTCTACCGTGTTCATCTTTTTCCCATGGTTCTTTATAAAGTTTATATAATTTTTTCTTTCCATTTTTTTCAGCAATAGCCACATTCTCAAAAATTAGATTGTGACTTTGTTCAGCGTAATTTTTTTCCAAATCCTCAAATACATATTTTTGTGGTTCAACTAAAATCCCTTTCAAGTTAAATCTCTTAATCAAGTCATACAGTGAGTCTTTTCCGCCTGTCTTTGTTTCAGCGCCATCATGCGCGCCGATCTCTACAAAAAAGAAATCTTTTGAATGTTTAATATATTCGATTAAAAAATCCTGATATCTCATTTTTTCAGGTTAACTTCTATTCTGAAATGACGCCGGTCAGCATAGGAAGTTAAGAAATTTTTTAATTTTGAATCTAAATTATTAACGTCATAACTTACATTATTTTTTAGAAAACCGTCTTTGTTCATGTGCTCTTTTGAGCTAAAACCCAACAGACTGCGGGATTTTCAAACTCATTGGTTATTGGCCTGCGTCTAAATGGAAAAAGCGATTTTGTTAATTGTCTGTAATCCGGCCATTTATGTGTCTTGAAAAGTTTCTCTATGTATTCAAGATTACCCCACTGGCCCATTTCTAATATTTCAAACCCTACGCTCTTAAAAATTGCCCCAAATCCTACAGGAGTATAACCGGTATAATAGTGCTCTGGGCTCATATGGAGAATATTGATAGTAGGCACGTTGGCATAAATAAATCCACCAGGACGCATATGACTGTAAATGTTTTCTAGGCAAAGAAAAGGATTATAAACATGTTCCAATATCTGGTTTACCATAACAAAATCAAAATCCTTCTCAGGCAAATCCAATGTATGCAGGTCACCTTCCCCTGTCTCTAGGTTATAATCTATACACATGATTTCATTGTAGTCTAGGTATTCCAATTCAGGGTCGCCGCTTCCGCTGAAACATAGCAATTTTCTCACTCTAAAATTATATTTCGCTGCATATCTCCTAAATTATAATAATGCCCATATTCTAGGAAAGTCCTTGCCCTCCCATTTCCATTTTTTGTTATTCAGATGTAATGGCAGATTGGAATACCTATTAAGCTCCTTTTTGTAAGGAAGGACAAATTTATTGTATATCTCTAAAATTTCATCTCGGCTCACAATATTCATGGTTTTTTTAACATAACTGTTATTTTTTCATTCTTTGCTTGCTAAATTATTTGAAGATTTATATCTGCAGAACCTTTTTGACATATTGAACTAATCTGAGTTTGCACTTTGGTACTGGTCTGGGTAACACCTCTATCTATTATATTTTATTCCTCTAAGTACTACAAGGTAAAATTAGTTTGTGGGTGGGCTCAAGAGAAATAAGATATGTATTAGAGGGCGAGCTTATTCGTAGAAACGAACGAAGTGAGATGGCATTGGTGGAGGTGGCGGGAATCGTAAAAAATCTCCGGCGAAAGCCGGAGCGTCCGAAGGACTAATTTTTTCCGATAATGTGTTAGGCTTATGGGTTACGACGGGCCATTGAAGACAATGGTAAGGCGAGAGATAAAACCATGGTGGAGGTGGCGGGAATCGAACCCGCGTCCTCAAAGTTTTCATAAAGGGCTTCTACATACATATCCTCTCTTTTTATCTTTCCCTTGGTAACTCCGAAAGGAAGGATTCACCAAGAGGCAACCTTATAGATTTTTGGAGTAAACCCCTAAGGTAAGAGCCTACCCCTATCCTCAATTCACCGAACCCCTATACTTCCCTGAGGCAAGAAGTACAAGAGCCCTGCTTAGTTTAATTTGTAAGCAGGAGTGCCTGCATAGGCATAATCTGCGTTTGTAGTGTGTAAGCCTCTTGCAGCTGGCTTACCCGCTGGCATGCAACCCTCTAGGAGCTCTTTGAGTCGAAACCCTTCACCCCCAATTGTCAAAAACCGACCTCATTCATTATACAATACCATATATGAGTGCATTTTACAAGGCCATCTATGATACATTTATAAAAAACTCTTGAAAATTTGCCTATTCACGCTAATATAGTCTCTATGCTCACCAAATTTCGAACCCATCACATAAAGCGAATCCTCTGGGCTCTCATAGCTATTATCGTACCTGCATTCGTTCTCTGGGGAGGACTTTCATATTTAAAAGGAGACAAGAAAGACGTTGTTGCAGAAATTGAAAACCGCAAAATAACCCGCTCTATTTTGAATAATTACCGTAAGATGGCTCAGCTACACTTCAGGCTAATCATACCTCAAGAGGAGCAGTATAAAATTACTCCCCAAACCATTACAAATCAAGCATGGCAATTTCTTCTCCTGCTCTGGAAAGCAGAAAAGGAAAAGGTAACAGTGAGCGACCAAGAAGTGGTAAATTTGATCAATGAACGATTTTCACGAAATGGCCGATTCGATAACGATGCCTACGTACGTTTCCTGCACTATGGATTTCGAATTAAGCCGAGGACCTTTGAGGAATACTTAAGAAACTTTATGGTTGTAGATAAGTTGCTCGATCAATACATACAGATAGACATCACAGACCAAGATCTAAGAGAGGCGTTCAGGAAAGGCACACAAGAAGCGAAAATATCGTATGTCTTTATTCCTTATGAAAAATTCAAAGAGGATATAAATATCACCCCTCAGGAAATAGAAGAATTCTATAACGAACACAAGACCCTT
>CP070807.1:1471172-1475447 GCA_020343695.1 Candidatus Omnitrophota bacterium | reverse complement strand
TTTCTTATTTTGAAAAAGCCCTCAAACTTAAGGCTAATTCCGCTGATATATACTATGGTCTTGGAGTCGCCTACTATTACTTGAGCAAGTTCAGCGAAGCGCGCCAGTATTTTCAAAAGGCAAAAAAAATCTTCCAAGATCAAAAAAATTACAAAGCCGTACAGGAAATTGAGGGATACCTAAAGTACATCCCTCAATAAAGGAAGGTTAGAGGTCGGTGCCGCCTTGAATATAGGGAAGGATTTTCTTTTTCTCTTCAAGAGGTCTCCCACTTACCTCAATGGTGAACCGTTTGCTTTTGTATTCTCGCCCGTCACGTTCAATAACCGCAGGCTCAATGGTGAACATTCCTGGCTGGGGAGCAAAAAGATGATAAATCAAGTTCAATGTCAATTTTACCGTATCGGTCTCAAGAGAGTAATTTTTTGACTGTTGTTGAGAGGCAATCTTAAGGCCTTCAAACTTGGGTAAAGTGAGTTTTGACCCGGCAAAGTCTCCTTCAATCTTGAGCGAGTAGATAAAAACCTCCCCGGTTTCGACAGCCTGTTTGTCTACCCGAGCTTCTATCTTTTTTGCATTTTCACCAAATCCCCATAGAAAAATAGCAAAACAAAAAATGAAAATATAGCAATGTACTATTTTAGATAATTTTGACATTGCGACCTTTTATTTTTAGTTTTCTCTCAACATACAATTTTATCGCAAGAGGATATAATATGTGTTCTAATTTATGAACTCTTTTCTCGAGCTCTTCTAAGCGCATGCCTTCCCCTCTCACCACATGACCTTGTACAATAATGGGGCCATGGTCGACTTTTTCATCGACAAAATGGACAGTCACACCTGTGATTTTGCACCCATACCGATATGCCCGCTCAATGGCGCCTGTTCCCTTGAAGGCTGGCAAAAGCGCAGGATGGATATTCATTATTTGATGCTGAAATTGCCGCACAAAATAAGGAGACAACACTCTCATATATCCTGCCAACACTACCAAATTGATTTTTTCATTCTTCAATATTTTGGCTATGTGCTTATCAAAGCTCACTCGTGAAGAAAAGTGTTTAGGGTTTACAAAGATGTCTTTTATTCCAAATCTTTTCGCACGTACTCGCACAAATGCCTTTTCATTATCGGTAATAAGTACTTTAAGGCAAGCTTTGATATAGTTTGTTTTTACTGCCTTTGCAATTGCCTCAAAGTTACTCCCACTGCCTGAAGCTAATACTGCGATATTCATATTTGGAAAATTGTGATTTGTTGTGAGTTAATGATAATAAATTCCATTTACAAGACACCTATGATTCAAGTTTCTGTAAAATCTTTAAATCAAAATATCTCCCTCTTTTCTTCAGGATTATTTTTATAAGTGCATAGTAGGTGGCAACTGCCAAGAGCCCAATAAGAAACCGGTTATACTCTTGAGTGCTTGGAAAAAAGATTATACATGCTAAGAAAATAACTGCCGGGGTAAAAAAAAGCAGAAGTGCGGCAAAGATATTTTTTTTCTCCTCAATTCCAATCTCGATTCTATCCCCCTTCTGGAGACGATTTTTTCCGTTATTCGACAGCATAATTTCTTCACTCCCCTTCCCACACAGTGCCGAATATCGACAGCACGAACACATCTTTTGTTTTTGGATTTTTATTCTGATTGTATTTTCTGAAGCCGTCACTACCTCGACAATTTCTTTAAGCATTTATTTTCACGATGCATTTCGTAGGACACTTGCCTTTTGCCTCTTCCTGGGGTTTGAGCTTTGCTTTCCCATAATCAATATAGGAAAGATTACCTTTCATAAAGAAGGGAGAATCGCTGACCTGCGCACATATCCCGCAGGCGATGCAGCCTTTTTTGCATACAGTTTTTACATATCCGCCGCCTTCTATATTATTGCATGCAACTGAGTAAATATGCTCCTGCGGCGGAACAAATTGGAAAAGAATACGTGGACAGGCTTTCACGCAGTTGCCGCAACCGATACATTTCTGCATGTCCACGGAGATTTTTTCATCGCTGAGCGCCAGTGCCCCCGTAGGGCAAACTTTCACACAATCTCCCAACCCTACACACCCGTATTTACAATCAATTACCCCTCCTACCATAACGGCTGCGCGACATGTCGATGGCCCATCATAGAGGGTGTTGCGTTCTTTGTCGGTCCTGATTGCACCACAGCGACACACTACCTTATTCGTTTTTTTTGGAGACTCTCTTGACTTTCTATTCCAAGAATTTCTAAAATTTGGCTATTGACTTCTCTGCCTCCAGGCAAACACCCGGAGAAAATTTTCGTCTATCTTGCAACTGCCTCTGCAAACGCACGACACCCACTAAATCCACAGGCACCGCAATTCAGACCTGGTAAAACTTCCAAAATGCTCCTGATGCGTGAATCTTCTTCTACCTTGAGGCGCCGGCTTAACAATGAAAGGAGCATAGAGAATAATAAACCTGTAATCCCTAAAACTGCTACTGCGACCAAAACTATATTCATGATTAGGAACTTACCAGTCCTGAGAAACCCATAAAGATAAGCGAAAGTAACCCGGCGATGATCAGTGTCAGAGCCGCGCCTTTAAATACGCCTGGTACATCGGCATACTCCAGTTCTTGCCGTATGCCCGCCATAATAAGGAGTACCAGCGCAAACCCCAAGCCACCAGAAAAGCCAAACACCACTGCTTCTGCAAAATGATAATTTCGTGTTACCATAAAAATTGCCACTCCCAGAATTGAGCAATTCGTTGTAATGAGCGGCAGATAAATCCCCAGCGATTGGTAAAGAGGGCTTGAGAATTTTCGTATAAACATCTCCACGATTTGGACAAGCGATGCAATAACGAGAATAAATATGACATATTGCAGAAATACCATATTCCACGGGAGCAAAACAAAATGGTAAATGAGCCAGCTTATACTTGTTGCCAGTGTCATTACGAAGGTTACCGCCATCCCCATGCCGAAACTGGACTCTAATTTGCCAGAGACTCCCAAGAACGGACAAATTCCCAAGAAGTACGTAAGGACAAGGTTGTTTATGAGCACCGTGGAGATAAAGATCAAAATTAAATTTTCCATCGTTCTAAGCCATTCATTATTGCAACAAGAAATCCTAAGACCAAAAATGCTCCCGCAGGTAGAATCATCACAACAAGAGGGTTATATGCAGAACCAAGAACCGCCACTCCTAAGACTGTACCTGAACCGAAAAATTCTCGTATTGAGCCAAGAATGAACAATCCCCATGTGAAACCTACCCCCATCCCCAGGGCATCGTAGAGGGTTGTCGATACACTGTGTTTTGAGGCAAATGCTTCACACCTTCCTAAAATGATACAGTTGACAATAATTAAAGGCACATAAGGCCCTAGGGCCATGCTGACATCAGGATATTGAGCTTTCAAGAATATGTGGACAATGGTAACAAAGGTAGCAATAATTACGGTATATACTGCTATCCGTACTTGGTGAGGTATGAACTTTTTAATGAGGGCAACAACCAGCGAAGAAAAAACGAGGACGAAAATGACCGCCAGGCCCATATAAATCCCATTTTCGGCAGAAGTAGTAACTGCCAGTGTCGGACACATTCCTAAAAGTTGCCGAAATATCGGATGCTGGCTCCACAATCCTTTCAGAAAATCTTTCATCATTGGTTGAGTCTGTTACGTAAGATTTCGATTCCCGTATTTAAAATATTGACTACCGCTTTTGACGAAACAGTTGCTCCGGTAATTGCTTGTATTTCGTTTTTTTCTTTTACTTTCTCTTTTGTGTATACAATTTTTGGGGATACAGCGAGCCTTTTGAATTGATTGCAAAAAGTGTCCTCGGTAATTCTGGCCCCTAACCCAGGAGTTTCTACAGAATCAATTATCTCAAAACCCTCCAGTATCTTCAGAGAAGAATCAATCACTGTTAAGATTTTTATTGTTCCCTGATAACCTTGGCCTTGGGCGATAAATGCGTATCCGATGAGGGCTTCCTGGGAATCAAAGAGCTTGTAGACCAGTTGGCCCTCATGCTCTATTTGCTCAATCTCTCGCGTAGAAGGCGCAAGTTTCATAATCGCATTTTCTATCTTAGCTTTTTCATTGAGCTCAATTTTTTCTTTGGCAATACTATGTACAAATGCGAGAAAAAAGGCACAGAGAAGACAGGTGAACGTTAACACGGCAATGGTTTTAAGTATTTCTTTCATATCTATCTATGTGCCGAATCTTTTTGGTTTTGTGTATCGATCTATAAGGGGGGTTACGGCGTTCATAAAG
>CP070807.1:1441482-1471072 GCA_020343695.1 Candidatus Omnitrophota bacterium | reverse complement strand
ACGGCGCCAAAGATGAAGCAAGACACAAAAAGTTTTATTCTGAAATCGAATGTAGCCCCTGTATGGGGGTGTATCGTGCCCAGGCAGGATTCTTTTGCAACAATGAGGCGTTCTGCATGAAGAATATAGCGCCTGCCAAAATTATTGAGTGTGCACGTACCATGTTAAGTAGACTATGAAGAAGCTCACGTTTTATTTATTCAGATTGTATCTTCTTTTTATTTCGCTCATTAAGTTACTGTTTTTCTTTATTCACCTCTCTGCAATAAAATGCTTTGTACATAAACTTTCTGTGTTGTTACTAGATTACTATAAAGATACAGAAACAAACTTATCAAGCTTTACGCAGTCAAAATTCTATCAAGACAGAGAAAGTAAATTGTGCTGGGCTAAAACATCTGTATTGTCAAGCTGCTGGGGTAACCTTCATGCTCAAGAAATTAGTTTTCTGTCCACCATTGTATCCGAAGTATCGGCGAGAACTATTTTTGAATTTGGAACATATAATGGGTATGCAAATGTTCACCATTCAAAAAAAACCTCCCCACAATCCACAATATATACGATTGATCTTCCCAGAGAAGATACAGCTCAAGATATGAAGAGATTATCGTTGATTCAAGCACACGATGACATGCGCACAGTAAAGGTGGCAAGGGATTTGGGGGTTGGTACGCTCTTTGCTCAGAGACAGGAGTATCCCAATATCATTCAATTATTCGGTGACACACTGATGTATGATTTTAGCCCTTGGTTCGGAAAGATTGATCTCTGTTTTATTGATGCCGCTCACTCCTACCAGTATGTTAAAAGTGATAGTGAAAATGCATTTAAGATGCTATCAGAGAGAGGTGTTTTAGTTTGGCATGATTTTGACGTGAATCACTACGATGTATTCAGGTATCTTAATACACTCGCAAAAAATAAAAAGTTATTTTGGATAGAGAATACTCGGCTGGTTGTATATTTTAGTTCAGATTCATGAACCTGAGTAATGGAAAAACATAAAAAAAGCAAGGAACAGAGAGAAAAATATGAACAGAGAGATAAAAACAGAGAAAAGCAAGTAGATTTGCTGCTTATTCTTGGCCTCTTTATCGTGATACTCCTGCCCAACCTTGGCTTGGCGAATTTGGAACTTATTTCTCCTGATGCCTCTGGATATCTTGATATGGGCAGGAACCTGTTTTCCGGCAGAGGAGCAATCACGTCTTATAATCTCTATCAATTCTGGCCTGGTAAGTATCATCCCTTCTTGCCTTACATGCAGCCTCTTTATCCTATTGTTGCCGGCTTGATTTGGATATTGTTTAATCTTAAAGCGGTTATCGCATTCAATATTGTGCTCCTGTCTCTCAATTGCATTTTAATCTACAAAATTATACGATTGAAGGCCGACTATCTTACAAGTGCGCTTATTGCGCTTTTTATGGGGTTTTCTCAAAATCTTGTATTTAGCGCCATTTATCCCTGGACAGAGCATTTGCACCTGTTTTTTGTACTTTTGGCGATTTACCTCTACCTTCGATATGAGAAATCGCAGTTTTTGGTGGGCGTCCTTTTGGGAGTAAGTTGCCTCACCAGAGTCGCCGGCTTCTATAATATTTTTGCATTTGGAGTGGCCCTCCTTATACTGAGAGGTTTCTCAAAAGATGCCTTTAAGGGTTATCTTAAGATAGCCCTTGGCTTCTTGTCGATTTTTTTATCGTATGAAATCTTTTGTTATGCCAAGTATGGAATTCTTTATCCCCAGTATATAGGAGCAGCAAGAACCTATGGATTTTCCTGGTTTCATCCCGGTGCATTCTACAAACCGACACTGCCGGTTCTAAATGCGCCACCACCTTCGATAACTACCGAGCTTGCCTTCAAGAATATCCGCAACCATTTATCTTCGTTTATAGGTGTTTTTGGATACGCCAAATTCGTATTTATTGTTGCACCTCTGTATATTATTTTCGATATATGGAAGAGAAAAACAGCTTTATTCATTGTGTTTTTTTTCCAGGCACTCGTTATTATGCTTGGCTGTGTTTGGGGATTGAGGGCAACTCCTGGAATCGAAGCATTACGTTATTCTTTAATTCCCTTCATTACTCTTGGGATAATTGGGTTCTTATCAATAAAATATATCTTTGAAAGTTTGTCACCCAAAAAGAGAATGAAGAGATATTTTTTTATAATCTTTCTATCGCTGGTCTCCATACTCTTTTATTTTCATATACAAAAAGGATATTTACCTTTCAGAAAAGAGTGGGCAAAACGTCACCCCCAGCGCTTTGGGGCTTACCATGAGGCAAGAGACCGGATGTACGCATGGATTAGAGAAAATACTGATAAAGACGTGCTTATTGCCTCCGAGTTTTTAGCGGACCCAGTTTTCTTTGACCGTCCTTTTGTATCATTGCCTGTGGGCGAAGCATTGACCGCAGAAAATTTCAGAGATTATCTGAATATATATAAACCCGACTATGTGCTCACCTATCATGAGCAGTTGGTCAAATTCCTGAAAGCGTTCGGTTTTGTAGAAAAAAAGAGAAGCGGGTCTATGGTGTTGCTGGGAAAAAGTAGTTGGTAGTTAATTGTTGGTGAAGTGCGCAAAAATTATATTCATTTTCTCTTAATAGTTATCCTGGGAATTGGAGTATATATAAATTCTCTGAAAGGGGAATTTATCTGGGATGATGAGAGTTTAGTAAAGAATAATGTCTACATAAAGAGCTTCTCCTACCTTCCTGAAATTTTCACCACTCACCTGCGTGCAGGCGCAGGAAAGAAGGGAGGGTTCTGGCGTCCGCTTCAGGCGCTCAGTTATCTATTTAATTACTCTCTGTTCAGGCTCAATGTGACGGGGTATCACCTTACTAATGTTGTGCTGCATATTGGTGTTGCCCTGATGTTGTATTGGCTTGCTATGCTTCTTTTTGGTGACCGAATCATCTCATTTTTTAGTAGCCTCTTCTTTGTCATCCACCCTATCCACACGGAAGCGGTCTCGTACATTTCCGGAAGGGCTGACTCTTTGGCTGCGTTGTTTATGTTGCTCTGTTTTGTTTTCTACATAAAATGTCTGGATAAAAAGAACATTATGTTCTTTTTCTCCATGCTTGTTGGTGGCGTGCTGGCTTTTCTGTCGAGAGAAAATACTCTTATTCTCCCCATCCTTCTTCTCCTGTATCACTATACCTTCAGGAGGAAAGTGAACATCTTTCATTTTTTCTCTGTAGTAGGAATAACCATTTTCTATATTGGATTACGGCTGACTTTGCTAAAACCCCTGTTGGATTATCAGACGACTGTCCTTGCCCCCAGCACATTCCTTGAAAGAATACCGGGATTCTTTGTTGCCCTTACCAGCTACCTTAAGCTTCTTGTTGCACCTTTCCCCTTACATATGGAGTATGGAAATACCCTATTCGCTTTCACTGACATAAGGGCGATTATAGGAGTAATTATTTTTCTCTGTCTTTGTGCGTGTGCCTATAGATTCAGAAAAAACACACTTATCTTCTTTTCGATTCTATGGTTCTTTATCATGCTCCTGCCGCAATCGAATCTCTATCCCATAAATGCCTATATGGCTGAACACTGGCTGTATTTGGCTTCCATAGGATTCTTTCTTGTGGTCGGCAAAGCCTTAAGTGCCTGCCGGATAAAAAAAATTCAGCTATCCACTGCTATTCTTGCCACTATTTTAGTGGGTGTGTACGGTGCTATTACCATAAAACAGAATACCTACTGGAGAAAGCCTTTAGGTTTTTACGAGAGGACGCTGAAGTACGCACCTTTTAGCATGAGAGTACATAATAACCTTGCGATTATCTACCATCTTATGGAGAGGCACCAAGAGGCGGTCTCCCTGTATAAGAAGGCTATAGAGATGGACCCTAGCTTTGCAGAGACTTACAACAATCTCGGGTTACTCTACCATGACCTAAAGAAGTATGAAGATGCCTTCGGCTCTTATACAAAAGCGATAGAGGTTGATCCTGATTATGGAGAGCCACACAGCAATCTCTGTCTTCTCTATACCGATATTGGCAAACACCAAGAAGCCGTAGCTTCCTGTAATAGAGCTCTTGGAATTAACCCAAATCTTGTGAATGCCCACAATAATTTGGGTAATGCATATCAAGCATTGGGTAAGATCGATGAAGCTTTAGCTTCCTATAAGAAAGCGGTAGTGATTGATCCCGACTACGCAAAAGCCTATTATAACCTCGGTGTTGCCTATGATGGTTTAGGAAAGTACAAAGATGCAACAGTAGTATATAAAATCGCTATCGCCAAAGACCCCAATTATGCAAAGGCGTACAATAATCTTGGCAATGTGTATAGGATGCTTGGTCAATATGAAGAAGCAATACCGCTCTATAAAAAAGCAATAGAGGTTAACCCCCAAGATGGATACGCATACAGTAATCTGGGAAGTGTGTATGCGAGAATGGGCAAGGCAGAGGATGCGATTGTTTTCTATAAGAAAGCTATAGAGTTTAACCCTTCCCATCCAGATATGCATTACAATCTTGGTAGTGTATACTCTTCTTTGGACAACTACCATGAGGCAATAGTTGCATACAACAAGGCTTTGAAATTTAACCCAAACCATGCCTTAGCGCATAACAATATAGCAGTGGCGTACTACCACATAGGGGAATACGATTTAGCCCTCAAACATTACAAGAGAGCAGTTGAGTTTGGTCTCAAAGTAAACCCTGATTTGCTCAAGGCAATCAAATCCCGTCGCAGAAGACGCAGATAGAAGAGGCAGGGGGCAGGAGTCAAGGGTATAGGATTATTGAATGTATTTGTTTCATCCCCTGTGCCCCTTGACCCAATAACCATTATGTAATTTCCCATTTAAAATTGTATGATACCTAGACGCAAAAGTTTCATTCATGTTGTGGTTATAGCTATTGTGGGATTTGCGGTATATGCTAACTCTCTAAAGGGCGAGTTCATCTGGGATGATGAGGGGTTAGTAAAGAATAATATTTATATAAAAAGTTTTTCTCATCTGCCAGATATTTTTACAGAACCTCTCGGAGTAGGAAACCAGGAAAGGGATAGTTTTGACTACCCTCGTTTTTGGCGGCCGCTGCAGGCATTTACCTACATGATAGATTACCAGCTGTGGGAGTTAAATGTTGTAGGCTATCATTTAAGTAATATTCTTCTGCATATCGGTGTGGCGTTGGCTCTTTATTGGTTGACTGGCCTTCTCTTCAAAAATCAACTCCTCTCATTGTGTGCGAGCCTTCTTTTTGTGGTTCATCCTATCCATACTGAGGCAGTCTCATATATATCAGGTAGAGCGGATTTACTCGCTGCTCTCTTTATGGTGCTTTGTTTGATTTTTTACATTAAGAATCTCTCTACAAGAAACGTATTTTTCTATATTTTTATGATTCTTGCCTATATTCTTGCCCTGCTGTCTAAAGAATTGAGTTTGGTTCTACCGATTCTCTTGTTGCTTTTTCATTTTACTTTCCGGAAGAAGTTTGCATTGAAACAGTTTATTCCAATAGTAAGTATCGCCCTGCTCTTTATTGTGTTGCGTTTGGCCTTCTTAAAAACTTTTTTGCCTGGAGGAAACCAAGCTACTCTACCTCAACGGATACCCGGGTTTTTTGTTGCTCTCACCAATTACCTTAAACTTCTTCTTGCACCTTTCCCCTTACACATGGAGTATGGAAACAACATTTTTGCATTTACTGACATAAGAGTGATTATAGGTGTAGGGCTGTCTCTTTCTCTTCTCTTTTGTGCCTATAAATTCAGAAAAAACACACTTATCTTCTTTTCGATTCTGTGGTTCTTTATCATGCTCTTGCCACAATCGAATCTCTATCCTGCGGGTGCCTACATGGCTGAACACTGGCTGTATTCGGCTTCCATAGGATTTTTTCTTGTGGTTGGCAACTCCTTAATTTCCTGTCGGATAAAAAAATTTCAACTATCCACGGCTATTCTTACCATCATTTTAGTAGGTGTGTATGGCGCTCTTACCATAAAACAGAATACCTACTGGAGAAATCCTTTAGGCTTTTATGAGAGGACTGCCCAGTATGCCTCTGGAAGCTATAGGGTACACTATAATCTTGGTAATATCTATGAGAGCATGGCTAGATACGAGGAGGCCATAGCTTCATACAGAAAGGCAATAAATTTAGAACCAGATTATCCAAAGCCATATTACAACCTTGGCATAGTATATCAAGGGTTGGGCAATACTGAAGAGGCGATCATCTTATATGAGGAAGCTATAGCAATGAATCCAAATTATATAGAGGCGTACAATAACCTTGGTAATGCATATAGGACTATTGGAAGAGCAGAAACAGCAATAGCCATATATAAGAAAGCTTTGGAAGCCGATCCTCACAATGCCTACGCATATATCAATCTTGGCAGTATTTATAATAATATGGGTAGAGTTAAGGCCGCAGTAATATTATACAAAAGGGCTATAGAACTGGATCCTCAACTTTCAGAAAGTTACAACAACCTCGGTGCTATCTACGGCAGTAAGGGTAAATACCAAGATGCTATAGTGCTGCTTAAAAAAGCGATAGAGCTTAGGCCCGATGTGACTGAGAGTTACAGTAACCTCGGCAATGCATATAAAAATATCAGTAGATACCAAGATGCAATTACCGCATACAAAAGAGCTATAGAACTAAACACAGATGACCCAGAGTTATATTACACCCTTGGCGTGCTCTACGCATATGTGAGCAATTACCAAGGTGCAATCACGGCATATAAGGAAGCTGTACACCTAAAGCCAGATTATGCACAAGCTCACAATAACCTGGCGGTTGTCTATTATGCCACAAGGCAATATACCCTTGCTGTTGAGCACTGTAAGAGAGCAATTGAGCTTGGGCACCAGGTTCGTCCCCAATTTTTACAGTTGCTTGATCTTCATAGGAAAAAGTAGCAAAACAATTTACCCGATACTTGTCACTCTCATCGGCATTTGATCATATAGTAATAAGTGGAGAAGAGACCAGTGTATAAAAAGTATATTCCCTTGATTGTGATAGCCATTGTGGGATTTGCGGTGTATGGCAATTGCCTTAGGGGAGAGTTTATCTGGGATGATGAGAAATTAGTAAAGAATAATATTTATATCAAACATCCTTCTTACTTCTCAACGATTTTTACCGAAGAGATAGGCTCAGGCCCTGTTATTGAGTACCATTTCTATCGGCCTTTACAGATGTTGTCCTATCTGTTTGATTACTCGCTATGGAAACTCAATGTAGTAGGCTACCACTTAACTAATATCCTCTTGCACATCGCGGTTGCCCTTGCGTTCTTTTGGCTCATAATGCTCCTCTTTGGTGACAAGCTCTTATCATTTATCTCAAGCCTCTTGTTTGTTATCCACCCCATCCATACTGAGGCGGTTTCATACATATCAGGAAGAGCCGATTCATTAGCAGCACTCTTTATGTTCCTCTGTTATATTTTCTATGTAAAACACTTGGAGAAGCAGAACCGACTCATATTCAGTCTGATAATAACAAGTTATATCTGTGCTCTTTTGTCCCGAGAAAGCAGTCTCATTCTGCCCGTCCTTTTGCTCTTATATCACTCGACTTTTAGAACCAGAGTCAGACCTTCTCAATTTGTCCCTTTGCTGGGGGTTGCACTTATCTATATCATATTAAGATTTACCGTTTTGAGCTCCATCCTTCCTTGGGCGCAAGTTTCTTCCACTTTCTTTCAGAGGCTGCCAGGATTCTTTGTGGCCCTCACCAATTACCTTAAATTGCTGATTATACCTTTGCCTCTCCATATGGAGTATGGCAATAACATATTTTCCTTTACTGACCTAAGAGCACTCTTAGGTATTATTTTAGCTTTGGTTCTCTTTGCCATCGCATACAGAACGAGAAAGAAAAATCAATTGGTCTTTTTTTCCATAGGCTGGTTCTTTATTGCCTTGGCCCCTCAGTCAAACCTCTATCCTATAAATGCCTACATGGCTGAACATTGGCTGTATTTACCCTCTATGGGGTTTTTTCTGCTCGTTGGCAGGTTTTTTACCGTCTCTTACAAGAGAGAAAAATTCAAATTCGCTACCATAACTCTCATTATCGCTCTCATTAGTTTTTTGAGCGCTCTCACCATAAAACAGAATACCTACTGGAGAAATGCATTGAAGTTTTATGAAAGAACATTAGAGTATTCACCGCAAAGTCTAAAAATACTCAATAATCTGGCTATCGCCTACCATGTCCTTGGTAAATATGAAAAAACAGTAATGTTGTCCAAAAAAGCTATAGACATTGACTCCGCTGACCCAAGGGCCTACAATAATTTGGGAAGTGCCTATCGGGATCTAGGCAAATACAATGAGGCAATCGCAGCTTATAAGAAAGCTATAGTGCTACGTCCAAGCTTTGTAGAGGCTTATAATAATCTCGGCATTCTCTATAACGAGAGAGGAAGCACTGCAGAAGCAAAAGTATTTCTTCAAAAGGCTATAGAGATTAATCCTCAGTATGCAGAAACATATTATAATCTTGGCCTTACTCAGCATAGACTCGGTCAGCACCAGGAGGCAATAGACCTATACAGGAAAGCTATTAAAATGAATCCGGACCTTTTAGATGCATATAATAATCTCGGCACTCTTTATGCACAGAGCAATAGATTTAAGGAGGCCATCGCTGTATTTCAAAAAGCAAAGAGAATAAATCCACGCCATTCGGAAATCTATTATAATCTTGGCAAAACCTACACACTGGCAGCTCGATACCAGGATGCAATAACTTCTTATGGAGAAGCTTTAATCTTTAACCCAGAGTATGCAGAAGTGTATAACAATCTTGCGAATGTATATAGAACGATTGGTAAAATAAAGGAGGCGATACCTTTCTATAAGAAGGCGATCCAGATAGATCCAGATTATGAGCAGGCATATTATAACCTGGGTCTTGCCTATTACGATATTGATAACTACCAAGAGGCAATTGTCGCAAACAGAAAGGCTCTCGATTTAAATCCAAATTATTCAGAGGCGCATAACAATTTAGCCGCAGCATACTACTATGCAGAGGAATACGATTTAGCTATAAAACACTGTGATAAGGCGATTGAGCTGGGCTATAGAGTAAGCCCACAGTTTATAGAGATGCTTAAACCATATAGAAAAAGTAGCAAGTGAATAGTGAGGAGCTAAGTGAGGTCAGTGTATAAAAAATATGTTCCTTTGATTGTGATAGTGTTGGTGGGGTTTGGGGTGTATGCCAATTCTTTTAGGGGTGAGTTTATTTTAGATGATGACCCCCTGATTAGAAATAATATATTCGTACGAAGCTCATCACCCGTCTCGAGCATCTTTACAAAAGATATAGGCGAAAGTTCAGGAAAAAAATTAAGTTTCTGGCGCCCATTACAAATACTTACCTACAGAGTAGAGTATTCGCTCTTCAAGCTCAATGTCACCGGCTATCATCTCACCAATATCACTTTGCACATCGCGGTTGCCCTTATGCTCTATTGGTTAGTATCGCTTCTTTTCGGCGACAGAGGGCTTTCCTTTCTTACCAGTATCTTTTTTGTCATCCATCCTATCCATACCGAAGCCGTTTCCTACATATCAGGAAGAGCCGATTCTTTAGTCGTTCTCTTTATGTTGCTCTGCTTTATTTGTTACATAAAATATTTGGATAAGAAAAACTTTGCACTATATATTTGTATGTTGTGCAGCTATACATTGGCGCTTTTGTCCCGGGAAAACAGCCTTGTTCTCCCGGTGCTTTTACTTCTCTACCACTATACTTTCAGAAAGAAAATTGAGTTCTTTGGATTATTTTCTCTCACAGGCATCGCCGCAGTCTACGGCTTATTAAGATTCACGTTTTTGAAATCGTTGCTCCCTTATTTTACAGTCTCTTATACACTCCTTCAAAGAATACCGGGATTTTTTGTTGCCCTCACCAATTACCTTAAGCTTCTTGTTGTACCCTTCCCCCTGCATATGGAATACGGAAACAAAATATTTGCCATCAATGATATAAGAGCGATCATAGGAGTAGTAATTCTTCTGGCTCTTATATTGTGTGCTTTTCGCACAAGAAAGAACAAGCTTATCTTTTTTGCCGTATTTTGGTTTCTTATTGCCCTCGTCCCACAATCAAACCTTTATCCCATAGGTGCCTATATGGCTGAACACTGGCTGTATTTGGCCTCCATAGGGTTCTTTCTTGTGGTCGGCAGGCTCCTGGCATCTTCCTACAGGAAAAGAAAAATATCTACCGTCATCCTCATTGTTACTTTTATCACTTCCTTGGGTGTTCTTACTATAAAGCAGAATACATACTGGCAAGATTCCATAGGCTTTTATGAGCGGACACTACAGTATGAGCCTGCCAGCTTTGGTGCATACAATAATCTCGGTCTTATATATCAGGGTATGGGCAAATATGATGAAGCAATTACTTATTACAAGAAGGCAATTGAAATCAATCCCAATTTCGCTGAGAGTTACAACAATATCGGTCTTATCTTTTATCGCCTGGCAAAATACAATGAAGCTATACCTTTTTACGAGATGGCCATCAAAGTGAATCAAAAGTATGCGGAAGGGTATAGTAACCTCGGCGCTCTCTATAGTAAAGTAGGCAATACTGATAAGGCAATAGCACTATTAAAGAGAGCTTTGGAGATTAGCCCCCACTATGTTTCCGCCTATAATAATCTTGGGCTTACCTATCTTGCAAGCGGTAAACATAAACTCGCTATCGCGGCATGTAATAAAGCCATAGAGATTAAACCTGCAGATGCAGAGGCTTATAATAACCTTGGCCTTATCTATTATGATCTTGGCAAACATCAAGACGCCATCTCCGCATACAAAAAAGCCTTAGAACTTAAATCAGCTGATGCCAGGACATATTACAATCTGGGGATTGTTTATCAGGAGTTAAGCAATTATAAGGAGGCGATAGCTTCATACAAAAAAGCCATAGAGATTAAACCTGCAGATGCAGAGGCACATAACAATTTAGCAGTAGCATACTATGATACCAAGCAGTATGATTTAGCTGTACAACACTGCCAGAGAGCGATTGAGTTGGGTCATGAGGTAAGCCCACAGTTCTTAGAGATGCTTAAGCCATACAGGAAAAAATAACAAGTAATATATGAGGAGCTGAGTGAAGTCAGTGTATAAAAAATATGTTCCTTTGATTGTGATAGTGTTGGTGGGGTTTGGGGTGTATGCCAATTCTCTGAGGGGCCAGTTCATTTTGGATGATACCCCTCTTATAAAGAATAATATTTCTATACGAAGTTCTTCTCCTATTCTACATATCTTCACAAAAAATATAGGTGAAGCTTTAGGAAAGCAATTTAATTTCTGGAGGCCTCTGCAAGTACTCACCTATCGGTTAGATTATTCCTTATGGAGACTTAATACCACCGGCTTTCATCTTACAAACACCGTCTTACATATCGCAGTCGCACTGTGCATCTTCTGGTTCATAACGCTTCTCTTTGCAGATAAGTTTTTATCCTTCATTACGAGCATCTTCTTTGTCATCCATCCTATCCACACTGAAGCAGTTTCTTATATCGCCGGAAGGGCTGATTCTTTAGCGGCATTGTTTCTCTTGCTATGTTTCATTTTCTATATAAAACATCTGAGCTCAAATCGTATACATATCTACATCATCATGTTCTTAAGTTATGTATGCGCACTCCTCTCACGAGAAAATAGTTTAATTCTTCCAGTGATTCTTTTACTTTATCATTATACCTTCTCTGCCTCAGAAGGAAAAAAGAGAATAAAACTCTTTGGATTTCTTACTCTTTCTCTGGTTGCCTTAGGCTATGTTGTATTAAGACTGACCCTTTTGCGTTCTCTTCTTCCTCACACTTCAGTGGCAAGTACCGTTTTTGAAAGAACGCCAGGGTTCTTTGTGGCCTTTGCCCATTATCTTCGGCTGCTGATTCTACCCTTGTCCTTGCACATGGAGTATGGAAAAGAGGTCTTTGCCATCACCGATATAAGGGCAATAATTGGAATCCTCATTTTTTTGGCGCTTTTCATTTACGCTTTCAAAATCAAAAATATAAATAAACTCATCTTCTTTTCCATATCTTGGTTCATTATTATGCTTCTTCCTCAATCAAACCTTTATCCCATCAACGCTTACATGGCTGAACACTGGCTGTATTTGCCTTCCATAGGGTTTTTTCTTATTGTTGCCAAACTTTCGAGCCTCTCTTACAGAACAAAGTCTGGTCGCTTTCCCGCAATTATTATCATCATAACCATAGTATGTTTTTACGGGGTACTCACCATACGGCAGAATGCCTATTGGATAGATTCCATACGTTTTTATGAGAGGACATTGGAACAAGAGCCCCAGAGCCTGCGAGTGCTCAATAACCTTGGCCTTGACTATAGAAATCGTGGCCAATACGAAGAATCAGTATCTTTATACGAGAGAGCACTGGCAATCAACCCAGATTACGCAATCGCACACAACAATCTCGGCCTCGTCTATTATGACATGGGAAGATACCAAGATGCCCTTGAATCCTATAAGAAAGCGATAAAAATTGACCCCAATAACGAAGAGGCATACAACAATGTAGGTCTGCTTTATTACAAGCTTAAACAGTATCAAGACGCGCTCACCTTCTATAATAACGCTCTCGAGATTAACCCAAAGTATGCGAGAGCATATCATAATATTGGCCTCATTCATTATGACCGCGGAGAGATTGAGGAGGCGATATCTCTCTACGAGAAGGCGATCGAGTTAAATCCAAATCACATAGATAGTTATAATAATCTAGGTTTGGCTTACTATAGCCTTGGTCGATATAAAAAAGCAGAAACATTTTATAAGAATGCCTTAAAGATTAATCCAAGACACGCACAGACCTACAACAACCTCGGTCTTTTATATCGGGCGACGGCGAGAATAGATGAAGCATTCGTTGCCCATAACAAAGCCATAGAGATTAACCCAAATTTTGCTGAGAGCTATAATAACCTTGGCGTGCTCTATGGAGAGAAGGGCCAAAACGAAAAAGCTCTTACGTTTTTTAACAAGACCATTGAGATTAATCCCAACTATGCTGAGGCGTATAATAATCTTGGCCGTGCTTACAAAAATAGTGGTAAGCTTAAAGAAGCAGCTGTTGCCTACAAAAAAGCTATAGAAATTAAACCAGACTACGCCCTTGCATATAACAAGCTTGGGCTTGTATATCAGGATATTGGACAGCCCCAAGATGCAATTGCCTCATTCAAGAAGGCGATAGAGCTTAGGCCCGATGTTGCTGAGAGTTACAATAATCTTGGTGCACTCTATGGGAATCTGGGCAGAGATAAGGAGGCTTTTAAGTTTTTTAAAAAAGCTATAGAAGTTAATCCTAATTATGGGGAAGGGCATAGTAATTTAGCGATATCGTATTTCTATCAGAAAAGATATAAGCTTGCCATTCAGCACTGCGATAAGGCCGCTGAATTAGACTATAAGGTGAATCCGCAGCTTTTGGAAATGCTTAAACCATACAGGAAAAAGTAGCAAGTAATACATGAGGAACTAAGTGAAGTCAGTGTACAATAAGTATATTCCCTTGATTGTGATAGTGTTGGTGGGGTTTACGGTATATGCCAACTCTCTTCGGGGCCAATTTATCTGGGATGATGAGAAAATCGTCAAAGATAACATTTATATTAGAGATTTTTCTTATCTTTCAAAGATTTTTACCACACACATGACCGCAGGTGCAGGAGGAAGAGAGGTTTTCTATCGTCCTGTCCAGACCTTCACCTATTTGCTTGATTATTCGCTATGGAAACTCAATGTAGTAGGCTATCATCTCACCAACACTCTCTTGCACATTGCGGTTGCCCTTACGCTCTATTGGTTAATGGTGCTTCTCTTTGGTGACCGAATTCTTTCATTTCTTACCAGTATTTTTTTCGTCATCCACCCTATCCACACTGAGGCGGTTGCCTATATCTCAGGAAGAGCTGACTCTCTGGCAGCCCTTTTTATGCTTTTGTGTTTTATCTTCTATATAAAGTATCTGGATAAAAAGAGTACCCTTGTGTATATCCTCATGCTCTCAAGCTCTGTGTGTGCGCTCTTCTCAAGAGAAAGCACCCTTGTCCTTCCTGCGCTCCTGCTTTTATACCACTATACTTCTAAGAAGAAACTGGTGCCTTACCCATTTTTCTCTTTAGTGGGGACCAGTCTTATCTACATTCTTCTGAGGGTGACCCTTCTTAAACACCTGCTTTTCCATGGCCAAGTACAGGGCACCCTCATCCAGAGAATTCCTGGATTCTTTGTTGCCCTTACTAATTACCTTAAGCTGCTCATCTTACCTTCCCCCTTGCACATGGAGTATGGAAATAGCCTCTTTTCTCTTGCTGACCCAAGAGCAATCATAGGAGTATTAATTCTTGTATGCGGTCTCAGCTATATCTACAAAGTCAGAAAAAAGAATGCCTTTGTCTTTTTCGCTGGTGCCTGGTTCTTCATCAACCTCTCACTTCACTCAAACCTCTATCCCGTAGGTGCCTACATGGCTGAGCATTGGTTGTATCTGGCTTCAATTGGCTTCTTTCTTATTGTCAGTAAGTACTTAAGTTCCTGTTACAGAAAAGAAAATTTTCGTTTTGCTACCACCATTGTTATCATCATCCTTGTCTGCATCTATGGTACTCTCACTATTGCACAGAATAAATATTGGAGAGAGCCAAGAAGTTTTTATGAGAGAACACTTCGCTATGCCCCCCAGAGCGAGAGAATGTATAACAATCTCGGGTTTTCTTATAGAGCTATTGGCAGATACCAAGATGCCCTCTCATCCTACAAAAAAGCGATAGAGCTCAACCCAAAATATGCAACGGCATACACCAATCTTGGCCTGGCTTATTACGATTTAGGCAACTACCAAGAAGCAGTTTCTTCCTACAAGAAGGCTCTTGAGCTTAGTCCTTCGGATGCGCGTACCTACAATAATCTTGCTGTTGCCTACCATAAGCTTGGTAGAAATGAGGAGGCGATTATGGCATGCAACAAAGCCCTCGAGATTAATCCAAATTTTGTTGATACATACAACAATCTTGCTCTTCTTTATTACTTAAACGGCAGATATAAAAAAGCAATCCCAATCTTTGAGAAGGCAATCAAGCTCAATCCGTATTTCGCACAAGCGTATTATAATTTAGGCAATGTCTATAGGGCAGTGGGTGATGATAGAGAAGCAATAACTTTATATAAGCGAGCGATAGAGATTGACCCAAATTATACGAAGGTGCATCGCAATTTAGCGGTTACATACTTCAATATACAGGAATACGATTTAGCAATAAAGCACTGCGATAGGGCTGTTGAATTAGGGTATAAAGTGAGTCCGAAGTTACTTGGGATGCTAGAGCCCCACAGGAGAGATTAATGGGCAAGCTGGACAAAAATTATATTTATTTTGTTCTGATAATCATCGTGGGATTTGGAGTATATTGCAATTCTCTTGGGGGGCCATTTATTTGGGATGATCATCATTTGGTGAAAAATAATGTGTATATAAAAAGGTGGTCCAATGTCCCAAAGATTTTTGCCGAAGATATCGCAGCAGGTGCAGCAGGAAAATTTCATTATTATCGTCCTCTTCAGATAATTACCTATGCCTTTGACTATTCTTTTTGGAGGCTCAATGTAATAGGGTATCATCTTACCAATATTTTACTGCACATCGGTGCTGCCCTGTTGATATACTGGCTTATCAGTCTCCTTTTTGGTGACCGAATTCTTGCGTTTCTTACCAGTATTTTCTTTGTCATCCACCCTATCCACACTGAGGCGGTTGCCTATATCTCAGGAAGAGCTGACTGCTTAGTTGCTGTGTTTATCTTGTTGTGTTGCGTCTTTTATATAAAGTATTTGGAAAAAAGTAATATAGTTTTCTACTTATGTATGATCTGCTGCTATATGCTTGCACTCCTCTCGCGAGAAAATAGTTTAATTCTTCCAGTAATCCTTGCGCTTTATCACTACACCTTTAAGAAGAAAATAAAATTAGAGTCCTTTATGTCTGTGGTCGGCCTCACCTTTATCTTCATCCTATTACGCTTGACGGCTTTGAAATTTCTTCTGCCTCCCGCATCAAGCTCCACAACCGTGATACAAAGAGTGCCGGGATTCTTTGTTGCCCTTACCAATTACCTGAAATTACTCTTTGTTCCTTTTTCTTTACATATGGAATATGAGAATACGCTTTTTGCCTTTACTGCCCCAAAAGCAATCGTAGGTATTTTCTTATGTCTGCTTCTGTTAATATATGCATTCAAAATGAGAAACAAAAATAGGCTCATTTTTTTCTCCATCTCCTGGTTCTTTGTTATGCTCCTTCCACAATCAAACCTTTTTTATCCCCTTACTGCCTATATGGCTGAACACTGGCTGTATTTGGCCTCAATTGGATTTTTCCTGATTTTAGCCAAAACCATCACCTATCTATACAAAAACAAGAATTTTAAAATTCCTACAATAGTCATCACCATAGTTTTATCTATGTTCTATTTTTATGTAACAATGAGACAAAACATATATTGGGCTAAACCTACAACTCTTTTTGAGCGGACAGTAAAATATGCGCCACACAGTTACGTAGCCTATACTGCTCTTGGTCTCACATATCACGCTGAGGGTAAGCGTCAAGACGCCATCAGTGCATTCAAAAAAGCCATAGAGATTAATCCAAACTACGCAGAGCCTTATCTTAATCTCGGTTTCTTATATATTGAACTGGGCCAAACTCAAGAAGCGATACGCTCATTTAAGAAAGCAATAGAAAATAATCCCGAGTATCCAGAGGCATATAATAATCTTGGTCTTGTGTATCACCAGATAGGAAAGAGAAAGGAATCTGTTTTGCTCTACAAAAAAGCAATAGATATTTTTCCATATTACGCACGTTCATATAATAACCTCGGCTTAATATATGAAGAGGAAGGAAATAGGAATGATGCGATTGCCTCATTCAGGAAAGCCATAGAAGTCGATCCGGATTTCTCCGATGCACATAACAACCTTGGTGTGCTTCTTTACAAGGACGGCCAAAAAGAGGAGGCAGCAGGGTTGGTTAAGAAGGCGATAAAAATTGACCCCGAGAATGCAGCAGCATATGGCAATTTAGCCTTAATGTATTTTATGGAAGGCCAATACCCGTTGGCGCTCAAATATTATGATAGCGCTCAAAGATTGGGGTTTGTGAATCCCGATCTTTCCCAGAAGCTTAAGCCATACAGACAAACTGAATAATTTGATGCCTATTTCAGAAGATGATATAATCGTAATGTTCTTATGGCAAAAGAGGAGGGCAAAATACTGTGCTTTTAGGATATATTGATCCAGGAAGTGGATTTACGATTGTAAGCCTGGGAGGGTGGATACTCGTATTTTTTCTAGGATTCTTCGGCATCTTTTCTCTGTTCTTTAAAAAAATATTTCGGTTTTTTAAAAAGCATAAAAAAATTATTGGGATTATTCTATTGATCATATTCATTGTGGGTGTAATTATGATAGGAGTGATTATGAACAAGAAAGAATCTGCGTTTGCTCAAAAAGTGATTATTTTAGGATTTGATGGTTTGAGCCCTCACATCGTTGAATCCATGATGCAAGAAGGCAAACTCCCTAACTTTTCTCGACTCAAACAGCAAGGTTCATATAGGCGACTTTTAACCACCAACCCCTCTCAGTCTCCTGTTGCCTGGGCAGGTTTTGCTACAGGAAAGAACCCTGGTAAGCACGGTGTCTATGATTTTATTAAGAGAGATCCACAGAGTGGGGCTCTTAGCCTCTCACTTTCTAACATAGAAAAGGCAAAACCTCAGCGAGTGATAAAGGGTAAGTGTTTTTGGAACTATACATCTCAAATGCGAGTTCCTACAGTGATTATAGGTTGTCCTGTAACGTTTCCTCCTGATAAAGTGTACGGCAGAATGCTCTCAGGCATGGGAGTGCCTGATATTCTTGGAACCGAAGGTACGTTCACATTTTACACCACAGAATCTCTCGATGCAGATGAAGATATTGGTGGAAAGGTATTTCAGATTAAAAAATCATCTACGATGGTACTCAATCTCATTGGCCCAAGAGTGGCAACTCCCAAAGGGGCAGAGAATGTAAAGGTTCCATTCAAGGTGACATTACACGAAGCCAAAAAGAGCGTTGATATTGAATACCAGAACGAAAAACATACACTGAAGGTTGGGCAGTGGAGTGACTGGAGCGATGTGGCTTTTCGAATAGGATTGTTGAAAAAGGCAAAGGGGATATTTAAATTTTATCTTGTGGAAACCACCCCACATTTTAAACTTTACATAAGTCCGATTAACTTTGATCCAAGAAGCCCATTCTTTCAAATTTCTTATCCTCACCATTACAGCAAAGAGCTCGCAGAGGCGATCGGCCTTTACTATACCCAAGGGATGCCAATGGATACCTGGGCAGTAAATGAAAAGAGGCTTCCAAGGCAGCCTTTCCTGGAACAGATTGGTGAAGTGCTGAGAGAAAAGAAAGCAATGCTTGATTTTGAACTCAATCGCCTTAAGGAGGGCGTGCTCTTCTGCTACTTTGAATCCTCAGATATTATCCAGCATATGTTCTGGCGCTACCTTGATTCAGAGCACCCTCTCTACGTAGAGGATGTTCCTCAAGAATACAAAGAGATGATAGGTGAGTGGTATAAAAAGATGGATGATATTTTAGGAGAGCTGATGCAGACAATAGGCACAGACGATACACTCATTGTGTTGTCTGATCATGGTTTTGATACATTTCGAAGGGCAGTCCACGTTAACAGTTGGCTGCGCAAGAACGGTTATTTAACCTTAATAGATCCTTATGCTTCCAGTGGTGCCGAATTATTGAGAGATATTAATTGGTTAGACACAAAGGCCTATGCCCTTGGCTTCGGTGCTATTTATATTAATCAAAAGGGAAGGGAGCGGACAGGTATCGTTGAGCCTGGCCTCTCAAAAGAGAGTCTCAAAGAGGATATTTCTCAAAAGCTATAACAGTGGATTGATGAGAAGTATAATGCGCCCCCGGTAAATAGAGTGTATGAGAGAGAAGAAATTTTTTGGGGAGACTTTGCGGATCAAGCTCCCGACCTTTATATAGGATTTAATATTGGATATCGGGCGTCATGGCAGACTGCTCTGGGAGCAGTGCCGAAGGAGCTTATAGAGGACAATCAAAAGGAGTGGTCTGGTTCGCATCTTTTTGATCCTACGCTCATACCAGGGATCATTCTCTCTAATAAGAAAATCACCAAAGAGAATCCTTCCCTTTACGATATCGCACCCACTATTTTACGGATAATTGGCTATAGTCAAGAACAGCTAAAGGGAATGGATTTTGACGGAGAGTCGCTCTTCTGAAAACAGTTACTGGAGGTTGGTGGCGGTTACGAGGGGAAAATTCTTGCAGAGGAGAGATTAACTTTATTGTATCAGTTCTGTGATGACACCAGCGCCTTCGGTATTATATCCTCGCTCTATTACGAACCTGCCGAGCTCTTCCACGGAAGAAAATTTATCTACCACAATTGGTTGATGTGTTTTCAATATCACTATGCCAGCTTCGTTCATTCTAAGTGCCTGCGCATTTGTTTCCAATATTTGGAGCGTGGAAGAATTAAGCCTCTTTTCAATTTGTTCTACGATGCACTCAACTTCTTGTGTTGCGCACCGCAACAGGATCGGTTTATGAATATGGAGCGGTTCCTTAGACATCCAGAAGATATTACCTTTAAATTTCTCTATCGGTGATGGTGGACTTTTTTGTTGAACAATGATATTGCCTCGCTTAAGCTCCAGAGGATCATCGAGGGTAAGGCCGATACTTTCTCCTTCTCGAGCGCATGTTTTCTGTTTTTCGAATACCTTAATTGCTCGTATTGTTGTATATTGTAGATTAGGAAGTACGCTTACTTTTTGACCCTGCCTGATCTCTCCCGAGGCAACCCTGCCTACAATTATTTTCTCACCATCCAATTCGTAGATATCCTGGATAGGAAACCGTAAAGATTCTTTTGCGATTTTTGAGCTCAGCTTCAAGGAATCAAGTCCTTCAATGAGAGTCGGCCCAGCATGCCAGTTTATCTTTTGGGATTTTTTACTCACGTTAGTTGCCTCTTTTGCTGATATAGGTATTGTATGCACAGGTTTTATCTCAAGGTCTCCCAAGAATTCTAACAACTCAGCTTCAAGGGTAGTAAATTTATCTCTTTGGTAACCTACCAGATCCATTTTGTTAAAAACTACTATTACTTTATCAACTCCCAGCATACGTATAATGTAGGCGTGACGTCGGGTTTGTTCTTGTATGCCTTCCTGGGCGTCAACGATTAACACTGCTGCTTCTGCTAAACTGGCACCGGTAATCATATTTTTGATGAATTGTAAGTGGCCCGGTGCATCAATGATCACATAATGTCTTTTACGTGTTTGAAAGAAAATCTGTGTGGTGTCTATGGTAATATTTTGCTCCCGTTCCTCTTTAAGCTGGTCTGCAAGATAGGCAAGTTGGGTATCTTTACCTAATTCCTTAGAAATTTTGTTAATTTCAGTAATTTTTTCCTTGGGCAGAGAATTAGTATCAAGGAGCAGGCGTCCAATGAGCGTAGATTTACCATGATCGACGTGTCCTACGATTACAATCTTTACGGTTTCTTTTTTCATAATTCCTGGCTACTTACATATACCCCAGACTTCTTAGTTTCTGCATGGTGTAGGCATTCTCTTTATCTTGGGCTCTTCCGCTTCTCTCTGAGACAGTCGTTGTCTCCAGCTCCTTGATGATTTTTTTTACGGTATTGGCACGAGAATCTACAGGAAGACAGCATGTATGACAGCCTATACTCCTATATCTTTTTCCACGCTTGGCAAAATAGAGATTCACAATTGGGATTTTTTCTCTTTGAATGTATTTCCAAATATCGAGTTCAGTCCAATGCAACATGGGATGAATACGAAAATGTTGTTCAGAGACTATCTTCGACCTATATAAATCCCACAGTTCTGGTGGTTGATTTTGGTAATTCCATTTGAAATCAGCGGTACGAGGAGAGAAATATCTTTCTTTGGCTCGTATACCGTGTTCGTCTCTGCGAATCGCAAGCAACAGCGCTTTTAGGTCATATTCTTGTATCGTATTTTTCAGTGCCTCGGTCTTGAGCGTATTACAGCACTCAAACTTTCCTCGTTGGGGACACATTCCTTCACCAAGGGCAGCTTCATTTTTGCTAATGAGAAGATTCAAATTCCACTCCTTGGCATAGCGAGTTCTGAATTCATAGATTTCTTTGAACTTGAAACTTGTATCGATATGAATAATCGGGAAGGGGATTTTACCAAAAAAGGCTTTACGAGTAACCCATAGAAGGGAAGTGGAATCTTTACCAATAGACCACAGTAAAGCAATTTTCTTGAAGCGATTATACGCTTCTCGGATAATATAGATTGATTTACTTTCTAGTTCATCTAGGTAATTCATATCATCTTGCCTGTATCTATGTTTCTTTCTCGTCTAAATAATTTTACTTATTTTTTGGAGAATTATCAAGTCAATTTAGCGGCGGGGCCGCCGGCGGCAGTTATCGCGATTGTTGATTTCAGCCTGTGTTTAGGGTACAATATTTCTTGTTTCTTAGGCATCAACTTAGGACCGTTTAGAAAGATGAGCAAAAAGAACCAAGCTTGCACCTATCCTCACCTGCCTTCCTCTGCCAGAGGTTCCAATATCGGTATTTTTCTTCTCCTGACCGCATGTGTTATTGTGCTTTACGGCAATTCTCTGGGTAATCCTTTTATTTGGGATGATCGATATCTTATCATTGAGAATCACTTTATAAAAAGCTTTGAGAATGTATTCGAAATTTTCAAACACCATCTCTACTATAGCACCGCAGGAGTAAGCAACTTCTGGAGACCCCTGCAGACATTATTTTTAATGCTGGACTATTCTCTCTGGAAGTTTAATCCTTTTGGATACCACCTGACGAATATTGCATTTCATCTTCTCTGTGCATTTTTTATTTATCTTGTGTTTGCTGAACTCTTCAAGAAACGTAGTATCTCCTTTTTGGTGAGCCTTCTCTTCTTAATTCACCCTGTCAATAGCACTGTAGTCAATTATATCTCATCACGAGCTGATTCTCAGGTAACTTTATTTATTTTGATATCAATATTCCTTTTCCTCAAATATATTCGCAGGCCTCATCGCTCGCTTTACCTGATAGGTTCGCTATGTTCATTTGTTTTGTCGCTTCTCTCTAAAGAGCTTGGGGTAATCTTGCCGCTTCTCTTACTTGCTATAATACCTTTTATCTCTGCTGAAGGCAAGGAGACCCGAGACAGAGATTCTCGAAAACAGAGACCACATACAGCAGAACTTTCATTGCAGGGTAAATCGTTTCTCCTTAAGACTGTCGCCCCATTTTTTATCATTTTAATTATATACGGCATCATACGGTCAGTTGTCTTACATTTTTCTTCTTTGTCTGGGGTAAATACCCCTTCTTTATATATACGATTGCTTACTACAGCTGAATCATTTGTCCGGCTCATAGCACTTTTACTCTTCCCCTTAAGAATACACATTGAGAAATATCTTCCTTTCTCCAGCGGCCTCTTTCAAACCAGCACTCTTTTTTCAGTAATCATTTTAATTGCCATAGGAATATTTATGTATCTGGTACGCCGTCGTTCTCCCTTATGTCTTTTTGGGCTTGTTTGGTTTTTCGTAACCCTTTTGCCTATGGCGAATATCGTGCCGATAAATGCAACAATTGCTGACCACTGGCTGTATCTTCCTTGCTGTGGTTTTTTTCTGGCAGTTATCGCAGGTTTTTCTGATTGGATGAGCCGGATATCTGCTAAAACTCTGCAACGCACAGCAAAGTTATTTACTATAATTTTATATTGTTTTATTGTAGGGATGTTTGGGTTTCTCACCATAAAGCAAAATACCTCTTGGAGGAACCCCGTTGCTTTCTACCAGCAGGTGATACGTTACTCGCCGGGCAGTTTCCGCGCTCACAATGAAATTGGAATTATCTATTTGGATCAGGCAAAGTATGACGACGCTATAGAAGAATTTAAGAAAGCTGTTGCGGTGAATCCCTCATTTGATCAGGCCTATGATAATCTAGGGAGTGCCTATGATATGAATGGCGATTTTGAAAATTCAATTCGCGCACATAAAAAAGCCATTGAAATTAATCCACGTAACATCAAGGCTTACAATAACTTAGGAAATGCTTACAATAACGCCAATCGGTTTGATGAGGCAGTAGAAGCTTACCGTCATGCTCTGGAGCTCAACCCTCACTATAAAGCAGCATATAATAATTTGGGAGTGGTCTACTTTAAAAAAGGTATGTATAAACAGGCACGAACCTGCTGGCAGAAAACGTTAGAGATAGATCCCAATTTTAAAATGGCACAAGATAACCTCAAGACTCTCCAGAGACTCCAGAATCGCTAAAGGGTTTTATCTTTCCTTCAACCATTGCGTGTTTTTCTTTTATTCAAATCCATAACAATATAAATCCACTATTGTATAGATATATAATTTATAGCGATTTGTGTAAAAAATGTTTAACATTTAAGCGTAATGTGGTAAAATTATAAAAACAGACTGATATCAAGAAGGCTTTGTTGGAGAATGAGATGCAAAAAAAGTTAAAGGTAGGATTCTGCCTTTTTTTCATAAGTGTATATATTCTTTTCGCAGCAACGTATGCCGAGGAACCTGAAAAGGTAAAAGTAGTATTCAAATCATTGAAGGGTCCTTTGAGTTTTATAGGGCAGAATTTTATCTCTGTTGTATATAAGAAGGATAAAGATAAAGCAAAAGAATATGAGATGGTATTCTTTATCGAAGATAACACAAGAATATCGCACTTCAAAGCCCTCGATGAATTAAATGAAAATGACATAGTAAAAGTGGAGTATGCAGAAATTAGTAGAGGAACATATACCAGGAGGATTGCAAAAAGAATTAGTTTACTGAGAAAGGGAAAAACATCTCTCTATCTGAAAGGGTTTAAAGAATAGCGTATTTCTTTATTTTTATTAATAGTATATTATTAAGAGAAAAAGTGGCCAGAAAAAAAGCTTGGCTGTGGGTGAGTATTCTTGTATATCTGGGCACCTGTGCCCTTGAGCCTGCCTATCCATCTCAAATTAAAAAGATAGAAAGTCTCATTGTTGATTTATCCAATGAGAGCAGTAAGTTAATTCCTCTATCTGTACCTGTAAATCCCCTTCAGACATTTATTATTCAATCAGCCGAACAAGAATTTAAAAATGTAGGCGGCATGATGTCCACAACAGGGGAGTATGATGAGGACGGTATAAATCTCATTGCCGGCAGTCTCTACGATAGCGGGAATGTACGTATCCGGCCTGGTCAATCTGGTTCCAGTACAGCATTCACTGCACGCCTGGGAATCCATGTTGTGGAATACGGTGAAGGCCTAAAAGTATTCTCCGGAAGATCCTCCATGGGCCCACATACTTATATCAAAGATATCATTCTGCCTGAAACAATCGATACCACAAAGAGTTTCCCTTTAATTACCATAGAAGGAAATATCCTCCATGATGAGGATAAAGAGTCGTATTTGGTGAAAGCAACATTAGTTGATGCAAATACATTGAGATTAGAGCGTCTCGATGTACCTGGCACAAAAGCCCCTGCTCTTATAACCAGCCTCCATGTGGTTTGGCAAGTGATAGAGATACAGAACGATGTTGTTGTAAAGAGTGGAACCGCCAGTATTCCTTATGATACCTGGAGCATCGATGTGGATTTAGGTGCACACCCAATACAGGATATAAAAAAAGCATTTTTGATATTTAACTTTACAGGAGGTGCCGGGATAAATGGGGTGAACGAACTTTTAATGACAAGAGGTACCATTGCTGATCCCAAGACTCTGATTTTTGGTCGCCGTGCAGCAGGAGATTCAAAAGATCAAAGTATAGATATTGCATGGTATGTGGTGGAGTTTACTGACTCCGCAAGCAATGTCCAGAAGGGAAGCACTACCCTTGAAGCCGGCTCTTCTCTACAAGAGGTAAGTTTAGGTCACGGAGTTGATCCCCAGAGAGCGTTTCCTATTATTTCTGTTTCCGGAGCAGGGACCAGCCAGAGTGCTTTAAGCGATTTTTTCGTGAGACCCCAAATGAAGGCAACCACTTCTCTGGCCCATACCCTCACTTTGAATAGGCATACTCACGCAGCAGCAGTTGATGTTGATTGGTTTGTAGTGGAGTTGGCTCCTTTAACGGTAGAAGTGCCTAATGAAGGCCAAGTGTGGCGAATAGGAGAGGTCCAAAAAATTAAGTGGTCTTGGGCCCAGAGCCTCCAGAAACGAGGAAGTGGTCCCCAGAAACACCATGCCCTAAGCATCCTTCTGTCTACAAACGGGGGAGAAAGTTTTCCCCTCGTCATAGCAGACCGAATTGATGCCACTTTAGGTTCCTATGTATGGGTTATCCCGCCATTGGTGCGCGAAACAAATATTATCAGCGATCAGCTCAAAGTACGGGTTATCGATCAGGATTTTGCCGACCATAATTACGATGATTCTAATAACGCTTTTGAGATTAAGGGAAAGATAGAGTTAGTTGCCCCTCTGGGAGGCGAAACCTGGTTTGTAGGCGATACCAATAGAGATATTATGTGGACAAAGGCCGGCGATTTTAGCCGTTCCACATTTTCGATTCAATTGTCTGAAGATGGAGGTTCAACTTATGGTGTTGTTCTTGCCGAAGGTCTTACGCAGAAAGAGGTATGTGATGGTGATAAGTGTAGTTGGAAGTGGCTACCGGCAGTTGCCGATCAGATTGGGGCTGATCAAAGGATAAAAGTCAGTCTGGCATCGGATCCTGAGAATGTGTTTGATGTATCTGGTTCAGATTTTTCCATAAAAGGAAAACTTCAAATTGTCTCACCCAACGGAGACGAGGCATGGGGAACAGAGAGTACCCAGCTCATTCAGTGGAATAAATGGGGAAGGTTTGATAAGGTATCGTTGTATTATTCTATCAATAGTGGCGCTGCCTTTGACTATATCATTGCTCAGAACATAAGCGCGGGCGATCGTTCAGGTTCCTACAGCTGGAGGATACCCGAAGAGGCAGCGAGTAATTTTGCGCGAGTAAAAGTTGCCAGCGAGCAGCCGAAAGAGTTATCAGTCCAAGATATCTCTGACGGGGATTTCGGAGTCGTGCTCTCTCAGTTAGAAATCATTTACCCAAATGCACGGGATGAGGTTTGGTATGTAGGAGATTCGAAACCAATTACCTGGCAGCTGAAGGGTCCAATAGAGAAGGTGCACTGCTGGTACTCTCACGATGGGAAAAAATGGGTCCGCATTACTCCCCCAGAGGCAGTAGCTGCGGACCGTGATGGAGGCGAAGGCCTGTTTATGTGGTCACCTATCCCTGATGTGACCAGTGACAGTATCTTTATCAGGGTAGCACGCAACGAAGGAGACGCTTCCCCAGGCGCACCTTTTGATGATTCTAATAATCCTTTAACTGTTAAGGGAAAGCTAAAACTCATAACTCCTAACGGAGGAGAGAGCTATGAGGTCGCCTCAAAGCAAGACATTCGCTGGGATACAAAAGGCTCAATGGGCAATGTAAAGATTACATTTGCCCACAATGGGATTGATTTTGATACTGTTATTACGCCATCTTCAGGCGTGCCGGCATCTCGTAAGAATTTCGTGTGGGAATCTGTTCCTGATACGGTTACGAATAGAGCACGATTGCGCATTGAGCTTATTACTGATCCTTCTGGTGTGTTTGACGACTCTGATGAGTATTTTTCTATAAAAGGTTCTTTAGGCCTTACCTCTCCCAATGGCGGACAAATTTTTTATGTGAATGAGAACGCTAAAGTTACCTGGGAGGCGAAGGGAACTATCGGAAATGTACATTTAAGGTACTCTACGGATGGTGGCGCGACATTTCCTGATTCTCAAATTATCGCTTCTGTTGTTGGGCAAGATGCCTCTGGCTACAATTGGACAATTCCTGATGTGGTTGGTGATCACCTGCGGGTAAAAGTAACTGCGATTGGGGATGAGGCAATATCAGATATGTCTGATAGAGATTTCCAGATTAAAGGAAAACTTAAGCTCCTTTCGCCGAACGGAAACGAGATCTATGGGATAGGCAGCGCCCAAGAGATTAAGTGGCAACGACAGGGTAGAAATCTCGGGAATGTAAAATTAGAGTATTCGGCCAATAACGGTAAAGACGGCTACCCCCATTTAATTGTAAAGGAGGTGCCATCGAAGGAACTTTCCTATTCCTGGCAGATACCCGAGGCCGCGGGAGATAAGTTGAAGGTACGTATCGCTCTTTTAGATGACTCTGCAGTCAGCGATACTTCTGATGATACCTTTACCATCAAAGAGAGGATTGCTCTCCTTGCTCCTATAGGGGGTGAGGTGTGGCGTGTGGGAACTCAGGAAAATATCATGTGGAATACCTATGGCGAAATTGGGAAGGTCAATGTGTACTATTCTACAAATGGAGGAGATACCTATCCTCATGAGATTGCTAGGGGTATTACCAATGTAGGAGGCTATCTCTGGACAATACCTGATATTGTCGAGAGTGATGTTCGAGTGAGTGTGGAAAGTTTCGCTGCTGCCACGGTATATACGACATCACCTGCAGATTTTTCCATCAAAGGAAGAGTCATTGTGGAGAGCCCCAATGGCGGAGAGGTTTTGTCTGTGGGAGCCAAAACGCAGATTCAATGGCGTTCTCAAGGAGAGGTTGGCAATATCCAGATACGATACTCAACTGATGGGGGAGCCACATATCCCCAGGAGCAGGTAATTGTAGGTGGCAAGGGTATCCCTGTAGACAAAGGCAGTTTTTGGTGGGTTGTCCCTGACCAAATAGGCTCTGACCTTAAAATAAAAATAGTGAGTATCTCCGACCCTGGTATTGCCGATGAGTCTGATGGAACATTTTCTGCCAAAGGTAAGTTGGAACTTACTTCTCCCGATGGAGGCGAATCCTTTACTGTGGCTGAGGCCGGTCAAATTACATGGCAGAGATACGGAAGCATTGGAGAAATCCAAATCCGATACTCAATTGATGGTGGAAAGACTTACCCCCACCTCATTACCTCCTCAACACCTTCTCAGGAACAGCAATTCAGGTGGACCTCAGTTCCTGAGACTCTTTCCAATCAATGCAGAGTAAAAATTACGAGCCTAGACGACCCTTTAGTATCTGATACTTCAAGCAGTAATTTCAGGATAAAGCCGTCTCTTCAGTTGACCTCTCCCGTAGGAGAAGAAATCTGGATTGTGGGAAGTTCGCAAGACATTACATGGACAAAGGTAGGCCCTATACAAGAGGTGGCTTTGGAATATTCGGTAGATGGTGGTAACACCTACGACCGTTTTATCGCCGCTGTACCTGCCAGCAAACTGCATTATGTCTGGGAAGTCGGCGATGCTATTGGTGATAATGTGAAAGTGCGCATCAGAGATGCACAGGATGTTACTGTCTATGACGTCTGTGACCAAGACTTGAGCATAAAAGGAGCTCTTACCGTTGGTAGTCCTAAAGGCGGAGAGGTTCTTGTTGTGGATTCTGATTATGAAATTCAATGGAAATATGTGGGGTCACTTACCGATGTAAAGATAGAATATTCTACTGATGGAGGCAAAACCTATCCGCACGAGATTGCCCCGGCTGTGGCAGCCGCTGCTTTAAGCTATGCATGGAAAATCCCGGATACAATTTCCGATACCTGTAAAGTACGAATATCTAATGTCTCTGATGAAAGTGTGTATGATGAGTCGCAAGCTTATTTTAAAATCAAAGGTGATTTAGTATTGACTGCGCCCAACGGAGGCCAAGCTTGGCAGATAGACTCTCAACAGGACATTACCTGGAGAAGAGTTGGAGATGTTGGGAATATGAAGCTGGAGTATTCTATTGATGGTGGGAGCCGCTATCCCAATGTAATCGTTGCAGGTTATCCTTCCAAAAATCAGCAATATCAATGGGCCGTACCTGATCATCCCTCTACTCAGTGCAAGGTCAGAATTACCAGTTTAGATGATCCTGCCATATGGGATGAATCAGATTATAATTTTAGTATCGTAGGAGCATTAGATATTACCTCGCCGGATGGGGGGGAAGTATGGACGGTTGCTTCCAATCAAGAGATTACCTGGAGCATGGTAGGAAATATTTCTACGGTAAGACTAGAGTACTCAACAGACGGAGGTTCAACCTATCCTCACCTCATTGCTGAAGGTGTGTACGGGGAAGCTCTACGATATGCCTGGCGCGTTCCTGATACCATTGGCAATAGAGCGAAAATCAGGATTACTGATGAAAGTAATTCCACGATACAGGCTCAATCTGAGGAAAACTTTAGCATCAAGGGTTCAGTTGTGGTAAGTGCACCGAATGGTGCAGAAGTTTGGTTTGTGGGTGATTCTGAGAGGATTAAATGGACCAAATCCGGTTCAGTTG
>CP070807.1:1421033-1441382 GCA_020343695.1 Candidatus Omnitrophota bacterium | reverse complement strand
ACCACGGTGGCCTGTGGACATTGCCTGAATCATATCCAATGCTTCCGGACCTCTGACCTCTCCCACAATGATTCTATCTGGCCTCATACGCAGGGCATTTCGTATTAAGTGTGTCAGGGTCACCTCGCCCTTACCGTGCTCATCAGGTGTTCTTGTCTCCATGGGGACTAAATTTGATTGATGAAGCCGTAATTCTGCAGTATCCTCAATAGTGACAATCCGCTCCTGGTCAGGAATGTGGTAAGATAGCATCTCCATGGTGGTGGTTTTTCCTGAACCTGTGGCTCCAGAAAAGAGAATGTTAATTCTCCCCTGTACACAGGCAATCAAAAAAGCTGCCATTTTTTTGGTAAGGGTTCCCAGCGCGACTAAATCATCAAGGCTATGAAGTTCTCGGTCAAATTTCCTTATCGTGATGGAGGTACCGCACCGCGCGAGAGGAAAAGTAATGACATTGACCCTAGAACCATCTTTCAGACATACATCTCCAAAAGGATGAAAGTATGTGATTGGTTTTCCCACTTTAGTAAAAAATTCATCAATGATTTCCTTCATATCCTCTTCGGTAAATATTACATCGAGTTTATGCTTTATTCCCTCAACCTCTATAAAGGTTACCTCATCACCGTTAATCATAATCTCAGTGACGTTCGGTGTCTGTAGAAGCTTCGTTATTTTGTTTAACCCTTCTCCCATAATAGTTTAGTCTGTTGGTACGAATATCTCTCTGGATAACTCAATTCCCCGCGAACGTATTTCATCGTAAAAGGTAGGAATGTATCCAACAGGCGTAAAGTATCCTTCCACATTTGTTTTCTCATCTATCCCTGTCTGCTTAAACATAAATATATCTTGGAGATTCACATGGGTCTCATCTAACATTCCCACAACTTCTGCAATTTGTATAACCTTACGGGATCCGTCAGAAAGGCGAGCAGTGTGCACAATAAGGTCAATTGCTGAAGCAGTCATCTCTCGGATTGCCCGGATAGGAAGTTCCACCCCCGACATCAAAATCATACTATCTAAACGAATCAACACATCGTGGGTTGAGTTGGCGTGAATAGTAGACATGCTGCCATCGTGACCGGTGTTCATTGCCTGAAGCATGTCTAAAACTTCGTTTCCTCTCACCTCTCCTACGATGATTCTATCTGGCCTCATACGCAGAGAATTCCTAAATAAATCCCGTATGGTAATCTCACCCCTACCTTCGATGTTAGGAGGACGTGACTCAAGTCGTATCCAGTGAATCTGGCGGAGCTTAAGTTCGGCGGCATCCTCTATGGTGACGATTCGTTCTTTTTCAGGGATATAAGAAGATAAGATATTAAGAAATGTGGTCTTTCCTGAACCTGTGCCGCCGGAAACAAGCATATTCTTTCTCGATTTTACTGCTGCTGATAAAAATTCTGCCATCTGGGGAGTCAGGCTCCCAAAACGTTTTATTAAATCATCCATGCCATAACGTTCACGCGCGAATTTTCGTATAGTCAATGTGGGACCGGTAAGAGAAAGAGGGGGGATAATGGCATTGACACGTGAACCATCGGGAAGACGCGCATCCACATAAGGCACAGATTCATCAATGCGTCTGCCTAAAGGAGCCAAAATTCTCTCAATGACAATTCTTACCTGTTCGTTTCCGGTAAATTTCTTACTCGTCAAAAGGATTTTGCCGAGCCTCTCAATATATACCTGGTCTTTATTATTCACCATAATCTCTGTAATAGAGCCGTCTCGCAACAAATCTTCTAGGGGTCCCAACCCTAATGCTTCCTCAATAATTTCTTTGGTCACCTTTTTCCTTACCTCTGCTGAAGAGATAAACCCTCCTGCTTCTTTACTGATAATGTTGGAGACAACCCGTTCTGCTCTCACTTTCAGCTCATTCATCCTATCTGTGCTCATGCTATAGGTTTCCACAGGAAGCCGTTTTAAGTCCAGCTCCTCAAGAAGCCTCTCATGCACTCGTCGCTTAAACCGTATGATTCTATCTTCTTCTTCTTTCAGGGGGACAACGTACTCAGTCTTCTCCACAAGCCCGACTCTCTCCCAGAATGCATCCTCGCCCTTAAACTCTTCCTTTGTAATTCGTATATCAGCGAGTGTCTTATGGTCTATATACATATCTTGCTTATCAATAATATCTTTCGAGAGTTTCTGGATTGCATTCGCAAATCGAGAACCTGGGTTATCGACCACCACAGGAATGCCTCTGTTGACTGAAAGTCCTATAGTTTTTCCTTCCGAAGGAACCAGAGAAATAATCTCTGAGGGAAGAATTGTTTTTATCTCTTCAGACGCAATCGCTCCCTTGCTTTCTGCACGATTGAGGATGATTTTAATCATCATTACGGGAAACCCTAAACTCTGCAGTGTATCTAAGAGCCACTGGGTCTGATACACCGCCAGGATATCGGGAGTCAGAAGCAAAAGAATGAGATTCGAACATTCAAATATAGAAATCAAATTATCAGTTAGGTTATTTCCTGCATCGATAATGATGTAGTCAAATTTATCCCATACGAAAGAGATAAACTCTTTTACGAGAAACGGTGTAAGAGCATTTTTCTGCGAGATTTTAATAATCGCGGGTAAAAAGACAAGGTTATTGCTGTATCGAGTGACATAATTATTGATATCACGCTTTCCTTCTTTAAACTCTTGTAAATTGTCTACGAGATTCGCTAAGCAGTATTTGTTATGGATGCCTAAAAGTTTTGAGGTTACTTGAGGGGCTCCTAAATCTAAATCGATGAGGAATACCCTCTTTTTTTCTAAAGAGAGCTTCACTGCTAAATTTACGGAAACGAGGGTTTTTCCCACGCCTCCTTTTGTGCTAAATACAGAAATGACTCTCGTATCCATCTTGGCTCCTTACAGAAAATGGCTTCACTTTTGGCGTTGAGATATGCAATGAACCATTTGCCAAAGCCACGAAAGACGCATTATAGCCGTTATGAAAATATTCTTCAGCTCAGTTGCTCTCGCGATAATTGATGGGGACATCTATTCTTACCTCTTCTAGCTGAACATCTGGAGGGAAAGGAGAAAAGGATAGGTCCTGCACTAAGTGAACTGCTGACTCATCAAAGATTGTATATCCTGAGGACTTCACTATTCGCACACTTTTTAATTCCCCGGTATGGTCGATGGTTAATTTCAATACCACTACTCCTTCCCACCCGGTATGGAAGAGGTCTCGGGGATATGCAAGATTATTGAGTATCTGCTTCTGCACATCTAAAATATACCCTTGAAGCTCCTCGGGGACAAAACCTGCATACGAAGGTCTCCTCTTACTCTCCTTTACCTCAGCAGGGGCCTCTTGCTTAGGAGGTTCTACTCCTACCGCACGCGGAGTAAGGGAAATAACCAGCTCAGTTTCATCGTTCTGAAAGCTTTTGGACCGAAAGAGCGCGCCTAAAATGGGTATATCGCCCAATGCAGGCAATTTAGTGACATTTGTGCTGTCACTATTCTGGATAAGCCCTGCAATGAATATTGTCTCTCCAGAGAATAAATTCAACACTGTTTCTGCTTCCCGAGTAATAAACGCGGGTATTTCAATCCCAGAAACGATAATCGCGTTCTCCCAGTCTAAGGCACTCACTTCTGATTTTAAACTCAAATATACCCTGTCGTCGCTGACCACTGTAGGCCGTATTGTTAAAATAACTCCGTACTCTCTATATTCAATACTTATGGTTGTTCCTGCTGCCGCAGCAGTGGTCGCGCTCACGTAAGGGACCTCTCCTCCCACAGTCAGCTTGGCCTCCTCACCACTCAAGCATAATAGCTTGGGACGGGAGAGTTCTTTTCCCTTTCCGTCGCTTATGAGCATATTGATTTTCGCATTTAAACCTGTCCTTGAACCTACATCCATCTCCCACAAATCTCGCCAAGGAACACCGACTTTCACATCAAAAGTCTGCACATTTCCTTCAGCATCTATTGCATCGGTCACAATTCCCTCGCTGACAGTAAGATGATCCTGCCAGTCGATACCTAATTCGTCTAATTCAGTCTTGCTCAACTCTAAGATCCGCGCTTCAATCTCTACCATCTTGCTTTCTTTCTCTACGGTGAGGAGATTATCAACTTTGTCAGCAAACGGTTCTAAAACTGTATCTACCTGTTCTTTTTCCTCTAAAAGTACCTCTCCTATAATCATTACTTTTGCCGCTGGTTCATTTATCTTGAACTTCACATTTTGTATGCCTAACCGCTTAATTACTCTTTCTACCTTCTTTTTTATCTTCTCTAAGTCGTGGGGATATATGGTAAGTTCAATGACGCTTTTTCCTGTTTTTTCCCATAAAGTCACCGCGGTATCCCCTGCCTGCTTAGCCACAATGACGACTTCTTCATCGGTTACCTTACTGATATCTGCAATATCAGGGTTTCTCACAGAGACTCGTTGCAGAGAAGTCACAGGAATCACATACACCTCTCCTACCACAAGAGTAACTTCTTCTTCAAGATCATCAAAGAGAGAAAATGATTGTGAATAAATCACGCAGTTACCTGCCAGCAAGAACGCGAAGATACCGATAGTTAAAAATACTCTTTTTATTGTTCCCTCCTTTTTATTGCTATATTTCACTATAAATTTAAGGATTAACGATATCCTATAGGAGCCTCTTCTCTCTCTGACCCTCTATAGACATCTACAGTTAATTCAGCTTCTGCCTGAGGCGGCGGCAAATACAAGTCTAATCTCTTGAGCAACTCTTCAAACGTAAGTGCTGCATAAGGTATTTGAGACATATCCAGAGGTGCTCTGAGTACCAAGCGTATTCTTCCCAGCTCCAGTGTATAGGTAAGCACTTTTACGTCTTCTGGTTTAAGAGCAAGGGTGATAGTGTCAGCTTCTTTGGAAATCCTATAGGGAGAAATGTTTCTATTTGTTGCCAGGATTTGCACTCCTTGGAAAAGAGTAATCACCACAGGAGGAGCGGACCTTCCCCCTTCTGCAGGAAAGACAAATACGCCTATAATGTCGACCTTGTCTTGCGGTTTGATAAGTCCTTCAATGGCAGAAATCTTATCGACAGGAATGGTAATTGCCCGCATACCTTGAGGCACAGCTTGGGAGAGATGCTTCCACACTCCCAGAGGTCTTACCATATTGCTATTTATGTGCTGGCCTCTCAAAATATCTACCTCTGCAAATTTACCGATTACTGATGAGAGATCCGTCAGATCCCCTGGCTGAAGTGTATTTTTGTTCACCTCCTCCATGCGCACCAAATCTTCAGTGATAGTACTCTCTCTGGCGATGTCTGCCCTTGCCACTGCCACTCTCACTAATAATCCCTCTGCACGGAGCCGTGCAAGTTCTCTCTGCTGCTCGGTAATATAACGGTGAATCATAAAAAACGCTAAAATACCGAAACCCAAGCCAATTAATATATTGATCATTCTCTTATCCATCAGCTACTCCCCGCCATTTTCTTACTCTAAATACTCAACATTAATGACGACGTTCATTTTTTGCTTGGCGCTATAAATAAGATCATCCCTCTTCTTTTTAATCTTCTCTCTCCGTAAATGCTCTTTTATCTCCTCTCTTACATCGATCAATAATTTTTCTTTTCCCCCTCTGACATCTTCAACCTTGAGGATATAGTATCCGTCCGGTCCTCTAAAGTAACCTGAGGTTTCTCCTTTCTCTTTCGTAAAAGCCTCCTCCCAGAACTTCCGAAACTTCTCCTTAGGCTCAACGGCAAGATACCCTAAATCTCCACCTTTATTTCTTGATGCAGCAATAGAATAGGTCCGTGCAAGGCTGGTAAAATTCTCGCCCTGTAAGAGCCGTATGAGGATGTCCTTTGCCCTATCTTCCGTGGAGACAACGAGTTCTCGAATCTTTCTCTCTTCCGGCTCTCGGAAAATGAGCTTATTGCTGTCATAAAAATTACGAATTTCTGCGTCAGTGACCGTTATCTCCTGGGACATACGTTCATTCATCTTCTCTACTAGAAGCGTACTCTTAAAATCCTCTAAGGTTTCTCTTACGTCCGTTGTATCATCGAGACCTTGAGACTCTGCCACACGCGCTAAAATCTCACGATTCACTAATTCTTGAAGGATTCTCTTCTGATTATCGGGGTCATCGAGGTCGGCGTCTGGATAGAGAGGTTTGAGTGCGCCAAGGCGTTCTTTAAAATCATCCACGCCAATCGCCCACTCATCTACCCGGGCAAGCAGAGGACCTTTAACCGAGGGTCTACGCGGTGCTGTTTCTGGCCCCGCCGTTCTTCGAGGGCTCATGAAGTCACATCCACAAATAAAAATACATACCGCTAGAATGACAAAAAACTTTCTTATCACTCCCTTCTCCTTTTTCATATTTATTTTACCTTTGCTACAAAAGCATGTCAATACAATTTCCATAAATAAAACCAATTATCATTGCGTTTTGCAGATGTAGATAATCGCAGACAGAAACATCCACTTCAAATATTGGCAACAACCGATGAAACTTTCTGTGATCCGCCAATCATCTAAACGGGCATTATCCACCCGTCGAGAATTATGACTTTAGGAGCCTCCCCTTCGTTATGAATATAAAGCGAGTATATAAGTATACCATATACAAAAAGAAAAAATCAAGCTGAGGCCAGATTTGGTGTTTCATTGCTTATATTTTGGTCTCGCTGAAATAGCCGCTTCGCTATTATAACCATCCTGGCATGTAGATGGGCAAACAGAAAACCAAACCCCCGCATACATTTGTTATTGCCTTCTCCAGCATTATCGCGTAAAATATATAACAAATGAAGGTGCTCAAAATTGTACTTGATACAAGCCTTTTTGTAAATCCTGATGCCCGATATCTTTTTGGGCAAACTCCCAAAAGTGCTTTTAGTAACTTCTTGGATGCACTGAAAAGCAAAAAGAACATCCACTGCTATATCCCTCCTTCTGTGTACAGAGAACTTATGAAATTTGTGGAAGGGGGATTGCCTTCCCAAAAAACTATCCTCATAAATAAAAAACCTCCCTCCTCATATGACTCCGCTATCCCTGCCCTATTTGTCTATGAATTTATTGAGGAATTTCGTATGCGTATTAATAAAGGTCTGCGAATCGGTGAAAAATACTCCCGCAAAGCCTTACATGCCTCTGGCTCCAACACAAAAGAGGAAGAAATCATAAAGCACTTGCGCGAAGAGTACAGGGTAGCGTTGAGGGAAGGCATCATTGATAGCAAGGAAGATTTTGATTTGCTTCTGCTCGCAAGAGAGCTCAATGCCCATCTGGCTACCTCAGACAGCGGTCTCATTGAGTGGGCACAAAAACTGGGAATCCCCTGTCTCAGCGCCCAAGAATTAAAGGAATTATTAAGTAACTGCGCCTAATCTTCTATATTCTCAATGCACTAGAGACAACTGAAAAGTAGAAACTACTGTTCTTTTGTAAGAGGAGTGATGATTTCCCGGATAAGGTCTTGGAGGGTTACAATACCGTAGGTTTTTTTACCTTTCAATACCAATGCGATACTTTCTTTACGTGCCTTAAGACCCGTAAATACCTCATATAGCTTCTGATTGAATCCTACTTTAGTGATCGGACGTATGAGAGCATGCCAATCACCTTGCGGATTGTAAAATAAATCGTATGTATTAATATAGCCTTTGATCTGCTTATTCTTGAACACAGGGTAACGAGTAAACCCTTTCTCTCGTATTACTTTCAAAATATTCTCATAGGAATCTGAGTAATCAAGGCCGATAATGTGTCTTACGCTTACGCACACGTCCTTAATTCTGCTCAGTCTGAACTCAAATACCTCCTCAATTGCTTCCTTCTCTCCTCTGTCAATTCCGCCCTCTTTCTCTATCTCTTTTATTAACGACTTTATCTCTTCTTTCGTGACAAAAGGAGAACGTGGCTTTACCTTCTTCATAAACATTTTGACCAATAATTTCGATGCTTTTTCAATCGTAATAACCACGGGTGCAAGAATTTTCTCAAAAAACGTAATAATGCCTGCAAAGCGCGAACTCAATCCCTCTCTATAGTATCTGCCGATATTTTTAGGAATCAGCTCTGCAAAAATTACAACCAACGGTGTAAATACAATCGTAGTCCATAGGTTGCTCTGCTGTATGCCAAGCTGGATAAGGAAAAATGTGAGCAACGAGGAACTCAACACCACGCAAATATTTGTACCCACTAGAGTAGTGACAAGAAATTTTTCTGGGTTAAGAAGGAGCTTATAGGCTCGCGCAGCACATTTGTCTCCTTTGTCCTGGCGATGTCGTAATTTGAGCAGGCTTGAAGAGATAAAACTTATCTCGCTGGCAGCAAAGAAACCCTGCAGGAATATGAAAAAGATACAGCCAAAAAGATATAGATACATCATTTCTTTACAATTGCACTTACAATTCGCCGTGCCGTTGCTCTCTCTACGGTAAACTCTATCCTCTTTCCGCCAGCGGCGAATCCGCCTTTGGTGAAAAATTTGAAGCTTTCCGTAGAGCGAGGGATTTTCTCCATATGGGAGAGCAAAAACCCTGCCAATGTGTCCTCTTCTTCAGGCAAATCTAAATCTAACTCGATATTAACTGTCTTTATAGGGGTTCTGCCATACACCCGAAATGTATGCTCATCGATCTTCTCTATCAATTCTCGCGGAGATTCAAACTCATCATAAATTTCTCCGAATATCTCCTCTTCTATATCTTCCAGTGTGACTAACCCTTGAGTTCCTCCGTACTCATCCAATACAATAGCAATCCGTTCATTCTTCTCTATAAAAAGCTTGAGCAGATCATCAATCTTTTTGCTTTCAGGAACAAAGACGGGGTCTCTTAGAAGTGTGTGATAGTCGCTTGCAGGATTAAGAAATACGTCTTTGGCATAGAGAATTCCTACGATATTGTCTAAAGAATCTTTATAGACGGGAAATTTGGAATGTTGCGTTTTTCTTAAAATTTGTATTATCTCCTGCTGACCGCTCTCAATATCGATCCCTTCAATATCAACGCGAGCAGTAATAATCTCACTCACCCACGTATCTTTAAACTCTAAAACATAACTGATCATTTCTTCTTCCTCATCGGTGATATGGCCTTCCTTCTTACTTAAAAGCAGGGCAGTCTTGAGTTCCTCCTCTCCTAACGTTGTCCTTTCTCTGCGAAAAAGAAAAAATCGAGAGAGGGAAGTCACTATCCGCGCTATTACATAGATTACGGGAGAAAATATCTTAGAGAAGATATTCAACAGAGGCGAAGAGTACAGTGATATTTTTTCCGCTGAATAGATGGCGATTGTTTTCGGAAAGATTTCTCCAAAGAAGAGGATCATCACACCGCTTATGACAATTGCAAAAATAAGTCCTTCTGCTCCCAGGAGCGCCACAAACACTGCGGTGGTAAACGCCGACAGCCCAATGTTCACTAACATATTCCCAAAAACAATTGTAGAGAGAAGATGGGTTGGCCTCCTGAGGAGATTTTTTGCAATTTTTGCGCGGGGATATCTCTCATGCAGACGTCGGAGCCGGACTGCCCCAAGAGAAAAAAGGGCCGTTTCTGAACCGGAGAAAAACGCAGAGAAGAGAATAAAAATAATAAAAAGAGAGATATTCAATATCATTTCTTATGGACTGTATACACTTGGGCGGGAATTTCCATTGCTTATTAATTATACCATATATTTGTTTTTATTGTAAAGAAAGAGCAAGCTATGAAGACGGATGCGCAAAAAATCACTCACCGTAGGGCATTTTATCTTGAATATATAGAAAATATCTTTCTTTATATCCTCTAAAGACTCGAAATTTCCCTGCCCTTTACTCACAACAATGTCTGCCTTGCGATATATTTTCTGAAAACGAGAGGAGGTTTTCGCAAGTATAAGGCCGGGATAATCACACCCTGAGGAGATTACCCCTGCCACCTCCTGCAGACCTATGCGTTTTGCGTCAGCAATGAGAATATCATTGATAATGGGAGAAGAGCGTGTAGCATAGAAAATTTTTAGTGTTGGTTTGTACTTCAAAAGCTCCTCGATAAAAACCCTATCAAAAAAAGCCTCTCCGCAGTTATCTCCTATAAATAAAATTGTTTTTGCCCTTTTCAATGTATCTCGAAATGTATGAAAGTGGTTTATTGCCAAATGTACCTTTCGCATTTGGGAAAAAAGTTTCTCTAAATCAGGGCTTTTGCCTGCTCCAAAATCTATAGCATTGGCAGCGCAGCAAAGTTTAGCGGCAGTATAGAGAGGGTCTTTTGCGTTATGCAGTATCTGTTCTACGTCAGAATAGAATTTAAGAAGGTGCTTCTCAATCCTCATCTTCTCCTTCGCGAAAATGTCTTGTATGCCGCTTAATTTTGAGATAGTTTTATAGATTGTTCTTCCAAACACAACAGGAGGCTGGTTAAAATCAAATTGGAGGAGTTCATGGGTCAGAATTGCAAAAGCTTTAGCTTTCTTCCTTCTACTCAAACGCAAGCCAGATGTCGCTTTTGCAATCTGTCGAAAGAAACACTCTACGCATTGGGGAGACGTCTTCATAGCCTAACATAATAGCAATTAATTCATTTTTTTCAACAGGAAATCTCTTTGAATAAATACAGAACATACGCCGGTAAGAATTTGTTGCGTTGGGCTCAATCGCGTTACTTCAAGAGGATACAGAGTTCTCTTAAAAAGCAGAGGTAGGTTCTGTGTCTTCCCATAGGGATTCAGCTTCTTTTTTCGGTATTGGCTTAAATGATTTAACGATTTTTTCGCCTGTTGATAAATAGACATCGAAATCCTCTTTCGTGCTTGAAAACATCAACAGATAACCTACCACATCGACAAGGAAATATGCTTTATGCTTCAGCGTCTCTCCCGCTCCTTGCTCTGTGTATTCAAGAGAGATGGCTCCTCTGTCAGCTATTTTCATTCTTCCCCTTCGTATCAACGTACAGCTCGCTGAATTCTCTATTTCGTTTTCATAATAGGAATCTGCAAATGCTTCCAGCTCTGTCGCAGGCGTAACCATAATATATAAAAATGCAGACTGGCTAGGGGCGGCAATAATATCTCCGGTAGAAGAGGTAACAGTCCAATGCGAAGGGTGGCGTATCGCATAACCGGTGGGACTCTTATATGTTTTCCAATCTCTCGCATAACTATTCGAATATCCCAATATAAATATACATACAACAACTAATACGAGCGTTCTTCTTAACTTCTGCATTTTCTTCCTCCTTTTAATTCCGAATATCACATGAAATTGTATCCCAATAAGGCATTTACCTTTTTTAAATCCCTCTCTGTAGAATCAATCAGTTGTTGAGGGGCATTGTGCTTAAGAAATAATCGCTTCTGTTCCTCTAACCCCTCTTTACTTGCCCTCAATACATTACGGACATGTTGGGAGCTGGCGACTTTGTCTCCTATCAAGGCTGCGTCAACAAATTTTATTGTATAGGTGAGTGCGTCTTTCGCGCTCTTATGGTATCTTTCTAACTCCCCTGGTGGCTTTATTTTTAAAAGCTTTAGCCTAATATCGGAGAGTCGACGCTTAATATCTCTCAGGATGTGTTTTAACTCTCTCTTCTGTCTTCTGATTTCTGCCCCCTGTATCTTTAAAGAAGCTTCGTTTTGCAATCTCCCACCGTCGATTAACATTTGATTCACCCTGATAAGGTAGTCTTTAACCTCTAGAAACCATGTTCCCCACTCAACATCATCAGAATCCGTCTCAGAAGGAATTTTTGTCCTCTCAAGAGGAAAGCCCGAGGTATCAACTTCAACGCTCATGATTTCATCACGATAGTATTTTAATGTTACCCCTCGGATCTCTATCTTTACATATGCATCTGTCTTCTCAACAACCTTTCCTTCAATCTTTTTACCTGACTTAAGAATAAGAGCGTCCGCGAAGAGAGGAACTGAAAAAGCCAAACCTATTATCAATAATAACACTGTGAATTTTTTCTTGCCCAACATTTACTTTTACCTCCTTCTCTTCTTCTCAATAATCTTGAAAGTAATTTCATTAGAGGTAATTTCTTTACGCCAAGCTTTATCTCTCATCTCTACGGAAAGTGAAAGAGTATATGTACCTGGGCTGATAAGTGATTTGATTGACTTCGCAGGCCAGTATGAAGATAATACTGAGCCCCATTTTATCATGGAAAGGTTATACTTAAGCTCTCTTTTCTGGCGAGGCGCAAGACGCAGAACTGGCTTTTTGTCATTCAGGGCGATATATCTATTGTCTCGATCCAATCGTATAGGGGCCCAAATAGAGATGCCATCTTCTTGAGACTCTAATTGTAATGAAGGAATTGTCTGTACTCTAAGTGGGCCTTTTGAAGTATTTTTTATAGTGATGGCAACACGAATGTCTTCATTTATCCTGTATACATTTTTATTAGAATCAATGATGAGCTGCAAAGGAATTTCTTGGGGAATCTCCTGGTGTGCTGGTGTGGCTGACGAAACAGCATCTTGAGAAAAACACGAAAGTGTAAACACACCCATTGATATTATGAAAAGAATTTTTGGCATCTGGCTACCTTGAGGCTGTAACATTGGAACTATTCTATATTGTTCAATTTCCCGTCTGGCGTTATGATAAAGATCGCTTTTCCTTTTATGCTCTTCTCATGGACAGGCCCAAAAAACCTGCTATCCAAACTCATCTTACTGTTATCACCAAGGGCATAGTAATGCTTCTTGGCAATGTATATTTTCTTTCCGACTTTGGCGTACTCACCTATATTATAATAATATACCTTTACGATAGACGGTTCAACAACGATTTTATCATCGGCAATAATGTTTCCATCTCTTATTTCTATTGCCTCTCCAGGTAAACCAACTAACCGTTTCACAAATAACTTCTTTTTGCCTTCCGTTGGAGATACAAACACCACAACATCTCCCCGTTGTAAATCATAAAATGCTCTCCTGACCCAAATTTTACTCCCGTTTGGAATTGTGGGTTCCATCGCGGTTGTTGGTACTCTATAGAAAGTTACGAATATGGTTCTGCCAATAATAACCATCGCAATTGATACAATGCCTAATATAACCAAACCCCAAATGAACTTTTTCTTACCCACGCTGTACTCCTTCTCCTCTTGGCTATTTTCTCGCTATGCCCTTAAACCAATCCTTTACCTTGCCGCCCTCAACAACAAACGTAATTGTGTCTGTACTTTCTGCAGTAGCCCAGTCAAGAATAGTCAGCCATTCTTTATTGCCTTCTCGACGATAATCAACGAGGTCGCCTTCTTTACAGCCAGCTTTCTCTAAATCTTCTTTGGGCATACCAACATAAACTATTCCTAATTTCGCAAGCGTCTGGCGCTTGTTTTCTTGCGATACCTCAAAAGGCACGGTAAGCACTCCTTGCCTATAAGTTGCCTCATCTACAGGCACTATAATGGCTCTATCTACACAGGCACAGAGAAACAAGAAGTAAATTAATAACAAAAACTTCATCTTTCTTCCATTACAAATCAAAAAAGCAACTCTCGCATTACGAGAGTTGCTTTCATTTTCGATTACATTGAGCCTACGCAGAGAGGATTATCGCGCTAAATTTTGCCTTATAAACATTTCCTTTTGGATTGCCTCGTACATTCGCTGAAAAAGCTCTGGGTCGTCAACAATACGGGAATCTTCTAAGATGCCCTGCTCACTGGGTGATTTTACCTTCTTAACAAGGGAAATCCTTTCTTTCACTCTGCCTGCCCCAAACTGCTCTATAGTCGCAGTAATTTCAACGTTCGTCATAGTTCCGAAGAATATATTCTTTTTATATCCTGTCTCGCCCTGAATCACGCCTGACTGATAATCTGAACTTTTGACAATATACCCGAAATCTTGAAAGACCTGCAGGGTAGCTTTAAAGGCATCGTCAAACGTTCCTTCTAAATCTCGCGCTTCAATGGTTCTCCTTTGCAAAGGAGAAAGTGCAGTGACGCATCCTGCACATATGAGGGTGAGGCAAATACCGAAAAATACCTTTCTTATATTCATCCTTCTCCTTTCTTAAAAAGCGGATGATCTGTAACTATAGTCTTTGACTATTTCATTTTCGTCAAACTCAATCATTAATGTAAAGGTCCTCATCGAGCTAGAAGTTCGCGTTCCTGTGCCTCCTACAACAATAAACCCACCGTATATATCTGAACTGCCTCTCTCTACTGACATTTTATCATAGGTCCAGACTTCGTTGCCGCTCCTATTCTTGGTTATTATATTTGGCGCACCGAATACCTCTAAGATTTCAGTCTGAGTTGTAACTTCTTTAATGATTTGTTTCTTTGCCATACCTGGAGTAAGACGGCCCTTTTCTACTGGTTGAACGCTTGCGCATCCATATAGAAACATCCCTATCATAGCGATAACCCAAAATCTTTGCATATGCAACCCCCTTTTAAACAATTGTTTATAAATCTTATAACTATTCTATTATGATATGATTATAGTTCAATCATACTACCCTGAAAGAAGAAATCAAGGTTTAAAATCTGAAATTACTGAAGAAGTATTTTCACTCTTTATTCTTTAAAAAATCCCTCTGAATTTACATTGTAGCCCAATATTTTTATTTCGCCACCGCTTGGCTTAAAAAGAGTCAGCACTTCAGCGGCGGAATATTTAGAATAAGTGACTTTATATTGCAATATATAGTAATTGCCGCTTGGTATGCCAATCTGTTTTCTCACATGAAATCCGGCTAATTTATATGATTGCAAATTACCTAATTTTTTATTGATGGTTTGTAAGAGCTGAAGGAAATCTTCGCGAGAAGTCCTTTGGAAAAATTGCGGGCCGCATAACTCTTGCGCCTTATCAAAATTTTTCGCTTTAATGGATTCATAATAAATCGCCGCTAAATTTTCAGCTACACCTGTATCTTGAACTACACCACACCCTGCAAGCAATCCAACTAATAAAACAAGGATAGAAATAAAATAAAACTTTTGCATAGTACCTCCTCTTTTCTAATAGTATAAAACCTTGCCGCTATGAGCGTTGGCTCTTGCTCTTATACAATATCCATGCAGGGATAAATAATACCGTACATATTAAATATACACTAAGTTCGTTCATTTTACCATACAAAGGATTGGCTTTGAGCGGATAAAATGGCCGGATATCCGGATAGAGCGGAGCATCCAATAAAACATGAAACCACACACCCAAAATAGCAGAAATGAATATTTTTCTGAAATTTGTATTGTACTGTAACCTTAAGAGCCTCATTGAGTTATGTAATATGGCTCTACCCCAATATGCAATGAGTGCCCATATAATCCCCACACAACTCCCAATCAAAAACGTATGACAGTATCCATGCATGGGGTAGTTTAAATTAAAAAATACCACAAGGAATGGCTCAATATCGACAACAACATTTGCCAGAATAAACACTGGCAGGTCTATGTATTTTTGCGAAGGCAGTCCAATACACGCGGCTGGCCCAAAATGAAAAGGAGTAACTGGCATTCTTATGTCAGTATCGTTATCCTTAAAAATTATCTTCAACCATCAGCCATACGACTATTTAAATTGTTCCTCTACTTTTTCCTCTATCTCCCGTGAGATGCTTATACTCTTCCTCTCATTGTGATTCTTTTCTTAATTTTAGCATTCCCTTAACTGCTCCGTGATTCAAGATGATTTGTCGATAGGCTGGTGAATTCACATCAATATACTTTTCGGCTTCGGTAAAATAATAATCGGCTTTTTTTAATTCATTCATATTCATATACGCAACACCTATGTTTGCTAAAGCCAATGAGGCATTTGGTTGGAATCTTAAACACTCTTTGGCATATTCTATAGACTTTTTATAATAACTATCATCTTTTTTCTGTATATACGGCATGATACCCATTTCCAAATAGCATGAGCTTAACATGAATAAGATATAAGCTTTTCTAGAAGTGTCTTCTGCGTGAGGGAGGGCTCTTTGAAAAAAATCAATTGCTTTATTGAATTCTCTCGCTAAAAATGCCTCATATCCTTGTTGTGATAGTTTCTTAGCAGCAAGCGGGTCCTCGCCTGAATCAAGAGAGGATTTCTCTTGCTGGATCTTCTCAATATCTTTGAAATAAAATGTTGCCTGCGCAGCCATACCTTCAGGCAGTCCCTCGAGATCAACCTTTATATATTCGTCTGTCCTTTCGACTATTTTCCCCTCTATTTTTCTTCCTGATTTAAGAACAATGGTCTCAGCAAAGAGGGGGGATAAAAAAAGTAAACTTATGATACATGCTATTAGCCCTGCCGGCCTACTCTTTCCCACATCTAGCTCCTCTCATATCCACTTATTGTAGACCAAAGCACTCTGTATTAAAAAAATTTCAGTGAATCAATAATGCTACCAAACTCTTTCTGTGCGGATTCAAAATATCGGGGCGTACAGGATGAATGGATTATCAGTACATACTTATCTGTATCAACGAATGTGCAATAATGGGCGCCCTGCCTCCCCATCCCTTTAGTTTCCGATATAACTTTTCTATGTTCGTTACCGTCTCTCATATAAGTTGTTGTCTCGATAATCTTTCCTTCTATCGGCCCAAAACTTTTAAAACTATTGAGCATCCTTTTATAAATACGTTCAAAGGTGTTGTATTTGGTCTTTTTCCACACCACCACTTCTGTTGCCCATCTCTTGCGATTATTATAGATTCCTTCTGTACTGTAATCTTCAGACTGTGCTGCATAACTCTTTAGAACCTTCGTATCACGTTGATGGAGCGACCACCCTCGCGGGAAAGTAATTTCATATCCGTATTGTTCGTTTCTCAACGTGGTTGGTGGCTCAGAAGTACAAGCGCTCACCAATATAATAATAATGAATGAAGCTATCACTGAAAGTACTTTTTTCATCTCCCCTCCTCTCATCTTTCTCTTACCCAGGCACCTGCGGTCTATGAGAAAATCATACTACTATGGGAAAAATCAGTCAAATTAAATAATGAGGTTGTGCGGTGGGCTGAATTGAATACCTGCCCTTTTGGCGGATAGGTACTGGTTAGACTCTCTTTATTTCGAAATAAATATATCGAGGAGTATAGCCACTATTGACATTATAAATATGAAAAAATAGTTTATGCTTTCTTTTGACCTTATCAACGATGCTAATATGTATGAAATAAACTCTTTATCTTCTTTGGTTATTTCTTTATCCTGGCGTAACTTGGAAAGTAAATCATTCTCTGTTATGACTTTTTTTCTCTTATTTGCAATATGGTATCTATAAGCGAAGAAGTAGATATACCCAATAACTGCAAAATACCATACCGGACGCACAAGGTGTGGATATAATACGTCTATAATTGTTAATGAACGGAAGCCCGCCGCGCATAAGACGCCGATAATAAAAGTGAAAAATATTGCTGGTTTTGGGAACGTTTCTGGTTTAGGCTTCATATCTTGCCAAAATTATTTTAAAACTTAACACTCAAAATCGTCTCCGGCCTGCCCCGCCCGCCGTGGCGGGGACTGAAATGCTAAGTTTTTTTCTTTAATTTAACAGCTGTACCAAACACAAAAAGCTCTGCTGCTGCTTGCATTATAGATGATGTTGTAAAACGAATACAGACTATTCCATCAGCGCCTTGGCTCTTTGCATTGTCAATCATTCTATCAATCGATTGCTCACGGGCCTCAGCGAGTAATTTAGTATATTCGCTAATTTCACCACCAACCACATTTCGGAAACTCGCTAAGATATCCTTTCCAACGTGGCGAGCCCGAACAGTATTTCCGCGGACAACTCCTAAATTCTCTGTAATTTCGTATCCCGACAATTCATCTTGCGTAGTTAATAACATTCTATCCTCCTTACTTCTCTACATCCTTAGAATAACGATCGTTTTTCTTGCTCGCCAAGCGCTCCTTCAGTGCTTTCACAAACAACAACCCAAATGCAAGAATAACCACAAGACCAATTATTCCTGCCGGAAAAGCCGCTACCATACCAACTATCATTGCGATAAGCCAGGCTATGGCGACTATCGCCAAAATAACATACGCGACCTTCTCCATATACATCACCCCCTTTTATTATGTATACCAGAATATCCAGCCAAAGAGGCGCACAGCCGTATAATAGAGTCCTGCAAATCTGAATTTGTCTCTTTTTAAGATGATATAAAATTCTCTATCAACCTCTTTGCGCTTCACAATTAATTTTATATCCTTGCCGAATTGATAGAATACATCGTGGATTAAAGAAGCATAATATGTCTTGCTTTTTGCTGTATCGAAATTTAAGACTGCCTCCAGTGTCCCGATGTACACATCTTTTATTTTCATCTTAGGGCTGCAGCCGTCCCAGGCATAACCCTTATAATTTGATCCTTTTACGATGACCGTGCCGTCTTTCTCTAACTTAAACCATTGATTTTCAAACTCACGGCTCTTTATAGAAGACTGGTATCTATGATCTTCTTTTATGCAATATATGTATACACCCATATTTCTGGCTCCTAATTAAAAAAAATCAGAGTGGCTTTCTTAGTTTCTCTGTCTATAGAAAAATAATACTACCCTGGAAGGATAAATCAAGATTTAAGTTTGAGGGGTTGGGCATTCACACCTGCATTCCAGGAATGACTTCTTGCGCTTTCTTTATTTTAAATCGCTCCATCATAGCTACTTTAAATAAAAGTATTACTCCCGAGATACCAATGGCCATTCTTAAGGCCGTATCTATGAAAGCGGCAAAAAGCGCAAATGGCTTTAGATATTTCATCATCAACATTAAAGCCAGTTCATTCAACCCTCCTCCTATATTTAAGACGCCGACTATTATGCCAATTGCGCCTATTTCTGTTGTGCTGCCTAATTTCAATAAACTATATCCGAATAGAATTTCTAGAATACTCCAATGAAGTTGCCGCATGCACCAAAAATCAAGAGTATTGGAAGCTGGGAAAAATGTCCAAATAATTCTCAATCCGAAGTAACCTGTGCTATAACCAATCAAACATAGCGATAGAATTCTTAATAAATTATTATGGTATCCCTGTCCAATAATTTTAAATCCTGAATACATGACTACATGAAGAATCATAGCCGCGAAATATATTCCACATTTAAAAAGTTTAAATCCGGCAATTTGCTCTCCCGATTTAAAATAAATATATATATCTAACGGAACAATGACCCCTATAATGATTATCAAAGATATCGCAGAGCATTTTAACGTTCGATTCATATCCCTATATCCTATTCACCATTCGCTTTCACGTACGCTATCTTATAAAAATGTCTTTAACATTCCCCTATGTAGATATATTACAAACCCTGGAAGGATAAATCAAGATTTAAGTTTGGGGGTTGTCGGGATGGTCCAAGACTTTAAGAATTTCTTGGGCTTTCTCGATGTTTTCTTCTTTGACTAATAACTTTACCATGCCAAGAGCGATGTGAGGACGATATCCACCAGCATCGTCAGCTAAAACAATCGCCTCGATTCCTTTATCTTCAAGCAATCCTCTCGCAGCCTCAGCGTAATGTCTATATGGAAATGTTTTTACTACAGCCAAGCCCTCATGAGCCGCTTGCTTCCGTAATTCTTCCAGCCTCTTCATCTCATCAATTTTCTTCTGCAAACCTCTCTTCTGAAATTCCTCTAAAACAATTTCATAGACACCCTCGGGAAATTCTTCTTTATCAGTTTGGAAAAGTTCAATTATTTCTTCATCCGAAAGATATTGATATTCTTCTCTTAGTCTTTCTCTCTCTTTATTATCCATTCTTAACCTCCCTATAGCACTCGAAATCAACCCATACACTTAACTATTCCAATATTCTCAAGAATATTGGAATAGTTTCAATCGTCGGTGGTTGGTTGGTCTAGGACTTTGAGAATCTCTTGGGCTTTCTCGATGTCTTCTTTTTTGACCAATAGTCTTGCCATGCCTTTTTTGCCTCTGGTAGAGAGTAAATGCGGGGCGTATCCTGCCTGGTCATCTGCAGAAATTATCGCTTTGATTCCCTCGCTTTCAAGGAGTCCTCTTGCAAGCTCAGCATCATGCCTATATGGAAAGGTTTTAATTACAACCAACTCCCCCATCGTCAATCTCCTTTTTACTCTTCAATGTGATGGCTGATGCCTTTTTCGGCTCCTCCTCCCACAAGTTTCCATAAATCAACTCTCGAAGGGTTATATTTTTCTAAGTAAATTGTTGAAATTCCTATTGGAATGCCGTCTTTCCAGCTATAATGCGCGACTGCTAAAGTGCTTTTAAAATTATAGTTACCTTCATTTTTTAATACTTCTAATATCTTTACCTTCTGCCAAATGTATTTGCTGCCTACTCCCCCATCTCTACACCTAACCCTTAATACAACCTC
>CP070807.1:1390604-1420933 GCA_020343695.1 Candidatus Omnitrophota bacterium | reverse complement strand
ATCTTGGGTCTTTTACATCATCAGCTATCTTCTTACATTTTTCATTGCAATCGAAACTATATAAGAGACCATCGCCGGGAAGAGCCTTTAGGAAATTGATAGATGAACGTCCTCCGAATCCAAATTCTACGATAACTCTGGGTCTTATTAGTTTTGTTAAACCATATAAAAATAAAGCTTCGTCAGACTGAATGGGTCCGTGAACAATTTCTTCATAATTTCTTAAATGAGAGATATCGTATTCCATTTTAATTTCTACTAGTTAACCACTATTATAAATCTCCTCCAAAAACTGTAAAATCGGCCTGTAAATTTTACACCAACGGTCATCCCACGGTCCGAACATATATGTTTTCATATAATCTAATTATATCCCTAATAAAAATACTGCTCAAGATATAATTTTATTGAGGTAGGCAGAGAAGAGAATTACACACTACTATCAATCCCCGCAACAAAACAGAGAAAAAAAATAAAATTTGAAAACGTTTACGATTTTGACCTGATTAGGGGTTGATTTCCTCCTGCGGTGGGTATAGTATGTATTGGTAGGCAAAAGATTAAAAGAGGGGAGGTGAAGAATGAAATTAAAATTTTTTCGAGTGGTAAGCCTTGGAGACGAAGATGTCTCCCCCGATCAAATTTTAGAAGCGTTATCGAGAGAGATTACCGTAAAGCCTCATAAGCCAGATGCGTTTTTCACCGTGATGGAATACGAAGAAGAAAAGAAAGGATCATTGGGGTCCGAAAGCGAAACGCCTCCTTACACCTATCTTAAATATCTGAAAAAACGAGACGTGATTAGTAAATTTTTAATTGAACATTCCCCATAGCGGCACATTGCGGCCAGGATAGTTAAGCACACCAGGCGAACTGTTTTCTCCTTTTAGCTATAATATCCTCTCTATCAAGAGGTTGTGTTTTAGGTTATGTCCATCCTCAAGATTATACTCAATTGATGCCCCCCCTTTTTTAATACGAAATTCTTTTATAGTATTTTTTTAAAAAAAGAGTATAATTTTAATGAGGTCCCACGACCTAAAGCCACGGGAAAATGGGGAGACGGAAACTTTTTTTAGCAGCGACGCTATCTTTATTTTTGATTATCCCTCCTTCTGAAGCCAAAGATCGCTTCTGGCACAAGCTAAAAAATCTCAAATGGGTTGATTATGCCCCTACCAAGTTTAACCCTCAGAAAGGGGTTTATCCTTCGTCTGTCAGCATAAAGAAAGATTTAGAGGTACTCCAGAAGGCAGGTTTTAATGGCATCGTGACCTATGGTTCAGAGCGCACTCTTAAACACATACCATATCTCGCCAAGCAAGTAGGATTCAAGGGGGTTATCATGGGGATATGGGATATAAATAGTTTAGGAGAAATCAAGAGCGCTCTCTATGCGCAAAAATATGTGGATGGATATTGTGTGGGTAACGAAGGATATAAATACCGATATAATTTTCAACAGCTCAACAGCACCATTCGATTCATTAAATGCGTTACAGGTAAACCCACTACAACCGCAGAACAAATAGATAATTATTATTATGATAAAAATCTTGTAGATATCTCTGATTGGATATTTGTAAATGCTCACCCCTATCATCAGAATATTAAGAAGCCAAAGAAAGCGGTGAGGTGGGTTAAGGAAAAAGTAAAACGATTAGAGAGAGTATTGGAAAACAAAGATTGCGATAAGATGATTGTGGTCAAAGAGCTTGGGCTCCCTGCTAAAGGAAACGAAGGATGTGATGAGAAGATTCAGGGGGAGTTTTTCACGTTGATGGAGAAAACCAATATACCGTTTGTGTATTTTGAGGCGTTTGATCAACCATGGAAACAGCACTTTTCTATCGAACCACATTGGGGGCTCTTTGATTGCGAGAGACAGCCAAAACGGTATATCCGAACGAAGTAGATACGCACCTCCTTTAATAGAACTATTTTTTTCTTGCTGATACTTCACGCCAGATGTATAATTAAACCACTTTATGAATCCTCCATGCTGGGGTGATTGTGCATGGCAGATTTCAATATATATGATAAGCAATCCTAAAGAAGCGGGGTTGCTTTTTTTATTTTGAGGAGGTGTTTATGGATCAGAAAGAAGAGCAGAAGAAGGTAATAGAGCTTCTTGCGCAGAATGAAGAAGCGGTGAGCCAGCTGTATAAGCTGTTTGCAAAAAGATTTCCTTCTCATAATCAATTTTGGGCAGTTTTGTCTTTAGAAGAATTAGAACATGCGAGTTGGCTACGAAAGTTGTATTCCTGCTTAGAGCGTGGCGATCTCTCATTCAATAAAGAAAGATTCGCTATCGATACGATAAAACGATCTTTAAGCTACATAGACAAACAATTAGTAAGATTTGAAGATGAGCAACTTTCAATAAAAGATGCACTTTCTGTTGCCATGGATATAGAGATTACGCTTATAGAGAGTAAATTTTTTCAGGTATATGAGGCAGACCACGAAGAGCTCAAGCAGGTTTTGCGTGCGCTCGAAGAAGCGTTCCTTGAACACCGCAATAGATTAGAAGAAATGATGGAGAAGGTAACAAAGAGTACGTATCAGTAGTGAGAAAGCCGATACACATAAAGCCAATTCTAGTAAAGATATGATTCTGCATTGTGAAGGAGGGTGTATATGGCGAAGCTTTCTATGACAGTGAATATTCGCAAAGTACCTAAGAATCCCGATTTATTTGAATTTACTATTACTACCCCACTACTGCGCTCTCAATTCCGTCTTCCCAGAGCAATAGTGAACAATTTAAGGATTGCAATCGAGAGGGTTTTAGTGAGCAAATAATTAAATGATGGGGATGCGATAAGTGAATGCATACGCAACCTTCCTGATGGAGAGGTTGTTTGAAGAGATACGAATAAAAAAAGGATGTTTCCTGTACAATAAGACGTGATATAATAAACCATTTATATTATTGGTGCTAGGTTTGAACAAAAAGAGGGGGCAGGTCATGATAAGAAAACTAGGGGTATATTTGGTGGCTGCGTTTTTTGTACTATGTTGTTCTATTAGAGGGGGGTGGGCACAGCAGGGCAGAAGCAATTTAAAGGAAAGATTTTCCCCATCGAAGAATCTTAGGCAGATGCAGAATCTTATATCATCAGATGAATTAGATTATCAATCCGACAGTTATTATCGGTCTGAGGAAGGCGCACGTAAAACCGATAGAAAAGTTGCGCGAAAACCTCAACCCTCTCAACAGCAAGCGGAACCGGTTGTAGGTGAGTACGCTATTTATCAAAGTGAATACCTTACCACAATTGAAGAAGAGATTGCTTTTATTGAGGGAAAAGTGCGATTTGAGGTCTTTAAGAGGAGAGGCTGGGTAAAAATCCCCCTTATAGAAAATGTCGTAGGATTAAAAGAAGCAAGTCTCAATCGTAAACCTTCCTTTGTGATAAGAGAAGGAAATAGATATGTTCTGCTCGTAAACAAACCAGGAGTGTATGATCTAAATTTAGAGTTTTTTATTAAGGTGAAGCGTGAACGTGAACATGGTCCAGGCAGCCTCTCTTTCCAGATACTGCCTTCACCCATAACCATATTAGATGTGGAGATGCAAGAAACAGAGGTAGAAATTTTTGTTGAGCCGTCTATTAAAATAGAAACAGAAAGGTTGGCAAAGAAAACCTTGGCGACAGTGGTCCTTCCCTATACTGAGAGAGTTACAGTTCGCTGGAGCAAAGCGCTGCCTAAAGAAATTATCCCTACGGTAGAGCTTGAACCGAAAATGTACGTTGATGCAGTTACGGTGGTTTCTGTTGGCGATGGTGTCGCCAAGTGTTCGAGCACTCTGCATTATTCAATTTTACAGAGCGAAGTTTCAAATTTAAGAGTGTCATTTCCGGAAGATGTGAGTGTGCTGGATGTGAGCGGAAACCAGCTTCGCGATTGGAAAATTAAACCTCAAGATAAGAGGCAACTGCTAGATATTTATCTTAATTATGGAGTAAAGGGAAGCTATATGCTCAATGTCATATATGAAAAAAATATCGGAGCGGGCTCTGTGACAGCTCAACTTCCAGAAATGAACGTCTTAGGTACAGAGAGACAGCGTGGTGTTGTGGGAATCGAAGCGGTTACCAATATTGAGTTAGCTTTCAATACTATCAAAGGAGCTTCAAGGATAGATGTTAAAGAGTTACCTCACACAATATGGTCACGCGTACGAAATCCTGTGCTCTTAGCTTTTAAGTATCTTAAGGTTCCCTATACAGTAGTGATCGATGTGACAAAGCACGAAGAAATTCCTGTGCTGGTGGCAGCAATAGATTCTGCTAATTACGTCACTCTCCTCACCGAAGAAGGCAAAACTTTAACCAAGGTTACATATCAGATACGTAATAATGTAAAACAATTTGTAAGGGTGTCATTACCAAAAGATGCAGAGTTATGGAGTTGTTTCGTGTCTGGCAAACCTGTAAAGCCTGCGAAAGATAAAGAGGGTAAAATTCTTATTCCTCTTGAGAAATCACAGATGTCACAGCAGACACTTACCCAGTTTCCTGTGGAAGTTGTGTATCTGACCGCAAATAAAAAGTTAGGTCTTCTGGGAAGATTGAAGATGAAGCTACCTGAATTAGACATACCAGCAAACGAGCTCTTTTGGTCAGTGTATCTTCCCGATAAATTAAACTACTATTGGTTCAGAGGAGATGTAGAGTTAGCCAAGAGAGTAGGGCCGATGTTTATGGCTAAGAGTACCAGAGCACTGTCTGTGAAAGATAGAGAGAGGCGCTATTATGATAAGCTAAAGAAGGAGAGTCGCTACGCTCCTGTAGCAGAGATGCTGTCCCAACAAGTAGCGATGGAAGAACAGGTATTCGATGCAGTTGGTGGTGCCCAGGGAAGAGGTGTGCTTCCAATCAGAATTCACGTTCCCCAACGGGGTAAACTTTACCGTTTTAGTAAGCTTCTTGTGACTGATGAGAGTCCCTGGATGAGTGTGGTGTATAGCCATTCTCCCTGGAAGATTTTTGGGAGGCTCATTGTAATCGCATTAGTTATTTGGATTATCTGGTTAGTCAAGAGAACTTTTGTAAAATCTGCTACTGAATAAATGCAGATTGCAGAGTAGATTCTACCTCCTAAGCGGAAGGGAAGTTTTTTACTGAAATCTTGTAAGTAGCATTCAGGATAATTTTTAGGAGAAAAGTGTATATGCGTGTGTGAAAGGAGGGTGTTGAGAATGAAAAAAACAGGTATTCTTCTGGCTTGTTGCGTATTGTTTTTAGGAGGTTGTTTACAATCAAAAGAGCACCTGATAATCCAGAGAGATGGGTCGGGCACATTAGAAATTGATACTATGGTTCCCAAAGGAACGATGGCTCTCATTGATTCGATGATGGGAGGAATGATGCAGGGGATGACGGAGGCTTTTGGTGGAAAACAGGAGGCTCCAAAATCCATGGCTGAAGAGATGTTTGGCAACAAAGAGGAAGTGTTAAAAAAGGCACGTAATGCCGGATTAGAAATTGAATTTCTTGATTTTAAAACAGAAAAGAAGGAAGGCAACCTCTATGTGAAATACAAGATTGCATTTGATGATATCCAGAAATTAATTGGTTCTGGGATGCTTTCCACACAAATTACATTTACCAAGGATTCAGAGGGTAATTTAGTATGCTCCACAAAGGACAATCCTCAAAAAGTGCAAGAGTCAGAAATGCAAATGGCGCAATTCCAAGACTGGAAACAGTCAGAACAGTTTAAAGATATGGATCCTGCAATGAGAGAGAATATATTAGGGGCGATGCAGTCTCTTAAAATAGAATTCCTCATTACTCTGCCCAATGAGATAAAGAAGGTTTCTGGAATGTTTTCGCAAAAAGATTCCACAACTGCGCAGAGTGTATTTGAGGGAAATTTTTTAGAGGATCCGTCAGTGATTCAAAAAATGTTTGGTACGTCTAGTGGTCCTTCTCAAGTTACTTGCAGCGGCGAGGGGATTTCTTTTCTTGAAGGTATGCTTATCAAACAGAAGACTGCCAAAGCGGAATTGAAGGAAGATTTTACAATGGCCCCTGGTGAAGATCTAAAGACACCGGCCCCAATCCTGTTTGGTGATTCACTCAAGGAGCCACGCAGAGAAGAAGCCTCATCTGTTCCTTCTTTGTCCGTCCCTTCTCTTGGTGCGCCCGTACAACTATTCCTTAAGAACGGAAGAATTGTGAAAGGAACAATAGTTAAGAAAAGCAAAAGCTCTATAAAGGTAGACATAGGCGTAGTGGCAGTAACGTATTATCTTGACGAAATTGACCGCATTGAGTAGCTCTTGTGGCCAACCTCTTTAGGTATCTTCTTGTCTCTTCACAGGAGATGTAAATATGCAATATAGTCCGTTTCATTCCAACAGTAGTGATGAAATGGCCCAGTATAAAGATTTTTCAGCTACATACCTCTATTGCCCTCAGTGTCGGGCATCCATGCCAGTAGGAGAAAGGCTTCTCTTGGTCCTGCCTGATGGTGAACTTTATGAATATATATGTCAGAATTGTGGCCAGGCATTAGGTGATAAGAAAACCAAGAGTGGTCAGCCTTAGCCAGGCAAAGACGGCCCAAATATTGGTTTCTTGAACCCACCCTCCATAGGTAAAAAATCTTACCAACGTAGGATTGTGATGTAGAAGCAAGCTATTTACTATAAAAAGATGTAGCGCAGGATGAAAAGGAGAGAAAAGATACTGATGAGAAGAGGGACCTGCTTAAATTGTCTGGTGACCAGCTTGAGAATAGTATAGGAGATAAATCCAAATCCGATTCCCTCAGTAATACTGAAAGAAAAAGACATTATTGTAATTGTAAGAAACGCTGGGATTGCCTCCGTATAGTCGGTCCAATTGATTTTTTTTACATTCGCCATCATTAAAATTCCCACGATAATGAGTGCAGGGGAAATGATAGGGTATCGGGTTACCTCTCCTACGGGAAATCCTGAAGAGACCATTTTAATGAGAGGATATAAGAATAAGGAAAGAACGAAAAGAGAAGCAGTCACTATATTCGCAAAGCCCGTTCTTGCCCCCTCAGCAACACCGGTAGAACTCTCTATATAACTGGTTACTGTAGAGGTTCCTAAGCTGGTTCCTGCGATTGTCCCCAAAGCATCACTTAAAAGTGCACCTTTGGCTCTTGGGAGCTTGCCGTCTTTGACGAATTTTGCTTCTTCCCCTATGCCTATAAGAGTTCCTACAGTGTCAAATAAATCTAAGAAAAACAACGTAAAGATTACCCCCACCATATTCCATTGCAAAGCCCCTGCAATGTTAAATTGTAAGAGAGTAGGAGAAATTGTTGGGGGTTTGCCTATAAACCCTTCAAATTTCGTCAGCCCACATATAAGTGCGGCAATGGTATTGATGAGTATTCCTAGTAGAATTGCACCTTTGATTCTCAAGCTTAGTAATACTGAAATAGTGAGAATTCCAAAGAGCGAAAGCAATACATGCGCCTCTTTGAGATTTCCCATCCCGATGAGTGTGCCAGGAACTTGAACAATGATGCCTGACCATTCAAGACCAATAAGAGCAATGAGGAGTCCTATTCCTACGGCAATGGCATTTTTCAGAGAGAAGGGAACAGAATTTACAAGTTTTTCTCTGAGTCCAAAAAATGCGAGCACAATGAAGATGAGACCCGAGATAAAATTTGCTCCTAAGGCTACTTGCCAAGAGATACCCATTCCAAGGCACACGACATACGCAAAATAGAAATTATGCCCCATTGCAGGAGCAAGCGCTATGGGGTAGTTTGCCAAAAAAGCCATAAGCAGTGTTGCCAGCGCTGAAGACAGGCACGTCGCCATAAATACTGCCCCTTTATCCATTCCGCAGGCAGAGAGCACCACTGGTTGGACAAAGATTATGTATGACATCGTCATAAAGGTAGTGATACCTCCGACGATTTCTCTTCTCGTATTTGTGCCCTTTTCTTTGAGCTTAAAAATATTTTCTAACACGACTCTCTCCTATAGGTGATAATATTACAATTTTTATTATAAATCAATCAATTTTATGGTAAAATCAGCTAGTTAGGTATGTTCAAGAGAGAGATGTACTTACAAAAATGTAATAAGCGATAATGAACTTTGAGAGTAATATGTGGCAGACGTGGCTTTTTTTAACTTTAACTGCACTCTGTTGGGGAATAGCACCTATTTTAGAGAAGTACGGACTGAAAGATACTGACGAATTTGCTGCCGTAGCGGTAAGAAGCTTTGCTATATTTTTTGTACTCCTGGCTATCTTCGTTTTTACCGGTAAAATGCAAACGATTTTTACTTTTCCTTTAAAGAAAATAATTATCTTTTCTCTCAGTGGATTACTTGCGGGTCTCTTAGGGATGTGGACATACTTTAAAGCGCTTAAAATGAGTCCTTCATCAAAGATAGTACCTTTGGTTGCGACCTACCCTCTCATTACTGTAATATTGAGTGTTTTTCTCCTGAAGGAAGAGGTGAGTTGGCAGAGGATTCTGGGGACTATCCTTATTATCCTCGGCGTTCTCCTTGTAAAGTAATATTTCTTATGATAAAATTTTACTATCTATGAAAAGAATTATTTTTTGTATTGATAAGGCTTTAAAGAAAAAAGTTTCTTTCCCCTTTCCTGTCACAAAAACTTCCAATATAAAAGATGTATATAGAGAGGATTCTTCTCTTGTCATTTTTGAAGAGGCATTCCTAAAGCGAAGAGCATTGGATCATTCTCGACTTCTTGGTAAGGTGTGTTTTATTCATTTTTCCAAAGATACGAACCATAATATACGTACTGTTCGTAAATTTGGCTTTTTTGACTATTTTGTTCAGGGAGAAAACAAATCAAGCGTTCTTTTCAAAATCAAAAGAGCAAAAGAAGTTTCTGGCCGCAAGATAAAGATCGATGATTTAGAAAAGCAGCTTTCAAAGAAAGAAAAGACCATCGAGAAGATCGTTTTAGTTGACCCCTTAACCGGTTGTTACAATTGGCGTTACTTTTTATCTCGGGCTCACGAGGAATTAAATCGCGCTCGTAGGCACCTCTATAATCTTTCTTTTATTGTTATCGACATAGATTATTTTCGCCAGATCAATGAGCTCTACGGCAGCAAAGTCGCTGATGCGATAATCAGATATGTCGCCGGTGTGTTCAGCAGATGCTTACGGAAAGATGACATCCTCACGCGATGGAGAGAAGATGAGTTTTTCATTATTCTGCCCTTCCTCGCAAGGCAGGATGCCTATAGGGTTGCAGAGCGAATACGAACAAAAATATCTTCTCATAAATTTCAATACAGAAGGTGCCGTCTGATGATAAAGATTAGCGCAGGAGTTGCGGCATTCCCCGATGATAAAATTTCCAATACCACAGATGCGATTAACGCCTTAAGCAGTTGTTTGCTTACTGCAAAAAGGAGAGGCGGAGACTCAGTCGTTATTTACTCTCAACGTGAAGTCGCTGTTGCAAAAGATAAAAAAGAGCCAAATATTGCAGAACTTATGCGTAAGATTGAAAAACTGAATACTCTTTTGACCCGCGATCTCTTAGAGATGATTTATGGGTTTGCTAGAGCCATTGAGGCAAAAGACCACTATACAGGAAGGCATGTGGAGGATACTGCCACTATTGCTGAGGAGATTGCCGCGGAACTCAAATTGCCCAAACCTGAAGTAGAGAATGTCAAGCGGGCAGCGGTCTTACATGATTTAGGTAAAGTGGGAATAGAAGAGGCAATTCTTTCTAAAAAAGGGTCTTTAAATGCGAAAGAGAAAGAGGTGGTGCAGTCTCATCCTTGGATTGCCACGCAGATTTTAAGAGAGATCCACGCCCTTCGTGGAGCGATACCCGCAATCCTGTATCATCATGAGCGCTATGATGGGGGAGGTTACCCGTTAGGGCTTAAAGGAGAGGAGATCCCGTTAAGTGCACGAATCGTTGCCATTGCTGATGTGTATCAAGCGCTTATCTCCGACAGACCGTATCGAAAGGCATACAGTAGCAAAGAGGCAATAAAAATTATCAAGGCGGAATCAGGCAAGCATTTCGATCCCCAGATTGTTAAATTATTTTTAAAGGTCCTTAAAAAGATTAAATCATAGCCAGTTTGTCAGCTATAGCAATAAAGGTTGAGTGAGGAATTTGTTCAATAACTTATTCAAAAATTCAAATTCAGGCTTGCGATATAAAGACCTACCATCACCTAGCTAAGTAAACATATTTTTTCCTCTGTGAGCAATTGTTCTATGCATTTCAAGAATACACGATACAAAATATGTCTATAAAAAGGCACGAACAATATATGCGCAAGGCTTTTCAGGAAGCGGAGTGTGCGTTTGGGGAAGATGAAGTGCCGGTTGGAGCCGTGATTGTGCATGATTCCAGAATTATTGCCAAGGCGCATAATCAAGTCCAACGACTCTGTGATCCCACTGCCCATGCAGAAATGATTGCGATTACCCAGGCGACGGAATTCTTGAAGTCGAAATGGCTTCAAGATTGTATTCTCTACGTGACCGTTGAGCCATGTTGTATGTGTGCCGGAGCACTCATCCTTGCCAGGATAGGTAAGATTGTGTTTGGTGTTCATGACCCAAAGACAGGCGCCTTTGGTTCCAGGCTCAACATAAACTCACTGCGCTTGAACCATAGAATAAGAGTAAAGGGTGGTATTTTAGAAAAAGAATGCGGCCAGCTCCTTAAGGAGTTTTTTAAAAGCAAAAGAGCAAAGACTGCATCTCATATATATTGAAATGAAAGGGCAGGCTCAAGGTATGAGTCTGCCAGTGAGCAAAGAACGGTTCTAATAGAGGTAAGGTCATGAGTGACAAAAAAGTGTATTTGCCTCTCACTGACATTGAGAATGTTTTACCAATTTTGAATAAGATCTCAATCTTTGGAGGGCTTTCCGATAAACAACTCGATTCTGTTTTCAAAATGCTTAAGGTGGTTTCGTATGATAAGGATGAGACAATATTTAGACAGGGAGAGCCCTCTTCACATATTTACATTATAAAATCTGGCAGAGTCAGATTATGTATGGAAACTGGAAATGCGAAATTGGCGCTCATAGAGTTTGGTGTAGGTGATTGCTTCGGTGAGAGCTCTCTTATTGGAATACAACCCCACACGGCAACTGCTATTGCGACAGAAAACACCGAACTGATTGTGTTATCGGGAAAAGCATTATCATCTTTATATATTTTAGATAAAGATAGCTATATAATGATAATCCTCAATGTTGCCCGAGAAATCTGCCGGCGCCTTACCCAGGCCGATAATACCCTATTGCATTATGTATTAGAAGAGAAATGAAGATGTGTGTGATTATAGACCCATGGAAGGAGGGCAATAATGAGAAGCAAAGGGCGGATTGGAGTAATAGTATTGTTGTCAGGAATTCTCTTTTTTGGCTGTACAAAGAGAGAACCTCAGAATCAAGACAGCACTCTCAATATTAACATTGAGAGAATGACTCCCCAGGAGATTGCTGAGGCGATACCAAAGATGACACATGCCCAGAGAGCGGAAGCCGCGAGGATACTGGCAGAAAGGGCAAGGAAAAAAGCTCAAGAAGCAGAAACGCGCTTAAAAGAAATGCAACGAAAGGCAGTCCAAGAGGGTTATTATGAGGAGGCCCACGACGAGGAAGAACTTCCCTATGATTTACTCGATGCACCACAATAAGGATGCAATTGGAAAACCCCTTAAAATATGCTATAATTACACAACTCTGCACAGCGCAGTATGTTAAAATGTTCTTCTTTGTGCGCAGCGCTCTCGGCTATCGGAGAGGTGCGTGAGTGGTTGAAACGGGCAGTCTTGAAAACTGCTGTGGGCTTTATGTCCACCGGGGGTTCGAATCCCTCCCTCTCCGGGTTTTTATTCGTCTGTTGGGCAATATTTTGCAGAGAGGAATAGTTTTTAAAATGAAAGGAGATGTTCTATGGACTGGATAGCTTTGCTTAAATCCACGCTGATGCTCTTTGCAATTATGAATCCCGTAGGCAGCATTCCTATATTTTTACAGCTTACCCAAACTACATCTCCCCAAGAGAGGGTTCGTACCTTTCGGACCGCTGTTTTTGTATCTGCTATTATTCTTTTTATTTTTCTTCTTGCCGGTGACCGTATTTTGACTCAATTTTTCCAGATTAGTATTTTTGATTTGATGGCTGCCGGAGGGCTATTATTATTAATTATCGCTATCGATCATCTCGTCTTTGGTGCTCTTGTGCGGTCAGTGTTAAAAGGAGACCAGCAAAATGCCCACCACATCGGAGCAGTTCCTATTGCCTGTCCCATCCTGGCGGGACCAGGAGCAATGATGACAGTTTTGGTTACATTCTCCGAACATGGATTTTTTGTTGCAGCTGTATCTGTTGCTATTGTTCTCGTAATTACATGGTTGATTTTTCATTTCATTGATGTCATTTACCGCCTGCTCGGTGAGACCGTGTGTACGGTTCTTTCCAAAATCCTCTGCCTGTTTCTCGCTGCCATTGGGATACATCTGCTCATGCAAGGATTATCGCACTATTTCAAGTGAACAATTTTATTTAGTATAGCTTTTTTAGAGAGCAATGATATAATTGTTAATAATCTCAAAGATAATTTTGCATTTTGCAATGAAACATAGTGCGGGCCACTAGCTCAATTCGGCAGAGCAGGGGCCTCTTAAGCCCAAGGTTGAAGGTTCAAGTCCTTCGTGGCCCAGTGTTCTTTTTTATTTGTAGGGTTATCGAAGCAGCAAGGCGGATTGCTTTTGCAAGGCAACACTCCTTGGATGTACGAGAGGTGCCCTTGGGGCACCCTCCGATTTTATCGGAGCGTACATACAAGTCCTTCGTGGCCCAGTAATTATAAAAGCAGAAAGATGGCGAAATAACCAATAACCAAATTACAATAATCAAATAATAACCAATGACCAAAATATCAATTACCAAACTTTATTTAATTTAATCCTTTAGTTTGGTGACTGGTCATTGAATATTGTAATTTGTTTGTATCTTGTTTCTTGGTGATTGGTAATTTGGAATCTCTCTACTTATTGCATGATGGAGGATTTTGAATTTTTTGAACATACCGCAGACGTAGGAGTAAGGGTAACTGGTAAAACCCTGAATGAGTTATTTGCTAATTCCTCCAAAGCACTTTTTAAACTATTAGTAGATTCTCCGCTGAAGCAAAATAAAAAAAGAGAAATTCAGCTTGAAGCTCAGACTTTAGAGGAGCTTCTTGTGAACTGGCTCAATGAATTACTCTCCATCTTCTTTGCTGAAAAATTTTTGCCATTAGAGTATAATATAAGGATAGAGGACAATCCACAATCAAAAAATATAAGAGGGGTAATTTTGGGAGAAGAGTTTAATCCTTACGAAAACAAGATAAATATGGAAATTAAGGCAGCCACCTATCATAATTTACGAGTAGAGCACAACCGTGATGGGTATACAGCAGAAGTAATATTTGATGTTTGATGCACAAATGTAAATGGCGATGAGCTGGAGCGGTACTTTCGAGAAAATAGCTGAGTATAAATTTAAAATCCCCAGGCATTACAAACCAGGAATGCGTGTTGATGGGATAATTTATGCTGACGAAAGACTCCTTGCAAGCATTAAAAAAGATAATGCTCCTGAGCAAGTAGCCAATGTAGCATTTTTACCAGGCATTGTGAAATATTCCCTTGCTATGCCTGATATTCATTGGGGGTATGGTTTCTCAATTGGAGGAGTGTGTGCTACAGATCCCGCAAGCGAGGGAGTAATTTCCCCCGGTGGTGTAGGGTATGATATTAATTGCGGAGTGCGGATGCTTTCTACGAGCTTAACTCTGGAAGATATAAAGGATAGAATTTCAAAAATAGTTGACGCATTGTACCAGAATATTCCTTCAGGAGTTGGCTCGAAAGGTCAAATAAGAGTTTCATATCAGGAAGAGAAGAGAGTGCTTCTTGAAGGGGCAAGGTGGGCGGTTTCGCGTGGTTTTGGCATAAAAGATGATCTGGAATCGTGCGAAGAGTATGGAGCAATAGAAGATGCAGATCCTGACAGTGTTTCTGAGAGAGCATATGAACGCGGTAAACCTCAATGTGGCACTCTGGGCAGTGGCAATCACTTTCTCGAAGTTCAGGTTGTTGAAGATATTTTCGACAGATCCATAGCAGAAAAATTAGGATTATCCATTGGTCAGATTACAGTAATGATTCATTCTGGTTCCCGTGGCTTCGGCTATCAGGTTTGTGATGATTCTCTTAAGATGATGGGCAAGTGCATCTCTAAATACGCAATAAATGTGCCGGACAGACAACTTGCCTGCGCACCTATCAATAGCCCTGAAGCAAAAGCTTACATCGGTGCGATGAGAGCCGCAGCAAATTACGCTTGGGCAAACAGGCAGATTCTCATGCATCTTACCCGTCAAAGTTTTGAGAAAGTATTTTCCAAGAGCTGGCAGTCATTCGGGATGAATTTAATTTACGATGTTGCACATAACATCGCTAAGTTCGAAAAACATATGATTGACGGTAGAGAAAAAACCTTGTGTATACACAGGAAGGGTGCAACACGTGCTTTTGGTCCTGGCAATCCCGCATTACCATCTAAATACCGCGACATTGGTCAACCAGTGATTATTCCCGGAGATATGGGGACTGCCTCGTATCTTCTTGTGGGAACCAATCAAGCAGAAGAAGAATCGTTTGCGAGCACTTGTCATGGCGCAGGACGCCTTAAATCGCGCCATGAGGCGTTACGAACAATTAGCTTTGAAAGTCTTATAAAAGAATTAAAATCAAAAGGCATTGAAGTAAGAGCCACGGGAAAGAAAACAATTGTTGAGGAAGCTCCTTCTGCGTACAAAGATGTGAATGAGGTGGTTGAAGTAGTCCACCAAGCGGGCCTATCCAAGAAAGTGTGTAGAATGAGACCGCTCTGCGTGGTGAAGGGATAACTCTGTATAGAGTGGAAAGATAGCAAGAAAGAATGTTAGACCCAAAGTTTATACGACAGAATCTAGAGAGAGTTCGCCAGACGCTGGAGAAGAGAAACTATTCTTTTAACCTAGACGGCTTCTTGCGACTCGATAAAAAAAGAAGAACTTTGTTAGGGAAAATTGAGGAGCTTTATGCACGCCAGAATCAAATCGATAGCGAGGTGAAAAGGTTATTGAAAGAGAAAAAAGACCCTCATGTAAAGATAAAGGAAGGAAAAAGTTTAAAAAAAGAAATAACCGATCTTGAAAAAGATGGGGATAATTTACAGAAAAAATTTGTGGGTGAGCTAGATAAAATTCCTAATAAGCTTGATGATTCGGTCCCTATTGGCGACTCTTCACATAACAAAATTATAAGAGAAGCGGGCAGTATAAGAAAGTTCGATTTCAAGCCTTTAGATCACATTTTCTTAGCAGAACATTTAGATATTATCGATTTTAAACGGTCAGCGAAACTCACTGGGTCAAATTTCTTTCTTTTTAAGGGTGACGGAGCACGCTTAGAACGAGCATTGATTAATTTTATGCTCGATTTACATACCAGTGAGCATGGATATAAAGAGGTGTTTCCCGCAGTTTTAGTGAATAGTGCCTCCATGCGCGCAACAGGACAGCTTCCTAATTTAAAGGAGGATATGTATTACCTCCAAGATGACGATTTGTTTTTAATACCCACAGCAGAAGTGCCAGTGACAAATATCCATCGTGATGAGATATTAAGCGAAGAAGAACTGCCTATCTATTATGCTGCCTACACTGCTTGTTTTAGGCGAGAAGCTGGCTCTTATGGGAAAGATACAAAAGGTCTCATAAGAGTCCATCAGTTTGATAAGGTGGAACTCGTAAAATTTGTCAAGCCCGACCAATCCTATGAGGAATTAGAAAAGCTTCTGCAGGACGCATGCAAAGTGATCGAACTTCTCAATATACCATATCGCGTTAATCTCCTCGCGAGCGGTGACACCAGTTTCGCTGCTGCCAAATGCTACGACATTGAGATTTACGCACCGGGACTGGATAAGTGGCTGGAAGTTTCCAGCTGTTCAAATTTTGAAGACTTCCAGGCACGTCGTGGTAAAATAAGATATAGAGAAAGAGAGACAAGAAAGGTAGAGTACGTACATACTTTAAACGGCTCAGGCGTTGCATTAGCCAGACTCGTGATCGCTCTCTTAGAGAATTACCAACAGAAAGACGGCTCTATTATTATTCCCCCAGTATTAAGAGATTATATGGGTGGCCTGCAGCGAATGGGTAAATAGTTTTATAGGTCTAAATGGAAGAGAGAGGATTACATTATAACTACATTTTTATTCTTGCGAAGCTCATTCTTTTCCTTCTTATCCTCTGTATTATTATAGAATTAACTGAAGAATTTCTTCATGAGATGGCACCTGATGAGGACTTCAAGCAAGGAGTTCTTTTCTGTTCTGTGCTTTCATGTTTTGTTTTCTACACTTTTATTGCTGATTTGAATAACTTCTATACTAAAGTACAGAAGTTCTTTTTCCGCTCTACCTTCCTTGCCTTCCTCATTCCTTCTTTACTCATTCTTATAGGGTTAGGATTCTTTATATTTCCTAAGATTTTCAACATTGCTTTTGACAACGATGTTTTCCTCTTCCTGGGAGGGTTTGCTTTTACAAGCCATTTGATTTTTGTTGCCAGAGACATCAAAGGACATACTTTTACCACTTTCATAAACTATTTGTTTGTATTGAGTATTCTTTATATAATTAACTTAGTCATTTTCCTAATCTACGTTGGTATTGCCTATAGGTTTGATATGGCACAGATACTTTCTGAAGGAATGAAGGAGGGCATCACCTTAATCCAAAATCTCTTCAGCAGGATACTCCTGTAGCATTTCTTCAATAAATATTCTTCAAGGTTGACCGCAACGCGATTCATCTTTTTTATATCCGTATGAGCGTTGCATCAGAAGGGATAAAGTCCCCATGAAAAGCCATTAATTTTCCATCTTTGATACTCTTCGGGGTTGACCGTGAAGCGAGAAATTCTTCTTTGATACTATTACGAGCGGAACATCAGAAGGGGCAGAGCCCCTATGATTCTCCAGGAGGGGTGGCCGAGTGGTTGAAGGCAACCGCCTGCTAAGCGGTTGTACTCCTGTTAAGGGGGTACCCAGGGTTCAAATCCCTGCCCCTCCGCTGGGTTCATCGCGCTTACGCGCGTTTCTTCAATAGATTGCTTTATTCTCAAACAGGACTTGTCAGTCTTGCATCCTGAGGCCTTCAGGCCTCAGGATGCATTTCAGGAAAGCAATTTGCTGAAATTGAGGGGTTGTTCAGATGAACCCTCAAGGGGGCGCTGCCCCCTATGATGCAACGTTCTTGAGAGTATCAAAGAAGAGAAATCACGTTGCTCGTTACCCCCGAAAATGTAGCAGAGAAGAGATACTCATTTACCGGTCAACCCTGAAGGGGAATAGAGGAGAGAAGAAAGAAATGGAGATAGCGCTTGGAGTCGTGGTATTTTTGGTTGGACTTTTCTTTTTAATTGTGAGCTCGGATTGGTTGATTCAGAGTTCAGTGAAATTATCCGTTCTTTTTAGATTAACCCCTCTCTTTATCGGTCTTGTAGTGGTTGCTTTTGGGACATCTGCACCGGAGGCGGGTGTAGGAATAATTGCCGCTATAAAAAATCAAGAAGCAATCGCTTTAGGCAATATTGTAGGTAGTAATATTGCCAATGTTGGGTTAATTCTGGGATTGTGTGCCCTGGTGTTTCCTTTGCGGGTGGACAGAAGTATCTTTAGGCGAGAATTACCTATAATGATTTTTGCATCAATTTTACTATATGTTTTGAGTTTGGATTCCTCAATTAGCCGCCTTGATGGAGCAGTTTTTATCGTTTGTTTTGTAATTTTTCTATTTCTTTCTTACAAGGGGGCAAAAAAATCTTTTGATGCAGGAGAAATAGAACATTTTAAGTTTAACAAGATTTGTCAAAAGATTAATTCACGTCTTATGATTTTTACGCTCACAGCGCTTTCCCTGTGCGGTGTTGTTTTAGGGGCACATTTAATGGTGAAAGGAGGGGTTACCTTGGCCAAAAATTTCGGCATAAGTTCCTGGATAATCGGTATTACCGTATTCGCCGTTGGTACCTCCTTACCTGAATTAGTTGCATCACTTGCTGCCTCGTTTAAAAAAGTTCCCAGCATCAGTGTGGGAAATATTGTAGGCAGTAATATTTTTAATATTTTATTTGTTCTCGGTATTGTCTCTATAATACGCCCAATTATATTACCTCCTTCAGCGTTAAAATTTGAGCTTCCTGCGATGTTGTTTTTTAGTTTTATTCTCTTTACAGTAATGAGAACAAAGTATAAAATAACTCGCTGGGAAGGATTGGGTATGTTTCTGGGATATTTAATTTTCATTGCTTTTCTATTGAGCAGGGGGTGAAAATGAATTTTTTAAAGGATATTTCAAAAACGATGAGTGAGGCACAGGATAAGATGACCTCAGAAAGTTTCATGCAGGTTTCTGTATCATTAAGTCATAACAAAGATGATGCACGTGAGACAATACAAGAAGTTACTTCTCAAAGTATAAAAGACGTTATTGGCAAGTTAGAAAAAGGAAGTCAGTTGACCGCAGAAGAATTAGATTGTGTGCGATTATGGATTATTGGCGATGCCGAGGGCTATACCGAGATGGAGAATGATTTTCAAGAATGGCTTAAGGAATACAGGCGGCTCGCAACAGTATTGGCAGGGTATGAAAATCGCCCGATACCCACCAAGGAGCTGGTGAAGGTACATGGGGTATTGGAGGATGCGGTGAGAGTGAGCGCAGATATAGGGAATTTCTTAGAGAAAAAAGAAAGAATAAAGAAATTTGAAGATGCAACAAGGGATTTTGTCTCTCTGGATAAGGAAGTTCTCAAGCATATTTTAGAATCGAAATTGAATTCTACCCAAATGTAACAATGAGCTATCTTGCCTTTGCATTAAAATATAGACCTCGCAACTTTGAAGAGGTAGTAGGTCAGCATCACGTCGTTACCTCTTTGAGGAATGCTATTGCGAAGGAAAGGGTCCATCATGCCTACCTTTTTGGTGGCCCTCGTGGTGTGGGTAAAACTTCGTTAGCAAGAATTTTCGCCAAATCCCTTAATTGTTTCGAAGGTCCTACCATACATCCTTGCCAGAAGTGCCCAAGCTGTCAAGAGATTAGCCGGGGTACATCTTTAGATATTATTGAGATCGATGGAGCTTCGAATAGAGGAATTGATGAGGTGCGAGCATTACGGGAGAGCGTCAAACTTTCTCCAGCCCAAGGCCGTTATAAGATATATATTATTGATGAAGTTCATATGTTGACCCAAGAGGCGTTTAATGCTCTCCTTAAGACGTTAGAAGAACCCCCGCTCCATGTAAAGTTTATTTTTGCAACCACCAATCCCCAGAGAGTATTACCGACGATACTCTCGAGATGTCAAAAATTTCAGTTCAATTTACTTCCTGTAGAAAATATTGTCCAGAAGCTCAAAAAGATAGTGAGTTCAGAAAATTTGCCAATCGAAGAAAGCCTTCTCTATGCAATCGGGCGCGCAGCAGGCGGAAGCATTCGTGACGCAGAGTCTTTACTCGACCAGATTTCTCCTGTGGTACTGCAGGACGGACAAGTTGCCGACACTCTCTCTTTTTTAGGAATCATTGATGAAGTGACCTTAAATGACGCACTCAAGTACATTGTAGAGAAAGACTTAACGAGCATTTTAGATCTCATAGATGCTATTGTAAAAGGAGGCAAAGACGTCGGTGTGTTTCTTGTATCTTTGATAGAGCACTCAAGGAGTTTGTTACTTGCGAAAGTGAGCATAAAAGGCTTTCGTGAAATAATTGATATCTCTCCTCAAACAAAAGATTCTATCCTCAAATTGTCTGACCTTATCCCTACTTCCGAAGTGTTAAGAGTTATTGATTTGCTTATTGAGGCGAGATGGCTCTCGCACAAACTCAATACAGTAAGAATTCCTCTGGAGTTAGCATTGATAAAATTTGCGTATCAAGACAAGAAAGAGATACCCATAGAGAAGAGAGGAGAGGAAAATAAGTCTTTCGGTTCTCAAAAAGATTCGGTTCATCCACCGAAACATGCCATTGATGAGGATAATTTCGATATGGAGGATTTTGAATTAGAGAAGGAAGACTTTGATGAAGAGAATATCGATATAGATGAGACAGAAGAAAAACCTCAGAGCGATAATGCACTATTGGCAGAAGTACAAGCAAAATGGGAGGAGATTCTGGCTGGCATGCAAAAGGCGAGAGCTGCTTTAGCTTCACATCTTTCTTTTTCCCAACCTTTTTCTTCCCAGGGAAATCTGGTCACCATTGCTTTTGCAAATAAAGAAGCTTTTCATAAAGAAATTGTGGAAAATAGTAAAAATTTAGAGTTTATTGAAAGTATCATTTCGCATGTCATGAACAGAAAGGTGGGGATAAAGTTTATTCTTACCGATGATATTACAACGCCTTCTTCAATAAATACCGAAGAGAACAAGAAATCCCTAGAGCCTAAAGGCAAAGAAGATAACGCAGAAAATAGTGAACAGCATAATGAATTTATTAATCAATTGTTGGATAAATTTGGAGGAAGGCTTCATACCGACGAAACCTAATTTGATAGGAAAGGGATAGCAGTTATATTATGGGATTTCCAAAAATTTTTAGTGAATTGGTAGAAAGCATTGCTCGTTTTCCTGGAGTGGGCAGGCGTAGTGCTGAACGGATTGCCTTCTATATACTTAAAATGCAGTCTCAAGAGACAAAAGCATTAGCCAGAAGAATAGAGGAAATCCACAAGTTTATAAAGTCCTGCAGATTGTGTAATAATTTCTCTACCCAAGATATCTGCTCCATATGTTCGGATGCTAAAAGGGAAAAAGATATTATCTGCGTTGTAGAGGAGCCCAAGGATATAATGGCGATAGAAAAGACCGCACAGTATAGAGGGTTATATTATGTACTTCTAGGGTCAATTTCTCCTTTGGAGGGGGTGGATGGAGAGGATTTAAATGTACGAAAATTAATCAACCGTATCGGGAGTGGAGAAATTACAGAAGTGATTATTTCAACCGATCCCGATAACGATGGCGAATTAACCGCTCAATTCTTGATTCAGAAATTATCTTCGTATAATGTAAAAATTTATAGAATCGCGATTGGCATTCCCCTCGGCACCCAAATCGAGTATATCGATTCAGCTACGCTGGGAAAAGCATTGCTGGACAAGAAAGCTATTTGATATCGCCAGTACTCCCAAGAGCGTTTTCCTCTCAAAAATTTCCTCCCTTAAGTGCTTTTGCCGGTTGGACGAAAACTGCTTTATAAATAAGAAAGCCCACCAAAACAGAGGTGGGCTTTCTTATATGTTTAAAGGATCGCTTATTTTTTTCTCGAATGTCTTTCTCTCAATTCCTCAAGATATCTTGCCGCCATCTCTCTGCCGCCCAATCCAAACGCTAATGCCAGGGCAAGACACACACCAGCGAAAAAGATATTAAAGGTAGTCGATACGAGAAGCGGTGCAATGCCAAGCTGTTTGAGAGAAATTGTCATTGCGAAAATCACAATTGCCCATTTGCTCAAGTTGCTAAGCATTTCTGGGCTTGGTAAGTCGGCATTACTTGCGGCAGTATGCACTATTCCAGATACAAGGTTGCCGAGAAATAGACCGAGAATCAGAACAAAGAGTCCTGCGATTACCTTCGGGATGTAGGCAAGTAAACCTCCCAGAAGTTGTGAGGCTACAGTAAGACCCATCAAATTGACCACCATCGCTAACACCATAATCATAACCAGCCAGTACGCAAGAGCTCCTAAGAGTTGACTCGCAGTAATTCTTATTTCACCTCTACTCAGTATCTTTGATATACCGGCTTTCTCAGCTATGGCGTTAAAACGTATCATTTTAAGCAAACGGATAACTGCGCCTCTTACCATTTTCGCTATAATCCAACCTACCACCAAGATGATTAATACCCCAACCAACGTAGGAATAAAGCCTGCAATCCTTGTAAGCATTTCTTTTACTGGCTCTGCTACGAGTGTATTCCAATTTGTCATCTCTCAACCCTCCTTTCATTCACCTAGAACGTTTTTACCGAAACCTTTATTCACCTCGCCACGCATCACCTCCCCACTCATTAAGAACTTTTCTTCTCCTATGAGAAAGATTTCAATACCTAAACCGCCTCTTAAAATTTCAAAGAAAAAACCCTCTTATGGGAGGGAAATTGTCCCCAAGGTCACCGGACTTTTGGCTCTTCGTACATTTTGCTCTTAAGCCTTTCAGTAACCTTTTCAATAAAGACAAAACATGCTCCATTTTCCCCATGGCTTTCAGTCCCTCTAATATCAGGTATAGCATATTTTGTGACATTATTCAAGGATATTCTCAAATATTTTGTCATATTTTTAGGAGGCGGTTTTATACATAACATCCTTGTAAACAAATAGTTATGCATAATATCCTCTTTTTTATTCTGTGAGAGCAGATTTTTGGGTTGAATGAATTTTACCATATTCGGGGTATGAATCGATACCTTACCTTATTTGGCATGGTCAGTATAATCGGGAAGCTTTCTCTGTAAGGTGATATCTTCTAAATAGATACGTATAATAAGCAGAATTGCCGCGATGCCTGCAGGAATTAATGTCCATAAGGAACCAAGAATTATTGAGATAATTACAACCAAATTGCTATCTTTTTACATCTTTTTTTAATCGACGCTCTTTGCTAAATATGGTACAATTACAATAATGTGTACACTTTTATAATCTCTAAGTTTTTTGCAGCGAAAAACTAAAATCATGAAGCCCAAGCGCTATTGGTTAAACAAAGAAGCTTTAACTTTTATTATTCTTACCGTTTTAGCTTTTGCGGTTATGGTTAACACCGTGGATTTAGAGCCTCATGTGGATGAAGCCTTCTTCTTCTCAAGCGATGACCCTCAATTCCAAAGCGAAAGGAAGATATCAAAGCTTTTCGCGCGTAAAGATGCACAGATCCTTATTAGTGCCGGCGGAGATATTAATAATCCCCAGTATTATGATGAGATCCGTACTTTAAGCGATGAGCTCAGCCGGATTGAGGCTGTGGCGGGGATTAGAAGTATTTCTCATGGACCTAAGAGTCTGCGTTCTGCAATGGAGAGCCCTCTCTGGAGGCGTGCTCTCATTGGAGAAGATGGACAATCAACTAATATGATCCTGATTTTGAAAGAATCTGCTACACGGGAAATTATTCCCGAAATTGAACAGGTGGTGGCTGAAGCTAATTCCGACACACTGCGCCTGAGTATTTCAGGAGTCCCCTACATTACCACCCTTATTCAGCGAAGACTCGCCGACGATATACAGGTATTCACTAAACTGGCCCTCATTATATTCAGCGTGGTGATTATCATTATTTTTCGTTCCCCGCGCATTCTCATCGGAACATACACCGCCAGCCTTAACGCCTGCACACTGACACTTTTAGGCGGTAGCATCTTTGGCGTAAGAATAGGCACGTTGACAGCTAATCTCATTACCATTGTATTTGTCTTAACCTTATCGCATATAGTTTTTATCACTTTCAACTGGAAGCGTTTTTCCCGGCATGACCCTGGGGCCGGTTGCTTGGGTAGAGCGCTTCGTTTTACCTTTGTACCTTCCTTTTGGAGTATGGCAACCACGTTTTTGGGGTTTGTCTCCCTTCTCTGGGTTCCTGCCAAACCTCTGCATGAGCTCGGCATCGCTGGTTCAATAGGTACGATGTGTGCCCTCGTGGCCGCTTACACCATATACCCTTCTTTCTTGCGAACGTTTACCTGCAAACGTACACCGGAAAGTGCGATAGAAAAGAGCGGGCACATAATGTATGCGGGTATCAAGAAGAGAAGGATATTTATCTATACCGGTATGGCCATACTGTGTGTGACGGGCTCCTTCGGTTTGGAAAAGCTAGAGACTGATCCCAGTCTTTTCGCCTATTTTAAAACAAATAGTGAAATAGCCAAGGGGTTAACCGATGTCGATCTCAGTGGCGGCTCAAGCCCGCTGGTGGCTGTAGTCCAGGCCCCAGAAGATAGAAAGCTGAATACTACCTGGGCCTATCACAAATTGTGGGATTTACAGAAGAGTCTTGAAGGGCACCCTTCAGTGGGCACTGTAGTTTCATTGCCACTGCTTATGGCTGAGGCGAAACGTTCACCTTTTGCTTTTTTCTATAGCTGGAAAAAGTTACTGAATGTTCTGGATAGACCGTCCCACGGCCAGATAGCCAAAAGTTTTATCACGAAAGACCGAAAACATGGCTTTTTTCTTATGCGCATGCGGGAGAGCACTCGCCGTAAGCCGCGCCTTGAGGTGATTGCTGAGCTGCAGCAGATTGTTCTCGGCAGCGGTTTTGAGCCGGCGATATTCGGCGGCGTTTATGCGCTTCAGGGACATCTATCGCAGCTCGTCGAAAAGAGCTTGATAGCCGGATTGGCAAGACTAATTATCTTTTTCTGTTTCGTCGGTCTGATTGTCTCCTGCTCATTTTGTATCTCTGTGGCGATGACTATCAGTATCGCCTTCGTTCCCATAATTGTTTTAGGCGCAATCGGCCACTTGGGCATTCCCTTAGATATAATTTCGGCTCCAGCCACAAACGTAGCCATAGCCATGGGTATTGATTCAATGATTCATATGGTGCGTCTGCGGCGGGAACTGAGAACGACCTCTGATTCCTCAGCCAAAGTTTGGGATGAGGTGATAAAACAGATCTGGCCTCCTGTTATGACCACGATGTTAATAATCGCACTGGGATTTAGTATCTTCGGTTTTTCCCACTTTCCGCCGACACAACGCTTCGGTTTCGCTATCGTGGTTGGTGCCGTTGTTGCCGCGCTCTCATCCCTTTTCCTCATGCCGTTCTTCGCGCGCACAGGAAGCAGCATTCTCCAGAAGCTGGCGCAAAAACAGTGGTTTTATACCGGCAGATAAAAGACTCCATCCTCAAAAGAAGATACTTCAGGAAGCGAAAGATGATTCTTCGCACTGGAGGGATTTCGCCGCTCGTTCTATAACGAAAGAGCCAGATAAACTACATAAAGAATACGCTCTATCCAATCACTCTATCCTACAAAATAACCAAGAATGGACAAAATCGCACCAAGGGCAAGAATTATGAACAGATGCACTGTTAGGAGCTTTGTGCTTTTCTGGTATCGTTGAATGCATTTGATTACCGTATTAGGAAAAGCAATTAGCCATATACCTTTAATGATTCCGCCCCAACCAAAAATTGTAATGATTACCATCCAGTTAACCACCCATACATTGTGCAATAGCACCACAAGAAGGCCAAACAAAAGTGCAAATACTCCACCAAGATAAATCAAAGCAGCGTTTTGACAGAAGTCTTCCATAACCTTCTGATAGGTTTTTAGGTTAAACATAATACCGACCGCGACAATGATAAAATATGGACCAAGAAGTTGAGCGAGAAATATTGAAATTTCCATATTTACCTCCTTACTGCTAATTATATCACTTTAATTCCAAAATGGTAAGAGAAAACAAAGCTCCTTCAATTTAGTAAAAATTTTGCGCTACCCATGGTTATATCAAGGAGAAATTGAATTTATTTCTCATTTCCAGACAATTCCCTTCTCTTCGTCAAATAATCTTTTAATAGAAAGGGAGTATAAAGTAGAAATAAAGAGGCCAAACCAACAAATTCAAGAGATAAGATATACCAGGGCCAGGGGCCAAGAAAATCGAGGAGCGAAGGGGTTTCCGGCTTCCTGCAAATGAAAAGATAATTTCCATCTGTAATTATATTTATGAATATAATAAATATGAAATATATATTGATGATAATAAATACCTTCTTTATAGAAGCAATAACCGGTCTGAATCTCTCAACAATAGTCATATAAAACACTGTTGAAATAACCAGGCCGTGGGATAAAAATATATGAAAAAATCGATAGTGAGGAAATCCATAGATGCCAATGTCAGGAGTAAGAATAGCTTGTGTTACACCGGCAAGGCCCCAAAAATAGAGAACTTCATAAAGAGTATAATCTTTAGTAATCATGAGCAATATTGATATAAATACAGCAATTCCACAAAGATGCAAAGGAAGATGAGTGCCCCAGTGAAAATCTTCTACATGGCAATGCCAGAGCTGATAAGATATTTCCTGTATTATTAACAGAAAGACGATGATATACCGGTAGTGCTTTCTATATCTTCGAAAGCGTTCTCTTTTTAATATAAAACATGACAGAAAAATAAAGAGAACAATAAGAGCAATTGCAGATAAATGACTGAGTGAAAATATCCGAAATGGTTCACCGACGGGTTCTTTCCCAAAGAAAGTACTTAATTGTTGAATAGAAATTTTTTCCATTTAGCGAATGAAGTCTCCACCTTTTAAAGCAGTAAGAGAAAATAAAAAACCCTCTGTAGTATCTTACATCACAGAGAGACTAAATTCAATGAGATTTACGTTTTCCAGGTGCAAGCGGGTAAAAAAGAATGGATATGAAAAGGCCTCTTGTAATAAGTCTTATAACAGAAAGCCACAATTAATTTTACTCAGTATATTTCAAATAGAAATTATCTGCAATATATTTTGATTCAGGAGGACAACGAGGTGATACTGTGCCAATTTTTCAATCGACACTTCTCATCTGATATGATAAAATCGCTTTGATGCAGCGTACTTTCTTTTCAAAAAGAACAATCGTTCTTGTTAGCGTATTAATTATTGTAGCGCTGTTATTCCTATTTTCTCTCCAAAAGGAAAAAGGAATATTTAAGACTTCACGCCCTAACATTCTATTTATCGTTTTAGACGCAGCAAGGGCAGACCATTTTGGTTGTTACGGCTATGAGAGGAATACGACGCCTTTCATAGATGCCGCCGCTCGCAGAGGTGCCCTCTTTCTCAATCATTTCACAAATGCCACACATACAAGTGGCGCTCTGCCGAAAATATTCTTTTCGAGATATTTTTCATTACCTATTTTTGAAACCGATGGTTGGGTATGGGGAATAAAGCAATCCTCGCCAGAATTAATCTTTGGAAATTTTGACAATCAGCAAATTTTTTTAACTGAATTACTTTCCCGGTATGGTTACTATACTGTTATCTTTCATCCTCACCCAATGTTTAACGAGAACTCCTATCTTATAAAGAAATTCGATGAATGTTTCTATATTGAAGCTCGTGGAGAGCAGATGCCAGCCGAGGTTATGCTCACTGTTACTACTGTAGGGACATGGATAAGGCAAAATAAAAGATATCCATTTTTCATATACTGCCACATTATGTCGCCGCATGAACCGTATCACCCCAGAGATGAAGATAGAGAGTTTCTCGAGGGTTTTGATGTTTCTGCCATAAGGGAAGCGAGAAAAAAATTTCGGCTCCCTAAAAAGGAGAGTGCCGAAGGATTCAATCAACGAGAACTTGAAATTCTTGAGGGTTTCTACGATAGCAACTTGAAACATGTTGATAAATGGGTTGGAAAATTATTGAACGACCTTCAAGAATTTAATCTCGATGACAATACATTAGTCATCATCACTTCTGACCATGGGCAGAATTTAGGTGAGCACAATCATCTTGCTCATGGGGGTCTTCCCTGGGATTCAGTCATTAAGGTTCCCTTGGTAATGATTTATCCGCCATTGATTCCTGATGGTGCAAAAGTTTCTGCATTGACAGAATCAGTTGATATCGCACCAACTATTTTAAATATTTCTAAGATATCTCTTCCCTGGGATAAGACTATGGATGGAATAAACCTTCTTAAAGTTATCCGCAATAATAAATTCGCAAAAGACGCTGTATTTACAGAGGATTCAATCCGGACAACTCACTATAAGTATTTTCCCGATAGTCTCTATGATTTACAGAGAGACCCAAAAGAGACAAGGAATATCGTAGAGGAGGAGCCTTCTACCGTTGAGAAGCTTGAAGAAAAGTTTCAGGAGACTCTGACCATATAAAAAGCGTTATGAGGAGTCGAAAAAAAATACAACACCTGATTTTTCTTTCTATTTTCCCATCACACACTTTTCTATTGCGCCTCAAAATGCATTTACAGCAGATGTTGATTCGAGAATATCAACTGCTACTCTGAATGAGAGGCTTTTTAAAACACCTTGGTTTCTCAATACACATTGGCTTCGGTTCGGCCTCTTCTGTGTCCCCGCAAATGGACGTCCAGCACCTCTTATTTTTTCTTCTTCTTTGCCGAACGGCGCCTATCGCGTGTCTATACTCCTGCAGTCATTTAATAGTTTCCCCCATTCAACAGAGAAAGTTGGGTTACAGTTTCGGTTTGATTCCCAGAGTCCATTTAGTATCCCTCAAGATATTACGTTGGCGCGAAAATTAGGGCAATCTTTTTTCTCTTATATTGACTTGGGTGTAGTCAATGTGAACGATAAACGTTTTTTTCTCCAAATATCTTTTGTTCCTCCCGACCAACGTCCTTGTATAATACGCCACATCAAATTTATTCCTTTGAAAGCGCACAAGAAAAAAATCCTTGACGGTTCTTCACAAGAGGACCTGCGCCAAAGAATGGAACGTCTGAAGTCTCTTGGTTATTTATAGGAATATTTTATTGAGGAAGATAAAGACAGTGTCGTTAATTGTTGGCAGGCAGTTTAATCACTCCACTTTTCTTTATGAATTGTTATTATTGCTTACCTCTTCATGCTATACTCACACAGAATAAAAAACCCTCTGTAGTATCTTCTATCGCAGAGGGCTAAAATTTAAATTTTGAAAGATAAATGAGTTCGGAAGAACTACGCGTTTCTATATTCCGTAAAAGGAAAAGCATCCGGTTCTTCTGTCTCTTCCCTTTGTACATAGGCAAGGAAATCATCAAAATGTTTGTTGGCCTCTGCCATATTTTCGAAAATATGGTCAGGAATGAATTTTACTGCATCAAATACCTTTTTTATCTTTGGCTGAATACCTGTCATGATTAAAGTTCCGCCAATCTTCTCAACGGCTTTCTTTATCCTGAACATGATACTTAAACCCAAGCTCGATATATAATTTACCCCCTCCATATTAAAAATAATCCCTTTGGGTGAGGAATCTAAAACTTTTCCTATTTCTTTATCAAGATTCATGCAGGTTTCGGAATCAATAGAACCAACCAGCGACACTATAAAAATTCCCGATTCTTTCTTAGTTACGATAATTCTAAGTGGCATATAACCCCCTTTTTTGAACTCGTTAGTTTGTTTTATTGAAGAAACGTGGTAACTTACTTTACCATTAAAATATCACTTTCATATTGTATGTCAAACACATTTTGAAAACACATAATACTTCAATTCAGTGGGTTTAGCCTTCTTTAAGTTCCAACCCACTACCAGCCCATTATTTAATTTTTACCTCTCCATACCGCGGATATTTTTAGTTCGCAAAAGCGTAAGGACCTCCGAGTGGAAGTGACCATTTTTATAGAAAATAAGGCGAGGTGAGAGTATAATAATCAATGAGGAGGGGAGATGAAAAAGCTATCAAATTTTTTAGCGATAATAAGTGTTTTGCTAGTTGTTTACTCTACCTTAGTAAAAATCATAGGTCAATCAATGATCGACTTGGGCTTTATAGGGATAAAGATAAGTTCGGGTTTAATCTTGGCTACATTTCTAATGCTGACAGCTGTATTACTAAAAATATCGAGCAAAAAGGACAATTCCTATCTTATTATGCAGGATATCAAAATATTGTTTTGGCCAAGTTCCATTCTGCTAATAGGATTATTTTCATTTTTTTTAATATCATCGGCTGCGAAATTCACCGAGAAACTCAATGACCAAAAGATAATAGAAAAATTTCATAAAATTTATTATAGCACCAAACCTTACCATACGTACTACTTAGGAATACCATCTATGCAATATCCCAATGATAATTGGGTAATGCAAGAAATAATATCTGAAATAAAACCTGATTTAATAATTGAAACAGGCACAAGTAATGGAGGAACCAGTTTATTCTATGCAACTATTCTTGAAAAAGTTAATGAAAAGGGGAAAGTAATAACTGTAGATATTGAAAATCACAACCCCAAAGTATTCAAATTTAAAACTTGGAGAGAACGTGTTGAATTTATTAAGGGGAATTCTGTATCTCCAGAAGTAACTAATGCAATAGCCAAACAAGTAAAGAATCGTAAGGTGCTTGTTACACTCGACTCATGCCATAGCAAGGACCATGTCTTAAAGGAATTGAAGCTGTATTCTCCCTTCGTATCTTTAAATAGTTATATAGTAGTTCAAGATAC
>CP070807.1:1380223-1390504 GCA_020343695.1 Candidatus Omnitrophota bacterium | reverse complement strand
GATGCCTTGGGGTTGTAGAGTTTGCCGGCCGCGGGTAATTATGAGCTGATTATTTTTATCGATTTTGTATTTAAGTTTCATGGCTTTGGCTGTATCGCCCCGATTTATCTTCTAAAGAAAATAAGGAATATCGCAATGCCGGCGCCCACGATAAACCCGCAGACACTGACCGGTACATTCATATCTTTGAGCTTATCGCCGGGCTCTTTCTTAATCACCCGTTCGATCCTATCGTAGATAACGTCGCACACTACAGCCATGATAACGCCGCCCAACCCTACCCCGAGCACTTTAAAAATAAAAGATAGGACTGGGTTAAGATTGAGCATGCGCAATATATGTGGCGGGATTAATGGTGGCATAATATCCTCTTGTCAATACTTTTTGAATATTGTCTCATTGACCTTGTTGCCGTTCACATTCAAGCCTTGCACCTGAGAGAGAAGTCTCCACGCAAGCCCGGTGGCCGGCATCATTGTAATCATCACTATCGCATCCAGGGAGATTATTGTAGAGCTGTTTGCCACAGGTATACTGACAGCCATCAGGTATTTCGCGTATACAGTTGGCATAATCTTGACGGGCTTCAACAACAAAGTTTCGCAGATTAGCGGAGCGTTGTAATCCAATGTCAACAGAACTTATCAACAATTCCCCGCATTCCGCACAAGTTTTATCACTGGTGGGACAGCAGCCATCCTCACAACACACGGTGTCTTTCTCGCAGCAATAATCCCCGCAGTCAACGGGTGAATCTTGCGGGCAACAGCCGACATCTGTGCAGATGTTACCAGGCTCACAGCAGTATGTGCCGCAGTTAACGGTGTAGCCTGGCGGGCAACAGCCGCCATCTGCGCACACGGAACCAGGCTCACAGCAATAATCCCCGCAGCTAACGGTGTAACCTGCTGGACAACAGGTGCCACTTATACAAGTATCTTCAGCCGCACAACATTGGCCCCCACAAAGCTTGGGGTACCCTACGGGACAACAGGTGCCCCCTGCACACACACTCCTGGCATCACAACAATAGCTGCCGCAATTAACCGGGTAACCTGGCGGGCAATCCGCCTGTGCAACTTGGGGAATCGCAATCATCCCCGCAACCAGTACAGCCGCAACAACAGAAAAGACAAACAGTTTCCGCAACATATAAAACCTCCCCCAAAGAAGACACTATACTTAATTATATATGTATCTTACCCTTCAGTGATATATTAAAAGTGTGTATAATCGTAGCGCGGATGAGGGGGAATGTCAATGTTGATGTTCGCAGATAACATATGCCTGCCGGAAGAATAGGGGCGTAGTTCCCACTAAAAGGGATTATTGACGTTGATTGACAAATACGCTATAATTAGCATCGTTCTTAGAAAATTTGGTTTTTCCCCGGTCCCGAATGAAGAGACCCCAGATGTTAATCTTCGGGATGGTGAAAAGTTTTCTTTGAAATTTCTTTCCCCGGTAGCTCAGTTGGTAGAGCGGTTGGCTGTGCCGAGGGCTTAGTCCGAGGCAAATGTCTCGGGTGAATGAAGGAGGTGAAGTTGGCAAAGCGAGAGAAGCGTCGTTATGCAGACCGCCGGCAATATTTAATAGCCGCAGTTCGTAAAAGAAGAAAAAAGATAAGGGAAATGGCTCTTGAATATAAAGGCGGCAGGTGCGAACGATGTGGGTATGATCGATGCGTGGAAGCATTGGAATTCCATCACGCTAGTTCTTCCGAAAAAGATTTTAGCGTTTCTTCTCGAGGATATACACGTAGCTGGAAGCGAGTAAAGGAAGAACTGAATAAGTGTGCCTTGCTTTGTGCTAATTGTCACCGTGAAATTCATGCCCAAGTTAGCAGCTCCTGCGGGAAACTGCAGGTTGAAAAAGCGAGTAAATTCAGGGGAACCCTTCAAGTTAAGGGCAATCCTGAGCCAAGCCCCGACGTAACGTCGGGGAAGGTGCAGAGACTAGACACTCGCTACCTAAGTCCGATACGGATATGGTAAAGGTATAGTCCGACTCTCACAGTAATGTGAGTCAGTTCGTAACCAATAGGTCGTAGGTTCGAGCCCTACCCGGGGAGCGGCTTCATCGCGCTTACGCGCGTTTCTTCGAATAGAACTTTTCTAACAAAACTGATGAAGATAACCACTATTCTCAAACAGCGTAATAGAGGAGTGTCTTTTGAGTTTTTCCCGCCTAAATCGGAAGCAGGCAAAAAGTCTCTTGTTACTACGGTTAGAAGTCTAAAAGAAAGCAATCCTTTGTATATATCTATGACTTGTGGTGCGAGAGGAACAACTCAAGAGCGGACTAAAGAAGCGGTTTATACGCTTTTGCAAGAGAAGGAGCTTGAGATTATGGCACACCTTACTTGCATTGGTGCTAGAAAAAGTTCAATAGAGTCCATTTTAAATGAATATAAAGAAAAAGGTATTGAAAATATTATGGCTTTACGTGGTGACGTTCCCCAGGATGTTAGTGATTTTGATTTTTCCGCACAGGATTTCCGTTATGCGCGGGACCTGGTAACATTTATAAAAAAGTATGGCCACTTTTGTATAGGTGTTGCCGTATATCCTGAAGGACATATTGAGATGTCTTCTTTGGAGGAAGATTTGGAATACACAAAACAGAAAATTGATGCTGGTGCTGATTTTGCGGTAACTCAGATGTTTTTTGATAATAGTCATTATTATGCCTTATTAGATAGGATGAAAAAGAAGGGTATTACCATTCCTGTTTTGCCGGGTATTTTACCCCTCACCGACGTAGCAAAAGTCAAACAGTTTGCTTCTGTCTGTCGAACAACAATTCCCCAAAACATCGAAGAGGAAATGGCGCGTTTTAGTGGCAAGCCCCTAGAGATGGAAAAGATGGGAATTGAATTTACCATAAGACAATGCCAGGATCTTATAAAAAAGGGAGTCGAGCAGATACATTTTTTCACCCTTAATAAATCTAAGACAATTAAGGCGATACTAGATGCAATTTAGGGGAAGATAGACCTATCAAATAGTCCCTTGATTCTAATGGTTCCAAATCCAGTTCTTAACTATCTGATATAATAAGCTAGATGAAAAGAGGTTGGGTATATCAATTTTTCTTCACCGTAGTCCTTGCCGGCCTTTTATTAAACATCTGCTTTGTTCCTTTCTGCTACTCTCGGATTTCTGCAAAGGAATTTCCCAGAACCCATTTCTTAAATAGGATTATAGATAGTTTTAGAAGCCCTCGGGGATTCTCGAATGGTATAAAGTATGGCGCTATAGGCAATTTTGATAAGGCAGAAGAGTGTTTTCGTAATTTCAAGAATACATTGGCAGTGCGCCAGACCGATCACTTTGTTCAAGATAGCTTAAAGTTAATAGAGGATTATAAGAAAGGATTAATGCCGAAAGAGGATGCGATGGCTTTCTTCGAAGGGTTTAGGAGTTTGATGCAAAGGCAGAACCGCCGCGCGTTACGATTATATAGGGATCTTCGTGGAAAGTATCCTGAGAATGAGATCATTGTGTATTTCTTAGGTTTTACGTATGGCACTTTAGATATGCGCAAAAAAGCTATTGCTGCATATCAAAAAGCAATTGAAATCAATCCTCGATACGTTCCGGCACTTTATACTCTCGGTTCAAATTACAATTTTCTTAATAATACGGAAAAGGCCCGTGAATATTTCCAAAAAACAGTTTCCTTAGACCCTGATTTTGCCGACGCTCATATTTCTCTGGGATGTATCCTGGACGATGAAGGAGAATATCATAAGGCAATTGAGTGCTATAAAAGAGCTCTTCGGATTAACCCCCAACATTCTTTTGCGAACTATAATATCGGCGTTGCGTATAAAAAATCAGGACAACCCAAAAAAGCTATCTACTATTATAAGATGGATTTACGGATTAATCCCAGGGACGATAAAACTCTTAACAGTTTGGGTAACGCCTACTACGAACTTGAAGATGATACTCAAGCCGTCGATTATTATAAGAAGTCTCTGGAAATAAATCCCTACAACGCGGACGCCTATTGTAATCTTGGTCTTGTAAGCAAGAATGCCGGTGACTATGTACAGGCCATTGTATATTGCAGACAGGCACTTACACTAAACCCAGATCTTGATTCAGCTCATAATAATCTGGGGAATATTTACTTCGCCCTTAAAGACTATGTTAGAGCAATTAGTTCGTATGAGGAAGCTGTGAGGGTCAACCCATCCTACGCTGAAGGATACAGCAATCTTTGCCGTGTATATAATAAGACCGGTGACTACCAACGAGCGATTAAGTATTGCCAAAAATCTGTTGAGATAAAACCAGGTAATCCTGTAGTATATAATAATTTCGGCAATACCTATTATTCTTTAAATAAATTTAAGAAGGCTCTTACTTACTACCGGAAAGCTATTGAGCTAAATCCCCAATACCCTGTTGCATATTATAATATAGGACGCATTCATGAAAAGGCGGACGAATATCAACAGGCAATAACTTATTATGAGAAGAGCGTTCAATTAGACCCTTCTTATGCGAATGCATACCATGGGCTCGGCAATGTGTATATTGATATGGCAAAAAAACAAAATAATACTTCTTATTTTAAAAAAGCTATTGGTTTTTACCAGAAAGCCATTCAAACAGACCCTAAAAGTGGTGGGTCTTACATTGGCCTTGGTAATTGTTATCATTATTTGAAAGAACACCAAAAAGCAAAACAAAATTATCAAAAGGCAGTCGAAATTGACCCCACCAATGAGGATTACCATTACAATCTCGGGTTAAGCTATAATAACTTAAACCAGCCACGCCAAGCCCTCGCAGCCCACAAGAAAGCTATCGAGATAGACCCCAACTATTCCGACGCTTACAGAGAGTTAGGTTTAGCTTATGATAAATTAGATGATTTTCAACAAGCCTGCCTCTACTATGAAAAAGCCATTGCTCTGAATCCCGATGATGCAGTAGCCTATAACAATTTAGGATATTTATATGCAACAAAATATAGCCAGCCAAAGAAAGCTCTACAATATTTAAAAGCTGCTGTCCAGAAAAAGAAAGGCTATGCCCTTGCCTACCATAACCTTGGCTTTGTGTATTATCAGTTAAAACAATACCCTCTCGCTCGCAAGCACTACAATAAAGCAAAGCAACTCTACAAAGAGCAAGGTGATTACCGAAGAGCTACAGGTATAGAAAGCACGCTCCATACATTACCGTAGCTTATTTATTTTCTACCGTCAAGACGACCTTTCCGGTACCTTATTCATTCTATTGTTATAGAAAACAATTGCAAGAAAGAGCTGATAGATGTAAAATTATTCATAAATAAACTCGAAATATGAAATTAAAAGTAGCTATTAGCACTTCATCGTTTGCCCAGATAAGTGACGGTCCAAAAAAAATGTTGGAGGAAGCCGGCTTCCAAGTCGCTCTTAATCCCTATGGCCGCAGGTTAACCGAAGATGAAATTATTGCCCACCTTAAAGGAGTAGCGGGTCTTATTGCCGGAACAGAACCTTTAACCCAGAAAGTATTGTCGTCAGCACATGCCTTAAAAGCCATTGCCAGAGTAGGTATTGGCATGGAGAATGTAGACCTTACTGTCGCAGAAGAACTTGGCATCAAAGTTTCCAATACACCGGATTGCCCTCCTCAATCTGTGAGCGAGATGGCTATCGCAGCATTACTTACCTTGTGCAGAAAATTGATATCAATGAATACTTCTCTGCATTCAGGCCATTGGAAGAGGCAGATCGGAGTCAGCTTGGCGGGGACAAAAGTTCTGGTAGTTGGATACGGGCGGATTGGCAGAGAAATGGCAAGGCTTCTGAGAGGGTTTGGCGCCAGAGTGTTTGTGTGTGACCCACTCATCGATAAAAGTTCAGTCGTTGAGGGAGAAGAAGTTGTTAGGTTAGACGACGGCCTTAAAATAGCAGATGTGATTACATTGCATGCCAGCGGAAAAGACTTGATTTTAGGCAAAAAAGAGTTCGATAATATGCGCGAGGGAGTGATTGTGCTTAACTCTGCACGGGGTGAACTTATGGACGAGTCTGCGTTAATCGAGGCACTCCAGAATGGAAAAGTTGCAGGGGCTTGGTGTGATGCGTTTTCCCAGGAACCATACAAAGGACGCCTAATTGAATTTGAGCAGGTACTTCTTACTCCCCACGCTTCTGCTTATACACGGCAGTGCCGCCTGGCAATGGAAATTCAAGCCGTTCAAAATTTGATTCGCGATTTAAAGGAAGCTACCTGAGTTGAGAATATAGATGATTAAAGTTGTACTTTTAGACTTTGACGGGGTTCTTGTTGATTCTCTTGATATTAAAACGCATGCTTTTGTGCATCTATTTCGGAACTACCCTGAAGGTACCAGGCAACAAATCAGGGATTTACACTTAAACAACCTTGGCGTCTCACGATATGAGAAATTTCGGATAATCTTAAAGGAGTTTCTTAATCAGCCTGTAAGTGAAGAAAAACTTGAAAAGCTGGCATCAGAATTCTCTCGCTTTTGTATCGAGAAAGTCATCGCTGCACCGTATATAAAAGGCGCTTATGAATTTATTTCTCAACATTACCGGAATTATAGTCTCTATGTAGTGTCGAGTACACCGGAGACAGAATTACAGCTTATATTGGAAAAACGAGGTATTCGTAAATATTTCAAGGGCGCTTATGGAACTCCCAAAAAAAAATCAGAGATTTGCCGCTTGATTATTGAGAAAGATGGATTGCCTCCTTCCAGTGTAGTTCTTGTAGGCGATGCAGTAAGCGATTTGGAGGCTGCCCAGCAGTGTGGATTGCATTTCATTGCACGGTTAGATGAAACAGCCACAAACCCTTTAGCTAAAAGAGAATTGAAGTTCCGATTGCCGGATTTATCGACTCTGAATGAGGTATGTTCTCGTATTTAATTAAGGAGGACATGGAATGAAAGTAGTAGTGTTTGGGGGATCAGGATTTCTTGGAAGCTATGTGGTAGATGCACTGTTGGCAGAAGGATATGATACTTTCGTATTCGATAATAAAAAATCAGAGCATTTGAAAGATAGCAGCAAGATGATAACCAAGAATATCTTAGATGAGGAAGCTGTTATTGAGGCAGTTAAAGGAGCGGATATTGTATACAATTTTGCTGCTATTGCTGATATTGATGAATGCATTCAGCACCCCTTAGATGCAGTGAAAGACAACATCTTGGGCAATACCATTATTTTAGAAGCCTGCGTAAAAGCGAAAGTAAAAAGGTTCATGTTTGCCAGTTCTATCTATGTCTACTCTGCTACTGGAGGTATTTATCGTTCTACCAAACAAGCGTGCGAGTCGCTCATTGATGATTACTACAAATTTTATGGGTTAAATTTTACAATTCTTCGTTACGGTACACCTTACGGACCTCGTGCTGATGAACAGAACAGTGTGTATCGCTTCCTGGAGCAAGCTATTGAGAGGGGAAAAATTGAATACTATGGTGATGGTTCAGAAGTACGGGAATACATCCATGCCAGTGATGCCGCCCGTCTGAGCGTAAGAGCTTTAGATAAGCAGCATCAGAACGAATGTGTTTTGATTACAGGATCCCATCCCGTTCGGATAACTGAACTATTTACAATGATTAACGAGATATTGAATAAAAAGATTCGTGTTGAGTATTCGAAGAAAGGGATTAAATCTCTTGAATCCCATTATCAAATAACCCCTTATTCTTATAATCCCAAAATTGCCAAAAAATTGATGGATGATTACTATCTTGATTTAGGACAGGGACTCTTGGAGTGCATTGAGGAATTTTATAAAAGCCGAAAGGGAGAAAAGTGAGAAAGCCGATTAAAAAATATCACTGTGTTGCGTTCATTCCTGTAAAAACCACAAGCAGACGTGTTCCGGGGAAGAACTTCAGGAATCTGGGCGGGAAGCCTCTATTTGAGCACGTCTTGCAGGCAGCGTTGAATAGTAAAGTGGAGGCGGTGTTTGTGGATACAGATAGCAAGGAAGTTAAAGCCCGTGCAGGCAAAATCGGTGCATATACCATTGACCGTCCCCAGCATCTGGCGGGTGACGATGCAAATGGGAATGATTTACTTCTCTATGAAGCGAACCTGATTCACGCTGATATTTATGTACAGCTGTTTGTGACCTCACCCTTCTTGGGGTCGCAAACAATCAATAAGGCCTTAGAGATTTTGGAAGAACACTCCGAATATGATTCTGTATTTACTGTGAACCGAATCTATTCTTGGTTTTGGTTTGCTGAAAAACCAATAAACTATAACCCTCAAGTGCTGCCCCGTTCCCAAGACGCCCAACCTGTTGTTAGGGAGACTACCGGACTATATGCTATCCGGCGCAATCCGCTGTTAGAGAGAAAATGTCGCATTGGTGATGCTCCATATATGCTTGAGATTGGTGGGATCGAAGGAATCGACATTGATAATGAGTTGGATTTTCAGATTGCTGAGCTCATAATGCGAAATAACCTTGGGGATAAAAAACTGTAGGAGATGCGTCCTCTTACTTTGCATAAAGAATGAATAAGATTGTTACGCCAGCAATAATTAGATGAAGTTCCTGAAGTTATTAAATCCGGCCTACGTCTATAAACGCCGTTTTCGTATTGGGCCTTCTATAAATCGCAGATTGAGTCCCCAACACAGAAAACTACTTAGGAAGATTCCGCATTTTACGGCAACTCATGGATTTCCCCTTACGGCCAATGACAGAAAATTAATTACACTCAAAAATAAATACAGAGGGAAACGTTGCTTCATTTTAGGAAACGGCCCATCGTTGAAATATCAGAATCTTAAATTATTAAGAAACGAGTTTACGTTTGTGACTAATTGGTTCGTGTTACATGAGGAGTTTTTAAACTTACGTAAGTGTTTTTACTGTGTAGGCGACCCACATTTTTGGAATTACGGAAAATATATTCATCCAGAGCTTCTCGATAAACTCTCTCAGCATAAGAGCGTTATCTGTTTTTTTGATTATTACGCATCTTCCCTGCTAAGAGAGCAAAATAAACTTCCCAGAGATACTGTGCGTTTTATGCGGCTGGATCTTTCAAAAAAAGTGTGGGAAGGTAATTTTTCCACCGATATATTGGAAGAGACATGCTGGGGGTTAACGATCATAATAGACGTATGCCTTCCTATCGCGTTTTATATGGGATTTACGAGTGTGTATCTTATGGGTTGTGATTGCGATTACAAGCTAGATGAGGCTAAAGATTTCTCCAAAGCTTTCTTTCATGATGTTTCTCAGATACCCGAAGCCGATTTAGCTAATCTCTCTATACGACGAGAACAAGGCCATTTTGAAAATTTTGATTCGCAAATAAGGAAAAGTTATTCTACGGTCAGAAGCTATTTTGAAAGTCATGGCCGCAAAGTTCGCAATGCAGGATATGGAGGGAGATTAGATATATTTGAAAGAGTTAATTACAATGATTTATTTTGAACTTTCACAACGGTTGGTCTTTAAGTCAGACTTAGTTTGTAATATAATTCGCGTTCTTAAGTCGCAAAGGAAGTAATAAAAACACTTAGAAAGCTAAAAATTGTGGATAAAAGCGAGAGAGGAGAAAAATCTTTTTTGGCATTTTTGAAGTATAGGTTGGCGAAAATATATTCGATCGAGAGAAAGAGAGATATCGATTATCGTATGCTCAAGAAAGATGTACCTTTACCAATACCAAATTTCATTCAATTAGAGCCGACTACAAAATGCAATTGTAAGTGTAAAACTTGCACGAGGAGAACCATCAACCCCCGTCGTTTAAATAAAGATTTGAGTCTTGAGGATTTTAAAAAGATAGTTGCCCAAATTCGCCCTCTAAAAGAAATAAAATTACAAGGTATGGGTGAACCTCTTTTATGCCAGAACCTTATGAATATTCTTGCATACGGTACTTCAAAAGGGATCGAGTTTACTGTAATTACAAATGGAACTGTGGTTTCCAATGAAAATATAGAACCGATTCTTAAATATTTTAAAAATATTGTCATTTCGGTTGATTCTCCTTGCAAGGAGAATTTTGAGAAGATAAGAGAAGGAGCGAGCTATGATCAAGTTTTAGAGAATGTTAAAAAATTAATAGAATGCAAAAAGAGGATTGGGTTAGAGACTATAATCGGGGTGAACTTTGTTGCGACACATTTCAATTTTGGGGAAATCCCTTTACTTTTTGAATTATGTGAAAGAATTGGCATTGACGAGATTTCCATAGTTGAGGTTGAGAACTGGATGATTCCTACGCAGAAGGGGTATTCCGAAGAAAGAGAATTTATCA
>CP070807.1:1364755-1380123 GCA_020343695.1 Candidatus Omnitrophota bacterium | reverse complement strand
CTCTGTACATATTTGCACCGAATATATCTACGTCAGGGCAGTGCTGAGCAAAAATATCCAAATAGAGCGTATCGCCTGAAGCAATCGCTACCGGCCGCTTTTGAGGGTCAAGAGATTTTATGAGACGCGCAGCCTCATTCACAAAGGTAAAGAAGCTTTCGGGTTGCTTGTCAGCATTACAGGCAACACCGTAGACGTTTTCATTACCCAGAAGCCATATTAACACATAAGGTTCATCTTTAAATTCTGAAACCATTTGCCTTACGCTGTTGAGCATGTTTTCTTTGTGGAGAGAATTGTTATAGTCAGTACCTTCCTGCCAGCTTGCGCCACTGCCTAAGGCATATTTTCCCAGGAAATCTCCCAGTATGACATAAATTCCATACTCCCCATACATTTTCCTTAACAGTTCTTTATTGAGTTGAAAGGGTTGATGGTAGAGTCGTATGGCATTGACACCCATATCTTTCATAAGTTGGAAATCGCCCACGACTTTCTCGTTTTCATCCTGGATATTGTTGTTGTTAGAATCAACCCAGGTATCGTAAGGGCCATCAATAAGGCCGTTCTTATTTATATCCTGAGTAGTCCAGTTTTGGAGCGTACCTTTATCCGGGGATTCTCCCACTCGTGTGGGTGTATAGGTGAGGCCTTTTATGAGAAAGGGTTTATTATCTACCATGAGTTGCCAATCACCGCTTCCATACTTGATAAGTTTTACCTTCTCTCCTCCCCTTGTTTCTAGAATCTTGCGTAAGCTTACCTTCTTTTTTTGACAGAGTCTTTTTGTGGCCCAAAACTTCTCCCAAAATGACATTTTAGTTAGTTTCCCAGGATTTACCACAAAACGATCATTTCGTATATTATTGTCATATCCATTGATGACCTCAATAGATGCATCTTGGAGCTTAAGACCTAACTGTGGATTTTCCTTTAGAATATGCTTTAATCGATAGAGAGCTGCCGTCCCTGTATACCAGGGAGTATGCCAGTAGGTCCACCCATAACTTTTTGGAAAGTGGACAAGAAGAGCATAGTATGCCTTCACAGCCTGTTTGGTGAGGCCACTCCTCTCTAAAATATCAGCAATGAAGAACTGCTTAACTCCTTGGGGCTCGGGAGCAAGGCACCATTTATAAAAGGCTGTGCTCAAATCACGGCTGCTGGCAATATCCCAGTGGTTAATCTTAGGGAGTTTCTTTTTAATTTTGATGAATTCAGGGTCAAATTTTAACGAAGTTGAGTTGGGATAAATCCCCTCCCCAACAGCTTTGGCCAACCCTATCGGGTCTTTCATTACATATCTATACTCTTGGGTTCCTACCCCAACGAATTGGCCGTATTTCGCATAGCGAACAGGGAACTCTCCCCCTTCGTCGTGAAGGGATACTTTTACTTCTTCTTCAATTCGATGCGGAGGCTCATAGACCCTTCCTTCAATTTGTGCGATAATGATTTCTGATTTTTCTTTTATTGACCAATACCAACCCCGGGGATCGAATGCTTGAGCATAGGGGTATCGCTGGACGACTTCACTCAATACCTGCTTTGCTTCCTCGGGCTTGCCTTCATCTCTCAATGCTTCTCCTTTGATGAAGTAGCAGGTTGCTACGTCATTCATCACGCCAAAATTGCCCTCCTCACCTTTAGAAGGAAAGTCAGTTAGTGTTTTTGCTAAACTATCTGCTTCGAGACCCAATTTGGCAATACACTCATCGGTTGTTGCATAAACTTCTTCAATTTTACCTTCACCTTTGAGTGCCCATGCTTTTTTTACATACTCAGAAGAGTTCTGCCCCCAGCAGTCGCCAGTAGCCAGTAGCAGGTAGAAAGAGATGCAGAGAATGAAGAAAATATTTTTGCTTTTTGCTTTTCGCTTTTTGCTTTTCCTTCTCATCCTACTAGTGCTCCTGCGGTAAGGCCTCTTACAAATTGGCGCTGCATCCGTAAATAGAGAAGAATAATTGGAAGCGCAGCAACCGTAAGCGCAGCCATAATAAGTGTATGTTGTGTGACGAGTCGATTGGAAAATTCCATTAGCCCAACCTGTAGAGGCATGAGTGTATAATCAGTGAACATAAGTGATGCCAGGACAAATTCATTCCACACATTGAGTGCGTTGAATATGACGACGACTGCCAGCGCCGGCGCAACTAAAGGCAGTCCTACGTTCCACCAGATACCAACTTTGCTACACCCATCAATTCGTGCAGCATCTTCTAAGTCTCGCGGAAGCTGATCGAAAAAGGTTTTTAAAAGATAAATGCTCAACGAGAGCCCGATATTTGTCATCGCCAATACATAGCCGGTTCTGTTGACGAGGTGGAGTTTATTGAGGAGAACATATACAGGTACAAACCCTGCAGGTAGAGGGATCATCATCGCGGTGAGAAACATATAAAACAGGAAGTGTTTGCCAGGGAATTGCAAGCGTGAGAACCCATACGCCGCAAGCGAAGAGACAAACACGATTGAGAGAACCGTAATAAAGGTATAGAAGACACTATTTAAGAAATATCGCCAGAATTCTTCCTTGACGAGAACGGTTTTATAATTGTTCCAGTTGATGTGGGTAACCGGCCTTAAGCCGTAATCTGCATCGAACTCCCCCTGTGTTTTGAGGGAGACGTTTACCGTCCACAGAAAGGGAAAAATACAACTTAATGCCACGCTGAAAAGGAAGGTGTGTAAGACAATAAGGATTATTATTTTTTTAGCGTGGTAGTACACCGTACTTCTCCCTTATTTTTTTGGAAATAAAAAACATTGTAAATGATATTGCAACAAGAATTATACCTAACATGAGACCCTCGGCGCAGGCCAGCCCCGCCTGGTTTCCTCGAAGATGATTATAAATTTTCATGACCGGGACAACCGTAAGTCCTGCTGTTCCGCCGGTAAGTGCAAGAATCATAGCAAATGCCTGCATAGTACCAAGGATTGTAAGCACAATGACCAATGTGATTACTGGCATAAGGATCGGCAGGGTGATTTTACGGAACTGCTGCCATGCGTTGGCGCCGTCAATCCGTGCCGCTTCATAGAGTTGCTCTGGTATGCTCTGTAAGCCCGCCAAGAGAATCACAAATGCCCAGCCAAATCCTTTCCAGCAATGCACTAAAGCAGTCACCAAACGCGCTCGGTCTATCCCCAACCATTCGTGCGCCAGAGGCCCAAGCCCTACTAGTTTTAGGAATTCATTAAAGACGTCTCTTCCCGGAGGATTAGAAATCAAGAGCTGTTTCATAAGAAGTCCTATAATGACTTCGGAAAGAATGGGAAGGATGAAAAATACAACCCTGTAAAATTTTCTCATCCGTATCACTTTATCCACTGCTAAAGCCAGCATAAATGCCAATATGTTCTGAAAGGTGAGTGCCCAGAAGGTAATAAAGCCACCGTTGTAGAGTGCTGACCACCATGAGGGATCACCAAATACTTCACTGAAATTTCCAAGTCCGACAAATGCGGGAGGGGAAATCATGTCATATTCCTGGAAACTCAAGATGAATGTATAGAAAAACGGATAGATCCAAAACATAGAGAAAATGAATAAGGCGGGCAACACAAAAGAAAAGTTTGTGGTTTTTTCTGCCAGTGAAAGCTTCATCTGCGAGAAATTCTCTCTTTTGTCTTTTGCACTTCTTCTGCTACCTCACGAGGGCCTTTAAGTCCTACAATAATTTGCTGCAGGCCTCTGTTGAGTACTTCAATTACCCGTGAATCTTCATTGCGCGGCCAGGTATCAGGGTGAGTGAGCATCTCGAAATTTAAAAGTAAATCTTGCAATACAGAGGGTAAGCTTTCTTCACACCCGCGGATTGCCGGGAGGTTACTTGTTTCCTCAATGAGGTATTCTTGCTGAGGTTTTTGCGTCAGCCAATTTAAAAATTTAACTGCCTCGTCTTTTCGAGAGGAATGACTGTTTACCATAAACGATGAACCAGCACCTCCCCAGATTTTCATAGGTTGCGTGCCTGAAACTCTCGGCAGAGAAAAGAATGCGTATTCCAAGTCCGGTGCAAGCTGCGCATAGACATTTACTGCCCAGGTTCCGTTGAAAGAAAGAGCAGCTTTACCTTTTGCAAATGCGTCTTCTGCCTCTTTGTTTGTCATCGTTGCGATATTGGTTGCAAGTATATCCGATTTCTTTAGTTGTGCAAAAAATGAGAAAACGTCGATCCACTCTTGGTCAGTATAAGGGATTTGGCCGTTTATTGTTTGAAAAAATTTGGCTTCTCCCATAAGGTTAATCGCCCACTCGGTGGCCAGTGCATTGAGGAGCCAGCCCTCCCCCCATCCACACACAAAGCCATCTACCCCTAAAGCAGTTTTTACTTTTTGTGCGTATTTTATAAAATCTTCAAATGTTCTTGGATATCCGTGGGGATTGATGCCGGCTTCTCGAAAGAGTGTTTTGTTGTAAACAAATTGCATCACAGTCGTATCGATAGGTACACCATATATTCCCGCCTCAGCTCCATAGGCATTAGCATTTTTAAAGATGACTACATCCAGAGTTTGGGGATAAAACCTGTTTTTCCACTCTCCGGAATCTTTTTCCATATAGGAGGTCAGAGGCATAATATGTCCTGCTTTCACAAAGGAAGCAAAGGTTTTCTTCTCTCCTAAAATTCCAAAGACATCGGGAAGATTGCCAGCACGGGCGGCAGCGATTACTTTTTGGGAATAGAGATCGGGAGGGAAAAATAATTTAAACTCGACTTTTAGGCTTGTTTCATTCTCGTATCGAGATGCTAATTGGCCAAAGGCATCTTTTCGGTCAGTCATCCAATGCCAGATGACAATTTTTTTTTCCTGAGGCGCTTTCGAGGTACACCCGCAGACAAGAAACACCAAGAGGAGAAAAAAACGTAAGAGTTTATCCCATTTCATCTTTGCCTCCGGTTTAATGTGATGTCTTAGGGCGTTCTACGACAATTTATTTTATGATAAAAACAAATATTTTAATCAAAAACGACCGTTTTGTTGTTATACACAAGGATTTTACGTTCGAGGTGCCAACGTACGGCGCGGCTTAAAACCACTTTTTCTAAATCTTTACCTTTCCTCTTTAGGTCTTCTAATGAATCTCTGTGGCTGACGCGGACGACATCTTGTTCGATAATCGGGCCGGCATCTAACTCTTCAGTTACATAGTGGCTGGTTGCACCGATGATTTTTACACCCTTGGAGTAAGCCTGCTCATAGGGCTTGGCGCCCACGAATGCAGGCAAGAATGAATGGTGAATGTTGATAATACGATTGGGGAATTCAGCGATAAATTGCTTTGTGAGAATCTGTGTATATCGCGCCAGTACAACCAATTCTATTTTTTCTTCTTTTAAGAGGGCAATCTCTTTCTTCTCCACCTCAATTTTATTTTTGTGTGTTTTCGCAAAATCAAAAAACCTTAGTTTGAACCTTTCGGCAATTTCTCTTGTCTCCGAACGATTGCTCACAATTAGGGGAATTTGACAGGTTAGTTGCCCTTCCTCGCAACGCAGCAACAGGTCATAAAGGCAGTGGGTTGCAGCTGATGTAAAGATAGCGAGGCGAGGGATTTCTTTGCGAAAATACAAAGTCCACTGCATATTGAACTCTTCGGCGATAGGAGAAAATGATTGGGGAATGCTCTCTTGAGGGATTCCAAACCCCTCCAAAGACCATTCTATCCGCATAAAAAATGTTTTTGTTTGGGAATCGATATGTTGATCGGCACCTTCAATGTTGCCATTGTTGTGATAGAGGAAATTAGTGACTCTGGCAACAATGCCTTTTCGGTCGGGGCAAGAGATTAAAAGAATTGCTGTATTCACGTCAAAATAATTATGTGTATATTCTATAAAATATTAAGGTGGCGTAAGCGACGTCCTTTCCGTCCTCCTATTACCTAGAGGATTTATGAGGCGAGATTTCTTTTAAATATTGAAAGTAATCGCCATCGGTAGTAAGGATCACTGTTGTATTCTCATCTACTGTCACGGTATATGTTTCCAAAGTTTTCAAAAAAGAATAAAATTCGGGGTCTTTATTGTAGGCATCAGCATAAATTTTTGTAGATTTTGCATCGGCTTCGCCCTTGATTCCTTGAGCGCGTTTATACGCTTCTGAGCGAATGCCCTTTAATTCCTTGTCGGTTTTACCTTCTATCTCTGCGAGTATTCCTCTTCCTTCCGAACGATATTTCTCTGCTTCGCGTTTGCGCTCAGCAATCATCCGCGCATACACAGCTTTTCTGTCTTTTTCAAGATAATTTATCCGCTTAATTCGCATATCAATCAATTCAATGCCATATTGGGGGACAGTGTCGCGCGCGTTTTCTATAATCTGCTCGCGCATTTTATCTCTACCCACTCTTATTTCATCCAAAGCCCCTTCATCGATAAATTCTTTCTTCTGCTGTAAATCGTCCGATTCTTCTAGGACTCGATTAGAGGAACGGACTATTTCGATTAAATTGTGAGACATAACGATATCTCTTACCGCCGCATCAATAATGCCGTCAAGTCTTGATTGTGCAATTTTTTCGCTATATACCGACTTGAAAAATTTAAGAGGGTCTTTAATTCGCCATCTTGCTGTAGTGTCTACCCAGATAAAGCGTTTATCATTGGTTGGTATCTCAGTGGCATAACCATCCCACTCAAGTATCCGTTTTTCAAATTTGTTGACTTTTTCAACAAAAGGAACTTTTAATTTTAAACCCGCCTCAAGAACCGGTTTGCCTCTGGGTTTGCCAAACATAGTAATAACCGCCTGCTCTCCTTCATAAAGAATATAGAAAGGGTTGCCCAGAAGAACGAGCACAAAAATGATAATTCCAACTACTGCTAATGTGATACCTTTATTGTTCATTTTCTAACCTCAGTAAAGGAATGATTCCCTTTTGATCGGGATCAATGATATACTTTTTCCCCGCACCCTTTAAAATATCACGCATATTTTCTAAATAAAGACGCCTTTGCGTAACTTCTTTTGCACGCGCATACGCTTCCCTTAAAAGCAAGAATCTTTTTGCGTCTCCTTCTGCTCGATTGACCTTAGCGGTGGCATATCCTTCTGCTTCTTTAACCATCTTAAGGGCTTCTCCTTTTGCCTGAGGAATTATACGGTAATATACCTCATCGGCCTCGTTTTTCATCTTTTTCTTTTCTTGCTTGGCCTGGTTTACCTCGTTAAACGCCGGCTTTACTGCCTGAGGAGGGTTGACATCCTGTAGTTTTACAGTAACAATATTCACGCCTGCATCATATGAATCAAGGACTTTTTGCATATCGCCCTGGACTTTAGCACTTATTTCCAGTCTTTTGGCGAGCACTTCGTTAAAAGTATAATCACCAACCGCCTTACGCATAACCGACTCTGAGATATCACGCAAAGTTTTATTTACATTCCTCACTTTAAAAAGCACGTTAAAGGGGTCTTTTACCTTAAACTGAATAATCCACTCTATATTCATAACATTTAAGTCCCCGGTGAGCATTAATGATTCTTCATCATAGGATTTTTGACTGTATACTGTTCGTACCCCTGGGGCTTTAGTTCGGAATCCGAACTCTTCCTGGTAGTTGTACTCTACTTTCACAGGAATAACTCTTTCAATTCCCAAAGGAAGTTTAAAGTGCAGACCCGGGTCTGTAGTCCTCACTAATTTTCCGAATCTTAAGACCACCCCTACTTCGTTAGTTTGGATTGTGTACAACGGCCATATTACTGTTCGATGTGGCCAGGTAATGATGAGGAGCATAAAGATTATGCCGAGAACAAAGGGGAAACGAGAGCCCTTAGAAAAGCGGGATTTAATCTTCTCCTTCAAGGGATTGATTATGTCTTCAGGTTTTTCCCAAGGGGAATCACTACGAAAATCCATAGAGCGATTTTACCATACAAATTGCAGTGCGCAAGGATTATTTTCCGTATTTTTTTATGAGATTGAGGGCAATGATATTCTTCTGTATCTGATTTGTTCCTTCGTAAATTTGCGTGATTTTAGCGTCGCGCATGAATTTCTCAACCGGATAATCTCGCATATACCCGTAGCCGCCAAAAATCTGCACGGCCTCGGTTGAGACCTCCATCGCCACATCTGAAGCAAACAGTTTTGCCGCTGCAGAAGCTCCTCCTACGTCTTTGATACCTCTATCTACCATAGATGCAGCGTTATATACGAGGCTGCGTGCGGCTTCCACCTTTGTGGCCATGTCTGCGAGAAGCCACTGTATACCCTGAAAGGAACTGATAGGTTTTCCGAATTGAACGCGGCTATGTGCGTAGGCGGTGGCAAGCTCCAACGCTCCTTGAGCAATTCCCACTGCTTGAGCAGCTACCCCTGGTCGCGACTGGTCAAATGTCTTCATGGTTGCAATAAAACCAAGCCCTTCCCTGCCGCCGAGCAGATTGCCTTTTGCGACTTTGGCATCAGAAAAGACAAGTTCCCGAGTAGAAGAAGCGCGTATTCCCATTTTTTCCTCTTTTTTACCAAAGGTAAATCCATCGGTTCCTTTCTCAACAATGAATGCAGACATTCCCCGCGGGCCTCTCCTCTTATCAGTTGCGGCAATCACCACATAGATATCAGCATCTCCTCCATTGGTAATAAAATGCTTTGTTCCGTTTAGAATATAAGAGCTGCTATCCTTCTTGGCAACGGTTGTTACTGCCGAGGCATCTGAGCCTGCTTCTGGTTCAGTTAAGGCAAAAGCAGTTAATTTCTTTCCTTTTGCAATATCCGGTAAGTACTTTTTCTTTTGTTCCTCTGTTCCAAACAAGAGTATAGGGAACATACCCAAAAAGGACGCTGCATATGAGGCAGCTACGCCCCCGTCGACACGTGAGATTTCCTCGGCGGCAATACATAAATCAAGAAGACCCGTTCCCATCCCGCCGTACTCCTCAGGAATACAGAGAGCAAATAAATCTGATTGGGCCAATATTTTGATAATCTCCCATGGAAATTCTTCTTTTTCATCAAGCTGGCGAGACTGAGGACGTATTTTTTCTTCTGCAATTTGACGGCATAGTTCTCTGAGCATTTTCTGTTCTTCTGTAAGTAGATAATCTACGAGAAACATCTTACCTCCTTTACGCTAAAATTCTCTCTTAAGATAGAAAGAAAACTCTATGCTGCAATACGCATTATCACGGCTTCTTCCTTGCAGTCGGGAAAGTAAAGGCATTGCACACAGTCAGCCCAGATTTTGTGAGGTAGTTCGGTCCGGTCTATTTCGCCAAAGCCTAATTTTGTAAAAAACTTCGGTATAAAGGTGAGGGCAAAAATATTTCTTACGCCTATCCTTTTTGCCTCCCCCAGACACTCTCCCACTAATTTCTTTCCAATCCCTTTATGCAAGTATTTTTTTTCTATAACCAACGATTTTATTTCTCCCAGATTCTGCCAACCCACCACATGGAGGGCGCAACATCCCACCACTTTTTTTTTATCGATGCACACCCAGAAATCCCGTATATTTTCATATACGTAATTGAGGGGTCGGTCTAAAACTTTCCTTTTTTTCGCCCAGTAATTAATGAGGCGTTGGATATCCTTTGCGTCAGCAATTTTAGCTTTCCTAATTATCATCGGTTAGTCAAAGAAAAATGATATTCCTCCCAAAAAAAGATCCGTATTTATACCGCTGTTAGGGCTTTTGAAGCTATTGTTGGAAAGGTGTCTATAGCGATATTCAAAGCTCATCGCAGTATTTTCATTGAGGAAGATATGAACTCCTGCCCCTCCTTGAGGCAGAAAATTATACTGGGTGGATTGCTCTCGGGTGTGCTGGCTCATGTAGAGAGCGCCTAGGCCCCCTTTTACATAAGGTTGTACCGTTTCTGTAAGAGGCAGAACATATTTTATGAGGAAATTTGAGCCGACCTCAACATTGGGGTCTGGGGAGAACATCGTATTTACAAAAGGCTCGATAACAAAATCAAACCTTCCTGGAAATTCTATTCCGATATCACTTAAAAGGGGTTTTCCATCAAAATTAAAGGCAACAAAAAGCGGTATACCTTCGTAATCATCCTGTTCGTCCAGGTTAGCGTTCATATAGCCTGTAAAAATCTCTATCCCATCTAGACAATATGCATCTACGCAAACGACAAGAAAGAATACAGCTGTTAGGCATTGCAGAATCCCTTTCATTCCTTCACCTCCTTCATGGGGGCTTGGTATATTTATAGAAAATGCGACGGATAAATTATATCACCGTTTCTAAAAAAATCTATAGAAAACTTAACGCAAAAGTTAAATGGTAGGCTTCAATTCTAAGGTATCGCCAATTGCAGTGCGAGTTTGCGAAAGTGTATTGGCAGGAAGTTCTACAGTCAATACCGAACGCAGACACCCGGCAAATCTAAAGGGTCCAAGAGCCTGATAGGTTTTTAGTATTCGCATGGAAGCATCAACGAATACAATATCAATAGCGAATTTCATAAAGAAAGTATGTATTGATGGTGCTTTTTTGAAAATAAGCGCATTACCCTTTTCCATATTTTTTTTGCCCATGAGACCAAGGAGCCGCTGCAAAAAACTCTCAGCAAATCGTGCCTGCTCAGCAAGCGTTGTTCCTTTCATCCTGTTTATGATTTTGTATGTCATGCCTTTAGTAAAGAAATAATTGCATCAGGTAAGGGGCGGGGCAAGAAATCTTTCCCAATGCATACCAGGATAGTCTTTGCCAGATTCAATACCGTCCCCTCTTTGGTTGTTTGCTGGGTAAATTCTAATGATACATTTCTTAGGCGGCTTAATTCCGTAATAATCTCGATTGTATCGCCGTAACGGGCAGGAGACTTGTAATCAATTTCGACTTTTTTTACCACAAATAGAATACCCTCCTCAGATAATTTCTTTATATCTAGCCCCTTGGTGCGCAAAAATTCCGTTCGTGCTTCCTCAAAATACTTCAGGTAGTTGGCATAATACACCACTCCTCCGCAATCAGTATCATGATAGTATATTTTCTTAGTCATGCGCACATTATATCATTTTTCGCACGAGCATGAATTATTTGTTAGGCGGTACGCTCCTTGAGTGAGCCGATTTGCTAAATCTACGTATGTTTTTAAAGGTAGCTCTTGCGCTCTGGCTGCAGGCGATATGTTGAGGGCATCGAGTAAATCGTCTTTGCCCTTGAGGAAAGGCAAAGAATTAATAATTTTTTTTCTGCGCTGCAGAAACGCTTTGCGGATAATTTCAAAAAGTAGTTCCGGGCGTACAGCCCGATGGATCGGTTGAGGATAAAACTCAATTGCGATAAATGATGAATTTACTTTTGGGCGCGGCATAAACGCCTGGCGAGGAATATCAAAAAGCTTTGTTATCCTTGCATAGTACTGGGCGTAGCAGGATAGGAATCCATAGTTTGGTCTGGCTGCCTTTGCGATAAGTTTTTGTGCAAATTCTTTCTGAAGGGTCAGATAGGCCCTTTCGATGCGGGCCCGGTTGTGGACGAGGTACCGTATGAGGTGATTGCTTATCTGGTAGGGAACATTGCCAAAAACTATCAGTTTCTCGGGCAGGCTCGAGAGCGGTAGTTTGAGAATATCCTGATGGATAATTTTTACATTCTTAAGATGCCCAAACTGTTTCTGGAGTAATTCACAGAAACGCAAGTCCAGCTCCACGCAGTAGAGGAATTTTGCGTTGCGGACAAGATACTGGCTCACCTCACCCCTTCCAGAACCGATTTCACAGATGACTTTTCCTTTGAAATCCAAGGAAGAGAGAATTCTTTTTACATATGTTTTGTCTCTCAAAAATACTTGACCAAGCGAACGGGAAGGTTTCATATATTTAATCGCATCGCAAGCTTAATCGCTTCAACCATTGAAGACGAGAAGGGTTTTCTGTTTCGCTTCATCACATCGTAGGCCACGCCATGAGCCGGTGAAGTTCGGATAATAGGCAGCCCTACAGTAAGATTAACTCCTTCCTTGAATGAGAGCAGTTTGAAGGGGATCATCCCTTGATCGTGGTAAAGTGCAATGATGCAGTCATAGTACCGCAGATTATCTTTGGTAAAAAGCGTATCTGCGGGCAAAGGCCCATACAGCGTCTTTTTAAATACCTTACAAGCGTTTTGTAGTATCCGTTCTTCTCTATCGAGAAAAGTATTAATTCCGGCATGGGGGTTGAAAGATGCTACGGCGATTTTTGGATGAGATAGTTTAAAGATTTTTTGTAAAGAATCGTGCACTAACGAAAAAACACGAAGGAGGCTATTTTTATGTATGTGGGAGGGTGCTGTTCGTAAGGGGATATGGCGCGTGAACAGCACAATTTTTATTTTTCGAGACACCATCATCATCGCGAAGTTTTCGACATCAAAGTGGCGCGCTAAATACTCTGTGTGGCCCTTAAAGTGAGGTTGGATTTGCTGGACTGCTTCTTTCGAGATAGGAGCAGTAATTAGGCGCTTTATGTTCATTGTTCGCACAACCCTAAGTGCTTTGGCAAGATAACTTAAGGAAGCTCTGCCACTCAAAAGTGATGGATACCCATTTTTTACTGTCCCGATTTTAGGGGTTTGGGCATCGATTAAGTGAATTCGCCGCATAAGCTTTTTGTAAAGCGAAAACCGTTTGAGTATTTTTTGATCCCCTACAACAAAAAAGTCAGCTTTGGTTCTTTTTAGTTGCTCGATTGCTCCTAGTGTGATAGATGGCCCACAGCCGGCAGGATCACCAATAGTAATTACTACTTGCACTCCTCCACCACTCCTTCCATGATACAGTTATCACAAGATAATGTTCAAAATATTTTGAGGGATTTATTCAGAATAGATTTTGATTAAGGCATCTTTTTTAAGTTCTGCGATCCAGGTATCAAATTTTTTCTTGAATTTTTTCTCCCAAAGAAATGTATAAACTTTATCCCTTGCCTCCTCTAGCGTAAGACCCCGCTCAGGAATTTTTTTCTCTAAATATATAACGTGCGGGATATTCTCAATATGTCGCATGAGGTAACGCCCTTCGCTCATAACCTGCAGGGGTTCAGCTACCTCTTTCAGGAGCTCATCTAAGCGGGATTCGATTTTGATGAGGTTGTTTGGATACACCTCTTTTGCTTCAAGAATTCCCTTTTTCCTGATTGTTTCCGCAATCGCATCTACGAGTGATTTATCTTGAGATTTTCCAATCCAGAGAACGTAGGTAGCAGGCAGGCTAAATTCATTTGCGTGGTCTTTATAGAACTGGCTTATCTCTTGGGGAGAGACCGAAATGAAAAAACGCACATACCTATCTATTGTTTGACGCACGAGGTATTGTTCCTTAATTTTTTCTTTCAGACGTGTAACTGTGAGGCCTTTTTCAATCAACGATTCCTCGAAAGCTTCCATCGAGGGGTAAGAAACGATAATCTCTTCGAGTTTTGATTGAATCAAATAGGAAGGAATTATCAAGTCTTCTTTTTTTGCTTTATCATATACGAGCTTATCTTCTATTAATTTTCCCAAGGCTTCTTTCATGAATTGTTCATCTTCACAGTTGGATTGAGTGGAGTCCTCAGAAATGCGATAGGAAAGGAGAGTGCAGTAATCACGCAGGTCCTTGGAAGTGATAATTTCGCTGTTTACTTTGGCGATTATTTTTGTCACATTTTCACACCACGCAGTACCCACAAAAAGAAACGTCAAGGATATAAGCGCTGCGGGTACCCATCGCCAGTATTGTATCATCTGCCTTGATTGTGAAATGAAGTTCATTGCGCTCTTCCTCCAAAGACTTCCTTCAAGTATTCTATCTCTTTCTTTAAGAGACGGCAATATAAATCAAAACCAACCATCCATACAAACCCATGTTGCTGTTTACCCAAAATATTGCCTGCCCCGCGTAACTCTAGATCGCTCATCGCCACTTCAAAGCCTGCCCCCAAATGAGAAAATTCCTCTATCATTTCCAATCTTTTTCGTGCCTCCCGCGATATCCTTTCAAGATGTGGAGCGATTAGATAGGCGTATGCTTGAATGTTCAGTCGCCCTACTCTGCCACGCAGCTGATGCAAATCCGCAAGACCGAAAGTGTGAGCGTCGTTGATAAAGATAGTGTTTGCTGTCGGGATATCAATACCTGATTCCACGATTGCAGTCGAGAGGAGACAGTCAAGTTTTCGATTGATGAAGTCAAGCATAACCTCTTCCATGATATGTGTCGAAAGCCTCCCATGAACTATTCCCATGCGCACATCGTTGGGAAGAATTCTTTTTAGGGACTTGCCGATTTTGTCAATTGTTTCAATGCGGTTATGAATGAAAAAAACTTGCCCTCCTTTTCGTATCTCTTTGAGGATTGCATCTTTTAGGATGGGAAGATTAAAACCGATTACTTTTGTCTTTACCGAGAGACGATTTTTAGGGGGGGTTCGAATTAATGAAATACCTTTTATACCTATAAGACTCATATAGAGTGTACGGGGAATTGGTGTTGCGGTAAGAGAGAGCACATCTATGCCAACTTTCATTTTCTTAATTTTCTCTTTATGCTCGACTCCAAATCGATGTTCCTCGTCGATAATAAGGAGGCCTAAGTCCTTGAATGAAACATCGTCGGACAGAAGTCTGTGCGTTCCAACAACAATATCGGCTTTGCCCTCATTTAGGCGTTGGGCTATTTGATTCTGTTGTGTACGCGACCGAAATCGAGAGAGCATTTCTACGCTGATGGGAAAATCCGTAAGACGTCCTAGTAGATTCATGTAGTGCTGATAAGCAAGTATCGTTGTAGGCACCAAGAAGGCGACTTGTTTGTGACTCATTACTGCCTTGAAGGCCGCCCGCATCGCCACTTCAGTTTTGCCGTAACCCACATCACCACAAATAATTCTATCCATACATGTCGCAGATTCCATATCATTTTTTACCTCAAGTGTTGCTTTTGCTTGATCTTCTGTCTCTTCATAAGGAAAGCGTGCTTCAAACATTTTTTGCCATTCGCTATCAGATAAGAACCCAAACCCTCCGATTAGCTTCCGGGAAGCCTCCATGCGCAGGAGCTCCACCGCAAACTGCTTTAGGTTTCGGGAAACTCTCTCCTTTGTCCGTGTCCACTCTCTTGAACCCAATCGGCTGAGCCGAGGAGACTTGGCGCTAAAACTTATATATTTCTGGATAAGATGGGCGTCTTCCTTCGATACATATAGTTTATCTTTATTTTCATACTCAATTTCAAAATAGTAATCCTCTCTGCCTTTAACTGTTAATTTTTTTACCCCTAAAAATTTTCCTATACCATAACGGCTATGGACAACGTAATCTCCTTTCTTAATCCGCAATACCGCCTCTAAAGGAAAATCTTCTGTAGAGTAACGCCTGGCTCTCTTAAGATGTGGAATGACGATGAGAAACTCATAGTCAATAATTTTT
>CP070807.1:1320251-1364655 GCA_020343695.1 Candidatus Omnitrophota bacterium | reverse complement strand
TGGATTTTGATAACAAATCTTTTTCTTCCTATAAAAGGTGTGAGGTTCAAAAATTTCCCTTAGCACTCTGCCATCTAAATCTTCGGGAAGCGGTACATTGAGAATGTGAAGAATTGTTGGTGTAAGGTCAGTTATCTTAACCGATTTTAAAGAGGTTGCCTTGATGTTGTTGCCATGAGCAAAAAATATCCCTTTAGAGCAATGAAAACCATAATTCTTGAAAGTTTTTGCAAATATCTTGGTGCCTTCAGCGACTTTTCCCTCAAGAATAAATCTGGTATCTTTCGCCAACAAAAAGATGTCCGGTGCAGGAGCAATGCTAAAAGGGCTGACAGAATAGATATCTTCTTTTTTCAAAATATGCGAAAATATTCTCTTGCCGGTTGTAGGATCTCTCATTTTTTTCAATTCCTTTATAAGATACTCTCTCAAGGGTTCATAGTCTTGCCTTCTAACCACCCCCTTATTCTCTCTTCCCGCTAAATTTATTCGCAACCCATAAGAAGTTCTTGACTGTAGATAAACCTTACTCCTGGCATAATCCGTTTTAAGACGGCAGTGAAATTTAGTAAATTTATTTTGGTTTCTGCCTAAAGTACCTATTCTGATTTTTTTTAAAACTGCTTTTAGCTCTTTTCTGCTTTCTTGATGAATAGGCTCAAATTTCTTAAAAAGCAGGCCTTTTTGAAAAAGCCACTCATTTATATTACAAGCATAAGGAATTGAAGTAAACCCATGGTCAGACATTATGAATGTGATGGTATCTTTGCCTGCTAAATCGAAGAGTTCGCCCACCGCTCTATCTAATTTTTCATAAACTATCCTTACCTTTGTCTGATTGTACCAGAAACCATGCCCGGCATTATCTGCAGCCATAAAAACGACCATGAAAAAGTCCCAATCCTCCTTTTTTAATAACTCCTTGGCAAGGATGAGACCTTTACTTATATCTTTTTCAATCTTTTTAAAAATTTTATCTCTAGCTGCATTGTGCATTTTCTCGATATGCTCTTTGGTCTTTCTTATCTGTTCTTTACTTAATTTTATGGGTCTTTTAGCCAGATCCTTTACCTGCCCCCTTTTATCGGCGTCATCGGCGTGCTGTTCAAATATTTTGGATTCATCTTCTTCGATAAAACCTCTCTTGCGAAGTGTGTAATAAAGAGATTTTGGATAAGTACAGTTTTTATTGGAAGGGGCCAATATCCGTGAAATTAAAATACCATTTATTTCCTCGGGAGGGTAAGTACAAGGAACATAAATGACAATACATCTTTTTCTTGCCTCACTTAAAAGTTCCCATAGCGACTTTGCTTTAACAAAAGTACTGTTTACTGCTTTTTTGTTTTCAGGGTCTCCTTCGTGGTGCTTGAAATCATAGAGACCGTGTTTGGAAGGGTCCTTTCCTGTTGCAAAACTTATCCATGCACATGGGGTTATTGGAGGAATTGTACTTTGCAGGGGACCGAATGAAGCCTCCTGCATAAGACGCTTAAAATTGGGAAGTCTTCCTTTTTTCACCAATGGCGCAATTATTTTAAAGGTTGCACCATCAAGCCCAATTACGATCACTCGTGGTTTTGAACTCATATAATGCCTTGTTGGGTGAGCTTTTCGATGTTCTCCACTACAAGCTACCTACTACTTTTTTCTTGAATCGCATTTATACTCCTTAAATCCTTTACAAGCTCTTGGAGTTCTTTTTCAATTGTTTTACGAGAAACATGATAGTCTGTGCATAGCTTATCTACTATTTCCTGGAGGGTTCTTTCACCATCCATAAGGGTCCACATCGCCATTGCTGTTTCGTTCAATATATACATTTTACTTATATCGTCGGTTGTCTTATAGATAGGCAAAAGAAATAGCTCATTGTCAATTTCTCTTGATGCAATATCGTTACTCTTCTCATACACCTTTTTAAAATCTTTCATTCTCTCCTCCTATTTGCATACTACAAATCCAATTTCCTCTTCAAAAACGTAACTATACTTTCATTATTTACAAAGCCGAAATCATAACAAGGCGTAGTATGTGCTATCTGAGAACAAATACCTAAAGCGAATTGTGCAGCGTTCTTATTCCAAAAAACAGGAAAACTATTTCTGAATATCTTTGGTATCGCTTCTTGTCTACTTATTTTTCTCAATGCATTCTCGGGGCTCTGGTAGATAAAGAATATCTTCTCTATCTTAAGGGGGTATCCCGAATGTAAATCGCATTTATCAACCAAGGTGCCAACCCATGGTGCGTTATAGAAATAAGGCGTTCTGTTCTTGACTGCAATTACCCCTCTATCATCGTTAAATACTGTGGCACCGACTGCATCATGCCAAATGTGCGCAATGGTGCTTTTACCTGTCTCTTTCTTTCCCATAAAAAGATAGAGTTTATTCCTGTGCTGAACCGAGGCGCAGTGAGCTAAGAGACCGACCCTCTGTCTTGCGAGATACTCCACGAAAAAGGCTTGGAAAAAATTCGCCTTGATTTCAATCATAACCTCCTGGCCTCTCTTCTGAGGAGTTCTCTTTCTCGATAATCTATGCTTCGGTACACTTTGAGCCAATATCGGAGCAGGGTGATTGCCAGTCATCTTTAAGACAGGTGGTCTTCCTGTTTCTTCTTTGTCTTGGGAAGGACTTTCTGCATTCACATATATCTTCCCCTCGGTCATATCGCTCTTTATTTCAGCAATCATTGCTGTACGGTTAGGGATGTTGCGATCAGGGTATTCAAAAAGTATTTTATCTGCGCATTTTGAAAGCGACCAACCTTCTCCAATGCGAAATAACAGCTCTTTCTCTCCCAACTCGGGGATTCCTCCATACTTTATATCAAAAGTACAATCTTGCCTCTTTTTTTCTGAATACAAAAAATGCCTAAACTCTTTTGCTTTAGAAGCATTATAGGCAAGTAAGGAACTATTAGTTTTAAATCTCATGATTTTATCTGCGATACGTATACGAAAATTAAACATTGGCTATCCTCGCCCGAATTTTTTCATTCTCAAGCTTTTTATCCAATTTTTTTACATACTCACATAAAACCTCTATCCCCTTGTAGAGATTGTCTACCTTCACATACTCGTCTTTTGTGTGGGCACACCCTTTTGTACCAAAACCAAATGCAAACGTTTCAATTCCTCGCGCTTTTAGGAAATTAATCACTGTAGCACCAAAAGAGGGAATAAGGCGCGAATGTATCTTCTTTGCCCTTAATACACCCCTTAAAATGTTTAGGGAAAAACTATCCCTGGGGATTTCAATTGGGCCCTGATGGGCAAGAATTTTAACTTTATATTTTCCTTTCTTTCTGGCGATCCTCTCTATATCACGAATGATTTCATTTTTATCCATTGAAGGAAGATACCGTATGTCTAATTCAAAGAAGGCAGAACCGGCGACAATATTCACTTTATCACCCCCTATGAATCTACCTATATTTAAAGTGGGCTTTTTTAAGATAGGGTGTGGCCTCTTACGTAAGAATCCGTGCTTGACAATTTCTTCTAAAGCCGCGATGGCTTTTACAATGGCATTGATGCCTCGGTGAGGGTAAGCCCCGTGAGCTTCTTTGCCAAAAAATTCTACCCTGAGGTGGAGAAGCCCTTTCTGGGCAACAACAATATTAAATTCATTTGCATCTAAAACTATACCGTAATCTATATTCTTTAAAACCTTCATCAAAGGAATAATGCCAAATTTACTTCCTGTTTCTTCATCACCGCAAAAGGCGAAAACTAAATCTAAATTATTGAGCCGCGTATTCTCTAGTTTAAGCCTTTTGATAAGATAAAGGGCTGCGGCAACATTCACTTTGCAATCCGTTGTTCCTCGACCATATAATCTTCCTCTATAGACTACGCCTCCAAAAGGAGAAAATCGCCACCTGCCTGTGGCAGGGACCGTATCGACGTGGGGAGCAAAGAGTATTTTCTTTCGCGCATTCTTTGATCGGACCGTACACACCAGATTGAATCTATTTTTCGAAACTTCATACACAGAAAATGGAATGTGTAATTGCTTGAGGTATTCTCGAATAAAGAAAATTATCTCTTTGGAGTTTCCTGGCGGATTTTGAGAATCAATTCTGACCAACTGCTGAAGTAGTTCGAGGGGTTCATGTTGTAGAGACATCGTTCCTTTGATTCACGCAAGATGCCTTAAGCCGCAGGCGTCTTTCTTGCATCTACGTACTTGATTGTAATGGGAAGGGGATGATTACAATTTCAGTCTTTTTATCCTCGCAAAAAAACCTTTAAAATGGGGGTGATTTCTCACGCTCTCAAGATCAGGGTCTTTTAAAATATAGGAAAAATCACTGTATCCTAAAAGTACGGCTCTTTTTAACGCTTCCAAAGCCTGCCCAATGTGGCCTACTAAAGAAAGGGAACAGGCGAGATTATAATGGACAACGGGATCTTCAGGCTTTAATCTCACTAGCTTTCTATCTACTTCGAGTCCTTCCTCGTAAAAACCGTCTCTGGTATAAGCATCGCCTAAACACCAGAGGGCTTGGATGAAACGAGGATTGCCTTTGGTGAGGTCCTCATAAAATCGTATCTCAAAACTCTTCTTTTTCTTTTTCTTCATTTTTATATCAGGCAGATACCTGAAGAGTTATTGCTACTTTGCGAGAATTACTTTCTCGCTCAATAAGTAAAATACCTTTTCTAAATTTTTCTTAAACTTCTTATAATCTTCTTTTGCCACAAATCTCTTCCTTACGGCAAATTCTTGATAAAATTCAAAAGCATTCTTCTTCTTTTTGGAGACTGCTTTAAAAGTAAACCATTCTGTATCGAACGACTGGTTTGGGGGAAGATATTTGACTTTTAAATGCGGGGGCAGGCGCACCTCTACCCGAGAGACTTTGCGAAAGATTCCTTCGAACTCCACAGGGAAAATTCTCTCTTTTTTACCTGCGTATGCAGTATCAATTCCGATATCGCCAAAATCGGGAAATATTCGTAGATTCTTGGCGGGATTCAAAATTTTGCTCGTCACAAATGAATACTCCAAAGTAGGAAATTTACCATAATCATCAACGTTCTCAATTTTATACGATACTAATTTAGAGAATGGACTGATCTCGACTATTTTGTTTTGAATATTATCTTCGATTTCTTGAGGATGGGAATATTTAAAATAGAAACGTTGAAAAGTGGCATAGAAACCTTTTGTCGTAATTTTCCTTGTGATTTTCGCATCTTCATTATTATCGATTTCTACATATGTTGTGTACACAACCTCGTTTTCCTCCAAGAGAGGAGTACTCATAATCTTATATCCGTCATCAAAAAATATTAAAACTTCTCTCTCTTGATCACCTAATGGTAAATCGGAAAATGCAGTGGTAGAAGAGGTTGCGTCCATGAATAGTATCTGATCATTATGCTGGAAGGCGGCTATGGCATGGTTAAAATTGACGGAGGCAAAATTCTCATCAATTGAATACACCTCTCGCGTAGGGATTAATACAGGAAAGGCACTCATACCAGCTTCTCGTAACATTGCAACAAGAAGCGTCGCTTTATCTTTACAGTCTCCGTATCGATTCCAAAATACATCCTTTGCATGATGAGGTTCATAGCCGCTCTCTCCATATTCTACCCCTACATAACGAATCTCTTGGGAGCAAAATTCATAAATTTTTTTTGCCTTTTCATAGTCAGTTTTACAATCTTTTATTAAATCAGCTAAAAACTTTTTTATCTCTTCAGTGAGAGCAAGCTTGTCTTGAAATAGCTCATGCCACCAGGAATAAATTTCTTTCCAAGAAGAAAAACTCGATATCAATATCGCCGGGTTTACGTAAGAACGAGGGGGCATCTTATCCTCAGGAATGAGGGCAGGTATATGACGAAATTCCCAAGAATATACTCTTTTATTTTGTCTTTCTTCTGTGGTAGGATCTAAATTAATACCCTGGGCATACTGTTCATTGATAAAGCGACACTGTACGTCTCTGTTCTTGGGGAAACTGAGCCGAAACGATGCTCTCACGATTGGATAACCTTCCTGTAGGCGATACAAAAAGGTAAAATCATCGTCATTGATGAGCTGAGAAGAGTAAATCTTTGCTTTATACTCAACAATTGAGCCAACTTCAACCGAAGGCATAGAGATGATAAATGCCCGGGCATTACTATAGAGGGGATAGTTCAAATACTTACTCACATCTCGAATGTTCTCTTTCCCGACATAGACAACTTTACCTTCAGGGGTGATGGTCCTGGCATACTCCAACTCCACTCTCTCATGGGTGGAATCATACCCAATCGTCACTTCTCCAAGGCGTTTACCCTTCTCTTTGAGCACTTTTTCTACTACATGCAAAGATGCAATCGAGGTATTATTTTCTTTAATCTCTATCTCTTCATCGACAAAGAGCACCACTGCTTCTTCTTTCTCTATGCGTGAAAGAAATTCTTCTTCCTCTCCAAGGAGCTTTTGGAGGCCGACAGGAACTCCTTCCTCTATCTTGATACCAATCTCTTTAATCCGCTGCTGAGCTAATTTTTTCAAAGGAGGCTCCACTTTTTTGTATACAGTGATTGCGCGAGGAAATAGGTTCTTTTCTTCCAATGTTTGTGCGTAAAGATAGAGGTACTCATTATCCTTGCTTGGGCCTAACTGTTCAAATGTTTCATAGGCGAGGGTGTACTCTTTTAGGTGAACACACGCTTTCGCAAAAAGAACTTTTGCGCTTCTTGATTCACTTTCCTGAAGCAGATTCTTTATCTTTTGATAATCATTCATTGTATAGTAAAATTCTGCTAGTTTGAGGCGCAACGCCTCATCTGTAGGTTCGGCTTTCAGCATCTCTTCATAACGGTGAGTAATTTTTTTATAACGAGAGGAGAATTTTTCTAAAGAGGGGCTACAGCCATGCAACAGACAACTTATAGCAAACACCCAGCAGCAAAACAAAATGCTTTCTAATTGGTTACGCTTAATCATTGTCATCTTCATAGCTATCCCTCCTAGTATAATAACATCTGGCTGTTCAGAAAATATTAGGCGATAATTTTCAGTACGTCTCTGATCAATTGACCCTTGTGTATGCCTAATCTTTGGGCTGAATGACTTAAGGAATGAACTTTAGTTCCTAATGCCTGCTTGATTGTAGATACCCCTACAATCCTTACTGCAACGTCTCTGAATGCATTGGCTGCCTTTAGATTTAAATATCCACACATTACATATCCCTTGCGTCCTTTGAGAAGAATAAATCTTTTTGTCTGGAGCGGAATTGCAAACGCCTGGATCGAATATTTACCTATCTTGATTATTTTCGAAACTCCCATCTTTAGAGTATCTGCTATGGCAATTTCTTAAGGAACCGCTCAATTCGTATGATTGCCTTTTTCAAATTATCTAAGGTATTCGCGTAGGAGATACGTAGATATGAATCAAATTCCTTCCCAAATGCTCGGCCTGGTACCACAGCTACTTTTTCCTCAAAGAGGAGTTTCTTCGCAAACTCTAAAGAGTTTAATTTAAACTTCCCCAGAGACGGAAAACAATAAAATGCTCCCTGTGGTTGTGTGACCGAAAGCCCCAAGGCATTAAGTTCTTTCACAATAAAATCTCTTCTCCGTTTATACTCCTGACGCATTTGTATAACTTCTCTTTGTGCTTTAAGTGCTTCAGTAGCAGCTAGTTGTGATATGATGGGTCCGCAGAGCATCGAGTATGCATGGATTTTTGTCATCGCTGAAATAATCTTCTTATGCGCGCAGGCAAACCCGACTCTAAAACCAGTCATCGCGTAACCTTTGGAAAAACCACTTAAGAGTATTGTCTGTCGCTTTGCTTTTTTATCTAACGAGGCAACTGGAACGTGATCTGCATCGTAGGTTAATTCTCCATAAATCTCATCGCTTATCACCAGTATTTCTTTTGATGAGAGAATCTTCCATATCTCTTTTAACTCTTCTCTGCTATATGTTACCCCTGTGGGATTAGAGGGATAATTTAGGACGATCGCCTTAGGGTTCTTCTTTACAAGCTCGCATAACTTCTTGGGATTAATCTTAAAACCATCTTCTTCTTTCGTAACCAGATACAATACCTTTCCATACGCCACTTCAACCAGAGCAGGATACGAAACATAGTGGGGGCTTACAATAATGACGGAATCGCCAGGTTCTAAAATCGCTCGTAACGCTAAATCAAAACCTTCACTTACTCCCACTGTGATAAGAATCTCTTCCTTGGGGGTATAGTATAAAGAATATTTCTTCTTTAAATAGCGTGCAATATCTTGCCGCAACACAAAAAGTCCCTGGTTGGAAGTATACGAGGTGAATCCTTCTTCAAGGGCAGTAATCGCTTTTTCTCTAATCTTCCATGGTGTGATAAAATCAGGTTCACCTACTCCTAAAGAAATCACATCAGGCATTCCTAAAACGAGATCAAAAAAAGCTCGAATCCCTGACGGCGCTAATTTTTCTATTCTATCAGCAATCATAATCCCTCTCACAAAATTCGAAACGGCTTCGGATTTGTCCTCTTAGTAGGTTATCGCCAACCTCCTCATCTTGTCCTCTTTTACTAAAATCACACCGTCTTCTTTATACTTCTTCAACATGAAGTGGGTGATTGTTCCTTTTACACTGCTTAAAGGGGCCAATTTCTCTGATACAAAATTCGCTACAGTATGGATGTCTTTACCCTCTACCACCAAGAGTAAATCGTAGGTTCCTGAGAGAAGATAGCAACTTTTTACCTCAGGAAATCTGTAAATTCTTTCCGCGACAAGATCAAAACCTACGTCTTTTTGGGGGATAACCTTCACTTCGATAATTGCCACAACTCCTTTCTCGCCTTTAACTTTATCTTTGTTGATGACTGTTTTATACTTTACAATTACCCCTTTTCTCTCAAATCCTTTTATTACCCGTTCTATCTCTTTTTTATTTCTTCCCGTGAGTTTCGCCAAATCTTCTAAGGAAATTCTCGCATTCTCTTCCAAGATCTCTAAAATTTCTTCCATATCTAACCTCCTTTCAATGAGACCACGACTTATGGACTTCAGTATCCGCCATCGGACTTACATTCGTTCGCTTTTCTGGCTCCATAAGTCCGAGCTTCATTTATTTTATCAAATCATTCTCCGTATTCATAGTAAATTCTACACGTTCCCTCAAAAGAAATCATGCATGGGCCTAAAGGATCTTGTGGAGTGCAGATTTTTCGAAATTGCGGGCACTGTGAGGGACCAATTTTTCCTTTCACAACTTCAGCACAAAGACAACCCTCGCTCTTTCTCCTTTCAAAATGAATATTTCGTCTGATCAATTGATGAGCGTCTAAATCCTGATAGCGCTCATGCAATGCTAAACCACTCTTTCGCACGATTCCAAACCCCCGCCATGGAGCATCAACTACTTTAAATACCTCTCTTAACAGCTTCTCTGCCAAGGGGTTACCGCGGGGATTGACTACTCGCTTGTATTCATTTTCCATTTTAGGTCTATTATTCTTTATTTGTAAAAGAAGCAGGTAAATACCAAGCACCATATCAAAAGGCTCAAAACCGCAAATAACACAACCTTTTCTATATCGTTTTACAATACTCTCATAGGGCCGCTGGCCAATAATTGCTGAGACATGACCAGGGCAAATAAATCCATCTATCTTTATATCTTTATCTTCACACAGAGTCTGCATTGCCGGAGGAATTAAACGATGGCTTGTAAGAAGAAAGAAATTTTTCAATTTTTTTTCTTTTGCTTTCTTTACCACCGAAGCAATCACAGGTGCAGTTGTTTCAAACCCAACCCCCAAAAAAATCACTCTTTTCTCTGGGTGTGTGCGAGCATAGTCAAGGGCTTCATAAGGAGAATAGACAACTAAGATATGTGCGCCTTTTGCCCGCTCTTGCTCTAAAGAAGACCGAGTTCCTTTCACTCTCACAAGATCTCCAAAGGTCGCAATTACATTCTTTTTTTCTTGTGCAAGTAAAATTGCCTTATCAATAAATATATCTTCCGTAATACATACGGGACATCCTGGCCCAGAAATTAAATTTACGAAGGAAGGCATAATCTTTCGTAAGCCGAATCGAAAAAAAGTGTATGTATGAGTGCCGCAGACCTCCATTATATTGACATCTCTGGTTATCTTTAAAGATTCAATCCTGCGAATCAACTCTCTAATAGCTCTTTTATCTCTTAGAAGATTTTCGTATACCATCCATATACTCCTTAACATACTCAAGAGTCTGCCTGGCTTTTTTGGCATCATATCTTTCTATCGCAAACCCCGCATGAATCATCACATAATCTCCCACCTTTAATCCTTTTAAAAATTCAATATTGACTTCCCTTCTGATGCCTTGGGCATCGACTACAGCATGCTTACCTTTCAGTTGCATTACTTGCATAGGATAAGCTAAACACATAATTCCTCCTCGCTATGTAATATTTTCTGAAGCAACGACTACCTGTCCTACGGATACTCCTGCGTCGTTGGTAGGGAACCGAGAGTGATAATATACAGAGAACTTAACTTCCTCTAATAATTTCACTGTCTCTTTTAAAAGTAACGCATTCTGGAAAACCCCTCCTGAGAGAACAACCTTTTTAATTCCAAAATCTTTGCGGAGTTTTTTTACCATTTCTTTTATTAGTCGGGCAAAAGTGAAATGAAATTTGTGCGCGATAAATGAAGCAGATTTACCTATCTGTATATCTTTTATCATATCGGAAAACAAAGGCTGCCAATCGATACAATAGATACCTTTCTCTTTCCCAATGGTAAACCCAAAACTTTCTCTCCTTCCTTTAAAATGCGAAGCGTACATTTCAAGCAAAATTGCTGCTTCTGCTTCATAACTAATCTTGTGTTTTAAATTTAAAATGCTCGCAGCAGCATCAAATAATCTGCCTGCGGAAGAAGTCAGAAGGAGGTGTCTCTGCCTTATGAGTTTTAAAAATATATCTAATTCTTCCTTTTTGAAGTGTCGAAGGAAATGCAAATCTAAATCGAAGAGGTTGTCTCTAAGGAAATCATAGAGCAAATAAAGTGCAACTCTCGCTGGTTCTTCTATTGCCTTATGTGCGCCGATTAAACCGAAATATTTGAAATGTCCTGCACGTAGAAAACTTTTTCTATCTGCAATGAAGAATTCGCCTCCCCATATTTTTTGATCCAAACCATAACCGGCACCATCGAAACAGACTCCGATAACCTTCTCAGCAAGGGCATTGTCCACCATACACGCAGCGATGTGAGCATGATGATGTTGAATACCGACCTTTCTTTTACATTCTAACGAGTGGGCGTACTGGGTAGAAAGATAATCCGGGTGAAAATCATAAGCTACTACTTCCGGATGAAAACCAAAAACTTTTCGGTAGCAAGAGAGGGTGTTTAAGAAAAATTCATAATTGTGGTAATTCTTTAAATCTCCGATGTAGGGTGATGTGATTATATAATTATCCTTAAGAATTGAAAAGGTATTTTTCAGTTCCGCGCCACAGCCAAGAATCTTTATCTTATCCACACTGGCCTTTAGCAGAGGCTCTTTTAGCGAGGGCAACTCAACATAATCAGGGGTATAGCCCCTCGCTTTACGCACAATAATTTCTCTCTTTCTGAACACCCTCACAATAGAATCATCGCACCGCATATGAATTGGTCTGTTATGAATTAGAAAGTAATCTACGCAGTGCCTTAACTGCTTCAATTCTTGCTCCCTATGCACAAGAGGGTAGTCTTTTCTGTTCGCTGACGTCATAACAAGAATCGGCTCTTTTTGATACTTTCTTAAAGCAGATAGAAGAAGATAATGGTGAGGTGCATATGCACACATTACTCCTAGATACTCCTGATGCGGGGCAACAGCTTCCATCCAATGCGCTTTCTTTCTAATTCTTAGTAGAACGATGGGGCGGCGAGGATTGCAAAAAATCTCTCTCTCCCCCCTCTTAAGAACACAATACTGCCCTAAGAGCTTGTAATTGTCCACCATAAGAGCAAAGGGTTTGGTAGGTCTTTCTTTTCTCTTACGCAGGAGCCTGACTACTTCGGTATTCTTTGCATCGCAGGCAAGGTGATATCCTCCAACTCCTTTTATTGCAATGATTTTTCCTTTTATGATGAGCTGAGCGGCTCTTTCAATAACATCTTGTGTGTCTTGTAAGAATCTAAATCTCCCCCTTAGGCCTTCTTTACTACTGAAAAGATTCATCCCCGGGCCGCACTGCAGGCACGCATTCGGTTGCGCATGAAATCTTCTCGCAGAAGGATTGTGGTACTCATTCGTACACAGAGAACACATTTTAAAACCTCTCATTGTAGTGTGGGGCCGATCATAGGGAACATCCTCTATAATGGTAAATCGTGGCCCACAATTGGTGCAATTTATGAAGGGGTAAAGGTAGCGCCTATTTTTTCTCTCAAAGAGCTCTCTTAGGCAATCACCACAGACAGAAAGATCGTGGGAGATAAAAACAAATTTCTCTCTAGCTACAATGCTCTCTTTGATGAGAAATCCTCTTTCTCCTCGAGGCACAATACGTTCTTTTCTTATCGTATCGATGAAAGAGACGGCGGGGGAACTTTCTTTAAGTTCCCTCAAAAAATGCTCAATTCTTACCCTTGCACCTTCGATCTCTATGACTACTCCCTTAGGGTCATTGAAAACGAAACCATCCAATTGGAATTTCCGAGAGAGATTATAAATATAGGGACGGAAGCCCACTCCTTGAACAATCCCGTTAATGTGCAGCTTTAGTCTCTCTCTCATATTAAACAATATCTATTGCAAGGATACGATTTAACTGTATGCGGCAATGAGCATCTTTGGCGCTTCGGCACCAAAGGTAAAAATTGTTATTTTCTCTAGAAAGATGGATGGGCTTTACTTTCTGGTGCTCCACTATGCTCTCATAGGAAAAGTACCGTATATCGATGAATACTCCTTTCGTAATTGCCTCTTTAAGGAGGAGAATCTTTGGCTTTTCTTGCAATCGAAAAACCTTATTATTTAACCCATAGAGAGATATAAAATCTTGGAGACTATCAAGGCCTCTACCCTTCACGGTCTCTTTCAATTTAAAAAATGCCTGAAGAGTACCATATGCGTCCTCTAAAGCGCGGTGGCTAGCTTTTGTTTCGATATGGAAAAAAGAAATGATTGCTGCTAAATTATATCGTGGCAACCTAATGGTTTTTCTTGCCATAGAAAGAATATCAAGCACAGGAAGCTCCAGGGGCGGATAATGAATCCTGCTTAACTCCTGATTAAGAAAATCCATATCAAATTCCGCATTGTAGGCACACACCACACTATTGTGTAAAAACTGCAAAAATTTTTCGATAACCTCCTCAAAGTAAGGTGCATTGTGCAGTTCTTCGTCAGAAATTTTATGAATACGATACGCCTCATAGGGAACGCTCTTTTTGGGATTAACTAAACTATAAAATTTGTCAATGATATTTACCGTTCTTACTTTTAAGGCGCCTATTTCACATATCGAATCACCATCCTCTGCTTTGAGACCGGTTGTTTCTAAATCAAAAAATACTAAATCAATTTCTTCGATACTTTTCTTTAAGTTCATCCTTGTCCTTCAGAAAACAGATGACAGATAACCGGTAATAAATTTTTTAGTTCTGACTTCCGATATCTGGTTTCTGTTTTCTGTCTTTGTTAGGTGAGTATCTTTACTACGACCTTTCTCTCTCTCCTGCGAATGTCAAAATCAATAAATACAATCTGCTGCCACGTCCCTAAGTCAAGTTTTGAGTTTGTGACTGAAACAAACAGGTGTGTCTTGACAAAAGAACTCCTGAGGTGAGAATGCGCATTATCATCTGCCCAAGTGAAATTATGAGCATAGTCTCCTCTGGTAGGAAAAAGTGCCTGGAAAGATTGTTTTAAATCTTTTATGAGCCCTGGCTCATACTCCATGGTCGTAAGAGCTGCGGTTGAGCCTATCGCAGATAAAAATAAAATACCATTTTCGATATCCTCCTCTTGAGCAATCCTGGTTACCTCAGAAGTGATATCTACCATATCACAATTCCCTTTTGTGCTAAAACATATATATTTCGTCTTCATGTTGTTGTCCTATCGTATAACACTGCCTAGTTCAACTTCTCTATCTGGACTTATAATACACACTGAATTTTTTGACTGAGCCGCAAGGAGCATGCCTTCCGAAGTATAGCCTCGGATGTTCTTAGGTTCTAAGTTAACAAGAACAACTATTGATTTTCCCTTAAGCTCCTGGGGGCTATAAAACGGTTTTATTCCCGCGACAAGCTGACGAACACATCTTCCTATATCCACTTTTAAAAGATACAGTTTATCCGCCTGTGGATGAGGCTCTACCTCTACAATCTTCCCGATCTTTAAATCCAGCTTGGAAAAATCCTCAAAAGTAATCATTACACCTCCTTCAATGAGCAGACGATTTATGGAGCGTAGTGAACGTAAATCGTAGGCGTAAGCCGTCTGCGGATTGAACCCTTGACACAATCCATTGTGTCAAGGGTCAAATTCGGACATACCACTTACGAGCTCCGTAAGTGGTGTCCTCATTTGAAATATTCTAACAATTCTTACAATTAACGCAAATGATTTCTCTTAAAAAACGAGGGGTTCGGGAAGGATACCTGTGGGAGGAATGGCTCTGCTGAAGGGCTAATCTGTGGCGGGTTGCAATTCTTTAATAAACTCAATTATATCGAGAGAAGAATCCAGATCCGGTTTTATAGCGAAATTATCGAGGTAGACACCGGGAGGGAAAGACTCTAAATAAAGCTCGTAAATATTCTGCTCCCGCGTACCTTCTCTCAATCGAAAATAACTATAAAAAACATCATCGGCATAGAGAATGGGGTCTGCCAGTGATCTCTCGGTATGGATAATTATCTTTAAGGGGACTTTGACGTGGGGGAAACCTTGGTATTTAAAATCGAATTCATCTGTGCGAGGCTCTACAACAAATCGGAGCACCTTCCCTTGTTTTTCGAGTGAGAGGTGTGGTGAATCCTTCAAGGCACCCTCTATCTCTTTCACCACATCATACCAATACCATAATCGTGCGTGGTGCAGGGCGAGCATTAAATTATAGAAGGCTTCCTTCTCTTCACCTTCTGCCAGATAGTGCTTGCCGAGATACAGATAGGGGTAGTAATTTGTAGGGTATAGTTGAATTGCATTCAACAAGCAACCTTTTTCCTTCTGGGCATCTCTGGTACGATAAAATAAGCCTAGTTTAAGATGGCCTTCATAATAGAAAGGGTTCAGCTGTACTGCTTTGATATAGAGCTGTTCTACATCCTTTTCTCTAACCAACAAATCACTTCTTGCGGTACTACTTAATGCTCTGAGCAGATAATCTGCCTTACTAATAGAGTAACTCGCATTGCCGCTGGTAGAGTTTATCGCCTTTGAGAGCAACGAGAAGACTCGATTATAGTATTCTACCTTTTCTGACTGCAAGAACGGCTCTCTCTCTGCTGTAGCTTTCTCGTAGAGAAGAGTTGCTCTCAAATTCGCAACAACAAAGAAAAGAGCCAGAATCGCGGACAACGCTCCTACGAACAACGTACAATATGCCTGATTTCGTGTAAGAGCTTTCTGCTTCATTTTTAAATGCCGCTGCTCACATAAGAGAGATTAGAGGAGGCGGTCTCTAGCCTCATACCCTTCGTGCTCTGTGTTAGAATAGAAATGAATATGTACACATTTATAGATGAGCCCTAAGATGAGCCAAAACGAGAGAGAAATCCCTGGAATATGAAAACTAAAATCGAAAAATCCTTGTACCATGATTCCTAAAAGCCCACACATACCTCCTAACACCATACTCCTTACAAAAGAGTCTTTTCTTTCAAAAAGCTTGGTAAAAATCTCTTTAAGGAGCACAAAGAGAAACGCAAAGTAGAAAAAGCCACCGATGAAGCCGGTTTCTACAATGAGCTGGAGATGGTCGTTGTGAAGATAATAGTAAAAAAATGGATATGTAGTAATGGTTTGGTAAGAAGGGAAGATATAGCGAAAAGCCCCCCATCCTACCCCGAAGAGAGGAAAGTCTCTTACAATTTTACGCGCGTCTGCTGCTAACGCCAATCTACCCGCCAGACCATGCCAGAATAAAAGAAATCTTTTCTTTATTGGCTCTGGTCCGGCAATCAAAATAAGTACAACAGCGACCAAGAGGCTTACTCCTACTATCCAAAACTTCCCTTTAATTACCCGTTCTCTTGCCAGAAGAAAGACCATCACTCCCAAGGAAAAAATTAAACCAATGGATCCTCCTCGGGAAAGCGAAAGAAAAATGCTCGCGCACATAAAGGCTGCTATGAATCCAAAGAGAACCTTCTTGGTTCTATCCTTGCATGCAAGAGCATACCCTAATGCCAGAGGAGTAATCATCGTCATGTATCCAGCAAAATGATTTTTATTTCCAAAGGTGCTAAAAGGAGTTACCACTTCTTTCTCGAGGATAAAATATTTCTTCACTACCCCATAGAGCGACAATAGAACCCCCCAAATTATGAGCGTTAAAAAGAGCCGCTCAAATTCCTGTCTTTTCTCAATCCTGTTTATCACAATGAGAAATACAAAAAACGAGGAAAGAAACATGACAAGTTCCTTCTGGGTGGCATGTGTGTAGATGCTCAGATGAGAGGAACCGAGTTTGAGAGCCTGGGGAAAACATTCCTGGTGAAGAGAAAAGATACGTGGAGAGACTATCTGCAAGATACCTTGAGATAAAGGAATGAGTTGAAGCAGCACAACACCAAGAAAGAGGAGAATGAAGGGTAAGCCAGAAGGATAGAGAGCTTTAGCCGGTGTGCTTAGGGTTACTTTCGAAAGGAGGAACAAAAAGAGCAGAAACGATATGATTTGAACAACGCTTAAGGGTGTATGCAGCACTAACCCGCCCCAAAGAGGACACGCAACGATGAGGAGAAGCAAAAAGGATTCGAAGATAAAAGAACTCTTGAGCCTCATCTAATTTATTTCTCTGATGAGTAGTAATAGTGATAGTAGTAATAACGGTCTCGCTCGATTTCTACATTATTTAAAATCGCGCCAATAATTTTTACTTTATTCTCTATGCCTTTCTTAGCTTCCGAGACGAGCTTCAAGGAGGTGTATCCAGCGCGAATGAGCATGGCTACACCATCGCATCTACCCCCTAAAATTATTGGGTCGGCAACGCCTAAAATGGGCGGCGCATCAACAACAATTCTCTTAAATTGCTTCTTTGCCTCTTCAAATACAGCGTTGAGCCTCTCCGAACTTAAAAGTTCCGCGGGGTTAGGCGGGTGAGGACCGGTAGAGAGAAAGTAAAGATTGGGAACAGATGTTGCGACCACTGCATCTTCAAATGAAGACACACCTGCGAGCACACTACTCAATCCATTCTTTCTTGTTAAACCGAAACCTTCGTGCAAGCTGCCTTTTCGCATATCTGCGTCAATGAGGAGGGTCTTCTCGTCTGTTTGAGCAAAAATTACCGCTAGATTGGAGGAAATAAAACTCTTGCCTTCTTTTGCAATAGAGCTTGTGACCATCACGGTTTTTAAACTCTTATCCTGAGGAAACGAAAAGATTAACGATACTCTTAAATTCCTAAACGCTTCTGCGACGCGGGAGTGCGGTTTTAAATAAGAGATAAGACGCATGTCTTTCTCTCGTTTGATTTCATGTCTTCCTGAAGGAATGTACCCCAAGAAAGGCATTTTTGTATAAAACTCCACATCTTCTGAAGTTTTTAACGTAGAGTCTAAATACTCCAGAAAAATACAAAACCCTATGCCTATCATGAGGCTTATCGCTATTGCTGTAAGAATATCTTTGGCAGGCTTGGGCTTTATGGGTACTGTGGGAAGAACCGCCTCATCAACAATCTGAATATTGGTAACGACCATCTCTTGCGAAATCTCTAATTCTTTCATACGCTTAAATAAGCTGTCGTAGATGGACTTATAATTATCGACTTCTCGTTTGAGGATGTTATACTCTAAGGCTTTCTCTTGAAGGGCAAAAAGGTCATCTTTCTCTTCTTTTAATTTTCTTGTCACTGCCTCAAGGCGAGACTCAAGTGAAATGATAGTGGGGTGCTTTCCTCCATACTTCTTCGAGGCTTCTATCAGCTCCTTCTCAAGCTTCGCTTTCTCAGCTTTCATGCTCTCAATGAGAGTTTCCTTCTGCTCTCCAACATCAGGCATTGCAACTATTCTCTCTCTCTTTATAAACGCATTGAGCTTCTTTTCTGATATTTCCAACTTCTCTAATGTTTCATCGAGCTGTTCTGATAACCATGCAATTCCGTATTTTACAACCTTAAGACGTTCTTCGACATCGGCATTAATGAATTCTCTTGTCCAAATATTCGCAATATTCGTAATTTTTAAGGGGTCTTCGCCTCTCACGAATACGGTAACAGCTCTACTTTTTCGTACGGTTTGTACGGAAACCATGGAGAGAACTTTTCCTTCTGGATCAGCTACCCCAATAAATTCCTCATCGGTTGCTAACTTTAATTTCTTTATAACCCTTTCCGCTAAAGTTCTTGATCCCAGAAGGTGCAGCTGGTCTTCGCGAGAAGGAACACCTCCCCGATACACAATCTCTTCTCTGCCTGTTACTCGTGGAATCTCTCTCCTAATAAGGACTTTCGCGCTCACCTCATATATTTTAGGAGTGGTAAAGTCAGAGAAGGCAACAAAACCTGGAACGATAATGAGAATGGTAATAACTATCCAGATACGTTTCCAGACGATATTAAAGTAATCTTTAAAGCTTAACTCTTTTATTTCAGGCGATGGTATCATTTTATAAACTCTAGATTAGAACCAACTTTCAGGTACGACAACTGTATCTCCTTCTTCCAATTCAATGTCTCGAGCCTTATCCCCCGTTTTAAGAATGTGGCCCACGGGTACTCTTATAACCCTTTTTTCCTTGCCCCCCTCTCGTACCACCCTCACTCCGTTCTGATTCGCGACGTCGGTAAACCCTCCCGCTTCACTTATTGCATCAATGACCGTTAGGCCCTTGCGAAAAGGGTACTTTCCTGGAGTATTTACCTGACCAAACACAGCGATATTTTTGTATTCTTTCACAAGAATTCTATCTCCCTCTTGCAAGAGAAAATTCTTATTTTCTTTTTCATTTTCCAAATTTAAAATATACTCCGTCTGCAAACCATTTTCCTGGCGCACCACTGTGACGGCAGTTAAATTCGCGTTTTCCTTTGCTCCTTCCGCTAAAAACACAATTGCATCAAGAGGGGTTAAATCCCTTCTCTCAAGCTTATAGCTTCCCACCTCGTTGACTGCGCCTACAACGAAAATCTCCCCGTATTGGTCTACAAATACCTTATCTAAAGGTTTCAAGAAAAACTCTTTTCCTTCAACTTCTAAATCGAGCACATACTCTTTTATATGCTCGGGTTCTGTCCCCTCATGATATACGCGAATCACCTTTATTGTAGCCAGATTTGCATTCTCTTCTGGTCCTCCTGCGAGCACGATTACATCGAGGAGCGTGAGAGGTCCTCTTAACTCGTAACTACCTGGCTCAGCTACAGCTCCTAGCACATAGACTTTGCCGTGTTGTTCTATAAATACACTCACCTGGGGATTGACTACATAGCCTTTCTGCAGAAGCTCTTCTAATTTATCTGCTGCCTCATCGGCAGTTAAACCTCCTACCTCTACTTCTCCGAGGAGTGGATACCGTATAATGCCTCCCTCTGACACCTGGACAGTCCTGCCCAGCTCTGGTTCTCCATACACAGAAATTTGCAGGGTATCATAGGCAGTAATGCGATATACAGGGATCTCAGTAACATCATATTGGGGAATTTGATCCTCAGCCTGAAACACTTCAGGTTCACCAGAAATCTTCTCTTTATGAGAGGAACTAATAAGAATGCTCACTTCTGTATCCAGAAAATAATACATTTTAAGGAGCCTTTCGATTTTCTGTGCTGCCTGGCCGGTAGTCAACCCTCCTACTTTTACCTCCCCGAGGAGTGGATAGTCTATCACGTTGCGTTCAGATACCTGGAGGGTTGTGCCCAAATCCGGTTCTCCCTTTACCGAAATCTTTAAGACATCGTGGGCTTTAATCCGGTCAAGGGCACTTGCCTCTTGCGCGTAGATAGTGCTATGGCAGATAATACAAAACAATAACACACATAAAAGTTTCTTCATTAAAATTCCTTTGTTAATCTCAAGGTGATTATATTGTTTTTATATTCTACGTCCGGCTCAGTAGAGGTTTTTTTTCGAAACTGATATCTTCCCGTAAATTTTATATCTTTCTTGAGGGCGTATTCTGCGCTCACACCACCACCCCAGAGTCTATCTTCTCTATTTGATGAGAAATCATCTTGTTCAAAAACGATATGAGCGCCCAATCGCAATCTCTTGGTAATGGGTGGCAGGTAGCTCGAAGTTAATAGAAAGCTACTGCCCTCTGTCCATGTTTCTGTACTGTATGGTGTCGCCGTAGTTGCTCTCCCTATGCGGAGCGTGTGTGAGAGACGACGGGACATATCATAATCCAATTCTATCTCTACTGTCTCAGTCTCTGTCTCATCACCCTCTTCTATCTCCGTAAATTGATAGCCCCCTCGGATGAGCCCATCGATTTTCGGAGAAATCTCACCCCTTATTCCCACCCATGTTGTATGCCCTTTGGAATTACCCTCGTCCCTGTTGGGATAATCAACAGTTTCATAATCGTGTGAGAGAAGCAGGCGTGTTTTTGCCGAAAGCTCGAAATAGTTTGTGAAAGAAAAACGATCTTTGGAGGTATCGGAATCGCTGCTTCCGCTTTCGTGCTCTACATCCTCGTGGGTATACTCCACATCCCAGGGGAAACGTTTCCATTCAGCAAAAAACTTTGCCCCATAGGTATATATGTAGCGGTCGATGGTCACGGCCGCATCACCTACGCCGATGTCGCCAAAAGGAACGAATTCTTTTTTAAATTGTCCGGATACATTTGCCCCATACTTTCCACGCACATGACTCACATCACCTTTCACAAGATACATTGCTTTATTAAGCTGCTCATTATTCGTAATGCTCAAGTTTGGACCCCCCTGAAAGTTCAAAGAAAATTTCGTATGTCCGAGTTTCCAAAATAAATCTGGGTTATAATTGAGGACGAAATCGAGAGTCGTAAAAAATTCTGCGTCTTCATCGACGGAAGTTTTAAAAGCATTATCATCGTAGACTGCCTCAACACTCACAAAAAAAGACAAATCTTCAGAAATCTTTTTTAGCAACTCGTTTACTCTCTCTCTTCTCTCTTGGCTCTTCTTTGCTCTCTCTTTTTCCATCTCCTGTCTCTCCTCTGTCACCCTCTCTTCCTCCTCTTTATCTTCGTGCTTAAACTCATAGTAGTCTAAATGGAAAGAGATGACATCCTCGCGCGATATATCGCCATAACAGGAAAACGAGACTGCGCCCAGTGCACATACAGCAGTAACGAGCACCTTCGCTTTCACCTTTGTTCTCTCTCGATATTTTGCTCTCACGCGTTAATACACATTAATTCGCTCCTTTGCTCAAACTGCCTGCTGGCAATGATGATGAATGATCTGGAGCTAACAGCGCCCCTGTCTGTAAATAATTATCAGCACGTTGATAGCAATAGAGAATAAAAGGAGCGTATTGGTGACTGCAATCCAACCTAAAGGCGCTATTGGAATATGTACATCAAAAATTCTCACAATAAACCCTCCCAGAGCAGCTACAACCCCCAAAAGGAGAAATCCCATAGAAAGCTTCTTCATCCTTTCACCTCCTCACTTCTTGTGAGCGATGATGAGTACACTTATGGCAATGGAAAGCAAGAGAAACATATTCGTCAGGCTAATCCATCCTAAGGGCGCTACAGCAACGCTTATCCCGCAAAACCTCACTATAAAACCTATAATACCTCCCGCAACAGCTAAGAGTAGAAACGTAACCGCAAATAGATTCATTACGCCACCTCCTTTTGCCATACTATAAGCTTTCAATACTCTCCTATTTATGAAGTTTCGTGTAGCTTCGTCTATCTCAATAAATTCAACGCCGATTTCATATCCTCCCACCTTCTCTAATCGGTGTACCCTCACAGGCTTCGCACGCACTTTAATCGGTTTTGGATAAGAAGGGAAATTGATTATTATTTCGAGTATGCTTTGGGTAGGAATTTCTTCCGGGGCGTAGAAAAGCAGACCCCCCGCACTTATATTTCGTGCAAAGGAAAGTTGATACTCTTGCTGCCCAACGACTCTATACTTTAAAAGATGATGGGCTCTCAGACGGACAAACTTTCGTCTGTCTTTTTGACTTGTTTTAAAGAAAAGCCTTCTCAATTTCCTCAACATAACGATGGTGTGTTAGGCTAAAAGTGTTTACAAATAGCCAATAAAAAATACCATATCAAATTAATGCCCTACCAATTTCTTGATTTCGGTTAAATAGAGATTGGTTCTTTTATAATTCGGTTGCAATCTATGCACAATATAAAATTCCCTCCGCGACTCTTCATATTTTCCTAAACTAAAAAGCACTACACCTAAGTTATAGTGCGCATCAATATAACCAGATCTTAATCCAATTGCCCTATTCAACTGGATTTTGGCCCTTTTATAATCTAATTTAAGCCAGAGAATATACCCTAAATTGTTGTATGCGTAAGCAAATTGAGGATTAAGCTGCGTTGTTTTCTCTAAATGAAAGATTGCCTTAGAGAGGTTCCCCCTGACTGTATAGAGAGTGCCTAAATTATACTGAAGGAGTGCGGATTCAGGAGAAACCATGGTGGCTTTGACATATTCGGAAATTGCCTCATCTAACAGCCCCATTCTATAATAAACGAATCCTAAGTTTGCCAATGCCGCTGCATTGGTAGGAGCAATTTTTACCGCTTTCGCCGCTTCTTTCACAGCCTCCTCATCGTTCGCCAAAAAGGACAGTGCCAACCCCTTTCCGCTGTAGGAAAGAGCTTCTAGAGGGTAGAATCGTATCGCTGACTCAAATTGTTTTAAAGCGTTTACATATCGTACTTCGGCGTCTTCGTCTTTACCTCTCTGTGTGAGCCGATATGCTTCCTCAAGAAATCTATATCCGACTTCTCTATATTTTTTTGCAATTGAGTACACAACCACATCGTTTCGCTCGGGAGGACAATACTTCTCAGCCGCTTCACACTGCTCTAAAGCCTCGCTGTATTTGACTTCAGCCTCTGCCTCTTTTGCTTCCTCTGAAAGCTGATACCCTTCCTCGAGCAATTCAAAACACTCCTCCTTAGACTTTTCAGCTGTGACAGGAAGAATATTATCATCGACGTGAACATTCCATCGAGCTTCTGGCGCTAACTCCTGTAGTTTCGTAAAAGCATCAAAAGCTTTTTGTTCATCACCTATATCATACAGATAGGTATATCCAACACGTAATTGAGAAAGTTGATTGAGTTCTGAATCCGGCTGCTGTTCAAACACTTCTTTAAATACCTTGGCAGCGTCTTCGGCCTTGCCCATTCTATAGAGAGAATCTCCTTCTTGATAGAGAGAGAAGGAACGTAAATCTTGAGGTAGTTCTTCTTGGATTTCACTAAATATCTCTTGCGCCCGTGAATAGTTCCCTCTTGTTTTATGTATTAATCCTGCATACATCTTTGCTGTGATCGCAGGCTGCGATCGGGAATCTATGCTTATTGTATTTTTGAGATGTTCAAAGGCCCTATCCCAATCTTTAAGACGGGTATACAGCCGGGCGATTTCTAAATGCTTTTCTTGTAATTGGCTCCCTTGGTATAAGTACAACTTCCTCTCTAATTGCGCTATTGCAGTCTTTAAGCTTCTCGCACTCTCTTCTCTCTTTTGAGGATTAAGGCGTATAAAAAGGTTGTCGAGCATTACAAAAAGAGGGTTTCTCTTCTTCTCCTTTGCTTTGATCGTGTCTGCGAGAAGAGATTTTAGATCTTCCAATTGGCTGCTTTGAGAAATTTGGTCAACAAGTTGATTAGAAAATTCGACTTTCGAAAGAGATGCAATATCTAAATCTTTACTCGTCATTTCAGTAAGGAACGACTCGTAGAGAATATCCTTTATCTTCTTTGTCTCATCGAGCTGCTCCACGGTCTCTAATGTTTTGAGAGATATCTTGAGGTTAGCTAAGGATTTATCGAGCAGATATTGGTTATAGCTTAAAAAGAAGATAATTGCCCCCACAATAGAGATGATTAAAGGCAAAATGGTTTTAAGAGATATTTTTTTCAACATCTACTATTCACTATAATTTCATTTTCTTTCATTGTCAATAAAATAACTTCTCTTGTAAAATACATAAAAAAGAATAATACTGTTTATGAGGGCGCTCATTATAACAATTGTTCTTTTGAGGCGTCCAATCATCACTGGTTGCGCACCCTCTATCGCGAAAATAGGTGTGTGGTCGAAGACGAGAAGAAGGCTGTTCAACAAGAAAAAAATATGAAAGGTCTGCAACATCAAAAATCCCTCCGTATTAGGGCTCCTTATAGCCCTGAAGAGACAGAAGAAAAAGACTAAGAAAAATGCGTATGTCATTACGGCAAGAAAACCCCAGATATATTTGCCCAACACAACAAGGCGTGTCGAAAAAATAAACAGAGGCAGGGCATAGAGAAGGATGAGGAAAAGATAGAATGCCGCAAGGATTTTCATTCCTAAGTCTCTGTAAACTAATATGTTGTATAACATTGACTTGCGAGACTTTTTATGGTAGACTTAAACTGGAGGAAACATGAAGAGAAAAATCATTATTCTTATATGTGTAGGGATCCTCTTTCTGGTCGCACAATGCTTTATCTCAGGCGATTTTCGCATATACAGTCAAAAGCCTAGAAAAGCCGGGGATACCCTTCTACCCGCCTCCCCCATAGTTCCCCTCTATGGAGAAGAAGAACAATACGATGAGAGGGCTAAGTTTTTCACAGACTTTGTTCTTACAGGACCCATACCGCCTTTCCAAGGCTTTGATCTCTAATCACTCTTTCCTCCTGTCCACTACAAAACAACTGACTTCTTCTTTTTTTGCTTTCTTCTTTACTTCAGCGGCGATATTCGTAACCTCTGCGTAGTTTCTAATAACTCGGTGCTGATTTGTTACGCCTATCAATGATATCGTCATTATTGCAAAATGTTGTACTGAGCCGTCTCGAGCATGAGCGATAATATAGCCTCTGGTTAAATCCTCGTCATCGTAGAGAGAACGTATGCGGCTATCAAATTCAGAAATGATATGCTCTGCTATGGGGTGTGCACATCCAGGTGTGGTAAGCAAAAGAAAGTCATCGCCCCCTTCATGACCAACAAAATCTTCAGGGTTGCCTTTCACCTTTAGTGCCTCTTTCAATATTTGGCTTGTCAACTGTATCGCCTCATCGCCTTTGTGAATTCCATATTTATCATTAAATGCCTTAAAATTATCTAAATCACTATAGATGACCGTAAATTTTTTATCCTCTTCAATTTTCCTCTCTACTTCCTCCATGATCAAGATATTACCAGGAAGTTTTGTGAGAGGGTTCGCATTCTCGGCACGATCTCTCATCCGCACTAATTCTTTCGTCATAAAATTAAACGTACCTGCCAATTCTTCCAGCTCATCGCTCGTTGAGATGTGTATTCGTAGATCAAGGCGACCTGAGGCAATGGTCTTTGCTGCTTCATTGAATACGCGAATAGGTCCTATGATCAAACGGGCAAGAAAAACTCCTAAGCAAATATTCACGATGATAATCAAGGCGCCTACAAACATTGCTGGGTGATATACTCCTGCTAAAGCCTTCCAGATATCTGCCAGAGGGAAAAATAATCTCACGATAAAACGCACATCTCCTTTTTCTTTAAGAGGCACATAGAGAGAGAGGATTTTAGATGATTTGTCAATTGTCGATTGGCCCCTCACAGATTCACCTTGATTCAATTTAGCAAGTACATCAAAATCATCATAATCTCCCTTCTCTTGAAGAGCCCAGCTTTCTGTCGATACCACAATTTTTCCTCGCCGGTCAAAAATATACCCTTTCTGAATTGATTGGGATCTTTTTAATGCTCCTAACCCTTTTCCTAAAAGACCTATTTTCTCCTCTTCGGGGAGTGATAACCCTAAAATCTCACTGAACTCTTTCTCGATAATTAAAGCGTCGTTCTTTGACTTATACCCTATATAGCCATCTATAGCATCAAGCTCATGAGCAAGTTGAATAGTGACAAAAATTCCTATCGTGACGATAGCAAATATCGTAAGAAGTATAATAATTCTACTCTGTAAAGTAATTATTCTCATAAGCCATTCGGTAAACTTGCCTTGATAATTTTAAAAAGTATATTAAGAATTTCTTTGGAAGTTCCAGGATCTTTCAAAAACTCCCATACCAGAGACGCATGATTTTCAAAATCCCCCCTTTCTTCTATTATAGCAACTCTCTTTTTCACGAACGCAAATATTCTCCTCACATCATCATCGGTGAGCCTGAAGAAAAGCTCGCGTGCTTTAAGGGCCATTCCCAGCTCTCTGCCAAACCTCTTTGTCCAAAGTGGGCTATATGCGGCAAGATCTCTTCTGGCAATGCATTCAGCAAGCATCTCTGCACCCCTCATCCCCATATATATTCCCCCATAGGTCAGAGGTTTCAATTGAGACGCACTATCGCCTATAAGAAATATCCTCTCTTTCGAGATAGGAGCAAAATGGGTTAAAGGGACCATCCCTGCAAATTTCTCTAATATTGTACCTTCCAATTTTCTCTCTTTTATGAAATTAAGAAGGTCGTGATAGGGGGTTTGAGAGAGAACTCCGATGCGAATACGGTTGTTCGCTTCAGGAATAATCCAATAAAAATGTGGCTTTTCGATATACACCTCTACCATATCGCTATAGTGGGGCTTACACTCCATGCGGAACTGTACTCCTTTAAGATAACTCATGTGGTTGGGGCTCACAAATTCTCTTACTAATGATTTTGCACCATCAGCACCGATGACAGTATCTGCTTCAAAATCGCCTTTATCCGTCTCAACAATATAACGGGCCCCTTCCTTCTCTAATCCCAAAAACTTTGTTTCAAAATGAATTGTTAAATTCTCACCTAATTTTTTATCAAATTTTTCTCTATCAATTACATAAGCAACTTCTTTCCTTCGAATATGCATCACATCGTCCTCGAGATGAATCACTGCGCCATTTATCGTATTAATAATACAATCTGAAGAGAGCGGAATGTGCGTTTCCTCAAAAACCTTCCTTCCTACTAACCCTGCGCAGTGGATGGGCTTACCTAACTCCTTATGTTCTTCAATGAGCACAGGACTAACCCCTCGTTTTTTAAGAAGTTGTCCAAGATAGCAACCAATTGGGCCTGAGCCAATAATAATCAGTTCATGCATCGCCAGCTTCTTTTAAATGCACTAGATCAGTATCAATTCTCCTCTGTAAGTTATGTAACACCTGGATCTTCTCAACATTCAATTCCCAACGCCCCATAAAAGTAATGAGATAAGAAATTGCGATAAGCTTAATATCCATTATAGCATTACGGTTGCGAGCATACCAGACATCATATAAAAATTTCTCTTGCAGGGGCGCGTCTTTGGGAAGCAACACCTGCGCAATACCGGTTAAGCCCGGTTGAACCCTTATCCTTTCTGCGAAGAGCGCCTCATCCCTCATCATCTCCATTTCTCTATTGATTAATGGCCTCGGTCCGACAAATGACATGTCTCCTTTAATAATATTGAGAATTTGAGGGAGTTCATCGAGCGCTGTGATCCGCAAAAACTTTGCGAAAGATGTCTCCACTCGTTCGGCAGCGCTCATTGTACGGAACTTTACCACTTTAAAAACATTTCCATTTTTGCCCACTCTTTCCTGGATATAAAATATAGGAGGGTTTTCTTCAATCCAGATTAACAAGATAAACAAACACCATAGAGGCAGTGATGCTGCAATAACCACGCATCCGAAAGAGACATCGAGCATTCTTTTAAGGAGTGTATCCATTAGTAGTTCTTTTGAAAATCACCAAACGCATCCAAAATTTTATGCCACTGGTCGATTACTACGCTCTTATCAAACTGTGTTTCTGCGATGCGACGAGCGACTCTACCCATCTCTTTCAACTTATCCTGATGACCAAAAGCCCACTCAATAGTTTGTGTGATTGCTTTTATATTATCAGGAGAAACCCACAATCCGCATCCAAATTCCTCAGCAAGATATGCCGGTTCACTCTCTCTGTCAGTTAAAGCCAAATAGGGTCTTCCTGCTGCCATAATGCCATATGTCTTGCTCGGTACGCTGGCACCAGCCAACCCTTTACCCAAAGGAACAAGATGAAGGTCGCCTGCCGAGAGAGAAAATCGAAGGTTTTCTTTCGTTTGGTAAGGAAGGAATAAAATATTTTTTAACCCGAAACGCTGCGCATCTCTCATGAGTTTTGTCTTTCCTACCCCTTCCCCTATAAATATTAAATGGAAGAGGAAACGTTCTTGCATGAGAGCTAATGAATGAAGTATCGAATGAAAATTATGCGAAAAACCGAGATTGCCTGAGTACATAATAGTAAAATTTTCTTTCTTGAGCCCAACGCTTTCTAAAAAGGGGTTCTCTTCTTTAGGAACTGGCTGTATCACAGAAACATCTGTCCAATCCGAAATTACCTTGATTCTCTCTGAAAAGACGCCTTTGGCCTTAAGCCTACTCTCCATACTATGGCCTAAACACACAACATAAGACGCTCTCTTAAACGCTTTTTTATTTAATGAATCGAAGAATGCGCTCAAGAGATTGGGCTTCAGATGACCTAATTCCAATACCACATCAGGATATACATCCCGACAATTGTATATGAAAGGAACGGATTTTATCCGGCTTACAATCAACGCCAAAATTCCAAGAAAAGGCGGATCTGTACAGGCAATCACAACGTCTGGTTTCGTTCTTAAGGCGATAAAGAAAGTCAATATGCCGTACGTAAACCAATTCAGGAGTCTGCCTATAAGAGACCCCTTCCAAAACACTGTGTGGCGGGCTCTTAAGATTTCTACTCCCTTCAATTTCTCTTTCCCATAGAATGCCGCCGGCTCAAATATATCTTTTTTCACATAATAGGAGCGCCCTGCGATGACTGTAACTCTATATTTTTTTACTAAGTGCTCGCAGAGCTCAGTCAAGAATTGACCAGTTGCTTCAATGTCTGGCCAGAATGACCTATTAATAATTAAAATGTGTTTTAAGTCCATCCTATCTACAGACGCCCTGTTTTGAGTAATTGAGCTTCTATCCATCTATAGGTGATCTCTAACCCTTTCTCAAGCAAAACCTTAGGCTCCCAGCCAAGTACTTTTTTTGCCAAGCTAATATCTGCGTTTCTGCCCATCACCCCTAAAGGCTTACTGATATCATGGTTTTTGGTGATCGTTTTACCCGCAATCTTTGCAACGATCTCTACGAGTTCATCGATAGTCACCAGGCGGCCCTGACCTAAATTCATTGGGTTATGATAATCAGATTGTATTAATCGATAAATGCCTTCAACGCAATCATCAATGTAGCAGTAAGAACGTGTTTGCTTTCCATCGCCCCAAATTGTGATTGCATCACCATCTTTTGCGAGAGCAATCTTACGGCAGATAGCCGCGGGAGATTTTTCTCTCCCACCTTCATATGTTCCTTGAGGGCCAAAGATATTATGAAACCTAACTATATAGGTCTTGAGCCCATAATCTTGCCTGTAATATTGACTAGCGAGTTCTGCAAATAACTTTTCCCATCCATAGCCAGGTTCAGCATCTGCGGGATAGGCATCCTCCTCTTTAAGGGCTTTAGCATCTGCTTTATTTTGTAAATATTGAGGGTAGATGCATGCACTACTCGTAAAGAGGTATTTCTTCACATTATTTGTGTGTGCTGCCTCAAGCATGTGTAGGTTGATAAGGGCATTGTTTCTTGTTACCGGAGCGTGATATTCCGTAATATATCCTATACCACCCATATCAGCAGCGAGTTGGTATACGTAATCTATTCGCTTGCAAGCTTTCATACAATTTTTCGATTCGCGAAGGTCTGATATTTTGAAATCATCATCAGACGTTTTTTCGAACTCAGGATGCTTTCTATCCACGCCTCTTACCCAATACCCATGCTTTTTGAGGAACTTTACAAGGTGGTGCCCAATGAAACCACCTGCACCGGTTACAAGAACTCTCTCCATAAACCGCCTCCCTCGTAGATTAAGAGTGTTTTCTGATTACGAACTCACCGATTACGAGAATATCCATTTCGGTACGCAAAAAACAATCAATGGCTTCTTGGGGTGTACACACAATAGGTTCATTTTCATTGAACGAAGTGTTGAGCACAACAGGTACCCCCGTAGCTTTCTTAAACGCATCTATCAGTCTCCAATAGCGAGGATTTGTGGTTTTTGCTACTGTCTGAAGGCGTGCGCTGCCATCGGTATGCACCACCGCAGCAATCGCATCTTTCTCTTCATCTTTTACCTCAAAGGCAAAAAGCATGAAGGGTGATAGGTGAGAGCACTTAAAATAATCCGAAATGTCTTCCTCTAAAATTGAGGGGGCAAAAGGCCTAAACGGCTCTCTGTGCTTTATTCTCCTGTTGAGAGTAGCTTTCATTTCTTCTCTCCTCGGGTCAACGACGATGCTTCGATTTCCCAAGGCGCGTGGCCCCCATTCTACTCTTCCCTGAAACCAGCCGATTACTTTCCCTTGAGCGATTTCCCCTGCGGTCATCTCGCACAATTCATCTTCGTTGTTAATCCTCTTTATTGTGCATCCACTTTTTTGGAAATCTCCTTTTCGTGCTTCAATCTGGCACCCTATTTCGGTCTCTGAATAGGCTGGTCCCCAGTAGGCGTGTTCCATAACAAACTGCCTCGGTTTACCCAACGCTTGATTCCATAGATAAAAGGCAGCTCCTATAGCTAACCCCGCGTCTCCTGGTGCAGGAGAAATATATACCTCATTAAATTGTGTATTCTCAAAGATTTTGCCGTTCGCCACACAGTTAAAAGCCACTCCTCCAGAGAGACAAAGGTTTGAATAACCCTTTAAAGAGTGAGTCTTCAAAAGGCAAAATAACACCTCTTCTAACCTCTTCTGTAAACTAAAAGCGATATTTTTGTGTCTGGCCTCTATCGGCTGACCAGGACCTCTCCTAGCTCCCAATCTTTTCTCAAGATACGGTGAAAAAATTAAATCGAGGTGGGGATAACCATCTTCAAAATTCATATCGATATATTTTTTGTGGTGCAGAAAATACTTAAGATTGAGATGGAAAGTATCCTTTTTGATCTGCACAATCTCTTTCAGCTCATCACCGAACGCATCTTTACCGTAGGCAGCCAGCCCCATCACTTTATACTCATCACCAAACTTGAGAAACCCTAAGTATTGTGTGAGCGCTGTATAAAAGAAACCTAATGAGTGAGGGAAGGCCACTTCGCCGAGAACTCGTATTGAATTTCCTTTGCCAATACCCCATACAGTTGAGCCAAAATCTCCAAGCGCGTCTGCTGAAAAGAGAAACGCTTCCTCGAAATTTGACACAAAGAAAGAAGAGGCAAGGTGAGCTCTGTGATGTTCTACCTTCACAATCTTAGCTCTTATCAGGCTCTCATCGATACCAAAAAGGTCTGATAACTTTCGCTTTACTGTAAGGGTTTTTTCCCAGGCATAGAGACGGTGGCACAGAAGCGCGGGTATTTTTACACCATAATACATCTTCTTAAGGAACCTGGCATAAGGGGAGCGAGGCAGAGCAATATAATCTATATCGCCTAGATTAAGTCGTCCTTCCCGTAAACAATACTTCACAGAATCTTTGGGAAATCCTGCAAAGTGCTTAATGCGTGTAAACCGCTCTTCTTCAACGGCAGCCACAAGCTTTCCATTTACAATAAGTGCTGCTGAAGAATCGGGATGGTATGCATTTATGCCCAATATATTCATAACTCTACTTTCCTGCCTTCTTTTGTCTCTAATGTATTCTTATGCGCTTACAGAGTTCGTAATCTACCAAGAATCTATACCACAGCCCCTGCAAGAAATGAAAAATGAGTCCTTGCTTTCCATCAAGAAAACCTAACCGAAAAACATAACGGTACACATAGTACACCCAGGCACGAATAAACAGAGGCATTCTATAGTAAATCTTATATCTGAACCAGCGTCGTTTTTCTATCGGGCTACCTTTTAATGTAACATTCAGTATTCTGTGTTTGTTCGATAAAATTTCTACAGCCTCTAAATAAGCCCATTTTCTATGTCGGGATTTCCATACAGTAATATCGGGAGTAATAATATTTACGATATCTCCTTTCAGCTTGATGGTTTTTCCTTTCACCTCATAATGTTGATCATAAAGCCTATCTTGACATCTGCCTTTACTTTTCTTGAATATCCGCATATGGTAGACAGGATAGTGGCCACCATGCTTTATACACCTGCCTCTAAAAATCGTTTTCCTTGCCACCATAAACCCATCCACTTGGGCCTCTGCACAAACCACTTCTTTTAGCTCGGCGATGAGTTCGTTGCTTACCCTCTCATCGGCATCAAGATGGAATATCCACTCATTTCGTATGGGAAGTCTACTTTGGGCCCAATTCCGCTGTACTGCATAATTTTCAAATGGATGATCGTAGACCTTATCGGTATACTGTTTGGCAATAGATAACGTTTTATCGGTGCTGCCCGAATCAACAATAAATATCTCATCCGCCCAATCGTAGACGCTATCAATACACTCTTTTATATTGTCTTGTTCGTTAAAGGTAATAATAATAACTGATATGGGAATTTTTGCTTCTCGTTCCATTCTGGCCTCCGTCTTCATCAAAAGGGTATGGTTACTCTACCCTCAATAGCTCCTCATATACCTTAATCGCCTTATCTGCTACGTGATCCCATGTAAATCTTTCTTCAACAAGTCTTTTTCCATTCTGGCCCATCGATTCTCTTAAGGGTGCGTTTTCTAATAAATTCATAATCGCTGTTGCGACGCTGAGGGAATCAGGTTCTATCACAGTACCGGCTCTATATTCTTCTACATCGGGCGAAAGCCCTACGCAATTGGTAATTACAACTGGCAGTTTAGCGGCCATTGCCTCTAATGCCGCTACTCCAAAGTTTTCTCCATAAGAAGGGAGAACAAAAATGTCGCTATGGTAAAACGCTGACAATTTCTTTTCTCCCAGAAGCATCCCTGTAAAGAAAACATGTCTGTCTATGCCAATTTTCCTGAATAAACCCTTTATCTTCTTAAGATAACTCGCTGAGCCCGATCCTGCAATGACTAAATATACATCCTTGGTTCTTTCGATTATCATTTTAAATGCAGAGGCAAGGATATCGCACCCTTTCTTTGGGTGTAGCCTTCCTAAAAACAATACTTTCTTCTTTCCTTTCAGGAGAGGGTACTCCTCTTCTAAGAAATCTGGCAGTGCGCAGGCATCGTAAGACTCACTCATGTTAAGCCCTACGGGAATTATCGCTGTAGGGACACGAAATCCTAACGCATAGAGCCTTTCTTTCTCATACGCAGAGGCAACATGAATACGCTGTGCGCTTTTGATAGTACGGCTCTCAATAAACTTTATGTAAAGAGTTTTTTTGATGCGCCCCTTTAATTTAATCATAGACGGATCGAGCGCACCAAAAGGATTGAGTATATAAGGCTTCTGGTATCGACGACACCAATAGGCTGCAATAAAAGTAGGGTAGAGATACACTGAGTGGATATGAATGATGTTAAATTGCTTAAGGTTCTCTTTGAGCGCTCCCGACAATCCTCTGCTATAACAGTATGGTCTCATAAAACTTACTGGGTAATACGTAACCTGTATGCCGTCTCTGTTTTGAGGATGATGAGTGGGGACATCTAAAACCGTATCTCCATCTATGTTGGTAGTAAATACTGAAACTTCGACTCCTTTATCTGCTAATGCCTTACATAGTGAGTGGGTCGCTGTAATAGACCCACCATAGCGATAGGCAGGAATATAGCTCGGTACGACGTGTAATACTTTCATAAGGGTTGTTTCTCAAAAATTTCCTTCACTCTCCTACGAAAAACGTCTAACCCAAAGAATGCATCAACCTGACTTCTTAAATAACCCGGATTGGTCCTCTCCTCATTACTCTCAGAGGCTAATCGAATTGCCTCTATTATTTCTTTTTCATCATCTGGGTCAACTAAAAATCCGAGTTTTCCGTTCATCAATGGCTCTGTGCTGCCATCTTTGTTTCCCCCAATCACGGGTTTCCCGCAGGCCATCGCCTCAAGGAATACTATTCCAAACCCTTCTCCTTTGCTTGGCATAACAAAAATATTGCACAGATTATAATAATCAATGAGCCGTTCATTCTCAACGCTTCTCAAAAATCTTACCCTATGAATGGCACCAAACTTTTGCGCTTTCTGCTGCAAGCCCGACACATCGTCCCCATCGCCAATCACTATCCAGACATAGTCTTCGGGAAGTTTTTTCAGTATATGGAGCATGCTGTTGTGCCCTTTATACCTCTCTTGGGAACTTATTCTTCCCACGGTTAACAACACGCGTTTATTCTCAAGGCGCAGCTGTCTTAAGAGGCTCCTGTTTGGAGCCTGGGGGTAGAAACAAGATGTATCGATAGTATTCTGTAGAAGTTCTATTTTGTGCTCATCAATGCCGTTTGCGACCATCCGGCTTTTTGTATAATTACTCACTGCCGTGATGACATCCGCACATTTGAGGCCTTGGTATCGTAAGCCTCTAGTTAAACCCCACACATCAACTCCGTGTGTTAAAACTGCATACTTTAAACCACACATTTTCTTAAAAAATAACGCGAGAGGCGATAGATTAACATGGGCACAGATTAAAAAAGTGGGTTTTTCTCTAAGGGCTACTAACAGGGTTTTAAGAATAAATAAAAAATTTCTAATAAATTTTAAATTTAGGTGGCCACAAAACCATATCTTAATATTGCGCCAATGTTTAAACTGATTCTTTTTGGAGTCACACATAGATAAAGCTAAAAATTCATACTCACTAAATATAGTCTCGAGGGCGTCGCATAGATGTCGATTATATTTTTGGATTCCTCCAAGATTAAAAAGGTCGGCATATAAAACCATGACTTTTCTCATAATAAGATATTTTTACTGGGATACTCTTTTCCCTGCAAAACGTGGCAAAATATATTTATTTACAAAAATACAAAAAACTATGCTTGAGGCCATTGTCATAGTAATCTGGAATAGATGCGGTTCTCCCATAAAACTCAGCCCAGGTAAATACCAGAATGTGAATCCTTGCCAGTCCCCTTGATTCAGACGACGTGCGGCAATTACATCAAGAAAACGAAGGACAACGCCTAGTATAATAAAACCAATTACTACACCTACCGTACTAAAGTTCACATAGAAATCCATTACCAACCCCATCGCCACACTTGTGCCCTCTGCAAAATGCATACCGGTATATTTGGCTACCATTTCCGAGCCTCCCATTACAATGGGTTTTTCAGACCAGAGGATTCGAGGAATCATTGCTAAAAGAGATTGCCAAATTGTCTCACCTCGGGCATACTCTGCACCACCACTTTTCAAATAATCTACGGCAGCGCCTACTAGAAAATTTAGATTGATTCTACCATCGAGATGTCCAAGATGTTCCTCATTGTGAATATCGAGAGCTTCGAAATTTCCTACCATATCTGATATAACTTCCACTCTGGAAGGTAACTCCTCTCCGCCCCACACTCGTTCCCGAAGTTCATCTCTACTGCTCATGTAATTTACATAAAAAGAAAGGCCTAAATACATAATTATCACTGCGCCTACGATAGTTCTCCAGCGAGGACGATAGAAACTGGACACAAAAACTAAAATCACCAACAATACCCCCATCCCCACACCCAAAAAACCTTGTGTAACCATAGTGAAGAATGGAAACAATCCTGCTATTATGAGCCACCGCATGAGAGCTTTCTTGTTGTTAGCCTGCCATGACGCCCAACACTTAAGACATATACCTACAATGAGAAGATTCCATCCTGAATACACAAATGTACGGATGGAAGGGATATCGCCTATTATTGGCTCCAGTACAGAATAAAAAATAAGTCCTGTAATCATATACACTCTGGGTAAACGCGGGTGGGGTATAAAGGGGCGTTCTCTTAGCCATGAAAACCCAAAAAGATTAAAAAGAAAGGGAGAGAGAATGAGGCAACCAAAGCCAAATGCAACAACGCCATATACGCTTTGAACAAAACCTAATTCAACAAAATAAGAATCATCTGGTGTATAATACCATGGTAAAGTATGAATGAATGCCCCAAACCAATGTAATATTGTAAGGTGAGCTAGAAAAGCAATGGTTAAACCAACGCTGGGAGTAGTTTTTCTCACAGACTTCCTTGAGAGGGCAAACCCTATCAACCCAACGACCACAATCCATACAATTAACCACCCTCTCATTGCGCTATTGGCTTCCATAGTATCTTACCAACTGTAGCTGGTATTTGCCTTTCGATATTCATGCAGACAGATAAAACTTCGGTTTCTTTTTAAACAATCGGCCATTTACGGTGATAAACCACGTTGCCAGTGCAACAAATGGGTTCTTTATTTGGCACAGTTCTCTATAGGTTTCTTTTACGATCTGAAAATCTCCAGAAAGAAAAGAACGAATCATATAGTGAGTATATCTGATATGATCATACCACTTTCTATATCTTTCGACGTATTCTGCAATTTCAGGAGGCAGTTGCCTCATAAGTTCTGTAAAAATCTCTTTATGCTCGTTAATTAATATGCGCCCCGCACCTTTACGGCGACAGAGCTGATTCCTATGTGAACGTAAATAGAGAAGTGGCTCTTGGATAACACCTATAGGGTATTTCTTTACTATCCTTGCCCACATCTCAAAATCACCAGCCTGTTGCATATCCTCACGAAAAAGCCCTAGCTCATCAAGTACAGATTTTTTTATCATTACGTTCGCGATGTTGCCTGGTATGGAACCGTGGTAGGCCAGTAGCTGCCTAGCCAGCTCTTGCGAAACAACCGTAGGCATTGTTTCTTTCTTGGCCACAGCAATGAGCTTCCCAAACTTATCAATTGTATCGAATGCACAATAACAGAATCCAACATAAGGGTGTGACTGAAAGAATTTAATTTTAGTCTTGAGGCACTGGGGCTTCATGATATCGTCATGACTCCAAAGATGCACAAATTCACCGCGAGAACGTTGAATAAGCCTGTTGAGCGTCTTAAACAAACCTTGATTCGTATGGTTCTCAATAAATTGTATACGCGCATCTTCCTTTGACTTAATTATTTCCACGCTCTTATCGGTAGAGGCGTCGTTACAAATTAAAAATTCAAAATTAGTATATTCTTGCGTGAGCACGGAATCTATAGCCTCACTGAGATACTGTTGCCCATTGAAAACTGGTAGCACTACAGAAATTTTTTGCGTACTCATTTGTCTTTTGAATATAACAATAGGTGGCCTATCCGTTTTAGCTTATGTTTCCGGATGAGCTCTTGGCACCTTCTTGCAAACTCTTTTGCAATATCAGACCAATCCTTCTGCTGAAATTTTTCATATACGTCATTGACCATTCGTACAAGTTGTTTGCGCTGTGAGTCACACCATTTAAGGCGTTCTATAAATGCTTCTGGAGTTCGAATAGGTACGACCCATCCCGTCTTTCCTTCTATAATAATATCTGGCGCGGCACAATTAGCGGTAGCAATAATGGGCAGCCCTGCTGCCTGCGCTTGAGCTAATACCACAGCAAAACCATCCTCAAGAGTGGGAAATATAAAAAGGTCTGCCCAGGCATAGTATTTTGGGAGTTGGTGTTGGGGCCTCTTGGGAATAATATCTGCCCGATGACGAAGTTCTTTTAACGCTCTTCTTGTTTCTTTAGCTCCAACCACCTCCTCTGGTCCTACAAAACGATAGCGAAATCTTTCTGGGTTAAGAGCGCTAATAACTGTTACCATATCCTTTATGCCTTTTCGAAATGAAATAGCGCCTACATAGAGAATGCGCAATGGCGCACCATTTTCAATCCGTAGGCACCGCGCCTTTATAATTTCTTGAGAAGGGCGAAAGTCTCTAACTGAAACAGCTGAAGGAATGAGAAGAAGCTTTTGGGGTTGAATTCCCTCATCTACAAAGGAATTATAGGCAAATGTCGATAACACTCTTATATAATCAGTGAGCGCGTATTCTCTCTCTTCTCTGCCAATTATCCACTGACTCGGGTAATTAATAGGTATGTTGTACTGTCGAGCCTCTTCTCGGAGAATCCGTGCTTGAGTACGAATGTGGGAAGACCCTCGCATTACTATTTTGAGTGTTTTTGTATTGCGCAATGCACTTAAAATTTCCTCTGAAACACCACTCCAGCAAAGTACAATGTCCCAGGAAGTCTTTGTGACTGCTTGTGCTGACCAGTTGCCAAACATTCTACTGAGCCAGGCCTCTGGGTAAGGAAAATTTATCTTCGTTCGTAAAAACCATGCTATTCGAGAAAAAACCCCATGCAGCCAGAAACTTCTGACCAAGGTAGGACATACACCAAAACGCCTCACTGCCCATTTTGGATAATTAGTGAATAAACCCACCTTATGGCCTTGCTGGGTAAGTGCTTGCGCCAACCCAAAGGCGTCAAAACGGCCAGGAACAATAATCGCTATTTTCATTTTCCTCTTCTCATCCTGCCTATTTTACTCTTGAATAATTTCTTGTAGTACAGAGCGCAATCGTGCTTCATTGCTGTAACCAGCTAAACAACGCTTACGGCCAAACTGACCTATTGCCTTGCGTTCATCTTCATGCTCTAGGTAATAGTTTATCTTTTCAATCATCTCATCATCATTTTCATAAAATTCAGCTTCAATACCGTCTTCAAAAAACTTCAAATGCTCTTCATTGCGTTCCGCGAGCATAAATTGCCCGCAGGCAGGTATTTCAACAGAACGATCCGTTGTCTTGTCTTTATGCCAGAGCGAGAGAAAACAGAGATTAATCTTTGCTCCACAAATTGCCTTTGTGTATTCATCACCTACCAGATGCCGGGCACCAATAAACAATGGGTGTTTTCGGTGGCGGGCATGCTCCCAGTTGCCACCCCACACTTTCATCCTATATCCCTTCTTGTATAGCCATAAAAGAGCTTCCTCTCTCGCTGGCTCCCAGTGCCCCACAAAACCCACGTCACAGCCGAATACCTCACATTCTTTTTCTGTGAGTGTAATCGGCCTATGAATATCTGGATCAAATCCATTCCCTATGTATTTCGCCGCAGGAGCACCGTGCTCTAAGAGCCACTCTACATTGTGCATCTTTGTGGTAATATGAATATCATAAAGCGGTATGGAGTTTCGATAATGACTGTTTTGATTACTCGGTATCATATGGTTATCAGGACTAAAGTGAATAAGTAAACTCCCGCGTCGTCTTACGTCTTTTAAGGTCTGCGGCCAAACGTAAAGCCCTTTATCAACCCATAGCATATCTGGACCAAATTTAGCGCATCTTTTGATAACCTCTCGATTTATGCAAGATAGATTACCTCCTACATACATATGATTGGTAAGAAGCTGCTTCCATAGGGAGAGATTGTTGATATACGGTGTTATATCTATTGCCTCCACGGCCTTAAAAATATTCTTTAATGCCTTGAGACGCGAAAAACTGGTGGTTCCATACTTCAATGGAGCCACAATAAGAATACGATGCATCTCTAAAGGTTTTTTCTTTTGATTCATTTGAGACTGGAACCTACCGCATCCTTGTAGGCTTGAGCAATACCCTCTGCTGCTTTCTCTACAGTATAATTCTCTATTTTCGTACGGCAGTGTTGGCGCATCTGCAAAGAGCCAACGCGCGCAAAGATCTTTTGCAATGCTTCCTTGAGGCTCTCCATTGAACCCGTCTGAAAAATTTCTCCTGTGAGGCCTGGTTCAATTAAATCCGGTGCACACCCTACTGCACTTGATACTACAGCTGGCAGGCCATGGTGCAATGCCTCATTGACAACAAGTCCCCATGTCTCAGAATGCTTGCTCGGCAACGCCAAAACATCTGCTGCATGATAGTAACCGCTCAATTCCGATTGATTCTTGAATCCTATAAAATGAAGTTTTACGGTGGGTGGGTTCTGGGCAAAATCCTGGAACACACTTTTTAATTTTCCGCTCCCTAACAACATAACCGTCACACTTTCGCGTATGTGTTGAGGTAGGTGCTTAACCGCCTCAAGGAGTAACTCTACCCCTTTGCGTGAGCTTAACTTCCCTGAAAAGAGAAGAACCCTGTCGTTCTCATCTACCCCAAGTTGCTGACGGATGCCTCCCCGAAGACATAAGCGAGCCTCCTCATCACATTGAAATGGCTCTGTGTCTACGCAGTAAGGGGAAAATATAAGTTTTTCCTCCGGACACCTCAAGCGCTTATAGTGCTGATAGGAGTGCCTTCCGACATACAGGAGTCGAAAGCATCTTTTATACATCCATCGCAATACTCTATCGCGCATCCACGCTGCCAGAGGGTTACGCCTATGTGCATGATCTGTGGTCTCACCACGGAAAAGAATTGGATAGCCTGCTCTCCATGCCAGGCAAAAAGCCTTTTGATGAAAACAAGGGCTATAGCCGAGAATCATTACTGCTTGGGGATTGATGCTCCTCAATATCTTAGAAATGCCCCCTTGAGAATCTCTCTCCTTGGAACCTTTACCCTGCTCAATCCGAGAAAGAAAGATCGATGCGTATCCGGATAAGAGGTCGGTATCCCATGCAAACGTCGTATCAAACTCCCTATCTTTATACCCTTTAATGCTAAAATCAGAACCATAAATAACTGTGACGGGGATGCCGAAATTTTGCTGGACTGCCCGATACACAGGAGCCTGATATTGAATAGGATGAGTAGAAACAATTACGAGTGACATACCTTTTGTCTTACCTTCTGCTCTGTTAACTATCCATCCAGCAGTTGGGATAGATGTGTACGTAATTCAGCAGGACATATAAGTAATGTTCCCCACACTCCATCTGGATGAGGAAATATCTGCCTTCGCTGCTTCACCCATCGACGATTATTAACTCTGTACGCATGATAATCACAGTCGACTAAAGCGGTACTTATTGCACAATCTTCCTGGGGCGAATGAGACTCAATAAGGAGAAGCGGACGTCTCTCTCGAAGGCACTTACCAGCTCCTTTGAGTGCGAGAGTCGCACCCCCTTCAATATCCATCTTTATTAAATCAGGGCCTTCTCTACCCTCTGCGTGATAAAAAAAATGGTCTAACGTCGTGGCTTCACATACTATTTTTTGTGGAGTAATCTTACCGCCGCCTGCCCATTGCACTTGAAGAGAAGATGTGTGATGATGGTAGCCAATAAAAAAATCGGCATTCCCGACTCTGTCCGAGCAGACAACTTTCATCAATTGAATGTTGGAAAAATCATTGATGGAAATGTTATCTGTGAATATATTGACTACTGTCGGGGAAGGCTCGAATGCATACACGACCCCTCTGGGAAAAATAAGCTTTGCAAACCATAATGAGTACGTACCAATATTGGCCCCCACATCACACATCACTGCGTTATCCCGCAAAAGCTTGCCTTTAATCAGTACGCGCTGGAGTATTTCGAAATTGTCTAACTCCCACAGTCCAAGCATTACATGAAAATTGATTGATGTATGGTATCGCATTTTTATCTTCCGTAAAGGTCCAAAAGGAATTGTATAAATTTTGTTCTCTTTATAGTAAAGACCCAAGATCTTTCGCGCAAAGAGAGAATTTACTTTTGCGTACTTTAATTTCGAAATCGTCTCAATCATCGCACCGATTTATGTTCTGTTCAATAATTCTAAAATTGGGCTGAATTGCTTTTCGTAATTCCACTCATGCAGTATCCGTTGTCTGCCCTTCTCTCCCATCTGGCGTACCTTTAGGGGATGCTCAAAAAACCAGCGTAAAGCGCCTGCAATGCTTTGAACATCCTCGGGATTACACGCCAAGCTATATCCGGCCTCAACATACATTTCTCTCCAACCAGGCAAATCCGATACCAATGTTGCTAAGCCGCAGGCGAGATACTCAAACGCCTTATTGGAGGCACCACGTAAGTGTGTGTGGTTTATGTCCTGGCTTGTGCGCGGAACCAGCACCAAACCGACATCGCACTCGCAACACAGCTGAAGGAGCTCATGTCTTGAGGTAGGAGGTTTCATGATTTCTATACGCTCGATAATCCCTAATTGTCGCGCTCTGTCTTGTAGATCAGAAGTGTACCCTTGCGTACCAACTGTCTCATACCCTACTATCTTAAGAGTTACTTTTGAAGATAACATTGCCAAGGCATCTAGCAGCCGAGAAGGAAAATAACACTGGCTTAGAGAACCATGATAATAAAGCTTAAACCCTTCGGGTGGATGAGGTTTTTTTGAAGGGCTCACATCCTCTTTTGAAGGGCAATTCCAGACACAAAAGAGTGTTGTTTTGCTCTCACCTATCTGCTGCGCAAATATCTTAAGGCGCTGTTCGTTCGGGAAAATACATGCCTGAGCCCAACGGCCGGCTCTCCTCCTTGCCCAAAAAACAACCTTCATAAAGCCTGAAAGCGAAACTTCTGTGTTTATTCCCACGCTGGGAGAATCATGCTCATGATAGATTACTTTTATTCCTGGAATACAGCTTACAAAGAGCGCTAATGGGCAAGACAGAGGGTCTGAGACATACACCCATTGCGGCCGCCAAGATAGTAGGTGTGCTACTGTCCATACACAAAATCTTAGATAGTGAAATTTTTGAAGCCACCCCTCTGGACAGTAAGGCAACAGCTTCACAGTAATGTTCTCTTCTTCTTCTAGACGCATTCTTCTCGATGAACCAAAAGAGTAAATCCCCATAAACCGCACCTTCCATCCTCGCCTTGCCAAAATATGAGAGCTATGCACAAGAGACGGATAACAGGCGGGGTTTGTGTATTGAATATAGAGAATTCTACGGACCATAAAAATTTTAGAAAAGGTTCATTTCTATCCCTGCATTTCTTACAGCCACCATCCATCGATTATGCGACGATTTTCTCATTTCGGGAATAAATAACCTCCACCAGGCATGATGTACAATCACTGTACTATAGCCCAATCGGCTGAAAATCTCCACACATTGCCTCTCTAATTGCTTAGAATGCGTCTCGATTAGCCAGTTGATTTGAGGTAAATCTAAAAGCTTGGGAGAACCCTTAAGGATATCTACTTCATTATATTCCGCATCTATTTTGATGAAACACGGCGGTGAAATAGAAGGTAAAAGTAGATCGAGGGTGCACATGCTCTCATTATTTGATGAACCAACATATTTTGAAGAAAGTTTTAGTCGATGTTCATCTGCAAGGTTATTTAATCTAAGATTGGACATCAAGCGTGCTCGACATTCCGCCAAAGGCTCAAATGCGAAAACTTTCTTAGCGCCAGTTTTAGCAAGGAAGTAGAGCGTATACTCACCCTCACCCGCACCTATATCCACAGCGGTATTGATACCTGCACAGAGTCTCTTAACCCATTTATATACTTCGCGCTCAAAAAGGCCAAGATACAATTGAGTCTGGCACCTCAGATCGAGTTTCATCCTTAACCCTCGAAAAATACCACTCTTTGCTGTTCGCTGTTTTCTACCTAAGAAGAAGGGTAGAAGTTTTATTTTATTCTTAATAAAACTATTCATCTGCTCTTATTCAACAATTTCGTATATAATATTTTTCGTGTCACTCTTTTACTGCAACGATTTCTCCATAATGTTCAAGTTTGTCGACTAAATTTCTATCGATCTTCTCAACCTTATAACCTGCGTTTGTCAATAGAGATACTAACTCCTCGGCTGTGGTTTCCAACTCCTTCCACACATATGGATGAACTTCAATAAAAATAGCTCTGGGGTATCCTTTTTTTCTTTTGAGTAGATTCCTTGCTCCCAGGAGAACTTTCCCTTCATACCCTTCAACGTCAATCTTTATAACATCTACCCTCTTATTATGAAACACGCTATCCAACGTTTTAGATTGGATCTGAATACATCTTTCAACATTTACATTAGACAAAAGAGCAACATGTGAATAATCATTAGATAGCGCATGAAATGTTAATACACCATTTATATCGCCAACTGCTGCATTGATAACCTCTACTTTTGAAAAAACTTTATTGAGTCTAAGATGTTTTTTAAGTGCATCTGCATTTTTTTTATCGGGTTCAAAAGCAATAACCTTGCCATCTTTTCCAATTCTTTTTGCGACGGCAACTGTATACAAACCAATAAAAG
>CP070807.1:1311664-1320151 GCA_020343695.1 Candidatus Omnitrophota bacterium | reverse complement strand
AATAAGGACTTTTCTTTCGTAGGAAGTAAGAGAAAACATACTTATTGCAGGTTACGCATTAGTCGAAATGGGCAGTGTAACGAAAAGTTGCCGTCTGCTTTAGAGGACTATATTGACTATCCGTTTCTCGATATAAATGACTTTTGCAGGAGAGTTCTTTCCCAGTGCCTTTTTGACTTTTTCAAGTTCAAGAGCTTTCTTTTCAATTTCTTCTTTGGGCCAATTCACATTAATTTGTATCCTATCTTTCACCTTTCCGTTCACGAGTACAGCTATTTCTACCTCTTCTTCTTTCAAGTATTCCTCATTCCATTGAGGCCATCTTCTTTTGAGAAGAGAGGCCTTACTGCCAAGCATCTGGTTGACCTCTTCACTTATGTGCGGAGTAAAAGGCGCAAGAAGCACAAATATTGCATCAACGGTTTCTCGCAAGATTTCCTTCCTCACGAAGCCAGAACCTAAACTCTTATACGCCTGATTGACTAATTCCATCACTCTACTTATCGCAGTGTTAAATTGAAAGTTGCCCTCTAAATCAGAAGTTACTTCTTTTATGGTGGAGTGAATTTTCTTTATAAGTGCTCTCTCAGAGGCATTGGGTTCTCTGGTATCTACACCACCCTTATGCGTCTTTAAAGTATCTGCCAATCGTAATGCCCGCTGAATAAATCGCCAAGCACCTTGAAGTCCTTCATCTTGCCACTCAGCATCTTTCTGGGGCGGACCCATGAAGAGAATATAGAGACGCATGGTGTCGGCCCCATACTTTTCAATAATGTAGTCTGGGGCAACGACGTTCCCTTTTGATTTCGACATTTTTGCTCCATCCTTGACAATCATTCCTTGAGTGAAGAGGCGCCTAAATGGCTCAGTAAAATTGACTAAGTTGCAATCAAAGAGAAATTTATTTATGAATCGCGAGTACATAAGGTGCAAGATTGCGTGTTCTACCCCTCCAATGTATTGATCAACGGGAAGCCAGGTGTTCACATCCGCACTTATAAAAGGGAATTTCTTTTCATGGGGCGAGATGTAACGAAGATAGTACCAACTTGAATCCACAAAAGTATCCATCGTATCGGTTTCTCGTTGAGCCGCCTTACCACACTTAGGGCATTTGGTTTGAATAAACTCTTCTATGTAGGTGAGAGGTGATTGTCCAGTGGGCAAAAACTCTTTCACCTCAGGAAGTAAAACTGGCAAATTCTCCTCCGCCACAGGAACTTGGCCACAACTATCACAGTACACGATAGGAATAGGCGCTCCCCAATAACGTTGCCGAGAAATCAACCAATCTCGAAGTTTATAATTAAAACCTCTTCTGCCAATATTATGTGTCTCCATGTGCTCAGCGATTTTCTCTTTCGCCTCTTGAGATTCCAAACCACTAAATTCTGCAGAGTTGACCAATACCCCTTCTCCTTCATATGCTTCTTTAAGCCTGTGCCTGGAGGTTTTCGATTGTTTAATCCCTATCACTTCGATAATCGGTAATCCATATTTGGTTGCAAACTCAAAGTCTCTCCTGTCATGAGCAGGAACACACATAATTGCACCTGTACCGTACTCAGTGAGAATATAATTCGCAATCCAGATAGGGATTCGCCTCTTTGTCATAGGGTTGATAGCATATTTATGCGTAAAAATCCCCTCTTTCTCAAAATTATCCAAGAGGGAGGCAGACATAGGTTGATTTTTTACCTTTTCGATAAATGCCTCTATCTCGCCTCTATTAGGGGAATCTTTAATGAGACCACACACACAGGGATGTTCCCAGTTCAGGGCTAAAAATGTAGCCCCAAAAATAGTGTCGGGCCTCGTGGTAAAACAGTTTATCGTGCTAGTGATATTCTCTAATGGGAAATGTATTTCTACTCCCCATGATTTTCCAATCCAATTCTGCTGCATAGTCTTGACTCTTTGAGGCCAATCATCTAATGTCTCCAAATCGCTCAGCAACCTTTCTGCATACTCGGTTATTTTGAAAAACCACTGTTTCAATTTCTTTTGTTCAACCTTCGTTGAGCATCGCTCGCAGCTGGCTGTTATTACTTGTTCATTCGCCAACACAGTTTTACAGGAAGGGCACCAATTCACGAATGCTTCTTTACGGTATGCAAATCCTTTCTTGTAAAGTTGCAAGAATATCCATTGGGTCCAGGTATAGTAATCTGGCAGACACGTAGTTACCTCTCTGGCCCAATCATAACCGATGCCCCAACTATTCAATTGTTCCTTAATCCTCTTTATATTATTGAACGTCCACTCTTGAGGATAGACATTGTGTTTTATCGCTTGATTTTCTGCAGGAAGGCCGAATGCATCCCATCCCATGGGGCTTAGCACGTTGTAACCTTGCGTGATTTTGTACCTCACAACAGCATCACCAATCACATAGTTACGGGCATGGCCTACATGGAGCTCGCTCGATGGATAGGGAAACATTACAAGGCAGTAGTACTTTGGTTTTGAGGAATCTTTGGTATCTACATTAAAAACTTTCTCTTTTGCCCAGTAGTTTTGCCACTTTTTATCGGTCTCTTTTGTGTAATTCATCGTGGTATAATCTTTTTACTGTATTTAAATTTCTCCTATCATCTTCATCGTTCTGTTTAGGAGTTTCCAAAATAAAAGGCACATTTTTTAAAGACGGGTGGTTGAGGATGCAACTAAACCCCCGCATTCCAATGCTTCCTTTTCCAATATCAAAGTGTCTGTCTCGTCGAGAACCTAATTGCTCCTGAGTGTCATTAAGATGAACTACCTTTAATCGATTTATTCCTATTTGCCGATCAACTTCCTCCACCAAACTCGCCACTCCATCATTATCATTTATTTTATATCCTGCTGCCCATGCGTGCGCTGTATCCAAACATACACCAATTCTCTCTGGCCAACTCATCCCTTCTAAAATACATCTCTGGTGAGAAAAGGTATGACCTACCCAACGACCGCTCCCGGAGGTATTCTCCAAGAGAACCATGGTGCGAACGCCTTTCGTTGCTCTCAAAACTTTCTTTAAAGCATTTGTAATCTTTGTAAGCCCCATCTCTTCTGTGGAACCCTTATAAGAACCCATGTGGGTGATAAGATAGGCAGCACCGAGGCGATCCGCCTCAATAAGATCAGCAATGAATTCTCGAATGGTGATTTTATAAAAGCTCTGCTTGGTTGCGGCAAGATTAAGCGTGTAAGGAACGTGCACGACAACAGGATATATCTTTTCTCTCTTTACTTTCTCCCTGAATATCTTTACGTCTTCCTCGCTTAAAGAAGTCTTTCTCCATTGACGCGGATTGCGGGCAAAGATTTGCATTGTATTGCATCCCAGCGTCTTTGCCCTCTCCACAGAACTATAAATTTTACCAGCAATAGAAACTTGACAGCCTAATTTAAGCAACTCCGCACCTTTTTTTCAAACAAACGAGCCATGCCGAGGGCGGGAGTTGAACCCGCATGAAGTTGCCCTCATCGGTTTTTGAGACCGACGCGTATGCCAATTCCGCCACCTCGGCAGGGTAGGTAAAAATGATAACATCGCTGATTTTCTTTGTCAATTGACAATTTGGCCTCCAAATGATAATATCTTTTGTAATTTATTATTTTCTCTGAAAACACTGTGGGGCCGTGGTGCAGTTGGGAGCACGCAACACTGGCAGTGTTGAGGTCACGGGTTCAAATCCCGTCGGCTCCATTGGTTTCCTTTGACTTGATTACATTATCTTCTTTGTATACGTTTATCATATTGCAGAGGCCTAACACATTTTTGGATGTACTCAATGCCTTTGCAGGCAGTCCGCCTCTGGCGGACAGTACATACAAATCCCGTCGGCTCCATTGGTTTCCTTTTTCAAAAATCAAAATATTTGCGTATCTCTTTATAAATCCTCTGAGCAATTACGGCATGCCCTTCTCTGTTGGGGTGAATATGGTCGAACTTAAGGTGAGGGTTCTCTAAAATCCCTACTAAAAGACCGGGAACGAGAATCGAACCAGTTTTTTTAGCTAATCTCCTGAAACCTCTTCTATACCCTCCAAGAACGTGCTTGCTGCTTATATCACACAATACTACAGCCGCGCCTTTGGCGTGAATCTTTCCAATTATCTCCTCTAGATTCATGAAGGTTACCTCCTTCGGTACACGCCTTAAAAAGTCATTTCCTCCCAGCTCAATAATTACCAAAGAAGGGTCTTTAGCTAATACGTCCCTCTCTAACCTTTCTAACGCAGAAATTGTTGTATCTCCTCCAGCCCCCGCATTAATGACAGGTCTTCCAATTAACTTTCCTAGCAGGTATGGATAAGAATGTTCTTTATCTATACCTGCACCTTGGGCAATGCTATCCCCAAAGCATATGACATTTGCACCTTGATTATCTAAATTTTTTATAATAGGCGCGCTGCAACCAGAGGATATTAAAATCAGAAATGAAATAATAACTTTACACATCACACCCTCCTTGTCTGGATGGAATAATTTTACCATATTCGGCTCCTTGAATATAGTGTCAACTAAATAGTGGCGACTATAATATTTCTGGTATAATATCTGGATATGAACACATTCAAACTTGATGCGTTTCAAGAAGAAGCAATAGAATATGCGAGGAAAAATCACTCCGTAATTGTGAGTGCTCCTACCGGTGCCGGCAAAACTCTCATTGCTGAATATGTTATTCAGGATTGCATGAGAAACAACAAGGGAGTAATTTATACCGCGCCCATAAAAGCTCTAAGCAACCAGAAGTTTAGAGATTTCTCTCGCAAATACCCTGAGTGCGTCGGTATCCTCACCGGTGATGTGAGCATAAACAGAGAAGCACCAATTTTAATTATGACCACTGAGATTTTCCGTAACGCGATTTTAGTGGAGCCGAAAGAATTCGAAAACAGAGAGTGGGTAATCTTCGATGAAATTCACTACCTTGACGATATTGAACGAGGAACGGTATGGGAAGAGGCAATTATACTCCTGCCCTCTCACATGAAGATGCTCGCTCTCAGTGCCACCATCTCCAATATTGATGAATTTGTGGAGTGGCTCAATAAAATACATACATTTCCCATAAAAGCAATCGTCGAGACACAAAGGCCTGTACCTCTGCATTTTTTCTTTCAATGCAATAACCAATTTTTTACCCATTTTAAGAAACTAAAGAAATCGGGGGTGCTCAGAAAAAATTTGCGGAAGCATCGAGATTTTGCAGCAAAAAACGTATATACCCCTTTCAAACCGAATCGTCTCTACACTCTTATAGAATATCTGGAAAACAAGAATGCATTGCCGTGTTTGTGTTTTTCTTTTTCTCGTCGGCGGTGCGAAGAACTCGCAAGGGAAGCCTCGTACTTTGCGTTTCTGGGTCCCCAAGAGAAAAAGCAAATCGTTGAATTATTTGACCAACTTGTAAGAAAGTTTGATATTGCCTCTTCTCCTCATACCAGCTTTCTGTTCCCTCTCATAAAAAAGGGTATTGCCTACCATCACGCAGGGCTGTTGCCGTCTCTCAAAGAAATCATCGAACAATTATTTACAACAGGGCTCATCAAATTAATCTTTACCACCGAAACATTCGCTTTAGGGATAAATATGCCGGCAAGGACTGTTGTGTTTGATGCGCTCAGTAAATTCTATGGAAGATATCACGGTTACCTAAAAACACGAGATTTCTATCAGATGGCTGGACGAGCGGGCAGGCGGGGGATCGATAAAGAAGGATATGTATTTTCCAAGATCGCACCGCAGGCAATCGATTTACTTTCCTTAGAAGATATAATTTATGGGGAGTATGAACCCATACGAAGCCAACTCAACTCTTGCTATGCCACCATTTTGAATCTTTATAAAATAATGGGAGAAAAGATTTATGATATTTATCCTCGTACATTTAGCTTTCACCAAGCAAAGATATGGCAAAAAAAAGAAACGCTCGATTTACTCAAGAGGAAACTTACGCTCCTTGAAGATCTCCATTATATCACTGGCCATGCTTTGAGTTGGAAAGCAGATTTAGCCTCTAAAGTCTATAGCTTTGAGTTGCCCATTGGAGAGCTCTTTGAAAATGGATACTTGGAGAATCTTGACGAAGAGAACTTGTTTATTACGATTGCTGCCCTGGTCTATGAACCGCGAAAAGGAGAAAAGAAACCTAGGCTCAGCAAAAGAGTAAAAAGATTAAAAAGAGACCTCAATCCATTTATGAGAGATATCCATAGAGAAGAGAGAAAACAGCGTATTTATCCTTTGAGTAAAAAATTCTACTTCCACTTAAGCGAAGCTTCTCGCATGTGGTTTGAGGGTATACACTTTTCTCGGCTGAACAAAGTATCATATGTTGATGAGGGAGAAATTGTAAGATATTTTCGAATGGGCATACAGGTAATGCGAGAAATATACTCCTCTCAGACGATAAGTAAAGATTTAAAAAATAAGATAATAAACTGTATAAAAAGAATTAATCGCGACGTTGTGGATGCTGAAAAACAACTCCGTCAGGAAATATAAACTACCTAAAGAGTATCATTCATCCAAATTCTTATGCAATTGACTCTTAGCAAAATTTCTTATATAATTTCTATGATGAGCATAAGAAAACGAACATTTCACATATTCTGTGCATGCATATATACCCTTCTCTGTTGGGGAAGCATAACCCTCGCTGAGAGTGGGCAGAATCGAAAGGGGCTAGAACCTGCGAATCTAGTATTTTTTTATAAGAAATATATAAACGAAGGGATTCGATACCTAGAGCGAGGTGATAAGGAGGAAGCAGTAAAATCCTTCTGGAACGCCGCTGAGCTTAACCCTCGCCTTCCTGAAGCCTACATAAATATAGGGATTGTACGCCTTCAGCAAGGAAACTTCGACGATGCAATGAGACTTTTCCTGAAAGCCGAAAGCCTCGCATCAAGCGACTATATAAAAAGCGATATTCTTTCATACAATCTAGGACTCTGCTCTTATAAAAAAGGCAATTTCAGCGAGGCTATAGAATATTATAAAGATGCATTGAAGATAACCCCTGAATTCGGGGAAGCGCTCTTTAATATAGGGATGAGCTACAGAGAAATTGACAAAAGGATAGAAGCATTTATGCATATATTCAAATCGAAAAGAATCTTTCAGCATGGTGCTCAAAACGAATATACGCAAAGAGCTGAGCAAATATTAGAATCTTTACGCAAAGATCCGCAGACCGATACTTCCTCTCTCGCAGAGAAACTCCTAGAAGAAGGCTCTCAGTGCTTTAAGGATGGGGAGCTTGAGAAAGCGTTATCCTATATGCACGAAAGCATTACAGTGAATCCCACCTATGCTGAAGCCCATTTTAGGCTAGGAACAATCTACGCTGACCAAGAATATTTTCCTCGAGCTCTTAAGTGTTTCATCCAAGCCACTGAACTCGACCCTAAGCATCTCAAAGCTTATATAAATTTGGGAAGTACCTGCGGGGAATTGAAGAAGTATAAAGAAGCTCTCGATGCCTATCAGAGAGCATTAGAGATCGATAAGGAGAATCCTAAAATTTATTACAACATTGGTATGGTGTGCTTGGCAACAGGCGCCAAAGACAAAGCGCGCCAATTTTTCAAAAAAGCAAAAGTGCTCTGCACAAAGGAAAAAGACACTGAGCTTCTCAAGCAAATCACTCAGGCCTACAGAAAAATTAAATAGCGCGACTCAAAATCTGATGGGCCATCTATTCCCAGTCTTCAAAAACAAATTCAGGTTCAAGTATTGGCTTATCGTAGGGAGGAAAAGGGAAAGTTAATATTTCAAAAAATCCTGCCCCTGTACGTAAGAGTGCGCAGAAGGCTCCTTTTACTGTACCAAAAGCGATCCCCGTAAGTGCATCATATTCCTTCGATGAGATGTATACTTGTCGTGGGAGCTCCAACCAACCAACCAGTCCGTTGGCAAGACCTCTTCCGAGTTTACTCGCTGCATTATCGTTATAGGCGTACAGGTTCGCTGAAGAGAAAAGTATTCCCACCAGCATTCCCAAAACCACGGCTCTCCTCATCTTACACCTCCTTTTCACAAACTCTTATACTCTCATGCCAAGGCAAATTCCAAAAAAAAACCCATAGCTTCATAGACTATGGGTCTTCTTAAAAACCGCATTCTCTTTTCGGCAACTGACTACCATAGCCTTGTTTAAGACTTTAGGCTCTTAAGCTTTGCGCCCCCGTCTTTAGACGGGTTTGCCTTTATCGAGTGAGAAAATTATTTTAAAGAACACGGGTACACTTCTATATAACATATTTTTCGCGAAATTTCAAGAGCTCTGCATACATTTGGCGCCAAATATATGTGCGTTTGCAATGAGGTATTTTTGGATAATTTTAAGATTCCTCTTGACATTATATAATTTATGAGTATAGTAATTTTTCACAGATAACCAAAATAAAATTCATTCACGATGAGTAGAAAGTGCCAAATTTGCGGAAAAAAAGCGATCACGGGAAACTCTGTGAGCCGGAGAGGGA
>CP070807.1:1290429-1311564 GCA_020343695.1 Candidatus Omnitrophota bacterium | reverse complement strand
TTCGACCTTTCCTTCCCAATGGAGTATGGCCTTTCTTCTCGGTCGTAGGCTTAGTCTTTATCTCCTATGGGGGGCTTACGAAAGTCGCCTCCATTGCTGAAGATACCAAGAATCCTTCAAAGACAATCCCTTTAGGGATGTTTTTATCGTTTTTTGTCGTCCAGATAATTTATGTTTTGTGCGTTGCAGTCACGATAGGGATTTTACCGTCTCAAGAGTTAACCTCTACATTTACTCCTCTTACTCATAGCGCTCTCCAGATAGGGGGAGTTGCGTTCGGAATACTCTTATCCCTGGCAGCAATGACCGCATTTGTGACTACCGCAAATGCAGGGATACTTTCTTCCTCTCGAGTACCTCTGGCTATGGCAAAAGATGACTTACTCCCTTCAGGTTTTGCCTTCACATCCAAAAGACACAATATCCCTTATTTTTCTATAATCTTCACGGGGTTATTTATGCTCTCTTTAATCCTCTTCTTAAATCTGGAAAATTTAGTTAAAACTGCCTCAACCCTCATGCTTATCCTGTTTATATTTGTGAATCTTTCAGTAATTATAATGAGGGAAAGCCGCATTATCAATTACCGCCCCAGTTTTAAATCTCCCTTGTATCCCTGGGTGCAGATATTTGCCCTTATCTGTTACAGCTTTTTAATCTTTGAAATGGGAAAAGTTCCGCTTATGATAAGTTTTTCTTTCGTGGGAGTAAGCGTTCTGTGGTTTGTCTTCTACGCTCACAAACTAAAAACACAATCTGCGCTTATGCATCTTGTTGAGAGAGTTACTGCAAAAGAGCTGGTCGACACCTCTTTAGAAGAAGAGTTAAAAGAAATTCTCCATAAACGTGACAATATCATCAAGGATAGATTTGACCATTTAGTTGAAAGGTGTCCTGTGCTCGACATAGAAGGGCAGATGACCAGAGACAGTTTTTTTGAGCATGTAGCCAAGATCCTGTCCCCTCGACTAAAAATTGAGCCTAGAGAGATTACAAGGCTCCTCATAAAGAGGGAAGAGGAGTCGCACACTGTAATAGAGAAGGGATTGGCGATCCCTCATATTGTTGTTCCAGGCAACAACAAGTTTGAAGTGGTGTTAGTGAGGGCCCGCCAAGGAATTATTTTTTCTCCCCAAGAGGAACCCGTACATATCATTTTTGTTCTTGCCGGCTCAATGGATGAGAGGAATTTTCATCTGCGAGCCTTGATGTCAATTGCCCATATTGTGAAAGAGCATAATTTTTATCCTCACTTTATGCGCGCCAGAAATGAGGAAACACTCAAAATTCTTGTGCTCTCTTCAACGAGAACGAGACACAAAAAACCTTTTTGTTTACCTGAGGATAAACAAAAACAAAAATAACGAGAGGCCAGTATGATGAGGACGAAAATCATTGCCACGCTCGGGCCAGCGAGTAGTAGCGGTGCAGTATTAAGAAAGATGTTCCTTAAGGGATTAGATATGGTTAGATTAAATTACTCTCACGGAACACATCTGGAGCACCTTCAGAGGATTCATCTTATCCGAACACTCAACAAGAAACTTAAACGTGCAGTCAAGATAATGCAAGATTTAGAAGGTTACCGTATACGGGTAGGGAAACTCAAAAGACCTTTCGCATTAAAGAAATATTCTTATGTGTACCTTACACAAGAAAAGATTGCCGGGGAGGGGAAGATAATTCCCTTTGATTACAGGGGGCCGTTACGGCAGATAAAAGAAGGTACGTTGGTCTACATCGATGATGGTAGGCTCCTGCTTGAAGTAGCCAGTAAAGAGAAGAGGCGCCTAAAGACTCAAGTAGTTGTGGGTGGAATATTGAGAGAGAACAAAGGTATTAATATTCCAGATGCAAATTTAGAATTTCCTGCATTAACCGAGAAGGACAAGAGGGATGTGCGAGCGGCTGTGCTCTATAAACTTGACTGTGTGGCTCAATCATTTGTGAGGTCTGCAAAAGACCTGCAGCTTCTTAAAGGTCTTGTAAAACATGCTCGCCCAGACTGTAAATTTTTTGCCAAGATAGAGAACAAAAGAGCGCTTTTAAACATTGATGAAATTATTAAAGAAGCCGATGGGATTATTATTGCCCGTGGCGATTTGGGTATTTGCGTCCCTATCTATAAAGTGCCAGTGATTCAGAAGGAGATCGTCAAGAGGTGCCGCCTCAAAAATAGACCGGTGGTGGTAGCGACACAGATGCTCGATAGCATGACAGAGGAGCCTCTCCCCACACGAGCAGAGACCAGTGACGTCGCCAACGCCATTCTTGATGGTGCAACACATCTTCTCCTCTCTGGGGAGACTGCGGTTGGAAGGCATCCCGATAGAGTTGTGGAGATGATGGACAAAATTATACAACACACTGAAAGTTATCAAAGGAAATTAAAAGGACTTCTTGAGTGAAGGTAGTTGCCCTCTTAACTGACTTTGGTCTTCAAGACAACTACGTGGGGGTAATGAAAGGGGTTATCCTAAAGATTAACCCTGCCGTGCAGATTATCGATATTTCTCACAGCGTAGCCAGTCATAATATTACAGAAGCGGCGTTTCTTCTTGCATCAAGCTTTTCATATTTTCCTCAAGAAACAGTATTCTTAGTTGTTGTGGATCCTGGCGTTGGTTCAATTAGGCAACCCGTTGCGATACAAACAAAAAATTATTATTTTGTAGGCCCCGATAACGGAAGTTTAAGCTTGGCAGCCAGAAAAGATGGCATAAAGAAAGTTACGGTGCTTAAGAACAAAAAATATTTCTTAAAAAATATCTCTTCCACATTTCATGGTCGTGATATTTTCGCTCCCTGCGCGGCGCATATCTCAAAAGGCATCTCTCTATCTTCGTTGGGGACATCAACGCAGAAGATAAAAAATTTACACCTTCCCTCTCCTGTAGTGAAAGAAGGCAAACTCATAGGCACGATACTCTATAAAGATAAATTTGGAAATCTCCTGACAAATATCACGAAGAGCCAATTCCATACATTTTTAGGTAAGGGAAATTTTAGTGCTGTTTTGAAAGCCAAGAAGATAAGAAAAATATGTTCTTTTTACTCTCAGGCAAAGAAAGACGAACCCTTCTTTATAGAGGCAAGCACGCCCTTTTTAGAAATCTCTTTAAAGAATGGGAGTGCTAGTGAGTATTTTACTGTTAAAAAGGGCCAAAAGCCAACCTTCATTGTTAACCTCCATAAATAATGTCTTTATGAAGGAAGGGGCAGTGCCCTAAGAAAAATTAACGAGGGATACTTTTTATGAAGATTCTTGTAACGGCTGGCCCAACCTGGATTAAAATTGATGAAGTGAGGATTTTGACAAATATCTTCACGGGCAGAACTGGTATTTATTTAGCGAAAGAGTTTAAGAAAAAGGGCCATAGCGTAACACTGCTTCTTAACCCTTATCGGATTGTAAAAAAGGAGGTTGAGGGTCTAAGGGTCATTCCCTTCCACTATTACGAAGAGCTTCAAGGCAAGATTTCAAGTGAATTAAAAAAGACTCGATACGATGCAATTATCCATGCCGCAGCAGTGAGTGATTATAGAGCCAGAAGCCCTTTCAAAGGAAAGGTTTCGTCCGGAAAAAAAGAGCTTCTCTTACGGCTAGTTCCCACAGCCAAACTTATCAGAACAATAAGAACATTGGCAAAAAAATCTATTCTTGTACAATTTAAACTGGAAACAGAGAAAAAACAGCTTATTGAAAAAGCATACCGCAATTTAAAGGAGAATAAAGCTGACTATGTTGTTGCCAATAGTCTCTCGGATTTGAAATGTAACTACAAGGCATATCTCATCGATAAAAATAAGAGGATAGTTACTCTCTCTTCCAAGAAAACCCTCTCTACAGCCCTCTATAAACTCATCACTTTTCCCCACTCATGAGATAAAATAGTAATTTGTGGCAGTTCGAATAAAATTCGTGTTTTCCATTCGTGTCAATCCGTGATTATAATTTTCCCTTGACAATGGTAACTGGGGATATAGAATAATCTTCTTAAAAGAAAACGAAGGACAAAGGCGTCCTTTCTGTAGATTTGCAGGAAGAGCGCCTTTTTTTATGGAAGTGTGTGCGCAAAAATTAGTCAGAATTATTAAAAAGGGAGAAGAAAAATGTCAGATTCAAAAATGAATGAGTTTATGAAGAAAATCATTGCCAAGAACCCTGGCGAGGCTGAATTCCATGAGGCAGTGCAGGAAGTCGTTGAGTCAGTAATCCCGTTTATTGAGAAAAACCCCAAATATAAAAAGGCTAAGATTTTGGAAAGAATAGTGGAACCGGAAAGGGTAATTATGTTCCGCGTTCCCTGGCTTGATGATAAAAGCCAAATTCAGGTTAATCGCGGTTATCGCATTCAAATGAACAGCGCTATAGGTCCATACAAGGGCGGGCTTCGTTTTCATCCCACTGTGAATTTAGGTATCTTAAAATTTTTAGCTTTTGAGCAAGTATTTAAGAATAGCCTTACTACCCTTCCTATGGGCGGTGGTAAAGGTGGTTCTGATTTTGACCCCAAAGGTAAATCCGACAATGAAGTGATGAAGTTTTGCCAGAGCTTCATGACCGAACTTTTCAGACATATTGGCCCTGATGCAGATGTGCCTGCGGGAGATATAGGCGTGGGCGGACGGGAAATTGGATATCTTTTCGGGCAGTATAGAAGGCTTTGCAACGAATTTACCGGGGTTTTAACCGGTAAAGGAATTAACTGGGGTGGAAGCCTCATTCGTCCCGAAGCCACCGGATATGGCTGTGTTTATTTTGTTCAGGAAATGTTAAAGTTTAGAGGCGAATCCTTTGAAGGCAAAGTTTGCACAGTATCCGGCTCAGGCAATGTGGCTCAGTACACTGTAGAGAAATTAATTCAGCTAGGCGCTAAGGTTGTTACTCTGTCTGATTCTAATGGGCTCATCTACGATGAGCAGGGTATCGATGAAAAAAAATTGGCCTTTGTGCTTGAACTTAAAAATGTAAGGCGCGGCCGGATTAAAGAATATGCTCAAAAATATGGTTGTAAATACTTTGAAAATAAGCGGCCCTGGGGTATAAAATGCCATGCTGCTTTCCCCAGCGCTCATGAGAATGAAATCGAAGAAAATGACGCTGAAACATTAGTCAAGCACGGCTGTATTGCGGTTGGTGAAGGCGCAAATATGCCCACGACTATCGAAGGTATTAAGGTATTTCACGATGCCAAAATTTGTTATGGTCCGGGCAAGGCGGCAAACGCTGGTGGAGTTGCTGTTTCTGGTCTTGAGATGTCTCAGAACAGCATGAGGGTATCCTGGTCGCGTGAGGAAGTAGATAAGAAGCTACATGAAATTATGTTTGCGATTCATGAGCAATGTTTAAAATACGGCAAAGAAGGAGACCATGTAAATTATGCAAAAGGTGCCAACATCGGTGGATTTGTAAAAGTCGCTGATGCAATGTTGGATCAGGGGCTGGTTTAAAAAGTACGGATTATAACTTGACAAATTAAGGATGATGTGGTAAACTTTATTTAAGAAGCACAAGGTTAGTGCTTCCAAAGAAGAGACAGAGGCGTTCAGGAGAACGCCTTTTTTATTTATAGTCCCTTTTTCAAAGTTAGAGAAATAGGATAAAGGCGTCCTTCTTAGTAGCGAAGTTTGCTAGGAAGGACGTTTTTTTTTGAAGCGCGGACACAACTTACGTTTCAGCCGAAAGCTGACCCGCCTCTGGCGGACATTGACATTACGTAAGTTGCCCGATCATATTAAAAGGAGGGATGTAAGATGATTCAATGGCCAAAAACAAATGATGCCCTTAACACCGTCAATAGGGGTAACCCCTGCGAGTCGGGATTATGCACTTTGTGCCGCTCGGATTGTAAAGGGAAATGCGAGACGTGGCTGTCTAGTATAAAGGGGAGAAAAATACTTTACCCCCGAGATTATAGTAATATTACTGCAGGTAGTTCCAATACTACACACATCGGTGTCAGCTATAACTCTCTACGCATAGACGGATATCTTTATGGAGCTCAGGGAGTACCAAAGGGGCTTAGCACTTCTGAAGACGATTGTATTTTCCCTAATGTGAACACTGAAGGTGAATTTGGAACCAGTATGAAGACTAAATTCAGAGTCCCTATGATGACGGGAGCATTGGGTTCGACCTTTATTGCCGCTAAATATTGGGAACCACTTGCTGTTGGTGCAGCACTGGTTGGTATTCCCATTGTTGTTGGTGAGAATGTTGTCGGCATTGACCGAGAGGCCCAGATAAAGGATGGCAAAATCTCTAAAGCGCCAGAACTTGACCGTCGGATCCAGACCTATTTGCGCTACTTTGACGGCTATGGAGCAATTATTGTCCAGATGAATGTTGAAGATACGCTCAACGGCGTTGCCGAATACGTGATTGACAAATATGGCGATAAAGTGATTATTGAGCTTAAGTGGGGCCAGGGAGCAAAAGTTATTGGTGGTGAAATTCAGGTTACCAGCCTTGATTACGCCATCTTTTTAAAGAAGAGAGGATACGTAGTTGATCCTGATCCCGAACGAGGAGAAATTCAGGAAGCGTTTAGGCACGGAGCAATTAACTCAATAGCCCGCCATAGTCGGTTGGGATATACCAGCTTGCAAACCCGCGATCAGGTAAAAGAAAGCTTCATGAAGGCGGTTGAGTATCTGCGTAAATTGGGTTATAAGAAAATTTCTTTAAAAACCGGCTCCTATGGCATGGAGGCGTTAGCAATGTCCATAAAATATGCTTCGCAGGCCCAACTAGAGCTACTTACCATAGATGGTTCAGGTGGAGGAACTGGTATGAGTCCCTGGAATATGATGGAGAGTTGGGGGGTTCCTTCAGTAATTCTGCACGCAAAAGCATATGAATATGCAAAAATCCTTGCTGATAAAGGTGAACATGTAGTTGATATGGCCTTTGCTGGAGGCCTGGCGCGGGAAGATCACATTTTTAAAGCCCTGGCTTTGGGTGCCCCTTTTACTAAGCTCGTTTGTATGGGGCGGTCACTGATGATTCCCGGGTATTTAGGCTCAAATATTGAGGGAGTAATAAACCCAGAAGTTAAAGAGAAAGTAAATGGAAACTGGGATAAACTTCCTGCCTCTGTTGCTGAATTCGGAAGCACTGCCGAGGAGATATTTGCTGGCTACTATGACGTGCAAAAGAAAGTGGGTAAACAAGAGATGAAAAATATCCCCTTTGGTGCAATTGCGGCATGGACATTAGCCGATAAATTGACCGCCGGCCTGCAGCAATTAATGGCCGGAGCACGTAAGTTCTCTCTCAGGGAAATTAGCCGCGATGAGATTTATGCCGCTAACCGAGAAACCGCTCAAGATACTGGCATAACTTTCATCACTGACAAAAACGATGATGTTGCAAAGAAGATTATACAGTCGCAAAATTCTAAAAGAAAGACAGAAGAGGTTTTGTAGAGAGAAAATAGAAGGTAGGCCTCAAAGAGGGTAAAGCGTAAAGAAAGGATGATGTGATGGTAAAAAACAGAACAGGAAGTGTTGAGGTAGGCTGAAGAAGTACGATAGCCGTAAACCGATTTAGTCAATTTACAATATTTATAGGGTTGCCACCTATAAAGTTCGTAATGTTATGAATAGTTGTATCTAATATTCTCTGGAGTGCTTCTTTTGAATAAAACCCAATATGAGGAGTAAAAATAACATTTTCTCTCTGCAAGAGAAGACAGTTCCGCAGTGTGAGCTGAAGCTTTTGAGGATTATATAAATCTTTTTTTCTCCTCATCAAAAGTTGTTTCTCCTCCAGGATAATATCCTCACCTTCCAAAACATCAAGGCCTGCGCCAGACAATATTTTTTCATCAAGAGCTTTGGTGAGAGCAATTGTATCTACTAATCCGCCTCGGGCAGTGTTAATAAGAACCGCCCCTCTTTTTATGAGCCTAATAGTATCTTCATTTATCATGTGGTGGGTTTTCTTGTTTAAGGGAGCGTGTAAAGTTATTATATCCGATTCCTTAAGGATAGTTTCAAAATCCACATATTTAAACCCAAGAACCTCTGCTAAGAATCGATTTTGCATAGGGTCAAAAGCTAAAACGTTCATGCCAAAGCCTACAGCCATCTTTACAACCCTTAAACCTATATGTCCCGTACCTACAACGCCAATTGTTTTTCCTTTAAGGTCACAGCCCATAAGGTCTTTGATCGAGAAATCTCCTTGGCTTGCTTTGGAATGAGCTTTTTTTAAGTTACGGGCAATTGATAGAATAAGGGCAAATGTATGCTCGGCAACAGTATTTTCCCCATAGGTTGGGACATTCGAGACTAAAATGTTCTTTGAGCGGGCATAATCAATATCAATGTGGTCAAAGCCTGTAGAGCGAGTAGTTATAAATTTAAGGCCGGGTAAGGAATCGATTATGTCCTTGGTTACTTTTGAATTAATAAAAGTGGAAAGGATGGTAGTGTCTTTAATTTTATCGAGGATGAGGTTGGCAGTCTCTTTAAAGTTTTTGATTGACCCCGACCCATTTAAGGAATTTGTAAGATGTTCTATTTCCCAAAATTCTTCAATATCCACAAAGGATATTACTGAGTTCATGTAGTTTGTCTTTCAATCGTTTCTTTTATAATTTGGTCAATATACTTATCAGCTTCGGGTATATCATCGAATATATCAATCATAGGTAAGATTCTCATCGCATCAAGTACTTTTTTAATTTGGGGTTGAAGGTTTACCATCGAAAAGGTGGCGTGCATTTTCTCCAGAGTTTTTTTAGTTACAAGTATAACTTTTATGCCAATACTACTTATGTAGTTAACGCCGGCCATGTCTAGGATCACTGTTTTTGTTTTCTCCTCGATAATTTCCCTTAGCTCATCCTCGAGCTGCTGATGAGTTGCGGTATCGATAGAACCCTTTAATTCAACTACATAGACGTAATCAGGTTTCTTAACAATTTTTATATCTAATGCCATGTTACCCCCTTTTTTTTGTTAAATCTTTTTTCTCGATATATTTTATCACCAATTACTTACTTTTATTGTAAAAGTGCACCTCAAATTAAACTTATGTTACCTTTCAGGGGAAACTATTATATCTTGGCGGTGTTTGCATGTAAAGTGAAAAAAGTCTTGATAATTTCCCACCCTGGGAGTAGAAAAACTATTCATCCCAAATGCAAATTCTCTGCTTTTTTCTTGCCCAAATTCCAAAACCAATGTATAATAATGTGTAATACTTCTACATCACGAAGAAGTTAAGAAGAATCCTTCAGCCTTTCATGGTGTAAGATGAGAGAGGCAAAGGAAGGCGATGAAATATAAGAGCCAAATGAGCGAAAGCAATTTTAGCAGCTATACAGGGCTGCTTTTTTTGTTGTTGAGGAGGTGAGAATGAAAAAAATAGTCATATATGCGCTCTGTTATATATTTTTCAGTGTCGCAACTAGCTTTGCTGAGTCATTTTTGACAGAACCACTTCGAGAGCATACTGCAGAAGTGGGTACTGAAATTTCTTACATTAAATACAAAGAGCCGGATGTGATGGAAGAAGACGGCATTATGTATGGATTGGTTGGCTCTTATCAATACCGTGGCTGGATCTCTGAATACTCACCAGACCCCAACACCTATATTATTAAATTAGACGGAAAAGTAAGTTGGGGAGAAGTAGACTATGAGTCAAACGGAACTGGCACAATGGATAATATAGAAGATTATATGATAGAGCTTAGAGGAGTAGGTGGCTATGACTTTTATCTCTCAGAGGCAGCCATTCTTACGCCTTTTATCGGTGTGGGGTGCAGATATTTAAATGACGATATGTCTGGCAGGACGACTTCTACAGGTGCATCTGGGTATGAGCGTTCATCAAGATACATCTATAGTCCGATAGGAGTAGAGCTTTCGGCGGCTTTGGATCAAGGATGGTCTATTAGAGCGCAGGTGGAATATGATTATTTCTGGGAAGGTAAACAAAAAAGTTTCTTAAGTGATGCTGACCCTGGTTATAACGATATCACCAATGATCAGGATGAAGGCTACGGTGCCAGAGCCTATATAGAATTTCAGAAAAAAAGCGAAAAGATAGATTTTTCAATAGGCCCCTTCATAAAATACTGGAATATCAAGCGCTCAGACGGTGAAATAATTTATTACTATGGGGTACCTTATCGTATTGGGTATGAGCCCAAGAACAACTCTACGGAGATTGGCCTTAAGTGTTCAATACTGTTTTGATAGATGTACTCGATAAAGCTAAGCTGAATATTCCAGATACCTTTTGTTATCCCCAGAGACCTTTGAGGGAGGACGGACTATGCTGAAAGTTATTTTGAATGTATTTATAGTTGCCGCATGTATATTGAATGTGTCCGCCCAAGAGCAGTCTTTAGAATCAAAACAAGTGAGCGATTTAATTGAGAAAGCTCGTCTTTATATGGGAGATCAGAAAGATTACAGAAAAGCGATTGAATCTTTAGAGAAAGCAGCGATGCTGGCTCCCGACAATCCAAAGATTTTTCTTAATTTAGGAGCAAACTATTTATATTTAGATAAATTAGATAAGGCGGAAGAGAATTTCAAGAAAGCAGTCAGTTTAGACCCTACGTATATAGAAGCATACAATAATTTAGCAACGCTCTACAGAATCTCAGAGAAGTACGACTTAGCGATTCAGCATTATAAAAAAGCTATTGAGTTTAACCCTCAATATGCTGAAGTGTATACCAATTTGGGGATGACCTATAACCGCGTCGAACAATATAAAGAAGCGATTAAGGTTTTAAGCAAGGGATTAGAGCTAAAGCCGCTGAGCAGATCGCAAGAAGCACACAAGGCATTGACGTATATGAATATTGGGTACGCCTATTTTGTTCTTGGAGAGTACTCGTTAGCAAAAAATAGTTTGTTCAAAGCAGTAGAGTTATATAAAAGTTTAGGAGATCATGTACGCCTCAATTACCTCAATTTCCTATTAAATCAAATTGAAAAGGATAGGAAGGGAAAGTCGAAATAACGCGAGACGTTTCCGCGCATAACAAAACTATTTCTCAGCCCTCTTGTTTCCCGAAATAATTATTTCACAATAAGGATATTTTGCTGAAACTATTCGCATCTCTGTATGTATCCCATTAATGAGAGAATGGACAATAAAATAATAGTGGCGTAATGCATGCCATTACTTTCATTTTATTTGTAGGCATTGCTCTATTAAGCGTGGGAGTACTCATCGCAAAGCGATGGACTATTCCAGTTCGGGGATTTACGCAATTAGGGCTGTTTGTGATAAGCGAAATTACGCTTGTATGCAATAGAGGTGTTTCGTGCCAAAATTGCCCCCTTTCTTTTGGTATTTGTCCTGTAGGTACGAGTCAGCGACTCGCCTTTATAAAACATTTTCCTTTTTATTTTACACTTCTTCTGATCATAATTACAGGCGCTGTATTCGGCACGTTAATGTGTGGCTGGGCTTGCCCCTTGGGATTCATTCAAGATCTCTTTGGTGTTTCTCCTTTCAGAAAATTGATAATTTCCAATAAGTTAAAGCGAGCAAGATACATTTTTTTATTCCTTGCGGCTATATTAGCTTTTTTAGAATTGCGTTTTCGTTTTTTGAGTACAAGAGGCATTGAGGTATTCCATGAGGTTACCGTGATCGGTGGGTTTTTATTCTTGAGTACCGCTCTTTTTATAAAGAGGCCATTTTGTCGATTCGTGTGCCCTGCGGGTCTGATTTATGGAAAGATGAATGCCTTGAGTCCGTTTAAGGTGATATTGAATACCGAAAGATGTACTGGATGTGGTGAGTGCAGTGCAGCATGCATAATGAATATAAAGCCGATGAGAGAAGTAAATAGCGATTTATGCGTGAAATGTTTCAATTGTAAAAAAACGTGCAAGAATAAAGAAGGTGCCCAGTGAGTTTGTATCCTTTTTATTTAATGATAAACTGCTTTCCATCCCCCAAATTGATGCTATAATTATCTGACAATTAGCTGCTTAATCATATTCAGTATTGAGGAATTGTTCTATGATGCTTAGTTTAAAATAAGGAGGAGAAGATGGCGAAAGTTGGGGAGATAAGAGCAGGAGAGCTAAACGCACAGGAGTTTATTGAAGAGAAGACCAAAGAGATTGCATCTGTGGTTAGAGACGGGTTAGCAATTAATGCACTTTCAGGAGGCGTTGATTCTTCCACGGTTACTATGCTTGCTCACAAAGCGTTGGGCTCACAACTTAAAACCTACTTTATTAACAATGGGTTAATGCGAGAAGATGAACCTGAGGCAGTTATTTCATTGTTCACTCAGCTGGGAGTTGAGGTAAAAATGATTAATGCCCAGGATAAATTTTTTAATGCCTTAAAAGGCATAACTGATCCTGAACAGAAGAGGGAAGCAATTACTCAGACTTTCTATAAAGATGTGTTTGGGAGGCTTGTGCAAGAAAGTGGAGCCAAGTTTCTTTTGCAGGGAACAATTTTAACTGATATTGATGAGACTGTGGCAGGCATTAAAAGACAGCACAATGTTTTTGAGCAGTTAGGAATAGACCCTCAAGAGGCGTTTGGCTATAGGATTATTGAACCTTTAGTTCAACTGCGCAAGGATGGCGTAAGAAAAGTTGCTGAAAGTTTAGGGTTACCTCAGTCTGTATTTCGCAGGATGCCTTTCCCTGGTCCTGCGCTCTCAGCGAGGGTAATTGGTGAAGTAACTCCTGAGAAGATACAGACAGTGCGCCTCGCAACACGTATTGTTGAGGAAGAGTTAGCCTCCAGCGGAGCATTCCAGTACATGGCAATTCTTCATCGTGATAGAGTAACAGGTGTGCGGCAGGGAAAAAGAGATTTCGGTTTGCAAATTGAGGTACGATGCTGGGAAAGTATTGATGCTAGAGTTGCTCATCCCAGCCGCCTCTCGTTTGATATTTTAGATAAACTTGCTCAGAGAATGGTTACAGAAGTTGAAGGTGTGGTGAGTGTGACATACAATATTGCACCTAAGCCTCCCTCAACAATGGAAGTTGTTTAAATTTTCGAACACACAGTAGTGTCGTGTACAGTTTCAAAAAGACGAGATGGAAAGAGAAGGTGAGTCGTTATAAAAGGAAGCCCATTCGTTCCTCTCCCAGGGGATGCTTGAGGAGGCATATCGGTTATTCAGACGCGCCGCTCAGGTATACAGACGCCGGGAAAACCACAAGCAGTCCGCACTGTGTTTTACTTCAGCAGCGAGTTGTTGGAGCAAGAGATGTGGAGAAAAAACTTTTTACAATGCCGCTTTATCATATGAAGAGGCAGCCAACGAGGCAGAAAAGTCTAAAGATTATGAATATGCAGCCCTTCTCTACAAGTATGCAGCAATAAACCACGAGAGGGACGGAGAATTCCTCAATTTTTCAAAGTGTTTCTATCGCTCCAAAGAGCTCTATAGGAAATTTTTAACATACCGGCTTATTCGCCCTAAGAAAATATATTCTATTGCTCCCCCTCAGGCGAAGAAAAAAATAAGAGGGATTCTCGGATGTATTTTTTCATGGATTCTCTTAACGGTTTCCTTTGTTGTCTGGGGCCACGGTGAGAGGCCTTCACGGACGTTATTTACGGGAATACTTATTGTTTGTGCATCAGCAGCGCTCTACATCTTTGGAAGCCTTCTTGCGGAAGGAATAGCTTTTATGCCAGATTTTTTCCAAGCCCTTTACTTTAGTGTGATTACATTTACTACTGTAGGCTACGGAGATATTGTCCCGGTAGGTTTTAGTAAATTGGTAGCCGCGATAGAATCGTTTTCTGGATTATTTATTATACCACTTTTCATAATAGGTCTTTCCCGAAAATATTTGAGAATGTAAAATGCGAATTCAACTGCATCGTTGAAACGGAAGAACAGGAAGGTATGGTATGAAAGTGTATTTAGCGGGTTACAATGTTGACGCGGAGGTTTTAGGTGAGCTGCAGCAAAAAGCTGCAGGACGCGATGATATTACCCCTGAAGTGCTCTCTGCAGCCTATGCCCGTATCAGTCGGGATCCTCGTCCAATTAATGAGATACGAAAAGATGCACGCACAGAGGTAGAACGAGCTCGCAAATCGAATAAAACGATTATCTTTAAGATGGGCCATCACTCTGTCGCCGAGCACGCGGTGTTTAATCTGGATATTCTGGAAGTATCACGGCTTGCCATGGAGGAGGTAGAAAAATTCAGGTTGTGCTCCTATACAGAAAAATCTCAGCGATATATTACTCTCGATAAGGGTTTTGTCGTACCCCAAGAAATTAAAGGAACTGAGTTCCAGAGCCTGTTCGTTGATATGATTCGAGAGCAGAATGAAGCCTATGCAGTTCTTTTCGAGAAGCTAAAAGAACACGTTTTTGGCAAGTATCATGATTTAGCAGGCGATCCTAAAAATCATAGCCTCTTGGAAGGTTGGGCAAAAGAGGATGCCCGTTACATCACTGCTTTAGCTACCGAATCCCAAGTCGGCCAGACAATTAATGCCCGTACTCTTGAACTTTTATTACGGAGATTTGCCTCGCATCCTCTCGCTGAAGTAAAGAGTTTAGGAAGAGCCATATATGAGCAAATTGCTCCAGTTGCTCCTTCTATCGTGATTTTTCATGAGGCGAACGACCGCGACCTTAAAACCTATCCTGAATTGCAAGAAGTCTCAAGGAAGATTGTCAATATACACTCTTCTGGTATATCGAAACAAGTAGATTTGGTTGAATGGACTCAGGATGGAGATGAGGTCATATTAGCTACGCTGCTGCACAGTTGCTCACATCTTTCTTATGAGGAATGTTTGGGAATTGTAAAGAACTTACCCCCTCAACAGCAGAAAATAATTTTTAAAACTGCCTGGCGCCATATGCAGTTTTACGATTCCATGCTCAGAGAATTTGAATATGTTAATTTTACGTTTAACATTGTGCTTTCAGCTGCCTGTTTTGGGCAACTCAAACGCCACCGCATGACAACGATTACCACTCAGAGTTATAATCCAAATTTAGGAATTACCGTTCCTGAATCTATCAAAGAAATCGGGATGGAGAAATATTTTGGAAAGATTATTGATAAGACCAACCGCGTATATGATATGATCAAGAAAGAGATCCCCCTCGTAGCACCCTATATTTTAACAAATGCTCATAGAAGGAGAGTGTTGATGCGGCTCAATGCGCGAGAGCTGTATCACATATCTAGACTCAGAGAAGACGCCCATGCACAGTGGGATATCCGTAATATTTCTCAAGCTATGGCGAATGAAGCAAAGAAGGTAATGCCACTGGCCTTCGCATTCATAGGGGGTAAAGACAAATACAATGAAATTTATCAACATATTTACGGGCAGCCTCCTAAAATAACTCAAGCAGTACTTCCCGGTGCACGAAAAATAAAATAGCTACCTGTAACTTTAGGCATATCCACCAGCATAATCTACCTCCTTGATTTTTAAAAATAGAGTGTCTGGTTGGTACAAGTAGAAGAGTAGCAAGAGTTATTTTAGTTGAATAGGAAGACTATCTGTAGTATCATAATAATGTCGTAATAAGCCAGGAGCATAGTAGGAAATGAAAGCGTTAGTAGTATACTATTCCCATTCCGGTAATACCACTTATGTAGCCCAGAAGATTTACTACGCACTGCAGCAGTATGCTGAGACCGACCTTGTGAAGTTAGAATATAGGAGCGGCGGTGCAAACCCCATAATGCGGCTTGTCTATAAACTACTACCTACCTTGGTTGATTTAGCCCCGACTACTTCTGATTTGAAAGAATATGATATTGTGTGTTTGGGTATTCCTGTTGTAGCAGGAACCCCTTCTTCGGCCATCTCAAAATATATCCGAATATGCGACAACATAGATAAGAGGAAAATAGTCTGCCTCTATGTGTATGGTCTGGAAATGAATGCCAGGAGGTGCGCTAAGTACATAAGAGATGTGCTTTTAAAGAGCGGAAAGCCCAACATAATTGATATCTACGTACCGTGGTTTAAAGCCCGCGATGAGAACGCATTAAATGAAGTTGCACAAGAGACACTTCTTAAGATGGGTTTTAGCGAAGCCGGCCCTGCCACACAAAAGAAAGAGCCCACACAAGAGCAATAATCATCGCGCATTCCAAGCGAAAGAAATCCCTTATTCCCTAAACATCCAGTCATTTATTTTCCTTGCTCCTTTTTAAGGCAAGATATATAATTATAGATTCATAAGAAATCGATTGACAGAGAGATTATAGGCCAAATAGTATCACAGAAAGTCACCCTTTACATAGGAGAGCCAGGAATGCATAATTCAGAAGGAGGGCGGTATGCGTGAGAAGTTGGTGGTATGGATTCTTTTAGTGTGTTTACCTTTTACGACGTGTGGGTGCGTAGCACTCTTGGCAGGTGCTGCAGGAGGAGCCGGTACTGCTGTATGGCTTTCAGGTAAGTTAATGCAGGAAGTTAACGCTCCTTTCCAGAAGTGTTTGGATGCGAGTCAATCTGCGCTGAAAGTACTTAAACACGAAATTACAAAAGTAACAGTTAAAGATGAAGTTGCGCAGGTTATCGGCACCCACATGGATGGCAGGACAATATGGGTTGATGTTCACCGTATCGGGCGTTCTAGTTCTCGAGTTGAAGTACGTGTTGGTATGATGGGCGATAAAGAAGATGCGCGCCAGATTTTGGACAAAATCCTTCTCTATTTATAAGAGATATTCGTAGGGAATACTCTATTGGTGATTCGCCCATATGCTTGACAGAAAGGAGCAGGATGAAGAAGTGTGTTGTATTTGCGCTTATATTTTTTGTATTGGTGAACGGCATTGCTTTTTCCCAAGAAGCCAAGAAAGGCGCAAGCCCAAAAGCCTATGAACATGCAAGCCAACAGTCAATATTTCATCGCGTCACAGATTGGTTTGCCACAATAGGAAAATCTGAGGAAGAAAAGGCAAAAATATTAGAGCAACGCAAGAACCAAAGAGCGGCAAAACGTGCAGAGAAAAAAGCCAAGCACGCTCAAGAGAAAGCACAGAAAGCCCTCGAGAAATCTTTAAGAAAACAAGAAAAAGCTAAGGGAAAATAATCTGTAATTTTCCCTTAGGGAAGGAGCGGGGATGTTGAAGAGGCTTGTTCATTTCATCACTACAGACATCTGGCGGATCCGGCTTAAAGATATTTCGCGCACGAAATCATTTTTTATTAAAACGCTGCGAATTATTCTTGTAGCTGTAAGAGGGTTTGATGAAGATAAATGCCAACTGAGAGCGTCAGCCCTTACATTTTATTCTCTGCTCTCTATTGTTCCTGTGGCTGCTATGGTTTTTGGAGTAGCAAAAGGCTTTGGATTTGAGAGGATTCTTGAGAAGCAGCTCTTAGAGAAGGTTCCTGGCCAGGAAGAGGTGTTGAGGCAAATTATTAGTTTCGCCCAAACCCTTCTTGAAAATACCAAAGGTGGGATAGTGGCCGGCGTAGGTGTAGCAGTGCTCTTTTGGACAGTAATAAAAGTACTAGGTAATATCGAACGTTCATTTAATGATATTTGGGGGATAAAGGCACAGAGAGGCCTGGGGCGTAAGTTCAGTGATTATCTTTCTATAATGCTCATTTGCCCAATCCTTGTGATTATGTCGAGCAGCGCGACAGTATTCATCGCCACTCAGATCGCACTTATCACCAAAAAATTCACATTTTTAGGGTTTTTCGGCCCGGTTATATTTTTCATCCTTAAGTTTTTACCTTACTGTGTAATCTGGATACTCTTTACGTTCATTTACGTCTTTATGCCCAATACAAAGGTGAATTTTAAATCAGGAATTTTGGCAGGAATAACTGCAGGAACGATTTATCAACTTGTTCAATTGGTATACATTAATTTTCAGGTGGGGGTGGCAAAATATAATGCGATTTATGGAAGTTTTGCAGCTCTGCCGCTGTTTTTGGTATGGCTTCAGGTGAGCTGGCTGGTAGTTCTTCTTGGCGCAGAGATTTCTTTCTCCCACCAGAATGTAGATACCTACGAATTTGAACCGGATTGTTTGCGAGTAAGTAATTCCTTTAAGAGACTACTCTCTCTGCAGATAGCTCATTTCTTAGTGAAGAATTTTTCTGAAGGAAACAAACCTTTGACTGCTGCCCAAATTTCCCACACCTTAGATACTCCCATTCGCCTGGTGCGTCAAATACTCTATGAATTAATTAACTCTGAGGTTGTCTCTGAAGCTACTACCAAAGAGTATAAAGAAGTAGCCTATCAGCCTGCGCAGGGGGTGGGTAAATTTACCATAAAGTACGTTATCGATGCTTTAGAGAAAAGAGGCGTTGATAATATACCAATTGCCCAAACCAAAGAATCAAAAGTGCTCTCAGAATCTTTAAGCACATTCGCAACGTTGATTGAGAAATCTTCAGCAAACATGCTGTTGAAAGACATCTAGAGAAAGGAATCCCTCCAATGGAGGTATTAAACTCTTTAGGCGTGCTGTTGGGAAGTTCTTGGGCGTCAGGGGTAAACCTCTACTTAACTATTGCTGGGTTAGGGATTGCCGATAGGCTTGGCTGGATTGCCCTTCCCGGAAATCTTGATACACTCTCCCATCCTTTGATAATTCTCATTGCCGTCCTTCTCTATGTAGTTGAATTTGTGGCTGATAAAATTCCTTACGTAGATTCTGCGTGGGATTCAGTGCACACGTTTATACGACCCCTGGGGGGAGCAGCGTTAGGATATATGGCAATGGCAGGTACCGGGCCGGTTTTACAGATTCCTGTCGCGCTTCTTACAGGTGCGGTGTCCGCGGATTCACATCTTACCAAAGCCACGACGCGAGTGGCGATTAACACCTCTCCTGAACCAGTGACAAATTCTATCGCCAGCGTTACAGAAGATTCTTTGGTGGCTGTAATACTCTTTTTGATTATACAGCACCCTATTATTGCAGCGATTTTAGTAATCCTTTTTGTCCTCTTTTCTATATGGTTTTTGAAGAAGATGTTTCGATTCTTGAAAAAAGTATTTCGTTTTCTTGGAGGAAAAAAACCTGAAAGTGCACCAGCGCAGTAAGAAAAGCCGAACTTGAACAGACTCAAATATCTTAGGAACAAAGATAAAATTCTCGTTTTAATAAGAGGGTTAAGAAAAACTTTAGGTAGGTTATTAAATCCGGCTAATAGTCCTCATCGAGCAAAAAGTCGAAGGTCCTGCTTGTCCTGTTGTTGTTATAGTTTCCTTCCCACGCCTTATTTTTATAGTTTGCAATTGCCATAAAGGTTTTTTCCCACGGTGAACGTAAGACATACTTCCACTTCACCTTATATGTTTGGTGAGGCAAGAGAGCGGGAATGCGTTTGTGTTTTTTGAAGTCTTTCGGGCCAATAAGTGCGAGTATAGACGAAGTTATCTTTAGGTCACTATCGTTTTCTATCTCAGTGACAATGGTAATTCGTGTTCCTACTCGGATGGTATGAGGTGCAGTTACATTGATTGATACAACTCTTAAATCAGGAAGCTGGGGTTCTTGGGGGACGGGAACACTAAGGAGTCTGTCCGTAATTTCTTCGGAAAATTCACTATTAAATTGAAATTGTTTCTGCAGCAACCCCAATACTTTCATGACCACCTGCTTATACCAGGTATGACTAGCTTCTTGCATCTTTCCGATGAGCAGAATCTGCAATGGATCAGTGAGTTCAGTAAAATAGGCAGTATCCTTCATGAAGAAATCCTGCAATTCTTCCACGTTATACTCTTTAGCCAGACGAGCAGCATGTTTGTATTTTTCCATTGCCTCCCGTAAAATATCATTTACATACACTCCCATGTTCTCTTCAAAAGATCTAAGATAGACTTGGTAGTGGTGGTGAGTCCCCGCGCCGTGTATATCTTTTTTAATATAATTAGAGATATCTCTCATCGAAGCATAGGTGTTAATTATGTCTTGAAATTGCTCGGCAAGATACTTGCCGTTAGGCAAATCAGCTTTGCGAATAAATATTTCCATGATTCTCTTTGTTCTATGGTATCGGATCATATCTCTCATTACACCTGATGCAGTTTTCTCAATATCTTTTATTGTTGAATCTAAGGGTACGTCTTTACCAACAGAGATAGTTTGAAAGAGGGCAAGCGTCGCCTCATTTAATTGACTTTGGGCTTTTAAGGCAAGGCTTAATCGGTTGAGAAATATTTTATCGCTTGGGGAAACCTGGCACTTAATAAATTTATCTTTGGCTTTTTCTATTCTTTTTGGAAGACGCCCATCGATGGATAGTGCTTGTTTGGGGAAGAGCAAAGAAAGGATGATGAGAAAAGCCACACCATTATATAATTTAGGAACTTTCATTACCCTCCTTTTTTAATAATTGGTCTCAACTTCTCCCTGTTACTATTATTATATAGTAAGTTTAAAATTTCACAACCCAAATTTACAAAAGAGGCAGGTATTTTTTGATTTCGTGCTGAGTGATTTGTATACGGTATTCTTCCCACTCTTTCTTTTTATTGAAGAGGAATCTATTAAAGATATGTTCCCCAAGAGTCTCTTTGACAAACTCACTCTTTTCGGTCTCCAAGATAGCTTCAAAGAGGTTTCCTGGAAGAGAGGTCAGACCCCGCCGTTCTCTTTCTTCCATTGCCATATGGTAGATATTTGGTTCTACCGGAGCCGGAAGGGTATATTTTTTTTCGATTCCCTCAAGTCCGGCGGCAAGCATGACAGAAAACGCCAGATAGGGATTACAGGCAGGGTCAGGGCAGCGAAGCTCCGCACGTGTTGCTTTTTCATTCCCTGGTCGATAGAGAGGTACTCTAATGAGAGCGGTGCGGTTTCTCTGTGCCCATGAAGCGTATACAGGAGCCTCATAACCCGCCACTAATCTTTTATATGAATTGACCCACTGCGCGGTTAAAGAGCAAATCTCTCTTGCGTGTTTAAGCTGCCCAGCGATAAATCGTTTAGCGATTTTTGATAAATGATGTTTATCTTTTTTATCAAAAAACGCATTTTTTTTGTAGCTGCTACGGTCAATGGAAAATAAAGATTGGTGAACATGCATCCCTGAGCCATTTACACCAAAGAGCGGTTTAGGCATAAATGTAGCGTATACTCCATTCTGTTGAGCTATTTCCTTGATCACATATCTACAGGTGACTACATTATCAGCCATAG
>CP070807.1:1278350-1290329 GCA_020343695.1 Candidatus Omnitrophota bacterium | reverse complement strand
CTTCCAAAAGTAACCAAAATTGCTGCAATTACCATCCCCATAAATATTGCAAGAAACGCCCTAGATAATTTAAACTCGAGCAACGTAGCAGCGATACTACCTGACCACACACCTGTCCCAGGAAAAGGAATTGATACAAATAGTACCAGCCCCCAGAAACCATAAAGTTGTACTATTTTTGACTTTCTCTCAACCTTCTTAAACCACCATTTAAGTAATTTTCCGATGCCTTTCATATTCTCGAGTCGTGTGACTGCCCACTTAAAAAACACTAATAGAGGAATAATAGGGATAAAATTTCCCAGTATTGCGATAATGAATACTTTCCACACTCCAACGCCTGTCGCGATACCAAAAGGTATCGCTCCTCTCAATTCTACAAAAGGGGATGCGGAAATGAGAAAAACGAGCAATTCATTCTTCATCGGTATCCTCTTTACTCTCTATACCCATACTTTCCTATCAATGGAACAAACATGCACCCGCACACAATATCCTCCTGGATATCATTATCTGAAACTTTCTGGGCAACAGTTAAATCCTGACGCAGAGGCCCGCCTAGAGGAACAACGAGTTTACCCCCAACATTAAGCTGTTTCATCCAGTATGGAGAAACTCCGGGCGTAGCAGCAGTCACAACTATTCGCTCATAGGGGGAGTGTTCCTGCCAACCCAATGTTCCATCTCCCACATGTATCCTTACTGAGTAACCTAATCTAGCGAGAGTTTCTTTGGCGTTATGTGCTAAAGAGCTAATCCGCTCTACACTATATACCTCTACCCCCAAATGGGCAAGGATTGCTGCCTGATAGCCACTACCTGTGCCAATCTCCAAAACTTTCTGCCCCTCGCACACATCTAAAACTTTTGTCATCAATGCAACAATATACGGTTGAGAAATTGTCTGCCCCGCCCCTATGGAAAGAGGGTAATCTTCATAGGAAGAATTTCGTTTGCTAAGAGGTACGAAGAGATGACGAGGTACATCAGTGAATGCTGCTAAAATTTTTTGCTCAGTAATTCCCCGTCTAAAAATTTGATTATGCACCATCTCGTTTCGGCGTTGTTTGAAATCAACTCTTGTCACGATATTCTATCTCTTGGAAAAATGTGGAGCTCCACGCACATACGCGTCGTGCCAAAAACCTTTATCCACTCTTCAACTGGAAGATAAATCGTATAAACCGTAATGTGTCAATAAAAGGGTTGATATTGCTATGCACACCTTGAAAATAGATGCTTTGAATAGGTATGCTCGTTATGGCAAAGCCTCTTTTGGCAGCCTGAAGAAGTATCTCTGACTCTATCTCAAATTTACTTGTCGTAATCTTTATGTTTTCTAGCACATCCCTCTTAATGAGTCTAAATCCACATTGAGTGTCAGGAATTTTTTGTCCTATCATCTTGGAAATGAACCAGGACATCAATTGATTCGTAAACACACGTAACCTGGGCATACCTACAGGGTTCTGCATCCGATTTCCCACAACAAAATATTGACCTCTGGTTGCCTCTTTCAAAAAGTTATCTACATCGAAGGGGGAGTGCTGCCCATCACCGTCCATTGTAATGATGTAGTCGAAATCGCTCTTCTGTAAAAGCTGGGCTATGGCCTCCTTCAAAGATCTTCCCTTGCCTAAATTATGTGTATTTTGAATGACTCTATCTGCGGCCTTCTGGGCAACTTTAAATGTTGTATCGCCAGAACCATCATCAATGACAAGAACAAATAAATTCCTCTTTTTCAATTCTTGAATAATTCCCTCTAAGCTTCCTGCCTCATTGTACGCAGGAATGACTACCCAAACGTTCATATCAAACCTCGAAGGTTGAAAAGATATTCTGGCCCCTATTCTTTAATCCAGCACTTCTCAAACATATACCACTGCTCAGGATATCTCTGTATATATTTCTCTAACACCTTGGTGTAAGTTTGGATGAAATCTTCTTCGCTACGGAACTCCTCTTTCTTATACACGAAAGGTTCGTCAAATATTAACTGGTAAAAAAACTTATCTTTTCTCACAAAAAAAGAGGGAACAATAATCGCGTCGGTTCTGGTAGCAAAAAAAGCTGGCCCTTTAGGAAGATGAGCATATTGTGAAAACATTTTAAATTTTGCTTCTCCTCCACTAAAATCTCTATCTCCAACAAACGCAATAACTTTTCCTTCTCGCAACCGCGCAAAACATCTCTTTACCGCAACTCCTGTAGGAATTACTTCAACTCCTACCCTGTGACGCTGACCATCGAAAAATGCATTTACCCTCTTATCCCTATGGGGCAGTGCAACCGCACACATAGGGTATCCTAAAAGAGAAATAGCTGCAGCACCTAATTCGTAATTACCTAAATGAGCGGTAAGAGCAATAATACCTTTGCCTTTCGCCAGTGACTGGGTTAAATGATGCAGGCCAATCACCTCTACATACTTGTCCATAAAACTTTTATGGAGTTTACTAAATCGAAAGAAATCCACCAAATAATACGAAAAGTTTATAAAAACTCCTCGAGCGCATTTTTTTAACCGGGCTTTGTCTGCAATGATAGGCGAGAGGTTATAGAGTACGGCTCTCCTGTCTTTCTTTGAAAAACAATACTGTCCAACCGCAATAATTCTTGCAACAAAATACGATATCCTGCGAGGCAAAATTAACGCCAACATTTTACCTAACATAAAGAGATAAAACATATATTTTTCTCAACTTTGCATTTATTCAGCCACAAAAAGCTCTTCAAAAATTAAATCGACGATTCTCACAGAAGAATCAATAAAAGAAATCTCCTTTGCTCCCTCTTTTAAAAAATACATTCTTTTTTTGTTCATGAAAAGCTCTCTTACTGCATCCTGCGTCTTTTCTGCCTCGTCGGCTTGCACTATCACTCCTCTCTTGCTCAGGTATCGCACATTCCGCTCTTCTTGTCCCGGTATAGGATTGGTAATAATTATCGCCAGGCCTTTGGCGAGCGCCTCCGAAATTGTGATACCTCCGCCTTTTGTGATAATGATATCGGAAAAATCCATAATCTTATGAACAAAATCAATATACGAAAAACAAAACACCGGTTTCTGGAACCTGCGTCCATTCCTCGTAAACCAATTATACAATCGCTTATTTCTGCCGCATATCACAATTATTTGAAAATTTGCATTTATAGCATCTAAGGCCTCGGCAATCCTTTTGATTGGTCCAATTCCCAATCCTCCTCCCATAAGCATCACAGATGGTAAATGAGGTATGAACCCTAACTGCTGGCTAACTTCCTCTTTAGGGTACGATGCTAAAAATTTTATCGAGATGGGGATACCTGCAATCTTTACTTTCTCCTTCTCTATTCCTTCCCTCAAAAGAATATCTTTGGCCTCAGGGCAAGCAACCACATATTTATCAACACAGGAATGAATCCAAAAGCGATGCGGATAGTAATCCGTTACTACGGCAATGAGAGGCGTCTTGAGCTGAAATCTTTTTTTAAAATCTGCGACTACTCCACAAGGGAACGCTTGCGTGGCAACAAAACAGGAAGGATTAAACTCCCGTATAAGTCGAGCGAGTTTCGTAAACGTGAGGCGATTGACCAGTTTTCTCAGCGGGGAAAGATTTTTAATGACGTACTTACGGTCATAAATTTTTCCCCAAAGGGAAGGTGAATGCTTTACCACAGAAGTATAAACGAAATCTACAACCTTTTCCCAATACGGATAAAAATATTTTAATCCATTTATGTTCAGGGCAGAAATTTCGGTATCTTTCGCATGAAGCGCCTCTTTTATATTCTGAGCTGCCTTACTGTGGCCACCGAACTCTGAAATATGAAAAATAATAACCTTTTTCACCTTTTGCTCACCGTTGTTACAGGTGCTTGCGCCAAAGAAAATAACTCTCCGAGCGCAACACCATTCTTATCGATGGGGGAGTAATCAATTATCGATACGCTACTTCGCATAGAACGGTTTTCAAATTGCTAAATCAATAATTTTTTTCTGGCTTTCCAAAAACGCATCTACCACAACAGGGGCAAATTGTCTTCCTCTATTCCTCTCAATTTCTTTGATTGCCTCCTGGGGAGGAAAACCTTTACGATATGGTCTATCCATGATCATGGCATCAAACGCATCAGCAAGAGCAATGATTGAAGCAATGAGAGGAATCTGGTTACCCTTAAGCTTCGATGGGTAGCCGCTGCCATCATATCTTTCGTGGTGGTGCTTTACTCCCAGGAGGGCATCGTGAAACTCCTCAATATGATTTAAAATATTTGCCCCAATTGAAGAGTGAGTTTCAATAACCTTTCTCTCTTCCTCACTCAATGGCGCGTTTTTATTGAGAATCTCCTCAGGGATACCAATCTTACCGATATCGTGTAGAAGCGCAGCAACTTTTAAATTCTCGACAAACACATCCCAGTTCTTAACCTTTCTGTGCTTCTTAAGGTTATAGGCAATCGCAAGAGAATGTTTCACCACCCTGTCTGTGTGACCTCTGGTATATTTATCCTTTGCCTCAATGCTTGAGGCTAACGCAGCAACGGTCTGCAAAAATAGACGTTTATTAATTTCTACCTGTTGATTCAGGTCTTCAATAAGCCACGCATTCTTTAATGCCATTACCACATCAGATGCAAGAACCGCAAGAAAACCCAGCTCTTCTTCAAGAAAACGTTTTTTGTTCTTTTTTTCCCCTAGGAAGAGGATACCTATTAAATCATCTCGAAAAAATCCAGGGATACATGCCTTAGCTTGATAGAGAGAGAGTGTGTATTTGACCTCTTCAAGAAATTTTTTTAACTCTGGGGCTTTTTTTACTTTGACAGATTTCAGTAAAGAAGTTGTCTTCTCCCACAGAATGCTCTCTTTTGGAAACTTCAATTTCTCATCGGTAAAGTATCGTATCAAAGGGTTATTTCTCTTTACTTTCACAAACCCCGGCGGAATCCGTAATCCCGAGTGGCCACGTGAGATTCTCGCCACATATTCATCTCTCCTTTTATCGTAAATCAACAAGCCGGCGTGAGTCACCTTGATATTTCTCAGAATTGTTCTCAAAATCAATTTAATGAGAGTACTCGCTCGATGTATAAGAATCATCTGTCGCGCAGCCTTCTCTAACTGTCTACGATAATCAATTTTCATTTCTTCACCCAGAACACATATGTGTAGAAAGCTCTTGTCTCTGGTGGATATCTAGGTATTCAAACAACGTACTGCTCAACTTTCCTTCTCAACTCTTCTAAATCCAACGGTTTTGTAATGTAGTCAACGGCACCATATTTCTTTGCCTTCTTATAGAACTCTTGCTCCTCTTTGCCAGTAATCATAATGACTTTGATGGCAGGGTTAAGTTCTTTAAGTTCTTGCAAGACAGTAATCCCATCTTTGTCTGGCATCTGGATATCTAAGAATATACAATCAGGTTGGTTTTGGCGGTAACTCTCAATAGCCTCTTTACCTCCGGTGGCTTTTATTACACTGATATTGAATCGGCTCAAAAATCTCTCTAAAAAATCAACGATCTCTTTTTCGTCATCAACCACAAGAATCTTTTTTTTCATCCTCGCTCCCTTTCCGCGGCATCTCGCCTTTGCGTGGATAATTAACCCAGCCTATACGAACTCAGCACCTTAGAGCTCTTTATAAATATTATCACAATTATAAAAGGGGGTAAACATTTTTGTGTAATTGATGAGTGTGCGAAGGAGAGCTAAACAAAAGGAAGGTATTGCTTGCCTTCCCGTAATGGGTTGAGGGTACGCGTGATTTTAATGTCTTGCTTTTTCTCCTTCAAATCAATTAACTCATGCTCAGGGGCTGAAACCACCTCCACCTTGGGGAAGAATATATCCCCTTCGTTTTCTTCTCTCACCACTGCAACCTTTCCGGTGCTTAAAAGAACAATCGTTCCCACAGGCCATACGCCCATAATCTGAAAGAATTTATCGAGAAGCACTGGGTGAAATACTCGGCCCCTGGCTTTCTTCATTAAATCGTATACAATCTCAGGAGAATAATCTTGCTTATACGCTCTCCTCTGATTAAGCGCATCATACACATCACAAATTGAAACAATGAGAGATGCAGTATGGGGTGGTTTATTGAATTGCAATTGGGGGTATCCTCCCGAATCATACCGCAAATGATGCTCAAAGGCCACTACCAGCGGTAGAACCCCCAATACATCCACATATTGTAAAAGAATTTCGGCTCCCAACACAGTGTGGCTTTTCAACTGTGCAAATTCTTCCTCGGTCAACTTTCCTTTCTTTTTTATTAGCTTATGAGTAATATACATTTTCCCAATATCATGGAATAACGCTGCCAGCCCGATTTCTAATATGTTTTCCCTTGTGAAGCCGAGTTTCGACGAAAAATGCATAGCAAGAATCGATACGTTTAAAAGGTGGATAAATGTACCTGGATCGTGAGTTTTCATTGCAGCCAACCTGAGAAACCATTGATAGGCACCCATTAAATCTTTCATTGCATTGGTAAGAACAAATTTTAACTCTGCATAATCAACTATCTGGCCGTCTAAGAGGCTTGTTACCGACTGAGACACAGTATCCAAAGAATTTTGATAGTTCTGCAAATAATGGAGAGACTCTCGAATATCTTCCGCAGTACCTGCGGATGAAACTTCGAGTTTGCCCACTGAGATACACCTGACTCCATACAGAGAAAGATGCTCTTGGAAATTATGCCCGCTTTCCAGAGAATATTCGAAAAGGCAATTGATAAATTTAGTTAACTCTTCCTTCGTGATTCCTTGGTAAAATGTAATACGTTCAATATTTCTCTCCTTCAAATAAAGGATAAAATCTTCTGCCCTCCTGCTTAGATCAAAGAGAATCTCATCGCCAGTAGTAAGCTCCTCTCCTACTATTCCTATCACGAGCTCTTGAGTACCTAAAACTTCTCTTAAAACTTCAAGAACTTTGTCGATAGACTGTGTAAATTGAGGATGTTGAGTAGTGTACATCCTTGCAATTTGAAACGACGAGATAAAACTATTTAGAAATTCCTCAAGCTTCTGGCTCATTCCACACTCCTAACGCCTCTTGCGCCTTTCTTCGGACACTCCGATACCAAAAGGACTTCGTTTGGGACAAATCGACAAGATACGGTTTTGCATCTATTAAATTTAACTCCACGATGAGTTCTATATTTTCCCTTAAGGGTTTTGCTCTCAAGCCCAGCGGATTAGATAACGTAAGAAGTAATCGCAGAGCGTCTGCGCGGTTTTCTTTCTCTTTCGCCAAAATCCGTAAAGACTCCCGCCTTAAAAAAACATCGCCTTTTTTCAAAATCGAAAATAGAAAATTTCTATCGTACTCAGAAAGATATGCCATGGCTTTAACTGTTTCAAGCTTGATAAGCTTACCCGGAAAAGCGAAAAGGTATTTAAGGACTTCGCAGGCAACTGGAGAATCTACCCTTTTTAGACATTCCACGATGTTCCTTAACAACCGCAAATTGAATGATCTACGTTTTAGTTGTCTATAGAAACTCTTTAAACTCTCCGGGAAAAGCGTAAGAAACAGCCGTAAGATGGGAGGGCTCACCTTTTTTTCTTTAAAGATCTTACGGAGGTAAAAATGGTTATCAAACGCACTTTTCTTTACTCTATCCAGAAGAAATGACAACTCCGAAGGCATAGCGTTTTCTAAAGTTCGTTTTTCTATGTCATGGATTATCTGTTCTTCTATCTTTGCTAAAATATCCTCTAAGGAAAGGGATTTTTTCTTTTTTATCTCCATAGCGACAAAGAAACTATTTAAAAATTCCTGTTCTTTTACCTGCACCGCTTCTTCCCATACCTTCAGGAGATTTTGCCCAATTAACGTCAAACTTTCTGGTCGCTCTTCCTCAATGAGCAAATTGAGAAGTATACAATGATAATTTTTTAGTACCCTATCGGGGTCAAATATAATCTTTCCGCCTTGTGAAATCCCTTGCAGAACCGATAAGAGGGTGTGTTGATACACCTCAGAAATAAAGGGACTCGGGGAAATAAAAAAGAGCTCTTCCAATTTCTTCCTCACTCTCTGATTATCTTTTACCGCGTCCCCTCTAATCTTGTATGCAAGGGAAGTCGCAATTTCTCTGTGCATATCTTTATCCGCAATCTGCGTAAATAATCCAAAACTGAGGGAATCAAAATTTTCATTCGTAGCAATTTCCGCCAAAAGCAGATCCGCAAAGTCATCGGCAGCTAACCCTTCAAAAAATATCCTCAATGATTCAATGCTCGTCTCTCTACTCACATCTCTATTACACAGGATTGTCTTGATTAAACGCTTGGCACACTTTCGAAACTTATCATTTTGATGATCTCGCAGGTAGGCAAGAAATATAGCCATATTTTCTCTTAACTCTGCGTTTTCTCTTAAGTCTCTTATGCTCAATTCCTTACAAATTACCTCAAAATTATCGGTGAACGCCTTTATGTCTTCAGCGCTTTCTTTATCTACTACGCTTTTAAGCAAATACGCCCAGATATCTTTGCACTGTTCTCCAGCGCTCTTCAGGAGCTGTGAATAATCCAGCTCTTCTATAGAAATATGAAAAATCCTCTGATCCTCAAGAATCGCCTGTGGACCCCCTCCTTTTAAAATTTCCTTTGGCGGTAAACCCATTTTGTTCAAGAAACGTACGAGCTCATCGAGGGCGACACCTTTTGTAATTGTAATGGCTTTGATCTTACGATAATGGAAAAAGGTAGCAAGCTCCTCATAGAGACGCGCCTTTTCCCAATGTTTGTCTTCGGTGAGGAGCGCATGGGGGGTAATGCCAATTTTTAATACTGGATTCACGTCAATGACAGAATCAATCCTTTTCTTCAAGTCTTCTACTGCCTGTAGAAACACAGGGTGTTCTTTAAAATACATTGTGGCATAGGTAAACGTAACTTTCAGACCCTGAAAAAAATCTTCAATATTTTCTTCTCTGCCCATTTAAAAATATTCCTTACATATATGTAACGCCTTTTGGAAAACCGATTGACTTTCTATTTCGTCTCTCTCCAGGAACGGAGATAGCCCATACCGTACACACCCAAAAGAAGAGGAACTCTCCTTGTGGAAAGGGAATTGTATGCTATAAGGAATGAATTCTCGCAAAAAGTTACCGAAGCCTTCTTTCTCATTTAATCTGCCTACAAAAAAAAGAGCAATATTCGGATCATACATCTTCTCTCGAAGTCGCTCTACGATACCCGTGATTTCATTCCGAATATATTTTTTTACAAACGAATTCATGGTATGCGTATTTAAATGAACATATTGATCTCCGCGCCTGAGGCTGAGTTCCCTGCCTATGCTTTCCTGGTTAAATCGAGGAAGACTTTTGAATGAAATGTATCGGCTAAAAATTTCCTGAGCGAGTTCAAAAGGGAATGAGAACCCTTCTCCCAACGATTGAAAAACTCTTTCCAGGCCAAAATCGAATTCTTGCTCATGCTCAATTTTACCTGAGTGCATAATGATAAGGGAGGAATTCTGATAACCGATCTTGATCGCCCCCAATCTCCTCTTTCGATTGTTTAAGCTTAAGGCTGTTGCGATACTACTTACTCCCCCTGCAACAAATCCCCCGAAATCTCTGTCTAAATTGATGAAGATGCCCTCTACTTCTTTACGAAATTTATCTTTGACCCATATAAAGTGAGACTTTAATTTTATCTTTTTTGCCCACACCCCCAAAGGAGCGTGCGTGTAAACCTCACCTTCCACTTCATACTGCAAAACAAAATGATGAATGCAAAAATCATCCCACTCTAAAAATATATTCTCCAGATACTTCTTGGCAAACAATAAATCTCTGGAAGTAATCTTTTTTCGCTTTCTAAGTGGGATGGCTTCTTCGACGACTGCTCGATGCACCAAAGTAGAAGGCAAGGTAAGAAATACTTTTCCTATTCGGAAAGAATATTTTGTCTCCTTGTTTCTTATTTCGTTTATTAAGGCATCGGAATTATGCTTAAGGCTGGAAAGGAAGTGACCCCATCCCTTTTTCCCAGATGATACATTTGTATGGAAACCTACTTCCTCAAGGAAGGAAAGACGCTTTCTCTTGATAGCGACGAAGGAAATAAACGTCTTATCAACATCAACATCTATACCGCATGCTCCTCTCATCGCCCCCCTCTATGCAGATTAATGAATACAGATTCACAGGTTAGTGGCTCTACCGCTTATATCCTACGTAAACCTTCTTGTATCGTAAATCTATATACTTAACCGAGCCAAAATTATCTTTGAGTTCATCTTTTAGTAATTTCGCAAGAACATAAATTTTGCGTCCCCACTCACCCTCTCCCATAACAATTTTCACATTTCCTATTGTAAAATAGAGAGTTTGGACATTCGTCGCGTTAATCGTCTTCACTTCAAAATCATCTAAAATTCTTCCTTTTTTTAATCGGGCAATAAGATCGAACGCATCTTTTAGGCGCGCATCATCTATGACATCGCCTTTTTTAAACGGGGAGCGTAAATCGTCAATCTCTATCGCAATAAATTTAGTAAAAGGTTTACCATAACCCTCCTTTAAAACAACCCCCTCTTTATCTAAAAGAAAAAAGTCTCTCGCGCTTAATTGTGCAATTGGCTCTCTTTTTTCAATATAAATTTCAAGAGAAGCCGGGAATTTTTTCACAAAAGAAACCTCTTTATATTCAGGATTATTTTTGAGGATTTGGCGGCGGATCTGTTGAATATTTATAGTGAATAAAGATTTATTTATAATTTTATGTTTTATGCCCCTGGCTAATTCTATATTACAATTTATGTTGTCTTCACTTATCCGAAAAACAGAAGATTTATGGATGCGTATTGCCGCATAGATACATGCTGCGAGTACTACGCATGATAGGATCAACCCTATTAATACCTTAGGACTAACCTTAAACTTAATTTTAAACTTTTTGCGTCTGACCCTTCGCATTGAATGCCAAAATTGTCATTTTTAAAATTAAATCATCGAAATCAATACCGCAACACTTTGCCGAAAGTGGAAGCAAGCTATGAGAGGTAAGCCCGGGTATTGAATTTACTTCTAACACAAAAGGGGTATTGTCTCTGCTGAGCCGCATATCTACTCGCGAAAAACTCTTGCACCCTAACGCCCGGTGCGCACTGAGCGCAACAGCCTGTACTCGCCCATACACACTGGTCTCTAGCTCTGCGGGCGCTCTCAACTCTGCCTCACCAACGGTGTATTTGGTGTGGAAATCAAAATATTCATTCTTGGAAACTATCTCTACTACCGCTAACGGCTTTTCTTCTAAAATACCTACGGTCATTTCTCTTCCTTCAATGTATTGTTCCAAAAGTACTCTCTTCTGTAGAGAAAAGGCCTTCTTGAGGGCTGGCCCAAGATCGCTTTCATCCCTCACGATTGAGATGCCTATGCTTGAACCCGAAAAGTATGGCTTGACAACCAAGGGAAACTGAAGGTTTCGCGGTAACCTGGAGGGGTCCACACACACATGAAAGGGGGGGGTGGGAATGTCGCCTCTGACAAAAATTGTTTTCGAAGCAATTTTATCCATTGATAAATAGCTGGCTGATGGCGAAGAACCGGTGTGAGGGATTTTTAAATTTTGGAGGATACGCTGTATTTTTCCATCTTCACCAAATTCTCCATGCAGGGCAACAAAAGCTACATCAAAAATATGAGAAAGTAATATCTCTTTTACCTTTTGGCGATCAGATGTCGTTATGTCAACAAAGAAAGCCTCTATGCTCTTTCTCTTTAATGCATTTAAAACTTCCTGAGCAGAAATAAGAGAGATTTCTCTCTCTTCAGAAACCCCTCCTCCTAATACCCCCACTCTCATATTTTTTAAGTTTACTTCCTTCATGGCGCTATTAAATGGAGATTAATAAATCAAAGTTCGTAGTTTAGCCCCATCTCTTTATCTCTTCCTCTAACATCACTCCATACTTTGAATAGACCGCATCTTTGATCTTACTTATTAA
>CP070807.1:1271916-1278250 GCA_020343695.1 Candidatus Omnitrophota bacterium | reverse complement strand
AATACCTCGATAACTGCAGGATCAGATAACTCTCTCAGTTGCCTGAGGGCTTTCGTTTGCACTTCTGGCAATCGTGATCTAAAATCACTAACGAAAGTTTCGGCTTTTATCTCCTCCAGAATATTTTTAAATTCTATGCCTTTAAAAAAGGGGGCTGTATCAGCTAGAGCCTCTTTTGGTGTCTCTCTTATCTCTTTCTTCTCCTCAACTTCTTTAGCCTGTGGCCTGAAAGAGCACGGTTTTTTAAGTGATGTTGCCAGAGAATCTAGAGAGGTATTTGTAACTTCTTCTATTACGCTCTCTTTCTCAAGTACAGGAACTTCTCTCTTTTCTATCTTTTTAGACTTCGTAAAAGAAAAAAAAGGATAAAAGTCGTTACGTATCGACCTCGTTGTTGAACCTAAGAAATGCATTACTCTATACAATGTAGACTCAATATAACTCTTTTTTCTCTCTGCCATTTTCTTCTCTATCGTATCAAATCATCAAAGATTTTTGTGCACCCATCCTTAGCAATCCTAAAGAATTTGCCTATTCCATAAGTAGCGTCGCATAAGAAATCCCCTGGTTCTATATTCTTTAGGTTTCTCTTGATGCCGGATGTGATATCCGCGACTAAAGAGAGTGTCTCTTCTTTGAGTCTCTTACACTTTATGTTTCTTTCTTTATGGCTATCATCAATCAGTACACCAGCCACTTTATCGGCTCCTTCAGAAAAACTCCTGCTGATATCCGATAAAGATTTTCTTATCGGTATAAAAACCCTCTTTCTTGTTTTTCCGCTTTCGCTGTCTTGATTTCGTATAGAACTTATTTTTTTTCTAACTTTTCCCTTTTTTATTGCGCTCGTTTTCGCCCTGGGAACCAATTTTTCTTGCTGTTTCATATTCATCTTCCATTTATATAATACTATAAGGGGCAAATGTAAATAACCAAAAAGGATTATTTTTTAACTTTTTGTTAATTAGTTTTGGGTAAGATAGTGAATTTGGGGAGTTATAGTTGAGAGATACCTTCTTTTAAAGCATATCGAATAAGGTCAGCCTGTCTGTGTATATCGAGTTTACGCATAATATTATTTCTGTGAACATGCGCCGTATTTAAAGATAGTTTTAATTGCCTGGCTATTTCCTTATTGGTAAAACCTTCTGCGATGAGCTGCAAGATTTCTCTTTCCTTTAGAGTAAGATGAACTGCCTTTTTGTATTCTGCATAATTATGTCTTTTGCCGAGAAATCCCTGAACTATAAACTTTGAAATCTTCGGACTCAAGAAGAACCCATTCGAATAAACCTGGCGGATAGCCTGAATTAGCTCTTCGGTTGCGTTTTCCTTTAATACGTACCCTTTAGCTCCGCATTTTAAGACTTTCTCTACAAAAGTCCTGTTGTCGTGAATACTCAAAATAATTATTTTACTTTTTGGATCCATTTTTATAAGTCTGTGGGTCGTCTCAATTCCGTTTAAGATTGGCATGGATATATCGAGAATATAAATATCTGCGGGATTATTCTTAGCCATCTTTAGGGCGCCATTGCCGTTTGAAGCTTCACCAATAACTTCAATATCCTTTTCCTTCCTCTCGATAACAGCTTTTATTCCTTCTCTGGCAACAGGATGGTCATCGGCTATAATCACTCTTATGCTCATAATTTATACTACTCTATACTAGGTACGGTTATAGATATTTTAGTCCCCCTCTTAGGTGCTGATTCAATAATAAACACCCCGCCTAAAGACTCTACCCTTTCTCTCATTCCCAGTATACCCATTTTTAGTACTTCAGAAGTTTGTAAACTTCTCTCCATATCAAACCCTTTGCCGTCATCACATACATTGAATTTTAGGTTATTTTCTTGAGAATACAGCCTTACTTTTACATTCTTGGCCTTAGCGTGTTTTACAATATTACTCAAAGCCTCTTGAGCTACCCTATATAAGGCAATTGCCGTATCATCGTTAACTATTTTTATATTTTTATCCGTTCGGAAATCTATTTTGACTTTTACATGCTTCGTAATCTTTGAAAAATGCGCTTTCAATGCATCGGGAAGGCCGATTATATCTAAATCTGGCGGCCTTAAATTTGCGACTATGTTTTTAAAAGACGCTATTGATCCCTCAAGCACGTTCTTCGCTTGACGTATGCCTTTCAGCGCGGCTTTCAAATTCTTATCTTTAATCCTTTCCTTAATAATGCTCAAGTGGGTACTTAAGGATATGCCGATCGAGCCCACTTCGTCATGCAAATTAGTTGAAATTTTTTTCTTCTCTGCCTCTCTGATAGATAATATTTCCCTTGAAAATCTCTTAAAAATCATTTGTTGCTCTTTAATTGCTCCTTCCGCTCGCTTGCGCTCGGTGATGTCTACAAAAGCCTCCAGTAGAACTTCTTCATCTCCAAGAGTTACTGTGTGGACACTCTTAAGAATGGGAATTTCTTTATTGTCTTGGCCGAATAGTATTTTTTCCGAAAAATCCACTGACTGTCCGAGGTCTAGTACAGGACACTTATCTTTTTCGGCAGGGCAGATTTTTTTGTGGCAAATCTTTCCAATGATGCCTTTAGGTGAATCTAATCCCATCATCTTCTGGGCAACTTTATTTATTTGACGAATTTTCTTGTCTTTGCCGACAACAACCACGCCACAAGGCATATTTTCCAGCATAATCCGTGTACTCTCAAGTGTTTGATTTATTTCCTCCTCCGTTTGCTTTCGTTCGGTGATATCTTTTATGCTTATACGAACACCAACAAATTTTCTAGATTGAGTTATCACGGGTTGGTATGATACCGAGACATAAACCAATGCGCCACCTTTTTTTATTATCCTGAATTCCGCATCGTTAATTGTTTTTTTTCTCATTGCCTTTGAAAAACACTTTTTAACTTTTTGTAAATCATCGGGGTGAAACAAATCCCTATATGTAATCTTTCCTAGTATATAATCTCTAATTTTATACCCCGTAATGCGTTCAAACGCAGGACTGATATAGATGATCTTTCCATTTACGTTTCTAAACATTTCCCAACCATGAGTATAGTCAGCAATCATCCTGAACCTTGCTTCAGATTCCTTTAGAGCTTCTTCTGCCTTCTTGTGCTTGGTGATATCGTGCTGGGTTGAGATGAAACTTATTATTTTGCCATTTTTGTCTTTGATTGCAGTAGTTGTTGCATATGTTATGAATTTTGTGCCATCTTTTCTTTTATTAAGGATTTCTCCTTCCCAATACCCCTGCTTTTTTATAGTATCTACTATCTGCCTTACGGTTATATCCGATGTTACCTCTGCGTTTACGCATGATACGTGTTTTCCGATTAATTCATCTTTTTTATAACCAAAAAGTTCATGCATAGCGTTGTTTGCATAAATAATTACCAAATCTGGCGATTTGATACTTACAGCTTCTTTAGTTATTTCAACAGCATTTAGGAGCTTTTCCTTTTCATTCTCCATCTTCTTGCGCTCGGTGATGTCTCTACAAATTACTAGTATTCCTATCGGTTTTCCTTCTTTCTCTTTCAGTAAAGTAATAGATATGTATACGGGGAAAGATGTTTCGTCTTTTTTGATATGGTTTGCTTCACCTATCCACTGACCCTTTGTTTTTATTTGTTCCATACCCCTTCTATATTCATCTATTTGCTCCTTATGTTGTAAATCTATAATATTCATATTAATCATTTCTTCAGGGGAATAACCATACATCCGAGCAAAAGCAGTATTGAGATAAATAAGTTTTAGTTCTAAATCAGTTATCGCCATACCATCTATGGACTGTTCAATAGCAAGTCTAAATCTTATTAATTCTCTATAAATTTCCTTTAGTTTGTGCCCGTAAACTTTCTCTATATCGCAAGCATTGTCTTCCTGATTCTCAATATCCCCAATATGTTTTATTTGACGATTTTTCTGCATACAGATTTTATTAAAATAGTTAATATTTATATATTATCCTATATTAAAAAACAGGTGTAAATAACCTAAAAGGGTTAGTTTTCTAAAAAATAGCCTCCTTAAACAAGGTGTGAGATAACAATACAAAAAGCGAAATTGTTTTTATCTTTGAGCTTTCAGTTGGCGGTTTTTCCGCTACTAAAGATTAATTCTGAGGGGAACTTTCCCACCGTTGATAAAAGTTGCTATCGTCAATTACTCCTTTTTTATATTATCTCCTCCGAAAAGAGAAGGGTCAAATATAATTCTTTCTTTTATAGGGCATGCCGTCGATGACGCTGCATCTGCATTGACGCGGCCAGTGCACTCCGAAATGTAAAGTGTAATATAGCCACTGCTATTACTTGCCTTATCTTTTATGCTTAAACATAAAGCCTCTCCTGCCTCCTCTATCGCTTCTGCTTGCTGGCTTAAAGGTCTCTTTGGCGGTTGGTTGAAGTTGCCAGGGTTCTTTCCACACGCATATGCTGGAGGCTATTTCTTTATCCAGTGCGATGTTAGCTCCTTCGCACTCAATGACATAGGCAGGGTAGCTCTGATGCAACTTAATAACCGCTCCCGGTCTAATCTGAAGGCCGTCTATCTTATGGAGCTGCTGGTCGTTTTTACAAATGACATAGGCAATGCGCACCGACTGACCTACTTCTAATTCTGTCAAAGGGATAACCCAACACTGTGCCGTCTTGGCAGAGTGCTGGCAACATTCACCTTGCGGTATTGACATTCCGTGAGGACATTCTCTGGGGTGGCCGAGTAACGTACAAATGCTGTCCACAAGCTCCAAAGTCACCGTATGTTCAAATTCACAGGCACCTGACTCAAACTCACTGCCAAGAATATTATAGATTAACCTTTCGGCAAGCCTGTGGGCACGGATCAATCGCCTGGCATAATCATCTCCTTTCTTCGTAAGGATAATCTTATTATCCTCTTCGCTTAATTCCACAAACCCTTCATAAGATAATTCATAGATTATGCTGGCATCAAAATTTTCGCCCATAGCACTTTTTAGAACTTCCATTAAATTCTTGCCTTCCTCTCTCATATACCATAATCTCTCCAGATGCTCGTCTCTTTCCCTTTTATGATTCACGATCGTTATCCTTTTATAATTTAATCACTGCTAACAATATATGATTCAAAATCCCTGCGACCAGTATTGCAGTAATATTAATTATAATTATCATCAAAAGAGCTCTCTTAATGTTAAGTTCCTTGATTATTGCCATGATATTGGCAAGACAGGGGATGAACATCATCGTAATGGTAATAGCCACTATAGTTTGGATATAGTTAAGTTGGCTTCTTTGTACAAGTTTTATTATTATACCGGCAGCCACCTCGTGCTTAGCCATGGAAAGAATAAGAGCATCTACCATTTGTATAGGGAATCCCAAAAATCCTATTATAATAGGCCTGAGTATATTTTTTAGGGCACCAAGCAATCCGGTTTTATCTGCCGCAAATAAAGTAACTGCGGCCAAGATGAAAATAGGTAATGCCTCCTTAAGAAACCATAGCATACGATAATATGTCTTTTTCACTACCGCCTTAGGATTAGGTAAGCGTATTGCTGGTAACTCCTGTAGGAATTCGCTCTTTTGTTCGCCTTTTATAATTTTATTTAATAACAAGCCCACTAAAATCCAGATAAACCCCGCTACGGAGAAAGTTATCATAAATGCTCTCAAGCCCATTCTGCCGAGTATACTCATATTAAGCCCTATCTGCGCCGCACAGGGGATAGCAAAGGCAATCAAATATACAGCTATGTATCTCTCTTTTTTTGAGCGCAGACTTTTTGTAGTCAGCGTAGCCATGGTTTTGCAGCCGAAGGCAAGGGTAATGGACATAATGGCATTGCCACTTAATCCTATCTTTTCAAAGATTCTTTTCGTCAAAACGCATAAATTAGGGAGATAGCCAATATCTTCAAGAATATTAAAAACAATGAAAAAAACTGATAATATCGGAAGGACGGTTAAAAGTGCGTTGGAGATACCGAAAGTTAAAATACCATATTCGCCGATTAGAAAATCATTCCAAAATCCAGAAGGAATGAGTTTATTTATCTGGTTTGCAAGCGGCACCCAAAAAAGACTTCCCATCCACGCCGTGATTCTATTTGCCACATTTACAACGGAAAAATACATCACCGCAACTACCATAAGCAGAATCGGGATTCCCCATACCGGATGGCGGCTTAAACGTGCAAAAACCTTCGAGAATTCTCCTGGTTGTATCTTCTGCTTTTTAATTACCTTCTCGACAATGCCATCCACCCATTGGTTGCGCTTACCATTTATCAGTCGGCCGAGGTTGCCCCGGAATTGACGCCTGACCCTGCTGGCCTCCTCCTTCAATTGGGTAAT
>CP070807.1:1253141-1271816 GCA_020343695.1 Candidatus Omnitrophota bacterium | reverse complement strand
CTCTTTGCAATCAGCTTATTAAATTTGGTTATTTCTTCAATAAAGTGGATTCGCTAGGTATAGATTACTTAGCCACTGGCCACTATGCCCGGATAACAAAGAGAGATGATGGTTTCTTTCTGCAAAAAGGAAGGGATGAGAGGAAATCTCAAGAATATTTCCTCTCGTTAATTAATCCTTCGTCCTTGAGTCGGATCCTTTTCCCTTTGGGGAATTTGACCAAGAGCCAGGTAAAAAGAATGGCAAAAGATGAAGGGATTATTTTTAAAGAGAGAGGGGAGAGCCAAGATATCTGTTTTGTGAATGGCAGAAACTACGCTCAGTTCATTGAAGAGAATACCCCGGATTTCTCTCGTTATGCAGGAGACATTCAACACATCAATGGAAAGATTTTAGGCAGACATAGCGGCATTTACCATTTTACTTATGGTCAGAGAGAGGGACTCAGGATCTCTTGGAGAAGACCCCTCTATGTAGCTGGCATTGATACCCACACAAATACTGTGATTGTGGCAGAAAAGGAATGTCTTTACAAGGATCGATTTTGTGTCTCTTCGCTCAACTGGTTTCGTCTGCCTTCTCAATTCAAAAATATACAGGTAAAGGTACGTTATAATTCTCCCTTTTATAACTGTGATGTCGTATTGAGGGGCAAAACCGCAGAGGTCGTCCTCAAAGGGTCAGGGAGTTCTATAGCTTTTGGCCAGGTGGCGACATTTTATTCTGGCGAGACAGTGTTGGGCGGCGGGATAATTTCTAAGGTAAGAGATAGGCATGAGCAATAAAAATTCACTTCAGAAAAAATATACACGACTTAAGGAAATGTTACGCAATCTAGACTCAGCTGTTATTGCCTTTTCTGGCGGATTGGATAGCGGGTTCTTGTGCAAAGTTGTCTATGAGGTGCTGGGCAAAAACACTGTTGCAGTTACTGCTCTTTCGGCAACATATCCTTCCTTGGACGTTATAGAGGCCAAGAGAATCGCAAAAGAAATTGGGATAAAACACATTATCATTCACACAAAAGAGCTTGAAAATAAACGTTTTATACGCAACCCCTACAATCGCTGCTACTGGTGTAAAATAGAATTATTCTCGAAATTGAAAAAGATTGCCTCACAACGGAAGTTTTCCCACATCCTTGATGGGACTAATTATGGAGACAGAAGCGATCATCGCCCGGGATTTTTGGCAAATAAAAAATTTGGGGTAATGAGCCCTCTCTATGAGTGTCGGTTTACAAAGTCTGATATTAAGGCATTGGCGAAAACATTGAACCTTTCTTTCTGGAATAGACCTTCGGGAACGTGTCTTGCTTCAAGAATTCCCTTCAGTGAGCAGATAACACTTAAGAAATTGAGAAAGGCTGAGCTCACCGAACGCATTCTGAAAGATTTTTTTGGCCATACGGTTCTTCTTCGTGGCCGTCAGCACAAAGATATTTTACGTATCGAGATAGACAAAAGTGTATGGACTCATCTGGAAAATTCTGATATAAATAAACTAGTGAAGAAATTAAAAAATGTGGGCTATAAGTTTATCACCCTTGATTTGGAAGGGTATATTCCAGCGGGCAAGCGATAGCAGGCGTTATTAATTTTTAAATATCTGCTACAGGAGGAAGCATAATGAAAAGTTTGCATTTTATCGCTATGGGAGTTTTTGTCATTATTTTAGGCTGTTCGCAGGGACCAGTTGACCTTGTGATTGACAATTTTGAGGGCGATATTCATTCTGAGACGGTTGATTTTGGTGCAAGTGAAGAATCGTCTGTAGAAGTGGCAGCAGAAAGAACGATAAAGGCTTCTGGAATGCAGTCGCTTAAGATTGAATACGTGCTTAAGCCTTCTGGTTATATGTGGGTAGCTCGAGGTTACAATCTTGATGTCAAAGGTGCTGGGCAGTGGCAGATTCGTCCAGAAGAGATCAAATGGTCACAGTACAACGCCTTAAAACTCTCTATGTATGGAAGTAATGCAGGAGGCGTTGTTGCCCTTGATATCAAAGATGCGGGAGGAGAGATGTGGAGGTTTTTACTCGATGATGATTTTGAAGGCTGGAAAGAAATTACTTGCCGATTCAATGATTTTTTTGTGCGCAGAGACTGGCAGCCTGAAACAGCGGATAGAAATGAAGTTCTTGATTTCCCTCTTATGAGTTTTCAGTTTGAGCGACGGCTTCCCGGAGAAGGAACTTATTATTTTGATTGTATTAAGTTGGCAAAGGTAAAAAAGAGCAGATAACCCACAGGCAAGTTCAAAGATGGCGAAAAGAATAGATTTAACACAAGTTTCTGAGGCAGACCTTTTAGGTTTGAAGATTTGCGATTTGCCCCTCACAATAGAAGATAGTTGGCTTGGTACCTGTGTCAGAAAGCTCTACAATGAGTTGGAACGTAAGGGGATACAATTTAAGCCTCCCTGTTACTTAGCAGATGAGTGGTTGACCCCTGACGGCGAACCCGTGGTGGGAATAGCTTTCTTTTTAGCGCACCCTGTCCTTATGAAATTAGAAAGAAAGATGATGCTCGATATAGAGGGCGGTACCAGAGAATGGTGTATGAAATTGCTGCGGCATGAGGCCGGCCATGCAATAAATTATGCCTATAAGTTATATAGGCGAAAAAGGTGGCGTAAAGTCTTTGGCCGTTTTTCTCAACAGTATTCTGATACCTATCGTTTCAGGCCTTACAGCAAGAGTTTTGTAAAGCATCTGGAAGACTACTATGCGCAGTATCATCCTGACGAGGATTTTGCAGAGACCTTTGCGGTGTGGCTAAAGCCCCATTCCGATTGGGAGAATCAATATAGAGGATGGAAAGCCTTAAGAAAACTTCAATATGTCGATATCCTCATGCAGGAGATTAAAGATAAACATCCTTTTAAAAAAGATGGCAAAAAGTATTGGCGAGTCCCCTCCTTAAAAATAACTCTCAAAAACTACTATAAGAAAAAGAGACAGTTCTATGCAGAGGATTTTCCTGATTTTCACGATAGCAATCTAAAGAGAATTTTTATTGTGAGAGAGAAAAAATATAAAAATATGCCTTTTGCGTCAGATTTAATAAAAAAATATAAGAAAAATATTGTAGAGAGTGTATCTATATGGACGGGTGAAAAAAAGTACATTATAAATGATTTATTAGAGACTATTATTGATAGGTGTAGAGACCTTAAACTGATTTTTACAGGTCAAGAGGAGACAGCAATGCTCGAAATTTCTACATATATTACTACATTGATTATGAACTATATTCATACCGGCAGGTTCAGGAGGAAAAAATGAGAAAGAAATATAAAGTTCTTCTCGCATTTGATACCCCCTACATGACAAAGCGGGGTTACGACTTTAAAGAAGAGTTTAAAGACCCTGATTGGGCTACAGAGAGCGATGTAAATAAGGCCCTTAAAGAATTAGGATATGAAGTAAGCTTGGTAGGTGTTTTCAATAATATCGATGTTCTTTTGGAAGAGATTCGAGAAAGTAAACCAGATATGATATTTAACCTTATCGAGGTGTTTAATAAAAAAACACACTTTGATAAAAATATAGTTGCCTTTTTCGAAATGTTAGGGATTCCTTATACTGGTGCGAGCCTATCCAGTTTATTCATCTGCGGAGACAAAGCGCTCAGCAAGAAGATACTACGATTTCACCGGATTAAGGTGCCTCGTTTTTACACTTTCTACAAAGGTCGCCGCATTTGGTTGCCGAAACGCCTGCGTCTACCTCTCATTGTAAAGCCTTTGCTTGAGGAGGCCTCACGTGGCATTGCCCAGGCTTCAGTCGTAGATAATGAGGAAGCATTGATAGAGCGGGTGAAATTTTTGCATGAGAGCAAGAACATGGATGCCATTGCTGAAGAATACATAGAAGGCCGAGAATTATACGTGAGTGTATTGGGGACTAAACGCCTTAAGGTGTTACCATCCAGGGAGATGAAGTTCGGTGAATTTCCTGATGATGAACCACGAATTGCTACCTATAAGGCAAAGTGGGACTATGAATACAGACAAAAGTGGGGGATAAAGAACGTGTTCTCTGGAAGACTTCCCAACGGGGTAGATAAAAAAATAGAAGATATCTGCAAGCGGGCATATCAGGCATTGAACATGGAGTGCTATGCCCGGTTTGACATACGCGTAACCCCTTCTTCACAAGTATACATTATTGAAGCTAACGCCAATCCTTGTTTAGCCAAGTATGATGAATTAGCCCAGTCTGCAGAGAAGGCTGGCTTCTCTTACCCAAAGCTTATACAGAAGATAATTCAACTCGCTTTACAAAGGTCTTGATTTTTCCATCTGCACAAATAGAATAAACAATTATGAGTAAGAAAGTTGCTATTGTAGGGGCAGGAGTAGGAGGCTTGGCAGTCGCATCGAGGCTCGCGCATCGTGGGTATAATGTAGAAGTATTTGAGAGGCTTCCTGAATGTGGTGGCCGCGCCCATATTATTGAAGATAGAGGATTCAAATTTGATACGGGCCCTTCATTTGTACTCATGCCGGATTTTTTTGAAGAAATTTTTTCATATTGCCACAAAGATATCAAAGATTATCTTCGTTTCGTACCCCTTGATACCCACTATAGAATTTTCTATCCTGACGGCGATACATTGACGGTGTACAAAGATACTGAAAGGACGAAACAAGAGCTCTGTCGACTTGAGCCGAGGAGCGCGTCTTCATACGATAAGTTTATACAAGAAATAGGAGAGCTCTATAGGAGAGTCCGTCCCCTCCTATATTCGTGTTTTGCGAAAAAAGATTTACTCAATCCTTCGCTGTGGAGTCTCGCAACGCAGCTCAAAATTCATAAATCATATTGGCAGATTGCAGAGAAATATTTTAAGAATAAAAAGATATGTTATGCATTGACATTTGAGGCAATGTTCATTGGGGTTTCGCCCTTTCGTACCCCCTCTTTTTACAGTATTATTACCTATGTTGACCATGTACAAAAAATTTATCACCCTTTAGGGGGGATGTATGAAATTCCCAGGGCGCTTGAGAAGATTGCCCAGGAGTTTGGCGTGATATTTCACTATCGCCAAGAGGTAAAGAAGATATCGGTGTCCAATCACTCAATTATTCTTAAAACGAAAAGGGGAGAGTGTGCCGCCGATAGGGTGGTTGTGAACGCAGACTACGCCTACGCGCTCAAGGAGCTTTTAAAAAGAAAATTGCCGAAATTTACATATTCGTGTTCTGTGTACCTTCTCTATTTAGGATTGAAGAGTAAGTTAAAGGGATTTGAGCACCATAATTTATTTTTTTCACGTGATTTGCGAAAAAATCTTCAGCAGATATTTGATGATGGAATTGTTCCTCAAGAGCCCTCCTTCTATGTTCATGTGCCTACAGTGACTGATCCTTCGTTAGCTCCTTCAGGAAAAGATATTGCCTATATCCTTATTCCCGTCCCAAACTTGAAGAAATTTCGGGGTAGTTTCTCTTCCGTAGAAGCACAGCTAAGGAAAGTGGTGATTGATGCAATTTGCCAGGCAACAGGCCAGAATTTAGAAGATCTCATCGAGGTAGAGCACAGGTTTTATCCCGAGGATTTTATCAAGCGGTACAATGTGCAGTATGGTGCAACGTTTGGGCTTGCGCACACGTTCATGCAGAGCGCTTTTTTTAGGCCGCCTAATTTCGATGGCAAGCAGAAGAATCTTTATTTCGCTGGAGCCAGCACTCAGCCTGGTGGTGGGCTTCCTCCCGTTATCGCCAGTTCTCGCATTGTCGCAGATTTAATCGAGAGGAGAACTTAGAATATCCTACCGGTTCATTTTTTTAATATGTTCAATAATCGTCTTTGTAGCTATATCCGGAGTTGAAGCCCCTGCAGTAATACCTACACGGTGAGCCCCCTTAAACCATTCCCCTCGAATATCCTTTTTTGATTTTACCCAGTAACTTTTTTTATTCAGTGACTTGGATATTTGGTATAACCTTTTTGTATTTGCGCTCGTTTTTGAACCAATAATAATCATTACATCATTTTCAAGAGGCATACCTTTTATTTCCCTTTGTTTAGTTTGTGTTGGTTGGCAAATTGTATTGAAAAATTTTAACTCACCGATCGCTCGTTTCAATACATTGGCAATTTTAGTAACCTCTTCAATATTCTGCGTTGATTGCACCACAACAGCTGCTTTTTTAATATTTTTTACTTTTTTCAAAGGAATATCTTTTACGTCTTCAATGACAACCGCCTTGTTTTTTAGCTGTCCAATAATTCCCCGTACTTCATCATGCTTATGATCGCCTATAATAATAACTTTATAACCATTCTGTTCTGCTCCTTTTGCGATTTCATGTATTTCTTTGACCATCGGGCACGTCGCATCTATTATTGTATAACCTCGTTTTCGTGCCTCTTTAAGCGTTTTTTGGGGAACGCCATGTGCACGGATCAAAAGAATTTTATTGGTGCCTTCGCCGAGGCGTTTAATTTTTTTAATTCCCACTTTTGTAACTTCTCTTACTACATCTTCATTATGTACAATGTCGCCGAGCATCTCTATTGCTATGCCTGACCGAGCAGTTTTAAGTGCAATGCCAAGCGCCCTTTTTACACCGAAGCAAAACCCTGCAGATTGCGCGACATTAATTTGCATCTTACGGCCTCTCAACAAAAATTTTAACTGCCATCCATATCTTTTGCAAAAAAGAAACATAGGCGCGCCGCGAAAATATGTCATAGTTATTGCGTTCTATTTCGTCGAGTATGCCAGCATACATATCTTTCATAGCGCACACAACAAAGCGACAACGGTCGTCACTTATCATTTTGATTCCTTCCCCAGATTGGTTATAGTAGGCGCGTGCGCGTTCTATCTGGGATTTTAGAAAGCCCTTAAACTCTTCTGTGACTGTAGCATCGTAAAGCGTGCTTTCATCAATGCCATAATTGTGCATTTCATTCTTTGGCAGATAAATTCGGTCTCTTGCGTAATCTTCTTTGATATCACGCAAGATATTGGTGAGCTGCATCGCAACTCCCAGTTTTATCGCATATTCTTGGGCACGTTCGTCGTTTGAGCCAAATATTTTCAACATGATGATACCGACTACCCCTGCGACGCGGTAACAGTAAATAGCGAGCTCATTGAAGTTTTCATAGCGGGTTTTGGTGGCATCCATATACATTCCTTCTATGAGCTCATCAAAATACTTTTTTGGGATTTGATAGGCATCAACAGTCTCTTTGAAGGCTAACAATACATTGTCTTCTAATTGAGCTCCTCCATACACTGATTCGATTTTTTCTTTTATGGCATCTAGATAAGAGCAGTCATGGAGTTTATCGGGGTCATCAACTGCATCATCACTGAGTCTGCATACCGCATATACCGCATAGGCAGCATCACGTTTAGCTTTAGGCAAAAACCTTGAGGCGAAATAGAATGTTTTTGCCCATTTTTTCGTAATTGCCCGCGCCCGGGAAAAGCCAATCTTCATAGATTTTGTTCTTGAGTGCCTCATCATTTTTTATTGTACACCCCATATGTTCTTGTGCAAGCCAAAATATTTAGTTGCAGAACTTTCTTTTCTATATTACAATGACCCTCATGTCACAATACCTAATTCTCCTCATAACGTCGGCAAGTATCCCTTTTGTAGCCAGTTTCTGGCCAGCTTTGGGTTTTTGGCGTCATTGGCGTGCTCTCGTTGGGAGCATAGGGTGTATTGTAGGTATTTTTGGCATGTGGGATATCTTTGCCACCTATCGGGGGCACTGGTGGTTTAGTTCCGAAGGCGTTTATCCTCTGCGGATTATCAATCTTCCCCTTGAGGAGGTACTCTTTTTTATAGCTATACCTTTCTGCTGCATATTCACCTGGGAAGCGGTGCAATATATCAAAAAAAGATTATCATGAAAGAGTATACATTCCTGGCAGCATTTTCAGTTCTTATTACATTGCTGTTAGATAAAAAGAGCCGCGTAGGTGTTTTGAAGCGAAAGGAATATTACATCTTCCTTTTTATTATCTTTTTGTTCAAACTTCTGGTGAATGGTTATCTTACTGGCAAAAGTATCGTGATGTATAATCCCCGTTTCTTTTTGGGCCTGCGAATAGGAAGCATTCCCCTTGAAGATTTTTTGTTTGGGTTTAGTATGGTAACAATGACAGTCATTTTTTGGGAATATTTTAAAGGCGTGCAAACACACACCAGGAGGTAGCATGAAAGTAAAAAGCATAGCGCTCGCAGTAACAGTAATCATTTCATTGTGTACGTATGCATACCCTCTAGATTGGCGCACTCTCCACGAACAAGCTGATAGCACATCTTTGCCGGCTACACTCGCAGAGGTAGAAAAAAATGAGGATTCTCTAGAAGCTCTGTATGTACTTGCGTTAGTATACCTTAACAATCATAAAGATGCAGAAGCAGGCGAGATTTTTAAAAAGATTCTTTCTCTCAACCCCCGAACCATAGAGGCGCAATGGGGTCTGGCAGAAGTGCTGCGTAGAAAAAAAAAGATGAAGGAAAGCGAGGCGGTGCTGAATAAAATTATAAAGGCGAATCCAAGATTTTCTCCTGCATACATAAGCTTAGCGTACTTAAAATACACACAGACAAAGTTTACAGAGGCCGTACGATTGGCACTCAAAGTGCAAAAACAGGGAAGAGATAAGGTTGATTTAAGTAACTACACCCGAGCCTACTTAATTTATGCCGGCGCCAAGGGGATGATTGCTTCGAGAGGCGGGCCTCTCTCAAAACTTGTGAATGGGACAGCGGTTCTACCAAACTTAAAAAAAGCTGAAAAGTTGCAGCCCGAGTCTGTGGCGGTTCTCTTCGGTTTGGGGAGTTTCTACTTTTTAGCTCCTCCCATTGCGGGAGGCAATATCGATAAGGCACTCACATATTTAGCGAAAGCAATTAAGATAGACCCGCTCTTTGCTGATGCCTACGTGCGACTTGCTCAGATTTATAAAGCGAAAAAAGATATGCAGAAATATCAAGAGTATATTGAAAAGGCATTGAAAATTGATCCCAATAATGAGCTCGCGCTTGATGCGATAGGCGGGGTATGTAAATTTAGTTGCGTGACTGTTCAGGAATGAACGATGATCGTTTTGTTATGGCAGCTATTTTATACTTTGAGAATATCTTCAGCATAACGTGAAAGCAAACTCTTATATCTGACATACATTGCTGAAGATTGGATAGTGTCTTTTGCTTTTTGGGTGAGATGAGCAACTTCGCTTTTTGCACACTCAAGCGCTCCTGATTCTTTAATGATGGTGCGTATCGTGTGCAAATCCCCTCTCGTAATTTTTTTCTTTACGAACACTTTTTCTATCACCGATTTCTGGGTCTTTGGGGAACGCGTATAGGCATACCATATAAGGAGTGTCTTTTTTGCCTCCTGTAAATCCGTGAGGGTAGATTTACCAATCTTAGACTCATCCCCAAATATACCTAAAATGTCGTCTTTTATCTGGAAGGCTCTCCCTAGATAAATTCCGTAGCCAAATAGCTTATCAATTTCCTTTTGGCAGGAACCCGCAAGTATCGCACCAGTCGAGAGGGGGCAGGCAAAGGTGTAATAGGCGGTCTTATAATCATATATTTTATAAATATCCTGTTTTGAGATTTTGTCAATTTTCCTTGTTCCGTCCAAAAGCTCAAGAAATTCACCGGCACCGGTGACAATTGCTGCCTGGATAAATTTTCTTAAAGCCTTTTCCTTACGTACAAAGTCTTCTTCAATAGATAAAAAGGCATCAATTGCCATTGCATACATCACGTCGCCAAGAGCAATAGATAAGTCTTGGCCGTTGAATTTGATATTGTGAAATCTTGCCAGGTGCTTATCCAACATTTTATGCATCGAGGGTTGGCCCCTTCGGGTGTCAGATTTATCAATAATGTCGTCATGCACCAGCATAAAGTCGTGCAAAAGCTCTATGGCAAGAGCACTCGTATAGAGGCCTGCAGGATTTTTCTTTGAAAACGCCTTATAGCCGATGACAAAAAGAGTCGGCCGGAGGCGCTTGCCCGGCCTTAGTATAAAATTCTTAATATGGGCATAGAGAAGAGGGGAAATTGTGCGCAGAGAGTGTTCTTTTTCAATGTGCTGGACAAAATTTAGGAGCTCTTTTTCAATTCTATTTTTTACTTTATTAAACATTGATTTATGATAACATAGAGAGCTCCGGTGGGCAAATAAAATATCTTTTTGGCAATTTCCTCAAGTTTTTCACTATTTTCTATGGGTAAGGCGCACACGGTTGAATTATACATAAGGGCGTTACGCTTACCATTCATTACTGCGAGCGTTTTCCCTTTCCTTTTCGGCTCGTTCCTCACAGAACAGAGCCTTCGATTTATTCCCTTCCTTCTTGGACTATTTTCTGTTATTGCGACGCACCTTGGAGCAAATCTCTTAAATGACTATGCTGATTCAAAAACCGGTGCAGATTGGCAGGATAAGAAATTTTATACATTCTTTGGGGGCTCAAAACTTATTCAGGAAGGGCTTTTATCAGAAAAATTTTATCGCAATCTCTCAATATGCTGTTTTGTATTCGCTTCCCTGTGTATCCTTTCTTTAGCCGTGATATTGAAGAGTGTTGCGGTCATTGGATATTTTCTTCTTATCCTGCTTTTGGGAATCTCGTATTCATATAAACCTTTTCGATTCTCCTATCATCGGCTGGGAGAAATTTTTCTTTTCATTCTTTTTGGTCCCGTTCCTGTCATGGGTGGATATTTTATTCAGACTCAAGTTTTTCCTACGGCAGAAGGTTTTTTATTATCACTTCCCTTTGGGTTTTTTACTACGGCCATTCTCTTTGCCAATGAGGTTCCTGATTTTCCTGGGGATAGCAAAGTGGGAAAGTTTACGTGGGTAAGTCTTATGGGTCAAAAAAACGCATATAAATTTTACTTTTTACTCGTGCTTTTCGGGTTTTTTTCGATAGTTCTCAACTATCTTGTAGGGTATTTAGGCGCTCTTTCTCTGGTTTCACTCGTTTTCATTTTTATTGCCTTGAAGGCAACCAGCTTGTTAAAGAAGCACTCTCATGATAAAATGCGGCTTCTTGACTCTTCTCGGTTAACTATAGCTTTACAGAGCCTGGTGAGTATTGTGCTGATTATTGACGTACTTGTATGATAAGGGTTGTTATTATTGGCGGTGGATTTGCGGGCGTAAGTGCATTAAAAGCACTTTCTAGACATCAATTGGGGTTGGAGACATTACTTATTGATAGGAAACAGACGTTCGATTTTCTTCCTGCCCTCCCTGATACCTTGAGCGAGCGGATACAACCCTTTTCTTTAATTTGCAGCCTAGAAAATGTCGCTCGCAGGCATGGAGCTCAATTCATCAACGCCGAAGCTGGAGGGATTGATTTTGCAAAAAGAGCAGTCCATACCTCATCACATGCGTATCCCTATGATTATTTGATTCTTGCCAGCGGTTCAGAGACAAACTTCTACGGCAGCAAAGATATCCAGCAGTACGCATATGCGTTGGACTCTGCCAACGATGCTGAAAGAATTCACAAAGCGCTCTCAAGAAATTCTTTCGATACAGTGGTAATTGGTGGTGGGGGCTACACCGGTGTTGAAATTGCCACTAATGTACGAAGGTATTGCATAAAGAATAAAAGAGCCAAAAGAATTGTTATTGTCGAGAGAGCTCCTAAACTATTGGGGGCTCTTTCTGAATGGATGAAGAGGTATGTTTCGCAAAATCTGAAGAGAATGGAAATTGATGTTTTTTTGGATACGGTCGTTGAGAAGGTAGACAAGGGGGGAGTGTTTTTATCGAATGGCAAAGCTTTTGAACGCACTTTGTTCATTTGGTCTGCAGGAGTAAAAACGAGCGATTATCTTTTTGATTTGAATGTAGAGAAGACCCCTCAAGGAAGAATTTCGGTCAATGATACATTAAGCGTTACAGAGAACTGTTTTGCCGCAGGAGACGTGGTGAATTTCTCTTGGAAAGGAATGCCTCTACGAATGTGCGTTCAATTTGCTCTCGTACAAGGTAGGCTTGCTGCAGAAAATGTTATATGTTCTCTCCGCGGAGCCCCGTTAAAAAAATATACCCCATTTGATTTAGGTTATATCGTACCTATGGCAAATAATCACTCTTGCGGCAGGATTCTTGGCTTTAATATGAAGGGGTTATTACCTACTATGCTGCACTATGTTATGTGTATTTATCGTTCCTGCGGATGGAGGAAGAAAGTAGGGATAATAAAAAATTTAATGAGCAGTTGATATTTAAGTTTAAGTGATTACTGAAGAGACAAAAAAACCAGCCAAAAAGTCAGAGGAGTCCTCTTGGAATTTGAGAAAGAAGGTTTGAGCAAAAGGTGCCGAGAGTGGCTCTCAATTTCCTCGCCCCGGCGATTTTTTTGAAAACGTTTACAAAGAAATGCCTCCCCTTAAGTGTTTTTACCCTATTTATGTGTTATCCTTTAAAGTGTGGTGAGGAGGTGAGCTATGAAGTCGATAGCGAAAATCGTAAGTATGGTGTGCGTTTTTGTTGTATGTTTTCTTCCTTCCGGTTTCTCTCAGTATGCAGAACTTGTGGGAGAATGGGTAGAAATTCACGGTCCCTTTTGCTGGGATAAGCTGGCAGTCGCACGTGATGAGGAGACCTGTGATTTGATGAACTACGCACTCTGTATAAACAGCAAAACGATGTTCCTTCGGATTTGGGAATCAACGGACGTTGTGGGGATTACAAAAAACACCAAGGCTATGGTTTTAGAGACTAAGCCGCTTGAATATAAGGCCAAAGTACTAATTCTTACAGGTATCAATAAGGGAATAACTGGATGGATTCCCATTGAATGGCTTCACTGCAATACAAAAAACCGGCCACAATTTAAAGATTATCCGTAAAAAGATAGGAAATATCTTTATTTTCTCACCTTTTTTCTAGACCTCTTTCCGCACTTATACTTCCCATCAAACAAGCAGTCAAAACTATAAACGTTCGCTTATGACCTCTAAGAAAAATGTGGAAATTTTATTTTGATATGTTACAATAACTGCTACGTAATACCACTCAAAAAGCAGATAAACACAATGGGTGTAATTACAGACCAAATAAAGCATTTCTTAGGCAATAGAGAGTTTATCAATGTAGCAACCTGCGATTTTGAAGGCCGTCCTAATGTCGCCCCAAAGTTTGTGCTCAAAATCGAAGGCGATTCGATATATCTGGTTGATTATGTCATCGGCAAAACCTTCCAGAATATCAAAGTGAACCCCAAAGTTTCAATTTCCACTGTGAATATTGACACGTTAGTGGGCTATCAGATAAATGGCCAAGTTCAGATAATAGATGTAGGCCAACAATACGATTACCTCCTTGAGGAGTTTGCCCAAAGGCAGATACAGTTCTCTGTTAAGCGCATTATCGAAGGCGTTCATAGGGAAAGGAAATACTCTGATTTTGAAGTGACATTCCCTGAGCATGTTATTGTATTTAAAGTTGATGTCCAGGAAGTCGTAGAGATTATCCCCACAGGAGAGTTAAAGAGAAAGAAAATAGACAATGTTCAGTAAGGGAGGTAGATATGGATAAGAAGTTACTTACTGACACAGCTCTCTTAGTATTGCGCCTCACTTTAGGTGCAATTTTTGTTGCCCATGGATTGCAAAAATTGTTTGGAATATTTGGCGGAAGCGGAATCCAAGGTTTTGCAGGGATGCTTGCGCAGATTAATTTTAGCCCGTCGGTTCTTTGGGCATGGATTGTTGCACTGGGAGAAACAATAGGCGGAGGATTCCTCATTGCAGGAATTCTGCCACGATTGAGCGCCGCTCTTATAGGCATGATCATGATAGTAGCTATTCTGATGATTCACGGCCCCAAAGGTTTCTTTGCGATGCGGGGAGGATTTGAGTATCAGCTTCTCATATTAGCGGTGTGTGTTCTCTTTGTGCTTGTAGGCGCTGGCCGGTTCTCTGTGTATAATAAATGGTAATTGATTGTGCTACGTATATCTAAAGGAATGAGCGGAGGTAGAGGATGAGCGGAGTTTTCGGTATAGTTTCTAGAGGCGATTGCACTGAAAGCTTGTTTTATGGCACAGATTATCAGTCACATCTAGGGACTGAATACGGAGGAATGGCAGTTTTAGGGGAGAATTTCAGTCGCGTGATACACAATATAAGTCAGAGCCAGTTTAAATCTAAATTCTTCCAAGATTGCAGGAGGATGCAGGGAAATAAAGGTATAGGCGTGATCAGCGATTCTGACGAACAGCCCATTTATTTAAATTCTAAATTTGGACCATTCTGTATTGTTACTGCCGGTCTCATCGAAAATAAAGAAGGACTCATCTCCACACTCCTTAAAAAAGGTGTATCGTTCAGCGAGGTCACCAAAAGCGGCACCAACACAACAGAGCTTATTGCGAAATTAATCAATCAGGGCAATGATTTAATTGCCGGCATAGAGAAGATGTTTGAAGTAATCGATGGTTCTTGTTCGCTTCTCTTGCTCAACAAAGACGGAATATATGCCGCACGCGATAGAATGGGTTATACTCCCCTTGTAGTGGGTAAGCGTGAGGATGCTTGGGCAATTGCCTCTGAAACCAACGCATTTCCTAATCTTGAGTTTAATATCGTAAAGTACCTTCAGCCAGGTGAGGTAGTACTTATCAATGATGATGGTCTTGTTGGGCGCCAGCCAGGAAGAGATGTTAATCAGATTTGCTCGTTTCTGTGGATATATACCGGGTTTCCTGCCTCAAGCTATGAGGGTATTAATGTAGAGACCGTAAGGGAGCGCTGCGGAAGATTCCTGGCTAGGTACGATAAAGACATTGAAGTAGATGTGGTTTCAGGAGTGCCTGATTCAGGTATTGCTCATGCTTTGGGTTATGCCATGGAGTCAAAGAAGCCCTATAGACGTCCCCTTGTAAAATATACCCAAGGGTATGGCCGCAGTTATACCCCGTCATCCCAGGAGACCCGTGATCTCATCGCCAAGATGAAGCTTATCCCTATCAGAGATATTATCCAGGGCAATAGAATTGTAGTATGCGAAGATTCTATTGTAAGAGGCACTCAGCTTAAAAACTTCACAATTAAAAAATTGTGGGAAGCAGGGGCAAAGGAGGTACACATAAGGCCTGCTTGTCCGCCCTTAATGTTTCCTTGCCGGTTTTGCCTCTCTACCCGCAGCATTCATGAGCTTGCGGCACGCAGAGCGATGAGAGCACTAGAGGGAAAGGATATAGAGGATGTTTCAGAGTATTTGGATTCAAATTCTCCAAAATATAGAGATATGGTTGAGTGGATTGCCCGTGATTTGGAAGTGACCACCTTGCGGTACCAGACTATCGATAATATGGTGGACGCTGTTGGCCTGCCTAAGACCAAGCTCTGTCTTTACTGCTGGACAGGAGAGTATCCTCTCGCCACAGAGGAAAAAGTAAAGGAAGGAATCGATAGAGCACGGATAGTTAAAGAGACTGCTGAAAGATAAATTTTGAATATAGATTTTACCCCCCTATAAGCAGTTATAATAACTAGGAGAATTCTTCTCTCTTTTCTTTTCCAGGAAAAACTCAATAGATTTCAGGAAAAACCTAGTAAATACGATACCGTTCCCAAAATTTTTATTTTTTTCCTTCTTCCCCTTGAATTTTCCTGCCAATATATGCTATAGTTTAGGGGTAAGGATAAAGAACCGAGATAAAGAGATAAGAAACAGAGAAAAGAGACAGCGAGAAGGGCAATCCGCCGAAGCTAAAAAAGCGTAGGTGGAGCGCAAAGCCACGGGACCTAGAAAAGAGTTTTATTTTTAGTATTTTTAGTGAGGAAAGCCGGGCTACCGAAAGTCTCTTTGTGGGATTTTGTTAGGTAGCCCGGTTTTATTTTTAGTGACAATTCGGTTTCCTTTGAAAAAGGCAAACTAGGGGTAACCTTAGGACGTCGCCTTTGCTCAGTCGTTTTTCGTATTTTTCTTGATTTTGACGGACGTTTGAGCTAGGGCGGAGCCGCCGAAACTTCCGCCGCCGCTCGAAGAGCTATGGCGGACAGGTTAACGTAGGCGGGGCAAAGTCACCGATCCATCCGTGGGGACAGCGGGACTGCCAAAGGAGCTTGCAAAGTATAAACCCTAAGGTACCAGTTGCCTTAGGGTTTTTTTATTGAGACCACGACTTATCGGGTGTAGGCGAACATAAGTCGTTTGGTCGAAATAACCCTGAGCGGAGCCGAAAGGTATGAGAGGTCAAAGATTAAAAAGATGAACGGTGCCCAAAAAATTGTCCTATTAAAATTAGGGTTAGTGATTGTAGCAGCAACCTTCGGTATATTTGCCATATTGCATAACGGTGTTTTTGCCTGGTTCTGCTTTATCCCCTTTTTCTTTGCTCTGCAGGGTATGGGACCAAAGCAGGCTGCTAAATACGGTGCTTTTGCTGGCGCAATAATTGGCGTAATACCTGCCTTAGGCTTGAGTCGTTATGGAATAGGGGTAATCATTGCTATTTCCCTCTACGCTATGTGTTATGGAGCAATTTTTGGAGCAGCCACAGGTTTGGTTGGTCAGCAGACGTCGCGATACAGATGGATTTTGTTTCTGCCTATGGTTTGGGTAAGTTTAGAATTTATGCGCACGCTGAGCCCTTTATCTTTACCCAGTAACCTTGCCATAAGTCAGTACGAGAACATACCTCTCCTTCAGATTTCCACTATTACTGGTCCATATGGGGTTTCTTTTGTATTAGTACTGGTCAATTGCGTATTATACAGAATGTTGAAGGCACCTAAGATGGCTTTCGCCATGCACAACAGAAAATTCACTACCTTCCTAATAGTAGCAGTGACAGGAATTCTTTTTTTACCCCTTGTGTATTCTTTCCACTTAAGGAGTGACACTTTAATTCCAAAAAGGGGCGGCATAAAGGTGGCAATAGTTCAAGGCAGTATCCCCATTGAGCGCTACCGGGCGGTAAATAAGGATTATTATTCCAAAAAATTTATCCGAGATAGATATTTTAACTTGACTGGTGAAGCAAAGAAGAGTGGCGCCGACCTCATTGTGTGGCCAGAGGGAGTATTAGCTGAGTATGCCATGCAGGAGCCTAGCTTAAAAGAGAAGCTGCAGGCAGTATCTCAGGACTCTGGAGCATTCTTCATTGCCGGGATTCCCAGCCAATCAGACACAGGCACTCACAACACCGTCTATGTATTTTCACCATCAGGTCAAGTGATAGGTCAGTATGACAAGATAAATCTTGTACCTTATTTTGAAGAGTATATACCGGGCAAAAAGAGCCCGGTGATAAATACAGCCCTGGCTCAATTCGGGGTGGCTATATGTTTTGAATCAATATATCCCCGGATAGTAAGGCGACTTACAAGAGAAGGTGCGCAGGTTTTGTTTATTCTCACCAATGACGCCGGTTTCGGGCGGTCTAAGCTCGTTGACTTCCATGCCAGGGAAGCAGTGTTTAGGGCAGTGGAAAATAGAAGATACATAGTCAGGGCCGCACAGAGCGGCATCTCCATGCTTATTGACCCTATGGGGAGGATTTTAAAAAAGACAGAAGAGTTTGAAAAAACCATATTAATGGGAAATGTTTGGCCAAATTCCCAAGATACATTCTATGCGAAATACGGGGATGTATTTGTATACCTTTGTATTTTAGGTAGCGTGACCATGTGTTTTTTTAAAAAAAGCGGGGGTGTAAAATGAAAAGGTTGTTAGTTTTTATCATCGTAATAGGAACGATTGGTACAGTAGCGGGGATGGCCGGCTACGAAGTGTTTAATTATGTAACAAGAGACCGCTCTGCGGTTGAAGAGCGAGGTCAAGCTTTGCCGAGTCAAAAAATGCAACCTCTTGAAGAAAAAGATGTTGAAAGAGTTGACTTGCATAAGAAAGAGAAGCTACGCGATTTAAAAAAGATAAGAAAAAAAGCCCCCCCTTCCAGGACCCCTAAAGCAAAGCGCATTTTTACAAAGTTTATTAATGCAGTAGAAGAGGCCAAAATTATTGCTGAAGGAGTCGAAAGAATTGCCGAGTTAGAAAGGGAACCCAGCATAATGGAAGCTTTGGTTGAAGTTGAGAAGGCCCGCCGCAAAGGATTTGAGGCGTTTGAAACAAGCAAGCAAGAAGGTATCCTCTATGAGGGCCATGACTTTAAAGTAACCGAAAAGACAGAGGATGAGGGTGGCAGTAATATAAGAACATTAGCCCTCGTAACCAAAACAGGTAGCACATTGGCGGAAGAGAAAATGATAGGAGACGAAGTTATTGTGGGACTTTCCTCTTACGAGGATGCCCAAGCTCTTACTAGTAGTGGCGCCTTAAGTATTGTCCAAGCACCCCCTCAAGGCGTAGGCGCTTATAAACTCAAAATAGAAGATGGAAAGCGAGTGGAAGAAGCTTTGGCTCTGGTGCTAACAGAAGGAAATGCGATTATTAAGGAACAAAGTTTAGAAGAGAATGTTGGCACGATTCAGTTTGCGGAGCCCAATGGTATTGTAGGAGTAAATGAAAACATAGAGAGTCTTCCCAATGACCCAGAGTTCTGGAGTCAGTGGGGGTTGCACAATATTGGACAGACACTTCCTGTGGGTGATGAGGAATACGATGTTCCTAAAGCTACCCCTGATGTTGATATAGATGCGCCGGAAAGCTGGAATATATCTAAGGGCGAAAAGA
>CP070807.1:1243298-1253041 GCA_020343695.1 Candidatus Omnitrophota bacterium | reverse complement strand
GAATTCAGTAAGATTAATATAAGTTTGCCCAAGATAATAGTAGGCTTGAAAATTTTTTGGATCACGCTTTAGGGCTTTCTCAAAATATGTTATCGCTTCCTTGCTCTGGTTTAAACCATTATAGGCAATGCCAAGATCAATATATACACCTTCTGCCTCGGGGTTAAGCTCAAGAGCGCTCTTATAATAGGTGATTGCTTTTTTGTGCTGGCCTAAAGAATTATATGCATAGCCAAGACCGTAAAGGGCACGGAAAGATTCAGGGTTGACTTTAAGTTCTTTCTCAAAGTAGGTGATTGCCTCTCTGTGGTTGCCAAGCTCATAGTGAGCTAAACCAATATCAAAGTATAATTGAGGATTATCAGGGTCAAGGTCAGCTGCTTTTTGATGATAGGTCAATGCCAGGTTGTGTTGACCCAATTGAGAGTATGCTGCGCCAATGGCACGATAAATTTCTCCTTTTCTTATACCTTTGGCATCCCTCTCAAGTTCTCTTTGAAAATGATCAATTGCTTTTTTGTACTCCCCTAAATCATGATACACTAAACCAATAGAATAGAGGAGTCCTGCATGGTCAGGGTCTATCTCGAGAGCTCTCTTAAAATGCGTTAACGCCTCCTGATACTGACTTTGGGCAGTATAGGAATGACCTAATCCATCATGGGCAAGGACATTGTCAACATCAACTCGAAGGACTTCCTGAAAATAGGAAAATGCTTTTTCGGGCTCTGCGCGTTCCAGATAAATAAAACCGATATAGTTATTGGCATAAACATAGTTGGGCAATGTCTGTAAAACTTTCTGGTAAAATTCTTCTGCCTTATCGGGTTTCTTTTTGTCGTAATAGTCATTTGCAAGCTGAAAGTAAAAGTTTGCTCGATTAAGCTGAGTAAGCGTAGGGCTCGTCTCTACAGGAGCAATGATTTTCTTACGGCCATCGAAGGTAAGCTCCCGAACCTGGTCATTGAATGTATCGTGTAATTTCACAGTCTGAATATCGGAAAACGAGGCGTAAATATCCATCATTTTTTTTACGGTTTCTTCTGCTGCCTCCATAGGCAAAGGGAGTCCTTCTTTATACTTTTTCACCATAATATTGAACGTTACCGTAAGCGTTCCCGGCAAATAGTCGACCGCTAAATCGTTGACCTGGAGATTATCCTTTACCTCTTCGGAAGAGACCTCCTGCAGCATGTTTTGCCCTATGAGCAATGCAATAAATTCTCCCATAGGAACCTCGTATGGTTGAATGTGCTCACCTTCCTTGTCATTGAGAATATCAGGAGACTGAAAGTAGAACGATACAGTTCGTTGGTTGATCTCATTGATAGAGAGCAGCTCCATATAGAATTTGATTGCGTCGGGAATAAATTGCACCGTGTATATATCAACGCCGGCCTTTTCGATGTTCGACTCAATAAAGCAATAAAACTTCGGAGGCTTATCCATATTTAAAAAAGCTCGAAGCAGCGACATAAAAATCCTGCGTCGGTCACCAGCGACCTCTTCATCCCATTTTCCTTTTTCATCCATTTTAAATTTGCCTTCTTGGTCAAGCAGCTTTAAGGGGGTATATACCCACACAGAATCATCAATTTGCCATACAGTTACATCGAGATTAAACTCTTCTTTGCAAATGTTCTTTATGACATCGGTAATTTCTCTGCGCGAATAGGTAGGGGAGATTTCGCATGCGAGAAGGAAGAGCAGAAGGCTAGAGATAATTTTGTTCCGGACGTGCTTTCCCATATTTTTTAAATATTTCTACGATCTGATCATAGTCGAGTTCTTCGTGTTTGATGAGTTCTTGGGCAAAGTGCTCAAAGAGATCTTTTTCAGAGGCAAGAATTTCTTCAACTTCTTTTAGACACTCTTGGAGTATCTTTTGTACGTCATTATCGAGTTTCGCTCTTAATTCTTCAGAGATCTCAATCGGCGATAGCCCAAAATAGGAAAGCCTCAAAAAGTTTCCTAAAATTCCTGAAGAGCCCATCCCCCAACAATAAACCATGCGTCTGGCAATTCGCAGAGCACTGGCGAAGTCTCCAGTAACACCTGCGCCGGTTGTGCCGAACTTGAGACGCTCAGCAGCATAACTTGCCAGGAAGGTTTTAATTTCTGCCAAATAGTAGTCTTTCATAGGAACATGGACTTCTTCGCGCTGGACTGGGTGAGCATAACCCAAAAAGCCTCTTCGAGGAATAATTGAGGCCTTCACAACATCTTTAAGAGGGTTTTCAAGGTAAGCAATAATAGCGTGACCTGCTTCATGATAGGCAGTCCAGACTTTTTCTTTATCTGTCAATTGTAGAGAGGATTTCAGTCCAAACTCTACCCTATCATAGGCCTCGGATAAATCTCTCATCGTAACCCTCGCCCTTCCGTCTCGGGCAGCAACCAAAGAGGCTTCTCTTACCATATTGGCAATATCGGCAGGTGAAAAATAGACAGTTCGTCTGGCAAGCACGGCGGTGTCAATGGCAGGGTCATACTTAACTTTACCTAAATAGTAATCAAAAAGCTCTCTTCGCTCTTGTAGATAGGGGAAGGATACGTATATCTTTCTATCAAAACGGCCGGCTCGCATTAATGCCGGGTCAAGTTCTTCCTCATTCACATTGGTAGCAGCAATAATCACAATGTTATTGTCTTCTTGACGAAGGCCATCCATTTCAGTCAAAAGTTGATTTATTGTCGCATTATGCGAAATACCTCCGCCAAAACCTGATACTCCTACGCGTGGCCGTGCAATACTATCGATTTCATCGATGAAAACAATGCAGCCGCCGTGAAGTTCCCCTAATGCCCTTGCCTGTTTAAATAACGACTTGACTTTTGCTGCACCTAAACCAACAATCATCCCAACAAATTCACTTCCCACCCCTGAAAGAAAAGGAAGACCGGTTTCTGTTGCAATTGCTTTGGCAAGGTAGGTTTTACCGCACCCCGGCGGACCAACCATAAGAATACCTTTTATGATTTTGCCACCAATTTGTTTGAGTTTGGCTCGATCTTTGAGGAGTTTTATCACCTCAAATACTTCATCTTTTACATATTTCATTCCTATCACATCCGACCATCTTACGTTGACATCTGTAGGTTTCATTCGCTTTTGGCCTAAGCGGGCGAACCCTCCACCAAAAACAAAATATATCCATAGAAACGTGTGAATGGCTGCAGAGATTGTACCGATAATGAGATAGAAAAATATGGTAAGCGGAACAGAAGACCAGGTCATTTTTCTGTAGAACGACTCAATGGTAAAGAAGTGATAGAGACCTACTCCCAGGAGGATAATGGTAAGTGTCGAAGAGCAGATAACAAAGGTAATAATGGAGACCTTTATCCAGTGAAGTTTCAGATACGTTTTTATGTGTTTTATATCCATATTATTACCTTAATTAAAGATACCATATATTTTCATAATTGTCAAAATCAAAAGAGGCACTTGGGGTTATGAAAGCGCTATCTTTTAAGACAAGCGCTGCCCAGATGAATTTATCGATGTTATCTTCGGAAAAATGTAGATATGTTGAGAATTTCTTGGCTTTTCTAATGAGTATGGTATAATCTAACCTATGTTGGCGAAAAGAATTATTCCCTGCCTCGATATCAATGAAGGACGGGTAGTAAAAGGGGTTAATTTCGTAAACCTGAGGGACGCTGGCGACCCTGTAAAAAATGCTCAATTTTACGATCGAGAAGGCGCGGATGAATTGGTTTTTTTAGATATTACCGCCAGTTGGCAGAAGCGCTCTACCACCATAGAGCTTGCCAGAAAAGTTGCCCAAGTCGCATTTATGCCATTTACTGTGGGAGGAGGAATACGGTCTATAGAGGATATACGGAAACTTCTCCTCGCTGGCGCAGATAAAGTCTCTTTAAACACTGCGGCAGTAAAGGAACCTACTCTTATCAGTAAAGCTTCGAAGGTCTTCGGGAGTCAATGTATTGTGGTGGCAATCGATGCCAAACGAGCAACGAAAAAATGGCAGGTGTATATCAATGGAGGAAGGACTCCTACAGGAGTTGATGCAGTACAATGGGCAAAAAAAGTAGAAAAGTTGGGGGCCGGTGAAATACTTCTCACAAGCATGGATTATGACGGAACAAAAGATGGGTATGATATCGCCCTCACAAAGGCAATTGCAGAAGCAGTCAAAATTCCGGTCATTGCATCGGGCGGGGCAGGCTCACCTCAGCATTTTTACGCAGTATTTAAAAAAACTTCTGCAACTGCGGGCCTGGCAGCGTCAATATTTCACTATCGCGAATATCGTATAGCAGAAGTGAAGGTCTATTTGGCAAAAAAAGGGATAAGGGTGCGAACATGAAAAAAATAAAGAGAGTAAACCTTCCAAAATTAAAATTTGACAAAAATGGTCTGATCCCTGCGATTGTGCAAAATAGAAAAACCGGACAGGTTCTCATGTGCGCGTATATGAACCGTGAATCACTTAAAATTACCTTGAAAGAAAAACGGACATGTTTCTTTTCGCGGTCACGAAAAGTTTTGTGGAGAAAAGGAGAGAGTAGCGGTAATGTGCAAAAAGTAAAAGAAATTTACTATGATTGCGATAAAGATGCTTTGCTTATCAAGGTAGAGCAGACTGGCGTTGCCTGTCATACGGGAAACAAAAGTTGTTTCTATAGAAAAATAGTATAGTTATATAAAAATGGATATCAGCCCAACATTAAGCGAATTCAAAAGGCTGGCGAAGAACCACAATCTCATTGTGCTTTCGTATAAATTTTACTGTGATTGGCTTACCCCTTTGTCGACCTATCACAATTTATCCAAGGTTTTAGAGGGGGAAAGTTTTCTTTTAGAATCGGTTGAGGGAGAAGAAAAAATTTGTAGATTTTCTTTTCTTGGATTTATGCCCATTTATAACTTTAGAAGTGAGGGTAGAAAAATCTACTTCAAAGGTAGGAGGCAAAGAACTTTTTACACAACCAAACATCCGCTTGCTGAGCTCAAGAAAATCATGGATAACTTCAAAGTTGCCCCGATGAGTAATTTGCGTTTTTTTGGAGGATTCGTTGGGTATCTTGGTTATGATATAATCCGCTTTTATGAACCGATTGGAAAGGAACTTCCTCATCGCACCAAAACTCCAGATACCTATCTAATTCTGCCGAAGTTTCTCATTATCTTTGATCACGTCACAAGAGAAATCGAAATACTCTCCTTTATGCCTCTCAATGGAAAAAAACGGCTCAACGAGGTGTACCGTAAAGAAAGAAGAAAGCTCAAAAGCCTGTATCAAAAAATGGTCCGTCCCCACGAGCTACCTCCTTTATTATTTGCTGATTCAAAATGTAGCGTGCATTCAAATTTTAAAAAGAGTGATTTCCTCGCTGCGGTACGGAAGGCAAAAAAATATATTAAGGAGGGAGAAATCATTCAGGTTGTTCTTTCCCAGAGATTTTCTCTCGAATTTAGAGGCAACCCTTTTACGGTCTATCGTTATTTACGGATGCTCAACCCTTCTCCCTATATGTTTTATCTCAATTTCAAAAACCTGAAGCTCTGCGGTTCCTCACCGGAGATGCTTTTACGTTGCGAAAAAGGTTCGCTGATTACACGGCCGATTGCCGGAACACGCAAACGCGGACAGGATGAACGAGGAGACCAACAGCTCGAGGCCTCTCTGCTGCGTGATCCTAAAGAGAGAGCAGAACACATCATGCTTGTGGATTTGGCACGCAATGATGTGGGTAGAGTCGCGCAGAAAGCAACAGTGGAAGTTCCGATTTTTATGACTGTGGAAAAATTTTCTCATGTAATGCACATTGTCAGTGAAGTAAGAGGCCAGCTTGCGAGCAAAGAAGATATATTCTCTGCCCTTATCGGCTGTTTTCCTGCCGGTACTGTCACGGGAGCCCCAAAAGTAAGAGCAATGCAGATAATTAATGAACTGGAACCTGATCAAAGGGAAATATACGCAGGATGTGTGGGATATTTTTCCTTCACAAAGAGCTTAGATACTTGTATAATAATTAGAACAATTGTATTCAAGGATAATAACGCTTATGTCCAGGCAGGGGCCGGCATTGTCAACGACTCTGTACCGCAGCGAGAATACAAAGAAACGGTGAACAAAGCAAAAGCGGCAGTATACGCAATACGATTAGCCGCACAGAAAAAGTGAAACTGTACTCTGAAAAGGAGGTGAAAATGGTTAGACGAATTTTGCTGTTAGTGTTGCTCGTACAGCTACTTTTCTTTCCTCTCTATGCGGACGAGTATAATCCGCTTAGAAAACTCGGCAGAGGGGTAGTAAATACTGGTTTATTTTTGGTGGAAGTGCCCATACAGATGATGAAAATCGGTGACGCGCAAGGACACATGGCAGGCGCTACATGGGGTTTCTGCAAAGGGATGGCATTCGCAGTAAGAAGATGTCTATTCGGGGTGTATGAAGTGGTAACGTTTCTTATGCCTCCCTCTGAACCGATACTGGAGCCAGAATTCATCTTTTCAGATATAGACGAAAGCGAATAAAGGCTGTAACAGTAGTTCGAACAACAAGCACTTTACCGCGTGAATACACATATGTGTATCGCAGTAATTCTTGTCCCTTAGCTACAAGAGGAGGAGTATGTTATGCTCAGGATCCGATTAAAGAAGGTAGGAAAATCCGTCAAGCGAAGGTATCACTTTAGAATTTCGGTTATGGATTCAACGAAAGCCAGAGATGCAAAATCAGTCGAAGAAATCGGCTATTACAACCCTTCGCAAAAACTTTTAAAAATTGACATCGACAAATACCAATACTGGGTCCAAAAAGGCGCAAAACCGTCTGACACAGTGCGTTCGCTCGCAAAGCGATATAAAAAAGCACAATAATTTGTGAAGCGGCCCATACCTGAATATATGTTCCCAAGAGCAATGCAGGAAGGTCCTATTTATTAACAGAAGAAGTAGGGGAGGATACAATGCAACCTGAAGCGCCTCCAGCAATTTTACAATTTGTACCAATCTTTTTTCTCATTGTTATTTTTTATTTCCTCATCATCCGTCCTCAACAAAAAAAACAGAAAGAACACCAGGCAATGATACGAAACCTTGCCAAAAACGATGAGGTAGTAACAGTAGGAGGGATGCACGGTACGATAGTGAACGTAAAGGAAACTACGTTTATCATACGAGTTGATGATGCTACAAAAGTCGAAATCGACAAGCACTCAATTGCATATGTAAAAAGAAGGAGAAGCGAGAACTAACTTAAGCGAGCAGTAACGAGCCTAGATACACGCCTTCCGTTACTGTCCATATCCATAAAAAGGAAAGAGGCTAGATAATGATTCAGAGAGGAGATCTGAAGTTGAGAGCTTTTATTATTGGCGGGCTCGTTGTCTTTAGCATTCTATACATTGTCCCGTTTCAGGAAAAAATAAATTTGGGTCTGGACCTGAAAGGTGGGATGTATATTCTGTTGCGAGCAGACACTTCAGCAATTGCCTCTTCGAAAGTCTCTGATGCAATAAATGGAGCTATTGAAAAAATACGGAATAGGATTGATGCTTACGGGGTGAAGGAAACTTCCATTACGGTTCAAGGGAACAACTCCATTCTCATACAAGTACCGGGTGTAGTTGACAGGGCAATCGTACGAAAATTAAAAGACGTCGGAAAATTAGAATTTCAACTTGTAGAAAAAGATAAGCAAAAAACAGAAGCTGCCCTTGAGGGCCAAGTTCCTGAAAACTATATTGTCAAAGAGTTCAAAGATACAAAACTCTTGCTTTATAAGGAACCTTCTTTAATCGGTTCGGACTTAGAGGAAAGCTTTATAGGTTTTGATTCGTATGGTCGTCCTGAAGTGCGTTTACGTCTGACCTCTGAAGGCGCGAAGAAATTTGGGAAAGTTACCCAAGAGCATGTGCGCGAACTTTTAGCGATTGTCCTTGACGGTAAAATCATAAGCGCTCCCGTGATAAACGAACCGATACTTACTGGCAGCGCACAAATCACAGGCGATTTCTCAATGAGTGAGGCACGCGCGATGGTCTCTGTTCTCAACTCAGGAGCACTGCCCGTTCCCTTAAATTTAGAGGATGAACGAAGCGTAGGTCCGCTCCTGGGGTCTGATTCAATACGAAGAGGGATGAATTCAATAATTTTAGGAGCAGGCTTGGTAGTTATTTTTATGCTCATTTACTACCTGGCAGGAGGAATTATTGCAATTATCTGCCTAGTTTTAGATTTTCTCTTCATCCTCGCAGGTTTGCATCTTTTCAACGCTACCCTCACGCTTCCTGGAATTGCTGGAATGATTCTCACCTTAGGTATGGCCGTGGATGCAAATGTGTTAATCTTTGAAAGAATAAGAGAGGAATTTAGGGCAGGCAAACCTTTCAGCATCGCGACAAAGAATGGTTTCGACCGCGCAAAACGAACGATTTTTGATGCCAACATCACTACCCTTATCGCTGCCATTTTTCTCTTTATTTATGGTACAGGTCCGATCAGGGGGTTTGCGACAACCCTCTCACTGGGAATCCTCGCCAGTGTATTCACGGCAGTATTTGTAGGCAAAACTATTTTCACGCTGCTGGACAATCTGCGAATGAAAAATTTCCCCATGCTCAAACTCCTTCCATCTTTGCATATAAATTTTGTAAAAATCCGCGGTGTGTGCTTTCTTATTTCTCTCCTTGTAATCTCCTACGGTGTATACAATTTCTCCTCTCAAGGCGAAGGTGTGTACGGGATCGATTTTAAAGGGGGGCAAATTTTGGAATATAAGTTAACTCCTTCCCCGCAGATAGAAAAAGTACGAGCATCTTTAAGGAAGAGTGACTTAGATGGATTAGTAATCCAGGATTTCAAAGACATTGAGGGAGGAATAATTATCAAGAGCAAAGCGGATGTGGCGGATAATATAGAAGAAGTTCTCAGGAAAGATTTTGACGAAGTAGAGATATTGCGGGTGACTACGATAGGACCTGCGGTAGGCAAAATCTTAAAGAAAAAGGCGCTCTTGGCAGTGGCACTCTCACTTTTAGGAATTCTTGTGTATGTAGGTTTTCGGTTCAGGCATTTCGATTTTGCCCTCGCAGCGGTGGCCGCTCTCTTTCACGATATTCTAATCAGCGTAGGATTTCTTTCTGTTGCTGGGTTTGAAGTAAACCTCTTAACGATAACGGCTCTACTCACAATCGCGGGTTATTCCATCAACGATACAATTGTCATATACGACCGCATACGAGAAATCTCTCCGCGTATGCAAAAATCTTCCCTCAAAGAAATCATTAATCAGGCACTTAACAGCACTCTTTCTCGAACAATTATCACGTCTTTCACAACAATTATGGTCGTAAGCTCCATTTACATTTTGGGAGGAGAAGCGCTGCGGGGTTTTTCGTTTACCCTCTTAGTGGGATTTATCGCAGGAACATACTCATCCATATATATCGCCTCACCATTAGTATTATTATTTCGCCGCCCCCACCATAAAATACGATAGCATAAATGGCGCTCGAGCAAAAAGAACTTAAATGAGCACAAATTCAGAAAGTTCCAAACTGAAGCTTGAGGTGTTCGACATGCTCAAAATATACATTCACAAAGAAATCTCGCAAGATAAAGTTATCACCAAACTCATTGATCTAGGGTATAGGCGAGTAGATGAAGTTGGAGAAGAAGGGGATTTTTCTCTACACGGAGATACCCTTGAAGTTTTTCCTGTAAATTTTAACTTCCCCCTACGCATCGAATGGGAATTTGAGACAGT
>CP070807.1:1223147-1243198 GCA_020343695.1 Candidatus Omnitrophota bacterium | reverse complement strand
TTAGGAATTTCCCTTCCGGAAGAATGCAGATACAGGAATGTAAAGATTTTATAATCTTCAACGATGCCTACAATGCAAACCCCTATTCATTCGTAAAAGCCCTTCAGGTGGTGCGAAAGATTCCTTTGAGAAAGATTGCCGTAATCGGGGATATGCTGGAGTTAGGGAAAAAAAGTATCTATTACCATAGAGTTTTAGCCAATGAAATCCTCAAAACTAAATTTGATTATGTCCTCACTATGGGGGAGTATACTCCCTATTTAAAAGAGAAGCTCAAGGAGTTGGGTTATCGAAGGGCTTTCCACTTTTCCTCCCATAAGGAAATTGCCCAATTTATCAAAGAGAAAGTACCGATATTATCCCCTCATCCTTCTAAAAAGTTTTCCACTTCGAGTTCCCAGAACCCTAAAGAGCGCAGAAAATGCCTAATTTTCCTAAAGGGGTCTCGTAAGATGGAATTAGGGAAAGTTATTGATTTTCTTAGGGTTTAACTGATTTAAGCCGAGATATCCATATAAATAGTTTAATATCTTCCTTGACAAAAGGGGATTTTTGTTTTATCTTAATTGTGATAACCATGATAACTGTGATAACTGTTAGGAGGTAGAAAATATGACAGATGAGATACTCACCGCAGATGATGTGTGTAAATATTTAAAAATACCTCGCTCTACCCTTTATCAGCTTGCCAAAGACAAAAAGATTCCTGCATTCAAGGTGGGAAGGCACTGGCGATTCAAAAGAGAGAGGGTTCAGGACTGGGTAGAGAGGCAAGAGGTGCTCAAATAGGTAATTTAGATATGAGAAGCAAGGAAATCGTGGGCAGACGCATATTCCATTCAACGGTAAAAGAGGTGAATGCGGGAGGTGGTAAGCTCAACAGGCGTAAGGAGTAGTTGATGTGGTATTGGGCATTCAGAACAGCAATTGTCATTATATTTAGGACGTTCTTTAGGTTGCGGGTAGAAGGCAAAAGTAATCTACCTGAAAAAACAAATTTTATTGTGGCTGCAAATCATGCCAGCTTCTTGGATCCGTTTGCAGTGGGAGCGAGTATCCCAAAAAAAATTTACTGGCTCGCTTTGCGAGATTTTTACAAGATATTTTGGGCAAGCTGGTTTATGAGGGTAACAGACGCGTTGCCAACAGGCGGTTCCTCTCGAAAGGCCGCCTATTTATTGACCAATAGCAAAAATGTTGGTTTATTCCCCGAGGGAGTAAGAGCTCACGATGGGCGTCTTAGAGAGTTTAAGAAAGGAGCGGCATTTCTTGCTTTGAAGACAGGAAGGCCTATAGTTCCTTGCGCTATTTTTGGTACTGAAAGAGCGCTTCCTCGAAAGGCAAAATTTCCTAAATTTGTTCCAATAAAGGTAAAGATTGGTAAGCCCATATATCTCTTGAAAGAATTTGATGACAGGATCGATGACTTATGTTTACATGAGGGAATTTTTAAAGTGAGAAATGCAATCAAGGCGATGCTCGATGCAGGATAAGAATCTTATCCACATAAAGGTATCAAAAGTCATCCATGCCGAGAAATGGAGAGTAGTTAGGCTTCTGACCAAAGTGTGGGAATTTCCTACCTACATTGCCACGGTAAAGGAGTCATCTGTGATTCACCGCACACACAATAAAATGAGAACAAAGTGGCGAGTGCAAATCGACAGCATCCCAATAAGTTGGGTAGAAGAAGATACTCTCTGCCTTCAGGAAGATGCAATTTATTTTGAAGCAATAGAAGGCGATTTGGAAAAATTTAAAGGTCAATGGAAATTCCAGGATCATCCCGAAGGAACAGAGGTGGCAGTTGATGTGCATTTAAACGTAGGTATCCCGGCGATAAAAGATTTTGCAGACATCTATATCGAGAGGCTACTTACAAGGAATTTTGAAGCAATATTAGGTGCGGTGGAACGCAGGTTAATATCTATACGATATGCCGATTTTAAAAGAGGAGATGCCACGCAGGTAGCAGGTTTTGGCATCTTAGGCCATTTTTATAATTTCAATCACCTTGCAAGATGCCTTAAGAGCCTTAATCCGCAGTTTAAGATGCCCTCCAGAGAGTTTTTAAGTAAGCTATTTACTATCACACCTTCCTTTCGGATGTACGATATGAAAGAGTTTAAATCAAAAGCAGGAGCGATTACCCGCGGTTGTTTTATCGTGTGCACCTTTATCCCGGATATGCTCTCCAAAGATATCTACGCAGTATATTCAAAGGTGGTACGTGCCTGTAAATTGGCAGAAAAATATGGAGTTGGCATTGTAACGTTGGGTGGGTTTGCCTCGATGGTGGGAGAACGACTGGGGCACCAGATAGTCGAAGAAGTAGATATCCCGATTACTACCGGCAATACCTATACCGCGTCCCTTGCAGTTGCTGAAGTAGAAAAGGCTGCCAAGCTGCTTGAGAAGGATTTAAGAGATTTAAAGGTTGCCATAGTTGGTGGTACGGGTGATGTTGGAAGTGCCTGCAGCCGTGCATTATCAGAGAAAGCCAAAGAGCTCACTATTACGGGAAAAACAAAATCCACCTTACGGCTTCGTCGAAATGAATTACGCAAGAGGCACAAAGCAAAAATCGAGGCTACTACCGATAACAAAAAGGCAGTCAGTGACGCGGATGTTGTGATCGCGGCAGCGAATGTTTCTGCTTCGATAATCAATATAAATTGGTTTAAGCCAGGCGCAGTTATATGTGATCTTGCATATCCCAAAAATATTTCTTATACGCCCACAGAGAGGAAGGATATACTGATATTTTCAGGGGGACTGGCCTCTATACCGGAGCCTATTGATACAGGTGTGGACATGGGCCTACCTTCGCCTCAAATTTCCTACGGGTGTTTCTGTGAGGCAATTATATTGGCGCTTGAGCATCGCTTCGAAAACTACAGTTACGGAAGAGGAAACATTTTCTCAGAGAAAATGGACGAGATACTACAATTAGGGAGAAGACACGGTTTTGAACCAGCTCCGTTTTTCTGGGCAGACCAGCTAATCGAGAAAGGGCAAATAGAAGAAATCAAGAAATCTATAAAGTGATGTTTAATCAGTTGCTCAACTTATCAAATTATCAATACAATCTACACGCGCTCCTGGTGATACTGGTGAGCATAGCGATTTTTTCAATTGGTTTATTTGTATTGCTGCAGGCTAAAAAGTTGCTTAAGAATGTGGCGTTTTTCCTGCTCTGCTCAAGTTTAAGTTTATGGCTTTTTTCCATGGGGTTTGTGTATCTTTCCAATAATCCGCAAACAGCACTTTTATGGTATAAATCTTTTACCTTCTTGGGTGTAGTGAGTATAATGCCGAGTGCCTATCTGTTTGCAGCGGCTTTATCAGGGGTTCTACAAAAACAGCGTCTTTTTGTAGCCGGTGCATTCATCGTATCAGCAGCGTTTTACATCCTTTCACTTACCACCGATAAATTTATCACTCAACCAACACTCTATTTCTGGGGATATTACCCACATTATGAACTGCCAACCCTTCTATTTCTGCTTTGCTATTTAATCGTCTTTATCACAGTTGAAATAAATCTCTGGAATAATTACAGACGTGAAACTATCCCAATAAAAAAGAATCAGGTGTTGATAATTATTGTTGGTTTTATGGTTGGTTTTACTGCATCGGCTGACTTTGTTGCCAAGATTTGGACGATACCTCTCTATCCCTTTGGGTTTATACCAATATTTGTTTTTACCTGCCTTGTTGCCTACTCCATTATTCGCCATAAAGCATTTGACATAGAGACCGCAATCCATAGAACTGCGTTGTGGTTGTTGACATTTTCCTTCATCATCGTTCCCGTATTTTTTCTTTACCGGTTGTTGTTTTCCTCTATAAAGGAGTCCGTTGGGTTGCAGCTGGTATTTTGGATAACAAGCTTTTTTGCACTCGCCTTCTATTTGCGTGTGATTCAGCCAAAAATAGACCATTTTTTCCGAAGGCGGCGATACAATTTAGAGGAGATTGCAGCCCGTTTCACCGAAGATTTAGTTCACTTAAAAGGTTTTGAGCAGCTCACCCAGCGAATAGAGGATACAATTGCCGATACTCTCTATCCTCAAAAAATCGATATTTTTATTCACGATGAAGATACAAAAAATTATAAATTGGTGAATAAGAAATCTAAGTCCGGCAGAATCGCAGAGCTGAAAGACAAAGATCAATTTCTGCAGTGGTTGGCAAAAAATAACAAAATTGTATATCGTGAATTTGTGGATATAGACCCAAAGTACGCGTCTTTAAGAGAGTGGACAAAAAAATATTTCGACTCAACTCAAGCTACCGTGGCTGTACCACTCGTTTTGAACGAACGATTATTAGGGATAATTAACTTAAGCAAAAAGGTTAATTTTCGCCGTTATACCGCGGCAGAGTTTAACTTTTTGACGACACTTAAGAACCAATCTACCATTGCGATATCGAACTCTCTTTTGTATGAGAATATTGAAAAGCAGGTCAGGCAAAAGACAAAAGAGTTAGTAGAAGTGCAACGACAGCTCATTCAGGCAGAGAAGCTTGCTACCGTAGGAACCTTAGCCGGCGGTGTAGCTCATGAAATAAATAACCCCTTAACAGCGATACTAACAAATGCGCAGATGCTTCTTATCTCTCCTGACAAGTTTGATATTGCATTAGTGAAAGAGTCGCTTGAACTTATTGAGGAAGCGACAAAGCGTTGCCGGACGATTGTGCAGAAACTAATGGCATATGCGAAAAAACCTTTAGAGTCTGGGACGTTTACGGAAGTAAATGTATCCGATGTGCTTAAGGCAGTAATTGCGTTTATTGGCTATCAATTGGAACAAGAAAATATCAAGATAATTACCGATGCCAAAGAGGATTCCTATTTTGTTATCGGTAACCAAAATGAATTAGAGCAGGTTTTAACCAACATAGTGCTCAATGCCCGGGACGCCATAAAGCGAATAAAGAAAGCCGGTAGTATACACATATCTATTTCCGAAAGCGAGAAATGGGTTGCCATTGACATCAAGGATGAAGGGATAGGTATCCCCAAGGAGATTCATTCAAAGTTATTCGACCCATTCTTCACTACAAAAGATATTGGAAAAGGCCTTGGCTTGGGGCTTTCCATTTGTCAGGCGATAGTGGAAAGGCACAATGGTACAATTTCTGTTCAATCCTCACCCAACAAAGGCTCTGTATTTACGGTGAAGCTACCGAAAGTTACAGAAAAAAGTAAAATTAAAACCAAAGTGTAGAAAAAGAGAATTTGTGATGCCAAAACGTATTTTAGTGGTTGATGATGACCTTCTGGTATTGAAGAGCCTTACGCGATTATTTAATAAGGAAGGATATCATGTCGCAACAGCCAAGAGCGGTAAAGAGGCATTGGAAAAAGTTGAAAAGGAAGATTTTGATTTGGTTGTCGTTGATATTCGAATGCCTGAACTCGATGGAATTGAGACGACACGCAGAATAAAAGAATGTTGCCGAAAGAAGAGCGCACCAGAAGTCCCTGTCATATTCATAACAGGTTATTCCGATATAGAAGCACACACAAAGGCGAAAGAATTAGGTGAGGTGGTATTAAAGCCTTTTGATTTAGAGAAATTCCTTAGTCTTGTGAACGAAAGCAGTAGCAGGAGGCGGGTAGTGATAACAGGGATAGGTGTTATCGCTCCGAATGGAATTGGAAAAGATGAGTTTTGGGATGCAAGTATAGCTGGTAAATCAGGGGTAAGAAAAATAGAAAGTTTCGATACCTCAGGTTACAATTCAAAAATAGCAGCGCAAGTTTTGAATTTTAACCCACGTAATTATATGCCTGAGGCCATTGCAAAAAGAACAGACCGTTATGCTCATTTAGGAATTGCGGCAGCAAAAATAGCCATTGAAGATAGCCGGTTGGATATCGAGAAGGAAGATAAATACAGAATAGGAGTTTGTATCGGTACAGGTCTGGGAGGGATTCTTTTCCATGAAGAACAGATAGCAAAGATAAAAAAAGGAGGGCCAGGGAGAGCCCACCCTTTATGCGTTCCAAAGATTTCGCCTAATGCTGTTCCAAGCCAAATTGCAATCCAGTTAGGTTTAAAAGGAGTCAATTTAGCCATTTCAACCGCCTGCGCTTCTTCGACCAACGCAATTGGTCAAGCCTTTGATATGATACGGCTTAAACGAGCAGATATAGTGATTACCGGAGGAGCAGAGGCTCCGCTTACACCATTTACTTTTGCAGCATATGATTCCCTTAAGGTTTTGTCCAGCAAGCGCAATGGTATGCCCCAGGAGGCATCTCGTCCGTTCGATAAAGAAAGAGACGGCTTTGTTATGGGAGAAGGTGCGGCGGGTTTAATTATAGAGGATTTGGAGCACGCAAGGGCCAGAGGCGCACATATCTATGCAGAGGTCATTGGCTATGGGACAACAAGCGGGGCGTATCATATGGTCATGCCAGATCCAACCGGCGATGATGCCGCAAAAGTTATGCAGTTAGCGATCAAAGAAGCAAATATCAACCCCGAAGATATTGATTATATAAACGCACATGGAACCTCTACTCAGGTCAATGATAGGGTTGAGACACAGGCAATTAAGGCAGTCTTTGGCAAGAATGCCTACCGCATACCTATCAGTTCTACAAAATCAATGATGGGGCACCTCATAGGTGCCGCAGGAGCAGTAGAGGCAATCGTATGCGCATTGGCAATTGAAAACAGCATAATTCCACCTACAGTCAATTATCAACACAAAGATCCTGAATGCGACCTTGATTACGTACCTAATGAGGCACGCAAGCAAAAAGTCGACATCGCTTTATCTAATTCCTTTGGTTTCGGCAGCTGCAATGCGTGTATTGTGTTGAGGAGGTGTAATGGATAGAAAGGAAATTGAGAAGAAAGTTCGGGAAATATTGGCTGATAAGTTAGATATTGATATCAAAAAAATAAAACTCGACTCCGATCTCGTCGATGATTTAGGTATGGATTCATTTAAGGCACTCGAATTGGCATTTGAGTTAAAAGAAAAATTTGGTATTGAAATTAAAGAAGAGGAATTTTCTAAGATACAAAAAGTAAAACATATCGTTGAATACGCAATTGATCGCGGCCTATGAGTTACGCAAGAAATTTAATGAAATCCAAACAGAGTTATAAAACGAACATTGTTTTCCCTGTAGAGTTATTAAATGGGATGATAGGGGAGACTGTGGATATAGATATAGATGAATCTAATATATGTTTGAATCTCAAAAGAATTCCTCCACAAAAATTTCAGCTTCATATTAATTTAATTACGCATGGCATCCTTAAAATTTCAGTAATTTCGAAATGGAGGAAACGAATAAAAGGCTCTTATCATATTGGCTGTAAATTTTATAGTCTGAATAGGGCCGCCAAGAAACGATTGAAAGGGGCTTTACTGCAATTCTATTCATTAGATCGAGAGCTTATCGATACCGTGCGAGAATTAAGATGGCTTCTTTACCTAATTAAGAATAAGTTTAATGAATTCGACAAAAAGGAGCCCACCGAAGCAAAGCAGATAAAATTTATTTTATCCAACCGAAAATGGATTTTTGAAATACTGGATAAGAAATTTAATAAAATATGGAGGATTACGAAGAAAATTCCCAAAACTTTATACAATTTGCACAAGCTCTATGTTTATCATATGACCGAGTATTTTCTTGGACGCGGCATAGAAATCAACACACATATTTATAAAAAACCATTAGGATACCCCGGCGATTTTATTACAATGAATTACATTTTAGATTATCACAGGAAAAAATATCTTGGTAAGTCTACGTATGAAAAACTAATTAACCATTATACCTGTAAGATTCCTATCTCTTGTTCGAATGTGGCAAGAAAGAATTTTTTTAAGAAAAAAATACTTGATACATTTAAAAAGAGACAAGTGGCCCGGATTACAAGCGTGGGAAGTGGTTCTGTGAGAGAGCTAATAGAGTTAGCTCGAGAAGGAAAAATAACCACACCAGTTATATTTAAGTGGTTTGACTTCGAGAAAAAAGCCTTAGACTACGTTAAAAGTCAACTTCGAAGGATAGGTAAACGTAAAAAAAGGCTCTTAAGAATTGAATACATTTGTAAAAATGTTTTATCTTTTATCAATACGGATTTTCTTAATAGAGAGATTGGCAAACAAGATTTTATCTACTCGTCAGGTTTTTTTGATTATTTACCAGAAGGTGTAGCTCGGCGTTTGGTTAACATTTTATACGGATTAATTGACGATGGTGGTAAGTTAATTATTTGCAACGCGTCTTCACAGAACAGCGGTCATAGGGCATACTATGAGATGGCTGGAGATTGGATATTCCATCATAGAAGTAAAAAACAGCTTTTAGATTGGGTGAAAGATTGTAAAAAAAGCAGTAAAGTGCGTTTTGAAGATCCATGTCCCGATAAGAATTATTTATTTCTCAGTATAGCCCGAAACAAATAATTTAATTATATGAATTTCATTCATTTGCATTACGAAATCGCATCCATATTAACTTTTATCGTGAGTTTAATAGTGGGACTTATTGTTTTTTGGAAAAATAAAGAGAGTCTCATCAACAAAACATATTTTTTGTTGGCCGTTAGCACATCAATATGGGCAATAGGCATTTTATTTCATGCAATATCTCGAGATGAGCAAGTGTGTTTATTTTGGGCGCGATTTGCGCATATCGGTGCATCGTTCATAGCAATATTCTATTTGCACTTTATCCTTTCTTTTTTGGGTCTTATAAAGCAGAAAAAAGCTATTATTAAAGTAGGGTATGGGATTGCTTTTGTTATGTCGTTACTCGCCTTTACGCCATTATTTTTTACGAGCGTTTCTCCTAAGATGGGATTGCGATTATGGGCTGATCCCGGTCCGCTATATCCCTTTTTCATCGTTTTCTTTCTCACTTTTATTTTGTATGGCTTTCTGCTTGCACTAAAACGTTATGCCTTACTATCGGGTTATAAAAGAAATCAACTTAGATATATAATTATAGCCTCTTTAATAGGCTATACTGGAGGATCATCGACTTTTTTGGCTGTGTATGGAATGAAAATTATTTTTATTCATCCTTTCGCTCTCTATTTAGTTTCTTTCTATAACGCCTCAATTGCTTACGCCATCATCAAATATCGCTTAATGGAAATCACCGTTGCTATCTCTCGCGCAGGGTTAATTCTGGGAATATACAGTTTAGTATTTGGAGTTCCTTTTTATTTAGGGCATCAAACAGGTTCCTGGCTCTTATCTACTTCGCTGGCAGTAGCTTTAGCAATTCCTGCCCCATTCATTTACCGATATTTTAGAGTCAAAGCAGAAGACGTACTGTTTGCTGAGCAGCGTCACTACCAGAAAATTCTTGTTCAGGCAGCAGGCGGAATGGTAAAAGAGCATAGATTAGATAGATTGTTAAAATTAATTGTTTATATTGTCAAAAAAACAGTGAAACTCAACTTTGCAGCAATTTTTCTGCACAACAGAGAGGAGAATGTATACAATTTGAAAGTAATGAGAGACCCAGGAAGAATGACAGAAAAAATTACATCTCCTGATCAGAATGCCCTTATTTCCTATTTAAAAACAGCAAAAGAACCCGTATTATATGAAGAGTTACCCCGGGCAGCAAGAATGGGTTTAGGCAGCTCTTTTCCTATTGGTTTAATTGTCCCCTCGATTGTTGAAAACGAACTTTTGGGGTTTCTTGTGTTGGGAGAGAAACTCAATCGTAAACCATACTCTGACGATGATATCAATGTTTTTAAAATTCTTTCCAACCAGGCAGCCCTTGCGATTGAAAACTGTGTATTCTTGGAGGAGTTCAAACACGCACAGGAAAGGATATTTACTGCCGAAAAATTGGCATCCATAGGCGGCATGGCTGATGGAGTCGCCCACCAAATCAAAAATCGTCTCAATCATTTCTCTGTTGCCTCCGGAGAATTAAAGTATGAAATAAGTGATTTCATCAAAGCCCACCCCAGCTTAGTCGCTAAAAACTCTGACCTTCAAAAGGCGTTTGATTATCTCATCCATATTGCCGACTCTCTTATCGACAATGTGACAAAGACCGATAATGTAATAAGAGGAATCCTTAACTTCGCCCGTACTGAAGAGAAGGAAAACTTTTTCTCTCAATTCTCTTTTAAAGAGATTATCGATATTTCCTTGGAGCTCCTTAAAGTTAAGCACCAAATAACAGAATTCCCCCTAGAGGCCGAGATTGATTCTACTGACGCAATCTATGGGGTCAAATCTCAGATTATGGAAGCCATTTACAACCTTTTAGATAACGCCTATGAGGCAATACAGGAAAAGATTACCCATCACTTAAAAGGGAAAGAGAAGGAAGATTTTCAGCCATCGATTAGAGTAAGCTTAGCTCACAATCGGACCGTATCCTTCATTACAGTTATCGATAATGGAATCGGCATAAAAGAAGATGATAAGCGGAAGGTTTTTGCTCCTTTCTTTACTACCAAATCTTCTTATAAGTCAGGAACAGGAATTGGTATGTATGTCGTAAGGCGGATGATTGAGGAAAATCATAAAGGTCGTGTTTGGTTTGAGTCGAAGTATATGAAAGGTACACGGTTTTCTATTGAGTTACCAAGAAAAATCGAAAAAGGGTGGGGTGGAGGATAATGAATATGCGTAAAAATATTCTCGTAATTGACGACGAAGAACTCGTCACAAAAAGCCTGGTCCTTTTGCTTCATTCAGAAGGTTATACAACTACGGTTGCAAAGAGTGGACAGCAAGCTTTAGAAAAAGTGAGAGGAAATGATTACGACCTCATCATTTGCGATGTGAGAATGCCAGGAGTTGACGGAGTTGAAGTAATCAAGCAAATTCGTGCTTACTTACGAGAATCTAACAGGAAACAAATCCCAGAGATTTTAATTACAGGATATGCTGATTCAGATAAATACGATAGAGCCATGGCTTTAAGGGTTGTTGACTATTTATATAAGCCATTTGAAAACGATGAACTGCTGCGGGTGGTAAAGAACACGATTGGATAGAGGAGGCGTTAGCTTCATGGATACTATTCGTGAAGAGAAAAGGTCGCATCTCCGTGTGAAAGCAAAAATAAAGGTCGATATTGCGGAGAAAATTCATGCAAATTCCATTGATGTGGGTGAGGGCGGGCTTAGTTTCTCTTCCCAAGAGACAATCTCAAGCCCCGCACTTTCTCTGCAGGTATGTTTTCCGGACCAAAGGGTTAGCCTGAAGGCAAAGGCCAGACTGGTGTGGAGGCGCGATACAGAGGCAGGAGCCTGCCTCTATGGAGTGGAGTTTGTGAATCTTAAAGAGGCGCAAAAGAAAACCTTGAGGGCAGAGTTGATTAAAACACAGATCGGCGGATTATTGCAGCAGATACAGCACCCTGAAATTCGAGAGAATGTGTGCCATTTCTTTTTGAAAGATATATTGGACTATATAAGTGATGTCACTCGCCTCACTTCTCAGCTATCAAATAAAAAATCGTATTCTCAAGAACTTGAGAAAGAGCTAGAACATTTAAATAATCAGATTTTGCTTAAAGGGTATTGTTTAGAGTTGCTCCTGGCGGATAAGTCAATCATGCAACGAGTTAAAAACAACTTCCGGTATCTGGTCAGTACCTGGGCCTATAAGAGTACGATTGTAAAACGAGCATTTGAGAAACCTCGAGGGTACCCCGGTGATTATCGAATGCTCGAGGCTGTCTACGACAATCGACCAGTTTCAAAGAAGATCGGGTGCTATTTTGATACTAATTTTTTAAAGAGCCCTTATGCAGTGGCGTTGAGGCTTCGTAAGGACCATCTAAGGGAGATGTTGCGTGTCTATATTGCTCAAGGAGGAACAAACCCCATCCGTATTTTAAATATTGCCTGTGGCTCTTGCCGGGAGATTCGCGAGTTAGTCCCGGCCTTAAGAACACACCATCCTATTGTATTCACCTGCCTCGATTTGGATCAAGAAGCTTTGAATTTTGCACACCAGATACTCTCATCATGCATCAGTAGCGACATTAAGTATAAATTTGTCAAAAACGATGTAAGCCATATTCTAAAAGATAAACTCGCTCTACAGTCGCTCGGCAAACAAAACTTTATCTACAGCATCGGTCTTATTGATTATTTACCCGACAGAGTGCTCAAGAAATTGATTGCTGCATTATACGAGCGTTTAGATGAAGGCGGAAAGTTGATTCTGACTCATAAAAACAAAGATAAAACATTTCCGCCAATTTCTCCTGATTGGTTCTGCAATTGGCAGTTTGTGCCACGGGATAAATATAAAGTGATTGAACTCATACACGAATCTAAGATTCCTCACTTTTCACTTTCTGTGGAATCAGACAGTTTTAATTACATATATTACTTTACAATAATCAAAAAATCGAGTAGGATAGAAAAATTACCTAGTGCGCCGAAATCATGATTTACCATCTTCTTTATCCACTCACAAAATATTTTTTCATTTTTAATGTTACGAGGTATATAACCTTTCGCAGCGGTTGCGCTGTTGTTACCTCTTTCATTATTGTGATGGTCTTTTGGAAGTTTACCCTCAAGAGGCTTAAACGTTTAAAAATAGTCGAGAAGATAGATATGTACGGACACATACACTTAGAGGCCCTCCATGAAGATAAAAGAGGTACTCCCACAATGGGTGGAGTGCTTATTCTTTTTTCTGTAATTGCGTCAACTTTGCTTTGGGCCAGATTAGATAACTCTTTTATCTGGTTGAGCATTGCGGTAATGCTTGCTTTGGGGGCTTTAGGGCTCCACGACGACCTCTTAAAAATAAAGAGAGGCAGAGGTCTTTCTCGGAAAGAAAAACTTTTCGGCCAAATTGCAGTGGGTGCGGTTTTAGGAATTTTAATTGTATTAGACAAAAACATTTCTACTGCCTGGGATTTTCCTTTTTTCAAGAAGATAATTGTTGATCTTGGCTATTTTTATATTTTCTGGGCCGCGCTCATTATTGTTGCAACTTCGAATGCCGTTAATTTTACTGACGGATTGGATGGGTTAGCGATAGGGGCTTTAACTATTAATGCCTTAATTTTTGCAGTGTTGGCATATTTGAGTGGGCACTTCAAATTTGCAAGTTATCTTTTCATTCCTCATATAAAAGGGGCAGGAGAGCTCACTGTTCTGTGTCTCTCATTAGGGGGAGCAGCATTGGCCTTTTTGTGGTTTAATTCATATCCTGCAGATGTATTTATGGGAGATGTAGGGGCTCTTTCTCTCGGTGGTGTAATTGGTGTAATCGCCCTTTTCGTAAAGAAAGAGCTTCTTCTTTTTGTGAGCGGGGGATTGTTTGTGATAGAAGCGCTCACGGTAATTTTACAGATTCTCTCAGTACGCTTCAGAGGGAAACGTCTGTTCCGTGCGGCGCCTCTACATCATCACCTTCAACTGTTAGGATGGAAAGAGCCAAAAATAATTGTTCGACTGTGGATTGTCTCCATTATTTGCGCAGTAATAGCCTTGCTAACCCTTAAGTTACGATAAACCAGAGTTAAGGCCGAAGCTTGAGAGTGCAGGACCAACTAAGCTTTTTAATGTTCGTGGTCTGAAGGATATAGTATTCTGTAACGTAGACGATGAATGTAGATAATTTCAGAAAAATTTGTGTTGTAGGATGGGGCAAGACCGGCATCTCGCTCGCATACTTGCTTCTTTCGTTAGGAAAGAAGGCCATTGTTACAGAAATTAGAGAGTCAACAGAATTTCCATCATCTCCCATACAAAGGCTAAAGGGACAAGGCGTTGAATTTGAATTCGGTGGACATAGCCAAAAATTTATAAAGGGTGCTGAGCTTGTGGTCGTCAGTCCGGGAGTAGATCTGCATCAGTCATCCATTTTTGATATCTGCCGCGCTCTTAATATCCCGTGCGTGGGAGAGATCGAGTTCTGTTTTTGGTTAACGAAGGCTCAGCTAGTTGCTATCACCGGTACCAACGGTAAAACCACCACGACATTTCTTACGTATAGGGCATTGAAAGAAAAAAGAAAACGGGTTTTCTTGGGGGGAAACATAGGGATTCCATTTTCCTCTTTGATCTTAAATACAAAGAAAGGCGATTTGATTGTATTGGAAATCAGCTCTTTTCAATTAGAAACTATCATTGAATTTAAGCCGCATGTCGCCTCTATCCTTAATGTTGAACCGGATCATCTCGATAGATACCGCTCTTTAAAAGATTACTTTGATGCGAAGATGAATATTTTTCGCAATCAAACAAAAGATGATTGGGCAGTTTTAAATGGAAATATAGCGCTTTTCAACAATGCCGCAAAAAAAATCAACTCGAATGTAATCTATTTTTCCTCGGAATTTCCCAATGAGAATTTTTCTTGCGCATATAGAATCGCAAATATTTTTGGCATCAGCAAGACCGATTGTCTCCATGTGTTTTCTCAATTCAAGGGTCTTCCTCATCGCCTCCAGCTGGTGAGAAAACTGGGCAACATTTCTTTCATCAATGACTCAAAAGCTACAAATCCTTCTTCAACTATTTGGGCACTTCAAAACATCAAAGGTAATATTATACTCGTTGCGGGTGGAAAAGATAAAGGGGTTGATTATTCGGTCATAGCGCCTTATTTAAAAAAAGTGAAAAAGCTCAATCTCCTGGGAGAGGCGTCTTACCAGATAAAAGAGGCGTTGACATCACATGTGGATACTGAGGTATTTTCCTCACTTAATGAGGCGATAGTCGCTTCTTTTAAAGAAGCAAATCCAGGCGATACAGTCCTTTTTTCGCCTATGTGCTCCAGCTTCGATATGTTTTCGAACTATCGAGAGAGGGGAAATAAATTTATAGAGATTGTGAATAATCTTGCCTGAGGATGAATGTATGCTATTTGCAGCGGTTCGCTGAAGGAACGCGTTAATCTTAATTTATTTACTATGGCTAAGAAGATACGTAAAAAATTTCATTATCTTATGCGCCTGCCAAAATGGCTAAAGGCACACACGGTTCAATTGGATTTGCGCAAAGAAAGGCGATTTATCTTTATGACAATTTTTGCGTTGACTTTGTTCGGGGTTCTTATGATCTATGAATCATCAAGTATCTATGTCTATCAGACTACCGATGATCCTGCATATTTTTTTAAAAGACAATTTATGTTTCTTCTCATCGGTTTAGGACTATTTTTCTTAACTCTCTTTGTGGACCTTGAATTTTTGCGAAGACACAATAAAGAAATTTTGGCTGTAACGTTTATCCTGTTAGCACTTGTACTTGTTTTAGGCAAAAAAGCAGGAGGAGCCAGACGCTGGTTTCAGCTCGGATGGATTAATCTGCAACCCTCAGAATTATTAAAAATATCTTTTTTGCTTTATTGCGCAGATTATTTTCGACGCAGAAGCAATCTCATCAGAAATTTTTTTCGGGGAGTTTTTCCCCTATGGATAGTATTGGGAGTCATTTGTGTACTTGTTGCGCTGCAGCCTGATTTGGGTTCTGCAATTTTTTGGATAATGTGGACATTCCTTATGCTTTTTCTCTACAGGGCAAAGCGTCGCTACCTTGTTTTTATTATCATTTTAGGAATAGTATTTTCTTTCTTCCTTATAAAATTTTATCCTTATCGCTTTCGCCGAATCACCGCGTATTTAGACCCATTCGCTGACCCCCAAGGTGCAGGTTTCCAATTAATTCAGTCCCAAATTGCATATGGTGAAGGGGGAATCTTTGGCGTTGGTTTCGGGGAGGGCAAACAGAAATTATTTTTCCTGCCTGCCGCTCATACGGATTTTATATTTTCGATTATTGCTGAAGAATTTGGTTTATGGGGTTCTTTCGGAATTCTCTCTATTTTCTTTGTTATTTTTCATAAGATGTTCCGAATCGCACAGCGTGCAAGAGAAGGGTTTGCGAGAGGAATTTTATGGGGAATAATTTTAGTTTTTTTCTTAGAAATCGCAATCAATATTGGAGTAAGCTGCGGGCTTTTCCCCACCAAAGGGTTGTCTCTGCCCTTTATAAGTTATGGAGGAAGTAATCTCATTGTCCACTATATTCTTTTAGGCTTATTTTTTAATGCGTCCCGTAAAATAAGAACAGAGGGAGGAATAAGTGCGTCTGTTACTGGTATGTGAGAGGAGCGGAGGACATATCTTTCCGGCTTTGGCTTTGGCGAGAGAGTTGAGAAAAGATAGTGAATTAAGAAATATGCCGGCAAGAGCTTATTTCTTTGTTACCTCTTTATTTTTAAAGAAGATTGTAGAAAGGGAAAAATTCGTTGTTTACGGAAAAAGTTTCCCTTTTCGGAATTTGATTATCGAGGTACTGTATCGCGCCATCGAGGCCCCGTTCTTGCTTTTGCGAATTCGCCCCAAAAAGGTGATTGGGTTTGGAGGGCGGGATAGTTTTTTTCTTATCTTGTGGGCGAAGATATTATTTATCGAAACTGTGCTCTATGAGCCGAATTTCACTTTAGGCAGAGCTAATAAGCTTCTCTCTCTGTTTGTAAAGAAAATTTACTGCGGATTTCAAGAAACTCAAAAGTTGGTAAAAGGAACCAGGTTTGCAGGAATTCCTTTGCGGAGTGACCTGCGCGCGTTAGATAAATCAGAAGCAAAAAAGATCTTGGGCTTTAACAGCAATAAACTTTTAATTGCAGCAATAGGCGGCAGTCAAGGCTCGAGGTTTATCAATGAGATTTTTTTAAAGCTCATTCTATCTTTGAGTGATGATGTGCAGGTTATTCATTTGACAGGAAGGAAAGAATATGCAGAAATTTCAAAATTTTATAGTAAAATAAATAAGAAAGTTATAGTTAAAGACTTTTGGGTAAAGATGGATCTTATCTACTCAGCTGCCGACATTTTAGTTTCGCGTGCAGGGGCAATTACGTTGGGGGAGATTATCCATTTTCGAGTTCCAGCGGTTTTAATTCCTCACCCTCAGGCCTTTTCACACCAGTCTCTTAATGCGCGGTATTTGGAGGAGCGAGGGTGTGCAGCAATATTTTCTCAGCAAGACTTCTCTTTTAAGGACTTTAAAAAAACCGTAGAGGGGTTAATTACTGATAGGACCTTACGGGAGAAAATAATAGAGAATATACGAAAGATAAATTTTGTTGTGAGTAGCGGCCAGTTTTATAAAAATATTTTTTCCTAAATGCAAGTAAGCGTGGACGAAGTTGTCCATTGAGGGTAGTCAAGTGAGGCTGTGGAAGGTATTTTTTGTCAGTTCGATTTTTATGATGAGTATTTTCTGTGTGCGTGCAGCAGAGTTTAAGGAGCTGCGTTCAGAGCATTTCATCATAAAATATGAACCAGGGGTCTCTGAAAGTTATGTAAAAAAAGTAAAAAAGGAGGCTGAGTATTTTTATCGAAAAATCACTCAGGAGTTTAATTTAATACGAGAAAAATTATGGATGTGGACGAATCGGGCAAAAATTTTTATTGCAAAAGACCAGAAGAGCTACCTCGAGAAATTTGGATGCCAGTCGTGGTCAACTGCATGCGTAAACTATCAGACAAAGACAATCTACACTTTTCCTGACCAAAGGAATTTCTCTTCTGTGCTTGCGCATGAGTTGACTCACATAATTTTCCGAGAATATATTGGTTACTCTAGGTTCCCCTTATGGTTAGATGAGGGAATGGCAATGTATATTCAATATAAAGGTTCGCATGAGGCCACGCTGATGCGCTCTTTAATGAAAAAGGTCATCAAAAAGGATAAGTACATACGATTTTCCAAAATGCAGACGATCTATCAGGTTGCAGACAAGGATCCTGAGGTGGATTTATTTTATCAACAAGCGTTTAGTATGGTCGATTTTCTTATAAGTCGATTTGGAAAATTCCATTTTAAGTTATTTTTAGGGCATATAAAGAAAGGCGCTAATCTTGAGGAGGCGCTCCGTAAGTCGTTCCTCTTAGTCAAGGATATCAAAAGCTTTGAGGATTTATGGAAGAGATATTATCTAAAGTAAAGGCGATACATCTTGTGGGTATCGGCGGCATTGGGATGAGTGGATTAGCTCTCCTTTTAAAGGAGAGAGAATTTATCGTCTCCGGTTCAGACGTAAAAGATGGTTATAATGTGAAAAAGTGCAAAGAAGCGGGGATCAAGGTGGCTATAGGCCATCATCCCAAAAATGTAGAAGGGGTGGATTTGGTGTGTTTTTCTTCTGCAATACGAGAGGATAATGTTGAGATTCAAGAGGCAAAAAAGAAGGCACTTCCTGTCGTGCAGAGAGCGCAGTTGCTTGCCTGCATTTCTCAAGGCAAGAAAACCGTTGCCGTAACTGGTTCACACGGAAAAACTACGACGACTTCTCTTTTGGGGTTTGCGCTGTCCGCATTAGGCCATAACCCTGCAGTATTTGTGGGGGGTATCCCTCTTAACCATTCACAACATGCCTGGTGGGGAGAAGAATATTTTGTGATTGAGGCAGATGAGAGTGACGGCAGCTTTCTCTATTATGAACCAGAAGTTTCTATCATTACGAACATCGATTTTGAGCATATGGATTACTATAAGGACATAGGTCAATTAGAAACGAGTTTTTCAAAATTTGCGCGGAATGCAAAAGGTATTGTTATCGGATGCGGGGATGATAAAAGGGTAAAAGCGCTGCTCAGTGACGTACCGGCGCTTACATATGGATTCTTGAAGGAAAACAGAGTGAGAGCGCAAGGTGTTACATTGAATGGAGAGCATACAAAGTTTGACCTCATCATTGACGATTTTAGCGAAACCGTCATGATTCCTCTTTTGGGTGAACACAATGTATTAAACGCATTGGCGGTTTTTTCTTTCTTTTTTTATCTCGGCGAAGATTTAAAAAAAGTTGCCATGGTTTTAAGGGGATTTAAAGGGACAAAGCGGCGCTGGGAGATAAAAGCACGCTTGAGAGGGGTAACGTTTATTGAGGATTATGCACACCATCCTACGGAGATTGAAGCCGTATTAAAAAGTGCCCGAACGCTTTCGCCAAAGAGGCTCTTAGTGATTTTTGAACCTCATCGTTTTAGCCGGATTCAGTTGCTTTGTGAACGATTTTCTCGGTGTTTTTCGCTTGCAGATGAGGTGATTGTAACTGATATCTACTCTGCATTTGAGGAAAAAATCGAAGAGATTAATGAGAAATTTTTATTACTCCAAATCGAGAAGAATTTTAACGGGAAAGCCTGCTATATTCCTAAAGCAAAATTAGCCGAAGAGGTCCCTTCTTGTTTAGAAGATGGAGATATCGTTTTAGGGTTAGGGGCAGGTGAGATGACTACATTAATGGAGGGCATAGTGAATGGGTTTAAAGAACATCGAGCTAAAACGGAATGTTGAGCTCAAACGCTTTACCACCATAGGTATAGGAGGTTCAGGGAGTTGCCTGTTTTTAGTGCACACTATAGATGATCTGATTCATATCATGAATGATTGTGGCAATTCCTTTTATCTTTTGGGCGCGGGGTCCAATCTCCTTATCAGAGATCGCGTTATTACTACTCCCATTATAAAGTTAGGCAGAGACTTTCGATATGCAAAAGGCGTTATGGATTCGGTAGAGGTAGGAGCAGCCACTCCAGTTTCGGAACTTTTGAATTTCTGCATGAAAAATAATTTAAGCGGGTTAGAAAATTTAGCTGGCATCCCTGCTACGATGGGCGGGCTTCTTACCAACAATGCTTCAGCGTTTGGAAGGCAAATTAGTACCCTTTTAGAGAAAGTGGAAGTAATGAACAGGGAGGGGAAAGTCCAGTTATTGAAGAAGAACCAGATTACCTTTGGGTATCGGTTTTCTTCTCTGAAAGATTATGTTGTTATAAGGGCATGGTTTCGTCTAACTAGGAGTAATGACTTGAAGCGAACAACTTCTCTACTTTTTCGAGAACGTCTCCATACTCAAGATTTCGATCATCCCAGTTGCGGATGTATATTTAAGAATCCAGCGGACAACGCCGCCGGTCTTCTTATTGAGAGATGCGGGCTTAAGGGGCTTAAGCGCGCAGACGCCCAGATTTCGGTCAAACATGCAAATTTTATCATCAATTTAGGAAGGGCGACATATAACGATGTGGATTCTTT
>CP070807.1:1211470-1223047 GCA_020343695.1 Candidatus Omnitrophota bacterium | reverse complement strand
TAGCGATACCTTCAGCGTATGTAATAGATTCTTTAATTGCTGCAGGATATCCTGCAGAGTCACCAAAACTTGAGACAGATTCAGATAACGTTAAATACTGGCTTGATAAAAAGAATCGGTTGCATGTCCCTAAGCGACCATTAAGAGAGATATTTCACCACAATAAGATACAATGAAAGAGTTTGATGAGCTTATCAGTATAGTGAGAAGATTGCGGGGCAAAGACGGCTGTCCTTGGGATAGAGCACAAGGCTTGCATGATTTAAAAAGATATCTTTTAGAAGAGACCTATGAACTTGTTGAAGGAATAGAAGAGAAAAAGACTTCAGTAGTAAAAGAGGAATTGGGCGACATTTTTCTCATTCTCATATCGATTACGGAGATTTTTAAGAAGAAGGGGAAATTTACTTTGCAAGATGTCCTGCGTACAATAAGGAAGAAATTGGTATCTCGCCATCCCCATGTGTTTTCTTTCAAGAATTTTAATAGTAAGAAAGAGGTCTTAGAGTACTGGATACATAATAAAGCAAAGCAGAAAAAGAGAAAGACGATTAAGGAGCGGCTGCCTGGTTCTGCTCCCGCGCTTCTTCTCGCAGAGATTTTTTTAAAAGAGAGGGCATATTTAGAATCCATAAGCGGAAGGGAGAAAAAAAGAGTAGCCTCGCTCCTTATCTCTAAAATTATAAAAGAGGGTTACTCTCTTAAGCAGCATGGAGTCAGAGGGTTGGAGGAAATTCTTTTGTCTCTCTGTGAGCTTGCCCACGTTCACAGGGTCGACTTAGAAAGCCTTTTAAGGAGTAGGGTGGTTCGTGAGGCAGAAGGTATCTCGTATGCCTCTACAAGATAGGAGGAAGTAGCGATGAATAATCGAAGACGCCTGATACGTTTGGATGTTGGTGATTTCTTAGAAATAAGACCTCTTAAGGAGATAGCAAAGCACACAAAAGCAGAGACGAAAAACTTTTCTCTTATGGGGATATGTTTTTCTTCAGAGACTGAATGGCAGAAAGGTCAAGTTATTTTCATTGACTATTTCATTCCTGAGGAGCTTGATTCAGTAAAATTAAAGGTAGCCGTGGTGTGGTCAGAATTTATCGACACAACACAAGGTTACTTCTGTGGAACAGAGATTATCGAGATCGAGGAAGGTAAAGGAGATAAGTTTGCCAGCTACTATTTTCAGAAGTTGAGGGAGAGGTTTTTGAGCAGTGAGTGAGGTGTTCTTCAAGCGAGGCAGTTATCAAGAATTCCTTAGATGCCCGCAACATATTGTAGATGGGTGCAGGAAAGCTGGCTTTGCGAAGAGATGTAAGAGGAATGATTTCGTGGGGTTCAAATTGCACTTTGGTGAGAAAGGAAATAAATCATATATCAACCCGTCTCTGCTCGCGCCCTTAATAAAATTTTTTCATGCACAGGGCACAAACCCCTTTTTGTTTGAAACCAACACCTTATATCGTGGCCAGCGGATGAATTCTATCGATCATATCCGGCTCGCAAAATCTCATGGATTTGGTAAACTCAACGTACCTATAATTATTGGTGATGGCCTAAGAGGCAAAGATGAAATCGAAGCGCATGTAGAGCTTAAGCATTTCTCTACGTGTTTTATTGCATCTGCCCTCAAAGATATAGATTTTCTTTTGGTCCTCTCTCACTTTACCGGTCACATGTTAACTGGCTTTGGTGCAGCAATAAAAAATTTAGGAATGGGATGTGCCTCACGAAGGGGCAAACTCGCCCAGCACTGCGTGGTGAGTCCCCAGATTAAAGAGGATAAATGCGTACTGTGCGGTGAATGCGCGAAAGTGTGCCCAACGGCAGCAGTATTGAGAAAAGATAAGTGCTTTTGTATTGTAGAAGAGAAATGTATTGGATGTGCTCAGTGTATCAGCGTCTGCCCCCAAGCAGCAGTAAAAATCATTTGGTCTGAGGAATATGACGAATTAGGTGAAAAGATGGTAGAGCACGCCTATGCGGTAGCCAAACATCGAAAGTGTGCGTATATAAATTTTTGTATTTACATCACCAAAGAATGCGATTGCATGAACAAAGAGAATAATGAATATGTCCCTGATTATGGAATTTTTTTTAGCGAAGATCCTGTGTGTATAGATTAAGCTAGTGTTGATTTACTCACCGAAAATGCAAAGCGAGATTTCTTAAAGGAAATCCACCCCAACGTAAATTACCTTCATCATCTCCAATATGCTCAAAGTATTGGTTTGGGCTCTTTGGACTACAGGCTTATTGAAATATAATACGAAGGTATTATTGTAAATCCTAAATCCGAATGCCTGCCTGCCGGCAGACAGGTCGAAATTCGAGACAGTTTCGCATTTCGGATTTAGAATTCGGTAGAATCTGCAATTATCTGCGTACCGCCGGTTAATTATGAGTAACAGATCTTCCCCCCAGTTACAGTTTCCCGAAGTAGTAGTGGTAGAGGCATCCGCCGGTTCAGGAAAGACGTATGATCTTGCCAAACGATACCTGCAGCTGCTTATCAATCCAAACCTTACCAAAGGGCAAATTCCCTTACGTAATATTCTAGCGATTACCTTTACCAATAAGGCCACCATTGAAATGAAGGAGAGAATACTAGAGTTACTAAAAAAATGTGCGTTGGATGCATTTCAGTCACAGAAAGAACGCAGAGAGATTCTGGGCCTTTTAGGGGTAGAAGGCAAGCACGCTCAAGAGAAGGCCTCACTCATTATAGATGAGATTACCAGGCACTACAATTTCTTCCAAATCAAAACCATCGACAGCTTTATTAACGCACTCCTTTTGGGTTGTGCGTTCAATATCGATCGTTCCGCACATTTTAAGATTAGGAGAGATTACAGCCAGTATCTTGCCTATTGCCTTGATAAGGTGATTGAGGAATCATCCACTGACCCCGGCGTGTATGAGTTTTTGGAAAACTTTTTAGAGCATTATCTTTTTGTAGAGAATCGAAGCAGTTGGTTTCCCAAAAAAGATATTTTAGCGCTAATGGAGTCTCTGTTCTCGCTGAGTAATCAGCACGGAGGAGCCTTTGGAATACACAGAGGTACAAGTAGCGAGGTGATTAAAAAGAAAACCTTTCTCTTTAATGCGGTCAAAGAGTTTGTTTCATTTTTACCTAAAGGGTTTAATGGCACTGCCTACAATGCTATCTTGAAGTTTGTAGAAGCCCAAGAACCCACCTTTGAACTAAAAGCGTTTCCTGATAGATTCAGCTTGAGGAGACCCCCTATGAATAAGGGAAAACTTGCTCCCGGAGAGTGCCTCTCCCGATGGAGGAGAATCCATGAGGGGATACGCAAGCTATGTGAGTTAGATGCGACTGTTTTTTACAACCCTTATGTGAAGTTATTTCAACGAATGCTGCACTTTTTTGAGTCGACCACAAAGCACGAGGATCTCTTGTTTTTAAGCGAATTGAATCATAAAGCTCGTCTACTTTTTGCCCAGAGTGGCATTACTGTTGCAGAGTTATATTACCGTTTGGCAACCCGATTTACCCATTATTTGATAGACGAATTTCAGGACACGAGTGTGTTGCAGTGGCGAAACTTAGAGGTGATGATTGAAGATGCTCTCTCAAGTGGCGGTTCCTTATTCTATGTGGGCGATAAAAAGCAAGCGATTTATCGCTTTCGTGGTGGGGAGGCTGAGCTTTTTGATTGGGTGAAGGAGGAACTTGCCCATTACAATGTGAAAGAACGTATTTTGCAGAAGAACTGGCGCAGCCAAAAGGCAATTGTTGAGTTCAATAATCTCCTGTTTTCTCAAAAGAACTTAAAAGAGGCTCTTGGGCAGATGGGCGTTCGGAAAGTAATGGGTAAGACCGATGCGATTGAGCGCATTGTACAGGTATTTGAGAGTTCAAAACAGGATTTCCAGCCAATGAATACATATGGGTATGTGCACACAGAGTATGTTGATGAACAGAATCAAGAAGAACGCAACAAATTGGTAAAAGAAAAATTACTCCCTTTAATCGCTGAATTAAGCAGACGTTTTTTATATAAAGATATCGCTATTCTTTGCCGTGACAATGACGAAGTAGAATTGGTTACGTCGTGGCTGCTTGAGGCAAAAATTCCCGTTGAGTCAGAAAAGACCCTTAATATACAGGAGAATCCCCTTATCAAAAGTATCGTTTCATTTTTGCGTTTCTTATATTCTCCCATAGATGACTTAAGTTTTGCATCGTTTATACTGGGAGAGGTTTTTAGAGGTACCACCGGCCTCTCGTTTACAGATATAACAGATTTTCTTTTCCGCGTAAATAAGAAAAAAACAAAAGACGGTAGACTGAGTTTGTATCGTCATTTTCGAAAGACCTTCCCTCTCCTGTGGGAAGATTACTTTGACCAGTTCTTTAAAAGCACGGGGTTCACCTCTCCTTATGAGCTTTTGGTGAGCATCTATGATCGATTTAAGGTAATAAAAAATTTTGCCGACGATCAGGCATTTTTCATGAAATTTCTCGAATTTGTGAAAGAGAAGGAAGATGAATACGTAGGATTAGGTGAGCTTCTCTTTTGTCTAGACAATGCACAAAAGGAAGATTTATATGTACGCGTAACTGAAACAGATTCTGTACATATTCTTACAATTCACAAATCGAAAGGGTTAGAGTTTGGCGTAGTTATTACTCCTTTTTTACGCATGGATATCAGTCCTGAAACGGGAGGTAGATCCAGCTCTTCCTACGCAACTGCGCTCCCCGATCAGCAATTACGATTGGTACGGATTACTAAAGAACACCTAAAGTATTCTCAAAGGTTAGTGGATATTTATCGAGAGGCGTATGCACGAGCATGTGTTGATGAGTTGAATAACTTGTATGTCGCCCTCACACGCCCAAAATATGAATTGTATATTCTTCTGCCTCGAAAGAGCGGTGTCGGCTTCAATAAAGCACGGTATCTTTTCCCTGACGCTGTTGTTCAATATGGTAGTAAGCGAACATACGCGAGCAGGCAAGAAAGAGAACGTCCCATCTTTCAGATACCTCCTTGCGACTACCAAGATTGGGTACAATTCTTGAAGGACGAGTTTGCTGATGCAGAAATGATTCGCAACAGAGAAAACATCTTAGAGGGAAGTATCTTGCATGCCATTCTTTCCCGGATAGAAAACTGTGCACATAAAGATATAGATGCGCAAGTTACAGCAGCAGTGGAGCATACGAAAACTCACTATCCTTTCTGTAAAAACTTCGTTTCCTATGAACAAAAGATCAAGGCATTACTTAAGAGAAAAGATTTTGAAAATATTTTTTTAGTGTATGACGGCCAGGTTTTTTGCGAAAAGGAAGTGGTCAATAAGTTGGGACAAACCAAAAGGATCGATCGCTTAATCGCAAGGCAAAAAGAGGTATGGATTGTTGATTATAAATCTTCACAGCAGAATAAGCAAGCTTGCTATGCGCAGATAAGAGAATATAGCCAGATAATGAAAGAGATGTACCCTGCTCGTAACATAAAAGGAATTCTAGTGTATCTCGACACAATGACACAAGAGCAGGTGCTACCCAAAGAGCATATAGGCAGCCATACATAATAACGAAAGCCAGATTATTACTATTAGGGCATAAGAGAAAGGGGAAAATTATGGAGACTAAAACATTTGCTGTTCTTTTGTTGCTAATCGTTTTATATATGTCACAGTGTGCGTTCGCTGAAACCATTGTCCTTAAGTCAGGAAAAACCGTAGAGGCAAAGATCATTGAGCAAACAGATAGATTTCTTAAGATAGACTTCCATGGCGTTGCGATCACGTACTATCTTGATGAAGTAGAAAGTATTGATGGCAAAAAGCTCTCTTTTCAAAAAGAGCCCAAGGAGAAACTTGGCCCAGGTGATAAATTGTTTATAGATTTAGACAAAGAAGTGCGTATAGACCAGAGGCCTACGTTTGCAATGGAAGAACTTTCTCCCGAGGGAATATACACGGTTGCAGATGTCACCATGAGATTCATACCACCCTCTGGATGGAAAAGGAGAGTACAGGATTCCTCCTCATCAGCCAGAGAAATCCAGTTTAGTCCTGAAAATTTCGAAGAGATTGCATCTTTACATATTGGTGTCTCATCGGCTTCTGCGTTTCTCATTTTAGATGCGTCAATGTTTCTTGAAAATATCATGAGAGAAGTGAGTAAAGACCCAAATGTCATAGAGAAGGAGGTTATTTCCCTCGCAGGTACAAAAGCCTTGAGTGTAGTCACCTCCTACAGTGGGATAAAGACAAAACAAATCCAATTTGTCAAAGACGCCCATATGTTTACCTTTGCGTTTGTGGCCCAAGAGAAAAATTTTGATAGGTGGTTGCCATCGGTCTCACAGAGCTTAGAGACGTTTGATATTGTGAGCTCTTTGTCCCCGGGAGTACCTCGGTATACTGATTCATCACTTTCTGCCTCAAAGGAGCTCTATCAGAAATTTCAATCTATCTGTGATGCGATATGTTTGGAGTTAGTAGAAAAGAGCGATGGAACATTGAGTGAAAGAGAAGATAGTGACGTTGATCTGCAGGCGCGCATTGCGGCCAGCAAAGTGAGTTATGAGCTGATGGCAAGATTCGCAAATGCCTTTGCCATTTCTGATGCAGAGGCGAGCGATATTCTCTCTGGTGGATATAATGAAGCAAAAAACAGGAGCGATATAGAGAAGTGCTTAAGAGAACTGAGTAAACTTACAGTGGTAATCATTGAGCCTGTTGAAAATCTCATAGCCAAGTATAATGAGCAGAAATTGCGAGGCCTCCAATTAGAGTTTGCTGCGAGGGTATTGAAGGAATATGTGAGGCAGGCAAAGAGCGCCCAGTAAGAAGTGCACGCATAAAGCATAAAGAGCTCTTGAGAACAATGGAGAATATTTTCACTTACGATTTCAAAGAAAATTTTATTGAGAATCTTGCCGATTTTCTCCTGGAGCACTTTGCAAAGGCGAACGGCGATTTTAGTCGAGTTGCCTGCGTGTTTGGGGGGAGGCGTCCTGCGCTCTTTTTGCAACGCACACTTGCAAGGAAGATGCATAAATCTTTTTATCCTCCGCCTACGTTCTCTATTGATGAGTTTGTTGAACATATCGTTTCAGAAGAGAAACCCGTCGTAAAAGTAGGAGACCTTGATGCTTCCTTCCTTATTTATACTCTCGCAAAGGAATTGGCCCCTGATATTGTAAGGGGGATAGATTCTTTCAGTGAATTTTTACCGTGGGCACAAGAAATCGTGGCGTTCATTGAACAGCTTGATTTAGAGGATATCGAAAATCAGGCTCTTAGGCATATACAGATGAGTGCGGCAATTGGTTATGAAGTACCTCAAAACATTAATGTGTTATTACAGCACATTGTAAAGATTCGCGATGCCTATCATGCAATCCTCGATGAGAGAAAAATTTTCTCACGAGGTCTCTTGTATCGAGAGGCCTCTCATCGTGTGCAAAAGGAAACCTTTGATGAGTTTGATGCAATCATCTTTTGTAACTTCTTTTATCTTCATGCAACAGAGGCTCGTCTCATGAGCCAGATTCATACGAAAGGCAAGGGAATCTATATTTTTCAAGGAGACCAGGAGAAATGGTCAGTACTTAAAAAGAATGCAGAGATGCTCTCAACGCACCTTAAGTCTTCAAGGGTATGTACCGATGACCCAACGGTATCTTTCTATGCAGGTTTTGACACACACTCGCAGGTTTCGATTGTACGCGAGATAGTTAAAAAAATCGAAGATGTAAATAATACGGTAATTGTGCTGCCACGGCCGGAAACGGCTATTCCACTTCTTTCAGAACTCTCATCGCACGCCGGTGATTTTAACCTCTCATTAGGGTATCCCCTAAAAAGAAGTTCACTTTATGCTCTGTGTAATGCCTTATTTGGGGCACAGAGGAGTAAGCAGGTTGATAGGTACTATGCGAAAGATTATTTGAATGTACTTCGTCATCCTTTAGTAAAGAATATACGATTTTTCTCTTCGCATCACGCCACAAGAGTTCTCGTGCACAAGATAGAAGATATACTGACTGGCAAAGAGGAAACTGAGCTGGGAGGAACCCTCTTTGTAGAGCTCGATGCAATTGAGGATGCACAGGATCTCTATCAGCTTGCCCACGACACTCTTATGACTATGGATGTAAGAGTCAGCATCGATGAGTTGCGTCAGATCGTGAAAGAATTGCACAGGGTGTTCTTTCGTTCTTGGGAGGAGGTAGAAGATTTCTTTGGTTTCGCAGAGGTGCTCAATGTGTTCATTGTGACTCTTTTACACAAGAGCATGGTGATGTCTTTTCCTTTTAATGTGAAAGTGATTGAAAAGCTCTGCTCTATAAAAGAGGAATTTGAGGTCGTTGATTTCTGTAGAGAACCTTTTAAGCTCCAAGAGCTATCATCAATATTTATGCAGAAATTGGAAGGCGAAGTAGTCTCATTTGTCGGCTCACCCTTAAAAGGATTACAAGTTTTAGGATTATTCGAGACCCGCTCTCTTAATTTTGAGAATGTAATTGTGATGGATGCCAATGAAGGCGTGCTCCCTAAGCTCAAAATCTATGAGCCTCTTATTCCACGGGAAGTGATGTTGAATTTAGGTCTTAATAGGCTGGAGAAAGAGGAAGAAATTCAACGCTACCAATTTATGCGGCTCATAGATGCTGCAAAGAATGTGTATCTTGTGTATGCGGAAAATCAGGAGAAAGAGAAAAGTAGATTTATCGAAGAATTACTTTGGGCAAGACAGAGACAGCTTAACAGATTAGACGTGGCTACCGCCCCAAAGGTTAGTTTTAACCTTAAAATAATCCAGCGAAAGACTCTCATTGAGAAGAACGCAGAGATAATCGATTTCCTTAAAAACGAGACCTATTCCGCAAGTAGGCTGAATACTTATCTCAGCTGCCCCCTACAGTTTTGCTATCGATATGTACTTGGCCTCTCTGAAGCAGAAGATTTGCTCGATGAGCCTGAATCACCTCAAATCGGAATTTTTATTCATCAGTTGCTCCAGGAGACATTCAAAACATTTCTTGGTAGAAAACCTATAATCGATAAACGTTTTAGAAAGAATTTCTGGCGTATATTTCAAGATCAATTTGCTTTACATATTGCAAGAAGGATGAAGTCGGATTCCCTCCTCCTGAAAGGAATTATCGAAAATCGCCTTCAGCGCTTTTTAGATGCAGAGGCGCAACGAAGTGTTGAGAAGATCGTATGTCTTGAGAAGAAATTTGCAGGGTATATTAAAGTAGATGGGGCCTCGTTCGCATTCACTTCTCAGGTGGATAGAGTGGACCAGTTATCCCCAGACAGCTACGAGATTCTTGACTATAAGACAGGAGGGATGAATTTTATCCCTAAGAGGTTCTCTCAACTGGCAAAAGTAGAATTGAACCGTACTTCTGTAAGGGATACGATACGTTCCTTCCAATTACCTTTGTACTATTATGTTGTGAAGAAGACGCTTTCTTGTGCAGAGTTGAATGCCTCACTCTATAGTATCCGCACATTAGAGAGAAAACCATTTATCGCCGAAGATGATTACCCCCATAAGGATCAGATTATGGATATTTGCCTAAAAAGTCTTGAATGCATCTTAAAGGAAGTCGTTGACCCTCATATTCCTTTTGAGCCCGACAAAGACGAGAAACGATGTTCCAGTTGCGCTTTTAAATCGGTATGCAGTTAGAAAGGTGTTCCATTACACCTCAATTATCTCGGTATATGGCAAGATTTTCTGCATTGCTTGAACGGTGTGGTATAATATAAAAATATAGTCTCTTCTCCAGAAGAAAGAAGAAAATGCTCGTTTTAACCCAAGGATTAGAAAAAACCGCAAAATATTTTCCCCACAGAGTATGCATCCAGTTCAAACAAGGAGATTCACTCACTCAATACACCTATCGCCAAATATACGATTTATCTCTTAAGGTAGGTCGGTGGCTTTTCCAGATTGGGATAAAAGCAGAGGAGAGAATCGCCATTCTTTTAGAGAATCGTCCTCAGTGGGGCGTAATTTATTTTGGGATACAATTTTGTGGTGGGACAGCAGTTCCTTTAGATATCCAGTCAAAGTTTGAAGAGGTAGAATACATACTCAAGGATGCTCAGTGTAGAGCACTCTTTACTTCATCCGCGGTTTCCTTTATAGGGAAGCTGAAGACACTTGATTTTTTGGAAAAAATAGTTGTCGTTGATGGCCAAGACGCCCGAGGAAAGATAGTTACCTTTTCTGATGCTATTTCTGCGGCATCCGATAAAACTGTCTTGCCTGCCCGCCAACCACACCAGCTTGCTTCGATTATTTATACTTCAGGCACAACAGATCTTCCCAAAGGAGTTATGCTCACTCACAAAAATTTCTATTCCAATTTTTTGAGCATTAAGAGAGTCAATATCTTGCAGCCATATGACAATATGCTTTCTATTTTACCTCTCCACCATTCTTATCCGTTTCTCGTTACGCTTATTGCCCCTCTCTTTTTGGGAGCAAGAATTACTTACCTAGACACGCTCAAAGCAGATGAAATGAGTAAGTGTCTCAACGAAGAAAAAATAACGATTATGGTCGTTGTCCCTCAAATTCTACACCTTTTCCATCGAAGGATTACAGAACATTTTAGGTCTCTTCCTCTTGTGTTTCGATTGCTTATCAATTTCACTATCGAAATTTTATGGATGTTTAGATGTGTCTTTAAAGTGAATTTGAGTAAGCTTGTGTTTTCCAAACTCCACTCTCGTCTCGGCAAGAATCTACGATTCCTCGTATCCGGAGGGGCAAAATTAGATGAGAAGGTGGCACGATTTTTCTTTAAACTCGGTTTCCATATTATTGAGGGCTATGGCTTAACCGAGGCTTCTCCTGTGGTAAGCTTAAACCCTTTTAAGCAGCCTAAAATAGGTTCAGTGGGAAAGCCCCTTCCTGATGTGGAAGTAAAGATTTTCGATCCTGACCGGGAAGGATTAGGCCAAATTCTTATCAAGGGGCCAAACGTTATGAAGGGCTACTACCATCTCAAGGAAGAGACCGAGGCTGTCTTAAAAGGTGGCTGGCTGTATAGTGGAGATTTTGGCTACAAAGATAAAACCGGTTATATCTACATTAAAGGCAGACTTAAAGAGACCATCGTGTTAAGCTCAGGTAAAAATATCTCTCCCGAGGAGGTTGAAGCTCACTATTCAAAAAGCCCTTTTATAAAAGAGTTATGCGTATTGCCTGATGCTAGCCAGGAGCTGCTCGTTGCTGTTGTTGTGCCTGATGTGGAATATTTTAAAAAGGAGGGCGAAACCAATATCTATCAAATAATGAAATGGAGATTAGAGTATCTATCGCAAGGATTACCTTCTTACAAGAGGATAAGGAATTTTGTGTTGGTGTCCGATGGTTTGCCTCGCACTCGTCTGGGAAAGATACAGAGATTTAAGGTCAGCCAGATATACCAGGAGCATTTGGAAAAAAAAGCACCCAAAAGAGAAGATGAAAGAGTTGAGTTATCCGCTACCCAGAAGCGAGTATTAGATATTCTGAGGAAGACAAGGAAAGTTGAAAAAATTTCCTTACAAGATCATTTAGAGCTCGATTTG
>CP070807.1:1205832-1211370 GCA_020343695.1 Candidatus Omnitrophota bacterium | reverse complement strand
GAGAATATGAAAAGAGTTGGAACGGTGTTCATAGGGCAGAAGAATTAGGATATAAACCTCATCCAGGATTTCTTGCGGCACTCAAGAAAGCTTCGGGAAGAGAAAAATAATCCACCCCAAAGTAAAGGAGCAGTTTAAGTGAGGTGGACGGTTGATTTTGAATATTCGATTAATAAAAATTAAAGCAAGGGAGAATTGATGGGTCAAACAGCAATTGCGATAACGATTCTGGTATTTATTATTTTATTCATAGGCATATGTATAGGATTAGCCATTCGCATTACTCGGTCCATGAAAGCCATATCAAAGCCAACAAAAAAGACAAGCCCATCCACAAGACGTGTCAATTTGAAGTCGATAAAATGTCCTATCTGTGGAAAAACGGCAACGTATAATTTTGATTTCTTTGCGTCTCACAGTTGGGGGGAGGTTATGTTCGGCACTGAAACGCATCGAAATAGCTGGATGTTTACTTGCTCTCACTGTAATAAAATAAACCAAGGTTGCTTTACTTCGTTCGAGCACATGCTTTACGTGACTATCTTTTGTGGTTTTACTCTTCTTCCGCTAATCTTTGGTGTTACTGTCATTGCACTCGAATTTTATTCACCCAATTGGTTGGAGATTTATTTGGGATTTGGTGGACTCATTATTATAGGCTTTGTTATAGGGCATATACTATCTGGAAAATATATTAAGTACTCCGTTAAGCAACATATAATAAAAGAAAATCCCCCAAGTCGAGAATAAAATTTTCTAACAGCTCAATTCTCTGGGCAATTAAAACCTTGAGGGGGAAGTGAAACATTTCCCTTGAGAACCTCCCCAAACCCTGTTACAATTCTTTCCTATAGCTTGCAACTTTTATCGCGCCTGTGGCTCAATTGGACAGAGCATCTGGCTTCGGACCAGAGGGTTGCAGGTTCGAGTCCTGCCAGGCGCGTTGTTTTCAAAGATAGCCTTAGTGTTTATCGGATAGCGGGTAGTACAGCGACAATTCTTCGTTAGTGTTGCTTTCGGGGTTGACAGCGGAGCGAGAATAACTTCTTTGATAATCTTACAAGCGGAGCGTCAGAAGGGGTAGAACCCCTTATGAAGGCCGAGCTTTTGAAGAAATTTCGTGCGAAGCACTCTCGGCCTCCAGAGGGTTGCAGGTTCGAGTCCTGCCAGGCGCGTTCTTCTTCGCTAAAGCTTCGAAGCAATGTTTCTTCTTCGCTTCACAGCCTGAGGCTGATCCGCCTTCGGCGGAGAGTATATTAGAAATGGAGTTATAAAGTAATAAAAACATAAGGATTGTAAGCATTTTCGTTTTAAGATACAATTGAAGACAAGGGAGGTAAATGGTTATGAAATTTAATGAAATTTCTTTAATAATTATTGTAACATCGGTTGTATTTTTAGTAAGCTGTGAAGTTTCATATAAGAAAAAAGCAGAGCGATATCTAAAGAGAGGAAAACATGATGAAGCAATAGAGATGTATCGAAAAGCTATATTGGATGATTCTAACGATCCCGATACCCACTGTGGCCTTGGAAAGGCTTATGTCAAGAAAGCAGAAAGAGCTTACATAAAAGGGCTTTTTAGCAGGACTAGTTCGTGGCAAACTGAAAAAGATATAAACGAGACAGGAATTTATGATGAAGCTATCAAGGAATTCGAAAGAACGCTGGAATTAGACCCTTCCAATATCGATGCACGTGCTCAATTGGGAGGCCTTTATTGTTTAAAAGAAAGGCATGAAGAGGCAATAAGCTTATTGGAAGAAGCAATTCGACGTGAGCCTAATCATGCGGAAGCCCATTTATATTTAGGCTTGAATTTAGGTTACAGAAATATGTTCGACAGGTCGGAATCCAAATTTAATGATCTTGTCAGAGGCATAAAAGAAATTGAAAAAGCCTTAGAGCTAGACCCTAATTTACGGAGAGTCATGGGTGTTCGAGAGCAACTTCAGTCTTTTAAGCATTCTAAGCAGACACTCGAAGAATATCTAAAGATGAAAGTAAGATTAGACGGAACGGGCTGGCGTAGATAAAATCATGAGATTGGTAAGCTTTATAGTAACATTCGTCTTTATAATCAATATAATATCTATCAATTCATGCATTGCAGAGATTGAGCGTAAGGAATTTGACCTCAGCGAGCTTCACAAATATCAAGAAAAAAGAGATGAAAAAACAATACCAATGCTTATAGATGTTTTAAGAGTTAACAAAATAGGCTATACGGGTGAGGGTTCATTTATGGGTTATGAGAATAGAGAAGCATACAATACGAAAAGGATGCTGCGTAGAGAGGCGCTTCGAGCATTATATATGAGTGTTGAATCTAATCCCGAAAGCAGCGCCTATTTCGAGGATATTATTCCTGTTGCGATAGAAGGTGTAAAAGACACTGTCCATAATGCCCGCTGGGCTAAAGACATACTGCAGGTTATAGGTCCCTCAGCCGTGCCGTCAATCATAGAAGTTTTAAAAAATCAAAGACTCAAAGCCCAAGTGCGTAGAGATTTAATAATGTTACTGGATAACATAAGCGGAAGAGAATATAGAGGCTTGGGTGAAAAATTCTTTATCTCCCCTGGTTATATTCCCGATCTTGTTGAGATGTTACGTGAGAGTAAGGATTTATATAGCCAGACATCTATTTTGAAAATATTTAGAGAAATGGAAAATAGTAGAGCATTAGGTTTAACCGTTCCTGTTCTTCTGGAAAAATTAGAAAATGCGAAATTTATGACTCCTGAGGAGAAAAAGATGACAAGTTATAAACTCTTTCCGATGTCGGTATTTCAGGCACTGTTAAAAGTTGAAGATGAGGAAGCGCTTGCTAGTGCAATTCCTGTAGTTGTTGAAGCAATGGATGGTAGATATGGTGAAACTGCACAAAGGGATTCGGTAAAAATATTAGCGCATGCAGGTAAATATGGTGTTTCCCCTCTTATCGAATGCTGGAAAACAAACCGCGGAGGACTTGGGGCCAAAGCGGGTACGCAACTGGCGAAAATGGGGCTACCTGCGGTAGAAGCTTTGATTGAAGTTATCAAAGATTCAAATGTAGAGAGACAGAAAAAGACAGTTAGTTTATTGCTTGAGATAAAAGATAAGAAAGCTATACCAATTCTTATTAATGCCTTAGATGAAAAAGATAAGTCTGTGCGTAAAAATATCTTGTTCGTTTTACAAAAATTGACTGGGAAAAGAATTGGATCCGATTCCAGAAAATGGCGCAATTGGTGGGAAAAGGAGAAAGATATCTTTGAAATGAGATGGCAGTAGCAATTTACAGCAACTTTGAATAGATGATACGTGAAAAGTAAGTAGTTGATAGAGCTAAAAAAGGATTATCAGCGATGGCGAGAGAGAAGATTACGCGGAGGCAGAAGAATATATCGAGATTATTAAGAGAGAAGAAGCAGATATATAAAAGTAAGTTAAAGGCTTTTAAAAAGAAATAATTTTCTTTGTTCCTATAGCCCTTCCACAAATTTGCCTTGAGCAACCCTATTAACCATGATACAATTTTTACAATCAGATCAGAGATAACATGACTTGTCGTTGGGGAAAGATATCCCCTTCAGTTAGTTCTTTTTGAGTATACTTCGGGGTGACCGTGAGGTGATTTCTCTTCTTTGATAATCTTTTGAGCCGAACATCAAGAGGGGCAGTGCCCCTCTTGAGGACGAGTGAAACGAGGACGCGCCCGTAGCTCAACTGGATAGAGCGTTTGGCTACGGACCAGAAGGCTGCAGGTTCAAATCCTGCCGGGCGCATTCTTTTTTCGTAACAGACAGTAACTGTTTTTTAGGGATTAGGGGGAAAAAGATGAAGGTAGTGCAGCAAGAGAAAAAGGGGATTCTTATATGTTATATAAAAGGGGAAATTAATATTGATACTGTTTCGCAACTAAAAAAGGTATTTAAGGAAATCGTAGATAAAGCATACGATAAAGTATTATTAAATTTTGAGAAAGTGGAATATGTAGATAGCGTAGGCATAGCCTCTCTAGTCGAACTATCAAAGAAGTTAAGAGATAAAGGCGGATTAGTATTTTTATCGAATCTTTCCGCTACCTTAAGACCTATTTTTTCTATTACAAAACTGGAAGATATGGTTAAAATCTATGAACGAGAAGAAGAAGCCCTGAAATATTTATCGGGCTAAAAAGGGGGCCTCATGAAAGAGAGTCGTCATAAGAAAGGTGGCCATCTTGAGTATGAAGAAAAAATGAAGAAAGCGTATCAAGATTTAAAGAAGGCTTACAAAGAGATTCAGGAATCCTACAGGGAGATGGTCATTCGTTTAGCAATGATTGCTGAGTACAGGGCTGAGGGTACAGGCACCCACCTTGTGCGAATTGCTGATTACAGCACAGAAGTCGCTCAGGGTCTTAGGCTACCCAAGCATGATATATATTATTTAAGGTATGCCAGCCCTATGCATGATATTGGTAAATTGGTTATACCGGATAAGATATTGAAGAAAAAGACCGGGCTTACTCCCCAGGAGCGAGAGGTGATTAAAAAGCACAGCAGTTTCGGGGCAGATGCGTTTAAAGGAACGCGCTCCAGGCTGCTTCAAGTGGCAAGAGTAATAAGTCTCACTCATCATGAGCGATTTGATGGCACAGGATATCCTCAAGGCTTAAGAGGTAAACAAATCCCTCTTTTTGGAAGAATTGTTGCCTTGGCAGATGTCTTTGATGCCTTAACTACAAAACGTCCTTATAAAGAAGCATATGATTTTGAGGTCGCAATTCGGATGGTTAAAGAGGAATCAGGCAGACACTTTGATCCCGAGATAGTGAAGGCGTTCTTGAGTAGAAAGAAAAGAATCAGAGAAATATGGCAAGCGACCAAGAATATAGAATCTTTTATCGCTGAGATATAAGACAATAAATTCTAAAGACGAATGCGCAGAACCGGGCATCTTGATTTGCCATTGCATTACGGTAAAGCTCCCCGCTGGCTCTTTGAAAGAATGGTTTCTTTAGGCAGATGTATAGCCGAGGTTATTATCATCGAGCAAGGCCAGGATTATTTTATCAGGCGGCTTTCCGACCCTTTCTGGTTCCAGAGCTTAGGATGCGTTTTAGGCTTTGATTGGCATAGTTCCGGTCTTACCACTACATTGTGTGGGGCATTAAAAGAAGCCTTCAGAGATTTAGGCGAATATGGAGTATACTTTTGTGGCGGAAAAGGCTCTGCTTCGCGAAGGACCCCTCAGGAAATAGAAGAGATTGGCCAGAAGCTTTCGCGAGACCCTAAAAGTCTTGTCTATACATCCAAGATTGTTGCCAAAGTTGATAATAGCGCTCTGCAGGATGGATTTACCCTTTATCATCATACCTTTATTTTTACAAAGGCATTTCAGTGGGCAGTAATTCAGCAAGGAATGAGTGATGTAGGCAGTTGCTCAAGAAGGTACCACTGGCATTCAGAAAATTTAGATTCTCTTGTGAATGAGCCTCATAAAGGGATATCCACTGATAAACATTTTTTGACATTGAATTTGATTGAGAAAAATAGAGATGATTTA
>CP070807.1:1179031-1205732 GCA_020343695.1 Candidatus Omnitrophota bacterium | reverse complement strand
TTATCATAAAACCTGGCATAGGTAAAATTGTTATCGGGACCATCACGGCCGTTTTTATACAACAATCATTATTAGATAAAAATAATTCTTGACAAACTAAATAAAAGTAGTATATTCAACCATTATTATGAATTATGCAATAGAGATATCCAGAGGAAATACTATAGAAATTAGACATAAGAGAGAAGGGTTGTGCTACCCACTTCTTAAGGAAGAGAGGTATTTGACAGCCGAGTGCCTTCACGATAGAATAAAAACTAACTTTCTAACCCTTGAGGAGATATTCCGTTTTGGACTTTCTCTTGTATATGCAGGAAGTAGATAAATTGAATAAAAGCAATGCCTGAGAGGTTATTAAAATAAAGGGGGAAGGATGCGAGGAAAGGTGCTTTTTAAAGGAAAGGCTCTGACGTTGGTAGGGAGGTTATTACAGAACGAGGAGCCTGCTCCTGGATTTAGGGTGGTATCGGGCGATTTAAAAGAAGTCACTCTTTCTGATTTTGAAGGAAAAATAAAAATTATCACTACTTTCCCATCTTTAGATACACCTGTCTGTTATGCGCAGGCAAAGGAATTCAACAACAGAGCTTCTGGGGTTTCAGATGAGGTTATCATTTTAGGTATAAGTAAAGACTTGCCTTTTGCTCAGAAGAGGTTTTGCGAATCTTACAATATCAATAAAATTGTTACTTTATCTGATTATAAATTTTCCTCTTTCGGGATAAATTACGGACTTCTGATAAAAGAATTAAATCTCTTAGCTCGGTCTATCTTGATTATAGATAGAAATAATGTTATACGATATATACAGATAGTTGAAGAATTAACCCAGCAGCCTGACTATGATGATGCTTTAAAACACCTAGAAGATGTTTTGAAAAATCCTACCTTTCAAATTGCAAAAAATATCCCTTCTCAATGTAAGCCATGCGAAGAAGGTACTCCGCCCTTAAGCAAAGAAACAGTAGAGAAATTGCTTGCTCAATATCGAGGATGGGAATTATTAGAAGATAAAAAAATAAAGAAGGAATTTAAATGTAAAGATTTTATTGAAGCAAAATATCTTTTAGATCTTATTTCCCTTATTGCCGAAGAACAAGGTCACCATCCTCTGATGACGCTGGTTTATAATAAATTGAGAATTATACTCAGTACCCATGCTGCAGGCGGTCTTACAGAGAACGATTTTATTATGGCGCGAATTATCGATGAGGTAACTACCATTGGCAAGGAGGGCGAAAAATGAAAAAAATTGCCGTACTCGTTGAAGATCATTATCAAGTTTTAGAAGTGTGGTACCCGTATCTTCGTCTGCGAGAAGAAGGTTTGGAAACGGTATTTGTGGGAACAGGCAAGGGCCAGTACAAAAGCAAAGAAGGCTATCCCGTGGTAGAAGAACTCTCTATCAAGAGCGTGGATGCGAAAGATTTCTCAGGGGTGATTATCCCTGGAGGATATGCTCCCGATATTCTAAGAAGGTATGAAGAAATAAATACGTTTGTAAAGGACTTGTTTGATCAGAATAAATTGGTGGCAGCTATTTGTCATGGAGGATGGGTTTTAGTATCCGCGAACGTATTAAAAAACAAAAATGCAACAAGTTTTTCAGCGATTAGAGATGATATGATAAATGCTGGCGCCCACTTTATCGATAGAGAGGTGGTCATTGATGGGAATTTAGTCACTTCCCGTAACCCTTATGATTTACCTGCATTTTGCAGGGAAATTATGAAATTTTTAACAAAAAAGTAAATCTCGATTAAATGAGCTAATGAAAAATACCGCGATTAAAAATGAGACTGTAGAAAAATTGAAAGGTGTGATAAACGCAGAAAACACATTATCTTCTTGTTGTGAGAGGCTCTCTCATTTGATTAAGAACGGAAGAATAAAAGATCAATTTCGGATGTTATCCGCCACAGCGCAATTAAATGAAAAGTTGTTGATTGGGCGCCTCAGCCACCTAGGAGTAGATACTTTTATGGTAGGAGAGAAATGTAAATCATGTAGAGTGAACCCTGATAGTTTTTCGTTGCTGGGAGCAATCAACCTTGGGATAGAAATTACTGGTATTGCAATAAAATTTTATAGAGATTTGTATGCTATGAGCACACAGGAGGAGAAAAAACTTTTTACGAAATTGTTGAAAGAAAAAATTCAACAGAGGGATGCATTAAAAAAAGAGAGGAGATTTGACCATAAAAATAAAGAGAATTTCATTGATCAATACTGTTTCTCGCAAATCATACCAAGACTATCAGAAAAGTTATGAGAACGACTGTAACGTAAGAGGAGGTGTTATGATGGCACAGATCAAAGATTTATTTCAGAGTGCTGATTTCAAAAGTGAGAAACACGTTCCGATAATTGAGGCGCCGGAAAAAGTAAAAAGAGCAGAATTTACAAAAATTACTATCGCTGTAGGTAAACACATACCTCATCCCAACACTACCGAACATCATATTCGTTGGATTGAAGTTTATTTTTTGCCTGATGGCGAAAAGTTTCCTTATCATATTGGCAAAGGCCAATTTAATGCACACGGTGAGTCTGCTCAAGGGCCGAACACAAGCACTGTATATACTCACCCGCAAGTAACCATAAGTTTTAAGACAGAAAAATCCGGAACGCTCCTGGCTTCAAGTTACTGTAATATCCACGGATTGTGGGAAAGTTCCCAGAAGATAGAAGCAGAATAGTGTCTTACGTAGTTTAAGGTTTGTTATACCTAAATTGCTAAGTTAAGGAATGTTACTATGAATATCGTCACTAAGAAAGGCGATAGAGGAATAACTTCTCTTTGTGGAGGAAGAAGAGTCAAAAAGGATCACATTAGAGTCGAAGTGTGTGGTATGCTTGATGAATTATCTTCTTTTTTAGGATTAAGTAAAAGTCTTGTGAACAATAATGAGATGAAAAAAATTATAGGGTCAATTCAAAAAGATTTATTTATCATAGGAGCGGAGATTGCTACTGAATCGAAACTCATCAAGCACCTTAAAAAGAGAATAGATAACGATTCTATCAGGTCGCTTGATGGAATTATAGAAAATTTAGAGCGAAAAAGAAAATCGAAAAAGCGATGTTTTGTCATGCCTGGCTCTACCGTTATCTCAAGCATTTTAGATATCGCACGGACAATTACAAGGAGAGTTGAAAGAAAGACGGTTGCGTTAAAAAGAAGAAAAATGTTAAATAATCCCTCTCTGTTCACTTATCTTAATCGTCTTTCAGACCTTTTATATTTACTCGCACGTTCTTGCGAGAGAAAGTCTTATCAGTTCAAACGAAGATGAGAAAGTTGGCAGGAACCCAAAAGCATGTATATTGAGTCATATTCGTTTGGTTCAATGACGGTGGATGGTGAAACTTACGATAAGGATTTAATTATCTTTCCTGATAAATTAAAATCTGGCTGGTGGCGCAAGGAAGGCCACTCGCTCACAATAGAAGATCTCGTTGATGTGGTTACCTATAGACCACACACATTGATTGTGGGAAGAGGCGCCTCAAGTTGTATGGATGTCCCTGCATCTACTAAACAGGCGCTTGAAAGACAAGGTATTGCAGTTGTTGAGGTTAGCACCTATGAGGCGGTAGAGCTTTTTAACGAACGTATCGAAGAAGGTGAAAAAGTAGCAGGAGCATTTCATCTTACGTGCTAATCGAGTATGTTATGAAAAAAGAAGCGATGCTCTATGAAAAATTAGGCGAGAATAAAATTCATTGTTATCTTTGCTCACACCATTGTAGAATCGGTCCCTCTGGCTTCGGAATCTGTGGTGTGAGGCAAAATATTGACGGTGTTTTATACACCCATGTTTATGGGGAAGCCATAGCCCATCATATAGACCCTATTGAGAAGAAACCTCTCTATCATTTTTTCCCTGGTTCAGAAGCTTACTCTATAGCCACAGTAGGGTGCAACTTTAAATGTGGATTTTGTCAAAACTGGCAAATATCTCAGGTTTCCTATCGGGACGGGCTCTTAGAAGACGGTTACGCACTCACTCCAGAAAAAATTGTCCAAGAGGCAAGAAAGCATGGATGCAAAAGCATCTCATATACCTATACAGAACCCACCATATTTTTTGAATACGCTTTTGATACTGCTTATCTTGCCAAACAGGAAGGACTCTATAATAATTTTGTAACCAACGGATATATGACTAAAGAAACTTTAGAGGCAATACATCCCTATTTAGATGCCTGCAATGTAGATCTTAAATCTTTTCGTGAAGAATTTTATAGGGATATTTGTAAGGCGCACCTTCAACCTGTGCTTGATTCTATAAGGCTTATGAAAAAATTAAATATTTGGGTTGAGATAACTACGTTGGTTGTGCCTGGACAGAATGATTCTGACACTGAACTGGCCAATATTGCTCAGTTTATCGCAAGCGTTGGGAAAGAAATTCCCTGGCACATAACGAGGTTTCACCCTAACTACCAGTTTACAGATCAGGCCCCCACGCCTCTTGAGACGCTTAAGGAGACACTTAAGATTGGTAAACAATATGGACTGCGTTATATCTATTTAGGGAACGTATCTTTAGAATCTGATATACACTGTTATAATTGCCGCAAGCCCGTTATAAAGCGTACGTATTCGCACGTTGAGAAAGTCAACATTAAACAAGGTAAATGTAGTTTTTGTGGAACCAAGATAGATGGCGTGTGGTGAAAGGAGGTGGCAGATGGCAAAGTTACGGAAAGGCCAGAAGATGGTGTGTGTTCCTTGCGGAAGAGAAGTCGTAGTCAGCTCTGGAGGAATATCCAGTGCGACCATTTGGTGTTGTGGAAAGCCGATGAGGAAAGGTAAGCAAGCATTAAAAAAGAAAAAATAATTTCTTATCCAAAGGGGGATATAACTTCGTTTCACAAAGATGAGCGCAATAATGAAAGAAGACCTTGTTATTTGTCCGGTATATAACGAGCAGGAAACAATAAGAGAGTTCTATGTGAGCCTACGAAAATGCTATTCGCATGATGTGCTCTTTGTTGATGATGGTTCTGTTGATGAGAGCCATTACTTTCTTTCAACGGCAAAAGATACACATACGTTTGTGCAGAGACATTCACAACGAAGAGGATATGGGGCAGCCTTAATGTCTGGATTTAATTTCGCTTTGCGGAATAACTATAGAAGAGTTGTGACTCTCGATGTTGATTTGCAGCATAAACCAGAGCATATTCCTTTCTTTTTAAAGGAACTTCTTGAGTGGGAAGTTGTATTGGGCTCTCGATATATTACAATTGCCAAGTCATTGGATATCCCAAGGCAAAGGCTAGCCATCAATCGCTATGTATCGAAATTGATAGGAGCCCTTTTTTCTGTTGAGTTTACCGACCCTTTTTGTGGATTTCGAGGATATCGCGACTCCTTTTTAAAGAGAGTTAACCTTACCGAAACAGGTTACAGTGGCGGCTTAGATATCCTTCTTGAAATGATACGAATGGACACATCTTTTCGGGAAATCTCTGTTGAGGCGATTTATTTTAAAGATGTACGCAAGTTTTTAGACGGTTTAGACAATCCCACAACGAGGCTTCTTTACTATTTAGAAGTTATATCTCGCAAGAGGAAAGAGATGGTCAATGAAGAAAAGATTTCTCTTTGTAAGCCCGCATCCTGATGATGTAGAGTTGGGGGTAGGGGGCACTGTTATTAAGCTAAAGCAAGCTGGCCATAAGGTCTTCATAGTGGATTGCACGTGGGGAGAGCCTACTCCTTTTGGCACAAAAGAAAAGAGAAAGAGAGAGACCCAGAGGGCAACGAAGATATTAGGTGTTGATAAAAGAGCCAATTTAGAATTAGAGAATAGATATTTATTTGATACCAAGACCGCTCGTCTTCGTTTAGCGGAACAAATACGGATGTTGAGACCCGACATTATTTTCTGCCCTTACCCTCTTGATGCCCACCCAGATCATTTGGCAACTACACAGATTACAGAGGCGGCACGGTTTTACGCTAAATATACAAAGGCTAATTTGAAAGGAAAACCTCACTACGCTTTTTATCTGTTTTATTTCTTTTGCACTCATCTACGAATTGTGCCACGAGTAAGCTTCATTGTTGACATCTCGCAGCAATTTAAGGAAAAAATGAGAGCGATAAAATGCTATCGGTCCCAGTTTATCGATTATCCGAAAAATAAATTTATATTCGACTATATAGAAACGCAGAGTGCATATTTCGGAAAGCTTATCCATACCCGGCATGCGGAAGCTCTCTATTGTAAAGAGGCAATAAAAATAAAGGATTTTGTTTCCCTCTTATGAAGAAAAGACTCTTGAAGCCACCACAGAATGATGCAGAGCTATTTGTATCACCCAGCATTTCTACGTTGCTTACCTTCCTTGGGGCCGACAAGACCATTTGCACTGCTCATCAGCCTTATTTTTTCAACCCCGGCGTAAGCGTAAAGTTTCTTTTTTTAAATGCTCTTGCCCCCAATAACAAGAAGATACTATTTTTAGATACTGATAGAGTCCATATAAGCGTACTCGTTCCGCATGAGGCTGGCTCCAGTTATCCGATAGAGTTTATCAGAAGCGAAAAAATTCTTTGTGATTGCCCTGCCCCGAGCAAAGAAACGTGCGAGACATTTTTTTCTTCACTTAAAAGTACAATAAAGAAGAATATTCCGTCCTATGCCTCTGGAATCAATAAGAACATCGGGTTGTTCCAAGAACTCCTCTTAAGCAAAAAATACACTTATCTTAAGGAGATGCTCGCTGAGAGCTTTCTTTCCTTTTATGGTATGCAAAAAGAGTACGGTTTTGTCTCTAGCCTCGTTCGCTCAAAAGAATTTGAAGATTTCTTTGCACGCATCTGGAGCGATGATACGGCATACAGAGATGTATTTAATAATGCCTTAGATGAATACAGGAAAGAATATCGTTTCCGTTATAAGAATTTCCCTTTTCCGAAACTCGAAGATGGAGAGCTTCCCTTTTGGGTTATAAAGAGTCAGCAAAGATACAGGTGCTTTAAGAAAGACATAAGTAATACTGACGTAAGGAATATAGGTGTGTTTCCCCGAGCCTCGACATTGACGATTTTTTTACGTCTCTATGCATGCGATATCTTTCTTCACGGAATCGGGGGGGCCAATTATGAATGGGTGGGCGATAGGGTTGTTGAGAGGTTTTTTAAGAAAGACCCTCCCCTCTGGGGGGTAGTGAGCGGAACGTTTCTTGTAGGGATGTTCAAGGAACGCGAGCTTCCTTATTTTTTCTTTGACCCACAGATGATAAAAGATAAAATAGAAGAGGTTATAAAAGGAGGTATTTATGCATAAGACGAAAATAGTAGAGCTGAGTGAATTCGGTCAGAGCATATGGCTTGATTACATTAGTCGTTCCCTCATTGAGAAAGGAAAGCTTCAAAAGCTGATTGAATTGGGCCTTATGGGTATGACGTCTAACCCCACAATATTTGATAAAGCAATAAGCTCAAGCAATGATTATGATGAGCATATTTCAGAGTTATATAAGAAAGGAAAGTCTACTTTTGAGATTTATGATATTTTAACAGTACGGGATGTCCAAGATGCTGCAGATATATTGTTACCAGTCTATAAGGAGACAGAAGGTTTAGACGGGTATGTAAGTTTAGAGGTAAATCCTACATTGGCATATAAACCTAAAGAGACAATAAAGGAGGCAAAAAGATTGTATCAAAGAGTGGACCGCCCCAATGTGATGTTCAAGGTGCCGGCAACTTCTGAAGGTTTTGGTGCGATAGAGGCACTCCTTGCCTCCGGGATAAATATCAATGCTACCTTAATATTTTCTTTAGAACAGTACACACACACGGTGAATGCGTATATGCAAGGGTTACGTCGTTTCCTTGAGAAAGCAAAAGATGCAACAGACTTGCGTTCTGTAGCCAGCGTGTTTGTGAGCAGAATCGATACTCTTGTTGACCGCCTCTTAGAGGAAAGAATCGCTCCCGAGCGAGATGAGCGGAAGATAGAAAAGCTGGCTGCCCTCAAAGGTAAGGCCGCAGTGAACAATTGCAGTCTCATCTATAAAAAATACCTAGATATTTTTTCTTCAGAAGAATTTAGACATCTTGCCGAAAAAGGTGTGCATATCCAGCGCGTTTTGTGGGGTTCTACCAGCACCAAAAACTTCGCATACAGTGATATTAAATATGTAAATGAGCTCATCGGCAAAAACACTGTGAATACCATGCCGCAATCTACATTTGAGGCATTCTTGGATCACGGAGAGGTCAAAGAAACACTTACCTCTGATGTGAAAGATGCAGAAGCAGTTATTGGGAACCTTAAAGAGTTGGGGATAGATATTGATAAGGTATGCGCAAAGTTACTCGAAGATGGAGTAGTTGCCTTTCAGAAGTCTTTTATCTCATTATTAAAAGGCATAGAAATTAAAGTGAAAAAATTATCAGAGGTATCGTTGTAAATAAGGTGCATGGACAACATTTGAGGAGGAAAAAAATGACCGGTATATATATAAAAAGCGTGTCGTGGGTAATTGTGTCATTTGTGAGTCTCTTGTGTAATTTCACTGCATACGCAGCGTTAGATGAATTTGATACCTCAAATAATATAATCAATACTGATAAGATTGTTTCTGGTGGTCCTCGCAAAGATGATATACCGGCAATCTTAAAACCTCGTTTTGCTTTTGGCAAAGCTGCCCTCTTTATGAAGGACGACGATTTAGTGGTCGGTGTTTCTTTTATGGATGAGGCAAAAGCCTACCCAATTAAGGTTTTGAATTGGCATGAGATTGTCAATGATACTTTGGGCGGAGCCTCCATTGCAGTGAGCTGGTGTCCTCTCACGCGAAGTGGCATTGTGTTTGTCCGACAGGTAGGAAAAAATATTCTCAAGCTCGGCGTCAGCGGCCTTCTCTACAATAGCAATCTTGTTATGTACGACACTCTCACTCACAGTTTATGGCCACAACTTTCCCAAGGCGCAGTCACCGGTAAGTTTTCTGGACACACCCTCAAAGTGTTACCGTCCATGGTTGCTACCTGGAGAGAATGGAGAGTCAAATTTCCCAACACAACGGTGCTCTCCCCAGATACAGGTTTCATTCGTGATTATGTTCGCGACCCCTATGAGGCGTATCATGCGAGTTCAAAAGCGATGTTTGCAATCGACTCTCTTGATAGCCGCCTGCCTCCTAAGACTGTGGTAATTGGAGTAGAGATTGATGGAGTCTCAAAAGCCTATCCTCTTAAGTGGATCAAGAATATAGAGCAGCCTCTAGAAGATACTGTAGGAGAGACCAAAATAAAAATATATGTAGGTTCTCATAATACTGCCTATATTGTTGATGAAAATAGGCAGCTTGTTGCCGCGACCACAATGTATTGGTTCGCTTGGAGCGCATTCCATAAAAATACATTAATTTTTGAGATAGAAAAATTGCTTAAAAACACACAGTCAGCCAACTAAGAGTATATAAATACTTACCCTTCTGTCTCCACCAATTGCCTGAGAGGTTAATTTGAAGAAGAAACAAAAAGTTCTTATTCTCTGCACACATAATTCTGTGAGGAGCCAGATGGCAGAGGGTATCTTGCGGCATCTGGCTCCTGAGAAATTTGAGGTGGAGAGTGCAGGAACATGCCCCTGTGGCGTTAACCCCTACGCAATAAAAGCGTTAGATGAGATAGGTATCGATATTTCTCAGCAATATTCTAAAGATATTTCGGATTTTGCTGGTAGACATTTTGATTATGTAATTACTGTATGCAGAGGAGTTCAGCAAGCCTGCCCAGTATTTACTGGAAATTGCAAAAGAATACACTGGCCTCTAGAGGATCCTGGCAACGTAAAGGGAACTACAGAGGAGATATTGAGAGTTTTCAGAAATACTCGTAACATCTTGAAAGCCTTACTGTTAGATTTTATAGGTGGCAGTTTAGGCCAGGCGCACCTTAAGTGTCCTTTTTGCAAAAATATTCAAAAGATAGAAGTTCCTCAAGGCAAGTGTCTTTTGTTTTACAAATGTAGAAATTGTGGTAAAATTATTCCTACTCCTGGAGGTAATTGCTGCACTGTGTGTGGTTATTCTGATAAAGTGTGCAAAGCGTTTTATGCTCAGGTCAAACGCACCTTTAGCAGAGGAGGTGGAGTATGACAAAATATAAGTGTTTGGTGTGTGGATATGTGTATGATCCCCAAGTCGGCGATCCTGACGGAGGTGTGCCTGCAGGTACCCCGTTTGAGGAAATTTCTGATTCTTGGGTGTGTCCTGTATGCGGAGTAGATAAGAATCAGTTTGAGAAAGTGCAGGAAATAGCACAATAATATTTATATGTTTTTAAAAGGGAGATGTGATTATGGCTGAAATGGATCAGAAACAAGAACGAACATGGGCGATGTTCTGTCACCTGGGAGCTCTTATTGGTATTTTCCTTTCCGTTGCTTTCGCTCATATTATTGCACCATTAGTCATCTGGCTGCTTAAAAAGGACGAATCAGCCCTTATTGACGCTGAAGGTAAAAAATCTCTTAATTTTCAAATTTCTATAACCATCTATGGAATTATTTCGTTTATCCTCTGTTTTGTATTCATTGGCTTTCTGCTTTTGGCAGCTTTAGGTATCTTTGACCTTATCATGGTTATTATCGCTACTGTGAAAGTAAATAAGGGAGAGAAATTTAACTACCCTTTGTCTATACAATTTATTAAATAGATATTTATTTGCTTGGTTATTTAAACCATTACCTCTAATAAAGGTAATTACTATTATGATAAAAATAAAGGATGATATCTACTGGACTGGTTACATAGATTGGGATTTGAGAAATTTTCACGGATATTCCACGCCCTCCGGTTCTACCTATAATGCCTACCTTATTATGGATGAATACCCTACCTTGATTGATACCGTCAAGCACTACGGATTCCAAGAGATGCTCTTTCGTATAAAACAGATTATCGAGCCCTCAAAGATAAAGTATATTATTTCTAACCATACCGAGATGGATCACTCTGGCTCCATAGATAAGCTTCTTGAACTTGCCCCGCAGGCACAGGTGGTCTGTTCTCCTAAAGGTCAAGAAGGCCTCAAGAGGCATTTTAAAAAGAACTGGAAGTTTAAGGTAGTAAATACCGGTGATACCCTATGCATAGGTAAAAAAACCCTTAGTTTCTTTCTCATGCCTATGGTTCATTGGCCTGATTCTATGGCAACATATTCGTCGCTCGACAAAATTTTATTTCCTAATGATGCTTTTGGTCAACACCATGCCAGTTGTGAGAGATTTGCTGATGAAGTAGGAGTTGAGATTGCCTTGAAGGAAGCAGCAAAATACTATGCAAATATTGTTATGCCGTATGGGTCGCAGGTGCAGAAAGCATTAGATGGATTAGGTAAGCTCACCATCGATATGATTTGTCCTTCGCACGGCCTCATCTGGAGAAGAAAAGAAGATATCAATGCAATTGTAAGCTTGTATCAGAAATGGGCACAGTATGAGTCGGATAAAAGAGCGGTGATTATCTATGATACGATGTGGCATTCTACAGAGAAAGTCGCTCTTAAACTGTACGAGTTATGCCAGCAAGAGAACATCTCAGTTAAACTTCTCAGCTTAAAGACAAATGACCCTTCAGATATTATTGCCGATGTGATGGGCGCCAAAATTGTAGCCGTAGGAAGCCCTATCATTAATAATAAAATTTTTCCATCGATAGGGGGATTTCTTACCTATTTGGAGGGATTAAAACCAAAGAATAGATTTGGATTTACATTCGGTTCGTATGGTTGGGTCAAAGCTGGCTTTGCAGGTTTAGAAGATTCTTTAAAAAACGCAGGAATAGAGTTGATAAGCGAAGGTAGGTATTTTCAGTATGTTCCCGATGAGAAAGAATTGGAGAGCCTAAAGGACGTAGTATCAAAAATGAAAGATGTGTTAGAAAGGAGCAGAGAATGGCAACAAACATCTTTAACCCACAAGAGATCTTAAGGATTGCGGTGCAGGTCGAAGAGAATGGTAAGAACTTATATGGAATTCTAGAGAGTAAAGCGAAGGATACAAAATTGAAGGAAATGTGGCGTTATTTAAAAGAACAAGAGGAACTTCATCGTAAAGTGTTTCAGCAGATGCTAGATAACGTAGGAGACTATATAGTGTATGAGGTAAGCCCTGGAGAGTATGACGCCTATATGAGAGTAATTGCTTCAAGTTATATTTTGACTCAAGAGCTCATCGAAAAAAGGATGAGTCAACTTTTCGCCTCAGACGCAGAAGCAATTGATTTTGGTATCTATATCGAGAAAGAGTCAATCCTTACCTATTCTGCCCTAAAGGAGTACGTACTTACTGCGAAACAGCCCGTGATAGATAAAGTCATTGATGAAGAGAAGAAGCATTTAGTGCAGCTTACGCTTTTGAAAGACCAGATGAAGCCGCAATAACATCGGAAGAATTTCAAGGAGGTTTCTATGGATATCAAGATTTATTCTACACCAGCATGTCCCTATTGTAAGATGGCAAAAGAATATTTTTCCTCAAAAAACGTTTCTTACAACGATGTTGATGTTTCCAGTGATCAGGCCGCTTTAGAGGAGATGGTTAAGCTATCGGGACAGATGGGTGTCCCGGTAATTGTGGTTAATGATGAGGTTATAGTGGGTTTTGATAAGACTCGCATTGAATCTCTCTTGGGTCAGTAATCTTTTGGAAAAGAGTCTTGTAATAACCCCCTTTTGGAGAATCTTTCTGGCAACACCTGTTGCGGGGAGGATTTCTTTGATATATACGCCCCACACATATTGGGTATCGCATGGGGCCAATAGCGCCTGAGCCATCGAGTGTAGAGCAAATGAATTCATTCCAAAAAACCTACACACTTAATTTGCCTGTCGAACAAATACCTTCCTATGTAAAACATATCCTTGAGGAATTAGGACCTCTTGACCTTGACGGGGATACTTTATTTGCAATTCGATTATCTGTTGAGGAAGCTCTTACGAACGCAATTAAGCATGGCAATAAGATGGATGTCACCAAAAAAGTTTTTTTACATATCGATGCAACATTTGAAAAAGTAGAGATAGAGGTTGTAGATGAAGGTGAAGGTTTTGATTACCAGCGCATATCCCCCCCTACAAAAAAGGAAAATTTGCAGAAAACGTCTGGGAGAGGAATTTTCCTTATAAAGAATTATATGGATAAAGTGGAATTTTTTGATGGTGGCCGCAGGATGAAGATGATAAAATATGTAAAATAGGGGTTATTGAAAAACGAGAAGATGAAATGAGGGAGGGAACCATGAAAATTACCGAACAAAAACACGGAGAAATAATAATTTGTGCACTCGAAGGCGAAATTGATATTAATACATCTCCGGAATTGCGAAAAGCATTTGATGGATTTACGCGCCGCGCCATAAAGAAAATTGTGATAGACTTTTCGAAGGTTTCCTATATTGATAGTTCAGGTCTCGCCACTCTTATAGAATTACTCCAACGACTGAAAAAAATAGGTGGTCACCTGAGGCTGTCTAGCCTCTCTCAGAAGGTGCGAAATGTATTTGAGGTAACAAAATTGGATAAATTGTTTGAAATTTTTGATACACACGAGGACGCTATAAAAGATTTTTAAATGGTAACGTTCATAGGACGAATTATTATTGGTACGGTAAGAGAGGTCATAAATATCTGTTCTCTCCTTTTTGACGTTCTCTATTGGATATTTGTTGCTCCATTTAAAAGGAAAGTCTGCCGACGGGAAAGTATTTTTCACCAGATGATATTTATTGGTTTGCGTTCCGTATTTATTGTGTTCTTTGTTTCTCTCTTTACAGGAGTCGTATTAGCAATGCAGACTGCCTATCAATTAGAGAAGATGGGTGCAGTATTGTACGTAGCTTCGTTGGTTGCAATTTCTCTCTGCAGAGAGTTGAGCCCTGTGTTTACTGCCCTTGTCGTAGCTGGCAGAGCCGGTTCAGCAATTGCTGCAGAACTTGGAACTATGAAGGTAAGCGAGCAGATAGAGGCGCTGGAGACAATGGCAATTAATCCTATACGTTTTTTGGCTGTACCGCGATTCATTGCGTTATTTTTTATGTTGCCGTGTTTAACCGTTCTGGGTAATTTTTCTGGGATCTTAGGAGGATTTATCGTGGGGACCAGCAGCTTGCACATTAATTCTGACCTATATATGCAGACAACGTTTAAGTATCTTGAGCTTAAAGACATCTACACCGGTCTTACAAAATCATTTGTTTTTGCGATTATTATAGCTCTCATTGGTTGCTACGAAGGTCTCAATACTCGTGGAGGAGCAGAAGGCGTAGGTAGAGCCACAACCCGTAGCGTTGTAATAAGTTTTATTCTTATTATTTTGGCTGATTGTGTTCTCACGGCTATTTTTTATTTTTCCAAAATGTGAAACCGCAAAATGCTTAAAATATTCCTGAAGCACAAAGAAATGAGGACTATATGAGCCATAACGAACACGGCAAAGAGATAATAATTTCTTTAAAAAATGTAGGAAAATCCTTTGAAGGCAGGAGAATAATCAATGATGTGAGTTTAGACGTTTACTGTGGAGAGACGTTTGTTATCATGGGCTGTTCTGGGTCAGGCAAAAGCACGCTTTTGAGATTAATGAATGGCATTATCAAACCCGATAAGGGAGTGGTGTCCATAAAAGGAAAGGATATAACAAGGCTCTCTGTGGAGGGATTAGATGAAGTAAGAAAGTCATTCGGTATGCTTTTTCAATACTCAGCCTTGCTCGACTCATTAAGAGTGGAGGAGAATGTTTCACTGCCCCTGAAAGAGCATACCAAATTAGATGAAAATATCATACGGATTATTGTGAAGATGAAGCTTTCTTTAGTGGGAATGCGAGGGTTTGAGGAGTACTATCCTGCGCAAATTTCAGGCGGTATGCGCAAACGTGTGGGCCTAGCACGAGCAATTGCTCTCGACCCTGATATCGTGTTTTATGATGAACCTACGTCTGGGCTTGACCCTGTGGTAGGAGGGGTCACTGATAAACTCATAAGGGATTTAAGCACCAAGCTTCTCATCACCTCAGTGGTAGTAACTCACAATATGCAGAGTGTATTTAAGATTGCAGACAGAATCGCAATGATTCATAAGGGCGAGGTAATAGAGGTGGGTACCTCTGACCAAATACGGAATTCTCAAAATCCTTATATTCAGCAATTTATTCATGGTAGCCCCGCAGGTCCTATCGATTTCTTTACAGAGGATGCGGGGGTTACAGAGGGGTTGGGTTTATAATCAAATTCGTGCGTACAACTTATGATCGTACTACGTGCGCCATAAATTGTGCGCTCATTGAAGGAGACGGACATGAAGTATACGAAGGAATTTAAGGTCGGTGTATTTTTTATAATTTGTGTGTTGGGCCTTTTTTATCTTACCTATAGCACAGGAAAGATATCTATTCGAAGAGAAGGTTACTTTGTGGATGTTGTATTTGATGAAATCGCAGGGTTAGAGAAAAATGCTCCTGTGATGTTAAATGGTTTAGAGGTGGGTAAAGTTAAAGACATAAACATTCACTACGCAGATGATGAGACAAGGGTTATCCTAAAAGTATGGCTGGCGAAAGAGGCGAAAGTTCGTACCAATCCTGTCGTTTCTATAAAGACGTTGGGGCTTATGGGAGAAAAATATATTCAGATTTCCTCATCCAAAGGAAAAGGTTTTATAGAGCCCGATACTACTCTCATAGGAAAATCGTATACTGACATGGATGCGTTAATGGATGAGGCCCAAAACATCTCTAAAGAGGTAAAGAAGTTAACTCAAACTTTGAATAGTACCGTCGAAGGTAATCAAGATAGGGTCACTCAAATGATGCAGAATTTGGAGACAACGACTAAAAATTTGGAAGAGATGACCGAGGATATCAAACGACATCCGTGGAAGCTCTTATTTAGAGGAAAAGAAAAAAGAACTCGCAGGAGAAAAAAATGAGCTGTATTGATACAGGAGGATTGTAACAAGGGGGGCAGTGATGAAAAAATCGTTTCTATTTTTTGTACTCGCGCACTGTTTGCTTTTATCTTCTGCTTTTGGGCAAATGGCAAAAATCGTTGATGTAAAGGGGACAGTTTTAGTAAAGCGAGATGTAGCATCATCTTGGAAAAGAGCGCGAGTCGATATGTATCTAAAGAGGCAGGCAGAGATTAAGACACGTAGGAATTCGGAGTGCACCGTTGCATTCGACGAAGAGTTGAGCAATATTTTAACGATAAAGGAAAATTCCCACATAAAGATGCAAGATTTAAGACCGGGAAACATTTACCTTCCCAAAGGAAGAGTTTTTTCTTTAATCGAAGATATCGCGAAACTTGAAAAATTTGAGATACGAACCCCTACTGCCGTTGCAGGTGTAAGGGGCACAGGCAAAACCGTAGAGGCTAATAGAGGCGGCTCCACGGTGAAATGTTTTGAGGGCAGAGTATACGTTGAGGGCCTGAGTAAATCAGGCGGCTCAACCGGCAGAGAGTACCTGTCGGGAGGGTTTGGTATTGACGCAGGTCCCGGTGGAGAATTAGGAGATATTTTTAAATTGACATATGGAGATCGCGGAGAGTGGAACGCATTTAGAGATCGTTTAGATGGATTAAGAGGCAGGCCAGAGCAAGATGATATTATTGTAGATTTACAAGAAGAGCGAAGAGAAGACCTAAGAGATGACTTTTTTGAAGATTTTCGTAAAAAGATAGAACTACAATATGAAAAAGGTGGTGGGTCATCATAATTCTTATTAAAAACTATATTAAAAAAGGAGTGGCTATGAAGGGCGTGCTTGTCGTATTGCTTTCTCTCTTTTTAACAGGTATCTTCTTCTGCGAGGAGGTTGTCTTTTCTCAGGTAAAAGAAGAGAGAGAAGAGGAAGGTTTTGAGGAGCAGAGACTGCCCGAAGAGCCCCTTCCCTATAAACTTTCCTCGAAAGTTACCCTCTTGAGTGGTTACGATAGTAATGTCAGACTCACCACTATACGAAAGGGAGATTTCTTTGAGCAGTTTATCTATTCCTTAGATTTCACCAAGCCCATAACCAGCGATTTAAAGCTTCGCTTTGATTATGATTTTGATGTATTGAATTACCATGAAGTTACCGATTTATCGAATCTTTTAAACCACTTACGCTTGGGGGTGCACAATCAATTTGCTCTCTGCACCATCGGTACAGGATATGATTTAGGAATAGCCTATTATCCTCGCAATAAGGATGGCAATTTCTTATTTCATAAAGGATTTACGTATGCAGACTATACGCTTTTTGACAGTCAGTATCATAGAGTGCAATTTGAGTATGGGCTCAAAGATTATACCCACAACAATAGCCTAGGAGATTTCATATTTGCCCGCCAGGACAAAGAGCGCTTAGATAGGAGACTTTCCGCTGGATATAGCATCGGATCTTTTCTTGCCCCCCAGCTCTTTTTACAATTTAGGACAAAATTTTCTGTAAATAATTCCAATGCACGGTTTGAGGACTTTTATGATTATAAATCCTATAAGCAAACAGTCAGCCTCACTTACAAACTATTAAAGGACCTTTATCTCTTATCAGATTTTTCTTACACAAGAAAATTATATAGCGCGCGCACAGTCACCATAGGGGCTGATAAACAGAGAGACAACCTCTTTGTATTCAATACAGACTTTCTGTATAGATTAGACAAGAATCAATCCCTTTTGCTGCGGTATACCTATCGCAATAATTCTTCCAATGATGATCTCGCAGAGTATTCTGAAAACATGATAACCTGTGGCTGGCAGTACAAATTTTAGTAGATGGTCTCTCTTAAGAAAATTCCTCCAAATGCATGGATAATAATCTGTCTCTGCGTCAGCGTACTTTCTCTCTCCTCCTTAAGAGCATTTCGTAACTACGAGTTACTTTTTTATGACCTCCGATTTCGATTAAGGCCTCCTCTGGCAACTTCAAAAGATATCGTCCTCATTGAGATTTCTGATGATACCTTAAAGAGTTTAAAAACCTGGCCTCTTCCCAGAGATTTTCATGCTGATTTTGTAGATGTGTTGAAAGAATGCGGGGTCAAATCAATTGTATTTGATATTGTATTTAGCGAGCCAACCCTCTATGATGTCAGATTTTCCGAGGCCATAAGAGACTCAAAGTGCGTATATCTTCCCGTTGTCTTCGGTTTATCTGCCACTCAACCCACGACATACCAGGTACCCCAAGCCCGCGGCATATTAGGAGATATAGTGAGTAGCTTTAAGAAGTATGCCGCAGGAGTAGGGCATATTAATACCTTCGTAGACCCGGACGGTAAAGTACGCAAAGCCCCGCTCTTTATACGTCATAATAACACGTTTATCCCTCATCTTGCCCTTAAAGTAGCTTGTGATTTTTTGGGTGTGAATGCGCATAATGTTGAATTTAAGGGAAACTCCGTTATTGTTGATAAAAAACTTAAAATGCCAGTTTCGTTCAACAATTCTTTTATGGCAAATTACCCAGATAAATGGGCAAAGTCCTTCAAGCATCTTTCGTATATTCAGATACTGAAAGCATATAGCGATGTTTCAAGAGGAATTGTGCCTAAGATAGATTTGTCACAACTCAAAGGCAAAGTTTGTTTTGTCGGACTTACTGCCACAGCAACGCATGATTTAAAACCCACTCCTCTTGAGAGAAGTTACCCGATGGTAGGATTGCACGCCAGCATATTCAGCAGTGTGGTGGGGCGACAATTCATAAACGACGTAGGCCCTTTGATAAATACCATTATCAATCTTCTTATTTTTGCCTTAGCGTTCTTTGTGTGTGTGCGTCTTAGTCCCTTAAAGTCACTCCTGGCAACTACCCTCTCTGGTTTGGGCTATTTTGGGATTTCTGTGGTAAGTTTCATATTCTGGGGGATAGTAATAGATGTATTTTTACCTTTATGTATTATCGGCGCAACCTATGCCGGTGTAACTCTCTATAAATTTCTCGATGAGATACGTAGACGCCAGCTTCTTGAGAAAGAGTTAGATATTGCCCGCCAAATTCAGAAGAGTTTTTTGCCTCAGGATATACAAGAATTTTTAGATATTGAAATCTTCTCCTTTATGCAGCCAGCAAAATTTGTCGCCGGTGATCTCTATGATATTATTGTGCTGGATAAAAATCGATTAGGAGTTTTTATCGGTGATGTTTCAGGCAAAGGAGTCCCTGCATCCTTAATAATGGCTCAAACAGTATCTCTTCTGAGAGTTTTTGCAAAAACGTGTGATGACCCTGCTCATACATTGACGCAGCTCAATAAGGAGCTCTCCGGAGTTTTGCAGGGAAGATTTGTAACCGCTCTCTACCTTATTATTGATACCCAAACCCGTATAGTGCATGCCTCGTGCGCAGGGCATTCTCCCCTTCTTGTATATGCGGCAGCTCACAACAGGGTAGACGAATTTTTACCTACTTCTGGTCCGCCACTCGGTGTGATTGATTCCCTAACCTATGAACGTTTTCAGTGCAAGCTCGCAAAAGGAGATAGATTTCTTCTCTACACCGACGGCGTGACAGAAGCACGCTCAAGAAGCGGAGAAGAATTTGGTGTAAATAAATTAAAAAGTATATTGTTTATGACAAGACAGCTTCCCACAGGAAGCATTATGGACAATTTCAAAGGAGAAATTTTTCGGTTTTTTAAGGGTGTCCGTCAACACGATGATATTACGTTGGTTCTCTTAAACGTAAAAGGGATGAAGAAGTAATGGTAAAATAACAATATGCCTCTCTATACCTACGTATGTAAAAGATGTTCTAAGAGCTTTGAGATTCTTGTAAGCTTCAGCCGGCAGAGAGGTGAGGCAAAGTGTCCTGAATGTGGCAGCAACAACACTGAGAAAGTGTTTGGTTCTTTTTCTGTATCTGGCTCAACAAAAGGCACCTCATCCAAATGTTCTTCCTGCTCAGGAGGAAATTGTTCAACCTGTTCATAGCCTATGAGTAAAATGTATGATTCAGTAATTTTAGGGGCCGGCCCCGCAGGCATCACTGCCGCTGTGTATGCAGCAAGAAAAAAGCTCGATTTCTTGGTTATCGCAGAGGACATTGGGGGTCAGACCGCCTGGAGTGGCGATATCGAAAATTACACAGGGTATCAATTTATTAGCGGACCGGAGCTTACCTTAAAATTTCAAGAACATATGGAGTCTTTCGGCATACAAATTCATATGCCAGAAAGTGCAAAAGAGGTTCGCAAACAAGGTACTGCAATAAAGACGGTTACCGATAAGGCAGAATATCTATCAAAGACTCTCATCGTTGCCACAGGAAAAAGTCCCCGACTCATCGGTGTGGAAGGAGAGAAGGAATTTAAGAACAGAGGAGTAACATACTGTGCTACCTGCGATGGCCCTATATTTAAAGGCAAAAATGTAGCAATTATTGGCGGAGGGAATTCTGGTTTAGATGCTGCACTGCAGATGATAAAGATTTCTCCTAAGGTCTATATTATTAATATTGCGTCTTCTTTAACCGCCGACCCTATAATGATTGAGAAGGTAAAAGAGTCATCCAATGTAGAGATTTGGAATAATTCTCAGGTGAAAAGAATATATGGAGAGACATTTGTCAAGGGTATAGAAGTTGAAAGGACAGGCAAGATATCACAATTGGATGTTGAAGGAGTGTTTGTGGAAATCGGGCTCATCCCTAATTCTGGGTGTGCAAATATCTTGAAGAGGAATCAGCGGAATGAAATAATTGTAGATTGCCAGAATAAGACAAGTGTGGAAGGAATATTTGCTGCTGGAGATGTTTCTAGTGTCCCTGAAAAACAAATTATCATTGCCTGCGGAGAAGGTTCAAAAGCCTGCCTTTCTGCCTTTAGATATTTATCGACCCACAAATTTTAATTTGTTTTGAGATGAATATTATCCTTTTTGGTTTAATCGCTTCCCTTCTTGCGGGATTAGCCACTTCAGTAGGGGCTATACCGGTATTTTTTATAAAACGGCTTAACCAGAAAGTGTATGCCTCGATGTTAGGATTTGCGGCAGGGGTGATGCTCGCCGCAACCTTTTTTAGCCTCCTTGTTCCTGCCTTAGGGAAAGGTTCAGTTTTTCAGGTAATTGTGGGATTCATATTAGGTGTCATATTTTTGGAGGTATGTGATAAATTTATCCCTCATCAGCATTTCTTAAAAGGAAAAGAAGGCTCTTCGTCACATTTGCGAAAGATTTCCCTTTTCATTTTCGCTATCACAATCCACAATTTCCCCGAAGGTTTAAGCGTCGGCGTTGGTTTTGGCGCCGGGGATATTAAGAGTGCACTTGCGCTTGCAATGGGAATTGGTATTCAAAATATCCCTGAGGGGGCAGCTGTAGCCTTTCCCTTGAGAGCCGAAGGATATTCTAAAAGATACAGTTTTTCCATTGCCACCTTAACCGGTCTTGTTGAGCCTTTGGGAGGAATTTTAGGCGTTACGTTGGTAGTTATCTTTTTTAAGGTTTTACCCATTGCATTGGCTTTTGCTGCTGGATGCATGCTCTATGTGATAAGTGGAGAGATTATCCCTGAATCTCACAAAGAAGGATTTGGTAAAATCGCTACCATCTGGCTAATTATCGGGTTTATTGTGATGATGTCTCTGGACACTATATTTGGATAAATATCTACCCACCTCAAAGATTCTTCCTATCAGACCTCTTTTAACCCCCATATTTATAAGGCACTTGTCTTGCGTGTTTAAAACCAGATACATTATGTTCAAGTAAATAAACTGAATATTCACCAATGAAAATAGAGGTTTCTTGAGAGGTTTTGTTAGTTTTGACACCTTCAGAACGAGTGTAAACAATGTAATGTGTCTTTATTTTTAGACATTTGAGGAGCATTATTTTCCTTATCTGTCTTTGTAAAAATTTTTTAAAATTTATTTATCTTTTTTCTCCTTGTTAATCAATACGTTATAGCAATACAAATATTTTATTGCGAAATTGGCATAAAACCTGCTTATTCATAGTGTCTGGGACAATCTCGGACAGACCAGCAAATGATTGTAGGTGGGGGAGGATGTCTTAAGTATTTATCGAAAGCTTACTTATAAGGTAAGGAGGCAAAATGGCACAGGATGGCAAAATGACAATTACTCAAGTTGCTCAAAAAATAGGGGTGGTTCCTAAGACAATCCTGCGTTGGGAAAAAGCAGGAAAGGTAAGAAAAGCAAAAAAGGATTGGCGAGGATGGCGTGTGTATACACATAGGGAATTGGGAGAGCTAAAGAGTTTTCGCAGCTCTCTTTATTAAAGAGGAGGAAGGCATGAGGATGAGTAAAGTATTGACTATAGGCGTAGTGGCATTGATGGGATTTCTGTTGTGCTCGTCACAAGGCATTGCCCAAGAGCAAGAACAAGAAGTCAAAGGCGAGCAGGAGGCCGTACAGGAGGTCGTGATAGAAGGTACGACCACCACGTATACGTTAGGACAAGGAGATGTGGTTGAGGTTTTGGTGCGGAATCAACCCGAATTCAGTGGTGAGTTTGTAATCGGACCCGATGGAAATATTCAATACACCTTTGTGGGAGATATACAGGCAGAAGGGTTAACAAAAGAACAACTTAAAGAAAATTTAGAGAAGGACCTCCAGAAGTATGTAAAGTTTCCTGAGGCGAGCGTGACTATTTTAGCTTACCGCAGTAAGTTTGTATATATTTTGGGAGAAGTAGCGCGACCGGGAAAATATCCCATGACAGGAGATACCGTGACATTGCGTGAGGCACTCGTTGCGGCGGGGCTACCCACTCCTGATGCCGCATTGCGCAGAGTTTATGTAATTAATCCTGCGAATGAGGAGCCCGCCTTCCAGAAGGTTGATATATTTCTTCTTCTCTATAAAGGAATATTAAAGGACAATCTCACTTTAGCGTCTGGTGATTTAATTGTTGTTCCTTCAACAATACCGAGTGAAATCAATAGAGCTTTGAGGCAGTTACTCGCTCCTATTACACGAGCGGCTGTTGTAGAAGATCTCATAGATGGATACAAATAATGATATGTGTATTGCCAAAAGCAATACCAAAACCGGAGGTTAAACTATGGAGAGTCAAAAACAAAAATTTAATATGAGCTACTATGTTCACATATTCCAAAGACGTAAGTGGTTTTTCATCGTGCCTTTAGTAATGATTTATATTTCTTTCTTGGTGAGTAGCTATTTTCTCCCCAAGGTGTATGAAGCAAAAGCAATTATTCTCATAGAGGATAAAAAGGTTGTGAATCCTCTCTTGAAGAATTTAGCGGTTTCAAGTGATGTGACAGAAAGACTTCATACATTACGGGAGGAAATCCTTGCATGGCCAAGGCTCTATCAACTTGTAGAGCGTCTCGATTTAAACAAGAATGCAAGAACTCCCTTGGAATTGGAAAGACTCATCCATAGCATACGCAGAAGCATAATTTTGACAATGAAATCGCAAGATGTCGTAATGATTGCCTATCAAGGTAGAGACAGGCATGGTACGCAAAAGCTCGTCAATACACTGAGCGATATCCTCATTGAACGAAACATCTCTTTAATCAATGAAGATACGGGTTCAGCCATTGATTTTATCGAGGAGCAACTTGCGATTTATAAAGGAAAATTGGATCAATCTGAGGCAGCATTGCGTCAGTTCAAAGAGGTCTATGGTCTGGAGGTGCTTCCTCAATTGCAACAAACAACCAATGCCTCTGTGCTTGAGGAATCTGCTGGTTTTACTGCTCCTTTAGTACACATTAGTACAGAGTTGGCAAATTTAGAGGCGGAGCTCGTAATTGCATCGGTGGACTGCACAGATGAACATCCGCGGATAAAAGATATTAAGCGCAGAATAGCTTCACTGAAGGAAAAACGTGATCAGTACATTGGAGAAGCAGCCAAAAGAACGGGGGTGGATCCTCAGCTTTACGTGGATATTGCAGGGTCGCTACCTCGTCAACAAGAAGAATTGGCAAGGCTCTCTCGCGATAAAGCAATTAATGGAAGGATATATGCGATGCTGCTTGAACGATTAGAGTCAGCGAATATCACCGAACGGCTTGATAATTCAGAAAACCGCACCAAATTTAGAATTATTGAGCCAGCACGTCTTCCCCTCATCCCCATAAAACCGAATAAGGCAAAATTAAACCTCTTAGGATTAATTTTGGGAGGAATGGTTGGCTTTGGATTTACCTATCTTCTAGAATATACAGATTCCTCTTTTAAAAATGCTGAGGAAATTAAGAAATCATTTGATCAACCTGTGCTCGGTTCTATTTCAAAGATTATCACTGACGAGGATATTGAGCAGAAGAGAAAATTCAAGAAAAAGATGTTCGTGCTCATGGTAATCCTTACGCTTTTAGCTACGCTCGCTTCAATTCTTATCGTACGCGTTGGGGCGAACTTTGTGAATTTAGGGGGGTGAATTTATGTATGAACAATTTTACCAATTTACTGAGAAGCCATTTAGTGTAACCCCGGATACCAAGTTCTTTTTCGAGAGCGAAAAGCATCTTGAGGCTTTGAATAGCTTGCTCTACACGATTAAAGAAAGAAAAGGGTTTGCTGTTATTACGGGAGAGATAGGTTCAGGTAAAACCACTGTGTGGCACGCGCTTCTTAAATATCTGGAGAGCGGAACCAAGGTGGCCCTTATTTCAAACACTCATCTTACCCCCAAACAGATGCTTACCGCAATTTTAGATGATTTAGAAATTCCTTTTAGAGATACATGGACAAAAGTCAAGCTCTTGGCCGCTCTGAATAGATACCTCTTGGAGCAAGCTTCATTAGGATTCAATGTGGTGTTAGTGATTGATGAAGCGCAGAATTTACGCAGAGATGTGTTGGAAGAGGTAAGGATGCTCTCAAATTTAGAGACAGAAAAAGAGAAATTAATTCAGATCATCCTCATGGGTCAACCGGAGTTGCGCCAACTTCTTTCGCGAAAAGAATTAGCACAGCTGCGTCAACGCATAGCGGTTTCCTACCATATTTATCCTTTCACAAAACCTGAAGCAAAAGAGTACATTCGGCATCGCCTCAAAGTTGTTGGAACAAACGGCAATGTTATTTTTGGAAAACCTGCGCTCGATAAAATTTACTCTTATTCGCAGGGGGTACCACGCATTATTAATACCATCTGTGATAGGGCGCTTCTCACAGGCTTTTTAAAAGAAAAGTTCTACATTTCCGAATGCGTGATTAATGAAGTTGCACGGGAGATAGATGAATTAGGTACAAGTTGAGGAGTGAGTTTGCGGGTTTTATAAGAGACAGGATTGTAAATGAACGGTCATTTAAAGAGGGAGGAAAAGAATGGGAAAAATGAGTGATGCACTCAAAAAGGTAATGGAAGAGAGAGAAAAGCAACGACAGCAAGATTTGGCAGGTTCTTCGGGGGTATCTGTTGCTACGGAGAGTGAGCCAGAACCAGTAGCGAGAAGAGAGGTTTCTCTTAAGGAGCCGCCTACACCCTATAGAAAAACTCCTCAAGAGGTAGTCTCGTCTAAGAAAAACAATCTTGAAGAATTTCTCAAGCGAAGAAGAGACCGATTTTACGTTGCTAAAGCCACGGATAATTCCGGTATAGATCCCAGAGTTGTTACGTATTTTGATTACTCTTCTCCGCTCTCTGAGCAATATAGAATTTTACGTACCAATGTGAAGTCGTATCTGACAAAGAAATCTACTTTCCATAAAGTGACGTCGGTAAAACCAGTTGCTAGTCCCCGTATCCTTACTCTCACAAGTTCCGTACAGGGAGAAGGTAAAACCATCACCGCTGCAAATTTAGCAGTATGTCTGGCGCACGATTTAGAGTGTAAGATACTTTTGGTGGATTGTGATTTAAGGAGAGGTTCGATTCATGCATTGTTCAACGTAAACCCTAAGCCGGGATTATCAGATATACTCACCGGTAAAGTTCAGCCCCAAGAGGCAATTGTCCCTACAAAGATACCTAATCTCTTTGTGATTCCTGGGGGCCAGGCACCTCATAACCCTTCAGAACTTCTCGGATCTAAAAAAATGAGAGCGGCAATAGAGGCGCTTAAGAGCGAATCATTTAGCTACATTATATTAGATACACCCCCGCTTCTTCCCTTTACCGATGCAGGGGTCTTAGGAACACAGACCGATGGGGTAATTCTTGTTGTGCAAGCTCAACGGACACATGCGCCCGTAGTGAAGAAAGCAAAAGAGTTGCTTGGGCAAGCACATGCAAAATTACTTGGATTTGTGCTCACGAAAGCAGACTACTATATCCCCGATTTTTACAGCCGCTATTACTCTAGTAACCATAGAGGTAATTCTACACATACGCAGTAGCTTTTCGTTAGTCAAAAGACCTTGCGCATTTTAAGGGTGTGTTCAAAAGGACATAGAATAGAAAAAGAAAGGGGCCTATGGAAAACCATTTAGAAGAAAGGCACGACCGGTTGTTTGGAACCGATGGAATAAGAGGGACTCCCGGAATCTACCCTTTAACTAACGGGATGCTTTTTAAGATAGGTTGTAGCGCAGCGAAGTTACTTCTTCATAGAGGAGGAGAAGGAAAAAACTATAAGGTAGTCATCGGTAGAGATAGCAGGATGAGCGGTCAGCGAATAGAAATGGTTTTGGTTGATGCGTTGAATTCTTATGGGATAGATGCTGTTTTAACAGGAATAGTTCCTACGCCAGCCCTCTCCTACCTTGCAAGGAAGTTAGAGGTGGA
>CP070807.1:1160623-1178931 GCA_020343695.1 Candidatus Omnitrophota bacterium | reverse complement strand
AGAGTTTTAATAAATCTTGATCCCTGTGTTTTGCTATAAAATCTCCTATGGTAACGAAATTTCCTAATGATTTTGCCATCTTCTGTCCGTTTATCGTGAGTAACCCATGATGCATCCAGTATTTAACAAATGGCCTGCCACTAAGAGCCTCTGATTGAGCTATTTCGTTTTCATGATGTGGGAAAATCAAATCTCTTCCCCCGCCATGTATATCCAAGGTTTCTGTTTTAAGGTGTCTCTGGCTCATGACCGAGCACTCAATATGCCATCCGGGCCTTCCCCTTCCCCAAGGACTCTCCCAATACGGTTCTCCTTCTTTCGATATTTTCCATAAAGCGAAATCGAGCGGATCCTGCTTTGTTTCATCAGGCGCGATTCGCCCGCCGCTGCGCATCTCATCCACGCTCTGGCCCGAAAGCTTGCCATAACTGTTAAATTTACGTACGTTAAAGTACACACCGCTCTTTGTCACATAGGCATAGCCTCTCTCAATTAACCCTTCTATATGCTTAATCATTTCAGAGATATTCTCAGTTGCCCGTGGTTCCTCATCGGCAGATGGAATTTCTAACCTCTCTAAATCTTTATAATATTTATCGATGTATGTCTTTACCAATTCTTTCCAATCAACAGCAAGCTCATTGGCGCGGTTGATAATTTTATCGTCGATATCAGTAATATTACGTATGAATCTTACGTCAAAACTTTTTTGTTTCAGATACCGCCTTATTACTTCAAAAATATAGAGACTTCTGGCATGGCCAATATGGCAGTCATCATAGACAGTAACCCCGCATACATACATATTTATCCGGCTGGGCTCTTGCGGTTTAAACTCTTGTTTCTGCTTTGTTAATGTATTATATATCCTTAACATTCTTCTACCAAAACCGTAGCTATACAACTCATAGAATTTTTACTTCCCAAAATATCGAGACCTTCTTTAGATTTTATCTTCAAATTTATATACGGGGTTGAAAAAATTTGAGTTAATGAATCTACAATCTTCTTTTTATATACTACCAGTTTCGGTTTCTCTGTAATGATCGTTACGTCAATATTTACGATTCTGAATCTTCGCTTTATCGCGGCCAACACAACCTTTACAATTTTTCTACTACTGATGTTTTTCGATTTTTGTGAAGAGGGCGGGAAATAGTCGCCAATATCACCTAATCCACATGCACCACAGAGTGCATCAGAAACAGCATGCAAGACAACGTCTCCGTCAGAAACAGCAACGAGGCCAAATGAACAGGCAATATTGACACCGCCTAAGATGATACCTTTACGCTTTCTGCTCATCCGATGGATATCAAAACCAAACCCAACTCTATAATCCGTCATTTTGCTATCGTTGCTAGCCGTTCGGCAAAACAAACATCCTCTGGGTAGGTGATTTTAAAATTCAATATATCACCCTCAATTACCTTCACTGCCTCTCCCATACGCTCTACTAACTGTGCGTCATCAGTAACAGGAGCTTTAGGCGCACGCCTATATGCTTCAATTATTAAGTCCTTACGGAAACCTTGCGGTGTTTGAATAGAAACCACACCATCTCTGTTCAATGTCTTTTTCACAACCCTTTGACTATTAATTACTTTGAGAGTGTCTCTAGTCTTTATACCGCAGATTACTGCGGGATGTTTTTTAAGGGCCTTCAAGATGCATTGTATCACGCCTCTGGAGACAAAGGGACGTGCTCCATCGTGAATAAGTACATGTTGTATTTTTCGGTCGAGAGCACAGAGACCATTGTACACTGAATCTCTACGATGCCTGCCCCCTTCGATGAGAGTAACTCTCTTATCCTTAATAAGTTCTTGCACAATAGATAAATGTCGCTTGCTCAACACAAGAACAATCTGCTTGACCTCTTTTATCTTTGCAAATGTACCAACCGCATATGAGAAAAGAGGCTCATCCCTCAACTTCAAAATTGCCTTATCTGGATTGCCTAGCCTTTTGCCCTTTCCTGCACAAACAATCACCACTCCAACATTCATACAATATTTATTTTACAAAAGAGTAGCGAGTAGAGAGTGATACCTAACAAGAAGCAAAAACTCTCTATTCTCTACTTGCTACTTTTTTAGGATACAAGTTTCGTAAAGATAATCCTTCCGCTTGGACTCTGTAGAACTGAAGTAACTTCTACTTCTACGGTTTTTCCAATAAGCCAACGCGAATTTTCTACCACCACCATTGTCCCATCCTCTAGGTAACCTACACCTTGATTATGTTCTTTTCCTTCCTTAATTAGCTTCAAGGCGAATCGTTCACCGGCGATGAAAATCGGCTTAAGAGCATTGCCTAAATCGTTTATATTAAGAACCTTTACTCCCTGGAGCTGCGCAATTCGATTTAAGTTGTAGTCGGTAGTAAGAATTTTCGCATCTAAATTCTTTGCTAATCGCACAATCTTCTCATCAACGCTCGTTACACCTTTGACTTCTTCATCATGAATAATAACTTCTATGTGTTGCTCTTTTTTTAGAGAGTGAAGAGTCTCTATCCCCTTTTTCCCTTTCTGGCGCTTCATATGCTCAGTAGAATCTGCTAATGTCCTCAACTCATTAAGGATAAAACGGGGCACAATGAACCGTGCTTCCAAAAATCCTGCCTTGACTATATCTAAAACTCTTCCATCGATGATACTGCTTGTATCTACTACAACGGCCTCCTCCTTTAACTCTTGACGTTTGAACTTCACATAGGGGATAACGACATTGAACTCACTTCGCCCCTTGATCCCTAAGGTTAGCCCTAAATAGACAAAAATAAAAGTGATGCTCAACCGTATAATATTGGTTATATCTTCGGGGAGAAGGAAAAAATTCAAGGCATCGTTAAATATCCTCGCCAAAAGTAGGCCTAAAAGTACCCCGAATACCGCACTCGATAACCCCTTCAATGACACATTGCGGGCAATCGCTTCAAACAAAGCCACTGTTAAACCAATAATAAATCCGACAGTGGCACCGAAAACGTAGTTATCGCCTCCCACATAAAATCCTACCACCGTACAGATAAAAACAAAAAATCCTCGCAGGAGCAGTAAACCAAACATACGCACCTCCTTTAAAAACGATTACACAAATTTAGAAAAGATTACAGCGATTATTAAAAAAACCCATAACTTCTAATCTGCGCAATCTATCTTGAATCGCTGTAGTCATAATGTAATAAAATTATTTAAAAACTCCGTCGACAACCTCTTTTAATGATGAGCGCCCTTCAATCTTGCAATCAAATTTTCCCTCTACCTCTTTGATGTTACTTTCGGGAATAAAACAGTGTTTAAAATGGGTACGTTCTGCTTCTTTTAATCGTAAATTGATATTATTTACCCTGCGTAATTCTCCTGCCAAGCCGACTTCTCCAATAAAAGCACTATTCAAAGAAACATCTCTCTCTTTATAGCTTGAGACAATTGAGATCGCTGCCCCTAAATCTGCCGCAGGATCAGTAATCTTTAGGCCTCCCGCAACATTAAGGAATACATCTTCGCTAGATAAAGAACATTTTAATCTTTTCTCAATAATCGCAACCAGGAGAGAAAATCGATTGAAATCAAACCCTAAACATCGTCTCCGCGCAACGCCAAAATTCGCCCTACTCACCAAAGCTTGCATTTCTATTAAAATGGGTCTTAGGCCTTCAATCACGCACACGACACTACTACCTGAAACAGACTTTTCCTTATGAGGAAGAAAAATATCGGTTGTACGCCTGACCTCTTTTAACCCCACAGAAGTCATCTCCAAGACAGCAATATCCCCTGTGGGTCCAAACCGGTTCTTGGCCGTTCTCAAAATTCGGTAATGTGAAAGTGTCTCTCCTTCAAAGTAGAGGACACAATCAACGATATGCTCGAGCAATTTCGGTCCGGCAATCGCGCCCTCCTTAGTAACATGGCCAACAATAAATATTGCAATACCACTTGATTTTGCAATCTGCGTAAGGTAATCGGCACACCCTTTAATTTGTGATATACTGCCCTTGGAGCCTTCGTAATCAGGATGCTGAACTACCTGAATAGAGTCGATAACGATGAACTTAAATTCGTATTCCTTTACATATTCATAAACCAGACGCAAATCATCTTCTCCCAAAATATAGAGGTTATCAAAATTACGTTGGAGCCTTTTGGTTCGCAGGGCAACCTGTTGGGGTGATTCTTCAGCGCTCACATAAAGAGTTTTTCCTTCTTGTGAAAGCAAAGAGGCGACTTCCAAAAGCAGCGTAGACTTTCCCACTCCCGGTTCTCCTCCCACAAGGAGCACTTCTCCTCTCACCAATCCTCCCCCTATAATGTGATCAAATTCTTTTAAGCCTGTAGAAGTTCTAAAGAATTCGCTCTCTTCAATATTCTTTAAAAGCTGAGGGCTCATCTTCTCGCGCATAACCTGGCCTCCCTCATAATCCTTCTCCTCAGCAAAGGTCTCCCAACTATTACAGGTAGGGCACCTGCCTAACCACTTAACTGACTTATATCCACATTGTGAACAGTAAAACATTTTACTTCTTTTTTCCTTTTGGTTTGTGCAGTAACTTCCAGGGATGCTTCTTTGCGTTTTGCATCTTACGATTAAAATTCTTTTCTCTTTTCAAATCCCACAATTGTTCTATCTTCTTGCATTCGCAGTCGTATAAACTGACCTTTTTCTACTTTATAGCGCACCTCAGCTCCTGTATCTAATCCGTTTGAATAAGACTCTCTTTCGATAGAAAATTCATCTTCCTGGCTATATGTATCAAAAAGGATATCAAATTTCTCATCTACATTCTTTTTTAAACCTGCTGCCTTGTCTTCTTCAGAAAGAATCTCCCATCCCCCAAAAGAAACCTTCTGAGAAACAAAATCTGCGCCAGCGATAAGATTCTCGAAATTTCTCAAGTCAATTTCTCCCACCATCTCATAGGTATTGCCATCTCTTAAGGTAACTTTAGAATCAGTAATATTAAGAAGCGGGTGTTTTCCAAGAAAATTTAAAGCAAGACGACGAAACTCCATGCCATTATATCTTCCCTCTTCTATGGTAACTGTTCCGCTGACTAAGGGATTTCGTAACTTTCCCCAAATTCTTGCTTTTAAGTGTGTCAGGCCTTCTAAGATAGGGGAATTCTGTTGCCAACCCCCTTCCATATTCAAAACAATGTGTCCTTTGCTTAAATTGATTTCGCCTTTTACCATAAATTCAGGAAAGTAAAGGTAGGCAATTTCAATAATCGACCCTCTCTTTATCAATTTTGCTTTGAGCCACGGCAATGTCTTTGTGCCTAACAAAACATTTTGACCTTCTATAGTACATACGAATACATGGCCTCTGGACCCAGAAATTAAACTCTCTTGCTTCTTGATATCGAAAGAGAAAAGACCCTCTACCTTCTCGTTCCCAAGATAAAAGCCCTTGAGATGAGCTTCTCTCTTGGTAAAATCAACCTCTATGTAGTTATTCTCATGTTCCGAGAGGGCCCATGAGGGTAAAGAGGTAGAAACAGTACCTACAAAAAGGAAGAAAAGAAGACAGAAAAATTTCATTCAAATCGTAATTCCTCCCCCTTTTTCGTTATTTTTACCTTCAACTGCTTTTCTTTCTCTAATTTCTTAGCAAAAGTTCCTTTAATAATATCCTCAGCTAACGGATCTTCCAAAAATCTCTGAATAACCCGCTTCAGGGGTCGGGCGCCAAACACTGGATCAAACCCTTTCTCAATAAAAAGCTCTTTTGCCTCATTGGTTAATACTACCTCGAAACCTTGCTCGACGAGACGCTTATTTACATATCCAATCTCTATGTCTACGATTTTACTCAACGCTTCCTTACTCAATGGTCTAAACACAATTACCTCATCAAGCCTATTAAGAAATTCGGGCTTGAAGGTCTTTTTTACTTCCTCAAGAAGCAAGCTCTTCATATCTTCATACCCTATATCTTCGGTAACTGCCTTAAATCCTAAAGAACCACGCTTACGAATAATCTCTGCTCCTACATTTGAAGTCATAATGAGAATGGTATTTCTGAAATCAACGCGTCTTCCGAAACTATCAGTTAGTCTTCCCTCTTCGAGTATTTGCAGAAGAATATTAAACACATCCGGATGAGCCTTCTCTATCTCATCGAGCAACACCACTGAGTAAGGCCGACGTCTTACTCGTTCAGATAACTGCCCTCCCTCTTCATAACCAACATATCCAGGAGGAGCACCGATAAGCCGTGATACATTAAATTTTTCCATATACTCGCTCATATCTAGCTGAAGGAGTGCTTCTTCATCGCCAAACATAAATTCTGCGAGGGCTCTTGCCAGAAGTGTCTTTCCTACCCCTGTGGGGCCTAAAAACATAAATGAACCGATGGGCCGGCGAGGTTCCTTAATTCCTGCCCGTGCGCGTCTTATACTGCGCGCAATCGCGGCGATTGCTTCTTGCTGACCGACAACCCTCGTGGTGAGTTCCTCTTCGGTACGCAAAAGCTTCTCAGATTCCTTTTCCTCCAGCCGATAGATAGGTATGCCTGTAATGGAGGCGACCAATCGGGCAATATCCTCCTGACTCACCATAGGAATAATTTGATCTCGTTGTTTGCCCCACTCTTTCCTTAGGTTTTCTAACTTTAGGCGTATGCTCTTTTCTTCGTCTCTTAGGCGGGCAGCTGCTTCAAAATCCTGCTGCTTGATTAAAGCTTCTTTTTCTTTCGTAAGCTCTCCTAATTTCTCCTCGAGCTCCTTTATTTCTTTCGGTGCGGTGAGAACCGTAAGACGTGCTCTGGCTCCTGACTCATCGATTAAATCAATTGCCTTATCAGGCAAAAACCTTCCTGAAACGTATCTATCGGAGAGCTTCGCCGCTCCCTCAAGGGCCTGATCAGTAAATTTTACCCTGTGATGAGCCTCGTATTTATCCCGCAAGCCTTTCAAGATTTCAAGTGTCTCTGAAACCGTATTGGGATCAACAAAAATGGGCTGAAATCTCCTCTCTAAAGCGGCGTCTTTCTCAATGTGCTTTCTATACTCATCAAGCGTCGTTGCTCCTATACACTGAATTTCACCTCTTGAAAGTACTGGCTTTAAGATATTCGAGGCATCGATTGCGCCCTCTGCTGCCCCTGCTCCTACCAGGGTGTGCAGCTCATCGATAAAAATAATTACATCCTTAGAGCGCTTTATCTCTTCCATAACTGCTTTGATTCTTTCTTCAAATTGACCACGATACTTTGTTCCTGCAATCATTAGTGCTAAATCCAAAACTACAATTCTCTTGTTCCGCAACACCTCCGGGACATTTACTTTCACAATACTCTGAGCTAATCCTTCCACAATCGCAGTCTTTCCTACGCCTGCTTCACCTAAAAGAACTGGGTTATTCTTTGTGCGGCGAGAGAGAACCTGAATGACTCTCTCTATTTCTACCTTCCTGCCAATTACCGGATCAAGTTTTCCTTCTCTTGCAAGAAGCGTAAGGTCTCGTCCAAATGAATCCAATGCCGGGGTTTTAGACGTTGTAGCTCCCTGCGTAGGTTGCTGATGCACTCCTCCTAAAAGAGCTGCGATTTCCTCTCTGACCCTCCTTAAATCCACTCCTAAAGAAAATAAGACTTGAGAAGCAAGACCTTCTCCTTCCCGTATTAACCCTAAAAGAACGTGTTCTGTGCCAATATAATTATGGCCTAAACTGCGCGCTTCCTCAGCAGCCAGCTCTAGTGCTTTCTTAGCTCTGGGGGTAAAAGGGATATCTCCCAACACAGAAGCCACACTTCCAGGAGAGATGAGCTTTTCAATTTCCATTCTCAGGCGTTCCAAATCTATCCCTAAATTTTGCAGGACTGCACAGGCAACCCCTTCTCCTTCCCGTATTAACCCTAAAAGAATGTGTTCTGTGCCAATATAATCATGATTAAAACGTCGGGCCTCCTCTTTTGCGAGTACTAACACTTTTCTTGCTCTTTCTGTAAATCGATTAAACATTATAAACCCTCCTTCAGTAATTCATGCTGAGCAATCAGATAATGCATCTCTTTGCTCTCTGCCTTCCAATCTATTCTCTGCCATCCCTCAACTTTTCCCTCAAAATCGCTGCCCGTATATAATCTCTCTCTTCTTCTTTTAATGCCTTTCCTTCTATCTTCTGTAAATGAGCAGGTTGAATAAGAATAAAAAGACTGTTGAGCAACTCCCTTGTCTGCTTGCTGCCGAAGACGCAGGTTCCTTTAATTATACCTAAATCCAAACCCAAAGACAACAACGAAAGGTGATTCAATGCTTCACTGGTGCTTATTAAACGAGAGCTCCTTAAAATCCCCAACGCCCGCCATACATTATCTTCTGTACTTATTTTATACTTTTTTAAAAGTGTATTTCGCGCATCTATCTCTTGAGAGACGAGCTGATTTACCACTCCTGACAGATTCTCAATAAGCTCCCTCTCGGAGAGCCCCAGACTTACCTGGTTAGAAATTTGGAAGAAATTACCCAACGCTTGTGTACCTTCCCCAAAAAGACCTCGGGTGGTAAACGATACTTTTGCCAGCAATTCCAATATCTTATTAATCCTCTTGGTGAGCACCAATGCCGGTAGATGTAACATGCACGAAGCCCGCAAGCCCGTACCAACATTCGTAGGGCAGGCAGTTAAGTATCCTAAAGAGGCACCAAATGCGAAAGAAACCATCTTGCTCAATTCATCGTCAATTTCATCTAAAATTTCCCAACACCCCTCAAGATTAAATCCCGACATAATGACTTGCATTCGCAAATGGTCTTCCTCATTCACCATTATTGCAACATTCTCATCACCAGAGACAATTAGTCCTTTACCTTTCAAGGTAGAAATATGCTCTTGACTCACTAAATGGCGCTCGAGTAAAAACTGTTTATCCAAATCACTTACCTTCTCCATAGAGATAAAAAGGCTCTTTTTTAAACGCCTCACCTTAGGGTACAACCCGCTTATCTTTTGAAGGATAGCTTCTCTCTGCTGAGAAGCGGCTCGCGAGGTAAAAGGGTACTCATCAAAGTTCCTCGCCAGACGGATACGGGAAGAGAAAACAATCTCTGCAGAAGGACCTCTGCCGTTGAGCCAACTATCCTGATTGTTTAAAAATTCCTCGAACATCTCCTTTATTTATCTTTTCTCTCTAGGTTTTTTATCTCATCGCGCAGACGTGCAGCTTCTTCGTATTCCTCTAAATGAATAGCTCGCTGCAGTCTGTTTCTCAATCCTTTCATTGTCTCTTCTCGTGATTTCTTCTTCTCCTTAACAAAAGGAGCCTTTCCGGTGTGGTGCGTTGAACCATGAATATTCTTTAAAAGCGGTAAGAGCTGTACTTTGAAGGTAGCATAGCACTTTCCGCATCCAAGCCTTCCCTTTTTCTTAAACTCTCCATAGGTAAGATGACAGGAAGGACAGTGTAAGGCTTTCTCCTCTTTCTCAATCGGCCCCATCCCCACCAAGCCTCCGAGGAGATCGGAAATGCTCAGTTGCTCTTTAAGTTCCTCAGCCTTTAATTTCGCGCACTCCTGACAGATATGCATCTCAACAACCTTCTCGTTGATGATCTCCGTCAGATGCACCGTGGCAATATTTTTATGACATACATCGCACAGCATGCTTGCCGAGTTTATAGTTTGTACTTGGTTCCTTGGGTCTTCGTTAATTTTTTCAACTCTCTCAAAATGCGGTTGGTGACTCTTCCCGGCTTTCCATCACCGATGCGTCTGCCATCAACCTTGGCCACAGGAACAATCTCTGCTGCTGTTCCTGTTAAAAAACATTCTTCACTAATGTAGAGTTCATGCCGAGTGAGTACATGCTCATGGGTAGCCAGCTTCAATTTTTTGGCAATATCTAACACTGTGTCACGCGTAATTCCTCGGAGCGTCCCCATGCATTGAGGAGGCGTATAAAGTTGGCCTCGCTTCACGACGAAGATATTGTCGCCTGTACACTCAGTAACATACCCAAGATGGTCAAGCATTAATGCTTCTTCATAGCCAGCGTTTATTGCTTCGAGTTTGGCTAAGATGTTATTCAAATAATTCATCGATTTAACCTGGGGGTTCAATGCTTCAGGTATATTTCTTACCGTAGGTACTGTGATAATTTCCATTCCCTTGCTATATAATTTCTTGGGGTAGAGAGCGATCTTGTCAGCTATGATAACCACCGTTTCTTTTCCTTTGCATTTTCGAGGGTCAAGGCCCAAATCTCCTTCTCCTCGAGAAACTAGCACTCTGACGTATGCGTCCCTCAGACTGTTAGCTTTTAATGTATTGATAATCGCGCTCACCATCTCTTTTTTGCTCAAAGGAATATCGAGGACAATAGTGTGGGCTGACTCATAAAGACGATCAATGTGCTCCTTCAACTTAAACACAAGGCAATTATAAGAACGAATACCCTCAAAGACTCCGTCACCATAAAGGTATCCATGATCAAACACAGAGACTTTCGCATCTTTCTTATCCACTAACTTCCCATTGAGATACACCTGCATAATCACCCTCCATTATTACGTTATTGAATCGTTATGTTGGTATACTCTCTCACACATACATTACGGCAACAGCGGCCACTTTACCGATTTAACTTTCCGTCTTTAAGGTACAAGACTCTCTCTGCCTTTTTAGCTAATTCTAAATTGTGCGTCACTAAAATTATTGTCTTATTTTGTTCTCTGTGGAGCCGTCCTAGGAGGTCAATTACCTTCTCCTCGGAGTCACTGTCGAGGTTTCCCGTAGGCTCATCACAAAGAATAATCTGAGGGTCATTTATCAAAGCACGAGCGATGGCAACTTTTTGTCTTTCTCCTCCGCTTAATTGGGAAGGAAAGAAGTTACCGCGGGCTTCTATGCCTAAATATTTTAACAACTCTTGTGCTCTTTTGAAAGAAGATTTTCTTTTTCCTAGAACCGCCGACAGCGTAATGTTCTCGCATATATTTAATTCCTCAATGAGATGGTAAAACTGGAATACAAAACCCACAGTTGTATTCCTCCAGGCTGAAAGCTCTGCATCTTTCATCTGATAAATACTCTTCTCTTTAAAAACTACCGCTCCCTGTGAAGGAGGCTCCAGGCCCCCTATGCTATGCAGAAGCGTAGACTTTCCTGCGCCTGAAGGACCCACAACACTCACATAGTCATGGGTAAAAATAGGAAGAGAGACATTCTTTAAGGCAACTACCTCATCGGCCCCATTACGATATACTTTTGTAAGTGTAATTACCTCTAGTAATTTCTCCATACCGCTCATTTTCCTTATTCGTATCTTAAGGCCTCACAAGGAGGCAATCTCGATGCCTTTATCGCCGGAAATAAACTTGAAATAAAAGCAATGCAGAGAGCAAGAACATCAATTAGAATAACATCAGCGTAACGAATCGTCACCGGCAAATACTCTGTGAAAAATATCTCTTCTGGTATCCTTATAAAAGGATACCTCTGAAGAAGAAAACAGATACCTAACCCCAAAAGAGACCCTCCAATAATTCCAATAATTCCTAAAAGTAATCCCTGAAGGCTAAAAATCGTTAGAATCCTCCTGCTACTAAATCCCACGGATTTGAGAATCCCTATATCTTTCGTTTTCTCTACCACTTTGACCGTAAGTGTAGCGAAAATATTAAAAGAAGCTACAAGAATAATCAGCGTAAGAATAATAAACATTGCCAGTTTCTCCAATTTTAACGTTGCAAAGAGCGCCTGGTTCGACTCTATCCAAGTAGAAACAAACAAACCCTTGGGTAAATTCTGTACAATCTTCTCTTTTTCCTTCTCGGCGCCGAAAGGCTCTTTAATTCGTATCCCCAGAAAAAAGTAATAGTTAGGAGAAAGCTTTTTTGCCCTCTTTAAATCAGTGATAAGATAATAATTATCTACTTCATAGAGCCCCACCTTGAAAAACCCTCTAATCTTGTCTTTCTTTAATCTCAATCGCTTCTGCAAAGGATAAAATTCTATTTCGTCATTTAGGTAGAAACGTTGCCGCAGGCTTTCTCCAACAAAAAACCCTTCATCCTGCGTCTGGCGCAACACATATTGAGAAAAAAAGTTTTTTTCTTTCTCGTTCTCTAAGTCAACTCCTTTAACGACCAAAGGAACAATCGCCTCGCCAAATTTGGCAAACACCTGCGTGCGTACAGCCAAAGAGGCAATCTCAACCTCTTGCCACTGATCGATAACTTCCTGGGCATGATAGAGACGTTCTTGATCGCCGCTCTCTACAGTAAGATGGTATTGAAAACGCATAATTCTCTCCATAAGCCCACCATCAATTCCATTGACAATAGAGAGTGCCACAATCACCGTTGCTACGCCCACCACAACTCCTATGCAGGAAATAATACCTATGAAGGAGATATGTTTGGCTTTACCTCGAAAAAGGTAGCGTCGTGCTAAGTATAGTTCAGGTATCATCTTCATTGAAAGTAGAGAGTGGCAAGTAGAGAGTAGAGAGATTTATTCTATTTCTTGCTACTCGTTTCTTGCTACTCGCTACTCATCTTTGTATCTGCGTCCTCTAAGGGTTTAAGGAGAGGAAATAGAATCACGTCTTTTATGGAAGACTGATTGAGAAGAACCATTACCAGCCTATCTATGCCTATACCTAAACCGGCGGCTGGAGGCATCCCATATTGTAAACTCAAGAGAAAATCTCTATCTATTTTTTTGGGAAGCTCCTCCTCCACTTCTAATTGGCTTCTGAATCGCTCTTGCTGCTCAACAGGATCATTCAATTCAGAATAGGCATTGGCGACCTCAAGGCCTCCCACGAATAATTCAAACCTCTCCACCAGATACGGATTGTCCTTCTTCTTTTTTGCTAAAGGGGAAGTCCATGTAAAAAAATCAATAATAAATGCCGGTTTACCCTTAGGATAATTTTTCTCAATAAGCTCCTCGGTAATATTTAAAATCTGAGTACGCGTTAAACCCTTTGTTAGAGTTAACTTTTTTGCAACTTTTTCTAACACACTGTCTTGAGGTTCATCGGGCTTTACTCCAAATTCTTTTTTAAACAGCTCGGCAAAAGAAATTCTCTGCCAAGGAGGAGCAAAATCTATACGTTGGCCTTGATATTCAACAACCAATGAGGAATAAAGCTCTTGGGCAAGATGAGAAAATAAATCCTCACATACCTTCATCATATATTCATAGTTGGAGTAAGCACAATAAGCTTCGAGCATAGTAAACTCGGGAGAATGCCTGGTTGAGACGCCTTCATTGCGAAAACTTCTGTTGATTTCATACACTTTATCCATCCCTCCTACAAGGAGTCGTTTCAGGTAAAGCTCAGGGGCAATCCTTAAATACACGTCTGAATCAGTAGCTTTATGGTGAGTCACAAATGGCCTACCTGCTGCTCCTCCTGGAATACGATGGAGCATCGGCGTTTCCACCTCAATATACCTCATATTATTAAAAAAGCCTCTTATAAGAGATATTATTCTTGAACGTTTCACAAAAATATCCTTTACCTGAGAATTTGAGATTAAATCGAGGTAGCGTTGACGGTACCGCACCTCAACGTCTTTGAGCCCATGCCATTTTTCCGGCAGGGGCCGCAGAGCCTTAGCCAGAAGCTTAAGCTCCTCTACCAAAATCGTATACTCACCGGTCCTGGTGGTAAAGAGCTTACCCTTAACCCCTATGATATCGCCGATATCTAGCTCTTTGAAGAGGCCAAATCCATCCCCTAAGGTATTCTTCTGGGCATAAATCTGCAATTTCCCGCTCCAGTCACTTATATGGGCAAAACCGGACTTTCCATGTTCCCGTTTTGCAACTAATCTTCCCGCACAAGAAACCTCTTTATTCTCCTCAAATCCTTCTAGAATCTCCTTCAGCGACAATGACTTAGGAAAACTATTCTCCACGAAGGGATTACCGTGTTCTTGGCTTATCTTGCTTAATTTCTCCTGATCCATAATCTTAGATTATATATAACTTACCTATATATGTCAATTAAATAAGTTACTTTGCCAGGAAACACCGCACCCAATGACCCGAGCTTATCTCTCTTAGCTGTGGCTCACTATTTTTACAAACATCCGACTTGATATTACATCTTGGCCAGAATCTGCATCCTTGAATATCTGGTAAGGTAGAAAAATCCTTCTCTTTGGCGGCCATGCTTCTTTTATGCATCTTCATATCAAGCTGGGGTGCGCATGAAAGCAGGAGTTTCGTATAGGGGTGTAAGGGGATTCGAAAAAGTTCGTCTGTTGCTGCTACCTCAACTATCTTTCCTAAATACATCACACAAACCTCATCACTTAGGTGCCTTATAACATTTAAATCATGGGCAATAAATAAATACGCAAGACCATGTTTTTGTTGTAAATCGAGAAGTAAATTAATAATCTGGGCCTGGATAGATACATCTAAGGAAGAGACGGGCTCATCAAGTATAAGCAATTTTGGATTAAGAACCAGCGAGCGAGCAATGCTTATTCTTTGGCGCTGCCCACCGCTGAACTCATGAGGATAACGAGAGAGCGCATCTTGGGGAAGGCCGACCTGATACAAAATCTTTCTTATTAATTCAAAATCGGCTTTTCTATTTTCTTTCTGCATAAAGCTAAAGAGACCTTCCCGAATAATCTTTGCTACAGTAAATCGAGGATCCAAAGAATTGTAAGGATCTTGAAAAATAATCTGCATATCCTTTCGCAAAGCACGCATTTCTTTAAGCGAAAGACTCATTATATCTCTGCCATCAAAGCGAATACTTGCCTCATCAGGTTCAATGAGCCTTACAATAGCTCTCGCTAATGTAGTCTTACCGCATCCGGATTCTCCTACTAACCCTAAAGTTTTTCCTTCTGCTACAGAAAAATCTATGTCGTCAACAGCCTTAATCCAACCAACGGTTCTATAAAATAAACCTCTTCTAATAGGATAATATTTCTTAATCTTCTTGACTTCTAACAACATCTCTTTACCTTATAGAAATTCATTCGCCCTAAAGCAACTTACCTCATGAGCACTCTTAATCTCTTTATATTCCGGATACTCCTTGGTGCACATTTCTTTTTTTATGGGGCATCGGGGATGGAAATGACACCCCTTCGGTTTAGACGCGGGATTAGGAACGGCCCCTTCAATTACCTTAAGCTTATTTTTCTGTAAAGCGCCATGTGGTATAGAAGAAAGTAGTGCTCGTGTATATGGGTGCAATGGTTTCGCGAAAATCTCACTCATTGTAGCAAGTTCCACGATTTTACCTGCATACATTATTGCCACACGATCAGCAATTTGCGTGCAGAGCGCTAAATTATGTGTGATGAGAATAAGAGTAAACTTGGTTTCTTGTTGCAGCTGCAGAAAAAGGTCCATTATTTGAGCCTGAATGGTAACATCTAAAGCCGTTGTTGGCTCATCAGCAATGAGCAGTTTTGGATTGCAGGAAAGAGCCATGGCAATCATAACGCGTTGAGCTTGACCTCCGCTCAAATTATGAGGATAGTCACCAACTCTCGCCTCTGGATTAGAAATACCGACTTTTTCTAACAGCTTTGATACTAAGGAGTTAAGTTCCTTTTTTGTGACGTCTTTTTTATGAATTTTAATTGCTTCTGCTACTTGAAACCCTACGGTATACAAAGGATTGAGTGCCGCTGAAGGTTCCTGAAAAATGAGAGCAATACCTGCTCCTCTCACCATCCGCATCTCTTCACTGGAAAGTTTCAGTAAATCTTTACCTTCAAAAAGAACCTGGCCATTCGTAATTTCACCCGGTGGCTGAATAAGGCGCATAATAGAATGTGCAGTAATGGTCTTGCCACAGGCAGACTCTCCCACTAAGCCTAAGACTTCTCCTCGCTTTACGGAAAGACTCAAACCCTCTACTGCCTTTATAGTTGAATCTTCCATATGAAAACAGGTGTGCAAATTTTTAATTTCTAAAATGTGGTCCATATTGTTTTCAGTATTTTCTTCCTATTTCCATTTTTGGATCAAATACATCTCTGGCTCCATCTCCCAGAAGATTGAATGCCATAACAGTTATGAAAATAAATACACCCGGGATAAGTACCCAGGGATGAAACTTTATCTGAGAGATAGCCATTGCTTCTGATAAAAGATTGCCCCAGCTGGCGTAGGGATCCTGAATTCCTAATCCCAACATACTTAATGCTGATTCGCCAAGAATATATCCGGGAACTGCAAGTGAGCTCGATACAATCACATAGGAAAATGTGTGAGGGATGATGTGCCGCCAGATAATTTTTATATCTGAGACTCCCAGAGCACGGGCAGCTAATACAAATTCTCTCTGGCGCAATGAAAGCGCCATTCCCCTAATCACACGTGCCAGAGAAGGCCAGCCAATAATCGACATGATACATACAATGACAAAATACATCTGCACAGAATTAAGTGAGTAGGAGAAGATGCTACGCAATGCCAGCATAAGAAAGAAACTTGGAAATACAATAATGATTTCGCAAATACGCATAATCAATGTGTCGGTTTTCCCCCCAAAGTATCCTGCAATGCCACCGACTATCAATCCTATAAGAAGTGATATAAAAATTCCCACCAGACCAATGGAAAGAGAAATTTGACCTCCGTAGAGTATGCGTGAAAATAAATCCCTGCCACGGGAATCCGCACCCAAAAGATATATCCGCCCGCCTTCTGCCCCAAACAGATGTATATCAGCGGACAACACTCCTAACAGTTTATACTTATCCCCTTTCGCAAAAAACCGAACAAAGTGCTTCTGTTTTGTATCTTCAACATATATACGATTGTAAAATTCATCGAAACTAAACTCTGTCCGGTAAACATAAGGCCGGGTTAATCTGTTATTCTCGTCAAAGAAGTGGATTTTCGTTGGCGGGGCATAACTCAATGAACGATCCTCATTGTCATAGTGATAGGGCGCCAAGAACCCAGCAAAAATTGCTGAAAAATATAAAGCGAAAAGCACCCACAATGCCCCCATAGCAAGTCTATGCCGCTTTAGCTTCTGCAAACCTACTCGCAACTGACCATATGTTTTCTCTTGCGCCATGTTTATTTGTTATCGCTCATCTGTATTTATCGCTTCTGATACTGAATTCTTGGGTCCACCCAGGCAAGGAGAATATCCGCGATAATGTAGCCTACAACTAACAAAAATGAGGTAAGTAAGAGATCTCCTGCAAATAAAAATAAGTCTTGCCTTCTTACTGCCTCAAGCATAAGTGAACCTAAACCTGGCCAACTACAGATAATTTCTGTAAGAGCTGCGCCGCTTATAAGAGCAGATAAAGCTCCTCCAAACATTGTCACCATGGGATTGATGGCGTTGCGGACAGCATGGACATAAATAACTCTATTTTCTGCAAGGCCCTTGGCGCGAGCTGTGGTGATATACTGGCTGCGTAAAATCTCTAACATATTGCCGCGCATGAGACGCTGAAGGCCCGCTATCCCTGATGTTCCTATTACGATGGTTGGAATAATCATATGCTTGAGCACATCCCATATTTTTCCAAAAAATGAGAGCTCATCATAATTAAAAGATCTCATTCCACCTGTAGGCAAAAGCCCTGTCATCGAAGCAAGATAGAGAAGCAGAAGAGCAAAGAAAAAATTTGGAATAGAGAGCCCGATAAACGAGAAAAAAGAAAATATTTTGTCGCCGGGTTTATATTGATGAACTGCACAGTATATGCCTATAGGAAGTGCGATCAACCAGGTAAATATAAGAGAGGCGATTGCCAAAATAAAGGTATTGAACATGCGTAACTTCAACACTTCAAATACCGGGATTTTGTAGGCAAAAGAATAGCCAAAATCAAGTCTTAAAATATTGCGTAACCAATAGAAATATTGGATAAAAATGTTTTTATCCAAGTGATATTTCTGTTCATACATCTTGATTGTCTCTTCGGAAATCTGAGGATTTTGCTTTAAGGTAGCGAAATAATTTCCCGGAGCAAGATTAATCGCCAAAAAGCCAAAAAGACTCATGATTAAAAGAAGGGGGATAAGAAAAAACAGGCGGCGAATGATATATGAGGTCATCTTTGACTAATAATCAATAACCAAGATACAAGATACAAGATACAAACAAATTCCAATGCCCAATCACCAAACAGATACATCTATTTTGTTTTGTCAATAATCGAAGAAAAAATCTTTTTAAGCTCTTCTGCTTCTTGCATTAAAGGCATAATGCTTTGTTTCTTATCGCCATTAGCTTCCAAAATAAGATCAAGCCAATAAGAACTTTCTTTGGCTTCTCTTCTCACTATCCTCATGCGCTGCAAAAAATCATTTTTCCCTAACGCATCATTGGCTTCTCG
>CP070807.1:1136685-1160523 GCA_020343695.1 Candidatus Omnitrophota bacterium | reverse complement strand
TTCTAAGTTATGCTGAAGGCTACATTGCGAAAAACCTCTTAAGGCGTAAAGAATTTCTTCAACTCCTCTGGTTCTAACTGAAAAGCTTTGAATATTCGATTGTTCTTTATTAAAACAATATTGCCTTCACCTATTTTTAGTTCATCCACCAATGTTTGGTTTTTCTTCACTAACCGTTCAATACCTGCGGATGTAGCCAATTTTTTCACTTTCTCAAAATTCATTCCAAGCTCTTCTATGGGTTCCATCCAGTAGAACGTATTGATATTCTCTAGGCGCGAAAAAATGTAAGAAAGAAACTTATCAGGATAAAGCTTCTTTATTGCCAGAGCGACCCTCATCTCATTGCCGGAATAATCGAGATGGCGTCTCTTGGGCGTAACAAAATGGACGTTGATGGTAAGACGATTCTCTTTAGAAAAATCTGCCAAATCTTTCAAGACATCCCGGGCGTTTGGGTCATAAAAATCAAAAAAGAAGTCGATTGTGTCGGGCCTCTCCTTTCGTGTCAGAAACAGAAACAAACCTGCCAATTCTTTCTTTAATACGAGCTTGTCCTTTCGCTCATCAACAAATTGACTAATATCTGCAAACGCTCTTTCTGCGCTTATCTCCTTGGGAAGAAGAAAAGCCGGGAGAGTATCAATCTTATATTTCTTTACCAATGTTTTTGCTTTGCGGTCTTTGTAATCGAGAATCTTGAAATTCAATCCGCCAAACCTGCTCTTCAGTACCTGCTGAGGGAACTCTATAGAGCAAAAAGGACAATTCGTATCAGTTATGATTAGTGCATCGATTTTTTTTGCCTCATAGTATGTGCAGAGAGAGGAAGTCTTGCCAGGATCTTGGCATGTCGCAACAAGACCTTCTCTTTGAGGGCAGTCGCCTTCCCGAAAGCAAGAGGGAATCATTCTTTTTATTTGGAGATCTTCCTCGTTCTCCACCGGGAGTGGCTCTCTTCGAAATTTCCACTTCAGAGTTTTTACATCACGAAACTCCACGTCAACAATCCGAATGTCTTTGCCACCTAACGAAGGTTTAAAAATTACAACATCGTCTATCTCCTTTGGCGACGCCTCCAGGGGAAGAGCTGAAGAGAAAATCAATTTAACTTCTGGAAAGTCTTTTCCTAATGCGGCATTTTCCTCATCACTGAGAGAAGATACAAGAAAAATTAAATCAACCTTGCCCTTAAGAGCCTTAAGGGTCTTCTCCAAAGAGCTGCGATACTCTTCTACGCGAAGCCCAGCTTTCTTGGCAATACGTGCAGGGCTAAGGCCTATGAGACCAACTTTAAATTTCGCAAAGTCTTTTATCGAATAAGGCAGCACTCCTTTGAGATTTACATTTGCGGCAATAAATTTGAATAGGTGCTTCTGGATGTTTGCTTGCAAAAATTCCACCCCGAAATTGAACTCCGCATCTCCTAATCCTACCGCATCATACTTCATATGTTCCATTGCTTGATAACAGAAGAGTGTACGCGCCCCATCGATCTCGGGATTTATACTCTCTTGGTCAAATGAGCCGCCTGCGGTAAAATTCCCACTATCAATGAGAATCACATTTTCTTGCGCATCACGGATTTTTTGAATGGCGGAGGAACGTCTGGCTACTCCTCCTCCTACGGATGCTGGACAACTTCTGCAAGGATAAAGAGCGGAGTAGGTGTTACCTGTATACACAACAGTAAGTTTATGCGGGTAGGCCGAAAAAGAAAACAGAACAAGAATAGCGCTAACAATGAGTTTCCTTCGCATCTTGAAAACCTCCTCTCAAACTAAACAACACTTCATACCCTTCAGACCCCAGAAGGGCAGCGTGGATGTGCATTCTATAATTTTATAAATTTCAAAGCAACAATATTTTTATTGGAACGGATCTCTTTTGCAACCTTCTCGCCTAAAGGGTTATCTAAATTGAGGATGGTGAGTGCAATATCTTGGGGAGCACGTCTTCCCAAACTCATGCCGGCAATGTTGATATCGTGTTTGCCTAACGTAGTTCCTAAAAAGCCGATTGTTCCTGGCTTATCCCAGTTATTGATTACGAGCATGTACTCAGAGGGATATACTTCCGTATAAAAATCATCGAGTTTCACAAAGCGCGCATCTTTATTGGCGAAGAGCGTGCCTTCCAGTACCCTTTCTTCTTTATCGGTAACTACTTTTGCCCTTATGGAATTGACGTACTCCTCCTCTTCTCGCTTCTTTATCTGTTCAACGGCAATTGACCGTGTCTTTACAATGCTAAATGCATTGATATAATTGACTTTTTCCTCGATCTGATGAGAAAGGAAACCCTTCAAAAACGCCGAGCTTAAAAAATCGACGTTATACGACGATATCTCTCCGAAATAGGATATCTGTATTTTTCTCGTTCCGCCCTGAATGAGCTGGGAGATAAATTTACCCATCTTTTCTGATAAATTAAAATAAGGTTCAAGGACTTTGTGGGTTTCTGGATCAATGGGAAAGTAATTGACGGCATTTCTTATCGAATTGTCCAAGAAATAATCTTTAATGCAGTGCGCAATCTCTACTGCAACCTGAACTTGCGCCTCTTCTGTAGATGCACCTAAGTGAGGAGTTAATACGATATTGTCTAGCTCAAGGAGCTTAGAATTTGAAGGTGGTTCCTTCAAGAATACGTCTAAAGCAGCGCCAGCGATTTTTTTCTCCTTGCACGCACTATACAATGCCTCCTCATCAACAATACCTCCTCGTGCGCAATTAATTATAAACGCTTTTGGTTTCATAAGGGAAAATTCCTTATGAGAAATTAAATTTTTTGTCTCCTCGGTTAAAGGTGTGTGAATGGTAATAAAATCGGCTTCCTTGATGATCTTTTCAAGATCGACTACAGAAATCCCCAATCGTTCTACGAGGTCTTGAGGCACAAAAGGATCGTAGGCAATTACTTTCATTCCAAAGGCAATGGCGCGCTTCGCCATTTCCTTACCAATCCTGCCAAGCCCAACTACTCCCAAAACTTTAGAATACAACTCTACCCCTTTAAACTTGGAGCGTTCCCATTCCTTATTTTTTAGCGAGCGGTGGGCAAAGGGTACGTTTCTTGCCACTGCCAGCATTAACGCAAAAGCGTGCTCACAAGTAGAAATAGTGTTGCCTCCGGGCGCATTCATCACAATGACCCCTTTTTTAGTTGCTGCTTTTACATCAACGTTGTCTAAACCGACCCCGGCTCTGCCAATTACCTTTAAGTTAGGGGCGCTCTCAATGATCTCTGCGGTGAGGTTAGTCCCACTTCTTAAAGCGATGCCTTGGTACTGGCCAACTATTCCTTTTAATTCTTCAGAGTTCAATTTATATTTGCAATCCACTTGGAAACCTGCCTCTTTTAAGATGCTTACGCCTTCCTCAGCTAATTTATCCGAGACAAGAATCTTAACCATAAAAACCTCCTTTGAGCTGTCGAGGTGTAGTTGGTCTGTGTTTATTTTCTACCGGCAATTCGAATAAATACCTAACTAAATACCTAACCCTCTACCTCTGATTATATCTTCATTTGTGCTTTTATGTCGCAATTACTACTGCTGCATTGGGATTGTGAACCTGATGCGAACACTTCCTGCAATGCTGCCAACGACGCCCCTGGTTTAAATTTATGCCCCATATCTTTTAAGACTTTTTCCAAGAGAGAAAAGCACATAATTAAATCCTGCTCATTAATCCAACCCATATGAGCGATCCTGAATATTTTATCTTTCACTTGGCCTTGACCGCCGGCAATGCTCAATCCATACTGTTTTCGCAATGCCTTTACCATATCGCTCGATTTTATTTGAGAAGGGCACTTAATCGCCGTGACAGATGCTGATGGCCTCTGAGAGAAAATCTCCAGACCCAAAGCAACTGCTGCCTGGCGTGTAGCTTTTGCCATCTTCTCAAATCGAACCCACCGCTTCTCAAGGCCCTCTGTCTTTATAAACTCAAGGGCTTCCTTCAACCCTACAATTAAAGAGACAGCGGGAGTATAGGGAGTATCACTTTTAGCGTAACTTTTCAATGCGGCATTTAAATCAAAATAATATTTTGGTGATTTAGAAGTTTTGAGTGCTTCTTGAGCCTTATCGTTTAAACTTATAAACGAAAGCCCCGGGGGTAACATGAATCCTTTCTGAGAACCGCCCACCACCACATCAACCCCCCAGGTGTCCGGCAAAAGTTTATCCTGACCCAATCCACTTATGGCATCGATAATAAGCAAAATGTTTTTTTCTTTTGTGATTTTGGCAATTGCTTCAACATCGTATACAGTGGCGGTCGAAGTCTCACAGAGAGTTGTAAGCACCCCCTTTACTCCTTTATTTTCGTCGATAATTCGCTTTAATTCTTCAACTGCAGGAGAAGCTCCCCATTCAATATTCATCTCTACGACATCCAAACCAAATGCCTTAGCGATCGCTGCCCATCGTTCGCCAAACTTACCTCCGCAAATCGCAATTACCTTATCCTGTGAAGAGAAGAGATTGCTTACGGCAGCCTCCATAGCACCTGTTCCAGAGCAAGCAAAAATCAATACAGGATTTTTTGTACAGAACACATGCTGCAGGCCTTTACTCACCTCACTTAATGTCTGTTTAAACTCCTCTGTGCGATGATGGACTATCTCTCTCGATAATGCCTCCCTTACAAAAGAAGGAACTGGCGATGGTCCAGGAGTCATCAAATTCTTACGTTTCATAGCTTCTCCTTTCTTTGGTGCCTGCCGAAAGGTATTTTTATCTTATCGTTTCGTGGACTCAATAACCTCATCTACTATTCCGTATTCTTTGGCCTCGTGAGAACTCATAAAAAAATCCCTATCAGTATCATCTCTTACTTTCTCAATGGGCTTTTCTGTATGACGAGATAAAATCTCATTCACCCTTTCTCTCAACTTCAATATTTCTTTTGTCTGACGGGAAATGTCCTCTGCGCTACCCTGTACCCCTCCCCACGGCTGATGAATCATGACTCTTGCGTTTGGCAGAGAGTAACGTTTACCTTTTGTACCTGCACACAAAAGTAGCGCTCCTAATGAGGCGGCTTGACCCACACAGTACGTTGCGACATCACACTTGACAAATTGTATCGTATCATAAATCGCAAGTCCCGCAGTGATGATCCCCCCAGGAGTGTTAATGTAAAGATTAATATCCTTATTGACGTCCTCCATCTGCAGGAATAACATCTGGGCAATAATAACATTGGCCACCGCATCATCAATAGGTGTGCCAATAAAAACTATCCTATCCTTAAGAAGCCGAGAATAAATATCGTAGGCACGTTCCACTCTTCCCGCTTGCTCGATCACCATAGGTACATACATCTGATTCTTCATTTCCCCTCCTTTTTATTGTTGCGAGAGGCGAGCACGTCATGAACGGAAAAATGCATATTCATTACTCGCTCCTCACTCTTCATATTGTGCGTGACTCAAAATAAATCCCAAGACAGTTGTACCTAAGTTGCTCTCATTTTTTATATTCTCTTTTTGGGCAATGGCATCAATGATGTATGACAACTTAACGTGCTCTTGGGCGATCGGCTTAACTTTCTCCTCAATATCCTTTTTATATTTATCAATATCATTTTGAGCAATACCTTTTCGACGCAGATTATACATCTCCCGATTTACCAACTCTCGATGGGCCTGCTCGATGTCGCTCTTAGGCACTTCAACCTTTATGTTCTTTAATAGCTGCTGCACGATTACATTGTCAATTTTCTGCCGCCGCTGGTGCAATTTTTCAACAAAAATTTCCCCTTTAATTGCCTGCCGGCAAACTTTGAGATTAGGGTATCCTGCCCATCGTGCTAATTCTTCATCACTAAAATCCTTATTCATCACTTTTTTTATTTCTTCCTTGAGGTTAGTTAGGATCTTTTCTATCTCAATTTCCTTTACCTCTACGCTCTTGGAGTTAATCTTTATTCCTTTATAATCGCTCTCTTGAATGTCAACAGCCGGACGTACTTCAAATTCTCCAGAAAACGATAGTTTTTCTTTATCAATTTCTACATCATAAATGCGAGGTAATCCTGCAGGAATAAGACCTTTTTCCTCCAAAGCCTTGCGATAGTAAATGGATAACGCTCGCTTTAAAAATTCTTCTTGCAATAACTTACTGTGGTATTTTTCCAAGACCTCCACAGGAGCAGTGCCCTGTCGAAAACCAGGGACTTTGAGATTTTTGCCAAGTTCTTGGTAAATCGTAAGCCTTTCTTTGCCAAACTCTTGGGCTTCAACATGCACTCGTATCTGACGTTTCAACTTATCGAGTTTTTTTACTTCTACTCTCATTTCTCTGCGAATGTTACATGCGAAAATCTCTTCCTAAATAAATTTCCCTTGCCTGTGAATTGCTAATTAAATCATGAGAGGTCCCGGAAATTATGATCCTACCTTCAGCAATCAAATACGCTCTGTCAGTGATGGAGAGGGTTTCGCGCACGTTATGATCGGTAAGAAGTATTCCGATTCCTTTCCTCTTTAATTCCCCAATAATCTGCTTTGCTTCTCCCACTACGATAGGGTCAATTCCTGAAAAAGGCTCATCGAGCAGGAGAAACGATGGATTGGTGACTAATGCGCGGGTAATTTCCAGACGTCGCGTCTCTCCCCCACTTAGCGTATACGCCTTATTCTTTCTCAAATGGGTAATCTTAAGTTCTTTGAGAAGTTCCTCGAGATGCTTGAACCTCTCTATTCTGGTTAAGGGAGTGGTCTCTAAAATTGCCATAATATTCTCTTCGACGGTAAGCTTTCTAAATATGGAGGGCTCCTGGGAAAGGTAGCCGATACCATACTTTGCACGTGCATGGATGGGCATACGAGTGATATCCTGGTTGTCAAATCGTATCTGTCCCTCATCGGGAGAAACTACCCCTACAATCATATAAAAGGTAGTGGTCTTTCCTGCACCATTAGGTCCAAGCAAACCAACCACCTCTCCTCTCTTTACAGAAAGAGAAACTTCCCTCACTACTGTCTTTCCATTATACGACTTCGACAAGTTATGAATTTCAAGGAGTTTCATCTTGCTTCGGAAAATAGATAAGCCTCGGAGAACCCTCCAAAACGATTCTTCCCTCATCGCCAAGATAGGTTGCTTTTTCGGCAAATGTGATGTTTTCATCCTTAATTATCTTCACGTTCTGTTCAGCGATTATCTTAGTAATGCCCTTCATGCCCTTCTTTTTTGTGTCAAAAAAAACTGTCGCCTTATCTGCAAAAAGCTTGCCCTGCTCGTCCTCCACAACCACATTGTTATAGAATACTGCCTTGCCTTCGTTATACTCTATTTCCAATGGACCGCTGCAGGTAATGGTGGTGTGGGTATCACTCTCCTTATTCGGCAGCTTGACCTCAACATCTTCCTGAAAGTCAACGTTTCGAAATTTCGTATCTGCGGTAAATCCTTTGGCACGTATCTGCATTTCGTCCTTTTGAGCTTGAACCCAATCGGCAGTCTGAACTTTATTCTCCGCTCTCTTCCAATCCAACGAATCTGAAGAGAGCTTCATTCCTTCTGGATTCTCTATGTGAACATCATCCTCCAGGTGAACGGCGAAATCCTCCTTATCGAGCTTTGCCTTCTGAGATTTTATCGAGACTGTATCCTCCTCATAATAATACTTTGCATTCATGTTTTCGATATCGACAAATTTATCATGCACGGTTGCTTGGTCACCCTGTATCTCCCAATCTTGAGTTCCGTTTTCTTTGTAATTAGAGAGGTAGAAATCTTTGATCCGCTGCTGAGCAAAACCTTTGGAATCCAAACAGAGCATCACCAGAAAGATAAAGAAAATAGTACAGCTGGCCAACATCCTTTGCCGCATAGAACCGGCCGGTTTTTGCCCCGGACGGCCACAGAGAAAAAATAAATTTTTATCTCTGTGTTTGGCCAAAATCTTCTGAATTATCATGCTCATTCTCCACCAATTTTAAGCAAAGACATTACACTATACCAGATTCAACCCCAAAGTCAACCCTGAAACAAAATGGAGCTCCCCCGGCTAGTTCAAGGCCGGGTACACACAAAAATTTATCTTTCGATTGCAACCCTATCTCGATTTTTCTTAAGAAATTTTAGTTGCTGGGTTTTCGTCTGGAGGCTGGCTTTAACTCTTTCAATAATCTATAGAGCCGCTTCTCTAACTTTTTTGCGGTGATAATTAGTTCCACCACTTCCCGCACTGCTCCCTCTCCGCCACCGTTGGCCGTCACATATTGAGCGCAACGCCTCACAGCCAAAGGGGCCCCTTTGACAGCAACGCCGACTCCCACTCTCTTTATAAGTTCTAAGTCAATTAAATCGTCCCCCACAAAACAAATCTCATCCTCGGCAACTTTATACTTTCGCTTAATACCCTCAAGGGCACGCTCTTTAGGAATGATATTGCCCATCACTTCTTCCACCCGCATATCCCGGGCACGCCTTGCCAGTACCGGTGAATTTTTTGCTGAGAGGAGTATGGTTTTTATACCTAAACGCCTTAAAAGAAAAATCCCTAAACCATCTTTTACATTAAAGATTTTTAATTCGCGGTCTCGGTCATCATAAATGATTTCTCCTCTTGTCAAAACACCATCCACATCAAGAATAAGCAGCTTCACTTTCTTAAATAATGTTTTCATTTTATTTTGCTTACCGATACTCATAGTTTTTATCTCTCAATATAACGATATATCCTTTTGATAATTGAACGATTTAAATAATCCCTGCCGCAATTAAATCCTGAATATCAAGCATACCCACAGGACGCCAATTTTTATCAATCACAGGAACCTCATCGATTTTCTTTTTCTCTAAAACCTTAAGGGCTTCAGAAGCCAAATCAGCGTCTCGCACCACTACAGGATTTTTTGTCATCACGTTCTGTACTTTTTTCTTGAGCAGATGCGGATAACGCTCTAAATTCCGCCTTAGGTCCCCATCAGTAAATATCCCGACTAATTTGCCGTCCTTATCGACGATTGATGCTGCACCGGCATGGGCGGTCGTGATTTTGAGGAGAATGTCTTTGATAAGGGTATTTTCGGTTGCTACAGGATTAACTCTTCCCTTTCGCATAATATCTTTTACTGTAAGGAGGAGTTTCCTTCCGAGCGAACCCCGAGGATGAAAAAAGGCAAAATCCTTCTCCTTGAACCCCTTAATTTTTTGAAGTACAACAGAGATTGCATCACAAATAACGAGCATTGCTGTTGTAGATGTAGTAGGAGCCAACCCCAGAGAACAAGCCTCCTTATCCACTTTTACACTTATAAAACCATCGGCGTAACGGCCTAAGCTGGAATCCACATTTCCTGTGATGGCGATTATTTTTGCACCCATTTTTTTTACAAATGGAATGAGATTTTTCACTTCTTCGGTTTCGCCGCTATATGACAACACCACCACGGCATCAGCCTCCTTTATCCTTCCTAAATCACCATGAACTGCTTCAGCCGCATGGAGCCAAAAACTTGAGGTGCCTGTGGAAGACAAAGTTGCCGAAAATTTCTGGCCGATAATACCGGCTTTTCCCATTCCTGTAACAATGATTCTGCCTTTACATAGAGCCAGAATCTTTATTGTATTCAGAAGCTGTTCATTTACACTCTCCTTTAAATTAAGAATGCCATCAACTTCAATATTTAATACTTCGTGAGCCCAATGGAGAATTTCCGTTTCCTTAAACTTTCTCATTGATTCACCAGTACCTCTCTGATTTTTGAAATTCTTTTCAACAAACTTTCCAGCTCGCCCAATGGGTAAGAAGTGTATTTATCAGACAAAGCACGCTGCGGGTCAGGGTGAACCTCCATAAATAATCCGTCAACACCGCAGGCGACTGCAGCGAAACTCAAAGGAGCTACATATTTTCTGTCGCCACCAGAGACGCCTTGTTGCGCTGAAGGTCGTTGTAAGGAGTGTGTCGCGTCAAAAAGCACAGGGTAACCAAGCTTTTTCATAATCAAAAATGATCGAAAATCAACTACAAGATTGCGATAACCAAAACAGTTACCTCGTTCGGTGATAAAAATATTCTTGTTGCCTGTTGAGCGAACTTTATCCACTACATACCGCACATCATCCGGTGCCAAAAATTGACCTTTTTTTATATTCACAATCTTTTTCGTTTTTGCCGCCTCAATGATCAAATCGGTCTGCCGACACAAAAACGCAGGGATTTGGATTACATCTAGCACATCCTTGATTGCTTTTACCTGGTTTCGACAATGGACATCACTTATGATCGGTACCCCTAACTTCTTCTTTACTTCTTCCAAAATTTTGATTCCTCGCCGTAGCCCCGGCCCTCGAAACGAACGAACAGAAGTTCTGTTTGCCTTATCAAAACTTGCTTTAAAAATGAATAAAAAGGGAAATCGAGAAAAGATATCTTTTAAGTACGAGCATATCTTGAGGGTCGCGTATCTACTCTCGATTACGCAAGGGCCAACGATAACGATAAATTTGTCTTTATAGTTTACCATGGGTTTCTTAAAAAAACTCTCATACAATCACGAAAGGCAGGTTCATCCATTGAGATCGCACGCAGGCGCACCACGTTTTTATGTAATAAAAAGACTCTTGGTTGAAAAATTTGGCTCACTAGTAAGATTGACTCCCAACCTCCTTAAACCTGCCTCATCCCCTGGGGTAGGAATATGCGTCATATGAACCTTGCAGTTTTTAAGCTCTTTCAATTTTTCCATAACCATTTGCGCTGTGGGGTTCGTTGCTGCGCTTATGCTCAATGCAATAAGAGTCTCTTCCAAGTCTAAACTCACAGTTTTAGCCCTCAAAATAGTCTTTTTGAGGTTTCCGATTGACTCAAGTATGCTTGGCGAAAGAAGATGTATTTTGTCAGGTATCCCTGCCAAAGTCTTTATTGCATTTAAAATGAGGCTGGATGCTGCGTGCATTAGGGGAGAATTTTTGCCCGTAACAATTGTCCCGTTTTTTAACTCAATCGCTGCTCCGCAAAAAATTCCCTCATTTCCCTTTCCTTTCTCTTGTGCCTGCTGGGCAGCTTTCCGTGCAGGCTCAACAGTCATTCTGTCGGTGGATTTTAGGCCAAGTTCTTCCATAAGTAACTCTACCCTCTGGACGGTTTCCTTATCGACAAATCCCATTGCGTACTCGCACGTATATCGAAAATATCGACGGATCACCTCCTGTTTTGCTGCTTCTTGTACGACCTCATCACGGATGATCCCAAAACCTGCTCGATTCACGCCCATATCCGTAGGAGATTTATACATCGACTCGGTTCCAGTAATTTTTTCAAGAATTCTTTTTAGCACAGGGAATATCTCCACATCACGATTATAGTTTATTGTAGTTTTACTGTAGACATCTAAATGGAAAGGGTCTATGAGATTAAAATCTCGTAGATCAGCGGTGGCGGCCTCGTATGCAACATTCACCGGATGCTTGAGGGGCAAATTCCAGATAGGGAATGTTTCAAACTTTGCGTATCCGGCTTTCAGGCCTCGTTTGTACTCATGGTAGAGCTGTGAAAGGCAGGTAGCCAACTTTCCACTGCCCGGACCAGGACCGGTCACGATAACCAAAGGGTTCTCTGTTTTAATATATTTATTTGCACCGTAACCCTCATCGCTCACAATCAGCTCTACATCTGTGGGATACCCCTTTGTTGCGCTATGGGTATATACTCGTATGCCTCGACGCTCTAATTTATTTTTAAATATCTTTGCTGCTGGCTGATTATCGAAGCGAGTAATTATTACTGCGGTGATATCAAGGTTCCAATCTCTTAAGTCATCTATTAGCTTGAGAGCATCGACATCGTAGGTGATCCCAAAATCCGCCCTCATTTTTCGCCTCTCAATATCACCGGCGTAAATACAAAGGATGATATCGGCCTTATCCTTCAACTTCTGTAGCAGGCGCATCTTGACGTTAGGGTCAAACCCTGGCAATACTCGTGAGGCATGATAATCAAATATGAGCTTGCCTCCAAATTCCAAATACAATTTATTGTCAAACTTCTTAACCCGCTCCAGAATCGCCGAAGTTTGCTCTTTCAGATACTTCTCATTATCAAATCCGACTTTTTCGCTCATAACCAAACTCTTCTGTGTAGCTGCTTGTGCCTGAGGCTTTTGCACAGTACCTTTAGGCATAACCCTTTTCCTGCAAAATTTTCTCCAACTTCTGCAAATCGTGCTCTGTATCCACGCCCCATGAATCAAACTGGGTCTCAACTACCTTTATTTTGAAACCTGCTTCCACAACTCTTAGTTGTTCCAACTTCTCTGCCTTCTCTAAATAGGAAGGAGGCAAGTTCTTATAAGTGTAAAGAAAATCTTTGGTGTAGGCGTATATTCCTAAATGTTTATAGTATGCCTTCGGTATGTCTTGGTCCCGGAAATAAGGAAGAGGGTAACGCGAAAAGTAAATTGCGAAATTGTCCTTATCACTAATAACCTTCACGATACTGGGATCATCTATCTCTGCCGAATCGTCAATCCTCTTCTTTACAGTTGCCATAACGAGACTGGAGTCATTAATCATCTCTTGTGCTAATGTATTCACTATCGAGGGGTGGATAAGGGGTTCATCCGCCTGAATATTGATTATGATATTCACATCTATGTCTCGTGCTGCCTCGGCAATCCTATCAGTACCAGATGTGTGCTGAACAGAGGTCATCATTACCTCTGCACCAAATTCTTCTGCAACTTCTCTGACTTTGGGATCATCGCACGCAATTATCAATTTATCTAATATCCGGCTCGATGATGCATTCTCCCATGTCCACTGCAAGAGTGGTTTGCCACACAGATTTTTTAAGAGCTTCAAGGGTAGTCTCGTTGATCGATAGCGTGCAGGAATTACTCCAATTACATTATATTTTTTTTCCATCAATCCTCCTGTGCAACTCCTGCTGGGTTATTGTTGCAGCCCCTAGCTTACCCACCACAATTCCTGCAGCAATATTGGCAACAGTTGCAGCCTCCAAATAACTTGCCCTACAACTGAGCGCAAGAGTAAAAGTGGCAATGACAGTGTCGCCTGCCCCTGTAACATCAAATACCTCATGCCCTCTCGCAGGGATAGCATATTGGCGATGATCCGCAAAGAGCATCATGCCATCCTCTCCAAGTGTGATGAGGAGTGCCTTGGGATGCAGCTTTTCCATTAAAATTTGGCCTAAAAGGGATATCTCGCTCTTACTCCTTACTTTCATATTCGCTGCCGCCTGAGCTTCTTTTAAATTAGGTGTCAAGGCTGTAACATTCTCGTAATAATCGAAATGCTCCTCTTTTGGATCGACAGTAATAATTTTCTTCTTCTTTTTGCATAGCTCAACTAATTCTTGAACGAGCGTGGGGCCCACAACCCCCTTACCGTAATCTTCGATGATCACCGCATCAAATTTATCAATGCACTGCTTTACCACACGGAGAATTCGCCTATTCCTTGCCAAAGGCAGGAATTCTAAGGATTCCCAATCAACTCTCACTACCTGTTGATGGTGGGCAATGATTCGTGTTTTCAAAGTGGTCGGTCTTGTGCGTTCCTCAATAATTAATTGCGTATCAATTCCTCCATTCCTCATAAGAGAAAGCAAAACGCTCCCAAAGTGGTCTTTTCCAAGGATTCCGCACAAGCTCACCTTTGTTCCCAGCGAGACAAGATTACGTCCCACATTCGCTGCCCCTCCACACACAAAATTTTCTTTGTTTGCACGTACCACTGGCACAGGGGCTTCAGGAGAAATTCTCTCTACCCCGCCAAAAATATAGTGATCCAAAATAAGATCACCAACAACAAGAATTCTCTTATTTTTGAAATGGGAAATAATACGCTTCAATCTTTGCCTTGCAACTTTCATGGTTTTAGGTTCGCTCCCTATCTTAAGTACGCATTCGTAAGATTTAAGCCCCCAAGATGGCTTGAATCATTTGATAATTATACCACCTTACCGAAAAAAATCTACAATAAATTCATGCCTCTTCTTGGAGAAATTCAGATGATACTGAATCACAAAAGAGAAATCCTGACCCTGTAAGACAAACCCCTACTTTTGAGCCATCTCTATCCTTCCATCGCACTAAACCCTTCTCAATAAGTCCTGGGAGGCAATCCGCTGTGAGTTCTGCGAAATCAAAACCGCTTTTTTTCTTAAATGCATCGAAATCTATTCCCTCCCTTGTTCTTATCTTGAGAGCAGCGGTCTCTCGCGCTCTTTGGAGGTCAGAAAGTTTCTCTTTGAAAACAACAGGAGCCTCTCCTGCCCCCACCTTTCTGACATACTCGTTCACATCCGGAATGTTCCGCATTCTGGTTCCATCAAGATATGAGACCGCCGAAGGTCCCAATCCTACGTAGGAATTATTCTCCCAATAGTGGAGATTGTGCCGACAGCGATATCCTCTTTTGGAAAAGCTTGAGATCTCATATTGCGTAAATTGTTCTCCTGGCAAATACTCGATAGCAAAGGAATACAGCTTGGCAACGGCCTCTTCATTTAATGGCTTTATGCATACCTTTTCTCCCTTTCCAAAGGCAAGGGCATCGCGTTCATATGTTAAAGAGTAAAGAGAAAGATGAGCTATTGGCAGACGGGTTGCTTCATATAACTCTTTTCTCCAGCTATTGAAAGTTTCACCCCTCACACCAAAAATTAAATCAATACTTATATTATCAAACTCTTGACTCCTCGCCATATCTATCGCATCTAATGCATTTTGGACAGAGTGAATTCGGCCTAATTTCCTTAATTTCTCGTTACGCAAAGACTGCACCCCGATACTTATGCGATTAACTCCTCCACAGCCAAATAAACGCATTTTCGCTTCATCTAAACTTTCCGGATTCGCTTCTATGGTAACCTCTTCTGCATCAGCCGATATTTTCTCCAAAGACCCCAGGAGTTTCTCTAAAAGCCGAATGTCTAATACCGTGGGCGTGCCCCCGCCAATGTAAATAGTAGAAAACTGACTATCAAGCTGCTCAATCTGCCTGCAAATAGTGTCTATGTAGGAAGAGGCACAATTTGGCTTATACACAATACTGTAAAAATCACAGTATGGACACTTCGTACGGCAAAAGGGAATGTGGATATATAACGATTTTTTCATTTCTGTGATATAATTATACACCAATGCGAGAAGTAGTCCACATTATTCAAACTCCACCCTTCTGGATTAAAACGCCTCCTCTATCTTTAACATACCTCAAGAGCTTTTTGGAAAAAAAAGGCATTGTTGTGCGAATAACTGACCTCAACAACATTCTTTTTCATCGAACTTCAAGTACTCCTAAAAGATGGCTCACCTTGAATCGGGCCTTCGAGCAAGACCTTTTTAATCAGGCACAAAAAGAACATCCTGGGGTGTTCAACAGCATCTATGGGCATCTAAAAAAGGCCTCCGCCATTGGCTTTTCTCTCCTGGGGCGCAACGCTCCTTTTACCTTTTCTTTTGCTAAAGAAATAAAAGAAAGGTTTCCCAAAAAACACATAATATTCGGTGGGCCCCACACACTCTTCTTGGAAAAAGAAGGAAAGCTTAATAGCTGTTACTGGTGGGTTATAGGAGAAGGTGAAATCCCCTTCTATACACTTATCTCCAACACACCCATCTCCAACAGCAGAAAAAAAATATATCGATTCGAGGAAATCGAAGATTTAGACACTCTCCCCTTCTACGATTTTTATCCCTTGCGTCCAAAGGAATATTCTGGAGTTTTACCTCTCCTTTCTTCTCGAGGCTGCCCCCACCAGTGCACATTCTGTTCAGAACGATTGCTTTCGCGCACATTCCGTCATCACTCGCCTCGATATATAATCGAACAAATAAAATTTTTACAGAAAAGGTATCGCTTGAACAACTTTGTCTTTTGCGATTCGCTTATTAATTATAAAAGAGCCTGGTTGCATGAATTTTGCAGACTCCTCATTGATCATAAATTGCACGTAAAATGGGAAGCGCAAATGCGAGTGGAAAAGGGATTCCCTCAAGAACTTGCAGAACTCATTAAGCGCAGCGGCTGTTATAATCTCTTTATCGGCCTTGAGAGTGGTTCAGATAGAATCCTGCAATGCATGAATAAGGGGTTTACGAGGAGTGATGCTATTAATTTTTTCAAAACTCTGCGCACACAAAACCTCCACTTTGAAGTGAGCCTTATTTTTGGTCATCCAGATGAAAGTGAAAATGATTTCAGGGAAACTCTGCAATTTATTACACAACACCAAAGGGATATTCCAAAAATTGCCCAGGTAAATCCATTTGTTGACTATCTTGGTGCTTTTAAAAGGGCGCCATATCCAACTCAAGAGGCAAAGATGAGAGTATCAAAATTCTTGAAGATAGTAAGTGCCAAAAAAATAAAACACACAAAAAGCTTCATCAATAATCTCGTATATTAAAACATATGCGGATTCGTTCAATTAACACCCAGCGAGTTCTTGTCCCTACACAAATCAGTCTCGCCGACTTTGTAATTAACCCCTATCGAGGGTGTGAATTTGGATGTCTCTATTGTTATTCTCAGGAAAATAAAAATCTTCAAAATAAGACATTTTTTACGTGCCTGGGGGTAAAGACCAATGCCCCTCGCATTTTAGAAAGAGAGTTAAAGTACGTAGAGCCCCAACGGGTACTGCTCGGCTCTACCACAGAATGTTTTCAGTATCAAGAATTGAAATTCCACATCACCGCAAAAATCTTATCAATCCTTAACTCCAACAACATTGCCTACACTATCCTTACTAAATCTGACCTGATTGGTGAATATCTATCTCTCATTGCACAGAACAGGCACAATAAAATTTATTTTACATTGAACCTGGCCTCTGACAGAATCATACAGTTTCTTGAACCAAAAGCCCCCCTCTTAGGACAAAGGATAAAAACGATACAGGCCATCGCTTCATATGGGATCAATCTACGCGTGCATATTGGGCCATTTATTCCAAGCCTTTCGCAACTCCATGAAATTCTACGCATCTTGCCTGAAGGGGTAAAAGAAATTGACGTTGAGTTGTATCACCAAAAACAGGGAAATTTTGAGGTGCTTCTGAATTGTGTAGAGAGGAATATGGACCGGGAGACCGTCCGAAAAATACGAAAAGTGTATGAGAATGAAAATACTTATCGCAAGTTTGCCAAAACCCTAGAAGGACAAATTAAAAAATATGCCAAAACAGATAGCGCGGTCAGATTCTACTATATCGTTCCTGACTTCAACGCCTTTTATGCTCATACACTAAATTACGCCCAACCTTTACTATAGTATCGCGGCACCTGCTTTAAGTTATCACAGAATCTATTGCCCATCCACGGACAGCTGTCTCTATTTCTTGATTTTACCCAGAGGAGCATCCGATTCATAAAATGCAATTTTATATGAGGAAATTTTCTCATGTTGACCTAACGGTAATGGGATTAGGCAGCCTCCTAACTGAACTGACCCTCCAGCTACAAGGCCGTCGTCACCGAAAATCCCTTGAGCTGCGCATCCTACCAAATTGCCGTCTTCGTCAAAGAACGCCACATAGTAGTAGCAAAATAAATCGGCATCAGAAGTGTTCTCAATGGTAATATTTGCATTAACAATCTTTTTGCCAAAGAATTCATCAATATAAAATTTACACGTTCCTTTAATTCGTTCACCTACCGTAACCGTAAAAATATCTTTATCTAGAGCCGACCTCTCCTTCAGACGGCAAAATCCCTGTCTCACATCTGCGCTTGCTGGTAATGCACCAAGAAAAATGATAATAACTAACGTGCAGATAAGTCCCTTCACACTCCCTCCTTCCCGGTTTACGACCAAACCTTTCTCATAATAACCCACTGATAGCTTCATTCGAAAGCACTCTGACCAGGTAATACATAGGGATGTTGTTGATCGGCAATACGCCTCAAAGCATCTCTACTGTTTTTAATTTTTTCCTCAAGGGCTAAAAGTACCTCTTGAGGGGCATGGAGTTCGGTATACACATACTTCAATTCCTCATCGGTATCTATACCTGCCTCAATCATTTTACGCGTATAGAGACGGGCGGATTCCACATCTTGATTGAAGATTGCATTCGTAGCCATATTACCATACTCAAACATCTTTACCTGTTTTGCGTGGTAGGCGCGTAACTGGTCAGGCGGATCTAACCTCTTAATCTTTTCATGAAGTACTGATCCGTACTGTTTTAAATGGGCAACATTTTCCCTGTCAAATCCTGAAGCTTCCTGAAACCGCTTATGTATAGGCAATCCTCTTTCGTACGCGAGAACCGTAATTTCCTGCATATCTTGCAAATATTTCTGCACAGATGCTCGCTTTATCCACTCTTCCCACGTCTGAGTACTTTGGTCTCCCATCTGAGAGCAACCATTATGTACGAGCAATCCAACAAACAATACGATTGAAACTAAAATTCTTTTATATGTAATCTGTTGCATTTATCACCTCCTTGTCTTGACTTGAATTTATTAACCGCCTAGGCAATCCTGAATCAGGAAATTTTGCTTGGGATAAGCTTCATCTAGGGCAAGACAGACGAACTGAATCGCTATACTACTACTCTTGACTACCCTTCTTATATAAATATCTTTTCATGAAGTGTCCGAAAAGAAATAACATTGATGAACAGAATAAACCTTTTGCAAAAAAATACATTGAAAAGCCCATTTCCCCTGGATCAATAATGTTTTCGCCCTTCTCGAACGCAGAAGATTCCTTAGGGTCAAAGCTCACAAAATAGCCGCCAAAATAAATCCACGTACAAATTACGAGAACCAGAAGCGCAACTACAGGATTAATCCATTTTAAATAGAATTTCATCTCGCCTCCGTTTTAACTCACATCAGCCCAAGGCCTTCACACCAAAAAGCGCGAATGATTTAAACCCCTAAGCAACATTGCTTAATTATATCCCGATTTCTTTCTCTTGGAAAGAATTTATTTTGTCTTGCTTTTTTGGAAAAAATATATTATATATATATGATGCAGAAACCATTCTTTAGCGTCATCATTCCCACCCATAATCGCGTGCAATTTTTAAAAATTGCCATTGATTCCGTTTTTATGCAGACCTTTCCTGATTACGAAATTATTGTCATCGATGATGGCTCTAAGGATAAAACAGAACATATTTTACGCAAAGTGAAGGACAGACGTCTTCGATATATCTCGCAGCCTCATCAAGGAGTATCATCTGCGCGTAATCGTGGCCTGCAAGAAGCGAGAGGTCGTTTCGTCTGCTTTCTTGATTCTGATGACAGATTTCGTAAGGAAAAACTTGAAGTAACTCATGATTGTATCAGGCGATATCCGGAATATAAAATATTTCATACAGAAGAAATATGGTATAGAGGCGGTTCTTATCTTCCTCAAAAAATCTACCACAAAAAACCTTCTGGATTTATATTTAAGGACGCTGTGAAACTATGCTGCGTGAGTATATCAACCGCAGCAATTAATAGAGATGTTTTTGATGTGGTAGGATTTTTCGATGAAAGTCTGCCTGCCTGCGAAGATTATGATCTCTGGTTGCGGATAACTTCTCGCTTCCCAGTGTTTCTTATCTCTCTTGCGCTCACGATTAAGGAGGGGGGTCGTAATGATCAACAATCAAAAAAATATCCTGCAATGGATAAATTCCGTATTTATGCACTTTCGAAAATATTAAATAAAGGAAAGCTATCCAATGAGAATTTTGATATTGCCTTTGAAGAACTTCGTAAAAAATGTATCGTATATATAAAAGGCGCGCTCAAACGCCAAAAATACGATGAAGCAAAAAAGTACGAAGAATTAGTTAAGAAGTTCAAACCGGTATCTTATGACAGGTGCCCTCAAACAAATCCTTGAAAAAGAATTCTCCTTCCAACCTAATAAAAATCAATTACGTGATATCGAACGCTTAATTTTTGAAATCATCCGTCGCGAAAATACATCTCAAGAAGAAGTAATCGCTTATCTGAAAGTAATTGCTCCAATTCATAAATACGCGGGAAGGAATCGTTTCTTTGTCCTCAAGGAGGCTCTCATAAAAAGAAGATTTCCTCTCACCTCACAAACCGAAAAGATTGACACAAAAAAAGTATTCCTCTCAAAGGTAAGAGGCCCCCTTAAAAATAATTGGCAGACTCAATCAACATTTAGGCCGCTGAAGGTTTTTGTGGAACGTGCGGTAAAAAGCAGTTATCTTGTAAAAAACTTCCATAACTTGTTCCCTGACATAGAGATAGAAGAACTTAATTATTACACGGAGTATCTCAAAAAGAATAAGTTTACCATTTCGGAACTGAAAAAACCACTCATCTTCATTGTGAAAGAGACCTGGGATTTTCTCAAAAACTGCCCATGCACAAGGCGCCATATGCGATGTGGATATTGGATATTGAATTTAGGATTTGGCTGTCCATACGATTGCTCGTACTGTTTTCTACAACACTATACAAACTTTCCGGGAATGATTCTCCCTGCCAATATAGACGATTTTTTTGAGCAGTTTGATCGGTTCTGCAAAAACCTAAAGCGGCCGATACGAATTGGGACAGGTGAATTCTGTGATTCTCTTGCTCTCGACCACATAACCGAATACTCAAAGAAAACAGTTCCCTATTTTAAAACGAAGAATGTCTATTTTGAACTCAAGACAAAAAGCGCCAAAGTCGATAATCTTCTTGCTATGGAATCGTCACCAAATATTATTATTTCATGGTCACTTAATCCTTCCTCCGTCATTAAAACCGAAGAATATGCTACTGCGTCTTTGGAAGCGCGCCTTGCTGCTGCAAAAAAAGTTCAAGAGGCAGGATACAAATGCGCATTTCACTTTGATCCAATTATCCATTCACCGGAATGGGAAAAACTCTACAGAGAAGTGATAGATAGTTTATATACGCAACTTAAAGCCCCTTTTTCCTGGATTAGCCTGGGAACATTACGTTCAAATCGAGAATTAAAAACCGCTGTGGAATTGCGATTCCCTAAAACTCATATTTTTTATGGAGAACTGCTCCTAGGGGAAGATAAGAAATTGCGATATCCGAAATTTTTAAGAGCGCAGATTTATAAAAATATGGTAAAATGGATACGCGAGCGCGATTTAGATACTCCTCTTTATTTTTGCATGGAAGACAAAGAAATGTGGCGTATATTGGGGAATTTCAGTTCGGATGAAAAAATCGAAAGTTATCTCTTAGGTATATGATACAAAATCCCTGGAGGCATAAAAATTTAAAGGAAAGTTTTTTAGGTGCCCTCAAAGGCCTGGCGGTTGTCTTAAAATCAGAACGGAACGCACGAATTATTTTCCTCGTTGGATTAATTGTACTTATAACCGCGATTTTTTTACAATTTCCATTTAATGAATTAGTAATTTTAATAATCGTGGTAATCAGTGTATTTGTATGTGAGGTATTCAACACGCTCGTAGAAAATATCTGCAACATGATCAAGCCTGAGAACGACCCTCATGTAAAAATTTTAAAGGACATTGCTTCGGCAGCGGTTTTCATTGCATGTATAGGAGCTCTGGCAATTGGTATGATTCTTTTTCTTCCTAAACTACTTTCGCTGTAACCCTCTTTACACTTTGCCATCAATTCACGGCTATCGGATGAATTATTATAATTTAAAATCCTTTTTTCAACTCTGCCTGAGGATAATAATGCTTAAGTATCTCTTCATAACTGTGGCCATCACGTGCCATCTGAACTGCTCCCTCTTGGCATAATCCAATTCCATGTCCGAAGCCTGCCCCCCAGAAAAGGAGCAATTGAGGCTTTCTCTTTGAAGAAAATTTTACCTCCATTTTAAAGGCGCTGCTCCTTAAACGATCAAAATACTCTCTAATTTTATAGTCGCCTTTAAGAGTGGATTTACCTTGTGGCGTATTTACCTCGACGCTATCGTAGTGGAAGCAATCACCTTTTTTTAAAGGCAAGACTCGAAAGTCTTCTAATTTGAACCCAAAAATAATAACGAAATCTTCTTGGTCATATACTCTCTGCCAACGAAAATTACTTCTTATTCCAGAGGAACAAAAGGCTTTAGGCTTTGCAGAAAACCACACCTCTTCCTCGTAAGGAGAGTATGTATAGGGGTTATGCTTATTGAGCCTGCTGCGCATTGCATCAAATTTGTTCAAAAAGCACGAATTTTCTGCAAATGAATCCGAACGTAGGCACCCACCACAATTCGAATGATAAAATGCCTCGACTGGTCGTTCGTTGAAAATAAGTACCTCGCCGGCAGTTTCTTTCACCGCTTTTGTGGTCGTGGAAGTTTCGGTAGACATCCCTTGATAAACCTGACAATGAACATCGGCACAGAAATCAAAACCTTCTTTCCTGTGCCTTCCTATACCTCTATAGGCAATAGTCCGTGCTGCTAATGCCTGGGCTTTCAGAGCGGCAAAAGGAGAACTCGATAATATTTCAGCGGGCAAAACCCCAAAAAGATACTCCTCAATCCCTATCACATTGACCAATGTCATCCTGTTAGCGTTGGGCATAATTTCAAGGTCTCCCCTATAGGCTCTATCTATCTTCTTATGCCAGAATCTTCCCTGACCGTAGGTTACATCAAAAACATAGAAAGGGTACTTTTGTCCGTCTGATTCCTTGCTTTGAGAAAAAATCGTAATTGTACCCTGAAAAATTCCATAGCGACGCTTTTTTGTATAATCAGAGAGGCTGAATTTGGTATCTTTGAAATTTACCGTATACGATTTATTTGCGTCTCCTCGAAAAACCTTCTTGCCATCAGTAAATACAAACGGGCTTCCGCAGCGAAAAGTAAATTTTTTTAAACCCTTACCTATTCCTACTCGGGCAACAGGTTTTTGTAACTGGCTCTTATAAGCGGCTAATTTAACCCTCTTTCTTTCCTCTTCTACTTTCTTTGTTTTCTGCGCGAAAAAATTTTCACCGAGCTTGGCTTTCACGAACGCAAGCTGCTTTTCGATTTTTTCCTGCTGAGGATAAAAATGTGCCGCTTTTGATAAATAACGATGGGATTCTGTAAAATGGCCTAAACGAGATAGACACTGACCTAAATAATAGTGCGGGAGTCTGTAGCTTGGGTCGAATGAAATGAGTTCAGAAAAATATCTTTTTGCGTTTTTATACTCACCTCGCTGGTAGAAAATTTTTCCTAAACGATAGAGCGCAATCGTATTCTTCTGCGATTCTACTGATTTAGCAAAATTCTCTATTGCGGAATTAATCTCTCCCAAATCTTCATAGATTAAGCCCATATACAGGAAATCTTGCCACCCTTTGTTCGTAAGTGAGCCAAAAACTCTCAAGCCTTTTTTGGAATTTCCATCAAGACAGTAGAGCCTGGCAAGCATCCTCACCAGGCGTTCATCAGTACTCTCTTCCAACGCGCTTTCCAAGACTGCCTTGGCCTTTTTGTATTCCATGTTTTCCTTGAAGATAGTTGCGACGTCCAGCCATTCCTCTACTTTGGATTTTTTACGCATACCGACATCGGATGCCTCAGATAAAAAGGAATGCGCCAGGGAGGTAAAAATAAGAAAAATAAAGAGGATTAAACGAGCCATTTATACAGGAAGATAAATTAACCTTGACAGATTGCGGCGCTCCTGCATGCGCAATCTTCATTCGACTGATTGAACGTAAAAAATCTAGGGTCTCGCTAAGGTTTACTCAATGACTTTATAAACCTTATCATTGGGATGGACTTTTTGAGCTACTTTGATTCCTACAACGTCGCCTTTTTTTCCTTCTGTAACCTCTTGGTGCTCTACCTGCATGGAATCTACAGCTTGAGTAAAGTCATCGTGGGCACCCATGATGTGGATGGTATCGCCCACCTTCAGA
>CP070807.1:1133329-1136585 GCA_020343695.1 Candidatus Omnitrophota bacterium | reverse complement strand
TACTAAAGAAGAGATTATATATGTAGGGGACGACATGAGAGATCTTCAGGCAGCGAGCGGAGCCGGTTTAGGCGGATTCGTCGGTGTCTTAACTGGCGCAGCCACGAGGAAGAAATTTATCGCTGCAGGACTTAGCAAGAAAAATATAATTAAGTCCATTAGGAAATTACCTCATTGGTTGGAAAGGAGTGGTAGGTTATGAAAGAGAAAAAATCAAGCGCTAAAGTAGTGGTTGTGGGTGGTGCATTTGGGCAGATGGTTGACCCTGTTCTGCAGCTTATGCCAACGGGAAAGGGGCTTTTAGCTGCAGAGATTGCTGATGAGTTGGAATATCATTTTTCAGACGTTTCTCGAATCGGCAATTTTCCCGGCGCTGAAGAGTGTTCTTTCCACGGGCTTCAAGAAAGAATGAGTTTAATAGATGCAAATATTGTGGTCTTTTTGCCGCATCTTCCTAATATCTTGGTCAGAGGATCGGAGGTTAAGATTAGGGTAGATGAAGGAGAAACCGGCTGTCTAGAATATCGCCGGGCCCCCAAAATCGTTGGAGATATAAAGAAACAACATCCCGAAGTGCTTCTGATTCCATTCAAGCTGGCTGATAAAGATACTACTCGAATCCAGATTGTGGCATGGATGCTTCAAATTCATGCTGCATTAGCAGTTTATTCCAGGATAGGTGAGAAGGGTCGTTATTTCATTATCGATGCCCTCGGGAATGAAAAGATGGTAATGAGAGTGGATTTACCATCAATATTGGCTGGAGATATTCTGCTTTTCTCTAAGACTGTAAGAAGGCGAAGCATTAGGGTTGGTTCAGGAGTACCAAAGATAGAATACATAGCTCAAATGGTCGCTTTTTCGAGAAAGATGCGACCGGCTTTCGAGGGTATCATCGGTGTCAGAAACGTAATTACCGAACGATGGCCAGGTAATTTTTCTTTCCGTTGTGCCCATGGTTTTCTTTCCCATCGCGCAGGAAACGGCTTCGTTATCACAAGGAGAAATGTTGATAAAACAGGATTAAGTGATAGCGATTTTGTTTGGGTTAGCTCAGAATTAGAGGATGGAAAAATAAAATTCTGGGGGGAAGAAAACCAGAAGCCAAGCATTGATGCGCCTATTCATAGGGTGCTTTATAATCTAGTGCCCTGGGTGCAATGTATCGTGCATGGACATTTGAGGATTGGAGGCGAATATGTCTCTACATTAAGGATTTCGTATTGGCCTTGTGGTGCTGAGAACGAAGGATATGATATTGCCGAGCTTGTACCACAAGAACGTCCTTCAGATGGACTTCTGGTGGTTAATGTCCAGGGCCATGGGTTTGTAGCCCTTATTGGAGATGTAGATCCCACCGAAGCTCTGGATAAGCTTGCACAGTTGGAGTTTGAAACGTGGTAGTTTAGTTCTCATTTTTGAAATCCTAAACTTATTTTAGGCGGTAGCAATACCGCCTTTGCCATTTTTTGGAAAAAAGAAAAAGGCCCTTTCTTGAAATCACGGGAGGGCTTTTTGGTTACTTCGTGTTCCCATGCAAGCGAAGGGCCTGAAAGTGATCTCGTTGCGCTGTGGTTTATAACTTTAATCTTTCAGCTCGTAACTGATTAGTCCCGTAACTTGCTCCACAAGAGGTCAAAGATTGCTTTTTCGGATTTGGCTATTTGGGGGGATTTTACAATAACCCCAAAGGGAAAACCCCTGAAATTCATAAAAACTACCTTATCTTTGTAGATATTCTTTTCTATGCAGACAGGGAATTTTTCTTTGCTCACCAGTTTGCTTTGCCTTAACTCTTTTTTGTCTCTGGCTTTGTGTTTTCTGGTTATTTTGGAATCCAAGGCGATACCTCTAGCTTTTATTCCTTTTACTGCTCTTCTTTTTACATAATTAGGCGTGTAACCTGGTAAGAGATTATAAACATCTTCTCCCGAAAAATAACCGAGAAGCTCGTCGCCTTTTTCACAAGAGAGCAAGGTGTCTTCGTAAACTGTCTTTAAACCTTCTTTGCCTTGGTAAAATTTTACTTCTGGTTTAATGCTGCTTTCCGCTTTGGTAATGGCTAACAAGTTGGGTATTATTTTTAGTAATTCGGTTTGTTTTTCTTGCAAGATACCCAATAGTTTTTCAGGCGATTCAGCTGAAAATTTTTGGCCTTTTTTATCTTCATGTTTGCTTAAAATCCCCTTATCAAGCAAGGATTCAATTACGATGTAAGCAGTGGTTCTTCTTATTTGTGCTCTTTGGGCAATTTGTATTACGGATGACTTGCCTAATTCTAAACAGGCAAGATAGACCTTTATTTCTTTTTCCGTGAATCCAACACTTTTTAATGTTTTAATAATATCACTAAACATATTTTTATGACGACTTAAGTCGACATCACCTTTTATTTGATTTTAGCTATTTTTTTATGTTTGTCAAGAGCATCCAGGATTTATAAGAAAAAAGCCCGTTTTTTGCTTTATTTACGGGCTTTTTTATGGATGTCGGTTTATATTGACATTGGTGCTACCCTAATATACTATTGGGGCAATAAGCAAGGAAGTATGCAAGCTGTAAAAAGGCTTACATTATTTACAAGCTTATTAACCTAGAATTATGGATAAAACATCAAAAATAGCTTCAATTATTCTGGTTGTTATTATTCTTGTTATTGTAGTTTGGTATGGTGTTGGTAAGAAATCTGTGCCTGAGGTTGAGAAACCAATTAGGATTGGGGCGATATTGGCATTGACAGGAGATTTGGGCTTTGTTGGAGAAGGCATGAGGAATGCCTTAGAAATGGCGAAGGATAATGCTTTAATTGAATACGGAAAAAAGGTTGAATTCGTTATTCAAGACGATAAGTCGTGTAGCCCAACAGAAAATATTACGATAATGAATCAGTTTGCTAATGTCTATAAGTTAAGAAGTGTAATAGGGAGTACTTGTAGCCATTCTATGCTTGCGATAACGCCTGTGGCAGATAATAATAAGGTGCTTTTAATATCCCCGAGTGCGACAATCCCAGAAATCAGAGATGAGGGAGAGTATATCTTCAGAACCTGCCCTGCAGATGATTTAAGAGCTAAGGTATTGGCTGAGTATATTTATGATAAGATCGGAAAGAGGGTAGCATTACTTTATGAAAACGCTGATGCACCCATAGCCTTTAATGAAATGTTTAAAGAGATTTATGAGAACTTGGGGGGAGAAATAGTTGCAGAAGAGATAAATGAGAGAGGGGCAACAGATTTGAGGACGCAAATCTCAA
>CP070807.1:1129855-1133229 GCA_020343695.1 Candidatus Omnitrophota bacterium | reverse complement strand
TGGAGTAACTTACTGTGATAGGATCTAGCTCGCCAGTGGAAGTTCCGCTTGCAGGACTGCAGCTCAACCAGCTTTCGCTGACTGATATGAAATAGTTGAGTGTCCCTCCACCCGAGTTCCATACGTTAAACGTCTGATCCGGGGGATCTGAACCCTCAGTCGTGGAAGGGGATAAAGAAGAGGGAGCCACGGAAATGAAAGGATATGGAGAAGGATTATATGGGGAGAGTATAATCAATCCTGCATTAGGGATGGCATCATAATAAACTACTGCCTCGTTATTTTCGATGACAGGTTCTATAACAAAGGTTGATTCATCTTGGCTTATCTCAACTTCATCCCAAGATAAAGGGACCGTACTTCGGATCGTTAAAGGGATATTATAGATATCGTTGTTGAGCGGGTGAGTCAGGTCCAATGTAATTTCGTTGCTGCTTTCTGAAAGAATAGTTAAAGTTGAAAATATCTTTTCACGCATATACCGAACTATTGTTCCGAGTGTATCAACCCAGATATTTCTTGTAAGAAGTTCATCTAGAAATTGAGAAAGACGATTCGCCTTTTCTGAAGTAATACCGTGCATGTGTACACAAAACCAAGCATTGAGTGCCTCTGACTGATCGAGTTGATACTCTACTTCTTCAAGTGAAGCATTATCAAAACAAAAACTTCCTATGGTGAAAAAATTAATGGGATCATAAGGGCCTCCGGGGTAATGATTTAGAGTTCCGGTCCATGTGCATCGGCCTGCAATGTAATATTCACTTGTTATTGCTTGAACAAACTCATTTTGATCACTATAAGGATATGCAAAAGTTAAACAGGATTGAGTGGGGATATTAAGATTAATGGTCTCTTGAGATTCACTGAGCTCTTGTCTTAATTCCGTTTCTGACAATGTCGTAAGGTAGAGGTGAGTTACTGTATGACTCGCCATTTCGTGTCCTTGTTCGGCTAATTGTCGCCAATTTTCCCACCTTGTGTCTTGAGCACTACTTACCAAGAAGAATGTGCCTTGTAAATTTCGAGCAGTCAGAAGATTCGCACCTGTTGTGGCTTGAGATAAGTAACCGTCATCGAAGGTCACTGATACTGCTGCTGCTCGATTATCTCTCCATTTCATTATCTCGTGAGATGCATATGTATCCTCTATTCCTTGGCCAAGAGAATTTACGTACCCAATACTGAAAATGATAAAAAGTAAAGCCGCTATTGGAATAAAAATTTTCTTCATAGTTACTTCCTTATTTAATCAATGATATTTTTTTTTCGACTTTGTCCCATAGCTCTGTATTATGAGGATAGAGGAATTATGCTTTAGGTCGTTTTAGAATGGAATACTCTGCTGAAATATTGCGATAGGAATTTACTTTTTGGTGATGAGTAATCCTCCCCGTGCTCTCCGGCACTATTATTGCCTCTCCCCTCAAAACAAAAAGTTTTTACCATAAAGAAAGGAATATATCAATAAGAATGAAATTTAAGTTTATTTTTTTCGACAAAGGATATCAGCCCTTTTGGCCTAGATTTATTCATTTTGCCACAAAAAAATATTATCAGAAGAAGAGTAAAATCGAGGCAGAAAAAAATCGAGGCGAGAGTGGGAGTAATATCCTTGTTATAGGTTCAGGAAGCGCCTCATATTTATCACATCTAGTAGAACTTTCCCCTTCTCTTTCTGGAAATTTATTTAAGAATGTACAGCTTTTTCTTTCGCTTTTTTTTAATTTTCCAACTTTCCTCAATTATTTACTTCAAGGTTAATATTATCGACCTCAATAATCCCTTTAACATTACTCTCTTATATATCTTCCTCTTTCACTTTTGTAAAAATTGCCCGGGAGATGGATATTAATTTAGCCGTTAATTCTCGGCTTGCGAAGCCAGTTAGAAATGCTACAACATAAACAGCATAAGAGGAAACATTTGCTCTCCCATTTACTAAGGATGTGCCCTGTAACGATATCATGCTTCCGTGAACGAAGAAATAAGAAATTGCACCCAAGAATCCACCTAATAAGGGGAGGAAAAAATACCGTCGAAGTAGCCATTCTTTTTTTTCTGTGAGTTCAAACCTTGAAATTTGGAGTATTCCATACATCGTTGCACCAATAGTCCCCAAGCAGAAACATTGCACCAAAAATAAAGCAGTATTTGATTTTTGAATTGCACTGAGAATCTCCATTGGCTTCTCTGAAATAAAAGAGTAAGCAATAAACACTACTAATGCGAGATTTAATAAATACCAAGTCCCAATTAGAAATACATGTGAAGGATGTAATGGAATGCTTCTCACAAGCTTTCCTGGCACTTCTCCGATATCTTCTAGTAACTTCCCAATTCTTTTGCCTCCTTCCTGTTTCTCAAAGTGTGGCCTAAATAATCTTAAAAGAGCAAGAATAAAGCCGCTGAGAAATGAGATCGTTAAGATCCCCAATAATCCAATACATAACCATACTAAAATTTGGAGGGCAACATCCATAGCCTATCTCCCTTTACTGAATAATCTTAACCTATATTACAGAAAAGAGAGCTTGTCAATATACGGACCTATTTACTTTCAGTTTATTGTATGTGTTTCGATAGGGTTATCTCTTGCTGATTCTTGTATGGCGGGATATGAGAGTATTTTTCCAGTTGGATTTCCGGTCAAAAATTCAGTCAGCAAAATTAGACTAAAATAATATGTTCTATATGTTATTCAAAAGGCGTGATAAATTATCAGGATTAGCTCCGCTTGTTGCAAGAACATATGACTTAGCTCGGGATTTATGAAAGCATCTATAACACAGGATTGATCCTAACAGAATGAAGGTGAGGCCGATGAGGAATTTAATAGGATGAAAATAAAGCGCTAAGAAAGCTGCCCCGGTTATAGGAATCAGGACGCACCTCACAGCAGCTCTTGCGGTCTGATTCTTGCGAATAAGTTCTGCTACACTAGGGGAAATTTTGTAGTAAACACTCACCAATCCTCGACCAATTCCACTCGTTAACAGCCGTTTATCTCTAAATTCACGAAGAATCTTCACATGATAATCCATAGGAGAGCCGAAGGCAGCAGTGGCAATAAAGCAGGGACTGGAAGCTTCCATTTCATCCTTATTAGAAACACTCGCTACTGTGAGACTCACAGAGATCGTCTGAGGAGTGTTGTCAGCCGCCGGATCGCTGACAGTGATCATGGCAGGATATGTCCCTGCGGATAGAGATGAAGTGGAGTAGCTCACTGTGATAGTATCCTGTCCCCCAGTGGAAGTTCCGCTTGAAGGAGTACAGCTCAACCAGGTCTCGCTGGCAGAGATGGAGTAATTTAGTGTGCCTCCACCCGAGTTTAATACATTGAAGGACTGATCTGCGGGACTACTGCCTTC
>CP070807.1:1101482-1129755 GCA_020343695.1 Candidatus Omnitrophota bacterium | reverse complement strand
TCCTCATCAAAACCCCGTAAGAAAGAGGAGTGTAGACAATATAATCAGAGAACTGGAACAGATAAAAATTAGATTGCCTTTTGTGGAGCATATTAAGTTTGACGACGACGCTTTTTTCCTCTATACCGAAGACGAATTAAAGGAATTCAGTATAAAATACAAAAAAAACATAGATTTACCTCTGGGTATTTCTGGAGCGACTCCCTCAAGTCTCACAAGAGAAAAATTATCGTGTCTTGTAGATGCTGGTTTAGAGTGGATAAGAATGGGTATACAAACAGGAAGTGAACGTACCAAAAACTTGTATAAACGAGTTCATTCCAACCAACAGGTTATAGAATCTGTAAGAATAATAAATGAGTTTAAAGATAAAATAAAACTGCCGCAGTATGATATTATTATTGATAATCCTTGGGAGACTGAGGAAGATTTAATTGAAACGCTGAAGTTGTTAGCGAAACTGCCAACACCTTATTATTTATCTCTTTTTTCTCTGATTTTTTATCCAGGGACAGAACTCTACGAAAAAGCCAAAAGAGATGGCATTGTAACGGATGACCGAAAAGAGATTTATCGTAAATATTTCCATGGTTATAAAAAAACCTATTTGATTAGATTGTTTCATTTGCTAGATGGATACGCTCGTAGAGGCAGTCGGATACCACCGAAAATAATGCCTTTGCTGCTTAGTCGAATATTGAGACAGGCGCGATTAGGTTACGTACTTTATTTCATATTAAGGATTTTTAATAAAGCACAACGGCTCAAATCTATGTTATATGAAAGCCTGAAAGATATGCGAAGAGGTTTGGCCAAAAAAGCTGTTCATGGGAAATAATTCTCCCGATATGGGCAAGACAGTAAATTACCCTCCAGTAAGTATTGTGATCGGTACACGTAATCGATGTAATATTTTAAAGCATTGTCTAGATTCAATTGCCGCCTTAAATTACCCCGGGAACCTTCTGGAGTTAATAGTTTTAGATGACGCCAGCAACGACTCCACACCTCATCAAGCTCCTTACTATTTGAACCATTTACAAGAGGGGGGATTTAAGAGGGTTCGTTTTTTGCGTAATGAACATAGTGTAAATATCGCCAGAGGTCGTTATATCCTCGGAAAAAAAGTATCCAGCGATTCAGAAATGGTTCTTTTTGTGGATGACGACGTGTATTTAGAACCAGCGTGTTTAAAAAACTTAGTGGAATATATGGTGAGGTATCCCCATGCAGGGATAGTTGGTCCACGCATTGTATATGCAAATAATCCCAAAGAGACTGCGCATGGTGCTCATTTTGTAGGTGGTTGGACCGCACGCTATTGGAGCAAGGATGCATCTGGGGCGACAGCCTGTGATTGGGTATACTCCACTTGTATGCTCGCAAGAAAAGAAGTGCTCGATGAGACAGGTGGTTTTTATCCTGGGTACTATACTGCTCATGAGGAAGTCGATTTTTGCTTAAGAGCTAAAAAGGCTGGTTTCCAAGTAGTGTATCAGCCTTCCGCTGTCATTCAGCACGAAGAAGATGTACGTCAAATTAAGCGAGAAAGATTATATTATCTTTATCGCAACAAACTTCTTTTAATTCATCGCAATTTCTCTCTCCCGCGTAAAATCGTAGCATTATCATTGGCTCTTTTTTTTGGTTTGCCAAAATATTTACTGGAATCAATTAAATTTCATAAAGGGTTTGCATTTTCTGAACTGACATTGATTTTTCTCTCAATATGGCATGGTATATTGGCCAAATCCGGTCCCAGAAAAAATGTGAGCTAAATATACTTGTATGCAAATATGCTGAATAAGAATAACTTCTATAAGTTTCTTTTTAATTATAAACCTTTACCGTATGAAGAAGCTAGAGAGCAAGATTCAAGATTCGATCTTAAGAGAAGATATGTAAACTACGCGCTTAGGAGTAGGGACCGCTTTTATCTTGTACTCAAATGCGTATTGAAATATTTCTCAAGCACCACCTTAAAGGTATTGGACTTGGGGACTTATCCGGGAACAATGCTTCGAGTCTTACGCGAGTTTTTGCCGGAGTATACATTTGAGTTATATGGAGCTGGGTTATGTTTTACTTCTGATTTCATTAAGATAATGAAGGATAAGGCAGATGCAACTATTTTGACAGTTAACCTCGACCCTAAAAACGAACAGCTAAGAAGTAAAAACTATTCAACGCGTATTCCCTTAGAAGATGGAAGTATAGATTTTGTTTTTGCTCTGGATATAATTGAACATCTACATTCACCTATTCACATACTTCGGGAATCGAACAGGGTTCTGAAAAGAGGAGGCAAAATTTTAATTACTACAAATAATGTTACACGGATTGGCTCGGTGCTTAAGCTATTAATAGGCAAATCAAACTATGACTGTCTTATGCCGATAGATTACTACAATGAGGATGATGAATGGCGACCGCACTTTCGTGAATATTCAATGGATGAGCTAGTAAATTTATTGGCTAAAGCTAATTGCAAGCCGGTAGATAGGGTGTTTTTCAATTCCAATGAGACTTATTTTAATGTAAAGAGCATAAAGCAAAAATTAGTTGATAGCATTAAGATTCCTTTTTATTGCATTCCTCACCTTAAGGAGCATATTTTAATTATTGGGGAAAAATGTAGCAATATGTAGAAATGATGAAAAAAAATTTTAAAAAATTAGGATATTATATAAAGAGATTTTCAGACGTATACAATTATACATTTGGGCAATATTCTCCAAAACTGAACAGGATGGATTACGATGATTATTGGGTTGATAAAGCTCCTTTCAATTTTTCAGGTAGATACCCTGTTTTTGCTCAGATAATAGAGGAAAATTCTTCGGTTTTTGACATAGGCTGTGGTAACGGTGCGACGCTTAGGTTCTTGAAACAGAAAAAAAATATTAAAGGAGAAGGTGTGGATGTATCGCATAAGGCAGTTGAGATTGCACGAGGAGAAGGGATAGAGGCATCTGTTGCTGATGTTTCCTCACCTGAATTTGAGGTAAAAAAAGAATACGATTATATTATTATTTCCGAGGTGCTTGAACATACTCATAATCCTGAGGATGTGATAGAAAAGGTGAAAGGCAAATTTAATAAATTGCTCATAGTATCTATGCCCAATATAGGGCATTATATGCATCGACTTCGTTTACTTTTTGGCCATTTTCCTATTCAATGGGTTTATCATCCAGGTGAACATTTAAGATTCTGGACAGTGAAAGATTTTAAGAAATGGGTTTGTGATCTTGGTTTTCAAATTGTTGATATGCGTATATTTTCAGGGGTTCCTTGTTTGCGCAGATTGAATCCTAATCTATTCGCTGATAGTGTGATATTTCTTTTGAGAGAAAGGGAAGAATGAACATTTGTATTTTGGTTCGCTCTACACTCACCCATCAAATGGGTGGTACACAAGTGCTCTGTCAAACGTTGAGCGAAGTAGCCGAGAGTGGGCATTCGGTAACAATCATTACCACCAAACACCCTCAAGGAGTAGAGCATGAGTGTAAGAATGGAAGTAGCATTCATTATTTATCAAATACACGACCCGCCCGCTTAAATAAATATTGGTGGAAAGAGAGTGTCAATAAAATTGTCGAATTACACAAAAAAAACAGTTTTGATGTAATTTGGGCGCAAAATTTGGCAGGCTATTACTATGCATGGAAAGTGAAACCAACGCTTAAGATACCGATTATTTCAGTAATCCACGGATTAGGAATTTTAGGTCATATACGAAGCGAGTGGAATTGTCTCTCCTCCTTCAAGGAATGTATCAGTTTTGCCGGCAAATATCTGCCAGAGGCATTTTTTTGCTATATTCCATGGTTGTTCCGAACACTAAAGTATTCTGACGCAATAGTCGGAGTAAGTGAGCAGACACAGGAGGCTTTAAGGAAGGAATTTGGCGTTGATGAGAAGAAGATTTTTGTAATATACGACGGTATTGATATGGAGAAATTTAAACCAGACAAAGAGAAAGGAGAATCTATCAGAAAGAAATTATCTTTAACCGAAAACAATCAAGTTCTCTTGATAGCGGGAGTTGCACACAAACAGAAAGGTATGCATATAGGACTTCAGGCATTTGCAAAAATAAAAAAGGAATTTAAAAATGTGAAACTAATGATTGTAGGGGAGGGGCCGCAGCTTCCTGAATTGAAAAAGTTAACTAAGAAATTAGGGATTGAGAAAGATGTTATTTGGTGCGGGTTTATCTCAAATGAGGATATATCTTTTTATTATAATGCCGCAGATATTTTCCTTAATCCTACAATCCGGGTTGAAGGTCTTTCCCTTGTTACTGTTGAAGCTATGGCGTGTGGTTTACCTTCGGTGATTACACGAATTGGCGGAACACAATCTACAATTGATGAGGGAATCAGCGGCTTTTTTATCAAGCCAAGAGATGCAAGCTCATTGGCAGAGAAGACAATTAAGATTTTAACCGACTCGAGTTTATCTAAAAAGATGGGTAGAGGTGCCCGCGAGAAAGCTTTAAGAAAGTTTAGTAAGGAAAAGATGATCGCTGATTATTTAGATATTTCTGAAAAAGTCGGAAAAAGGGGGTTATAACATGCCAAAATATTCTATGAGGCAGATAAAAGATGCATATATACAGAAAAAAGATTGGGAGAAGCAATTCCCTACTATTTACTATTTTTCCCGGCCCATATCGTTTTACTTAACCTATCTTATTATTCGCATTACAGATATTCCCAGTCGTGTTGTCTGGTTTGGATTTTTCGTTGGATTGATGGGGTGTCTCGCGTTTCTGTTCATTCCGCATTGTACCGTGTGGCTAGGAATTTCGTTAATAATGAGTTTTGCAATTCTTGATGCCGTTGATGGTAATATTGCTCGGGTGTCTGGAAAAGTAACCTATTATGGAAAATTTTTAGATGGCGTCATTGGCGAGATTATAGAAGCAAGTTATCCCTTCTGGTTAGGGTTAGGGTTGTATCTTGTCCCCCTCAAGCTAGGCGCATTAAGCCTCTGGGATTTGGGAGATAAGAGCAATCTTTTTATGCTCCTGGCAGGTACCGCTATTATGTGTGCAAGACTCTATAGCACACTATTTTTGGTAAATTACTATGATATGTTAACGTTAAAGAAAACAGTTACACCACAAGGAAATATTACAGACCCCTTTAAAAGTTCCCGTTACAGAAAGTACTGGTGGTATTTACTGTTTATCAATCTTCATACATTAACCTTGCAGGTTCTTTTATTAGCGCTTTGTGCCTCCTTAAAGATGATAGATATCTTTTTATTCTTTTTTGCCGGATATTATCTGTTTCGAATGTTTATTACATTCACATTTTATACATATAGGGCGCAGAGAAATCTTAGTTAAATCATGTGTAGTCCATACTGTATTGTATTTGGAGTAATTAATTTACGTCAAGGGGAAATTGAAGGTAAGAGAATACTTGAGATTGGCTCCTGTGATGTGAATGGGAGCCTGCGGCCCATTATTGAATTACAGAAACCAGCTGAATATATCGGAGTAGATGTCGTAGAAGGCCCAGGCGTGGATATGATTTGCAATGCCGAAGATATACTAAAGAGATTTGGTAAAGAAAGCTTCGATGTTGTAGTGTCGACTGAATTGCTTGAACATGTAAGGGGTTGGAGAAAAGTTATTTCAAACATCAAAAATATTTGTAAGGTAGGTGGCGTGATGTTAATCACTACACGTTCGCGTGGATTTGATTATCATGGGTTTCCTTATGATTTTTGGAGATATGAGGCCGAAGATATGAAGAATATCTTTTCCGATTGTACTATCGAAAGATTAGAAAAAGATAAATCTGTTCCGGGGATTTTTATGAAGGTAAAAAAGCCCAACGACTTTGCCGAAAAAGATTTATCTCGTTATGAATTGTACTCAGTTATAGTAAATAGAAGGATTAAAGAATTAGAAGAACGTGATTTCCGATATTTCAAAAAGAAATATCTGAGGCGGCAATTTCTTAAAGAAAAAGCTGTAAAATTGCTATATAAAATATATAGGTCTATATTTTCGAAAATTTAGCATAATATCGACATTTGAAAGGAACCAAAGATGCATGTATGCATTATTTCGCCTACCTCGATAACAGATAAGGCAGATTGGGGAGGTATCCATACCCATACCCAGATGCTCTGTAGAATTTTGATTAAACAACGAATAAAAGTAACCCTCATAACCTCTGGTTGCATGAATGCGGCTGATGAAAAGATTATTGACGATGCTCGTGTAGTTTGTGTATCTGGAGTTGCCAGGAGAACAGTGGATAACGTTTGGATTAAAGAACTTCGCAGGTCTTTTATAAAAATCCATAAAGAGGAGCCAATAGATTGCATTTTTTCTGAGAATTATTGGGCATACGGATTACAAAAGGAATTGGCGAAAAACAATGTGCCAATTTTTACCTTTATTCATAACTTTAGCCTTACCCATTTTTATAATAACTCAAAAGATATAAAAAATATTCGCTCATTGGCCAGCTATTTATTGAAGACAATCCCCAGAATAGTATTCAGAATATTTAAATATGAACTCCCCTTTTACCATAACAGTAAGCATGTTGTTTCCGTATCGACACTTAATGCAGGGTATCTTCAGAGGATTTATCGCCTCCCGCAGGATAAGCTGAAGATTATGCCTAACTGGGTTGATGCAGTTGCATTTTCTCCCGATGATTCAATGCGTAGTAAGTTTCGTAGAGATTTAAATATACACAAAAGCACATTGGTTTTTTTATTGGTTGGTTCTTTGTGGAGAGGGAAAGGATTTCACATCGCCATAGCGGCTTTTAAGCAATTGCTTAAAAAGTTTCCGGATTCCTTACTGTTGATTGCCGGAGAAGGATGTGAGGAAAAATATTTACGTACACTGGCCGGCGACAACAAAGAAGCAGGCAAAAAAACGGTATTTTTGGGTCGCCTGGATCGTAATGGGTTACCGTATCTTTATAATGCAGCGGATGTTTTTTTGATGCCCTCTATAATTTCTGAAGGATGCTCTTATGGCCCTATCGAAGCGATGTCCTGTGGAGTGCCGGTAATTGCTTCAAGAAGAGGCGGCAATATCGAAACAGTAGGCAACGCCGGGATTTTAGTTACTCCGGGGAATATAAAATCTTTGACAGAAGCAATGGTATATTTAGCACAAAGTCATGAAAGAAGAGAATATTTTTCTACGGCTGCAAGAACCCGGGCGGTTGAGAACTTTTCAGAAAAGATAGCGGGGCAAGAACTCTTGCAACTCATTGAAAAAGCAATGAATGAGAAAAAAATATGTTATAATAAAAGTATTCAAAATGGATGAAAGAGGAGTAAAATTATACCAGCCAGATGCCCAGATTAAAAAGGGTTGGCTGTCTTTGTGGCGGCAAATGTTCAGTGAGTTGATAGGAAGCCGTGAGCTTATTTGGCGGCTCTTTGTCCGCGATTTCTTAGCAAAATACAAGCAGGCGGTTTTCGGAGTAGCCTGGGCATTGATTATGCCCCTGGTGATGGTTGGTGTGTTTGTTTTCTTGAATCGCGCTGGCGTAATCAATATCGGCACAACCGATATTCCTTACCCTGCATTTGCTCTCCTGGGGCTTTCTATCTGGCAGGTGTTTGCTACCGGACTTACTGCATGCAGTAATAGCATCGTTGCTGGCGGCAGTATGGTGGTAAAGATTAATTTTGCAAAAGAATCTTTAGTCATTGCTTCTTTAGCTCAGGCGCTCTTTGACTTTCTTGTGCGTATAGGTTTACTTGTTGTTGTTTTTGTGATTTTAAGAGTGGTTCCTGCCTGGACAACACTATTGGTTCCTTTTGCGCTCATCCCCTTGTTATTATTTACCCTTGGTTTAGGACTTATTCTTTCTCTTTTGACGGCATTAATGAGGGATATTCCACACATCGTAACTCTCTTAACAACATTTCTTCTGTTTCTTACCCCGGTTCTTTATCCTGTCCCCCAAGGGAAACTTTTCGCGATTCTCAACAGATATAACCCCCTGAGCACATTGATAATAGAGATTCGTAACCTTGTAATTGTAGGAAGAATAACAGAGCCTTTGCGGTTTATGATAATTTCACTTTTTTGTTTGTTTCTGTTTTTAGTATGTTGGCGAATTTTCCATTTAGTAGAGCCAAGGATGGCAGAAAGGGTGTAAGATGGCTTCCGGTGCAGTAATAAATGTAAACAACACCTCAAAGAAGTTCTGTCGCCTGTTGCGGCGTTCAATGCAGTACGGTATCCAAGATATTGCCTTAAACACTCTGGGGTTAAGTTCTCAATCACAAAAGTTGCGGAAAGGTGAATTCTGGGCTGTTGATAATGTTTCTTTTGAGTTAAAAAAAGGAGAAACTCTTGGAATCATTGGGCCGAACGGTGCAGGGAAAACCACTATTTTAAAGATGTTAAATGGTATCTTTATGCCTGACAAAGGAACAATTGAGATAAATGGTAAGGTGGGAGCTCTTATAGAAATTGGCGCAGGGTTTCATCCCATGCTTACAGGAAGAGAAAATATTTATGTCAATGGGGCGATTCTTGGCATGAGCAAAAGAGAGATAGATAAGAAGTTTGACTCCATTGTCGATTTTGCTGAGATTGGGGATTTTCTTGATACGCCGGTAAAATTTTATTCTTCAGGAATGTATGTTCGCCTTGGATTTGCTATTGCAATTCATTGTGACCCGGATATCTTGTTGGTAGATGAAGTGCTGGCAGTGGGGGATATCGATTTCCAAAACAAATGCCTCAATAAAATTTCAGAGATTAAGGAACGCACATCCAACGTTATTATTTCTCACAATTTGAATACCATACGCCTGGTGTGCGATAGATGCCTATTCTTATTAAAAGGTGAGCAGATAAAAATAGGCGATGTTTCCCAAGTGCTGAATCTTTATCCACAATATATTTTTGGCCATGATCAGGATGAAAGATATAAGAGCGAGCATCTCGATTTTGAAATTTTGGATGGAAATCAGTTGCCGACAAGCAAGTTAATTGTAAATAAAGAGTATCACCTCAAATTTACCCTCAAGCAGTTACTTGCCAGAGAAGGCCTTTTAGTTGCATTTTCTTTTTTAAATTTGACTAATAATTATACTCAGAGAATCGAAATAAAAAGATTTTCTCACATAAAAAATAAAATAGATAGTTTTTCTTTTACGATATCTTTTAAGCATATTTCTTTGCCACCCGGTGAATATACGATTAAACTGGCAATAAGTGATGGTGATTTTCTAAAGCGTATTTTCTACCTCGACCGGACGCTCGTCTTTAGCGTAGAGGAGACAGAAAGCAGCAAATTTTTAGACTATGTAATAACTGAATGAATAAATGGCAGATGTTAAATCTCGTAAAAAAATTGGGTTTATTGGATGGTGGGCGGGCAGAAACATTGGCGACGAATATATACAATTTTGTTTAAGAAAAGCATTTGGGGATGAATTTAAGATAAAATTTATTGAGACATCGTTTGAGCCAAACTTTTGGAATTTGCGGAATATCAACAGCCTCGACTTTTTAATAATCGGCGGCGGCGGGCTTTTTACCAAGTCTCCCTTTTTCCCTTTCAGCCACTTTAATGATTGGGGTCATCGCCTGAAAGTTTCCTTCGGATTTTTAGGGGTAGGAGTCCAAGAAATTAGCGATAAATACAAATCAGTTATGAGGCAGCTCATTGAGAGAAGTGCCTTTTTTGTGGTTCGTGATACAGGCAGTTTCAATTTAGTCAATTCCCTTTCGCCTTCATCGAAAATCTTAAAAGCTCCGGATCTTACTTTTCTTTATCCTTATCAAGTTCAAAGAAAAACAGCACAAGATAAAATAGGGGTAAATTTGCGAGTCTGGAACTTTGATCAGGAACGCACATATGATAATGGCCAGTGGTCTCAGGCCATAAATAGATTAAATAAGGCCAAAAAACCCATACCTTTGAGTTTCAAGAAAGGTTTAGATGACAGGGATGCGTTGCGCGGTATTGAAGGGACCAAGAATGACACTTTTTGCATTGGCCTCTATGAGGATGTAGCAGTTATGGTCGGGATGAGACTTCATAGTTTGATTTTTGCAGCTCAAAATTCTATTCCTGTGATAGGGATTGCCTACACTCCTAAAATACCCAGATTCTTTTCTGACTTGAATTTGCCGGAATTCTGCCTTAAGGTTAGTGAATATAGTCGCTTAGAAAGTGTGTTCTCCGAAGCGTTAGAAAGAAGCAGAGAAATCGGAAGTATCCTTGCCCATTATACACGCAATGCAGAACAGTTGCTTAAAGCACGCATAGAAGATATTAAAAATCAAATTAAAAACAGCCCCAGTTAAAAATGTTAAAGGAAATTTCTGAATGGCTAAATGTTTTATGTTGCCCTATATGCCTGGGTGATCTTAAGGGCTCATGCCAGGAGAATTCAGTTCAATGCCCAAGGTGCGAAATCAACTATGGATATCTGGATAATATTTTTGTCATGGTTCCAAAAGATCAAATTCCTATCGGAACAAAAGAATCTTCTGAGCTTGACTACCAGGTATATGCACATGCAGAAAAGTACAAAAAGTCGTTAACTAACGAAAAGGTGCATGGCAGAATTACAGAGCTTCTTAAGAAGCATAAGATTTCCACAACCGCTGATACAAAAATATTAGAGATTGGTTCTGGTCCGTTTGAATCGCTTCACGATGTGACCGCGGCAATAAAAATCGCTGTTGATCCCTTAGCCTCAGAGTATATGGAGCGTCTTCCCATTGAGAGAAAGGAAAGTAATATCGTAGAGGCTATGGCGGAGGTGTTGCCGTTTAAGACAGACTATTTTGATATCGTAGTGAGCCGCAATTCCTTTGACCATTTAAATAATCCGGAACAGGCATTATTAGAATTTCATAGGGTATTAAAGAAGGATGGCACTTGCATTATTGAGTGTTATGTAGATTCTGACCCATTTGTTACGCATGAGCCTTTTGTCTTAACTGAAGCCTTCATTGATAAATACATTGCGCAGTACTTTGACTTTCTTAAGAGAAAGAGAATCCTGAAGCCAGAAGGGTTTTTGTTTGATTGGATGGAGCTGGTGATGCAGCCAAAACCAATCCCCTTAAGCCACAGACCATATGATGTGACTATGTTTAAGAGTGTAGCAGATTCCTATCTTGAATTATTTTCCAAAGGTTGTGAAATGATTAAGAAGAGAAGGTATCTTGAAGCTTCATTATATCTTGTGCAATCGTTGGCAAAGAATAAAGCACATTTTTGGACTGCGCTTTATCTTATTCATAGCTATTCAAAATCCGGTAAGAGGAAAGAGGCATCTGAGCTTATTGAAAAGATAGAGTGCAATATTAAAAATGATTTCTACCCATACATATCTAAGCCTGATAAAGAACTACGCATGATTATTAAGAAAGCTTTGAGGAATGAATATTGGGACCGCCTATTGGATACATTTCCTAAGGTGAGTCACCGCATAAAATCGCTATGTAATAGATGTGTAAAAATGCAGAGACGGTAATGAAGTACTACGATAGAGTACCAGAAAATTTTTTGCTCATTCGGCTGGTTGCAACGAGATTCTGTAATTATCACTGTCCTTACTGTTATGTTCCAGAAGAGAAACGGAACATAAATAAAACAATGTTTTCTGCTCACACAAGAGAAGAATGGATAAAAGCTTTGAAGGAAAATTTTTCTGATAAGAGTTTAGAATTTTATTTCACTGGTGGTGAGCCTTTGATAATAAAGGATTGTGTATTGTTAATAAAGGACTTAGTTGAGTGGGATAATGTAAAAAGAATTCGAATCGACACCAATTTGTCTAATGTTGAAAACTTCTTAAATGATGTAAATTCAGAAAAGGTTCGCTTTCTTACAGCATTTCATCCAACCCAGATTTCACTTGCTGAATATATAAAAAAGGCGGGAAAAGTCAAGGAAAAGGCAATGCTCGATATGGTAAACTTTGTTGCTTCTAAAGAGAATTTGAAAGAAATAGATATGCCACCACATAAGTTGATTAAGGTATTTGATGAGTTGGATATCTTTTTAAATATTGCGAAAGATTTTAAGGGCCATGCTACGGGTTGTTATTATGAAGAAAGATATAATAGGTATGTTGATATGTTACAGTACCCCCTTGATAACTTTTTTATGAGTCATTGCCCATTGAATAAAGGCTTTTTATGTGGCGCAGGAAAACACTACATCTCAATAAATAGGCACGGACAGGTATTCTCCTGTGGAGCTAAATTGGCGCGAACTGTAGGCTATGGGAATATTTTTAATAAATCAGTAAATCTTCCTGATTCCTTGCAGGTATGCGAGGAAGATTGGTGCCCTTCAATAATTAGTTATTCATTCTCATCTGCCAATGAATTTTTGCCGGTTGACCACGTCAAAGGATATGTTGAAAGGTGCAGGTCGACCAGAGGAGGTATTTCTGAGGAGTATTTGGATGAGTTGTGGAAGAAAATTAATATCAATCGCATTATCACAAGAAACACAAAAGAAATATTGATTAAAGAAACAAAAACAATAATAAAACGTATTTTATTTAAGGCCGACAAAAAGAGAGACTATCGCAGGAGAAGAAATGATTAAAATCCTTACCGTTTTTGGCACCAGACCAGAAGCAATCAAAATGGCACCGGTGATAAAGCAATTGCGGGCGTATCCTGATACGTTTGTGAACCGTGTCTGTATTACTGCCCAGCATCGCCAAATGCTCGACCCATTCTTGAACTTGTTTGATATAAAACCAGATTGTGACTTGGACATTATGCAGGAGGACCAGAGTCTGGAGCATATTACGGTTACAGTGCTCAGGCAACTTGGAGAAATTATCAAGAAAGAGAGGCCAGATTACTTGTTAGTTCAGGGAGATACCACAACAAGTATGGCGGCAAGTTTAGCTTCCTTTTATCAGAAGGTTAAAGTTGCCCATGTTGAGGCCGGCCTAAGAACTTGGAACGTATTACAGCCTTATCCCGAAGAAATCAACAGAAAAATTATTGATGCAGTAAGCAATTTATGTTTCGCGCATACACCCCAGGCAAGGCAGAATCTCCTGCAGGAGGGGATAGGAGAGGAGAAAATAGAGGTGACGGGAAATACCGTTATCGATGCCTTGCTTGATGTAGCTGAAAGAAATATTGATGTAAAAGGTACCGCCTTAGAGAATATTCCGCTCAATAAGAAAAAAGTTATTTTAGTTACAGCTCACCGGCGAGAAAGTTTCGGTGAGCCTCTTACGAATATCTGTAGGGCAATTAAAGAGATTGCTTTGAAATATTCATCTGGAGTGTGTGTAGTCTATCCTGTTCACCTTAACCCCAATGTTCAGAAGACCGTACATTCAATTTTAAAAGGCATAGAGAATGTTTTACTGATTAATCCCTTAGATTACGAATATTTTGTGCATTTAATGAAAAAGTCTTTCCTTATATTGACAGATTCAGGAGGCATTCAGGAGGAAGCTCCCAGCTTAGGCAAACCTGTGTTGGTATTACGCAAAGTTACAGAACGACCAGAAGTAGTAGGGGCAGGGGCTGTAGAAGTAGTCGGAACTCAGCCGGAAAAGATTGTGGAGAGCACGGCACAATTGTTGGAAGATAGTGAGAAGTACCAGCGCATGTCAAAAGCTATCAATCCTTACGGTGATGGAAAAGCCAGCCAGAGAATTGTGAAGCGCCTCCTGAGAGAGAAACATGGATGAATCGCAATCAAAGGTTAGCATTGTTCTGCCCACCTATAATGGCTTCCAATATATACACCAGTCTATTGATAGTTGCCTGAATCAAACCCATAAAAATATCGAGTTAATTATCGTTGACGATGCATCGACGGATAGCACACCCCAGATAATAAAATCATATAGTGATGGCCGCATACACTATATCCGCAATGAAGCTAATCTCGGACTTGCGAACAGTTTAAATAAGGGATTTTCTTATGCACAAGGAGAATATTTTACATGGACTTCAGATGATAATTATTATTCAGAGCAAGCAATTCAAGTTATGGCTGAAGAACTCAAGAAGCATAGAGGTATAGACTTTGTGTATGCGAATTACTACATAGTTAATGATGAGGGTAATGTATCTGGACGTGAACGTGTTACATCAGTCAAGAAGCTATATCTGTGGAACTGCATTGGGGCTTGTTTTCTTTACCGGCGTAGTGTCTATGAGACTATCGGTGAATATAACCCCCAAGTATCTTTATTTGAAGATTATGAGTATTGGTTACGCGTAAGGCAAAGGTTTTCAATGAAGAGGCTGAATAAATGGTTATATTATTATCGGTTGCACAAAGGCAGCCTCACGGGTTACAAGCAAAGCTTTATCCCCCACGACAAAGAACGCTATAGAGAGGCCAGAATAGAAATGAGAGAGAACTACATTTCTTCATCTGAAAGACTTCACCTGGAGGCAGAAAACCATTTCCATAAAGAAGAGTACCATAGTGCAAGAAGGTTAGCGATAAAGTCCCTGTTGATTGATATTTTTAATTTTGATGTGTGGAGGCTGTTAGCCATCCTTTTCCTTGGTCCTTCGATATTGAAGAGAATCAAGAAAATCAAAAATACAATCTGAAAAAGTGAAAGCCACTAAAGAAATTTGGGACAATTTCTGGGATAAATACAAGTTCAGCACAAAAGAAGATAAAAGCATTATTCGTCAGGAAGCGCATTCTGTGCGCTGGAAAAAAATCGAAAAAAAGATTGTAAACCGGCATGGGTCTTTTAAAGAGTTAGATGTTGCTGAAATTGGTTCTGGCCGGGGAGAGGTCTCAGCACTGATGGCGCAAAGAGGAGCCAATGTTACCTTAATAGATTATAGCGAGGTGGCTTTAGGCAAAGCCAAGGAATTATTCAATAACATTGGCGTGAATGCAAATTTCCTAAAAGCTGATATTAGAGATATTCCTAAGCACCTATTGAATAGCTTTGATGTCTCTATGTCATTTGGTTTAGTAGAACATTTTGATTATCCCTTACGCAGAGACATGGTGAAACTGCACGGTGACCTCTTGAAACCTGGCGGAATTTCATTTATTGCTGTGCCGAATACGTGGTGTGTGCCTTACCGCTTCTTTATGAAATTGTCTAAAATGTTGGGTTATTGTTCTGAAGGGTTTGAAGTTCCCTTTTCTCGGTCAGAGTTAAAAAAAATTGCAGTTTCCGCTGGTTTTGGTCCCTATGAAATAGTTGGAAGCTCTCTTATTAGGGATTCCGTTTATTTCTTGTTCAGCAGGTATATATCACATTTAGCGAAGTGGAAATTGATAATAGACACAAGTGTTTTTGAAATTCCATCTGTTTTTGATGATTATCTTGGCTATTCACTTGTACTTATTGGTTTTAAAGGTGGGGAAATTTCTTAAGTTCTATACTTTGAATATGACTGAATTGTAGATAATGATAAGAATATTATATGTTATTGAAAATATTTTCTTTGGCGGGGGAGAAAGAGCCTTTTCCCAGATAATAAATGGTTTGGACAAAAAGAAATACCAAATCTATGTTGCTTGTTTACCGGGTGGGGTATTTGAGGAGGAAATAAAGGGTTCTGCCAAGATTTTGCCTTTTGATTTGCGAAATAGATTTAATTTAGTAAACATTTATCGATTAGCAAAAATAATGAAAGAACATCATATCCAGCTTGTCCATAGCCAGGCAGGCAGAGGTGGTTTTTTTGTCAGGGTTGCTGCAAGGAAAGCCGGTATTGCTGGGGTAGTTTCAACTGTTGCCATGCCGGTTGAAGGATTTGATGTAGGGCTATTGAGGAGAGGAATATATATTGGGCTAGACCGTTTCAGTGAAAAGTTTGTTGATAAATTTATCGTTGTATCGGAAGCATTAAGAAGGACATTAAACCAGAAACATAAAATATCACCTGAGAAAATAGTAAAAATTCATAACGGTGTAGAGCTTAATGAATATAAGCCTGATTTGAATCTGGCTCCTGCTTTCCGAAAAGAATTGGATATTGATAATAATGCGATTTTAATCGGTACAATTGGTCGTCTCACGTGGCAGAAGGGACTGCCTTATTTTATACAGGCAGCAAAAAAGGTATTGGATACACAGAGTAATGTTAGGTTTCTCGTGGTAGGCGAGGGAGAAAAGAAAAAAGAGCTAGAAGGGTTAGTAAAAGATTTAGCAATTGAGAACCGAGTTATCTTTACCGGGTTTAGAAAAGATGTGAAAAGCGCCTTAGGCGCTCTTGATGTTTTTGTGCTGCCTTCAATCCGCGAAGGTCAACCTCTTATTCTGCTTGAGGCAATGGCGATGGGTAAACCCATTGTGGCTACAGATATCGAGGGGGTCAATGAGATACTCGAGGACGGCAAAACAGGAGCCCTCATCCCTTCAGCAAATTCGTCGGCGTTAGCTGAGGCGATAGTAGGTATGTTGCAGGAGAGTAAGAAAACAGAGGAGATGGGGAAGCTTGCCCGGTCGACGGTAATGGATAAATTTAATATTCAAGATAAAGTCAAAGAGCACCAGCGCCTATATGAAGCAATTATTGCTTGAAAACATTGAAGTCAAAAAGATAAAACAGGCGAATAGAATTATTTTTGACAGAAATAGTCAAACTTATTCTAAAAAAAGGCGGATAAGGTTTGATAAAAAAACAGCCTTGCGATTAATGCAGAGATACGAAGACGCTATGGGCAGAAGGTTTCAAGCCGCAGATACATTTTTGGATATTGGTTGTGGCAGTGGTTTAATATTATTGAATTTGGCAAAGGCTGGTTTTATTTCCAAAGCCTATGGAATTGATTTGTCATTCGGCATGCTTAAGGAGTGCAAAAATAATGCCACCAATTTAGCTACTAAAGTTTTTCTCGCCCAGAGCGACGTTGAGCATCTACCTTTTAAGAGCAATAGTTTCAGCCTCATTATGGGCCATGCGATTTTACACCACTTACCAGACATAAAAATGGCATTTAGGCAAGTGCATAGATTACTTAAGCCAAAAGGTGTATGTATTTTTACAGAGCCTACCAGAACGGGGAGCAAAATAATTGCTACTCTGCTGTGGTTTGTTTGGTTTTTTCCTATGATTATAAGGCAGGTTACTAAATCGGGAGATGAGAAATTAGTGGAGGTAAGTACCTTTGCCGGCAAGGAATTAGAGGTAGAAGCAAAGGAAGTTGGTTTTTCGCATATTTATACTAAACCTTTCGCAGGCTTTATATCAAGGATATTCTACTGGATTATGGACCCCATTAGCCAGAGGATTTCAAGTAAATATTACCATTCTGCCATAGACAGAATAGTCGATATTCTTTCGATTTTAGATAGATGCTTCTTTCGTTTATTCATACCGAAAGGGTGGTTTGATGAGGTATTTATTTTTATGCAGAAATGAATAGAAGACCAGAAAGAGTAAATTCCCTTTTAGTTATTCAGTTAGCCGGTCTGGGCGATATGGTAATGGCAACCCCTACCCTCAGTGCCTTAAGAAAACTTTATCCCCAAGCCAAGATTGCCCTTTTAACAAATTCTCGCTCTGCCGATATTGTACGGGGCTTAAATGATATAGATGAAATTCTTACTCTCGATAGTTTCTTACAGCTGGGTACACTAAAGAAATTGCGATTTTGTCGTTTTGACATGGTAATTAATCTTTATCGACTCTATTCTTTTAAGGGAGCAATAAAGATGTTTCTATTATTTTGTGCTGTCGCAGGGCAGTACTGGGTCGGCAGAGATACTGACGGCAGGGGGTTTTTCTATCATTTGAAGGTGCCAGAGAAGTTATCTGATAAAAAACATGAGATTGAATACAAATTAGATATCATCCGCGCATTGGGCGGACAAATGAAGGATATTAATTTAAGGACAGAATATGATAAGGATGACGAGAATGTTGTTAGTGCCCTCTTGAGCAGGGAAGGTATAGAAGAAAACGATATTGTAGTCGGGATAAATTGCAGCACCTTCAGGCCTTCACGCAATTGGATGCTTGAGGGGTACGCCCAATTAGCAGATGATATTATTGAGAAGTTAAAAGTTAAGGTTGCATTTTTAGGAGTGGCTAAAGACAAGGATTTATTGCGTGCAATTAAAAAGTCAATGAAACATAAACCCCTCGATTTTGTGGGGGATTTTAATGTAAGACAGTTCGTCTTTTTTCTAAAACGATGCCGGTTGCTTATTTCTCCTGATTCTGGTACGGTACATATTGCCAGTTCCTTAGGAGTTCCGATGGTAGTTCTCTTTGGTCCGGGTGAATATGAGAGATATAGGCCTTATGGGAATGAAGAAAGAACTATAGTAATAAAAAAGCAAGTACAGTGTGCTCCTTGTTTCAAAAATGTCTGCCGTAATAAAAGGTGTATGGAGTCAATTACTCATGAGGAGGTGTTTGCAGCAACCGAACAATTATTAAGTAAATTTTAACAAGAGTATTTTTGGCAAAACACCTCAAACAGAAATGTTAATTAAATTTTGTCAAGAAGAGAGGAGGTTAATTACCAAGCGATGAAGTTATCTATAATTATACCCGCATATAATGAGATAAATACTATTGGTGAAATCATCAGGAGAGTAAAGAGCGTGGAATTTAACAAGGAGATAATTGTTGTTGATGATGCCTCTGTGGACGGGACCAGGGATATGCTGCGTAAGTTGAATGAGAAAAATATCAAGGTATTGTTCAATGAAGTAAATAAGGGTAAAGGCTATGCAATAAGAAAGGCTCTCGGTGAGGTGAGCGGTGATATTGTAATTATTCAGGATGCTGATTTGGAGTATTATCCTGATGAGTATGGCATTTTGATTGAAAAGATTAGCCAAGGCAAGGCGGATGTTGTGTTTGGGACGCGGTTTATGGGTTCACACAGGGCTTTTCTTTTCAATCATTATCTCGGCAATAAAGTATTAAATCTTATTGCCAATGTCCTGCTTAATGCATATGTGACGGATCTGATGTCTTGCTATAAGGTTTTTAAAACCGACGTTATAAAATCGCTTACTCTTAAGGCAGATCGTTTTGGCATAGAGCCGGAAATAACAGCTGAAGTTTTTAAGCGAAAGTATCGAGTATACGAAGTACCGATTTCATACGATGGCCGTACATATGAGGAGGGTAAAAAAATAAAGTGGGCAGATTTTTTTGTATGCGTATACTGGCTCATAAGGGCAGTTGCCAGAAGGAGTAATACAGCTAGAGACTTGCGACGAAAGAATTCGAAGGAAAAGTCAAAATAGAAAGCATCAGCAGCGAAAAAATAAATATATGATTTCAGGCATTAGTTGGTTTACTAAATTTAATAGTTAAGGCCTCATAAATTTATGTCAGAAATTAAGGTTTTACATGTTCATACTTTACCTGTGGTGAGTGGCTCAGGAATTTACACCTTACTTGCCATGAAGGGGTTGGATAAATCAAGATATAGGTGCGAACTCGCCACCGCACCAGACGGACCATTAATAGATGAAGCAGTAAAGCAGGGCATACAGTGTAGGCCGGTTAAACATCTGGTTCGCAGGCTCAATCTCTATCATGATTTGATCGCTCTTTGGGAGCTATTTGCGCTGATTAAGCGCCAAAAGTATGATATTGTGCATACTCACAATGCCAAGGCAGGTTTTACTGGTAGGCTGGCAGCAAAGCTTGCTGGTGTACCGATAATTATATATACCATTCACGGTTTTTCTTTTCATCAATATGAAAAATTCCCCCGTAAGACCTTATTTATATGGCTTGAAAGATTTGCTGCCTGCTTTAGCGACAAACTGCTGACTGTGTCGCGACCACTCAAGGAGGTAGCTTTACAATTAGGCATAGGCAAACCAGATCAATATATCACCATTTATGATGGGATTGAAATTGATAGATTCAGTATTGACTTTGATATTCAGAAGAAAAGAAAAGAGTTCGACATAAAACCTTCTGATTTCGTAGTGGGGGTTGTGTCGAAACTATGGAAAGGAAAAGGCCATAGAGAGATTTTAGAGGCAGCGAAAGAAGTAATTACCAAAGCCCCTAATGTTAAATTTATGTTTGTGGGAGAGGGGTATTTAAGACAGGATTTAAAGGCTCTCACTCAACGATTAGGTTTAAGTAGCCATGTAATCTTTACCGGTTTTAGGACTGATATTCCCGAAATCACTGCTATTTTTGATATCGCCATTTTAGCTTCATTTTTTGAGGGTTTAGGTAGAGTGCTTCTTGAGGCAATGGTTTTGAACAAGCCAGTTATTGCCACCAACGTAGGGGGCATTGTTGATGTTGTGGATGATGGCAAAACCGGTATATTAGTCCCTCCTGCAAATTCAGCTGCCCTAGCTAAAGCTTTACTTAGATTACTTTCGGATAGTGAGTTGAGGGTCAAGATGGGTAGAGCGGGCAGAGAAAAGATAGATGCTAAGTTCAGCGCCAAAACAATGGTAAATCGGATTGAGAGGGTGTATAATGAGCTGATTGTGCGAAAGGTGCTTAAGAAGAGGTGAAAATGGCTAATTTTGGATTGCTTATTTTTGTATTTTTTCTTTCCTGGGCACTTTCCTTACTTCTTACGCCCTTGATACGAAAGAGGGCGTTAAAGAAGAATATAGTGTCTAAACCAGGAAGACGAAGAATCCATGTAAAGCCCGTTCCTTTTTTAGGAGGCTTGGCCATGTATTTTTCCTTCATTGTAGGTATATTGATAGTCTTCTATGCCCACACACAGTTCAGGATGGAATTTGCCCAAAGGCTACAGGGGCTTGTTATAGCAGGCACCCTCATTGTGATATTGGGTTTATGGGACGATATTAAAAATATAAGACCGTTCACTAAACTTATCGGGCAGCTCATTGTTGCTTTAGTCTTATTCGCCTATGGATTTCGAATCGAAGTATTAACCAATCCTTTTTCTGGTACAGAGATGCCTATTCCCTTGTTTTTAAGTGCATTATTTACTGTCGGTTGGGTTGTGGGGTTGATTAATGCCATGAATTTAATCGATGGAATTGACGGATTAGCCGCAGGCATAACAGTGATTGTCTGCGGAGCACTTCTCTTTATTGCCTTATATTTAGGTAATTATATAAATGTGTTCTTGCTGGCTATTTTGGCGGGAAGTTGTTTGGGATTCTTGAGATACAATTTGCCTCCTGCGAAAATATTTATGGGCGATTCCGGGAGTATGTTCCTCGGTTTGGTTTTGGCTGCGGTAGGATTGATTAGATTTCAATACAAGTCAGCAGTAGCAGTGGTTTTATTGACACCCATTGTTGCCCTGGTTGTTCCTATCTATGATACCTTTATGGCGATTGTGCGCAGGGCCCTAAAAAGGGAATCTATCTTTAAAGCGGACAGAAAACATCTCCATCACAGGTTATTAGATATGGGCCTGACCCAAAAACATATTATCGCATCTGTGTATGTGGTAACATTATATTTGGGGATATTTGCCTTTCTTTTCGTCCTTATACCCAAAGAATACGCTCTTATCCTCTTGGTTCTGTTAGCATTGGGGCTCTTTATGGGGATAAAGATAGTGGGTTTCCTTGAGAGGAGAGTACGGCATCTTCAGAGACTAGAAGCGCAGAAACAGAAAAGCGAGATTTCTCATTGGTAGTTTCGTAGAGATACTAAAATGTCCCTGGTAAGAAAGGAGGGGATATGAAAGCAGCAGGTTTATTTGCTCTGGCAGTAGGGATTGTTAGTTTAGTAATAGGCGTAATCTCCAGATTAACCTTGCGGCCCTTGACGTTTATCCCTGGACAGATGGAGGCCAATGTTCTTTTATCATTCTCAAACACTTGCTTTTTGATGGCAATTGCCTTTATCCTCTTGGAATTGCTTAAGAGAAAGTAGAGCGTTTTACCTCATTGAAGCCTTAGGGAGCCGGAAGAGCGCCGTCATTTTTCGATCATTCGGTGAAGGGCCATTCTCTCTGCATATACCCCCTATCTTTCCCCCAGCTATATTGGTTAAAAATGTGCGTAAAACTTAGCGTTTTTGGGGGTTTCTTGACTTTTTTTGCCAAATATGCTATATTTTGGTTGAGAGAAAAAAAGGTGAAAATTAGGAGTCGATAAGGGCAAACTCGCGGTGACGCGGGGACGCAAAGCCGTGCGGTCCACCTCTCTATGGGGCTGGATTAGGCAGGTTACCGAAACTCTAAAGGTGTGTTCCAGGCAGTTTGCCTGGAATTTTTTTTGCACCAGCGCAAAGTGCCAGACATGAGCCGCAAAACACCAAAAGGTGCCAGAGGTAGGGAAAAGAAATGGCAAGATTACCACGAGTATATGTTGAAGGAGCAATTTATTACGTCACCTGTCGAGGGGCCCACAACGAGGAACTCTTTAGAGACGAGGGTGATTATAAGATGTATGTAGAACTTTTAGAGAAATACAGAAAGGAATATGGGTACAAATTGTTTGCCTATGTGCTATTACCTACCCATCTGCACCTTCTTATTGAACCAAGCAAGGAAAACGAGATAGGCATCTCAGAGATTATGCGCAGCTTAAATACGGCATACCCTAAATATTTCAATAACCGTCACAATAGGCGTGGCCACCTTTTTCGGGAAAGATTCAAAGCCACGCTGGTAGAAAAAGATTCATACCTTTTAAAATTGATTTCTTATATTCATTTTAACCCTGTAAGAATTGGCAGAGTACAGAATCCCCAAGAGTACCCTTATTGCAGCTTTACCTATTATAAAGATAGATGCGGTGACCGCCTGGAGGTCAAAGAGATTATGGAACGCCTGGGGCAAGTACAGTACTGCGATTATCTTGGGACTGTTAAACCCGAGGATATCGATTTGCACAAGCGTCTGCAGCGGGGAGGCATTTTAGGTTCCAAGGAATTTGCAAAAAATGTGAGAGAAGAGATTCAGAGAAAAGAAAAAGAGAGCCAAGCAATAACTCTTCCTAAAAAGTACCGTGTCTATCTGGGCGTAAGCGGTACACTTATGGTGTTAAGCCTTATAGGTGCAGCAGCCGTTATGAAATTTGTCCCTAAGGGGCCAGGTGTAGAAAGAGGGTTCATAGAAACCCCTGTATTTGTCATCGAAGACATTGAGGACCTCAAGGCCACAGAGTGGGAGGTAAAGTTTACCCCTACAAATGAAGAGGCCGAGGCCTTTACAGATACGATAAATTTTGCCGAGAGAAAATTTGCTTCTGCGAAATTCTCCTCAGAGGGTTTTCGGTCTACAAATTACTCTGCAACACAAGAGGGAGAAAGAATCATATGGGAAACCATTCAGACCAAGGATAATAGCACCCTCTCCTGGAGAGGTGAAATTGATGGTAGTAAAATGCAAGGGATATTAAGCCTGCGTTCTCCCGATGGAATGCAGGACTTTTTATTTACCAGCATAAGACAGAGGAGGAAGTAAGATGAGAAAGAAATTATATGAGTACAAATTCATCAAAACCATGGGGGCACTCCTTTTGGTATTTGCCTTGGGCGCGGGATTAATAGGTCTTGCGCAGGTGAGCAAAGAAAGAGTTCGGCCCGGAGGGGGCATTAAAGAGCTTGAGGGCCAGGTCGTCGGGATTAACAAGCGTTGCATCGCTGTTGTGTATAGTCGAGACAGAATAAAGGGGAGTGAATCAGAGATAATGCTTCCCGTAGATGAGGAGACAGAGGTTGTGCATAGAAGGAGTTTAGAAAATATCAACGTGGGAGATACTGTGCGGATTCAGTTTGAGGAAGAAACTGAAGAGCGTAAAGGAAAGCAAAGGATGAAACGAAAGGCAAGGGCAGTTCGTTTCGTAAGACCTGCCTCCGATGATGTGTTACGTTCACTAGAGAGGTAAAGATGGGTTGGCGTATCAGAAACACAAAAGTAGTTTTGAATTTAGCCCTTGTAGGGGTTTTCGCAGGGCTGCTTTTGTTTTTGCCTGATGCCGGTGCGGTACAGGTAAAGCGAGTCATTCGAGGTCTCGTTGATAGTACCCAGATGGATGCAGACACCGCCGTATACCTACTTGACCTTACCTCTCAATTAGGAGGAGAAAATTTAGATTTAACCAAGACGTTGGTGATTATCAATGACAGCATGGATTCAAACTACACTTCCAAAGAATTATTCACCTGCCGATTTGATGATAATAAGACTCTTATCATTGAGCGTGGAATGGATACTGTGGCTGCCAATGTCTCTTACACCATAGTTGAATTTGTCTCCGGCGTCACTGTTATGCATGGCTCAACGGTTATGGCTTCTACCACAGCTAATAAATTTACCTGGTTATCCCAGGAAGTAGACCTTTCCAAATCATTTGCTATTATCAATGGCGGAAAGATCGCTCTCAGGTTAACCGGTGCCAATGCCTACAACCAAGATGAGAAATCTACCATTACAGGGCATCTCGTTGATACTACATCTGGCGCAGAGGACCCTGACCCTTGCACGGATTCCGATGGGTACGCAGAAAAAATCGTATTCAGACGCAATCAAACCGGCTGGGTTCTTCCCTATGATTATCAAGTCGTGGAATTTGACTCAGACATTGATGTGCAAATTGGAGAAACAGCTGTATCTTCCAACCCTACGGAGGTTAATTTAAGCACAGGCGGCTACAATACCGTTGATGCAAATAAGTCTTTTTTAATTGTTCACCGCCGTGGTGCTGCTGGCGGTTCTGGCGATGAGGATGATTATGAGGTGAGAGGGGAGTGGAAGTCAGGTAGTGAGGGAAGTATTTTAAGTTTCAGCCGAGCTGGCACAGGAAACGCCCCTGATATTATCTGGTACCTGATAGAATTTACTGATGCAACCACTGTGGAGAAAGGAACTGCCCAGACAACTACTACTACAGCAAGTGGCAGTGTTTCGGTAACCAATACTGCCAGAGCATTTGAAGTATACTCTCGGTCCGGTGGTGATGGAAATCAGTGTAATGATGAGGTTTCCTTTCGAAGCAATCTTACCACTACCAGTGTAGATTTTACCCGCGAGACTGTTAACGCTACCACTGCTGATATTGCCTGGTTTGTGGTAGAGATGCCGCCAGTCCATGTGACTGCTCCTAATGCGACTGCTACTTATTATATTGACGATACCCTTGATATTAACTGGGAACATGCAGATTCCGCAGCCAGTAGCAATGTGGATATATACCTGTCTACAGACGGCGGTTCAACCTACGGCTCCACAATTACCACAGGGGTGAGTGCATCTTCCGATACTTTCCCCTGGCAAATACCTACTAATTTAAGCGGAACCAACCTCATACAAGAGGACCTGAGGGTGAGGGTAATCATTTCCGGAACAACCGAAGGTGATAAACAGTACGATGATTCTGACGCAGATTTTGCCATTCGGCCTACGCACACAATAGATGCATCTGATACTCCTCAGGCTGCCGAAACCTGGTACATAGGAGATACCAACAGGAGCATTACCTGGACAACAAAAGGAACTTTGACAAGTATTCCCGACGGTGTGGGGACTTTGTATTTTTCGATTGTGTTTTCTGATGATGGAGGCTCTAGCTACTCCAGGACTGTCCAGCATGGGTTAGCTCAGGGAACCTACTGTAGCGGGTTTGATTGCACCTATGATTGGGACCCTATCCCTGACTGGGTAGGTGCCGAGAAACGCATTAAAGTATATCTGGCAAAAGATGTGAGCGGAACCGCTGCCGATCCGCCCCTTAACTTTGAAGCGGAATCCTTAGGTGATTTTTACATTAAAGGTAGTATCACTCTTAGTGCGCCTACAGGAGGACAAACCTGGTTTACTCAAAGGACCCATGACATAGAGTGGACAAGGAGCGGTGATTTTACCAATGGTTTTGCAATTTTCTATTCTAAGTTGAGCGGTGCAGAGGGAACCTATACAAATACCATTGATGACAATGTAACCCAGACAGAGGCATCCTGTGATGGTGATAATGACTGTACCTATCCTTGGTTTATTCCTATGGCAGCGGTCAGTGATACCTTCCGCATAAGGGTTGAGAGTAATGACTCTCCAGAGGTACAGGTGCAAGCTGATTCATCCAGTGATGTGTACGTAAAACCTTCGATAAATGTCCTTGAGCCAGACGGCACCGACGATAATTTCTTTGTTGATGGAAGTTATACTATCTCATGGGAGATTAATGATATTGATGGCGGCGGTTCTGATATCACCCAAGTAAAAATAGAGTATTCACCTGACGGAGGTACAAACTGGAATCTTATACAAAATAATGTAACTGCTGAACAGACTGGTAATCAGGGTTCTTTTGATTGGTCGCCTATTGATAACGATATCTCCCAAGATGTGATAATTCGCGTAAATGACACAGCTAACCCCGGTGTTATCTATGATGATAGTGCCACTGTAGAGATTAAGGGAGACATTGAACTTATCTGGCCTCAGAGTACAGATACCTGGTATGCGGGCGATACTGAGCAGATTAAATGGAAAGCACACGGAGATATTTATACTGACTATGAGGTGATTTACGGTGCAGGTGGAGGAGAAGTTACAATTGATTTATATAAAGGTGGAACATTTCATAGTAATATTGCTTCTGGTGTGAATCCAGGAAATCACTTAGATACCCCTACTGTAGACTGGGGTATTGCTGATGATGATGAGACCTTGCTTTCTTCTGCTTGTACAGTTCGGATATATTTACCCAGTGATCCTGACATCGATACTGGTGTCGCAGGTGAATCTGATCAATTTACCCTTGCGCCGGTGCTTGATTTAACTGTGCCAGACGGAGGCCAGACTTATTCAGTGAATCAGACTCCTCCTCATGATGTTGTGCCGATTAGCTGGGTTGTGAAACCTACTAACATAAGTGGAAATGTGAGTATATATATATCTACCGACGGAGGCACAAGCTATGATCCAACTCCCCTTGCTACTGTGGCCGCCAGTGACGGTTCCTATAACTGGACTGTGCCTACAGATAAAGATTATCTATATCCTACTGACAAGATTAAAATTGAACATTCCTCGTACAGTGGTGCCTCTGATGAGTCACAGAGCAATTTTACTCTTAAAGCGGGATATTCTGAACTTTGGCCTACTACCAGCGGTCAAACCAAAGATGCAGGTACTACTATAGATATTACCTGGGATAATTACCCTGACGGAGCAACTGATGCTACCATGGGTACGGCCACGATTTACTATTCAACTGACGGCGGTACCCAGTGGATTGCTATTGATACCAATGTGGATGTTAATACCCAACCCTATCAATGGGCTGGCAGCAGCGTGGCAAATGATACTGTGCTTCTTAAAATCCAGGATAATGCAAACAGCAATGTGAATGCTGTCTCTGCCTATGATTTTGCGATTACAGGAAAAATTGAACTTCAAACTCCTGATGACCCTACAACATGGTATGTGAATACTGCGGGAGATATTAGCTGGATACCTTACGGCAGTGGCTCTGGTACTACCTGGGATGAGGTAGTGATTCAATACTCAACTGATGGAGGAACAAGTTGGAACCATATTAATACGGTGACACCAGGTCCTCACGGAACAGTGAAAACTTACAGTACCTTCCAACCAGGAGTCAATGACATTACCTCTAAATTTAAGATTAAACTCTTTGATCCAGATAATGCCGCTACAGTTAATGATCAATCAACGAGTAATTCCGAGATATTAGGTACGATATCAATTAGTTATCCTACTGCCTCAGACATTACCTGGCTTAAAGATGATACCAAGGCGATTCAGTGGTTTGCCACAGGTAATATTGACCCTGTTGAAATTCACTATTCTACAGATTCAGGAACTTCCTGGATACCAATTACCACTCAAGCCTCGGGAGGAGATGGCTCTCAGAGTTACACCTGGACTGTGCCGGATAAGAAGAGTGAGAACTGTCTTATCCGAGTGCGGGATCCAGATTTTCAATCTGATACAGTCAGCACATCAGGCAATGAATTTGCCATTCTTCCTGAGATTACAGTGTCACAACCGGCATTGAATGATATCCTTACTGTTGGTTCATCCACGATAATCCGCTTTGAGCGTACCAGTACTACCACTGTAAATGATGTCAGCATTGAATACAGTGTCGATGGCGGAAGTTATCAGACTGTACAGGTTGGTTCAGAGAGCGTGACTCTGCAGCCATCAGACGGTACAGTGATTGATTATACATGGAATAATGTTCAGAATGCCATAAGTACAAATGTCTTGGTAAAAGTCACTGATAATGGCAATCCCAATGTCTCTGATATCTCTGAGCAATTTACTATTGCTGGGGGTCTGACCCTTAACTATCCTGCCACAGGTGATAAATGGCCAATTACTCCTAAGACCAAACTCATAGATTTTGATACTACCGGTGA
>CP070807.1:1086929-1101382 GCA_020343695.1 Candidatus Omnitrophota bacterium | reverse complement strand
TCCGCACATTATTCTCATCCTATCGATTATACCGAGGAAAGAGTAGAAGAAGCAAAAAAGCAGAAGAAAAGTTTTTATGATTTTTTTAACCGCGTAGATTCTTGGAGGCCCCTAAAGGGGAAAGTAAAAAGGGTTAGCTCTGAAAAAGACATAAGAAAGATAGAGTTCATTTGTGATAAGTTCCAAGTGGCAATGGACGACGATTTTAATACCCCACGGGCGTTGGCCTCTCTATTCGAGTTAGTTGATTTAGGATTTTCTTTTATATCCACGGATAAAAAGGATGCATTTGAGTACGTAGAATCTAAATTGAGGATTTTTTTTGATATTCTTGCACTTAAAGTACCTCCAAAACCAAAGATACCAAAGGAAGTTGAAGAAAAACGCAAAGAGAGAGATAGGGCGAGACAAAATAAAGATTTTAAAAAAGCAGATAAGATAAGAGAAAATTTAAAGGAAAAATATAATCTGATAATAAGTGATACCGGAAATGCTACGACTCTACATTTTTATATCTTAGAAGGAGAGCAGATTGAAGCACAAGGCCAGAAAAAAGAAAAGTAAATTTATTACCATAGAAGGGCTTGAGGGAAGTGGCAAGAGTAGCATAATTAATTTCTTAGCTCGATGTTTACGCAAATGTGGCTACACGGTTAAAATCTTCCGCGAACCAGGCTCAACGCGTATAGGGGAAAAAATACGAAAGATTCTTTTGGATAAAAGAAATAAGAAGTTATCGCCTCACACTGAGCTTCTTTTATATTTAGCTGCACGGACTCAACTCATTGAAGAAAAGCTCAAAAAAGATTTTAAAAATTATGATGTGATTATCTGTGACCGGTTTTTTGATTCAACCATTGTATATCAAGGGATTGCTTTAGGCCTTGGGAAGTTAGCCGAAGAAGCAGCAAAGACATTTTCTTTAGGGATTGAGCCGCATCTTACAATCCTTCTGGATGCGCCTATAGAGCGGGGATTGGCGAGGATAAAAAGTAAGGACCGTATCGAAGCAAGGCCTCTTGGATTCCACAGGAGCCTGAGAAAGGGGTATTTGCAATTAGCAAAAAGATATCCTCGGAGAATAAAAATTGTTGATGCAAGCAGGAGCCTTAGGGATGTGTGCAGGGCAGTCGAGGCGTTGGTAGACAAATTTATAAGGGCCAGATAATTATTTATATAACTCATTGAAATGGAGCAGGAAAGAAAAATCTTAAATTATTTTCATCTTTTAAAAAGAAATGAGCGGATGGGAACATCGTATCTTTTTATAGGAGACAATCCGCTCCTGGCCAAAGAGATTGTAAAATTGATTCTCTGCGAGGAGGATGATTTTTTCTGTGGTCAGTGTTGGGATTGTCAAAGGATAGAAGACGATACACACCCTGATGTATTTACTGTTCAACCTGAGCCAAACTTTATAAAGATTGAGAGGATAAGAGACGCTCAGCAATTTCTTTCTCTTAAAGCTTTCCGTTCAAAAAGGAAAATCCTCATTATAAAAGGGGGAGTACTCCTGACTGCAGAGGCAGCAAACGCATTTTTAAAAACATTGGAGGAGCCGCCACAGAATTCTTTTATTGCGATACATTCTTCTCAACTAGAAGGGATTCTTCCTACCATAGCATCGCGTTGCCGAAAGATTTTTTTACCCTTGCAAGAGAAAACAGTTGATATGCCAACTGTAAGTGTAGCTTCCTTCATAAAGGGAGAAAGGGTAAAATTTAATAATCGAAAAGAATTTGCGCTCTTCTTACAGACTCTTCTTGTTATGTTCCATACGTATCTTATGCAGAAACTGACCAAGCAAAAGGGATTGTATCAGAAGAGAGAGAATGCGCTCATCGAGAAAACTTATACCGTTGAGGAGCTGGAAGATATTGTAAAGGGCATTATGGATGTGTATAGTGCATATAACACCATCAATGAGAATTTAGCTCTTAATTTAATAAGGATGAGACTTTAATGCATGAAGAACCATATATAAAAGGGAGTCAAGCATGAAGGTAGCATTAGTGCGTTTGCGAGAAGGTGGCCAACTTATGACTTATAAGATTGATGGAAATGCCAATGTAAATGACTATGTAATTGTGGAGGCGGATAGAGGCACTGACTATGGAGAAATTGTTGAGATAAGCGAAATGGATGTTTCCCCAGCTGAAGGGCAACAGGATGCTTCATTGAAGAGTATTATCCGGAAAGTTACCCCTCAAGATATGAAAAAAATAAAAGATAACAAACAAGAAGCGAAGGACGCGATGAAGACGTGTGCTCGAAAGATAACGGAATATAAGTTACCAATGAAGCTGGTTGATGTTGAATACTCTTTTGACAAAAAGAAAATTGTCTTCTATTTTACTGCCGAAGGAAGAATTGATTTCCGGGAACTGGTCAAAGATTTAGCAAAAATATTCAAAAGGAGAATAGAGATGCGTCAGATTGGGGTCAGAGATGAAGCGCGTATCTTCGGCGGTGTTGGCCCGTGTGGGCAGAAACTATGTTGCGTGCGTTTCTTGAAAAGTTTTGAGCCGGTGAGCATGAAGATGGCGAAATTGCAAAGATTGCCCTTAACTTCTGGGAAAATATCTGGGATATGTGGAAGGCTTATGTGTTGTTTGTTTTACGAATACAAGAATTACCGTGAACTATCTCGAGGGCTCCCAAAAGAAGGCCAGACCATTGACACCCCTAAAGGTAAAGGGAAAGTGACATCAGTCAATGTTTTAAAGCGAGTTGTATATGTAGAACTAGAAGATGGTAGAGTCGAGAAGGTACAATACGAAAATCCTAAAACAGAATGAGTAAATTTTACATAACGACCCCTTTATACTATGTTAATGCCTCTCCTCACATAGGCCATGCTTATACAAATATTATCAGTGATTGCATGGCACGATATAGAAAGTTAAAAGGAGAGAATGTTTTTTTCCTTACTGGCACTGACGAGCATGGAGAAAAGATAAGAGAAGCGGCTCAATCTAAGGGAGAAGATGTAAAGAGATTTGCAGATAGAGTTGTAGAGAATTTTAAGCATCTATGGAAGAAGCTAAATACTTCTTATGACTTTTTTATTCGCACTACAGATTCTTTTCATGAAGATGTTGTGAAAAGGGCAATAATGAAACTCCACCAGAAGCAGGACGTGTATAAAGCCAAATACGAGGCATTTTATTGTGTCCCCTGTGAATCTTTTTGGACAGAATCACAGGTTAAAGACGCAGGGAGCTGCCCTTCGTGCAAACGCCAAGTTCAGAAGATTGAAGAGGAAAACTATTTTTTTCGACTGTCGAAATATGAAAATTGGCTTAAGAAATACATCAAAGAACACCCTGATTCTGTAAGACCAAAGATCCGGTATAACGAGGTGACAGGGTTCTTAGAGAATAATACCCTCGAGGATCTTTGTATTTCGCGGCCGAAAAAAAGAGTATCCTGGGGGATAGATTTTCCTCTCGATGATAATTATGTAGTCTATGTCTGGTTTGATGCCCTCCTTAATTATATAAGTGCGGCAGGCTACGGCGTTAATGAAGAAAAATTTAAAAGTCTGTGGCCAGCGGATATTCACTTTATTGGTAAGGATATCTTGCGGCATCACGCCATTTTCTGGCCGATTATGTTGCATGCTTTGGAGCTTGAACCACCCACAACTGTTTTTGCCCACGGTTGGTGGAAAATCGGTGAGGAGAAAATGTCGAAATCAATAGGTAATATCGTGAATCCTCTAGAATTAGTACAGAAAGTAGGTGTGGATGCGGTGAGGTACTTTCTCTTACGAGAGGTACCTGTTGGTATGGATGGTAACTATTCTTGGACAGTAATCATCAACCGCATTAATGGTGATTTAGCCAACGATTTAGGGAACCTCGTGTTCAGAGTCCTTAATATGACTGAGAAATACTTTGAACGAAAAGTAGAAGGTAAAACTACTGATAAGCCACCGCCGCAGTTTCAGTCTTTTGTGGGTGCTTTAGATTTAAAAGAAAGATACACCAAACATATGGACAATGTAGAATTTTCCTCTGCTTTAGAGGGAGTATGGGTGTTTATCAATGTAATGAATAAATATATCGAAGAGACAAAACCATGGACATTGCGAAAAGAAAACAAGACAGACCAACTGCGTCATTTTATCTGGTCGCTTCTTGAAGGCATACGAATCGCCTCGATATATATATTCCCTTTTATGCCGTCCACCGCATTATCAATTGCACGACAGCTTGGGCGACTTATCGATGAAAAAGACATTTTTTTAGAGGCCAAGGGTGCCTGCGACGTATGTTGGGCTCCGGGCAAACCATTTGAAATCAAAAAAGAGTCACCGCTCTTTCCCCGTATCGATGTGGATTGATACGCATTGTCATATTAATTGTCTTTCTCAAGACCAAATAGAGAAGTTAGTGCCAGAAGCTGGAGGTCATCTCTTCATTGATTCAAGCACGCACTTAGCGTCTGCGACCACCTCTTTATCTCTTTCCCAGAAATATCCTTTTGTTTACTCTGCGTTAGGCTTTCATCCCTTTTGGGCCGAGGAGTTTTTCCCCGAAATTGTCGAAAAGTATGAGGCGCTCATTGACTCTGCCAGTAAGGTAGTCGCTATCGGAGAAGTTGGTTTGGATTTTAAGGCAGACGCAGCTTTAGATACTCAAAAGGAAATCCTTAAGGCGTTTATTGTGTTGGCACAGAAGAAGGGTCTTGCTCTCATAGTACATAATCGTCTTGAGGCTGCGCATATCCTTGATGTACTTGGTGGATTTTTTTCTTCTTATGAAAAAGTAATTTTTCACTGTTTTTCGTATTCTGAGCAGATTCTAAGAAAGATTGTAGAGAAAAAAGGATTTATTTCCTTTTCCTTGAATATCCTGCGAAAAAAAGACGAGTTGCTTATGGCGTTAGAGGCATGCCCTCTTGAGCATATGCTCCTTGAGACTGACGCTCCTTATATGCGGATAGGAAAAAGAGAGTCTCTTCCCAGCGACATTAGAGAAGTGTACTCTTTTGTGGCGAAAACGAAAGGAATCGATGAGGAGAATTTGCAGAATATCATATTTTCTAACGCTCAAAGGGCGTTTCCCCTCATAACATCGCGATGAATAGAGTAGTTGTTCTAAAGATAGAAGAATATACGTCGAAAGCCCTTCAGAAGAAAATAGGCGATGCTCTCATGCAATATTTTTCTTTGAAGGAACTTTTTCCCCCAAAAGACCAAGTGCTTCTTAAGCCAAATTTGCTGATGGAGTCTCTACCAGAAGAGGCAATTGTGACTCATCCTTTATTTATAGAAGCGGTGGGCAGGATTTTTAAAAAGTTGGGATGTTCTGTATGTATTGCTGATAGCCCAGGAGGGTTTATTAGCAAAAAAGATGTTGATGGCGTGTATCAGGGTACAGGAGTCAAAGAGGTTGCCGATAGGAACGGATTTGAGCTGCTCTATCCTACCCACAGTATTGTTCATAAGAATCTACCCTTATGCTGGTGGACGCATGCTTCAGCATTGCCTCAGGGCCCTGGAGAATTTTATAAGAGCCCTTTTAAGATGGTGAATCTTCCTAAATTAAAAACCCATGATATAATGGTATTAACATTAGCGGTCAAAAACCTCTACGGCTGCATTAGCGGTATCTATAAAAGTCATATACACCGCCAGCATCCTACAACAGACGATTTAGCAAAGGTCATTTTGGGTTTGTATAAAAATATAAAACCCTCTTTAAATATCGTTGATGGAATCTTAAGCCTCGAGGGTGAAGGACCGGCAAAGAAAGGGAGACCAAGAAAGTTGAATATCGTTGTAATAGGAGATGACGCACTTTCTACAGATTATGTGATAGGCAGGTTCCTGGGGCTTTCAGATGCGATGCACCCCTTGATAAAGAGAGCAAACGCAGGAAGGCATCTTGAGAGAAGACGAAGTGGAGGTAATTTCTGAAGTAGAAGAAAGCGTAAAGAGTTTTGCGCTGCCGCCCCCTTTTATTCTTAATCATTTTCCAAAGAGACTACTGCCGTTCTTCAGGCATCTTTTGAAATTTCGGCCGATTATTGATAAAAAAAAGTGTGTGGCATGCCTTGCCTGTAAAGAGGTTTGTCCCACTGCAGCAGTAACGGTAAAGAACAAAATAGTTTCTATTAACCAGCGCAAATGCATTATGTGCATGTGTTGTGCAGAAGTATGTCGCTTTGGAGCGGTCGAGTTAAACAAGGGTATCTTGTTAAAGATTCTCTCCCTCGCCCATAGAGGTTCATAGTGTAATTGGACATAGGCCTTGGAGGAGAGAGTGTATGAGGAAAACAGTTTAACGGTAGTTTTGGGCAGCGATGAAAGTAATTAAGCCCGTTCTCATTATCATGGTAGCGATGAGTTTACTCAGCATGACATCGGTCTCTTTCGCTCAGCCAAGTATTCCAAAAGAAAACATCCCTTACGATGTCCCGGAAGATGTGAAGAAACAGATTGAGAGGTTGTATTCTTCCAGCGCCAAAGAGCGGCAGGATGCTGCGTACGAGTTAGGAGAAATGGGTTCGCGGGCAATGGGTGCAGTTCCATTCCTAATAGAAATGTTAGGTGAGGAGAGTGTCATTGAACACGATGAGAGCGGCACAACAGTTGTTATTTCTGCGAGAAGAGAAGCGCGGAAAGCCTTAAAAAAAATGGGCAGGGTCATCGCAGAACCCCTTATTGAGGCAGCTGTAAGGAGCGATAATTATTCTCTTCTCTCTCAAGCCTCGCGCATATTGAGAGGAGTCAAGCATCCTGACACAGTGAATTTTTTGCGCAAGAGCCTTGAGGACAGCGATTCTCGTGTTCGGAAAAACGCTGTATATATTCTCGGAGAATTAAAAGATTTTTACGTCACAGAGATCCTGGTAAGCGCTTTAGAAGATCCTGATGCCGATGTTCGGGCAAATGCAGCATATGGATTAGGCAGAACAAAAGATGCCTACGCAATAGACCCGCTCATTACTGCTTTAGGTGATGACGATGCAGATGTGCGAGCAAATGCGGCATTAGCGCTTGGCAGTATGGAACATGACTATGCAGTGGAACCCTTAATTTCAGTATTAGCTGATGACGATACAGTTGTAAGAGCTAATGCAGCTCAGGCCTTGGGAATTATAAAAGATAGGCGCGCTATCGAACCCTTGATTACTCTTCTTGGTGATTCAGAGATAGAGGTTCGCGCCAGTGCTCATACGGCCCTGCAGGCCATCACAGACCAGAACCTCGGCCAGAGTAAGCAGGAGTGGCAAGAGTGGTGGGGAAAGTGATAGACAGGTTTTTCAATAATGTACGCGATAAAATTTAAAAATAATCATTTATTTTATCTTGATCAGACTCAGCTCCCCCTAAAGGAGGTATATAAGAGGCTCGGTGGTCTTGGGGATGGATATCGGGCGATTCAAGAGCTTCGGGTGAGAGGCGCACCCTTGATAGGAGTGTTTGCTGCCTACTGCATCGCACTCGCATCAAGGAGTTTTTCTTCTCAGAAAGAAAAGTTCCTGGAGCAGTTCAAGAAAGCTACCCGCTACCTTCAGGGCTCTCGGCCCACAGCGGTAAATCTGTTCTGGGCTTTAGAGAGACTTAAGCAGGTGGCTATGGAAAATCAAAAAATGTCTGTTTCTGTGATAAAAAAGAAGCTCCTTAGGGAGGCAAGAGCAATTCACAGGCAGGATATTGAGCTCTGTAAAAAAATGGCAGAAATAGGTGCGCGGTTCGTTAAAAGAGGAGACAGGATTTTAGTCCATTGCAATACAGGGTTTCTTGCTACCTCAGGAGAGGGAACAGCATTGGCTGCAATCTATAAAGCGCACAGGATTCATAAGAATATAAAAGTATATGTTGATGAGACAAGGCCACTCTTGCAGGGAGCGCGCTTAACAAGCTGGGAACTGATGAAAAGGAAAGTTCCCTGCACGCTCATCTGTGATAATATGGCTGCTTACCTTATGAAGAAAAAAGAGATTGATAAAGTTTTTGTAGGGGCAGATAGAATTGCTGCTTCTGGAGATGCGGCAAACAAAATTGGTACTTATAGCATAGCGGTACTCGCTCGTTACCACAAGATTCCTTTCTATGTAGTCGCCCCTTTTAGTAGTTTTGATTTGAGATTGAAGAATGGAGATGCTATTCCCATAGAGAAGAGGAGCCAAGACGAAGTAAGGAAAGTACGGGGTAAAGTACCTATTGCCCCTGCGAATGTCAGTGCTTGGAATCCCGCTTTTGATGTTACTCCTGGCTATTTAATCTCAGCAATTATCACCGACAAAGGCATAATCACTGCTCCTTACAGAGAGAATATAGAGAGATTGCTACGCGTAAAATAAACATTGTACAAAAATGACAAAAATCACTCATTCAGCGCAGCAGACAGAAGCTGTTGGAAGAGCATTTTCACGTATCCTCAATGAGAAAGATGTGGTTGTCTTAGAAGGTGTTCTGGGGGGAGGAAAAACTACATTTGTGAAAGGAGTATTAAAAGGGTTAAAAATTCACCAGAGAGCTCAAAGTCCTTCATTCACTTTGATGCGGCAGTATCAGAATAGAAAGATACGTATTTACCACATTGATCTGTACAGAATTACACCACATCAAGCTTTTGATGTAGGCCTGTTAGATTATCTCTATGCTCCCAAGAGCGCTGCACTCATTGAGTGGGGGGATAAAATTAAGAATTATCTACCTTCTTATATAGCTATTTCATTTTCATTTCAAGGAGTCGATAGTCGTAGGATAGCTTTTTCCTTTCAAGAGTACGATAAAAAACGATACTCGCTCTTGATGAAAAATGTTGGTAGAATAGGAGATTAAGAAGAGCGGCGAATTGGCGGAATAACCATGAATCTGTTAGCCATTGATACTTCTTCAGAAAATGTATCGCTCGCAGTAATGTGGAAAGACCGCGTTGTAGTTGATTTTAATCGTAAGATGCGATTTGGCGCCTCAAAGGTTATTGTCTGCATAGATGCATATATAAGGAAATTATCAGTGAATTTAGAAAAGATTGACGCATTTATTATCGGAAGAGGTCCAGGTTCATTTACGGGCTTAAGAATTTCTTTTAGTATCGTGAAGGCGTTGAATGTGGCACTCGGTAAACCCGTCATAAGTATAGGAAGTTTCCTCACTTGCGCTTTGCCTTTCCGAAAGAAGGAAAAGATTGCAGTTATTTCTGATGCCCGCAGGAAGTTAATCTATGCAGCTTCCTTCAAGGCAAATAGAGACACGCTGAGGTTAGAAGGAAAAGAAAAACTTATGAGCTTAGAGGAGTTTGTTCAAAAAAAGCGTAATTACTTTTTTGTGAGTTATGATAATGCGTTGCGAGAACAGAGTCTTGCTCGATTCCCGGATATAGACTTTTTCCAAAAGGATGTATACCCTAACGCCAAGAGTCTTTTATTGTTAGCGCAAGATTATTTTTGTAATAATATATTTACGCCTTTGGACAAATTGGAACCCCTCTATATTTATCCAAAGACATGTCAAATAAGGAGAAAAAATGTTTAGGCCAGCTTGGATAGAAATAGATTTAGGAGCCTTAAGAACCAATTTCAAGCGTATTAGGCGCTTTGTAGGTTCAAAGGTAAAAATAATCGCTACCATTAAACAGTCCGCGTATGGGCACGGCTTAATTCCTGTAGCAACCCAGCTTCACCGCTTAGGGGTAGACTTTTTTGGCGTGGGAGGACTTGACGAAGCAATTAAGTTGAGAGAGGAACGCCTTAAAGAACCAATTTTGGTGTTGAGCCCAACATCCAGTAACTTTGCTAAGTATTTTGTTGAATACGATGTGCGGCCAACAGTCGTGAGTATGGATTTTGCCAGAGCCCTCAACAGAGAGGCAGCAAAGAGGAATGTGAGATTCCCCGTGCATATAAAGATCGATACCGGTATGGGAAGATTGGGATTGTACTATAAAGATGCGTATCGGTTCATCAAAGAGGTAAGCCGGCTGAAGAGCCTTTCCCTAGAAGGTATTTTTACTCATTTTCCTGCTGCTGATATTGACCCCGAATTTACCAATCATCAGATAAGTGTTTTTAATGCGTTTGTTTCAAAACTCAAAGGGCAAGGAATAAGATTTTTATATCAACATTGTGCCAATAGCATGGGTGTATTGAAGTATCGTCATTGTCACTTTAATATGGTTAGACCCGGTCTCATACTGTATGGTATCAGGCCTCAACCCCACATTCCCCTTAAGGTAGAACCGATGTTGTCTCTTAAATCAAAAATTATTTTTTTGAAAAAAATCCAGAAAGGTAGGAGCGTGAGTTACGCAAGGACTTATATTGCAAGAAGACCTACTCTCATCGGTACGGTCGCAATAGGGTATGCTGATGGTTACCCCTGGTCTCTGTCTGGCCGCAAAACCTTGAGAGGAATAAGCCAGGCAAAAGTGATTGTTCAAGATAGCTTTTTTAATGTAGTTGGTAGAGTATGTATGGACCATATTATGATAGACCTAAAGAGAAGAACAGACATAGGGGTTGGCCAAGAGGTTATTTTGATTGGCAAAAAGAAAGGTTTGGAAGTAACCGCTTCTGATTTAGCCAAATGGGCACATACGATTTCCTATGAAATCGTAAGCCGCCTCTCCTTCCGAATTCCCCGCATCTATAACAAGTAACAAGTAGCCCACCGTTTTGCGGTGAGGTCTCGCCTTCGGCGGACAAGTAGCGAGAGACAAAAAATCTCTCTACTCGTTACTCTCTACTCGCTACTTTTTATTTTATTAGGATGAGGCCGATGATGCCTGCGATGATAAAGAAGAGAGGAGTCAGCCACGACGCAAAGGGTGGAAGTATGAGTCCCGCTTTGCCCAAGGCGATGCTGAATGAATCAAGGCAGTAATAAATAAAGCCAACAATAAACCCTACCCCTAGGGAGGAGAGAGCCACCTTCCTTTTCTTAATTTCCAAAGCTAAAGGAAATATCCCTATAATGAGAAAGAGGTGCGAGAGAGGTTCTGCCAGCTTGTGGTGATAATCAATAATAAGGTTAGAGAGTACGTTGAGAGCTTTTATCCTTTTTAAACGGGTTATTTCTCTTTTTAGATTTTTGAGAGAGGCAAATTCTACAAAAATACTCTTTCTGTATACGAGTTCACTAGGCTTTTCTTCCAAATCGAGCACTTTCTCGGTCCAATGCAGGGGAGTCCCTTCAATCATGCCTTCTCTATCGAGTTCATATACCATTACGTCTTTTCCCTTCCAGCGATCGAGCTCATATACAATGTTTCGGCAGATTGCCTTCTCGATAATATTACCTTGGCCATCATCCTTAAAAATTGTCGCATCTTCCAATGTCGCTTGTTTCGGAAAGAATTTTCTTACAAAATAAATTGAATTTCCGGAGGAAAAAGCAAGATTGCGTACCTCTGAAGGAGCGGCTTTGCGCCTTTTGATATATTGCATTTTTATATCCTCAACTTTTTTTTGCGAAGTAATGAGGATTCTCTCTTGAACAAAAAAAGCCAGTGAGGAGACAAAAAGTGAAAAAAATATCAGAGGAAAAGCAATTCGCACAATACTTAAGCCAGACGAACGCATGCTGATAACTTCATTGTTTCTGTTCAATTCTCCAAAAGTATACAGTGTGCTTATAAGGAGAGAAAAGGGGCTCACTCTTAAGAATACAAGAGGTAGCATATAGAGATAGTAATTTATGAGGATATAGAGGGGGACTTTGGCTTTTAAGAAATCGGACAGATGAGAGAAAACATCTATCACGAAATAGAGCCCAGCAAATACGAGGAGAATGAAAATATAACCAGAAAATATGCGAGTTAAAATATATTTATCTAAGATACGCATTTCTGTAAAATAGATACCCCCCTAGAGAACCTATAATTATATTCGGCAACCACATTCCTAAGGAAGGGGTAATCATGCGGTGCTCGATAAGAGTTTCTCCTAAAATAAATAAGAGATAGTAGATACCTGCAGTGAAAAACGCAATACCAAAATTGATTGATTTTTCACGATGCCTTACTACAAGCGAGGCCCCAAATCCCAAAAGTATAAAGGTGATAATAGAGAGAGAAAAGCTAATCCTCTTATGAAATTCTGCGATAAGCTCTATAGGATTAATCCCCATACTTTTTAAGTGCTGTATTTTGTCTTTCAACTCATCGAGCCTCATGTCCGATGGTTTCTTTTCTACACTTACCTGTTTTTTCTCTTCAATGGGGATATCCATAAAAAATATTTTAAAATTTAGCCGGTAGAATTCTTTTCTCTTCTCAGTGTTTACTTCATCACGAAATCCCTCTTCGAGCTTCATTTTTATAGTATTTTGTTCTGCAATAAACTCGCCTCTTTTTGCAAAGGTCACTTTCGTCACGCCTTCTTTTTCATCAACTTCATAGATAAATATATTTTTCAATTTATTTCCTTCTTTATCGGCGACATATAAAATATGATCTCGAAAATTTTCGAGGAATATGCCTGGTTCAATCAGAGCGGTAATGTTTTTGGAATAGATATTTTTGATCTGGCTGCGGTACCGATAGTGAAAGTGAGGTATGATTTTATCGTTGAGAATAAACAGAAACAGAGAGAAGACAACTCCAAGAAGGAGGAAAATGCGCAATATTTTCAAGAGAGAAATACCAGCCACTCGTATTGCAACAATTTCATTGTCGGCGACGAGTCTACCCATGGCAAGGAGCACTCCTAAAAGGAACGCGAGAGGAAGAGTGAAACCCAGCAGGTAGGGAAGGAAAAAAGAAAATATTCGGAGAGCATCCAAAATATTTATGCCTTTGCGTATTACCATATCCGATATTTTCATAAGATTGCCTAAGAGCATTACCATGCTAAAGATGAGGAGTGAAAAGATGAATGCTGAGAAGAAGTCTTTGAGAATGTAGTTTCGTAAAATTTTCATTTTTCTTTTGCCGATTTGCTCAAACAACTTGAGCGAGTCTGTGTTTGGTCTGCGTCAGCCAATGTTTTGGATACGGTTATCGCGAATATTTGGCTTGCGCCATTCTTCCTTAAGAGGCTACTACATTGCTGTAATGTCGCTCCTGTAGTAAAGATATCATCTACAAGAACAATCTTTTTCCCTTCCAAAGTATCTTTTACCATAAATGCGTCCTTAACATTCATTTCTCTTTCTTTCCCCTGCAAAGATACTTGAGAGGGCTTATTCTTTATTCCATAGATTATATCATCTCTAAAAGGTATTTTAAAATAATTTGCGAGTTTTTTTCCTAAGAGGTGGGCTTGGTTATAGCCTCTTGCTTTGTATTTGGAAGGGTGCATTGGTACAGAAGTAATCATGCAGTAATGGGAAAGATCAATCCCCAACGTATGCAGGTGCGATACCATAAGGCCACAGAAGAAATCGTCAAGATACGAGTGCTTTTTATATTTAAAAAGATGAATGAGCGTTGCCATAGGCTCTCTGTAGGTAGTTATACATACCACTCTATGGTAGGCAAATGCCTTATGAAGGCATTTTTTGCAACTCCTCGTTTTGTTGTCTGCCACGGGCCTAGAGCAAAAATAACATAATGGGGGCTGTAAGAATTCTATTTTTTCTTGACACTGTGTGCACAAGTAGCCTCCAGCTGTCTTTCTTTCGCATATAAAGCAGAGCGATGGAAAGAGTATATTCTTTACCCCCTCTAAGTAAGCCCGAAACATACAGAGCATTTTAGCATGTTTGTTTCAGTTGTAAACCCTCCCTTGCTGTATATGATATAGAAAAAAGTAAATTTTTATATTGACAGAGAAGAGCGGAAAAGTATAATAGTATACCAATTGGGTATACTATGATCCACCTTACAACAACCTTGAGCTATGGATTAAGGTTCCTTGCGAATCTTGCTTTAGCAGAAGGCCGGCCCAAACGGCTCAGTAAAATCGCTAAAGAAGAGAGCATATCTCTGCTTTACTTAAGGAAATTAATAATCCCCTTAGAAAAAGCAGGGATAATGAAAAGCGTAAGGGGTCCAGGGGGAGGCTTTGTGCTCAGCCGCAATCCTTCTGAAATTCGCCTCTCTGAAGTTATAAGTATTTTGAGTCGTAACAGAGTGATGGAGTGCCTCAAGACCCCATCGAGCTGCCTACGCCAAGAGGATTGCCGAATAAAAGGATTATTGGAGGAAGTGTATAATAAAATTCAAGGTATATTTGAGAATAAAACGTTGGAGACGATAATTAAACGATGATCTATTTGGATTATAACGCGACGGCCCCTTTAGACAGAAGAGTTTTGGAGCAGATGATGCCTTATTTGACGGAAGTCTACAGCAATCCTTCTTCCATCTATCGGTTTGCCCAGAGGGCAAAAAAAGCAGTGGAGGATGCACGTAGTTTCGTTGCTCAACTCATTTCCGCTCAACCCCAAGAGCTCGTTTTTACTTCCGGAGGGACAGAATCGAATAACGCTGTCATAAAAGGCATTGGGTGTACTTATGCTCAAAAAGGAAGACACATTATTACTTCTC
>CP070807.1:1083456-1086829 GCA_020343695.1 Candidatus Omnitrophota bacterium | reverse complement strand
AATGGATATTTGACAGTAGTGGATAACCTCGGCGCAAGCAGTACTGAGTCCTTTCAGGTTATTGTGATAAACAGGACCTATCATATCACATGGAAGATAGCCTCTCATGGATTATTTTGGCAATACCCCCAATATTTAGATGAGGAGGAATCTATCCAAATTTCACGGGAAATCACCTACTGCAATATGACGAAGCTTATATTCAATCTGACATGGGATGATGATATTCCAATATTAGGTGCGCCCAATGATGAATTCATGTTCAATGTCACTTCTCCGATGGGCCCTTCTCAGGAAGAATCTGATGATGATCAGGCAATATCGATATCCTTTCCTACGAGCGGGGACATGAATGAAGTTCCAGAGGATTTTGACATGGGTGCAGAGACGATAGAAGCCTTGGAGCAAATACTCGCTGACATGTATACATCCGATAACGGAATTGGGGAATGGGAGGTTAATATTACCCTTGTTGATGCTCCTGGGATTATAAATGGTCAAATTGATACTGACGAGGGTAATGACTTTATTATGAGGGTAAGCTGTTTATATTATATTCCAGAAATTACTGTCGTAGATTGAATAATCTGTTGTAGATTGAAAAATATTACATAGCTAACTTTTTAATATCTTACGTAAAGTATTAATAGGGTTAGTTACTAATAATATTATCTAAGAACTTTAAATGAGCTCTGACAACTCTGAGAAACGGATGGTTTAAAATATTAAACTATCGTAGATAAGTTTAATATATCAAATTACATATAAACCCCACAGATTATCTGGGAAAATCAGACTGGGAGTAGGATTTATACATAGAGGTGCCAATTTTGGCAAAAGAAAAAAAAGGTGGTACCCCAAAAAAAGATGGTAAAAATAAGGGTACCAATACGAAATCAATGGAAAAACCTCAACAAGGGGTAAATGCTGTAGAGGAGAAGGTCGAGTCCCAGGTTTGTGCGACATGTGGTTCTTTACTCAATGGTGGCGACACTAAGTGTGAGAATTGTGGTAATAGCGTGGTAGAAGGTGAAAATACCAAGAAATCATCAAATCCCTCAAATGCTCAAGCTGCCAGTAAATCTAATAATTCCTCTAAAACAGAAAATCATGCTCTTGAGAGATGGCTCACAGGAGAGGCCGGAGAAACTGCTTTACAAGCATGGCTTGGCTCCAAAGGACAAGGAGCGGTTCCTGGGGCTAGCGCACAAGTTCCTGCCATTGCACAAGCACCTCCTCCAGAAGCGAAAGAGTACGCCTTGAGGATGTGGCTTACAGGAGAGGCAGGTGGAGATGCCCTTGATGAATGGTTGAAGGAAGAAAAACCAGGACAAGTTGCGATCCCAGGTGATGTTCAAGCTCAACTATCTGAGAAGTCAAAATTACTCAAGGAGAAAGATAAGGAGATTCAAAGCCTTAAAGAGGAATTGAAGACCTTTAAAGGAGCTGTCGATGAAAGATTAAAGGAAATGAAGACAGAAGATTTTGACCCGTTGAGAGTTATCGAAGAAACTGCAGACCTTAACAAAAGGCTTCAAACTGAGATCAAAAAGCGAAAGGATTTAGAAGCTGAAATCGAGAAGATTAAAAAGGGCAGCATCGCTGTGATCAAGTACGTTAAAGCCCAGCAGATGAAGATCAGAGAGAGTGATTTGAAGAAACTTCGGATGCAGTTAAAGAAGACCGTTAAAGATGATGAAAAGATCAAGAAATTACTCGAGGAAAAGGAGCAATTATTTAAGAAATTCGAGGATAGCATCGGTAAGAAGATTAAGAATCTCCCTGATGAAGAGAAAAAACTCAAGAAAAGAGAGCTTGAGCTAGCTAAGAAGGAGAGCTCCATAAAATTGAAGGAGCAGGAGCTAATAGATCACGCTAAGGATTTACAGGAAAAAACTGCCCTTTCATCAGTCGCTGGTGAAGGTGTGGCCAGCGAAGAACTCAGGGCGAGACTTGAAGAAGAGCTCCGAGCGAAAGATGAAGAATTTTTAAAGAAAGAGGCAGAACTAAAAAAGAAAATCGCGGCTTTGGAAGAAGAAGTGGAAAAGCACAAGATCGACGAGAAGCTGGAGAAGGAAGCCAAGGAAAGACGTGGGAAGAGCAAAGAAGAAATCGATAAAGACCTAGCTGAAAAGGAAAGACAACTCGCTGCAAAGGAAAAATCCATTCTTTTGAGAGAAAATGAGATCGAAAGACTTAAAGAACAGTTAAAATACAAAGAAGATGAACTGAAGAAATTAAAAGAACCTCTAGCTTATAAGGAGGAGGAGTTACTAAGAAGAGAGCAGGACATGGAATATGCTCAGAGGATGCTTGAATCTCAAAAAAGGAAGTTCGATGAGGCTCAGAAGGAAGGCGGTAGTGTAAGGGAAGTAGAATTGAAAAAACGGCTCGAGGAGCTCAAGCTACAGATATCAGAGAAGGAGGAAGAGATAAGAGGTAAGGAGAAATACCTTAATGCAAAAGCAGAGGAACTCCGCTTAAGAGAACAGGGCTTGATAGAAGAAGAGATCGATGCAAGGGGAGAGGAAGTAGCCTTAGAGATTAAAATGGAAAAGGCTAAGACTGGTAACTCAAGATTGGACGATTTATTGTTAGGTGGTGTACCATTCGGTTCGAACGTCCTGATTTACGGTCAGGCATTTATCGGTAAAGAGGTCGTAGTAAATGGTTTCATAGCTGAAGGGCTGAGAAAAGGAGTTCCTGCGATATGGGTCATAACAGATAGGATTCCATTGGATATCAGGGAAGAAATGGAATTCGTAGTTTCTGGTTATCAGGAGTATGAAAAATTGGGTTTAGTCCGTTATATTGATTCTTATTCAAAGAGCATGGGTGAAGAAACTGAGGACCAATATACCACTTATATCGATGATCCGACCGACTTTCAAGGAATCTTAAAAGCTGTGGATGAGGTATCCAAGGAATTGAAATCAAAGTATAAGTATTATCGACTTGCCTTTAGAACGGTATCAACGCTGATAGCTTATTTGGACTCGAACACAGCATTCAGATTCTTACAGCCTTTCTGCGGGAGAAGGAAGAGAGATAAATCGGTCGCTATGTTCATCCTCGAGAAGGGTATGCACAGCGAAACAGATATACAGATGCTGGGCTCGATGATGGATGGAGCACTGGAATTCAAATTGGAGCAGTTGAAATCTTTCATGTGTGTAAAAGGTGTATGTGATGTTCAGTCGAGAGCCTGGGTGAGATACACACACAGCAAGAAAGGTATAAGCATTGGTTCGTTCGCATTGGATCATATTAGGTAATATATCTTATTTTACCAAATAAAATCGATAAATAATTGGGCTATCGTTTATTTATGATTCTATTATAGAGATGCCCCACCTTTTTCTCCAGTTTTTTG
>CP070807.1:1073308-1083356 GCA_020343695.1 Candidatus Omnitrophota bacterium | reverse complement strand
AATCCTTGAGGCGTATAGGAAGAGAGCGACAGACATCCATCTGGAGCCTCATCGAGGTGACGTTGCAATCCGCTACCGTATAGACGGTATACTCTACGATATCACCGTCTCTCCCGAGGTGAAGAATTATATTATACCGATTATTTCAAGAATTAAAATTATGTGCAATTTAAATATTGTGGAGCGCAGACTCCCTCAAGATGGCCGGGCGATAGTAAAAGCTCAGGATCAAACGCTTGATCTGCGAATTTCTACTCTTCCTACCCCCCATGGGGAAAGTATTGTGATAAGAATCCTTCCCACCACAATGCTTTTTAGCTTGGAAAAGCTTGGTTTATCCAGGAAGGATTTAGATATCTTGGAGGAGTTACTTCGGAAATCTTATGGGATCATTTTTGTCACAGGACCGACGGGTTCTGGAAAAACGACTACGTTGTATGCCTGTTTGAGAACGATAAATATCAGAGAGCGTAAGATTATTACTCTCGAAGACCCCATAGAGTACGAGCTGAAAGGCATCATTCAGATTCAGGTTCACCCTCAAATCGGCTTAGATTTCGCGCGGGGCCTGCGAAGTATTCTGCGACATGACCCCGATATCATAATGGTAGGAGAGGTGCGAGATTTGGAAACTGCAGAGATTGCCATTCGAGTAGCATTGACAGGCCACCTCATCTTTTCTACGCTCCATACCAATGACGCTGCAAGCGGTATTACCAGATTAATAGATATTGGAATCGAACCTTACTTGATTGCATCAAGTGTGGAGGCGTTTATCGCGCAACGCTTAGTGAGAGTTATTTGTCCTAACTGTAAATATGAAGATGCCCCTTCCCGTGAATTGAAAGACAGTATTCGAAAAGAGTTAGACCTTGAATCCGCGGATAAGGCAAGGGTTTTTAAAGGCAAGGGGTGTGAACAGTGCAATTTTACAGGATTTTTTGGAAGAACCGCCCTCTATGAAATTTTACTCGTCGATGATGATATAAAAGAACTCATTTTGAAGCGTCTGCCTTCAAGCGAAATCAAAAAAATGGCTAAGTCAAAAGGGATGCACACATTAATGCAGGATGGGTGGCGCAAAGTTGTTGAGGGGATTACCACTCCCGAGGAAGTGTTAAGGGTAATTTCTGCTCAAGAATATATGTTGGAGACAAGGACAGAAGGCATCCCCGTACTTAAAGAGGCAATATCCGATGCTGACAGAAGGGCGTATCCGCGCCTAGATACCAGTGTAAATGTGCACTATAAAGGCGTGAAAGGCAAAGGTGAGTTCAGTAGTAAGGGGTTTGGAGCCTTACAGAAATTTGCGATTACTAAAAACATTAGTGCTTCTGGTGTATGTTTCACTGCGCCGGAGAGTCTGGTTCCTGATTCTGTTTTGGATTTACAGATAGATTTACCTGATGGCAAAGGCCCAATAAAATGTTTGGGCAGAGTTGTGTGGGTTAACAAATTGAGTGATGGAAATTCTGAGGTAGGCATTTCTCTTTTAGATTTAACTGGTGGAGACAAAAAAAGGATTGGTCAATATGTGAAACAGGAGCTAGGTGAGTAGTAGTCATATGGAGGTATTGGTTGATGTTTTTTATGTTGTTTCTTAAGGGGAGGATTAAGAATGCCATTCTATAGGTATCGTGCTAAAGTTACCCCTCAGAAGATAGCAGAGGGGACATTAGAGGCGCCGAATAAAGAGATGGCTATCAAATTAATTGAAGAGAAAGGGTATTTTCCTGTAAAGATAGAGGAGATACTCGAGCGTGGCGCTGTTCCTATTTCCACAGTTGTCCCCATAAAAGTGAAGTATCAAGAAGTTACTGTATTCTCACGGCAACTCGCCACCCTCATCAAGGCAGGTGTCCCCATCTTAAAAGCCTTAGAAGTCATTTCACAGCAGAGTCATGGTTCATCGTTTAGTAGGATCCTCAAGGATATGTATGATGGGTTAAAAGAGGGAGCCAAACTCTCATCTGTTTTGGCCAGATACCCAAAAGCATTTTCTTCTTTCTATGTTGCAATGATTCAGGCAGGCGAAGACAGTGGAAATTTAAAAGAAGTCCTCTTTCGGTTAGCTGATTATCGTAAGGCTCAAGAGGATATTCTTTCAAAGGTAAAGTTAGCTTCACTCTACCCCCTGATTATGGGCTTTGTGGGAATAGGTACGATTATCTTTATGCTCACTTTTGTAATGCCTCGCCTCATGCGAATATTTAAGGATTTAGGAGAAAATTTACCAATCCCTACGAAGATATTGATTGCGATAAGTAGTTATATTTCTGAACAGGGAATATTTCTCTTGATAGGGGTGGTAGCATTCGGTGTCTTAGTAGCATATGGGTTGCGCCGAAAGTCTGGCAAAAGAATACTCAGCAGTATTAAATTGCGGATTCCTGTCTTTGGAGAGTTGGTCTTCAAAAGGGAACTGGCTCGTTTATGTCGAACCTTAGAGCTTCTTATACAGAGCGGTATCCCTGTGTTGAGAGCTATTGAGTTGACTGCGCCGATTATCGATAATGGCATTATACGGAAATACTTTCTCGAAGGATATAAAGAGCTGAAACAAGGTGCTTCTTTGGGGCAGACTCTTAAGAAATTTAAAGTTTTTCCTGTCTTTATGACCAATCTCATTGCGATAGGTGAAAGTTCAGGCAGTCTCGATGTTTCTTTCGGGGAATTGGCAACTGCCTACGAGAAGGATACGGAAGAAACGGTAAAGGCATTTACTACCGTCTTAGAGCCACTCATGATTTTAGGCATGGGACTCATTGTAGGTTTTGTCGTGATGGCAATGCTGCTTCCGATATTCCAAATCAATTTAATGATACGATAGTGCGGGTTCTTGCATTTTTCATGGTGGCGACATTAGTGCAACTGTGCAACGTGGAAGCTTTTGCATCTTGTGAGTGGGAAGAATTAAAAGGCACTCACTTTATTGTAAATTTCTGTAAAGATGATTTAAGCTTTGCCAGAGAAATCTTAAGGGAAGCTGAAAAAAATTATTCACGAATTGCACATTATTTGGGGTATGCCCGGTATTCAAATTTCTGGACGTGGGAACACCGGGTAAAAATTTATATTTACCCTGACAGAAGGTCATTTTCGCAAGCACGCAAGAGGCCGCAATGGTCAGAGGGTATGGCTGATTATACAAAGAAAGAGATTGCCAGTTACGCCCAGAGTAAGAATTTTTTAGAGACGATTCTGCCGCATGAAATGGCTCACCTTATGTTTAGAGATTTTGTAGGCTTCCAAGGAGAAGTTCCCTTATGGTTGGATGAGGGTGTAGCGCAATGGGCTGAAGCCAAAAGGCGCCAAGAAGTAAAGGCCTTAATGAGAGTGTTTGTAAAGAGAAAAACATTAATTCCTCTCAAACGCATGATGACCAGTAATGTTCGCAATGTGACAAACCGCAATATATTCCGTGTCTATTCTTCGTTGCGCCCAGAGGCAGCGCCGTTTGTAATGCGCGGTAATAATTTTGTCAAGCTCTATTATCTGCAGGCAGCTTCACTGGTAGGCTTTTTAATTGAGCGATTCGGTACGGAGAGATTTACGAATTTCTGCAGAGGCTTACGTGATGGCAAAGCTCTACGGGAGGCATTAAAATCTTCATACCCACAATCTGTGAGTACTATGGAAGGATTGGAGGCAGAATGGCTGCAATATATTCAACAAGAATAATTTTATATTTTGGTAAATTGGTTGAGCCAGAAGAGGAGGAGTAAAATGGCGAAAAAAAGAAGTTTTACCCTTATTGAAATTATGCTTGTGGTTATCATTATTGGGGCATTGGTAGCAATGGTGTTTCCTCGACTCACCGGAAGGGGCGAGCAAGCAAAAATCCAAGCCGCACAAGCGGATATTAATGTAAATATTGCAACAGCACTCAAGCTGTATGAGTTAGATAATGGGGTGTTTCCTACAACAGAGGAAGGCATGGGTGCGTTAATCAGTAAACATCCTTCAGCAATAAACTGGCATGGGCCCTATTTAGAAAAAAAGCCCCTTGATCCGTGGGGAAGAGAGTATGTCTATAAATCTCCCGGACAACATCGGCTCGATTACGACCTTTCCTCTCTGGGAAGAGATGGAAGAGAGAGCGATGATGATGTAACGAATTGGGAATGATTAGGGTCTAAGGATAAGGATTTAGGGGCCAGAAGGTAAATGTAGATATGAGAAAAATTAATTCAGGGGCACAACGGGGATTTAGTCTTGTAGAGTTGATAGTTTCCGTAGCCGTTTTATCCTTAGGTATTGTCATAATATGTCAGGGTCTTTTAGTCACTTTGGGAGGATTCAACTACTGCATAGATTACTTAAATGTCCTCTTGTGGATAGACGAAAAGGTATGGGATATCCAGGATAAATTGATTCATTATAGGACACTACTTACCTATGAAGATTCAGGAACATTCATCCTTCGTAATAAACACTTTGACTGGAATTTATCTTACGACCTTACAGAAGGCGCAGAGAAGGCAAGTCTCTATGAAATTACTTTGACGGTAAGTTGGAGAGAAGGCATGAAGAGGATGAATATTTCGCGAAGCGCCTATGTATTATTTCTCGCAAAAGATACATAATAACTTAGAGGTTAAAACTATATTATGAGAAGCAGGAGTGTTTGTAGGAAGAGAGGATTTACATTGATTGAAATTCTTATAAGTACGAGCCTGCTGGTGATAGTAGGATTGGCAATATACTCGACATTCAATAGCGGGATTAAAATATGGCAAAAGGTGAGAAAATCATATGAGGGAGAAGATGTGAATATTTTGTTTGAGAAATTCACTACAGATTTGAAAAATAGTTTTCACTATAAAGGTGTGAAATTTATAGGTTCAAAACACAATGTGATTTTCCCCACTTTGGTAACTGCACCTTCCGCAGCATCAGGTCTGCGCAAAGGGGTAGGCCAAGTGAGTTATCGTTTTGATGAAGATGGGGGTAGCATTATTCAAGAAAAGCGAAACCTGAGCGCTATCTACAAAGAGAAAGAGGGTATAATTCGAGAAATTTTAAGGGATGTTAAGCTCTTGGAATTTACCTATTATATGCATGATCCTCTCAGCGATGAGTACTTTTGGGTGGAGGAGTGGACAGAAGAAGAGACTTTTCCTTTAGCTGTATCGATGAAATTAGAAATTATCTATGATGCCAAAACCTATCAATTCACAAAAAAGGTTAATATCCCTGTGCGAAGAGCGCAAGAGCAATAATTTTCCCATGAGCAATTACCTATGAATAAAAATATTGTCAACACCTATAGTGATTTGAAGTTTCCTGCACAAAAGAGGGCAACTATTTTAGCGCTCACCCTTTGGTCTTTATGTATTCTTTCTATCTTTGGGATATATTTGAGTAGAGGTGTACGGCAAAAAATACATTTGGTAAAAAGCCTATCTTCAAGAAATAATCTTTCCTATATCGCTGAGGCAGGCATACAGAAAGCAATAATTGTATTAGTCAAAGATACAAATGCCCCTGATACGCTTTCTGAGGATTGGAGCAATAACCCTACTGAATTTCATGATGTCAACGTTGGCCCGGGAATCTTCAATGTTTACTATGCGTTTTCTGACGAGGAAGGTAATCTTGAGGAACGATATGGCGTGCTCGACGAAGAGGGAAAAATCAATATTAATCGAAAGAATCGTCACGTAATCAAAAGGCTTATTGAAGTAGTTGCTGGTTTGGATGAGATGAAAGCGCAGGAGTTGGCTGCCTCCATTGTTGATTGGAGAGATCCTGATAGTTTTCTTTCTATACCTTTGGGCAGCGCCGAAGATTCTTACTATACGAATTTGCCAGAGCCCTACGACTGCAAAGATGATGATTTCCAGGTATTGGAGGAATTGCACTTGGTGAAAGGCATGAACAAGGAAATCTTTAATAAGATAGAGGATTATATTACGGTGCATGGTAATGGTGTTGTAAATATCAATACTGCCTCAAGAGAAGTTCTGGCGGCATTAGGGATAGATGAGTTGCTTATCGATAAAATTATTTCGTACCGTGCCGGTGACGATGAGCTCCAAGGCAGTGGTGACGATAATATTTTTGGTGCTCCTGCAAATATAGTACCAAAAGTAAGCCAGTATGTCGCGCTTTCCAGCGGTGAGGTAGGAGCTTTAAGTAATTTAGTGGCTCAAGGCGTATTTGGTACTACTTCGCAGCATTTTACAATCAAGAGTAGGGCTCAGATTGGTTCTCTGGTCAAAGAGATAATATGTGTCGTGAATAAAGAGGGCACAATTTTGTCTTGGAGTCAGCCGTAGGCTTAAAAATTGTAGGAATTTTTCGTAGGAGGAGCGCGTTGCTTTAAGAGAGAAATGGTTGAATTAAGTCATGCTTTTGGATCTTTAGTGGGGGCAAAGCCTTTAGCTGTTTTAGGAGTAGAATTCAGTAGCGGGAACGTAAGGCTTGCGTGCATGAGAGTTTCAGCTATCAAGAAAGAAGTAATCGCCCTCATCGAGAAAGACATTCAGAGTTTATCGAGCGAGGAAGTGACCCAATTTATACAGCAGTCACTCACTTTGTGTCCGGCAAAGAACTTTCGAACGGTATATGTCATACCTTCCCATCTTGTGATTACGAAAAACATTGAGTTACCATCGCAAGACCAACACGAGATAGAAGATATCGTAAATTTGCAAGCATCACGTCATACCCCTTACGGGAAAGAAGAGATATCCATTGATTATGTGAATATTGGTTCTTATCAGAAAAACTACACCAAAATCTTGTTGGTCATTGTGAATCGTGATGCAGTAAGACGAAACTTTGAGATTCTCAAGTCCGCAGGCATAGAGCCTAATAAAGTTTCTTTTTCTTCAGAGGCAGTTGCCAAAACCATCTCAAAGTTCCTTACCCTTGAGAAAGAAGCCACTCCCGTAGGGCTCATTCATATCGATACCGCATTTACAGATTTTAATGTACTTCTAAAAAATAAAATTCTATTTGTTCGAAGCATTCCCATTGGGATTCAACATTTAACCGTTGAGAGAGAAAGGCAGTGGGATAAGTTCATAGAGGAAATCAAGCAATCTTTAGAGGTCTATAAAAATGAAGATATTGATGCGCTCCCCACAAAACTACTCATTACGGGAGTGGTAGATATCGCAAAAGAATTGGCAGGAGTGGTGGAAGGTTCGTTAACCATTCCCACAGAAAACATTTCTTATCCAGAACGCTTTTCTTTTACCGAGGAGGCGCAGAAAATATGTTCTTCCTCGAAGCTCACCTCTTTTCTGGGGGCAATCAGTGCAGCATATGCAGTTGAGGATATTAAAATCAATCTTATCCCTGAAGAGGCCAAATTAAAAAGGCGATTTGAGGCAAAGAGTAGAGAAATAATAAAAACAGGAATTTCACTCTTGAGCATTTTCCTTCTTACCTGCGCTCTATTCGTAAGTAATATTTATCTCAAGAATATATATTTAACAAAATTAAATAACCGATTTGATAAGGTGCATAAGGAAGCTGAGATTATCGAAAGAGATTTTAATAGAGTAAAGTTGATTAAAAGTTATTTTTCAAAGCGCGGGTATTCCGTCGACATACTCGGTGAATTTTACAAACTTCTTCCTGGTGAGATAAAAATTGCTGAGTTAAGATTTGATAAGAAGGGAGATTTTGCGTTTAAAGGAACAGCTGCGTCTCTGACCTTAGTATTTTCTTTTGTTGAAGATTTAAACAAATCGGAATATTTTAAAAAAGCTGAAACTCGATACACTTCTACGAGGAAGGAAGGAAACAAAGATGTAGCTGATTTTGAAATAATAGCTACATTTGGCAGAGAAAATTAAGGATTTATGATTAACATAAAATCTTTACAAGACCTTTTTGTGCGTCTCTCGAAGCGAGAAAAAATTGTTTTTTATGGTGCGATAATTTCTGTTTTTTTTGCGCTTTTATTCAGGCTTATTATTTTCCCTTTTCTGTCAAAAAGAGAATCCCAAAATGAAGAGATCAAAAATAAAAAGATAGTTATTCAAAAGGACCTGCGACTCCTCGCCTTAAAAGACATTATTGTGAAGGAGAGCCAAAAGTATAAAGAATTATTTTCCCAGAAATTTTCTCCTGAGGAACAGATGACTTCTACTTTGAAGGAAATAGAAAATTTAGCAAATGAGGCAGGAATATATATTGTGTATATACGGCCGGGAGAAACCAAGACCGAGAAGTTCTTTCAGTATTATCTTGTGAATTTAAGTTGCGAGGGTGAAATGTCTCAGATCGTGGGCTTTTTTCATTCCATTGAAGTCTCTAATACATTGTTGACTATAGAGCGATATACAATTGCACCTAAATCAGAGGGTTCTCGCATCGCTCAATGCAGGATGACGATTTCTAAAATGGTGCTCCCCTGACCACCCCATGATAAATGTATGTTCATCTCTATCGTCGGGCTTGCAGGGGTAGTGTGGGTGGTAATTTGTATTGATTCGTATAAAAAAACGTGTAAGATAATAGGATAATGAGAGGTGTATTATGTGGCTCTATATATTAATACCGATTGGGAGTATTACAATCGCATTTATCATCGCATATTTTGTAGAGAAGTTTGGCGTTGCGTCTAAGATGAGAATTCCCAAGACGACGGATAGGATAGACTCGAAGGTTTCTGTCCAGGGCAGAGAGGGTTTGCAGAAAACTGTTTTTGAACAAATTAACGTATTGTTGGATTCTCCTCGTCAGGGAGCTGAAATCAGCAGAAAAGTGAGCAGCATTCTCGATAAAGAATTAGAGAAGAGGATGGAGCTGGGTACTCAGGAGATGCGCCAGAAATATGAGAAGATTATCCAAGAGAAAGCAAAAAATGAAGAAACTGCACGCAAGCGATACCGAAAAGTGTTGACTGAGAAAAAAAGTACAGATGCAGTGATACGCAGTATTGCTGAGGGGCTGGTGGTGATAGACGCTCAAGGCAAAGTCATTATGATGAACCCTGCCGCAGAAAACCTTTTAGGTGTAGAGAAAAAAGAGAAAGTTGGCAAATCTCTCGTACAGGACTTAAAAGATGAACAGTTGCTTTCTTTGGTCAAGAGTTCCTCTGAGGAGGAAGCAAAGGAAATAGAATTAATGAGCCCCGATGATGAAACCAAGAAAATCCTTCGAGCAAGCAGTGCAATTGTTGAGAATGAAGATGGTCAGACTGTAGGAATGGTTTCTATGTTGAGCGATATCACCAGACAGAAGGAGCTCGACAATCTTAAAGCAAGTTTTGTGTCCAATGTGTCTCATGAACTTCGTACCCCTCTAATTGCGGTTGATAAATCTTTGACTTTACTGCTTGATAAAACAGCTGGCCCACTCTCTTCAGAACAAGAACAATTTCTCTCTATTGCGTCGCGCAATTTGAAAAGATTATCAATTCTTATTAATGATTTGCTTGATATATCAAAACTTGAAGCAGGGAAAATGGAACTGCATTATCAGTCTGTTTCAATAAAGAAAGTTATTAATGAAGCCGTAGAAAGTTTTACAAATTGGGCAGAGACAAAATCTATCAAATTAACTAAAAGGATTCAAGATGGCATTCCTGAAATGAATATCGATCCGAATAAAATAATCCAGGTGTTAAATAACCTTATTGGAAATGCTCTTAAATTTACTCCTGATAATGGCGAAATTACTATCGAGGCAAATACGGCTAAAGGCGCAGTACAAATTAGTGTGAAGGACACAGGATCGGGAATTCCTCAAGGGGATATACCAAAGATATTTGATAAATTTTATCAAACTGCAGAACGCGCCCCCACTGATATAAGCGGAACGGGTCTTGGACTTTCTATTGCAAAAGAAATTGTCGATCTCCATGGGGGTGATATATGGGTAGAGAGCAACAAGAGTGAGGGAGCAACATTTATCTTTACATTGCCATTGAAGAAGTGATATAATACAGGGAGGTTAGGATGGAGAAGCAGATTCAAATACTCCTGATTGATGATGAGAAAGATTTTGCACAGCCGATGGCATTTTGGCTTAAGTCAAAAGGGTATTCTGTTATCACTGCCCTTGATGGGAAGACCGGTCTCGACAT
>CP070807.1:1064134-1073208 GCA_020343695.1 Candidatus Omnitrophota bacterium | reverse complement strand
GTTGCAAATCTTGATGAAATAAGAGAGGCAAGAAGGCAGATCCAAGAGATAAAGGTGAGCGAAGAATTAATACATTACATTTATGAAATTATTGGGGTAGCACGTACGTCTCTGAAGCTTATCTTAGGCCCTTCTCCCCGCGCTGCAGCAATGTTGCTTCTTGCCAGCAAAGCTAAGGCTGCTCTGCGAGGCAAAGATTTTGTTTCTCCCGATGAGATAAAAGAGATGAGTTTACCTGTTTTACGACACAGACTTATCTTAAAACCAGAAGCAGAAGTTGAAGGATTAAACCAAGACAGTATCATTCTTGAGATTCTCGAACAAGTGAAAGTGCCAAGATAATAATGATTTTTTCGCGCAAATTCATATTTTTGCTTCTCTTAGGAGTAATACCATTTACTCTGAAAGAATTGAGCCCCCTGTTTTTAATTCTTGGGACCTTTTATAACGTACTTCTCTGTTTCCTTGCTCTTCTTGATTATATAAAGAGCCCTTCTCCTCAACAGGTTTCTGTGAGGCGCCGGTATGAAAAGAACTGCTCAGCAGGAGCCAAGAGCCCTGTTACGATTACGGTGAGTAATTATTCGAAATATTTTTTGAGAATCGAAGTTAAAGATGAGCCGCCGCTCTCATGCCAGAGCGATAAAGAGATACTCGAAGTTGAGGTGCCGGGATTGTCTAGGAGGAATGTTTACTATTCCCTTACGCCTACCCAGCGTGGTTCTTACAGTTTTGGAGCAATTAATTTTCGCATCTGGGGTATATTAGGTCTGATCATAAAACAGTTAAAGGAGTCCCAAGAGCCTGCGAAGATTTTTGTCTACCCCGATGTTTCATCGGCAAAAAAGTATGTTCTTTTTCAGCGAAGGTCCATCGCAGCTCCTTACGGTTTAAGGCGGCTTCGATTTCGGGGGGAAGGTACAGACTTTGAGAGCCTCAGAGAGTATGTTCCCGATGATGACATCAGGTGGATAGACTGGAAAGCAACTGCAAAAATGGATCGGCCTATTTCTAGGAGTTTTCAGATTGAGAGAAGCCAAAATGTGATTGCGCTCGTTGATTGCGGTCGAACAATGGCTGCAAAGATAGGTACACAGAGCCGCCTGGATTATGTAGTGAATTTTGTTGCTTCCATAAGCTATTTGGCTATGGAGATGGGAGATAAAGTAGGTATAATTGCTTTCTCCGATCAAATCAAGAAAGTTCTTATGCCTCAACGAGGCAGAAGACATTTCGGTCATATTATGGACACGCTTTATGATTTAGATACTGAGTTGATTGAGTCAGATTATAAAAAGATGCTTCACTATTTTAGCATAAAGAATAGGAAACGTTCACTCGTATTACTCTTTACAGAGTTAGAAGAAGGTTCTTCTTCAGACATTCTTATTTCCTATGCCTACCGAATTTCAAAAGCCCATATTCCTATCATAGTAACTCTGAGAGATTCTGATCTTGTGAATGCATCAGATAAGGTGCCTGGAGATGAGGAGGACTTTTTTCAAAAAGGCGTCGCCAGTCAACTCCTTCTTGAGCGTGATAGAATTTGCCTTCGGTTGATTCGAAGCGGAGCGCTGGTGTTAGATTTAGCCCCCCAGAAACTTTCTTTGGCTTTATTGAATAAATATTTAGAGATTAAAACTAAAATTAGGTTGTAGAAGGTGTTTTTCGTGGGAAGGTGAACAGATAGAGATAGAATAGGAATCCTGCTAAGAGAGCAAAGAGCAGCTTCAGCCACGCAGGCAAGAAATCTGCGGGAGAGATAAAGCCCTCAATAATACCTGCTATAATTAAGGGGGGAATGCAGCCCAAGACGAGCTTGACCGCTATTTTTGCTTTTATGGTGAGGGCATCTTTTCGTCGTAGCTGGCTTGGTAGAAGCAGCCCACTTCCTAAAATCAGTCCCGCGCCGCCACTAATAAATATACACGTAAGTTCAATCACTCCGTGGGGCAACACGAATGACCAGAAATCAAGAGACATATCATGTATTGTGATAAGATAGGCAATTACCCCAAGTCTTAAGCCATTGAATGCTAAAATATAAAAGGTACCTATGCCCAGTGTTATGCCTAGAGCAAAGGCGGTGAAGGTTACGGAAATGTTATTGGTCATGATTGTACTTGAAGCCAGTGGTGCGACCGATGTTATATCTTGAGTCCACATTTTTTCTTGTTCTATGCTTTCCATGATTGAAGGAGGTATTAGGAGGATTGGAAAGTTCTCTTCGTTCAAGGCGGTAAAGAAGCCCAGGAGGGCGCCGAACATAAATATACCGAAGGCAATTAAAGTAAAATTACTCGTTTGACGAAAAAGGGGAGGAAATTGGTAGTAATAGAATTGCCATAGTGCTTTCAGGCGTGCTGGCTTGGTTTGATAGATATATCCGTGGGCTTTGGCAACGAGATCGTTGAGATAATGGAGAAGTTTTTCATCGCCTAGGTGTGTTTTCGAAAAAGCCAAATCTGCACTTACTTCTCTGTAGAGTTCGCCTAACGATTTCAATTCTCCAGGCGCAAGATTCCTAAACCCTTTGAGTTGTATTTTATTCAGTAGGTGGCTTAAGGCCTGCCATCGTTGTCTTTTCCTATCAATAAATTGAGAAGATTCAATAACCATACGAAAGATAAGAAGTTACGTATTGTGTAAGTTTTATTTTTATGTTAGCATAAAACTAAAGCAAGGGCAAGATTCTTAAAGGCGTAATTACCATGGATGTTCCACGCAGAGAACCAAAACTTACCATTCAAACTCCAGAGCAAATTGAATTTGAGTATGAATTGGCAGGGCTTGGTTCGCGCTTTTTAGCTTTCCTCTTCGATAGTCTTGTGAGATCGTTTCTCTCTCTGCTGTTTCTTTCTTTAGTATTTGTTTTGGGAACGCTCTTTGGCGATAAATTTTTCTCATTTGTAAAGAAGATAGGAGGTAGTTCGACCCAGGAGGGCACTTTTTTTGTTTGGTTATTTGCGATATTGGGAATTGTGCTCTATATCCTCAACACAGGATACTACATTTTTTTTGAGACTGTGTGGAATGGCCAGAGCCCTGGCAAGAGACTCCTTGATCTACGGGTAATCCGTGAAGGCGGATATCCCATAGGATTTTATGAAGCAATGATTAGGAACCTTTTGAGAATCGTTGATGGCATCCCTGGCAATCATCTCGTGGGAGCGCTGTGTGTCTTTTTTAGCCCGAAGGATAAACGTATAGGCGATTATGTTGCTGGAACAATTGTAGTGAAAGAAAAGAGCGCAAAAATCCCTGAACAAATATTTCAAACCAGCCAGACCCTCAAAGAGTCAGCTACTTTAGAGAGCATTATCCCCCATCTTGCTAAGGTAAAACACCAAGAGTATAATATGATTGTTGAATTTTTGGAACGAAGGGAGGAGATGGATTCTTCTCATCGTGATCATATGACTATGGTGCTTTCAGATTCTTTGACAAAGAAACTTCAATGTCCTATCCCCGAAAATATGACAGCCGAAGAATTCCTTACCCGTTTTGCTGAAGCTTATCGAAAGCACATGAAATTTCTTTGAATCTGAAAGAGCACAAGACACTTTAACACAAGGAGGTGAAAAGTGACTGAAGCGCAAACGAAAAAAACAGTAGGAGTTGCTATTGCGAGTTTGGTGTGTGGCTGTTTCTTTTTTATCCCCTTTTTAAATTTCCTTTCCGGCTTAGCAGCGGTCATTTTAGGTATAGTTGCCCTGGTGACAATCTCTAAAAATAAAGATTCTCTTAAAGGCAATGGTTTAGCTATCGGAGGAATTGTTCTGGGTTCAATAGGACTAATTCTTACTCCTGTTATAATGATGTTCGCAGCAATCGCGATACCAAATTTTATGCGTGCCCGTATGGTTGCTCAAGAATCAGCGGCCACAGCGTCTCTGCAAACAATTTCTGCAGCTTCTCAGGTTTATTATGCGGATAAAGGGCGTTATCCCCAAGAGCTTTTAGATTTAGCGTATTCAAGCCCGCCATATATTGATGAGAGTTTAGGTTCAGGGACACATCAGGGGTATATGTTTAAGATAGTTGATACTGGCAATGAGGACACTTTTTTAGCAACCGCTGTTCCTGAATCCTCTACCTCAGGTGTTCGCGTATTTTGTGTAGTTGAGGATGGGATTGTGCGTGCTGACTACAATGGCAGCGATATTTCCAATTATGAGGGCTGCAGAGAGTGCGAGCCTACGAGGGCGCGGCATTACCGATACTAATAGGTGTACGAGGTAGTGCTCTTTTGAACAATGAGGGAGAACATTTTCTTTCTTGTTCTTGTATTTTTGTCTTTGCAGAATGCTTTTGCTCTTTTTCAGCCTGTTGAAGGAATAGAGGATGCCGAGCTAAAGAGAGTGGTTATATCTGGTCTCAACCCTTCCCTTATCTACGTTGCCTCTACAAATTCTTTATATAAGAGCAAAGAGGACGGTACAATATTTAAAAAAATCTCTGTATTTACAGACGAAGAGATTCAACATATTTTCTTTGACCCTTATTTAGCCAATGCCTTATATGTTGCTACCAGCCGGCATCTCTACAGGGTGAATCAGCATCTTTTAAGGCTCTTTACTGCTCCTGAGGAGGATTTTATTTATACGGCAGCAACGCATGAAGGCAGCTTCTATGTAGGTACCAGCAGCGGTCTTTATTGCGCTCGGGAGGAGGTTTTGAACTGGAAGAAGCTAAGCCGATTGGGCAATCATTCTGTACGTTCTCTCGAGCCATCCAAGAAAGGTCTCTATATAGCAACGAGTAGGGGTCTCTATCTTCTTGGAGCTAATAACAATATTAAGAGAGTATTTGTTACAAGAGAAGCTGAAGATGAGGAGAGCACCCTCCTCCCCAATATTGTGAAAGTTGACATCTTTCAAAAATCAAGAGTCTGGTTAGGAACCACTCAAGGATTATTTACTTCTCCTGCGGCAGAAGGGCAATGGAAGAAGCTGTATGTAGAGGGAATGGATAATCTTTCTATCACCTCTCTTGCACAGACTAAACTGGAGAGTTCAACTCTCTATGCAGGAAGCTCTAAAGGCCTCTTTAAAATCGATCTTAAACACAGGCGTGCACAGCAAATATTTGAAGGTCTTTCTGCTTCTTATGTAAACTGGGTGGCGTTTAACTCCCAAGGCACAATGTATGCCGCCACTTCCAAAGGGTTATTCCAGAACGATTATTTTACGCCTGCATCTTGCCATAGCGTTGAGAAGGTTCTAGAAGCAGAGCCCTCTATTGAAGAAGTTCAACAGGCAGCATTGCGATACAACGAGGTTCATCCTGATAAGATACGAAGGTGGAGGACCGCTTTACGATGCAGAGCGTTTTTTCCCAGGGTGAGTTTAGATTACGATAAGACAGTTACCTACGATAGCGGAGCAGATAGATACTATACTGGCCCGCGCGATTGGGGAGTCACCTTCTCTTGGGATGTAGCAGACCTTATTTGGGATATCCATGAGGATGACGTAGATACGAGGAGTCGGCTGAACACTCAATTGAGATTGGATATTATTGATGAAATCAATAGGGTATATTTTGAAAGAGTACGGCTTAAGCATGAAATCGCCACCTCAACTTTTCCTGAAGAAGAGCTCTTTCATAAGAAGCTGCGGCTTAAAGAGCTCACCGCAATTCTCGATGGGTATACAGGAGGATATTTTTCACAACACAAAGGAGTTGAATAATGAAGAGTAGTATGCCTTTTGTTTTGATCCTCTGCGGAGGAAAATCTTTACGGTTGTGGCCACTCTCTGAATACAAGAGTAAAAATTTTTTAAATGTATTTGGTTTCTCTCCTTTAGAATTAACTATCAGGAGATTTTTAAAAGTAACTACGAAAGAAAATATATTTTTAGTTACTAATCAAAATGAGCAGAGGTCCTTGAAGAGAATAAAGCTCATCAAAAAGGAAAATATACTTTTTGAGCCTGAGAGCAAAAATACTGCACCAGCGATTCTCTTTTCTCTCCAATGTCTCAAAAAGCGTCTCCCCCAGAAACGCCTCCAAAAAAAAGTTCTTATTATTTCTCCTGTCGACCATCTGATTAAACATAAAGGTAAGTTTTATTCTGTCTTAAAAAAGGCTATAGGAATAGCAGAAGGGGGTTCAATCGTTACCTTAGGAATAGCACCAAAAGAGCCTTCTCCTCATTTTGGGTACATCCAGACTGATAAAAAAATTGCTGAAGATGTATATTCAGTAAAAAGGTTTATAGAGAAGCCTGATGCTAAGAGGGCAGCGCGCCTCATAAGGGGCGGTAAGTCTTTTCACAATAGCGGAATGTTCATTGCCTCTCTTGATACTCTTGAGAATGAATATAGAAAGCACTACTTTTCCTATAAGAGATTTGTTTCGGAGTTTCAGAAGAAAAAAATCACTTCTCTCTATAGGAAACTCCAAGATATCCCTTTTGATAAGGCAATAGTGGAAAAAACCCGAAAGCTTCGCCTTCTCAAAGCGCAATTTTTCTGGAGAGATTTCGGGAGTTGGCACACGCTTTATGAGATATTGCCGAAAGATAAAAGCGGAAACGTCAAGAAAGGGGTTGTCTCTATTACTGGAGCAAAGAATAACTTATTTTACCTTGATAATCCGAAAAAGAGAATGTTGGCCGTTGGACTCAAAGACATCTTTTTTATTGATACACAACACTTCTGCCTCCTCTCTCACCGCGCACTGTTAGATAACCTCAAACCAATTTTAAAAATTTTCAAAAAGATCGCATAGGCCCATTCATGCAAAAATAAAATAGTGAAAAAGAAAAAACGTAATATAATAAATAACGTAAGGCCTAAAAAGATGAGTTACTTTTACGGTCCTGTTCCTTCAAGACGATTAGGGTTCTCTTTAGGGGTAGATATTGTGCCAAAGAAGCTCTGTACGTTTGACTGTGTGTATTGTCAGATAGGCAGAACCACAAAAAAGAGCACAAGGAGGATTTCCTATGTAGATTTCAATGTATTGGAGAGAGAGTTGAGAGACATTATCAGAAAGAGTCCCAAAATCGATTACATCACTATCTCAGGATCAGGCGAACCAACCTTGCACAAAGATTTAGATAAAATTATCCTCACTATAAAGCGCATTACAAGAGGAAAACTACCTGTGTGTGTGATTACAAATTCTTCCCTTTTGTATAGAGAGGATGTACGCAATGAGTTAAAAGGCGCAGATTTAATCATCCCTTCTTTAGATGCTGCGACGTCCAAGACCTTCAAGATGATAAATAGAGCGCAGAAAGGTATCGGTCTCAAACACATTATTGATGGATTAATAAAACTACGGCGAGAGTTTAAAGGCAAAATCTGGTTAGAGATAATGCTCCTAGGAGGTATAAACGACACTCTCCGAGAGGCAGAGAAGTTTAAAGGACTCATCAAAAAACTTAAGCCAGATAAAGTCCAGCTTAATCTTCCCGTACGCCCACCTGCGGCAGCAGTTGCCTTGCCGTCTTCCAGCAGAGTAAATGAGATAAAAAAGATACTTGATGGTAATATAGAAATTGTGGCTTCCTCACTTAAAGCAAGAAGGTCAAAACTTATACAATCTACAGAATGCCAGATTTTGAATTTCTTAAAAAGGCGGCCCGCGCATTTAGATGATTTAAAGGAATCTTTAGGATTAAATTCTTATGAGACCATGAAATCATTAAAAAAATTAGTGAAAAATAATAAAATTAAAGCATATATTTATCGAAAGAAAAAATATTTTGTCACACATGATTAGAGAGAATGTGAGAAGGATTTTGGCAGAGTTCCCCTCGCATGTTACATTGGTTGCAGCTACCAAGGCAAGAAGTGTTTCTGAAATCAACGAGGCGATTGAAGCTGGCATAACTAATCTGGGCGAAAATTATATACAAGAAGCAGAGGAAAAATTTATCAGGATAAAAAAGAAGGTAAGATGGCATCTTATCGGACACCTGCAGAAAAATAAAGCAAAGAGAGCAACCAAAATTTTTGATATGATAGAGACCTTAGATTCTCCAGAACTCGCAGAGGTTTTGGACAGAGAGTGTAATAAGGCCAATAAAATTATGCCTGTGTTAATTGAAGTCAATAGCGGCCAAGAATCTCAAAAAGCAGGGATAGCGCCTGATGCGGTTGAGGGGTTAATGGAAGAAATTATAAAGCTTCCGAATCTAAAGCCAATGGGATTGATGACAATGGGTCCATTGGTAGATAATCCTGAGAGCATACGCCCACTTTTTAAGTTCACTAAAGATATTTTTGATAAGATAGGTAAGATGTATGAAGGCAGAGTAGAGTGGAGATATCTTTCCATGGGAATGAGTGATACCTATAGGGTTGCCATTGAGGAAGGGGCAAATATTGTAAGGGTAGGCACAGCGATTTTTGGAAGAAGGGATAAAGACTAAAATATTTTTGGAGAGGTAAAGAATGGAGGTCATTATTCATAATCTCGAGCACGGTCTGGTGATTACAGCATTTGTATTTGTGATGATGATGCTTGTTGATTATATCAATGTGTTGACCGCAGGAAGACTAACTACTCTTATGAGAGGAGCCAGGGCCCGCCAGCTTATCGTTGCCTCTCTCTTGGGGGCATTACCTGGATGTTTGGGAACATTTATGGTTGTTTCTTTCTATGTGAGGGGAATGGTTTCTTTTGCCGCTCTAGTTGGTTGTATGATTGCAACCAGTGGAGATGAATCGTTTGTGATGTTTGGTGTCATTCCTAAACAGGCGCTCTTTATACATTGTATTTTATTTTTCATAGGGGTGGGAGCTGCTTTCCTTGTTGATACAGTTACAAGACGCCTCAAGCTCAAGGATCCGTGCGTAGAGTGCGGAGCTCAACATATTCATGCTGAAGATAGAGGATATGTTCTGGCCTTTGAAGATTGCCTTCGTTTTTTTAAGAAGATTTCGTTTGCGCGTTTTCTCCTCATTTCTCTTTTTGCCTTACTTCTCTATGCATCCATCAGTGGCCGAGTTGGTCTTTATCAAGAGAGTTGGCAAAGAATAAGCTTTACATCACTGATGTTCGTTGCTCTTTTTATTGTGAGTACTGTTTCTGAGCACTATCTAGAGCAGCACATCTG
>CP070807.1:1040468-1064034 GCA_020343695.1 Candidatus Omnitrophota bacterium | reverse complement strand
TTTGTCGTATACACAGGGATATCTTTTGGTAGTTGGCGCTGAGAAAACACTCGTTCAAATTCTTGCCTCTCAGCTTTCGCAATCTTTGGAGAATGATGCTCACTCACTATTGTCTGGGCCAAAAAAAGTTTTGCGTCCTTGGGATGCATCTTCCTTACCTCTTCTCTGCTACAATGCGTAAGGAGACGAAAATATTCCCACATGGTTTCATCAGAGATACTCATCAATTTGCCAAACATGCTCGCAGCAGTCTCTGTAATCCCCACGTAATTTCCTAAAGATTTTGACATCTTATTCGTCCCATCCAAACCGACCAGTAAGGGTAGGGTTACGACTGCCTGGGGTTTTTGGCCAAAAACCTCTTGAAGATGCCTTCCTACAATTAAATTAAATTTTTGGTCTGTGCCTCCCAATTCGATATCCGCCTCCGCCTTCACGGAATCATACCCTTGAATTAAAGGGTAAACCAATTCTAACATCGTTAAAGGTCTGTTCTCGTTCATCCTCTGAGAAAAATCATCTCTCTCGAGCATCCGTGCTATTGTATACGAAGAAAGGAGCGATAAAAAATCTGATAGTCCCATCTGTTTATACCAGATACTGTTATAAATTACCTTTGTTTTTTTTCTATCTAAAATCTTGAACGCCTGCTGGGTATAGGTTAAAGCATTATCTCTGATCTCATGATCACTCAATACGGGTCTTAAAGCTGACCTTGCAGAAGGATCCCCTATTTTGGCAGTAAAATCTCCGATGATAAAAATTACGCGGTGGCCTAAATCCTGAAGTTTCCTTAACTTCATGAGAAGGACGGTGTGGCCTAAGTGGATATCGCGTGCGGTGGGATCAAAACCAACTTTTACCTTGAGAGGAGTATTAGTCCTCAATGAATTCTCGATCTTCCCAAGAAGCTCTCCTTCAGAAATTACATCAACAGTATTTTCCTTAATCGCCTCAAGATGAGTAGCTACCTTCTTCTTCATCTCTTAAGGTTCTCTGCAGGATTTTTGGCTACACTTCATGAGCATCGCCCAAAACACAGATATTGAATTCTCTCACATATATCGTTCTTGCAGACAGGAGTTCGAATAGACCGTATGTATAGATTACGCTCCAGAATCTAGTGGGGGTTCATCTATTTTTGCAGAAAAGCCAATCTTTGCTGCTCGTGGATCAATTTTGATTATCTTCACCTTGAGCTTATCTTTCACTTTGAGGGTATTCATAATCTCTTTCTCAATCTCTCCCGAGAAAACTAAACCCTCTAAATTTTCCTCTATTTTCACAAATACCCCAAAGTTAGTAATCTTGACTACTTCTCCCTCCAAGACCGTACCAACGGGGTATTTCTCTAATATTTGTGGCCAGGGGTCGTCTGAGAGTTGCTTTATTCCTATAATAACTCTCCGTTGATCCCTATCAATACCCAACACTTTAAAGCGTGTACTTGTTCCTCTCTTGAGCATCTCTTGAGTGCGGTTAACCCTCTTTGTCCATGAAATATCTTCATTATAGATTATCCCTTCCAAGCCATTCTCGAGCTCAATGTATCCACACCCATCACCGTAGCCAGAGACTACTCCTTTTAACACAGAATCGATCGCAACTAGATTTTCCACATCCTCCCATGGATCTTTTTCCATCTGTTTTATGCTCAATGATACCTTTTTTTCTTCAGGGTCTACTCCGATCACTTTTGTCTCCACAACATCCCCAATTGCAAACATCTCCTGCAAATTGATGAATCTTTTCGTCCAAGAAATTTCACTTATATGGACTAAACCTTCAATTCCTTTTTCCAGCTCGACAAATACTCCATAGTTTTGAATATTAGTGATTCTACCCTTTACCACCGAGCCTACAGGGTATTTTCTGTCTATCTCTTTCCAGGGATCAGGGGTCGTCTGTTTCAACCCTAAGGAGATTTTGCCCTTTTCTCTATCGAATCCTAAAACCATCACCTGTATCTCATCTCCCACTGCTACAATTTCAGAAGGGTGAGTAATTTTCTTCCAACTCATATCTCCAATATGCAAGAGTCCATCCACGCCGCCCAAATCAATAAACGCGCCGAAATTCGTAATGCTCTTGACCCTTCCTTTCATTAACTTACCTGTCTCAATCTCTTCCCAAATCTTCTTTCGCGATATCTCTCTCTCCATACGTATCGCGTCTTTACGAGAAAGGATAAAATTTCCCTTGGCTCTACTCAATTTTACAATCTGGAAATAAAATTTCTCACCACTAATCTCTTCTCTGATATTTCTCAATCCAGATAAGCTTTGGGGCAAGAAACCCTCCACCCCAAACACTTCTACCATATATCCGCCTTTTACTCTGCGAGAAATTGTCCCCTCTACTAAATCTCCTTCTTTATAATCATTCGCGAGAGTCTGCCATCCTTTTAATTCTTTCGCTCTCTTAAAAGAAAGGATGATTTTACCTTCCTCATCTTCGACGTTTTCTACATACACATCAAACTCTTCCAAATTGTCTAAATCGATGTCTTCAAACTCTTCGCGGGAAATAATTCCTTCAGATTTGTAGCCAACATCGACAATAACCTCTTTGGGGGTTATGCTGATAATCTTTGCCTTTACAATTTCTCCCCCCTTCAGTTCCCTAATAGATTCGTAATAGGCATTTTGCAACTCTGCAGAAAAATTGTTCATTTCTTTCCACTCTCCCTTTCTAAAGATTAATTACGGCGACCGTATTCCCAATCGCTGCAATTGTAGATTTCCGCTCCATACACCTTTAAAAAATTGATAAGATTATCTCTTAAATTATCTTTTTTGTCAACAGGAAAACAGATTACGCCTCTCTTGAGGCAAGCAGGGAAGATAGAGGCAGAATAATCAAATTCTGCCTTCTGAATCCTCGCATCTATAGCGTCAAAGGCTCTTTATCGTCTCGATAACCTTCGATGCAATATCCTCGTACGAATCGCGGCCCTTAAAATTACTTACCCTCTCAAAGGAAACCTTTACTTTCCCTCGCTTCGGTATTTTGTTCCCCTTGGGCATAATTGTATTTGTTCCATAAATCTTGGCAGCAATTATAGGAACGGATGTCCTTTTATAGAGAAACCCTACCCCCGCTCTAAACCGATCATAATCTGCGCCGCGTTGGCCTTGAGGGAAAATTACTAACGGTTTTCTTTTTAATATCCTCATGGCCAGGCGTATACTTCTTATATCGGGGCTATTGCGCTTGAGAGGAATGGCACCTACATTTTTTAAGAAGAAAGCAAAAAGTTTCTTTGTGAACAATTCCTCTTTTGCAAGAAAATTGAGCTTACGGGGACAGACGGTTCCTAAAATGACAGGGTCTAAATTACTGAGGTGGTTAGAAGCTAAAATGAAAGGTTTATTACGCGGGAAAACTCCTCTACCCCTTACTTCTAGCTTGAAAAACAATACCAGTATACCAAAACTTAAGAATTTAATTACCCTATAAAGCATATATCATTTTCTTACCCAGAGAAAGTAATTTGTCCACCTCCTTTTTATTTCTGCTCTCAGCGTATACTCTCACAATTGGTTCTGTGCCGGACTTTCGAAACATCAGCCAACTATCTTTAGTAATTAATTTAATCCCGTCAAGAGTATTTATCCTCTCAACTTTTTTGCCATACAGAGAAGATGGTAACTTCAGATTATCCAAAGTACTCTTTAAGCTTTTTAAGGGTAAAGATATACGCTGGTAATGATATCTGCCATACTGTTTGTAGAGAGCGGAGAGTAACTCACCAAAACTCTTCTTTGCGGCAGCACACATCTCTAGGATGAGGAGAAACGAGGCAGAACCGTCTCTTTCGGGAATATATCCTCTATACCCAATTCCTCCCGCTTCCTCTCCCCCGATACAGATGAGATCTTCTTTGAATAAATTGGAAATATACTTAAATCCTACTGGAGTCTCATAACAGGGAACCCCCAGCGCGAGTGCGACTTTATCAATGAGACTACTACCTACAACAGTCTTACCTATCCCTCCAATTTCTTTTCGATTCTTAACCATATGAATGGCTAAAAGAGGCAGAATCACCTGAGCATTGATAAGATTGCCGGATTTGTCCACCACAGCAATTCTATCTGCATCTCCATCTAAAGCAATCCCTAAGTCGTATTTTCCTCGCTTTACTCTCACGATGAGCTCCCTCAAATTCTCTGCAACAGGCTCAGGGTGAATCCCTCCGAAAGAAGGGTTGAATTCATTACGAAGGTAATCTATCTTGATCTTGGTTTTTGCCAGCGCACTCTCCACGAATTTATCTCCTGATCCATACATTGCATCTACTAAAATCTTTACGTTTAACGAGCGAATTTTCTTCACATCAACAAAATTTTTCAAAAAAGTAACGTAAGAGGAGCCTAAATTTTTAATTTCGAAAAGGCCCTTCTTTTTTGCATCCTCTTCTTCCATATACTTTGGCTTGCTTTTATAGAGAAGGTTTTCTACTCTATTCGTCAATGAATTGTCGGCGGCTGCACCTTCATGCGTCTTTATTTTCAATCCATTGAAATACGCTGGGTTGTGTGAAGCGGTAATCATAATGCCTAAATCGTATCTTCCCATTAGCGAATGAAAGCTCACCACAGGCGTAGGAACAGCCCTATCTGCTAATGTAACTTTTATCTTATTTGCTGCAAACACCAAACCCGCACTTTTTGCAAATTCCTTGGATAGGAATCTAGAGTCATAGCCAACAACAACCTTTTTGCTCCTTCTGTTCTGTTTATGCAGACAGTCTGAAATTGCCTGAGAAACAATCTTCACGTTATCAAAAGTAAAATCACGCGCAATAACTCCCCGCCATCCATCGGTCCCAAACTTAATCATCTTCAATCCTCCCTAACAATAAAAACAATGAATCGTCTTTGCTATTCTTTATAGAGCTTATGTTTTTCGATATAGCGCTCTACGCCTTCATTCACTAAATATTTTATAGAAAGCCCCTGCTTTACCATTTCTCTTATCCGCGAAGACGAAATACTAATTTGGGTGATGTCCACAAGAATAAATTCATCTTTTTCCTGCAAAGGGAAATCTTTCCTCTGAGCAACGACAATCTTTATCAGTTTTTTAACTTGGGTGAAGTTCTTCCAGGTAGAAAAAGTATTCGCGAGGTCCGAGCCAACGATGAGATAAAAATCAGCTTTGCTGAACTTCTCTTTTAATTCATTGGCTGTATCAATAGTGTACGAGGTACCTCCTCGCTTTATTTCTATATCTAATACTTCGAAAAGGCTGTTACTTTCAGTTGCACACTTTACCATATTGAAGCGATGTGAAACCGCAGGCAGCTGGGGCTCTTTATGTGGGGGCAGATTCGTAGGGATAAAAAAAATCTTATCAAGAGCTAATTTCTCTTGCACTTCTTTCGCCAAAATAAGATGTCCAATATGTGGGGGATTAAATGTACCGCCTAATATTCCGATTCTCATCGTATTATATGAAAATTAAGTGCGTATTTGCCCATCCCCATGCACTACCCACTTGTAGGTAGTCAGTTCCTCTAAGCCCATTGGACCGCGGGCATGAAGCTTATCGGTGGAAATGCCAATTTCAGCACCTAAGCCAAATTGATACCCATCACTAAATCGAGTGGAAATATTCACAAAACAACACGCAGAATCAACTTCTCTTAAAAACTTTCCTGCATGGACAGAATTCTTGGTAAGTATACTGTCTGTGTGGCCCGAACCATAAAAGTTAATATGTGTAATTGCCTCATTTACGGTTTTGACAACTTTTATGGAAACGATAAGATCAAGATATTCAGCAAACCAATCCTCCTCACTTGCCTTCTGTATCCCTCTTAAGATTTTATGTGTCTGGTGACCACCGCGTATCTGAACACCATAGGGATCAAATGCTTGCTTCAGGCGAGGCAGGAACGAACGGGCAACTTTCTCGTGTACAAGAATAGTTTCTACTGCATTACACACCGATGGCCTTTGTACTTTTGCATTCACGCATATCTTTACTGCCTGTTTCATATCAACAGCGCTATCGACAAAAATATGGCATACTCCTTTGTAGTGCTTGATTACCGGAATATGTGAGCTCTCAACCACTTTGCGTATCAACGCCTGGCCTCCGCGAGGAATCACCAAATCTATATACTCATTCTCTTTGAGGAGCCCATCGACCGCCTTATGGTCTGTTTTTTCTACCAAGAAGAAGACAGGAAAATCAATACCGCCTTTGCTTAAAGCGTTCTTGAGTACTTTCGCAATTGCTTTATTTGAGTTCAAAGCAGCACTGCCTCCTCGCAAGATCCCTACGTTAGAGGTTTTAAACAAAAGCCCCACACAGTCGCTGGTTACGTTAGGCCTTGCTTCATATACAATAAGGACAACTCCTATGGGGACTCTTACCTTTGCTACTTTAAGTCCATTGGGTCTTCTCCAATTTGAGAGAGTTTTTCCTACTGGATCAGGCAGCTTTGCCACCTCTCGTAAAGAGGCACTCATCTCTCTGAGTCTAGCCTCATTTAATGTGAGACGATCAATAAAACTCTGTTTCAGCTTGTTCTTTATTGCCTGGCATATATCCTTCTTATTTTCCTCTAAGAGGAATTGTTTCTCTTTAAGGATTGCCTTTGCCATACCTCGCAGGACTTCGTTCTTCTGGGAAGTTGTAATCTTAGCTAGGGCGTAGCTTGCCTCTTTTGCCTGCCTTACTATTTTTTTTACATAGGTACTCATAGATTCTTTTCTATTATTCATTCCCTTAGAGGTCTCCGCAGGGACCACAATACCCCTCGCCTTGAGAGGTCTTTACAAAATTATCTCTGTGGATTACCTCTTTCTCGAACTTTTTTTGCTTTACCGCCCCAAGATCTTCTGAATTATAATTTATAACACCGTATCCGAGTAACATTCCTTGAGCATCAACCACGCTCACGCAATCCCCACTTTTAAATATGCCCTCAACATTGATAATCCCAACTCCCAATAGGCTTTTGCCTTTATACAGAATAGCTTCTCGGGCTCCCTTATCGATAAATACTTTTCCTTTTACTTTTTTACTGAAGAGGATCCACCTTTTTCTTGCCTTATCGAGCTTTCTGGAAGCAACAAACAATGTACCGATTCTCTCGCCTCCTACAATACGAGAGATCACACGCTGTGTGTCTCCGCGGGCAATTATTGTCTTTATGCCTGAGGCAGTCGCAATTCTGGCGGCCTCAAGTTTTGTCAGCATTCCTCCACTGGTATACGTTTTATCTTCCTTTTTTGCTAAAGCGACGATCTCGCTGTCTATCCTTTCAACTTCTCTCACAAGTTCTTGACCCTTCAAGAGCCCTTCAACATCGGAGAGCATAATTAAATATTCTGCTTCACTTAAATCCGCTAAGCGGGCTGAGATACAATCATTGTCGCCCAAACGAATTTCTTCATAGGAAACCGCGTCATTCTCATTAATAATGGGGATAATATTCATCGCCAACAATTTATCGAGTGTCTTGCGAACATTCATGAATCGTCTGCGCGTATCAAAATCATCCCATGTGAGGAGAATCTGAGCACACATCCGTTTATGTTTTTTAAATTTTTCGTTAAATACATCCATTAAGATAATTTGACCTAACGAAGAGATCGCCATAAGAGAATAGGTATCTTGGGGTCTTTTTCTTTGGCCCAGCCGATTTAGGCCGCAGGCAATCGCCCCAGAGCTTACAAGAATAACCTGATATCCTCCTCTTTCGACCGCAACAACATCTTTGACGAGTTTCTCAATCAAGGATTTATCGAGGTTTCCTTGGGGGGCAATAACGCTACTACCAATTTTGACGATTATTCTTTTCATCATCTCCTGCTTCTATGCTACCCTTATTATTAAGGTATTTTTAGAGGCAATCTTTGGTTATCCCTCTATTTTATCAATTTTCGCCAACAAGTAAAAAGAATTTGTTGCGCCGAATATACACAAATTTGTCCTGTGGGCCTATGCAAACCCATAGGAACAGATCCACCTATATTAGCTCCTAATCGGTTAGTTGGTTTATCAAGAATCACTTTTTGGCTGTCCGCTTGACTCCAGATGTGGCAATATCAGAAATCTTGAGGAGGGTATAAATTTGGCGGTGTCCTTGCTTCTTGCGGTACTTTTTTCTCCTCTTGTACTTATAAATAAGAACCTTTTCGCCCTTTTTTTCTCCTAAAATGTCCGCTTTTACTTTTACCTTATCTAAATAGGGGCTTCCAATGTGTACCTTTTTATCTTCAACAAGAAGCAACACCTTATCGAAAGAGAGGCTACCTTTCTTGTCTTGCAGTCGCTCTACCTCTAAGGTATCACCGACTCCTGTTAGATACTGCTTTTTTCCTATCTCTACAACTGCCCACATAGGTACAAGATATTAACATACGCTCTGTGAAGCGTCAAGTATTTACTTTTGGAGCCCAATTCATTTATTTTGCCAGTCTTTTCTGCAGAAACTCACGGAACTCTTGAGGAAATTCCATTTTTGCCCTGCCCGCAGTACACTTATCAATACTCTCGATAATCTGAGGAATTCTCTTATAAGGGATACTTACAAGCAATTTGTCTTTCTCTACGTTGCACATTTTCCTCGCTGTATAATCATAAAACGAGACGTTCACTTCTCCTGTAAAGAGCGGGTAAATTATTGCCATCTTACACGTTGGACCACCTATTTTGATTTTCGGCATAATACCATCAAGAAACATCGCAAGTGTGAGGAGTCGGCAGGCTACGTGGGGCGTACACACAAATATAACAAGCTGAGGTTTTTGTTCAGTCTTTTCTAAAGGAGAGAGCTGAAAACACATATTCGAATTATCAGGAGGATTCTGCATCTGGGCAAGGAGGGTATCTAAAGCCTTGTACGAAGAAAATAATTTCTCTCCCTCTACAATAAACTTTTTCGTCATATCGAACACCTTTGAATCTCTCATCTTATGAAATCCGAGATGCCAAGCCGCTCCGAAACAGGCATTATTCTCTCTACATACATAAAGAGATTTACCAGAAGCAGCATCAAGAATTGCACGACATATACGCACTTTGCCTTGATGGACATCGAATCCTTTCTTCTCTATGTAGCAAACTCCTACGGGGCTTAAACTTAAGTCAAGAACCTCTTTCAACATCAATGAGTAAGTCTGCCAAACTTTGCTTTCCATTGTCGCTCCTTGTATTGTTTACAAATGGGGCTCACTCAAGAATGATTAAAAAGTGTATTTTACCTCAAACATAAGTAGGTCGCGATTCCTGAATTGGCCGTTGGATGAGTCAGGTCGACCAAAAAAATGCGCATAACCTAATTTCAGCCAGATGTTATCCCGTAACTCATACACTACTTTGGGAACAATTCTTCCCTGATTATCATCCTGATAGACAATGGTGATCTCTGGCTTCAGGCGCTCGTGCATAAAATCTGTCATTATTTTGACCACATACACATTCTCTATCTTATCGATCACTCCATAAGTCGAGGTGTCGAGTATGCGATAGGAAATACCTGTTGACGGATCAATCATCGTCCTTCTGTCAGCAATAAACTGTAAAAATTGAAAATTAACGAGCCAATTCGTCACGATATTTTTTTCTAAGGCAAAACCCCAGTTGTATTTGTCGGAAGCACGAGTCATTTCTCTGCTGCCTGAAGTGCCGTAGTACGTAGGTTCGTCATGGATGTAGGCAAATTCGCCTTTTAAGGTTAGTCCCTCAAATGGGCCGGGATTCACAAGGGTCTTGGCAAAAGAGAAGCCTGCCATCTGAATTCGTTTATGCCTTCTTGACCGATAACCGTCACTATTAACCTCCCCGGGTGGCGGAGGGGGGAAAATTGAAAAAACTGATACGGTAGGATCCGTATAGAGATAGGCACTCGTTGAATAACCGTACAACCAATTGAGAGTATATTCTAAATCTTCGATCATTGAGCGCCACCTCAAGCCAAATGTAGAATTTTCAAACTGTCCTGGAGGAGTTTTTGAATCTACAAATATATTGTTCAAATACACCGGTGGTGGCCCGGGATCTACGATCTGTGGTAAAGACTGCTGCAAATCATAGAAAGCATTATAGGCAGCAAAAGAGAAAGGCGCCCCTGGCGGAGCAACTCGAGAAGCTTCAAAGTCAGGGATAAACAATGCCTGAATGGTTGAATTAACCCAAGGAGAATATTCGAGCTTCACCATCCATAGGGGGATACGCATGTCAGCTAAATCCGGCAGAAACCAATTGGTTAAATCAATCGGCATGACTCTATCTAAAATCGGCACATCCATCTGTCCCCATACTACCTGCTGTTTGCCCAAACGCAAATCTAAATTGTCGGAAATGTAATCGAAATAGCAATCCCTGAGCCATTCATCCTGATAGGTATGTCCCATGATTTCCTGGTTTCTGTCAAATACATCGTCATCTCTTATATCATACGCAAAGTCGTAGAAATAACGCGGGTGAAAAAAGAATGTCCAATCATCATTAATCTTATATTCTATTCCAATGTCAAAAGTATTCTTAAAAGAAGTTAAGAATTGATGAGAAGTATCTGTGTTGGTCCGAAACCATACCTCATTTTTGATATACCCTGAATATTCTACATCATCTCCGATTTGTCCTGCGAACACACTGAGAGGAAAGATGAAAAGCAGAAACAAAATCTTCCTCATTTTACACCCCCTCAAATTTCTCTTTCCATTCTTCCGTTTTTGTTCTTCTACCATCGCGACCTCATTAATGCCTTTACGGTAAAGTTCTGCTCGCTTATCCCTTGATCATACTCTTGTTCCTCATTGAAAATTACCGTACGGTGTCCTGTCCTTAAATCTTTACATTCAATCGCAATTTGCATAGGATATTTTTTGGTCTCTGGTTTATACCAACCCCACTCTATAAAGCGAGTCTTAAAAACCTTGCCTTTCTTATTATAATACTCTTCATAAATATTTCCTCCTGTTTCCTTATCTACCCACACCAGCCTCTTTGAGTAATACCATCGGGGTTTCAGTGGTGTTGCTTCAATCACAAAGCACGGTTTGCCTTTAGATTTTACCTCTTGAGTGTGCTCAAATGTATAGCCGTCAAAAACTTTCTCTCCTATAAGCTTGTATGTCTCATCCTCGAAACGGCGCGTGGATACATCTTCAACAGTAAGGTCGCTTCCCATAAATGCATCATCATCTTCGGAGGCAGATATCTTTCTCACTTTTTTTAATGAGGGTACCCAAAGCCATACATTCTGATCCTTCTTGAAATCTTCATACGTCCAGGTAAGTATTGCCAGACCCTTAATTTCTGTAGGATATGTGACGACAATTAAATCTTTATAGGAAATTCCACCTTTACCCTCCTTGATAATTCTGTATCTTCGCGCAATTTTTGTACGCGTGTATCCTGAAGTATCCACATAGAGCACTTTACTTTTGGGGAGAAAATAGTCTTGGGCAAACAGAGAGTACTTGTTGTGATACATAACCCGCATCACTTCGTCTGCGCCCATGCCGGCCTTGAGAGGATACACTTTTCCATACTCAAGTTCCTGCGCAAAAACACCCACACTCAAGAACGCCATCACAAAAAAGAGCAACACCTTTCGCATGCGACACCCCCTTTTTTTCTCCTTCATACTCACATCTGCCTGCGGCGTTGTGCCAGTCGCCGCCGTATTGCGCCAAAAAGAAACCTCGGTTTTATCCACCATACCAGAACCGGAATCATTACCAGAGAGGTAATCATATTTAAAATCAGAGACGCGCATAAATTCATTCCCAATCGCACTTGCAGGAGAATCGAGGAAAAAATCCATACAAAGATACCTAACGACACAATGAACCCGCTAAAGAATACCGCCTTACCGCTGGTGATTAATGTGTGATATAAAATATTCTTATACGTCTTTCTCTTCTCTCTCATGTCTTCATGTAAACGTGCGAGAATATAGATACCAAAATTGATACCTAATCCCTCACTCAAAGACACCAAAGGTAATGTCTCAGCCGTAATAGTGGTGCCTAAAAATCCAAATAATGAAAAAACGATTATATTACTTAAAAGCAAAGGAAGTAACAAAATTGACCCCGCCACAAATGAACGATAGATAAAGCTCACAAAGAGGAATATCAAAAGCGAAATAAAAATCGCGTTGGGGATGATTGTTTTGCGTATAATATCATTGATCGCATATAAAACGCCGATGTCTCCCCCCGCGTAATAGAATTTCAATTCTGGAAATCTACTTTCGCGAAAAAATTCTCTTGTCTTTTTCACCGCCTGTGCGACTGTAGTTGATTTATGGTCCTTAAAATCGAACTTGATATTTGCGAACTTCTCATTCCGACTGATAAGGTGATCATAGTCGGAAGGAAACCCACTCAGTGTATATAAGAACCAGTATTGGGCAACTACGTCATTTTTTTGGGGAATTGTAAAATAACTCTTTTTGCCTTCGAACATGAACATGTTTAACGCCTTTATCGCTCCTACAATCGAAAGGTACGAACCTACCTGAGGGACTTCTCCTGCGAGATAATTTTGAAAGCTATCCATTGCTTTTAGTTTATCTACTGTGAGCAGGGAACCTTTTGATTCTACAAAAATATAGTAAGAGTTGGTTCCTCCGAAATTTCTATTAATAAAATATTCTGCCTGGTTGTACGGACTGTGAGGGTACAGATAACTAGAACCTTCGGTATTGTCACCTACGACAATTTTTCCTATTCCCACGAAGGATACCAGACAAATACCGATGAAAAAGCTTACAATTACAGTTCCTGCCTTTTTATTGAGTGAAAAAATGCTCAATTTCGAAAGAAGTGTATCAACCCATTTATGCGCCTCTTCACGTCTGACTTCTAAAATCTTCGGTCGGTGCATGAATGAGAGAATGCAGGGAGTAAACATAAAAGAGGTAAAAAAATTCGCTAAAATTCCCAACCCTGAAGCCATTGCCATACTCTTTATCGTGGGGATAGGAACAAATCGTAATGAGAGAAAACCTAATCCATCAGTTATTACACACACCAGCCCCGGAAGAAATAAATGAGACATTGTAATGATAATCGCATGTTTACTCTTCATTTTTGGGTCGCCCATCTCTTCATAATAGCGTTTTAATGTATGTACGGAGTGACTGATCCCCAAAGATAGAATAATGAATGGCACCAGCATTGTCGAAGGATCGAGCCTCAAGCCCAGGAGTTTCATCGTTCCCATACCCCAGAGGGTAGCCATTGAGGAATCAATTAAAGGAAGGATAACACCTCTTTTTGAACGGAAGGTAAGATAGAGGACAAAAGAAATCACAATAAAACTTATAATGAGAATTTTAAGCATTCGTGGCAAGTAAAAATTTAACCAACCTTCCAAAATCGGACGTCCTGCAATATATATGTATGTATTTTTATCTTCGTATTGTTTTTTTAAATCGCCAAGAACATTAAAAATATATGATGTTTTTGCTTTTGATTCAAAATCAACGTAAATGAGCGTACTTTTAAAATCCTTTGATATCATTTTCCCATACACATTGGGGTTGGAGATGACTCTTTCTTTAAACTCTCTCATTTCTTGGGGGGTTGTCGGAGGCAGGCGCAAGAGACGCTTTACAAAAAATCCTTCTTCATTGGCAACAACATGTTTTATATGCCGCGAAGCAATAGAATTGATACGGGAAATATTTATACCTTCAAGCAGATAAAGATCTTCCGTGAAAGAAAGAACCTTGTCCAAAAAACCTTTCTCAAAAATTGTACCTTCTTGCACCTCTAATGCGATGGAAACTTGGTTGAGCCCTCCAAAAATATCGGTGAGCTTATGCTGAACCTGTATGAAAGGATGCTTTTGAGGCAAGAAATCTTCTAGGTGAGTTTCTATCTTTATATCTTTTAATACATTGGCAAAGAAAAAAGATATAAGAATGCAGGCGGAAATGACATATATTCGGAAGTGAATTATTGTACGGGCAAGTTTATGCATCCAGGCGGCCATTGCGACTCTGCCAATATGATTATACGGGAAGTATATAGTAAAATTAAATTAATAAAATTATATCATTATAGAACATAAAAAAGAATTTTACAAGGTAAATGTGAAATCTTAACTTATTTATAATGAAGAGGTTATGGATACTAAGTGGTGTGTAATGTATAGAGAGAGTGACGAGAGCAATAGAAAACTACTTAGACTTGTGTGGTTCAATAATTACTTTAAGCGAATCTCTGGCCTCAGCAACGAGGCGGAATCCCGCTCCTGCCTCTGTGAGGCTCATTCGATGCGTAATCATCTTACGCACAGGGATAATGCTCCTGCGAATTAACTCTATCGCCACAGTTGCATCCAGCGGGCTATTTCCGTAGGAATGCATGATTTTGATGCTGTTACGCCAAAAGTCATTCACCGGAAGAGGAAGGGTAACTCCAGGCTCTGTTGGTGCGAAACACAATACAGTTCCTCCGCGATCAATAGAGTACAACGCTTGAATAAATGCCGTTAAAGCTGAGGTGCAAACGATTGCAAGGTCAACCCCTCTGTCATCATTACTCTTACGTACGCGAGCAGGTATATCCTCTTTTGCATGGATTACCTCATCGGCACCAAACTCTTTTGCTGCTTTTAAGCGATATTCGTTTATATCTGTGACAATGATCCGTCCGGCTCCTTGGGCACGTGCGAGCAGCAGGTGGAGAAGCCCTGAGATGCCACCACCGAGAATCAATATGTGTTGGCCTGCCTCTAGGTGAGCTAATCTTTGCCCTCGTATCACGCACGCTAACGGCTCAATAAATGTCCCCTCTTCAAATGATACCTCTTTGGGAAGTAAAAATGTACCATAATTTACGTTCATTGAAGGTACGCGAACATATTCGGCAAAGCCGCCAGGATAAAAATTTGTAGTATGCAGCGTCTGGCAAACAGTATGATTACCATTTAAGCAATACCTGCACCTGTTACAGGGGACATGGTGTGAAACAAATACTCTATCGCCGGTCTTAAAACGCTTTAGCCCTTCTGCGACTTCAACAACTTCACCAGCAATTTCGTGGCCTAAAACAAGAGGTGCTTTTTTGATGCGATACCATTCCATTACATCACTGCCACAGATACCGCTCGCCTTCACCTTCACTAAAAGTTGGCCAGGGCCGATTTCTGGCACAGGCATCTCCTCTGATCTCACATCGCGATTATTATAATATATCGCCACCTGCATATTACTCACTTCTTGTCTCTTCCAGCTATTTCATCGGTGACCTTCTCTAAGGACACTTTACTATTTTTAATATCATTAAACAATTCAAGCGCTTCTTTGATTGTAGCATTTTCATGAACAATGGCACGTAAGGCTCTGGCCATCGCCACAGGATGAACGTTTTGCCAAACATTTCTTCCCAGATTTATACCGATAGCGCCTCTTTGCATACCGTCATGGACAAATTCTAAGACCTGACGTTCTGTCTCACATTTTGGCCCGCCTGCCATAACCACGGGAACAGGACATCCTGCTACAACCTTTTCAAAATCTTTACACCAGTATGTCTTTACTATCCTCGCGCCTAACTCAGCGGCAATACGACAACATAAACCAAGATAGCGGGCATCCCGCTTCTCTAACTCTTTTCCCACGGCAGTAACTGCCATAACAGGAATGCCATAATTCTCACATTCATTCACAAGGTGCGCAAGATTTAAGAGTGTCTGTTTCTCATAATCACTTCCTATAAAAACAGAAATGCCTACGGCAGAAACATTGAGACGAATAATCTCCTGTTTAGAAGTAGTGATTCCTTCGTTGGCTAGATCTTTTCCCACCATGCTCGTTCCCCCAGACACTCGAAGAATAATTGGTTTACTATTGGTTGGGTCCACCGAAGCTCGCAATACCCCTCGGGTAACAAAAAGCGCATCGCAGAAAGGAAGGATAGGTTTAATTGTCTCTCCTGGTTTCTCTAAACATCTGGTAGGCCCCTGGAAATACCCGTGGTCTATGGGTAAAAAGAAACAATGCCCATCGGGTTGGATAACCTGACTTAATCGATTTTTCATACCCCAATCCATTTTTACCTCCTTCAATGAGCGCACAACTTATGGAGCCAAGTGACATAAGTTGTATGCGCGAATTAAACCCTTGTCGCACTACATTGTGTCAAGGGTCAAATTCGACCATGTCACTTACGTTCATTGCATTCCGTAAGTGACGGTCTCATTTGATTATATCCCAAACCATCCTGACACAGGACTCTTCTTGAATCCTATTCCTATATGTTTGGGTTGAATATATTCAAAAAAACCAAACTTTCCTAAATTCCTTCCCCAGCCACTACTGCGCATGCCCCCAAAAGGAGTCTGCGAACTCATCTGAACAAACGTATTAATCCAAACTGTACCACAGCTGGCCTTCTGTGCTAACTGTTCTGCAAAAGGGATATCTTTGGTCCAAATCTGCATCACTAACCCTGTAGGATTTTTCTCAATAATTTCTTCTACTTCTAATCTTGTGCGAAACCGCTTAATTAAAATCACCGGTGCAAAAAATTCCTCATACAGAGCTTCTTTAGTCTCAATAATAGTGGGGGGGTAAAAATATCCTTTCTGATTTAAGGATTTTGCACCACATATAATCTTTGCCCCTTTTACTTGGAGTCCTTTTACTCGTTGATGAATATTTTCTAAATGTTCTCTTGTGGGAAGCGGTCCCATTCCTACCATAGGGTCAAAAGGGTCTCCTAGCTGTATCTTTAAAGCTCTCTTCTTTAGCTGGCCTACGATATCATCATAGACGCTGTCCTGTATTAAAACTACACTTGTCCCCACACACATCTGTCCTTGTTTCATAAATGAGGAGCCTAAAATATTCTGAATCGCCTCCTCTTTGTCTGCGTCAGAAAACACAACGGTAAAATTACATCCCCCTAGCTCGCAGATTATCTTTTTAGGCACATCTTTAGACCGAGCAATAATCTTTTTAAGCGTGTCGCGAGACCCTGTGAAGGAAATCATATCTACAGTGCTTTCTGCCAGTAATTTACCCATACTTTCGCCTCTGCCTGTAACCACATTAATCAGGCCTTTTGGCGTATCCAATGTATCTATGTATTGTGCGAGGCCAAGCAGTGAAAGCGACCCATATTCAGATGGTTTTATAATAAGGGCGTTTCCTGCCGCCAATGCCGCAGCACAGCTAAAACCAAAAGTCATCAGAGGGACATTGTAAGGAAGATAGATCCCTGCCACTCCAAAAGGCTCATACCGTATCAAATCAATTCCTAAATCGCTCTGTATAGATTCCTCTTCTAAAGAATCAAGAAGAGAAGCATAATAGTTAAAACAATCTGCCCCTAACGGAATATCTACAAATAATGGCTCTTTAAAAGGTTTGCCAATTTCTTTTGCCTCTAACTCTGCTAACTCTTTAAGGTTGCCCAGTATGGTTTTGGCAATTTCTCGCAACACATTCGCTCTTTCTTTAAAAGGGGTTTTTTTCCATTCTTTTTGTGCAGACCGCCCGCTTTGTATGGCGAATTCTAAATCATCCTTGGTTGTCTCAAAAATATGCGCACAGAGTTCCTCGGTTACAGGATTAATCACCTCGATTCTATCTCTGCTCTTCTTAAATTTTCCACCTACATAATACCCGTATTCCTGCATCGTTTCCTCTTTAATGCTCATTGCGCGCTCCTCATTCAACCGGCGCTTTTTCCCATAACTGGAAGGTTTTCACCAATACAGGGTACCACCAAGGCGAAGAATGCTCCGCATTAAAGATTCCTCTTCGCCTTCAAAGGGGCTCTGCCCCTTATGATGCTCCGTTCATAAGAATATCAAAGAAGAAAAATCACTCCGCGGTTAACCCCGTAAGAATAACAAAGGAGAAATGTACTCCTATTCAACCGGAGCCTGTTCCCATAACTGAAAGGTCTTCACCAATACAGGATACCACTTGCTCATTTTGGAGAAGTCGCCTTTTGTTTTCACCTTTCCTTGAGTTGAGGCGACAAAAGGATCGATTTGACGATTGAATACCCTGCTTAAAACATTTTCCTTGCCAATAATTACAAATTCAGCACTGTCGCTTGAGGTAGTTTTTATAATCTTGCCTTTTTCATAATGGAAACATACAGATTCATTCGTATCTTGATTCTTAACTGCTAATGTGCAGGTCAAATCGTATTTGGCTCCTAATTCTTGAACCTGTTGGTCGCTGTTTATCACTTCTACTAACTTTGCAATGTGCTCTTTCGATAGGAGCTTGTATTTTTGAGATGTTTTAGGTCTCCTTGGATCTTGAATAACCTCATCAGTCTGTTGATTCCTACCCTGAGCCTGCACAATAAGATTCACCTTTGCCTGCTCTTCCAATAGCTCAATCAAACTAGACGCTTCTTTGAAATCACGTCCTATGCTCACCACCCCATGTGCCCCAAGAACCACGATATTGCTATTCTCTAAAGCTCCGAGAACCGGTTCTATATCAGTCACTGTGGGTGTAGCCTGAGGTATTACCGTAATGTTTCCTAAATAGAATTTTGCCTCGAACGAGAAGATGTCGAGTTTATCAAAATAATGGAAAAAGGCAGTAGTATAGGGTGGGTGGGCATGCATGACCGCTTTTACGCCTTTAAAATGTCTATGAATGCTCACATGTAAATCCTTTTCGCTGGTGAGTTCCCTATTGCCTTCTAATATCGCTTCCGCTAAATCAACGAGAAGTATCTCTTGTTCTTTCAGGTATCCTAGGTAGCAATCGTGTGAAGTAATGAGAATTTTTTGAGTACCTACTTTGTATGAGATATTTCCACTGCGGGCAGTCACGAAACCTTTCTGATTCAAAAGCTGTGCCCAATAGAGCATCTCTTTTTTTTCTTGTGCAAAACTCAAGCTAACACCTCCCATTCTACCAACTCATCATCTGCCTCTATTATATAATCCTGTGTATTTTCTTCCAGAACAAAATCTTTCCCTCTCAATGTCGCTGCACTCTTATCGCTATTTTCTATCCGTACTTTCCCTGCTACCATAGTTGTAAGGGGTATTTTGTGCAATTTACTTAACAATACTATATACAGGCTACCACACATACCTATAAGGCCTTCTTGGCTTTTATCTCGATAGAAAAGATATGTCTTAAATACCTTACCTTTATCAAACAGAAAGCCCAACGTATTATCAGTGCAATAGACAGTTTCGATGTCCGCTTCCTTAAGCAACGGTAAGTTGTGGTATAGCCCTAAAAGAGATGGTCTATTCTCGGCAACAACCACAAGATGCCCTTCCTTTTTGAGGATTTTGAGGCCTTCTTGAGAAATCGGACCCCATACCACAACTGCTTTATTGATATCTACAAGCTTCATTATATGTCTCCAGTTCTATACAACGGGTTACAAATTCAGCCTTGGTAATATCAAAGGAAGGGTACAGAGCATCTATTCTGCTGAAGTCACCATCTAAATACATAAATACCTCAGGTTTAGGTCTCTCTTCAATCTCGATGGAAGCAACATCAATATCACGAGGATACTGTGTCAAGGGATAGAAGGGAATATTGAAATATCGGGCTAAACGTGCCAGAGAGTAAGTGCCAATCTTGTTTACTACATCTCCTTTTATGGTAGCGCGGTCTGCTCCCGTAATCACACAGTTGACTCCCTTGGCTTTCATTATGCCAGCTGCCTGACTGTCACAGATTAGTGTACAGCAAATGTTATTCTTTCGTAGTTCCCAAAAAGTTAGTCTTGAGCCCTGTAGATAAGGTCTCGTTTCGCAAACGATAAACCGAGCCGGCTTATTCAACTTCCTTAACTCTTCATACAGATAAATGAGTTCACCATTTACGTTACAGATAGTTAAAATATGTGCCGGGCAAGGTAGAATTTCGGCCAATCTTTTTGCTCTGGCTCTGCGCAGCGCATCGAAACCTTTGACGAAATTACCAACGGCCTGTTTTACTGTAAGGTCTTGCTCTATCTGAATCTTTAAAATCTCCCCTAACACGGCAAAATCAAACGTTGGTCTCTTCTCTTTGAATCGATGAACAATTTCATCTATAGAAACCTTGCGCTCAAACAAAACACAGCAATATAAGAAAAGAAGCACCTGCCCCAGAGAGCGCGTCTTCATTTCCCCAAGCACCAAAAGCGCCTCATTGAGGGTTGTAACCGTAATATACTCTTCTTTGAACGGAAGAAGAGTCTCATCTAGCACAACAATACTCTTATCCCTGAGTTGAACTGGAAATAATAAAGGGCTCTTCATTGTATATGAATGATGAATATATAAACTTAAGAGACTCTCTCTCTGTATTTTTTATGGATAAGTGGGGTGAGAGTAAATTTCTGACGATCGAGAGAGCAGCCGTCAATCTCTGAAATGGGCATAACTTCCATCAGGGAACTTACAAGAAATGCCTCATCGGCAGAAAGTAAATCTTCTTTGGTAAACTCACCTTCTGCTACCCTGTATCCTTCATCTTTACAAATATCAATGACGACTTTCCTTGTAACTCCGTCGAGCAAACCACACCTATGTGAAGGAGTAAAGAAATCTTTGTCTTTTATAAAGAAGATATTGCTTCGCGAGCCTTCTTGAATAAATCCTTTTTCATTGAGAAAAATCGCTTCATCTTTTCCTTGCCTCTGAGCATGAAACCAGGCGTGTCTACTCTTTACATAGCTAATCGACTTTATCGCTAAATATGGGTCTTGAGAACACCTAAAGGAAGGTGCAAAAATAATTTTTGCGCCTTTCTTGTATGCATCTTCTTTATAATAGGTAAATTCGGCTCCGTAGATAACTACGCCAATCGATTTTCTTTTCTTAAAAACCGCGATTCGCAGGTAAGCGTCGCTTAAATTATTCTCCCCAAGGAGGCGTTGTATTGCCGCTTTAAAATCAATATTGGGGCACTCCAACCCTAAAAATTCTAATCCCCTCTTCATGCGCGTAAGATGCTCTTCTAAAAAAGCGACTCTTTTGTTGTAGACCCGCAGCGTCTCAAATACTCCCCAGCCAAATAAAAAACCGGGCTCGAGGAGCTCTTCAATATCCTCTTTATCGATGAACGCTCCATTAAGATATACCTTCATGGTTCAAAAATCTTCAAAAAGTTTTTATAGGCAATCTTTTCTTTCCTCTCTTCGCCTAGAGCCTGGAGCATCGCAAGATTACTTTCGACAGCTGCATTGACGGGATAGTCTGATCCCCATAAAATTTTGTCTTCGCCAAACAAATCAATGGCAAGTTCGATATTCCTTAATGACGACCCTGAAGTATCAACATATATATTTTGTAAAATCTGGGAAGGAAGTTTTCCTAAATCCTTTACAATTCTTCGGCTGTGCAGCATCGTGTATACTCGATCAAATCTGTCTTTCAAAAAGGGTGTAATTCCTCCTAAAGAAGAGAAGATAAATTTCACGCTCAATTTTTCTAAGACTCCTTCCATCATAAGCAACCCCAAAAACATAGAGATATCGAAACTGTATTCCAATACCGGCATAAGGAGGGGATCTTTGACTCGTTCAAATCCAATGGGATTAATTGTCTGGGGATGAACAAAAATCGGCATATCCAGCGTCTGTGCTGCCTCAAAGAGGGGAATAAATTTCTCAACGAAAAATTCCCCATTATAACTTGAGGCAATACTGAGCGCTTTAAAACCTCTCTCTTTAAGGGTTTTTACATAATAGCCGATGTTAGAAGCCTCGCCAATATCGATAATCGCGGCGCCAATGACTTTTGGGTTCTCTTTGACAACTCCTTCGAGTGTAGAGTTGTATATCTCAGCAACTCTTCGAAAACCTAATTTAAGGTGAGCGTCCGTAGAAGGGTAGACCAGAAGCGCCTTCGTAATATTCTGTTTATCCAAAAACGCATAAAGAGCATTCTTGTCTGTCCACACCCCTTTATAAAATGCAGTATGGGCAGATAGTTCCTCGGGAATAAAATGAATATGTGCGTCGCACAACATCACAAAATCAAAATTCTAAATTTGAATTGCGGATTTTCATCAAACGTGCTTTTCGCCCTTCACTGCCCCTTCTTCCCATTTAGCGACGCCGCGCATAACATCTTGAAAGCAAAGTTTTGCTAAAGGGTCAAAGTTTGAAGTCATAATCCTCTGGATTCTTCCGGGTGTAGAGAAAAACTCTCTCATACACCAGGAGCCTAACCTTCCTAGATCTTCGATAGTCAAATGATCAGTGGGTATTACAGGGTGCAGAAAATCCCATTTAAGAAAATCAATTTTTTTAGGGTCAAACCATCTCTTCTTTAAACCAATCCTCCACATGGGCGAATTTGGTGCAGGAGTAACATAACCAACCCAGAGAATATCAGGATCAACCTCATCAGTAAACTCATATCGCTGTTTAATAATCTGCTCGTTATCATAATCAAAGCCAATCATGATATCGGCAACAATAGCCACATCATTTGTCCGTAAAATATCTATCGTCTTTTTTATATGTTCAACGGTGATACCTTTGGCGATTTTCTTCAGCTCTTCGGGCGTGGTCACTTCAATGCCAAACACCCCCATAAAGAGACCAGTTTCTTTCATCAACGGCAAAATTTTCTCGCAATTCACCCAGTCAATAGCTCTACCTAAAGAAACCCATTTAATGGGGTTATTTTTTTCTTTTTTCAACTTACAGAAAGTTTCCACTCTTTGAGGGTCAACATTAAAATTGTCATCCTGAATGACTACGACTTTAGTCCCGAATTTCCGATGCAGGAGCTCTAATTCTTCAATTACACGCTCGGGGGACTTTGCCCGCCACTGCAAAAAGTCCTTGGGCGAACGGGGGTCATACTGATCCCACTCATAGCAGAATGTGCATGCTGAAGGACATCCCCGTGAAGTCATCATTTCTACAAAAGGCTTCCAGTGAGTATGTCCTACATATTTATCCATGGGGAATAAATCATAGGCAGGAAGCGGCAAAGTATCTAAGTCTGTCAACAGAGGTCTATGGGGACCCAAAACTGGCTTACCATCAAGACGGCTTGCCACTCCTGCTATATCTTGAGTAGGAGTTTTCGTATCAATGGCTTTGATTAAATCATAAAATGCTTCTTCCTCTCCCATAACCACATAATCAACAGCTGGGTGATCTTCCAATGTCTCTACAGGCGTGGCAGAATACCACAATCCGCCCATAATAATCTTAGTGTTCGGTAAAACCTGTTTTATCCTTGAAGCTGCCTCATTAAAATACCAAATAATACCAAACCCTACTGAACAGTGAATCATATCTCCTAACACAACCACAGTAGGATGCTTTTCCCTTACCTTTTCTGCCAACCTATCCATAGGAATGCCCAAAACAGTACAGTCCAATATCTCTAAATTATCATACCCTTTTTCTCTGATATATGCTGCCCACTGAGCGTATAGTTGATTAGGGGCAAAATGCTCACCATGTGTTGCCCAGGCACCTATTTTCGGCATCACAAATAAAATCTTCATGCCTTAACCTCCCTTTCTCTTACATTATTTCACTATAACTCAACGAACTCAATAAGCTACAACTACTTATCTGGATGTTTCTGCGAAAACGGAATCACCGGCTTCCTCCAGGGAGTCTGC
>CP070807.1:1032163-1040368 GCA_020343695.1 Candidatus Omnitrophota bacterium | reverse complement strand
AAGAAGATGGAAGTCAAAAAGATGGCCCACGAAAAATATTATGAAGTTTATCGATACTGTGTATAAGAATTTGCCGAAATATAGAATTGTTTTGTTAGGCGATGAAGAAGCAAGCGTCGAGGCGGAACGGATAGAGACGTTTCTCTATCCCAGGCCAATTAATCTTTGCGGAAAAACTACCTTAGCGGATTTGCCTCATGTAATAAAACAATTGAAAGTTTTCGTGACCCCTGATACGGCAACATTACACCTTGCTCAGGCCTTAGACGTTCCTACAATTGGACTCTTTGGGCCAACTTCACCTGCGCGACATACAGTAAAAAGTAAGAATCTTACTGTTTTTTGTAAAAAGCTTGATTGTTCGTTTTGCTATTCTCCACGATGCAAGCTTAGAGAGAAGTATGCATGCATGGAGAAAATTGACCCAGAGGAAGTATTTTCTAAAGTAAACGAAATCGTCAGGCAGTAGAACCACTGGCCTTTAGCAGAAAAAGAATAGCGATGAATATTTTAATTCTTGCCACCCATCTGAATCGAGGAGGAATTTCGCGGTATTGTTTGAATTTAGCAAAGGGTTTTGTAAAAGGCGGCCACCATGTCACTATTGCCACTTCAGGAGGAGAATGGGTAGAAGAGGTCCAGTCTTTAGGTGCAGTACATAAGACTATTCCTATACGAACAAAGTCGATAACCAGTCCCAAAATACTCATATCTTTATGCATTCTTCTTCCTTTCCTGCGGCGAGAAAAAATTCACATTGTTCATAGCAACACCCGCGTCACACAAGTGTTGGGGTATCTGCTTTATCGTTTTAGTGGCACCCCATATATAAGTGCTTTTCATGGATTTTATCGACCCCACATAGTAAGGAAATTATTGCCATTTTCTGGCATCAGAACAATTGCAGTAAGCCACGCAGTAAAGAAACACCTTGTTGAGGATTTGAAAATGCAAGAGGAAAAAATATGGGTTGTGCATAATGGTATTGACGGAAGTGAATTTTCTTCTCGAAAAATGAGGAAAGTTGACTTGGGGTTCCAAGAAGCCGATTTCCTCATAGGGATATTAGGAAGGATCTCTGAAGAAAAGGGGCACCTCTTGGCAGTGCAAGCATATCGCTTGCTTCAGGAGCATTATCATAATGCATATTTGCTTATTTCAGGCAAGGGTAGGTTAGAGGATGAATTGCGGCTGTTTATACAGGAGGTCGGATTAGATGATAGAGTCCGTTTAGGTAGTTGGCAGGCAGATCAATTCCTTGATGTAATTGATTTACTCCTCGTCCCTTCTCGAAAGGAAGGGTTTGGTTATGCGATTTTGGAAGCATTCGCCAAAGGAGTTGCTGTGATTGGCTTCAATATTGGAGGTATTTCAGAGATCATACAGGATAGGCAAAACGGCATGTTGTTTGATAATTATGATGGTTCTTCTCTTAAAAAGGTCATTGAAGAGGTGATGGTAAATGAGGAGTTGTATCACAAGTTAATCCAGGAAGCACGAAGGAGCGTACGCTCTTTTTCTTTAGAAAAGATGGCAACTTCTACTGAGACAATTTACCGAGAGGCTCTCCATAGCATGCCAAAGTACCAAAAGATACAGCCTCCAGAGGTAAAGGGCAAGAGCCAATAAGGGGGGACATGAAGAGATTTTGTTTTATTTTCACTATTATAATTGCAAGTGGGATATTTTGTCTTTATGTATATCTTAGCACTCATTATGAGACCCCTATTCTCATGTACCATTCGTTTGATGCAGCCAGAGTAGGCAAATATGCTGCGGTATCACCGCAGATTTTCCGCGCCCAGATGAAATTTATCAAGAAGGGAGGCTACAATGTTATTTCTCTCGATGACTACTGCAAATTATTCCTAGAGGGCAAAGAGATTTCAAAGAAGACAGTAATAATTACTATCGACGATGGATATAAAGATAACACACAGGCAATAGAGATTCTTAAAGAATTCGACTTTCCGGCGACAATCTTTCTCATCGTTGATAAGATTGGCAAGACTATCGACGGCATAGGGTATCTTTCAAAGGAGGATATATCGGGGTTCTTACAAAAGACACAAGGGCGTATTGGTTCTCATACGTTGAGTGAGGCATATCTTCCCCAACTACAAGACGAGGAATTACATCCAGAAATTGCTCTCTCAAGGATGAGGTTAGAACGCCTCTTTGGCGTTTCTGTGGCTACTTTCTCCTATACCATTGGAGGGTTTGATGAGAGAGCATTGACAGAAGTAGAGAAGGCAGGATATCTGTGCGCATGCACAACCAATAGAGGCTTCTCTAAGAAACTCGATCGGTTTGCATTAAGAAGAATAAAAGTTACCAATCGCGATTTAGGCATCAGGCTATGGGCTAAGTTGAGTGGATTTTATAATGTGTTTCGGAAACCAAAAAAACCCTACTGAAAAGAAGGTCTAAGATTTAGGATAAAGGGCATAGGGCAATATGGAGAGAATATTAGTAGTGAGTGTCAATTGGTTGGGAGATGCACTTCTTGCCACTCCAGTTTTTAAGGCGTTAAAGGAAAAGATGCCTTTTCCGTATGTGGCAGTTATGGCTCCAGAGCGGATCAGGGAGGTGTTTAGTGAAAATCCCTATATTGATGAAGTGATTATTTGTGATGAGAAGATGCACCAGAAGTCTTTATTCGATAAGCTGCGATTTGCGCGAATGTTGAAGAGGAAAAGATTCGATACAGCTTTTCTTGTTCATCGTTCTTTTACGAGGGCATTGATCTGTCGCTGGGCAGGGATAAGCAAAAGAATTGGATATAAGAGATTAAAGAATGCGTTTGTTCTCACCAATACAATATCGGTCAAAACCAACACTCTCCATCGCCAAGATTATTACCTTTCGCTCTTTGAGCGATCAGGGATTCCCATCAGGGATAGAGCGCCGCAATTTTTTATCTCTGGCGTAGAACGGGAAAGAATGAATATTGTATTAGAGGGAATTAAACAGAGATATTCTTTTATTGTGGGAGTGCACCCCTCGGCAAATTGGGAGCTGAAACGCTGGCCTGATGAGTCCTTTTCAAGGCTTTGTGACCGGCTCATTGAAGAATTGGGTTGTGGGATTGTTTTTATCGGTACGCAGAAAGATAAAAGTATTGTAGAAAAAGTAATGGAGAACATGAAGAAAGAAGCCTTCAATTTCTGCGGAAAGACGAACCTGAAGGAATTAGGTGTGCTCTTGGAAAGTATGAATCTTTTTGTCTCTAATGATTCTGGTCCTGCACACCTTTCTATGAGTATGGGAACAGATACTTTGGTTCTTTTCGGTCCTACATCAGCACACATAACTGGGCCTCGCGGTAAATCTGTGAAGATACTTCAGAAAGACGTTGGATGCAAGATCCCTTGTTATAAGTTGAATTGCCGCGACAATAAGTGTATGAAATATTTACGTGTCGATGAGGTATTTGAGGAGGCAAAACGTATCCTTCTCAATTTACCCCGTTAGAGAAAGTTTTCTAACGAGGTTTACCTTCACAAACAAAAGATTAATGGATTTTTGAGTAGCCTATGAAAAGAATGAGGATGGTTCCCAGACGAATTTTAATTGTGCGAACAGACAGAATCGGTGATGTGCTTTTATCGACTCCTGTAATTAAGAATGTGAGGATGGCGTATCCCGATGCCTACATCGCTTTTCTGTGCCGGCCGTATACCAAAGATATTGTGGAAGGTAATCCCTATTTAGACGAAGTGATTATTTATGATAAATACCGAGAGCATAAACGCATGCGAGCGTCAATTGAATTCTCCTATTATATCCGGGAGAAAAAATTTGACTGGGCGATTATCTTACACCCCACAAACCGCGTTCATTTAATTACTTTTTTTGCAAAGATACCGACACGAGTGGGCTGGAATAGAAAAATGGGGTACCTCTTAACCGAAAGAATCCCTCACACAAAACAAAGAGGCAAAAAACATGAGCTAGAGTACACATTAGATATATTACGTTATCTTAATATTCCTATTGTCGATGAGAGCACGCATTTTCCTCTTAAGAAAGATGCAGAGGAGAAAATAGAAAACATGCTCAAAGGCATGTTGCGTCAGGAGAAATTTATTGTAATTCATCCTTCAGCATCATGCGCTTCGAAGCGATGGCCCCAGGAGTACTTTGTGCAACTCATACAATTGTTAAGAAAGAGGCTTACAGCCGAGATAGTGCTCATCACCGCCAAGGGGGAGGAGAAATTTGGGGATTTACTCGCAAAGGAAGGGGTTGTTGATTTGAAGGGAAAGCTTTCCATCGCCCAAGTAGGGTCTTTGCTTTCAAGGTCAGCTCTATTCATTTCCAATGATTCTGGCCCTGTTCACATTGCTGCTGCTTTAAATACACCGGTGATTTCTATATTTGGAAGGAAAAATCCAGGACTTTCGCCAAGGCGATGGCGGCCTCTTGGAAGACACTCTTTTTATCTTCACAAAGATGTTGGCTGCAAGAGCTGCCTTGCCCACAATTGCAAAAAAGGCTTTGTGTGTTTACGAGCCATAAAGCCCGAGGAAGTAGCAACACTCGCAGAAAGATTGGTTAAAGGTTAGACCAACACTATAAGGAAATCCCCCTTTACAGCCTCCAAAATGCAGGTATAATAAATTAAATTTTAATATTCTTTACATTCATATGCTTCTTTATGTATTTGACGGATTGGCAATTTGACTTCTGCGAGGAGTGTTCTCGGCCATACGGGAGGTGGCGTAGTCTGGTTTAACGCGCATGGTTTGGGACCATGAGAGCGGGGGTTCAAATCCCCCCCTCCCGACCAATCAGAAGGGGCAGAACCCCTTATGAGGAGCAGAGCGAACGAATGTGAGCGAAGCGACGCGCCCGTAGCTCAATAGGATAGAGCAACTGCCTTCTAAGCAGTAGGTTGCCTGTTCGATCCAGGCCGGGCGCGCGTACCTTAATAGTTACTTTTTAATGTAGCCGCTTGTAACTAATAGTAGTCGTTTTTAAACGAGAGGAGAAAAGGATGAGAACCATAAGGAACTTTATATTTGCAATTATTATTATTGGGATTATTGGCTATGCGGCGGGTTTTGCTTTTGTGAATATCAAAGGTAAAGAGTTTCTCACAAAGAATATCAAGAAAAATTGTGGTGTTCAACCCCAGATAGAATCTGTTTCCCTTGAATTTCCCACGACTTTGACGATCGAAAATTTTACGTGTGGAGACGTCTCTTTTAAAACGGCAAAAGCTTCAATCCTTTTCTTTAATCCCGTTAATTCTCGTCTCATTTTAAATAGTCTCTTTATTGACAATCTCCATCTCAAAGCTGAAAGAAAGAAAGATCAGATTATTATAGCGCCATTCTTGGCAGAAAAACTTTCTGTGCACAATATGTTAACAAAGTCAGATAGAAAGGAGTCTTCTGTCTCTGGGAAAATTCCTTCCGGTGCTAAAATGACCCCTATTATGATAAGAAAGCTCTCTATAAAAGATGCTTCAAGCCAAATTGTAGATTCATCTGATGGCCGGGTTATTACTTTTACGGTAAAAGACGTTCATATGAACGCGAGTAGTTTCTCGTATCCTGAGCTAGCCAAGTCCCACATACAGATGAAAGCATCGTTGGAAACAAAAGGAAAAACAATGACTGATGTGCTTAATGTAAAGGGTTGGGTTGATTATGTGAATAAAGATATGAAAGTAGAGCTGCATGTGAATAATTTTGATTATTTAGCATTCAGCCAGTATTACCCTCCCTTCTGGAAACCTGATAATTTGGGGATAAAGGAAGCCTATCTTTCTCTTAAGTCAGACTTTGTTTCTGCAGATAACGATTTGGTCATTGATAACACTTTAACTTTAGAAAAAATAGATTATATTGAAGCCAAGGAAGGCGAGGAGGAAAACCCTAAGTCAAGAACCTTGCAGACCATCCTTGCTTTTCTTCAGGGCTCTGAGGAAAAACCCTTTTTGCGTTTTAGGATGAAAACGAAAATGGATGATCCCCAACTTGATTTTTCTGTGCTTCAGGACAGTCTAAAAGAAGCAGTTCCCTTGGGACCGGCGTTGGTTTTTGAAGGACTCCTTGAGAAAGTAAAGAAAGGTATTTCTGGAGGAACAAAAGGTGTCAAAGATATTGCCAATGGTACAGTGGAGACGATTAAAGAAGTAGGAGAAGAAATCGTCGACACTCTAAAAGAGATTTTCGTCCCCGAGAAGGATGAGGATGCCGAAGCCGCCCAGAATTTGGAAGAGGAATAAATAGTCTTTTTAAGTACGTGCGAGGTACTTAGAGCTGACGCTCTCAGTGCCACCGCAAATCAAGGAAAAATACCTTAATAATTACAGTTGCGGTGGGTGTAGCTCAGTTGGCAGAGCACTTGACTGTGGCTCAAGTTGTCGAGGGTTCAAATCCCTTCACCCACCCCAGTTCTTGTTTAGGTGAATTTACCAGTATTCTAAATTACCGACAAAGAGGGATTGGGGGTCCCTTTATCAGAAGGTAAAAACCTACTTTTCCGCTTAATGCGGAAAAGGGCATCCTTTAAAGTAAAAAATTCAAAAAAACCCGTCATTGCGGGTCCCGACGAAGTCGGGCGAAGCAATCTCTAAAGGGAGTTTCTATTGAGGAGGTGCAGAGTGGAGAAGAAAAAAATTTTATTTTTTATGGTAATTATTTTTTTTATTCTTCAATCCGGCGTTAGTAATGCAGAATGGTATGAAGAGGAGCTAAAAGAAAATATAAAAAAATTACAATCAAGTGAACCGCGTGAAAGAATAGATGCTGTGGAACGCATCAATCAAATATTTTATCGTTATCGTAATTTGCCAGATGATGATATTTTAATCGATTCCTTGATTGCTGCCCTAAACGACAGAGAAGTATGGGTTCGGGCGTCTGCGGCTAAAGCATTAGGTAAGACAAAAAATCCTCGCGTTGCAGAACCCCTTAGCGTCCTTCTTCTTGATGAGGATAGCAAAGTAAGAGATGATGCCACAGAAGCATTAAGTAATAATGGCAACTTTTCCACAAATCCTATCATCGTTGAACGTATTATTGAGTTGGGTATTAAGGAGGCTGAGTCTAAGGAGGAAATGCCTTCGGTGGCATCCGTATACCTCCCCGATATGTTGCGCAAAATAAATACTCCCCGTGCAAAAGAAGCCCTTAAAGCCTTACAAGAAAGAGCTATAGAAAGGCTTGAAGATTCATTGCCAGGATTGGAAAAGTTTGGGGTTGTTGATGAAGAAGAAGGGAAGCAATTAATTAATGAGCTTAAAAAAGAAATAAGAGATGGTAAGCATACTAAGTAACTAAATAATGGAGATGGTTAATGCAGAAATATATCGGGTATATATTACTATTGTTATTAATATTCAATAGTATACACGTCTATGCTGAAGAAAAAGCTTTTGGTATTAACGGAGAGGTGGAAGGAAATATAAAGATGTTACATTCAAGCGATGCGGATAAACGAGAAGAAGCCGCACTTGCATTAGGTAGGTTAGCTTTTCGCAATAGGGAAGCTATCATGCGAACATCAGCAGTGGAAGAGCTTATTATCGCGCTTAAAGACGACGATGCGAAGGTGCGCGCTATGACAGCATGGGCATTAAAGCAGGCGGCGGATCCGCGCGCGGTTGAGGCGCTGATTGTCGCTCTAGGCGACGAAGATTGGAAGGTGCGGCGAGAGGCCGCATCTGCATTTATTTTTTTGAAGGATCCGAAGGCGGTAGAACCTCTCATCATTGCGCTTAAGGATGAAAATGAAGAGGTGCGTGACGAAGCGGCATTTGCATTGAGAAAGATTAACGATCCGCGAGCGGCAGAAGCGTTCTGCGCCGCATTAAATGATACTAACAAAGGCGTTCTAATCCACGCGACAAGGAGTTTGGGTACTATGGCGGATTCTCGGGCGGTAAAAGGATTGGTCGCTCTATTGAGGCATGACAGTGACTCGGTGCAGAGAGGCGCGATATGGGCATTGGGAGAAATAAAAGATCCTCGCGCAGTAAAGCCGCTATGTCTGTTGCTTACGGATGATAGAACGGGATTTTATATTAGAGAATTCGTTGCCGTTACATTGGGGAAAATAAAAGACCCAAGCGCCGTAGAGGCTCTCATCACCGCCCTTACCGACGAAAGCTATGATGTACGAAGCGCCGCGGCAAAGTCGTTGGGAAAAATAAGAGATCCTCGTGCTGCAGATGCGCTAATCAATACCCTA
>CP070807.1:1019943-1032063 GCA_020343695.1 Candidatus Omnitrophota bacterium | reverse complement strand
GCTAGAGTGAGGTAGGTTAATTATAGAAAAACGCTACAATCATTACCAGCATCATTACCGAGAACATTTTCTGTTGTTGAGCATGCTCTGGGTCTATTCCTGGATTCGCAAACTTCATTTGAACATACATGATGATCGCGGTTAAAAGAGGTAATATGTTTACCCATTCTCCAAAAAAAGGCAATGAAAAGGGGAGCGAAAACAATTTGTCCGGAAGCGAAAGATCTTGTATCCATAAGAATGAGGCCCCTTTAAATTCCCATGCCCGAGGGGTTACGCTCCAAAAGGCCCAAATTAGTGGTATCTGAAAAAATAGAGGAAGACAGCCACTCGAACAGCCCCTTAACGGATTAACTCCGTGTTTCTTATAGAGCTCCATAGTGGCTTGATGGATTTTGTGGGGATTATCCTTATACTTCTCTTTGACTTTGGCCAGCTCTTGCTTATGGAGGGTCTGAAATTCCCGCATCTCTTTCATCCCTTTACTGCTTTTAAACGTAAGGGGGAATAAAGCCGCATAGGCAGTAATACTAAAGAAGACAATGCTCAACCCCCAGCTTTTGGTCAAAAAATAAAAAAAGTGGAGGAGTTTAAGAATCCCTAAAGCTATAGCGTGAAAGAATCCATAATGCATAATTTCTTTCAAATCAAATGGTTGTAAATCTTTCTCTCGCTGAGGGCCGATATATAGATAAATTTCAGAGGGGCAAGAAGGTAAGATTAAATATACCTTTTCTTGGTTTTTATTATTCTGCTTATATTTGCGTTTTTCCCATTTTATCGTATCATACTCACCCTTCATAAGGGAGGCGCAAAAATACATGTTTCTTGCTCCGGCAAAAGCTATCTGGTGTAAGGTGCTTTGCTTTAAACTTCGAAAGGGCTTACGTTCGAGCATGTTGTTTTGAGAATAAAAGAATTCCTGGTATCGAGGTTCTAACTTCTTGTGTGACAACGTGTTAGAAAATATTACCGTACTCTGCGGTGATAAAGCACCTAGCTTCATTGTCAAAGAATATCCCTGGAAAATAAATTCCTTTGTTTCACCCTCCAAAGAAGTAAATACAATTTTGTCGCTATCTACCTGGGCTGTAAACGGCTTGTCTTTTGCTTCAGGAACAAGTCCTATATCTTCAAATAATAACTGGTCCCCGGAAGGTACAAAAGTGACTTTTTTTATGTAACCTCCTTTGGTAGAGTAAGTTACAATAAAATCTCCGAAGATGGCTTTAGGTAAATCTTGGGTTTCCTGTCCTGGCTGTATTGGACTGGTTATTTCCGGGGTAGTTAGTGGGGGAGAAACCGCTTGATTTTCTTGTGATGCAAGGTCAACCTCGTCTGATACAGGTGTCTGCTTGGGATAGCGCTTGGCCAGAAAATGGTTATAGCCAAACAAAAATACAATGGTAATCAAAAAAGCAATGAAAAGTCTCTTTTCCATTATCGTAGAGGGTCAAAACCGCCGCGAGCAAAAGGGTTGCAACGTAAAATCCGAAAGAAGGTAAGTGTGGCGGCTTTCCAAAAGGGGTATCGTAAAAATGCGCACTCAGCATACTTTGAACAGGAAGGGGTATATTTGCACCGAAGGGAGAAAAGAAAAGACAGCCTTCGATAGAGCTGAATGAAGAGGAGGGCTAATTTATTCATACGCTGAGCTTTGTTCTGCCTTTTTTTCGTCTGCGATTTAAAAGCTTTCGGCCACTCCGGGTAGCCATCCTCGCACGAAATCCATGCTTACGCTTACCTTTTAATTTTGTAGGTCGAGAAACGCCTTTTTTCATAAGGAGAATTTTAGCATATATTAGGTATGTGTCAACCATAAATATTCGTTTTTCTCTGTTTCGAAGATGTTTGGCGCAAGAGCTCCTCAAAGCCATGTTAAAAACCTGTCAATGTGAAGCCGAAGTCTGTGGAGCGCGTCGGAAAAAGCAACTTAAAAATATTGCAAAGAAAAAAAATTGAGTTATAATTATCCATTCGCCTATTTGAGGTGACAACCGCCGCATGTGAATAAGCTGTGAATTTTGTGAATTCTCTCACCTTGCGAGCCTTTTGAGACTGGTGATGAACTATGGAAAAGGTCTGGGAAAACTGTAAAACCGAACTAAAAAAGACTTTAGGAGAAACTTCCTTCGACACTTGGATCGCGCCTATAAATTTTAAAATTGCCGAAGCCGACGCTTTTGTTTTAGAAGTGCCAGATGGCTTTTTTAAAAATTGGGTAGAGTCTAACTATCTTCCTACGATAAAAGATACTCTGCGGAACGTAACGAAAAAAGAGTATGAGGTGTGTTTTGAGGTAAACCCTACTATACTCAAACGGAAAACAAACAAAATCCTGAAAACAATCCAAAAAAGTTTCCAAGAAGAGCCGCATGATTCTATTCGATTAAATCCCCGTTTTACTTTTGATAATTTTATTATTGGGGCATCGAACAGGATGGCTCATGCTGCTTCCCTTGCCGTAGCCAATGCTCCGGGAAAATCTTACAATCCGCTCTTTGTGTATGGAGGGGTGGGTTTGGGCAAAACCCATCTTATGCAGGCAATTGCTCATCAGCTTCTCTCCAAAAACCCGCATACAAGAGTGAAATATCTGTCCTCGGAACGGTTTACCAACGAACTTATTCTTGCAATCCAAAATCGTTCTACGGAAAAATTTCGCCAAAAATATAGAAACAGTGACATCCTTCTTATCGATGATATTCAATTTCTCTCAGGCAAAGAAGCCGTACAGGAGGAATTCTTTCACACCTTTAACGAGTTATATGATTACCACAAGCAAATTGTTATTTCCTCGGATAGGGGACCGAAAGAAATTCCTAAACTTGAGGAGAGATTGGTATCGCGTTTTGGGTGGGGTCTGGTTATTGATATCCAGCCCCCAGATTTTGAAACAAGAGTGGCGATTTTAAAGAAGAAGATCGAAAAAGACCCTATCAAAATCGATGAAAATGTAATCTATTTTATTGCCAATAATATCGCCACGAATATAAGAGAATTGGAGGGGGCACTCATCCGGATTATTGCCTACTCATTAATCGAAAACAAATCAATTACCTTAGAGCTGGCGAAAGATATCCTGAAGGACATGGTAAAAGAGATCTATAAACGCATAACCCCTGAGATGATCCTTGAGCGGGTAAGTGAGTATTTCAACCTGTCAAAAGATGATGTGAAGCGCGGTAAACGAAACAAAAATTTGGTGCTCCCGAGACAAATAACCATGTATTTGATAAGGGCGCTTACAGAGCTTTCGCTGCCCGAAATTGGCTCGTTCTTTGGTGCGCGGCATCACACAACGATTCTCTATGCGTATAAAAAAGTAAAAAGCGATTTGAAAAAAAACGAAAAGCTCAAGTTAATCATTGACAGCCTTACACAAGAAATTAAGAGTTTATAAAGGGGGGCTGTGGATAAAAATATTGGTTTTTTATTTATTTTTTGGTACAATTATTTTCTTTCACACTTTTAACACCACTCTACGACTATTACTATGAAGTTTAATATTAATAAAGAAATATTATTAGAGACTCTGCAAAAAATCCTAGGTCCTACCACCACAAAACAAAATTTTCCTACCTTGAATAGTGTTTTGATTCTCGCAACACACAATAAATTAAAATTTATCACTACCGATTTAGATATTACTATTATTTCTACCCAAGAGGCAGAAATTATAGACAAAGGCAAAACCTTAATTCCTATGAAACGATTTGTTTCTAATGTAAGAGAACTCCCCCCAAGCAACATTTCTGTGGAATTAGTTAAGAACAACCTCTTGATAAGATGTGAAAAGATTGAGTTTAAAATAACCACTTTCGACCCCGAAGAGTTTCCTAAGATAGAAGAGAAAACAGAAGCCTCTTTCATTAAAATAGACCCTCAAGATTTAGAAGAAATGATTCGGTTCACTTCTTTTTGTGTGGGGTATGAGGATGTGAATTATGTTTTAAACGGTATTCTTTTTGAGGTTTTTGGGGATAAGATTAATTTAGTGTCTACCGATGGCAAACGCCTGTCGTTTGTGCAGAGGAGGCTGCCCTCAACCCAACCAACACTTAGCTCAAAACTTTCCTTTATTTTACCCATCAAAGCAATAATTGAACTACACAAGCTAATAAAAGAAAGAGAAGAAGAGGTTTTTTTGTTTGTTGAAGACAACAAGGTAGGCTTCGATTTTAAAGGCACGCAATTTCTTGCGCGCCCCATTGAGGGAGAGTTTCCCAACTACTCTCAGTATATTCCCCAGGAAGGCAAAGACAAACTTATCATTAATCGAAAGAGCTTTCTTTTTGCCCTCCGAAGGGCAGAGTTGCTTTCCACCTCAGATTATCAAAGTGTAAAACTGGAGTTACAAAAGGAGGGGGTGGCGCTCTCTAAAAGCACCCCTCAACTCGGGGAGGTAAAAGAGGTTGTTGAGGCCTCCTTTAGTGGAGCGCCGATTCAAATAGGGTTTAATCCAAGCTATCTTATGGATGTGCTGAAGAACTTAGAGGACGAAAGTGTGGTATTAGAGTTTTTTGGTCCTGAGAAACCCGCGGTTTTAAGAAAAGAGGGCTATGTTTACCTAATTCTTCCTATGAAAATTTAACCTCCCTATGGCCACGCATATCAAGAACCTTATACAAAACTTTATAGGAGCCAAAAAGAAAGAGGTGGAGGAGAGGGTAAAGATACGGAATATCGTAGATGAAAATTTGGACGAAAAACTAAAAATCGGCGTTGAGTTAAGGAAGATTCATAAAAACACACTCATATTCTATGCCTCATCCTCCCACTTTAGTTACGAGTTTAATTTAAAAAAAAGGACGTTGTTGGAGAATATTCAGAAACACTTCCCTTACATCAAGGAGATAAAGATCAGGGTAGAATAAGGGGTGTTTGAGGCGGTAAGCGAAGGTTTTACAGTATGGCGGAAAAACTAAAAAGTCAAAAGTACGATGCTACCACCATTCAGGTATTGGGGGGTATCGAGGCTGTTCGAAAGAGACCGGCGATGTATATCGGTGATACCTCGGTACGAGGGCTGCACCACTTAGTGTACGAGGTAGTCGACAACAGCATCGATGAAGCAACTGTGGGATATTGTGACAGGATAAAAGTTGGTATACACCAGGATAACAGCGTTTCTATAGAAGATAACGGTAGAGGAATCCCCGTTGATACTCACAAGCGGCTCAAGAAACCCGCGCTGGAAGTAGTTCTGACCACGCTCCACGCAGGAGGTAAGTTTGATCACCGTGTATATAAGGTGAGTGGAGGATTGCATGGGGTGGGAGTCAGTGTCGTCAACGCATTAAGCGGTTGGCTCGAAGCAGAAGTGAGAAGAGAAGGCAAAATCTATCACCAACGGTTTGAGAAAGGAAAGACCAAAACCTCTCTCAAAACGATTGGGAAGGCAAAATCAACGGGCACCAAAATTACCTTCAAGCCCGATAAAGAGATTTTCGCAGATATTAATTTCTCTTTCGATGTACTCTCGCAGCGCTTAAGAGAATTAGCCTTCTTAAATAAAAATGTAGAGATTGTTCTCTCTGACGAACGAAAAGACAAAGAAGCGGTTTTTAAATTCAAAGGAGGGATCGTATCGTTCATTGAGTATTTAAATCGCAACAAAAACCCCTTACACAAAAAGACGATATACTTTTATAAGGAAAAGGACGAAGTGATCATTGAAGGGGCACTCCAATACAATGACGGGTACAAAGAGAATATTTTTTCTTTCGCCAACAATATTAATACCATAGAGGGAGGAACCCATTTAACGGGATTTAAGACCGCCCTGACCCGCGCACTCAATCAATATGCACGAAATAAAAACTTACTCAAAAATGTTGGAGGAATTTCCGGAGACGATACCCGAGAAGGCATTTCAGCGGTCATAAGTGTAAAGATTCCTAACCCTCAGTTTGAAGGGCAAACCAAGACGAAACTAGGAAATTCAGAAACAGAGGGATTGGTAAGCTCTGTTGCCTTTGAGGCGCTCTCCAGTTTCTTTGAAGAAACCCCTTCGGTAGCGAACAAAATTGTTGATAAGGCAATTCTTGCAGCACGGGCACGCGATGCAGCACGAAAGGCGCGAGAGCTTACCCGGCGAAAGGGCGCACTAGATGCTGCGAGTCTTCCCGGAAAGCTTGCTGATTGTTCAGAAAAGAACCCCACATTCTGTGAGCTCTTCATTGTCGAAGGAGAAAGCGCTGGTGGTTCAGCAAAGCAAGCGCGAGACAGAAATTTTCAAGCAATTTTGCCGATTAAAGGAAAAATCTTGAACGTAGAGAAAGCGCGTTTAGACAAGGTCTTAAGCAATGAAGAAATACGAACGATTATTTCTGCCCTGGGAACAGGCGTGGGAGAAGAGTTCGATATTTCTAAGCTCAGGTACCACAAGGCTATTATTATGGCCGATGCAGACACCGATGGTTCCCACATTCGCACGTTGCTTCTTACGTTTTTTTATCGCCAAATACCACAGCTAGTCGAAAATGAATATATCTATATTGCTCAGCCACCCCTCTATAGGATAAAAAGGAAAGGCTGGGAGGAATATATTCACACCGAGAGAGAGATGAATGAGATTGTTTTTAAATTGGGGACAAAGGCGACACAGCTGCGTAAAGTCGGGAAAGGGCAAAAAGCTTTTTCTCAAAAAGACATGGAAAAAATCATCACCAGCCTTATTGAATTGGAGCGACTGAGCCGCGGTTTAGAGCGAAAGAACGTCCCTTTTAAAGGCTATATTCAGACAATCGATGAGAAGAAGAAAAAATACCCTATGTATAAACTGACTGTGCATCATAAACCGGTTTTCGTATTTGACGAAGATAAGCTTGCCGCATACGGCGAACTGGAGGAATTAGATAGTATTGAGATATTTGAGTCGTATGAGATAAAGGAAATCGGAGACAGACTCGCCAAGCTAGGGATATCTCTCAAGGACTATTTACCACAAGAGAAGCCAAAATTTACTTTAATAAACGATGAGACAAAAGAGGAGATTCCCTGCAACAGTTTAAAAGAAATACATGAGGAGATAAGAAAGATCGCTACCAAGGGCATGCATATCCAGCGGTATAAAGGCTTAGGAGAAATGAACCCTGAACAATTGTGGGAGAGCACAATGGATCCCCACAAGAGAACCCTTATGAAAGTGACCTTAGAGGATGCCGTAGAAGCGGATAGAATTTTTACCATTCTTATGGGGGAGCACGCGCAGCCACGAAGGGAATTTATTCAGAACCATGCGCACGAGGTAAAGAATTTGGATATATAATTTGAACCCAGATTAAGCTTATGAAAGAAGCAGGCGTAAAAGAAAAACTTATTCCCAAGTATTTAGAAGAGGAGATGAAAGATTCCTACCTCTCTTACGCGATGAGCGTAATTGTGGGAAGGGCCCTTCCCGACGTGCGAGATGGTCTTAAGCCTGTGCAGAGGAGGATTCTATATACCATGCAAGAGTTGCACCTTCGGTACAACCAGCCACACAAGAAGAGTGCACGAATTGTGGGGGCCTGCCTCGGACAGTATCACCCTCACGGTGACATTGCTGTGTACGACGCTCTGGTGAGGATGGCACAGGATTTTTCGTTACGATACCCCTTGATTGATGGACAAGGGAATTTCGGTTCCATTGACGGTGATCCACCAGCGGCAATGCGTTATTCAGAGGCGCGACTCTCTCGAATTGCCAGTAACCTTTTACAGGATATCGAAAAGGACACAGTCAGGTTCTTTCCTAATTTTGATAATTCGCTCACAGAGCCAGAAGTATTACCCTCTGTGCTTCCTAATCTTTTGGTGAATGGAGCAAGTGGGATTGCTGTTGGGATGGCGACAAATATGCCCCCTCATAATTTAGGTGAGGTATGCGACGCACTCACTTACCTCTTAGATAATCCCAACGCTGCCACTAAAGATTTGACCCGTTTTGTCAAAGGACCTGATTTTCCCACAGGAGGCATTATTTGCGGAAGATCCGATATTTTAAAGATGTATCAGGAGGGACGTAGCAAGCTCACCCTAAGGGCGAAGGCGACGATCGAGCACGAAAAGAATAAGACGCAGATTGTGATTACGGAAATTCCCTATCAACTGAATAAGAGTAATCTCCTTGAATCCATAGCCAATCTTATTAATAGCAAAAGAATCGAAGGGGTGACGGATTTAAGGGATGAGTCAGACAAAGAAGGCATACGGGTGGTGCTGGAGCTACGTAGAGACGCCCAACCCCAGATACTCCTCAATCAACTTTATAAGCATACTAACCTGGAGACTACTTTTGGAGCGATTTTTCTTGCGTTGGTGAATCGTCGCCCCGTAATCCTCACCTTAAAAGAACTTCTCTCACATCACATCAATTTCCGTAAAGACGTGATTGTAAGGAGAACGCGTTTTGAATTAGATAAAGCACAGAAGAGAGCACACATCTTAGAAGGCTTAAAAATTGCCTTAAAATTTTTGGATAAAGTGGTGGAATTAATTAAAAAGTCAAAGAGTCCCCAAGAGGCAAAGTCAGGTTTAATGAAGAAGTTTTCTCTGACTGACGCACAAGCACAAGCGATTTTGGAAATGCAGTTGCAGAGGTTGTGTGCATTGGAACGAAAAAAAATCGATGAGGAATATTTGGCACTGATAAAGCAAATTGAGTATTTTCACCTCGTTTTAGCTTCAGAGAAGAAGCAGGAGCAACACATTAAAGAAGAGCTCAAGGATTTGAGGGCGACTTTTGCTGACCCCAGACGTACAGAGGTCATCACCCAGAAAGAAGAAATAGAAATCGAAGACCTGATTGTAGAAGAAGATATGGTTATCACCATAACCGGTTCAGGATATATAAAGAGACAACCCTTAACGGCTTACCGACAACAGAAGAGAGGGGGGAGAGGTGTAACGGCAATGACGACATCGAGTGAGGATTTTGTAGAACATCTCTTCGTTGCTTCCAGCAAAGACATCCTTTTAATTTTTACTGATGAGGGCAAAATTTATCATCTCAAAACCTACCAGATTCCTTCTGGAACACGGACGTCTAAAGGCAGAGCAATAGTGAATCTTCTGCACCTTTCCGGTAAAGAGAAAATTACTGCCGTTCTCTCGATAAAAGAGTTCGACCCCAAACTATATATTTTCATGGCTACGCAGAAGGGCTTGGTGAAAAGAACACCTTTAGAATTATTTGCAAATTTGCGAAAAAGCGGTATTTTTGCCATCAATTTAGATAAAGGAGATCACCTCATCGGTGTAGGGTTGTGTGCAGACAGGGACAACGCGGTGCTCGCTACCAAAAAAGGTTTTTCCATACGATTTGATTTGAAATCCGTGCGTCCCACTGGAAGGCAGTCAAAGGGCGTGCGGGGCATACGGCTTTCCAGAGACGACAGTGTCTTAGGGATGGCTCTCTTCCGCGATACTCTCAAGAAGGAAGAATTTTATCTCCTCACTGCTACCGAGAATGGGTTTGCGAAAAGAACCCATATTGGGGAGTACCGAACACAATCTCGGGCAGGCAAAGGAGTAATTAATATAAAATTCTCACCAAAGATAGGTGAAGTACGAGGCCTTGTGTTGGCGAGGAAAGGCGATGAGATTATGTGTATTACCCTGAAGGGGATTCTTATTCGCACAAAGGTCAAAGACATCCGTGTCTCTGGGCGTTCCACGCAAGGAGTCAGAATAATAAATTTAGAAAAAGGTGATAAACTAGCATCTATTGCCCGCAGTGTCCCTGAAGACTAATTTTTGATTAAAGGTTACAGATTTTAGGTAATAGGTAATAGGTAATAGGTAAAATAATAGTTGGATCAGAAGCCTCGAGTTACGATAAAGTTGTGTTGACAAATCTGATTCACATCTTAAAATTAAGGGCATCTCTTATTCACCTAATCCCTAAAACCTAATACCTGATAGATACGACCCCATCGTCTAGTCTGGTTAGGACATGGGCCTTTCGAGCCCAGTGCGCCGGTTCAAATCCGGCTGGGGTCGTTTTTTGTGAACACAATACGCCGATACATCATGGAAAGCAAAAGGCCACAGGGAGTATTGATTGTTGGGATCATTAACATTGTCTTCTTTGGCCTCGGCTCCCTAGGGGGTATAATGTATTTACAAAACAATCCCCAGGAGTACAACGAGATGCTTTCCGATGCATTGGGAGCAAAGAGTGTAATTTCTTCTCAGATGAATAACCAATTCATCAAGATAGTTTCTTTTCTGCAAGGAGTATTCGCGTTACTCTTTATCATTTCAGGGATTGGCGTACTCTTGAGGCGTGAATGGGCAAGAACGCTTGCTCTCTATTTTTCCTTCGCGATAGTCCTTTTAGTATTTCTTCTTGTCTTGTTTCAGCCTTCACTCATCAAGCAAGCGTTTATGCAGATTGTATATCCTGGCATTCTCATCATGTATTTTACTAATAGTAAGATAGTAGCATATTTTCGCCAACGCTAATTGGACTATGTGTGGAATTTTTGGATATATAGGCAAAGAAACGTCCCTGGCCCTTCTTATTGAAGGGCTGTCTCGGTTAGAGTATCGAGGCTATGACTCATGCGGCTTGACCGCAATTAGAGGAGGCAAGTTTTTTCTTAAAAAACAGCAAGGCAAGATTTACCAATTAAAGAGCAATGTGAAAGGGTGTCTTCAAGAATCATTTCGTGCCTGCATCCTTCATACGCGCTGGGCAACTCATGGCAGACCTTCTCGTGCGAACGCTCATCCACACCTTGATTGCAATAAGCAGATAGCAATTGTCCATAACGGAATTATCGAGAATTACCTTGTCTTAAAAGAACGCCTGTGCAAAGAGGGGCACAGATTCTTGAGCGATACCGATACCGAGGTTATCGTACATTTAATAGAGAAGTTTTATAAGGGAAATTTAGAAGAAGCGGTGTGCAAGGCAATAAAGCACCTTAAGGGCGCCTTTGCATTAGGGGTGATTTCTTTTCGAGAGCCAGATAAACTGATTGGTGTACGCAAAGGAAGCCCTCTCATCGTGGGTAAGGGTGTGCAGGGGAATTTTATTGCCTCGGATGTTCCCGCGATCCTTTCCTTTACCAGAAGAGTAATGTATTTAAGAGATGAAGAGATTGCAGTTGTGAGAAGAGACAGGATTGACGTATTGAATTTTAAAGGGGAGGCGATAAAGCATGAGACGGAAGAAGTGAGAGTTAAGCAACAAGACGTAGAAAAGGGAGGCTATGAACATTTCATGCTCAAGGAGATTTTCGAACAGCCCCACATCTTAGAAAAGATGCTTTCTCTTTATTGCAGAGAGACAGGGATTGTTTTACCGCAACTAAATTTTACGGAGAACTTTTCGAAAAAGATAAAGAAAATTTACATTACTGCCTGCGGCACTGCCTATCATGCAGGATTAGTAGGGAAATACTTTTTAGAGAAATATTGCTACATAAATTCTGAAATCGATGTGTCTTCGGAATTCCGGTATCGGAAAATGCATCTTACCAAAGACGATTTGCTCATCGCCATTTCGCAATCAGGAGAAACCGCTGATACCCTTGCAGCGGTAAGGGAAGCGAAAAAGCAAGGAGCAAAGATTTTGAGTGTGTGTAATGTGTTGGGTTCTAGTTTAGTAAAAGAGAGTCAAGGTCTTCTCTATACATTTGCCGGCCCAGAGATTGGCGTGGCTTCTACAAAAGCCTATACTGCCCAGATCCTTTCTCTCTATCTATTCGCGCTCTTGCTCGGTACACAAAAAGGTGTATTAAGAGATCGGGCAAGCAGAGAAGCTGTAAAGGAGTTAAAAGCAATCCCTGCCTATCAGAGAGATGTTTTAGAGAAGGCGAGCCAGGTGAAAAGAATCGCAAAGCGGTTTTCCAAGTTTGGCTGCTTCTTGTTTTTAGGCAGGGGAATCAATTATCCCTCTGCATTAGAAGGCGCACTGAAATTGAAAGAAATATCGTATATCCCTGCTGAAGGTTACCCTGGTGGAGAGATGAAGCACGGTCCGATTGCTTTGATTGACGAGTATAGAGGGGTAGTCTGTATCGCCCCCAAAGACAATCTCCATGAGAAGATGGTTTCTAACATGCCCTAATAGCTCCATCTGCTCAATGGCTTCTCCTTCGTTCATAGGCCAGACTTGGAAACGTT
>CP070807.1:1008764-1019843 GCA_020343695.1 Candidatus Omnitrophota bacterium | reverse complement strand
CCATAGAGGATTTTTACGGAAAAGAGCGCTTTTTTCGTGAGGCAATAGAGGCAACCAGTGAGGAGCACGGGCCAACAATAAAAGAAATCTCTGCTGAGGAGACCGATTTAAGCTTGGATAAACTTATTGCTCAGGCAGAAGAGGCCCCGGTAGTTAAGCTGGTAGATTTAATTATCCGTCAGGCGATTGAGGAGGATGCGTCTGATATTCACATTGAGCCTCAACATGGAAAATTAGGCTTACGGTACAGAATTGACGGGGTGCTCTATGAGATGCCTTCTCCTTCAGCAGCTCTGTACCTGCCTATTGTTTCTCGGATAAAAATCCTCTCAAGAATGGATATTGCTGAGAAGCGTCTTCCTCAGGATGGAGGGTTCATGGTCAAAATTAAAGAGAGGCTCATTGATTTACGGGCCTCGACTCTGCCTACTATCTACGGAGAGAAGGCGGTTTTAAGAATTCTTGATAAGTCGCGCATTCCTTTGGAGTTATCTAAATTAGGGTTTTTGCCCTCAGAACTTGAGCAGATAAGGGAAGGGGTTACTTCTGCGTATGGTCTTGTATTGCTCACAGGGCCGACAGGCAGTGGCAAATCCACCACTCTCTACGCTGCGTTAAATGAGATAAAGTCCTCGAGCAAAAATATTCTCACTGTAGAGGACCCCGTAGAGTATAGAATAGAGGCAATAAGCCAAGTCCAGGTAAAACCAGAAATCGGTCTTACCTTTGCCAATTCATTGCGGTCGTTTTTGAGGCAGGATCCTGACATTATTCTTGTGGGAGAGGTACGAGATTTAGAGACTGCGGAGATATGTATACGAGCAGCATTAACCGGTCACCTTGTTCTGTCCACATTGCACACAAACGATGCTCCCTCTACGATTACGAGATTAATTGATATTGGGATGCCTAGCTATCTTGTTGTTGCCTCATTGCGGCTCATTGTTGCCCAGAGATTAGTACGTAAGCTCTGTCCTGATTGTAAAACCCCCTATGAGGTAAAGCCTGAGGAACTTCCCAGGGGTGTGTCAATTCGCGCCCCTGTGATTTATAAAGCCAAAGGCTGTGAGAAGTGCAATCTTATTGGCTATAAAGGAAGGACAGTCATCTCTGAGGTTGTCCTCATGGATGAAGAGCTGAGAGAGATAATTTATAAAGGTGCCTCTGCCCAGGAGATTATAGGCTTGGCGAAAAAGAAAGGGACTTTCACGCTCCTTGAGAGTGGACTGAAGAGAGTGGAAGAGGGTATTACTTCTTTAGAGGAAGTATTATCTGTTGCCATAACATATTGACGCTTAATGAGTTAGATATCCCCCTTTTAGCAGAAGGAAATTTATGGTATATTTATATAAAGGGGATTTTTTATGCGGAGAGCCAAAAAGATTGAGTAGTCGCAGCGTTTTTCGTGAAGAGTAAAGCGGAGAACATCTACAATGCCTAAGTATATTTATTCTGCCAAAACCGATGATGCCAAGACAATAAGAGATATCGAGGAGGCGCGTTCTCGGGAAGAGTTGGTTGCTAAGCTACGAGCGCGCGGTCTCTTTATTGTTTCAGTCAAGGAGGTAAAAGAGAGAGAAGGTCGACCTTCGCGCATATTCCGGTTTTTGCATAAGAAAGGGAAACATACATCTATCAGCGTGTATGATTTCGCATTCTTAGCCCGCAATCTGGCAACTACTCTCTCCAGTGGTGTTACGCTCTTGCGGAGCCTTGAACTTCTCGCTTCACAGACGGAGAGTATAAAGCTGGAGAAGGTGCTTGCAGATTGCAGTAGATGCGTCCGGGAAGGGCTTTCTTTGAGCGAAGCAGTGGCAAAATTTCCTTCTGTATTTTCTCCGCTCTGGAGGGGGATTGTTGAGGTGGGAGAATCTTCAGGTAATCTTCCTTTTGTACTCGATAAGCTAGCGGAATATTTGGAATTGAGAATGGAATTTGAGCGGCGAATAAAGAGTGCACTTGTATATCCGGTGATTCTTATTTTCGCTGCAATTTTAGCAATACTTGTTTTTCTCAAAGCAATCCTCCCGAAATTTATAACTCTTTTTGAGGAGTTTGAAGTAGAGCTTCCTATGTCCACGAAGATTATTTTCGGTCTAAGCCGGATTGTTGAACGTCATTTATTTTTTATTGTGGTTGGGGTGATTCTTGTGGGAGTTGGAATTTACCTTTTTATCAAGCATCCCCGCACAAGAGAATTGTGGAATAGGACACAGCTCAAAATGCCGTTTGTAGGCCAGCTCACCTTTTTAGGTTGCCTTGAGCGCTTAAGTTCTACCTTCTATATTCTCCTTGATAGCGGTCTGCCTCTGGTCTCGGCTTTGGAGGTATGCGCGCGCGGTGTGGGAAATGTTATTTTTGAAAAAGCCATTTTTTCCATAAAGGATAAAGTGAGAGACGGCGCTGCACTGTCCAGTGAATTTTCCCGATTTCTCATTTTTCCTCTCCTCATATCGGAGATGGTAAGGATTGGTGAAGAAACAGGAACAATGCCCGAGGTATTTCATAGGATTTCCATCCATTACCAGAAGGAATTAACGACTCGGGTAGAACGCCTTGTCGCTGCTTTTGAGCCTGCAATGATAATTCTCATGGGTATACTCATTGGAGGTATGGTAATTTCTCTATTTTTACCTATTTTTCAACTATCTACTCTGGGAGTGGGGGGCTAAGGCTTCACTTTGCTTGTTTTTCAGGGTGGTATATGATATACTTAAATGGTAGAGGGAGTTTGATAAAAGCGAATTAAAGCTCAGCGTGAAGAGAAAGGAGGGGAAGATGAAAAGGGGTTTTACGCTTCTTGAATTGGTTGTGGTAATTGTTATTATTGGTATTTTGGCTACTTTGGGAATTCAGCAGTATTTCCGTATGATTGAGCGCTCCAGAGGTGCTGAGGCAAGAGCAATCTTAGGCACAATTCGGTCTCTGGCAGCTGCACATCGTTTGGATCGCGGTAATCTCAATGCCTTTAACGATGCTGATGCAGGTATTGGGGCTGGGCTTCCTGGTCCCGCACTTGGAGATTGTGGAGGGACGCACTATTTCGCCTATGATGTTGTTAAGCCCACTACTACAGGTAACATATTGCAGGCACGAGCTTTGCGCTGTGAAGGTGCCTCTGGCAAGAATCCACCTGGCGTTGCCGCTGGGTCAAATTTCATTCTTGTGCTCGATACGAATTTTGCAACTGGAGCTGATGCATTCACTGGTCCCTACTAACCTATCGTATCTATTTGTTATCTGTTCGTAGCGGTATTTACTGAGGGAAAAAAGGGAGATGCTGAATATGAAAGCAGCAATTACTTTCCTTGAAATGATGACAGTAGTTATCATTATCGGCATTCTCGCTACCCTCGGAGTGAATCATTTTGGTATGGTAAGAGAGCAGGCTCTTTGCAGAGAGGCAATAGCTCAATTGAGGCTTATTCAGGCAACCGAAAATGTCATTCTCCTTGAGACAAACGCCTTTGTCGAATGCGATGACGATGGTCTTATTGACCCTACCGCGTGCAATGCTGCATTGGACCTTGTGATACCAATTGTTGAGTGGCATTATTCGGTGGATGTAAATGCTGCCGGCAATGACTATACAGTGACCGCAACGAGACAAGATGCAGGGGCGTGCTTCTACACTATTACGCGTAATGCGATTAATCCAGTTAATAATGGGTGTGTGCTCGCACCCTAAAGGAAGAACGCATGCGGAAATCAATCACATTAACCGAAGTAATTGTCGGAGCAATAATAATTGCCAGTGTGTTTGCAGGGCTTCTTGCTTCTTTTATTGCTGTAAGAAGGTATGTAGCTCATGCCAATAGACGGTTAATTGCGCTCAACCTATCCAGAACTGTGATTAACGGCCTTTTTGAGGATGTCGATCAGTCACGGTGGGCTCCGGGGTCAGGGGGAGGCCTTGAGCCTGGCGACCATGATGTAGATAGTTTCAGGATAGAGAATGTGTTTTTCGAAGGAAATTACACGGTTACCCAACCTGCCGGCCACGAGTATCGCGAAATGGAGATAAGAATTCAGTACGACGAAGAAGGAGAACCGCCCACAACCGGCGGATAAAGACAAATTTACATGAAGCGTTCAATTACCTTCGTTGAGCTTGCTGTTTCCATAACTTTGTTGGTAGTGATTATTTTAGGGGTAAGCGCTTTTGATGTTGCCAGCAAACGATTCCTTCGTTCCTCCGAAACAAGGACTACAGTTTTAAATGAGATGACTTTTGTTTTGGATCATCTGCACAGGAATGTTCTTGAGGGAGCAGGAGACATCAACAACCCCGGCCTTGATTACACAGCACCTGATTTGACAATTAACCAAGAGGCAGGATCTGTCGTGTATACCTTTGATCTTGCTCAAAATCAAATTCGGTTTCGAAACCAAGCCGGCAACCTTCAAACTCTTACTCAGCGTTTTGTGCCTGATCCCGACAGTGGTTTCATTGTTGCTATCGAGGATGGGGGTGTGAGAATCACCGGCATGGCGATACGATTTGATCCTGGCAGCGCTCAACAAGATGAATTCGCTAACCCACTTGCCACCCTCGTAGATGTGACGGGTAACAGGACAGTGTATTTTTTCCCACTTTCTCATTCCTGGAGATAGCCATTCTAAAAAAACTTCCCCACATATTATAAAGGTATTTAGCCAATTGGACCCTGCCTTATCGAGAAACTTTACCATCTCTATACTCACGAAAAACAGTAGAGCGATTGCGGTGGTATTAATTGAGTAATTGCATCTGCAACGCTCTTTGAGGAGTTTACATTCATGCAATTTTTGGTATAATTTTAACATCTGAGTCTTATCAGTGTAGATAATCGTTTAAGAATTCATTCATTCTCCTGTTAAGAAAAATATGAAGGACCCGTTGTTAGTTCATCATCGCCCTCAATGGAAAACTCACATCGGATTTTTGCTCGCTGCAGTAGGTTCTGCCATTGGCTTGGGAAATATCTGGCGTTTTCCCTATCTCTGCTATAAAAATGGAGGGGGGGCATTCTTGGTTCCCTATCTTATTGCCCTCCTTGTGGTAGGCATCCCTCTTATGATTTTAGAAATTGGATTAGGGCACAAAATGAGGGGTTCTGCTCCCGCAAGCTTTGCGAGTATTTCTAAGAGATGGGAGTGGCTGGGATGGTGGCAGATAATTTTTGTAATGTTTGGAATCGTGCTTTATTACTCTGTGATTATCGCCTGGTGTTTTAATTATTTCGCTTTTTCTTTTGATTTGGCATGGGTTCAGGACCCCGGAGGTTTCTTTGAAAATTTCTTAGGCAAAACCGAAGAAATCACTACCCCGTTTGCCATAGGTAACATTCAAACGCTCATCCTATTTTCTTTAGCTGTTATCTGGTTCTTAAATTGGATAATTGTATTTTTAGGAGTAGAGAAGGGCCTGGAGCGAGCAAACAAGCTGTTTATGCCTCTTTTGTTCTTTCTCATTCTTATCCTTTTAGCATGGAGTATAAGGCTCCAAGGAGCACATCAGGGGTTACAAGTATATTTAAAACCGAATTTTGACAAATTGCGCGAGCCGGGAGTATGGATAGACGCCTTTTCTCAAATATTTTTTACGTTAAGCTTAGGTTTTGGTATTATTATTGCCTACGCTTCATACCTTCCGAAAAAAGTTCAGGTAGTAAGAGATTCCTTGGTGATTAGTATTGTTAACTGCGCTTTTTCTTTTATCGCAGGGCTAGTAGTGTTTTCAGTTTTAGGATATATGGCTTCAGAACTTTCGCTTCCTCAAGGAGAGATAGGAAATATTGTGAAAGACCCCATCAGTCTTTCTTTCGTCGTTTTCCCAAAGACCATCGGGATGTTGCCCGCTTTCTCGCGATTGTTCGGCATAATGTTTTTCGGCTGTTTGGTGATCGCGGGCTTATCGTCCTCGGTATCTATTTTGGAAGCATTTACGGCGGGAGTTGTCGATAAATTTCATTATTCTCGAAAAGCAGTTGTTTCAGTTCTGGCAATCAGTGGTTTTTTAGGGGGAGTAATATTTACCACTCAAGCAGGAATTATTTGGCTTGATATCGTTGACCACTTTCTGAATAAATATGGATTAGTAGTGGGTGGAATCTTAGAATGCATTCTCGTTGCCTGGGTTTATAGGGCCTTTAAGCTAAGGCAGCACATTAATCATTTTTCTCTCTGGAAATTACCAGCCTTTTGGGATTATACTGTTAAGATAGCAATTCCTCTAGTTTTGGGGACAATTTTAGTAAATAGCCTTATTGCCGATATTACGAAACCTTACGGGGGTTATCCTTGGACAGCAATAATTTTAATTGGAAGAGATTGGCTTCTCTATACACTCTTTTTTGCAATAGTTGTTGCTGCCCATCCCTGGAAGATAGAACCAAGTACGAGGATGCTCTCCTCGGAGGCGTAAATTTTCTCTGTTGGCAGCCTAAAGGTACAGATTTTCTTAAGAGGTATGTGCACGCAATTTAATATAATCCGTGTAATCTTTGGAAAAAACTCATGAGAAAGAAAACACTCTATATTGGTGGCCTTATATGTATCGGCCTTTCTCTCCTTATTTTAACCTCCTATCCTAAGTTTGCCGTCTACCAGAAAAAGAAAGATATTTTTCAGTCACTGGACGCAAAAATTACCACTCAGACAGAGCAGCTAAACGTACATTCGGCAATCCTGATACAGGATCTTTCTTTTCCGTACCTTTCTGTAGCCTGCAATGAAGAGGAAACATTTCCTGCTGCAAGTATTGTAAAATTGCCGATTTTGGCAGTCGCACTTAATGCAGTCAATGAAGGTAGATTGTCCTTGAGCCAGAAGGTTGTGATTATGCGAAAGGATGTGTTTGGAGGTTCAGGAGTGATAAAGCGCATGAGATTTCCTGTAACCCTGACTGTTGAGAAGATTTTAGAGCTTATGATTACCCATAGTGATAACACAGCTACGAATACAGTCATTGGCCTTTTGGGGTTTGAGTATATCAACGAGGGATTTAAGAAGTTAGGGCTTAAAAACACTACTCTCTCAAGAAAGATGATGGATTTCTATAAGCGCAAAAAAGGAATAGAGAACTACACCACGGCAGTCGATATGACACATCTGCTGGAGACTATTTATTCTAACAGACTTGTTAACAAAAAATTTTCTCAATATGCCCTGTCTCTGCTCAAGCGTCAGGAAGTAAATGACCGCCTTCCTCGGGATTTGCCTGAGGGCGTTGAGGTCGCTCACAAGACAGGACTTGAAAAAGGTATCGTGCATGATATAGGGATTGTTTTTACCTCGCGCGGAGATTATATTATCTGTGTGCTTACCAAGAAAGTACAAAAGCATAAAAACGCAAAGAATTTTATTGCTCAAATCTCTTTATTGACCTATAATTTATATCAATAGCGCGAAACAAGAAAGGAAGAAGTATGGAAATCGTATCTGCAGTTATTCCCACACTCATTATCGTTGTCGTTTTTTTCTTTATCGTGAGAGTTGCGACTGTGATTTTAAAACTTACAGGGCTTGACGAGAAGACTGCGCGATTTCAGGCAGTCTCTGCTTTCACTGGAACAGGATTTACCACGAAAGAGGCCGAAACCATCTTGACAGACGATATGAGGAGAAGAACAGTAACGGTCCTTATGATTATGGGAAAAGTAGGAATTATCTCTGTGGTGGGTAGTTTATTTTTCTCTTTTGGTAAGGGTACGCTCGAGACTGATTTCGAGAAGGCATTAATTCTCTTTTTGATTATCTATGTCTTCTATAAGATCACTACCCTAAAACGTTTAAATCGCGCTTTTAATAGATTCATTGAAAAGAGGATTATTGCCAGAGGTATAATAAAGCAAAAAACCCTTGAGGAACTTTTCCATTTGCCCAAAGGTTACGGTATAGCTCAACTTACCATCACCAAGGATAGTGAAGAGAAGGGGCTTACGCTGAAAGAGGCAGGATTTATTGATAAAGATATTCTTGTTCTTTCCATTGAGCGGAAGGATCAGCTCGTCCCATTTCCCCATGCCGATGATGTGATTCAAGAAAGCGATAGGCTGTTATGTTACGGCCTTTTAAAAAGTATAGAGTCATACGCCTAGATGGTAACTTCGTCGTGGATGCACACAGATTTTTTCGGATGGTGCGGAGAGGAGTTATCTGTTTGAATCCGTGTTCATCCGTTTGCATCTACACATAATTGGGAGGTAGACGATGAAGATTTCGCACTATTTGAAAAAGGAAGCCTGCATTATGAAGCTGGGGGCAACGAATAAAGAAGAAGCTATTAGAGAGGTCGCATCAGCATTAGCGTCTAGTGGGAGGTTAATTGATGAGGAGCAGTTTATACGTGATGTACTGGGAAGAGAATCTTTGGGTTCTACAGGGATAGGCCATAATATCGGCATACCTCACGCGCGAACGAAGGCAGTGAAAAGTTTTGTAATCGGTTTTGGCAAATCCGATGCGGGCATAGACTTTCAATCTTTAGATGGCCAAAAAGTCAACCTCGTTTTCCTTATGGGAGCCGACCCGAAAGAGCTTAATCTCTATCTAAGACTCTTGGCAGAATTGTCGAAGCTTTTAATGAATGAGTCGTTCAGAAAAGAGTTACTTTCTGCCCATGAGGCAGATCGTATAGTCGAGGTTATCAGAAAATTTGAAGGCTCCTAAAACAGACCGCATATACCAAGCCAGAAAGTTACACGGGAAAGCGAACATTTCAGAGATAAAAATCTTCTTATGGTCATAGGCCAGAGGGTTGATTGCGAAGTGAAGCTGTCTTCTTTGATAATCTCATGAACCGAGCATCAGAGGGGTTATTGTTCTCTGATGCCTAACTCTCTAGATAGCCTGGAGACCAGTACCTTAAGTGGCATAAATTGGAATATATTAACGGCCCTGAGGGGGAATCCGCCTAAGGCGGATGCCAGACAAGGAAGGTGGAATATGAAAGTAAAGGATGTAATAAAGAAAGAAGTGATGACAGTTAAACGTTCCACTTCGCTAAGAAGTTTAATGAACCTCTTTAAAGATTTTCATGCTCTGCCTATAATTCCTGTAGTGGATGAGGAGGGTCTGCTCATTGGCGTTGTGGCTCTTTCCAACCTGATGGACATTCTTAAGCCTCCCCAGGTAAAAATGCTCAAGAAAATACCTTTCGCAGAGATTGATGAAACTGTATTTGATCTGGAACCTGCTCCTGCCATGGGAGAGCTGATTTTAGCTGATGATATCATGGAGACTCACTTCTTATCATTAGATCAAGAAGTTTCTTTAGCAGAGGCCTACAAGTTTATGCGTCTACATAGGACAGACCAATTTCCTGTTGTCGATAGCTCAAACCACCTCTTAGGCATCGTGGGCGTTTTTGATATTGTCCGGAGAATGTTTAAAGAGAAGGGGATTATCTAGTCTATGTACATTATCCATAATCCAATTTTTAGTTTAGGGGTTGTATTCATATTAAGTTTTTTTTCTGCACGCCTCACAAGAAAGTTTCGAATACCGACGATTACTGCCTATGTCGCTTTAGGGATTCTGTTGTCTCCTGATGTATTCAATTTGGTTTCTGCAAAACTTTTTTCTGCATCAGAGTTTTTCTCAAAAGTAGTACTGGGGATAATTGCCTTTAGTTTAGGGGAGAGTTTCTCCCTGGGCACGCTGAGGCGCGTGGGTAAAGCTGTAATAGGTATTTCCATAAGCGACTCTCTCTTTCCCTGGTTGCTCGTAGTTTTAGCAACATGGCTTATCTTTCAGCAGCCGTTTTACATCGCCTTTGTTTTGGGAGCAATTGCCGCTGCTACTGCGCCGGCAGCAGTAGTGATGGTGATCCAAGAGTATAGGAGTAGAGGCGAATTTACCGATACTCTCTTGGGGGTTGTAGCCATAGACGACGCCTGGGCCTTGATCATTTTTAGCTTATCTCTTTCTCTGGCGCAGTCACTCATAGATGGAGTCAGCAGTATCTCCGATATCGTTATGGATCTTTCCAGAGTGTTACTGCAGATAGGAGGGTCGTTTCTGTTGGGCGGTATAGGAGCGCTCATTTTTAATAAGCTTTCTCATTTTATCGCCAATGTGAAAGAGCGCTTGATTTATACTCTTGGATTTTTATTCTTGGTGATAAGCTTAGCTTCAGCCCTTAATTTCTCTGTGCTCCTCTCATGCATGGTTTTCGGAGCAGTATTAATCAATATCAATAAGATGAACGCTGATTTCTTCAACTCTTTACGAGAGATAGATTCTCCCCTCTATATTATATTTTTTGTGCTCGCCGGAGCCAGTTTGAAAATAACGGTATTAGGAGCTGCGCTCGCATTAACAGTGGGCTTTATTATTTTCAGAACAGCAGGAAAGATAATAGGAGCATTCGTTGGGGCACGTGTTACAGCGAGCTCTTCTCCTATCAAAAAGTATATGGGTTTAGCTTTAACCCCTCAGGCAGGAGTGGCGTTAGCATGTGCGCTGCTCGCCAAGTACAAACTTGGCGAGCCTTGGGGAGATGTTATATTAACAGTGACCGTCGCTACCACTGTTATTTTCGAACTCATCGGCCCCTTGGCGACAAAGTTCGCGCTTTTTAAAGCAGGTGAGGTAAAGGAGTAACCCAAATGCCGAAATCGAGCGATGAAATATTAGCGTTGGTATTGGCAGGAGGAAGAGGTGAGCGGTTGTACCCCCTTACTTTAGAGAGGACAAAACCATCGGTACCTTTTGGTGGAAAGTATAGAATCATTGATTTCGCCTTAAGCAATCTCATCAATTCAAGAATTTATTCTATCTACGTTTTGGTTCAATATAAATCTCAGTCGTTGATTGAGCACATACGAACAACGTGGATAAAAGAAGGACTTCTGCCCAAACATTTTATTACTGTTGTTCCTCCTCAGATGCGACGAGAAGATTTGAGGGAATGGTATCGAGGTACCGCAGATTCTGTCTATCAGAACATCAATCTCATTTATGATTTTAAGCCACGTCTTGTTGCAATATTTGGAGGAGACCATATCTATCGCATGAACATAAAGGATATGGTGGATTACCACCTTAAGAATAAATCTGGAGTTACTATATCGGTGATTCCTATTGAGGCAAATC
>CP070807.1:988508-1008664 GCA_020343695.1 Candidatus Omnitrophota bacterium | reverse complement strand
GAAACAGGACAAACAGTCTTTTTATCTTTAAGTACTGCCTCCACCATATGTACCACACTCGCTGCAGGAGAGTAATAGGCGCTTCCGGTTTTTAGCAAAGAAACAATCTCGCCTCCAGCTTTGCGGGTTCTGGTGACAAGTTGACTGAGAACATCTTCTTTTAGAAGTTCTGTTACTGGCACTCCACAAACCGTCGTGTATCTGGGTAATGGCAGCATAGTATCACCATGACCTCCTAACACCATGGCATTCACATCCTGCATAGATACGCCTAACTTTTGAGCGATAAATGAAGAAAATCTGGCCCCATCCAAAACACCTGCCTGGCCGAAAACTCTTTTTTTATCAAAACCGCTTATTTTAAGGGCATAATAAGTCATCACATCCAAGGGATTGGTAACCACCAAGATAAAAGACTGGGGAGCATATTTACGGATATTCTCAACGACATCTTTAACTATGGCAGCATTTTTCTTTAATAAGTCTAATCTATCCATGCCGGGTTTTCGCGCAAGACCCGCTGTTACCACTACTATTTGAGAGCCTTTAATATCCTCATAAGAATTAGTCCCTGAAACCTTACAACTGTAACCTAAAAGAGGGCAAGCTTCCAAGAGATCTAAAGCTTTACCTTGAGGTAGACCCTCAACTATATCGACCATTACCAAATCTGCCAGCTCTTTTTGGGCTAACAGCAAGGTAACCGTAGCCCCTACATGCCCTGCACCAATCACTGATACCTTGGCATTCATCTTTTAACTCCTTTTTTTAGCTCCTTTTTTAATTCGCGTTTTTATCACAGTTTTGCTAAATCCTCAAACTTCAGGTCAATGCCTAAAATTCCTACTGTCTGATTTTGCTCATTTTTTATTGGTGCTGAAACCGTGATGCATAAATTTCCTGTAATTTTTGAGGTGTAAAGATTGGTCACGTGAATATTGCCGGTCTTCATCGGCTCGATAAACCACTGCCGGCCAGTGAAATCCGAATCCAGACCCTTTGTCTCGAATTCTTTTCGATATTGTGGGTGGGTAATGTTTTTGGTAACTTTTTTACCCTCTGCATCCACAATATAAATAAACTGGATAAAAGGGTCCTCCTCTACTATCGCTTCCAAAAACGCCTCGGCTTTAAGCGGATTCATGGAGACAATGTGTTCATCATCCTTAATCTCTTTAATTAAAGAGACAACCAACTCACTTGCTTTCTTTTTTATGCGGTCAAGGTCTGATTCAAAATACTGAGGCAGGTGTTTTCGCGCCTGTATGAGCATCTCATCATCAGAGATACCTGTAGTTCTCTTCTGCCTATACTGCTCCTCAACCCATTTGGCGATAGCCACAATTCCCGGATGATGCTTATCTATTTTCTGTTCGTCTTTAAGTCCTAAATAGGCATCCACCCAGTAGGCTATCCCTGCCAAACCGGATTTATCAGTAACCGTAACCCGTAAGGGCCGTTTAAGCAATTTGGCTGTATCAAAAATATTATAAATTTCTTCGTTTTTAAAAACTCCGTCAGCATGAATTCCCGCTCTTGTAGTATTAAATGATGAGCCTACAAAAGGATAGTTTGGCGGAATAACCGCGCCGATTTCCTTTTGGAAATACTCGGCAATTTCCGTAATTACTGTGGTGTCCATTCCTGAAGTCTCGCCCTTTAAACCAATGTATTCGATTACCAAACCTTCGATAGGAGGATTACCGGTACGCTCACCAAATCCCAAGAGAGTTCCATTGGCAGCTGCGCATCCGTATAACCATGCTGCAGCGGCATTGGCCAGCACCTTATGAAAATCATTGTGACCATGCCATTCTAATCTCTCCGGGGGGACACCTCCCTCATGGACAACAGTATGAACCAGCTTGGCAACACTTCTTGGAAGAGGCGCTCCCGGGTAAGGAATACCATATCCTAAAGTATCACAGAGTCGTATCTTTATCGGCACACCGGATTCGTCTGCCAAGTCCATAAGTGCTTGAACAAATGGCAAAACAAATCCATACATGTCGGCACGGGTAATATCTTCTAAGTGACAACGGGGCAAAACCCCGGCATCTAAGGCTGCTCTTACCACATCTAAATATCCCTCTAAGGCAGCCTTTCTATCTTTGTTTAACTTTAAGAAGATGTGATAATCAGAACAAGAAGTAAGAATTCCTGTTTCTTTGAGCCCCATTTCCTTCACTAATTGAAAATCATTCTTATTTGCCCTTATCCAACCAGTAACCTCGGGATACCGATGCCGTTTCTGCAAGCATTTTTCTACTGCTTCGCGGTCTTTTTTGCTGTAAAGGAAAAATTCACACTGCCTAATTATTCCCTTTGGTCCGCCTAACCTATGCATAAATTCATAGAGGCCTACTATTTGCTTCACCGTATAGGGAGGTCTTGCCTGTTGCCCGTCTCGAAAGGTAGTACAGGTAATCCAGAAATCTTTGGGAGGATCCATCGGTACCTCTTTCTGCCCAAGGACAATTTTAGGAACCTCCGAATAGGGAAAGATATCACGGAATAAATTCGGCTCCCCTACTTCCTTCAATGGATATTTTTTCTTCTTCGTCTTCTTCTTAGCCATCTCTAGCCTCCTTCAATTAATACCCAATATTATATCTTTAATTATTACTTTTTCCATCTATATAATATCCGGGCTGTTAAGAGTTTAATTTCTATTTTCAGTCATTTTCATCATCAAAGTCGTCTTCTAAGTCAGTTTCGATGATTTTCCCTTTGGGAGTAATGAGTAATTCGTATGTTTGTCCTTTTACCCTGCCTTCAATTTCATATAATATTTCGCCGTTCATTTTTGTAATTTTCTCTGCTTCTATCACCCTAATCCCTTTTACTCTTCTCTTGGCGGCAGCAATAACTCTTTCAGGAACTTTATATAAGCGGATTTCTTTTTCATGACCGGCGAAAAGCACCTTTCCTTCAGGTTTAATTTTGAGTTCATATACCTCTCTTCCTAATTTTCCTTCTATTTCATAAAAAGTTCTGCCGTCATCTGTCGTAACCATTTCTGCCTCGATAAGCTTAATCCCAGGTATTTCTTCCTTAGCAGCATCAATAACTTCTTGAGGTACTCCAGATAAAGGCATCTCTTTTTCTTTTGCCAAAGATACATTTAATATAATAGTACAAGTTACCAAAAATAAAATAACAATTTGTCTAAACAATCTCATTTTCCCTCCCTTTTAAGGCGGTTTATTTTTATTCTCTTCAAAATCCCTGATTATTTGGTGCGCTTTTTCTTCGTATTTTTTTTCTACTCTTATAATTCCTTTTTCTTTTGAAGTACTATAAACTAAGTATACAGGCGCGGCATCAAAATAATAGGTATCTGTGGGTATATCATTTTTGTTTAAAATATCTTCTACTATTGGGGCTTCCACTAAATCAAATATTTTATATACCTCAACCCAATCTTTTTTTGAAGATTCCTCTTGTTTCTTCTTTAACTCTTCTAATTCTTTTTGCAATCTTAGTTTTTCTTTTTCATCCATTTCTTAAATTTCTTATGCCTCGTACCAGAAATCATTACACCCACACCAAAGGCGCTATCCGCTCTTCTCTCAAAATACCCCCACCCTAAACAAAGCAGTCTCTATTCGGTCAAGGCCTTTGGACAAATCCTGTATAGAAGTTGCAAAGGACATACGAATGTAGTCATCAGCACCAAAGGCAGAGCCCGGCACTACTGCTACTTTTGCCTCCTGGAGAAGATAATTGGCAAAATCCACAGAATTATTAATCTTTTTTACGCCTTTTGAATCTTGCTTAAGAAAGGAACCAATATTTAAAAAGAGATAGAATGCTCCTTCGGGTTTATGGAAACTCACCTTTTCGAATTCTTTGAGTTTCTCTACGATAAAATTCCGTCTTTTTTCAAACTCTACCACCATCTTTGAAACTTCTTCTTGATTGCCTCCTAAAGCTGTAAGTGCTGCCCTTTGGGCAATAGAATTCGGGTTTGAGGTTGAATGTGATTGAATGTTTCCCATAGCTTTTATTGCTTCAGCAGGCCCAGCAAGATAGCCGATTCGCCATCCGGTCATGGCATAGGTTTTCGATACTGCATTTACAACTATGGTATGACTTTTTATATCTTCTCCTAAGGCCGCTATACTTATATATTCTTTGGAATCGAAAATTATCTTTTCATATACCTCATCAGAAATTATCCATAAATCATTCTTTACAGCGGCCTCACCTATCTGCCTTAAAAGCTCCTCAGGGTAGACGCTGCCGGTAGGATTACAAGGGCTGTTAATAATTATCGCTTTTGTTTTTTGAGAGATAGCCGAGGTTACTGAAGAAAGAGAAGGCCGAAACCCATCCTGCTCTTTGGTGGTTACGACAACGGGTACAGCCCCTGCCAATTTTATCATTTCAGGGTAACTTACCCAATAAGGGGAAAATATGATTACCTCATCCCCGGGGTTACAGATTGCCTGAAAGCAGTTATAGAGAGAATGTTTTGCCCCGCAAGAAATAATTATTTGATTTGCACTGTAATCCAGCTTATTGTCTCGCTGTAGCTTAGCTACCACTGCCTCTTTTAATTCCTTTGTCCCTGAAGCAGGGGTATATTTGGTAAAACCTTCATTTATTGCCGAGATAGCTGCTTGCTTTACAAACTTTGGGGTATCAAAATCCGGTTCTCCTGCCCCAAAGATAATAACATCCACCCCTTGCTTTTTCATCTCCTTTGCCTTAGCTGATATGGCCAAGGTGGGAGAAGGAGTAACACCATTAGCTCTCTGCGATAAAGATTTCATTTAACCTCCTTCAATGAACGCACGACTTATGGAACGAAGTGAACATAAGTCGTATGCGCGGATTGAACCCCACACCCAGCCTCGACGAAGAGATTCTTCGATGAAGCTGGGTGTGGGTTCAAATTCAGACAGATAACTTAGCTTCACTATCGTTTGCTAAGTTATGTCTTCATTTGATAATGCTTCCTGTATTTACCTATCAATTGTTCATATTTATTTGCCCACCAACGATTCTCTTCTATCTCTTTTTTCGTTAACTTCCTTGCTATTTTAGCCGGATGTCCTTTTGCCAGAGTGCGGGCAGGAACAACAAACTTCGGTGGCACTAATGTACCGGCGGCGACTACAGATTCGGCTCCAATATTGGCTGCATTTAATACTTTTGCTCCCAGACCAATAACTGCCCCACTCTGGACAGAACAGGCATGAAGGATTGCTCCATGGCCTACGGTAACATAATCAGCTATTTTAACCCCTAATTCATCAGAAACATGAAGAATGCATGCATCTTGGATATTGGTGTGTGAACCAATCTCAATCCTATTAATATCTGCGCGAATAACCGCATTATACCAGATACTTGAATAATCGCCTATAGAAACCGCTCCTATCAATTTAACTCCGCTTGCTACAAAGGCCTTAGGGGAAACTTTTGGCTTACTACGGATATATTTGTAATCCTTAAGTCTTCTGCCCATTTACTCTCACTTTTTAACCAACTGCAGTATTCTGTCAATATCTACATATTTTTCTATTAATCGCTCTACAGTTTTAATTTTTTTTACCTCTCCTGGTCTTACTTTGACGATAAGGCTGTTAATCTTGGAAGCCGTAGCAAAAGTATCATCTTCTACAGATATCACGGGAATAGGCACCTCTTCCATAAGATGCCTGACATTTTTATGAGGGATAATGCCGCCGGTAAGGACAATCCCTGATACGCAGAAAGTTTTTGTAATGCCGGGCAGAGAACCGCTCATTGCCGCCAATATGATATCTTCTCTGTTGCCGGGAGTAATGAGCAATGTCCCCGGCCCAAAATAATCTAATGATTCATGGGGAGGCATGGCACCCACTACTATTCTATTTACTGTATTTTCTAACTCTCCTTCTCCGCTCAAGAGCTTGCCTCCAATATCCTCCAAGAGCTCTGATAGTGTGGGGCTGGAAAGGACCTCATTATAAGGAATTACCCCTAAAACTTCAATGTTTTTCCTCTCAAGGCCTTTCCTAACAAAATCATTTATTTTATCGTATTTATCAGGATAAACTTTATTAATAATTACTCCCAATATTTGAATCCCATGGGAATCAAAGGTCGGCTTATTCAACATTATCTCATCAATAGGCCGGCCAATTCCTCCGCAGCTTACCAAAATAACCCTCGTCTTCAGAAGCCTTGCCACCTCTGCATTGGGCATATCAAAGACTGAGCCCACGCCAGCATGCCCTGTTCCTTCAATAACAACCATCTTTTTATCTTTCGATACCCTGCCGTAAGACTCAACTACCCGCTTTGCAAGTTCCTCTTTATTTCCCTGAAGGATATAATTCTCTGTAAAGCCTCTAGGAACAGCGATAGGGCTCATATCTTTTAAATTCTCTCGCAGTTTGTAGACTGACTTCATCAATATCGCATCTTTATCTATTTCTTGTCCGTCTACAATATTGAATTGCTGGCCAACGGGCTTGATGTAACCTACCTTATTGAGCCTTCGAAGAAAAGCGTTTAAGAGGCCTAAACAGACAACGGTTTTTCCTTCATTCTGTCTTGTGGCACCAACATAAACGTTCATATCCACCTCACTTCGTTCGGAAGTAGCAAGATTTTTTAAATTCCAATAACCAAGATACAAATAAATTCCAATGTTCAATAACCAAACAACTCATCGTGATCCTGTTTTATTATTGAAATTTGGTTATTGGCCCATTCGACTATGCTCAGGGCCAATCCTGAGCTTGTCGAAGGATTGGTTATTATTTGGTTATTGTATCTTGGAATTTGGTTATTAGTCATCTCTCGCTACTTGTTACTCCCTAATTCTATTTGGCTTCTGACTGTTTCAACAATTTTATCAAACTGCGCTGCGAGCTGAGGGCTTAAATCTTGCGAAAATTCATCAAGGTGCGGAGCCTCAATTGCCAGAATTTCTATCTCCTCAGGCATCTCTTCCTCTTTTAGCTTCCTGCCTAACTCCAGAACCTGCTTAAGATTGAGTGCATGAGTGGATGATAAGCAAGAGGGGTATGCAAAATCTTCTAACCCCAAACGATACACTTGGCCAGCAATACCTTGAGAGGTATGTATGGCATCGATGAGGAAAACTTTTCTGTAGCCAGAAACTGCCTCCATAAAATCTAAACCGGCTGTACTCAATTCTTTTATCGCAAAGCGTGAAGGCAGAATCTCTCTTAGCCTGCGAGCCAAATGAATTCCTATACTATCATCCCCGCGTATTGTATTACCAATACCCAATACCAACGTCTTCATCATTAAAATTCGAAACAACACGAAATAACCAATAACCAAGAAACAAGATACAAACAAATTCCAATATCCAATAACCAATCGCCAAACAATCCTGCTGATTTTTGTTTGGTTATTTGAATTTGGTTATTGGTCATTGTTTGGTTATTGTATCTTGATGTTTGGTTATTCCTGTTAGTCTCTTCTTATTTCTTTAACCAACTTATTCTTTTTATCGTAGATGCTCACAATCATTGGCATCTCGCCTACAAGACTATGAGTTGCGCAGGCAAGGCAAGGATCATAAGCCCGGAAGGCCATCTCACACATATTGAGCAGACCATCATTCACTTTACCTCTTTTTATTAAACCTTTCGCGGCTTTCTCAATTGACATACAAATAGCCGCAGCATTATTCTGGGTAGCAACCAGAAGATTTACTTTCTGTAAAATCCCTTTCTGGTCGGTCTTGTAGTGGTGGAAAAGTGTTCCCCTCGGCGCCTCTACAACACCGACGCCCTCACTGGGAGCATCTTTAGGAATATTTCGCACTTTGGAATTGGTAAGTTCCTCGACTTGGGAAAGTTCCTGAATTCTCTCTGCGGCGTATAAAACCTCAACGAGCCTTGCCCAGTGATAGGCAAGAGTGTTATGAGCGGGTTTGCCTCCCAAAGTATCAAACATTCTCTGGAATTCTGCCTGCGCTAACGGTGTAGCCATTCCTTCAGATGCATTAAGGCGGGCTAAAGGAGCTACCCTATAGATACCGCTCTCTTTTCCGTCGACAAATCCCTTCCAACCGATACTTTTTAAATAAAGTATCCTCAAATAGCTCCAGGGTACAGGTAACTCTTCTAAATGCTTAAGATAATCCTTTGCCTCAAATCTTATAAACTCATGACCTTCGGGATCAACTACTCTTACTTTGCCGTCATAAAAATTTACTTTATTATTGGCATCCACCAGGCCCATATAGTAAGTTTTATGAAAGTAGGTGCTACCGGTGATTAAATCAACATATTTTTTATTCTTAAGAACAATATCATCAAATACCTTCAAAGTAAATTTTGCAAATTCTACTACATCTTTTGCAACCGCTTTTATATTGGCTCTGTCTTCTTTGCTTAAAGATTTTGAAATTCCACCGGGCAGGCCACACACAGGATAAAGGGAACTTGCACTAATAGTAGCGTTTATGCCCCGCACTCTATTTCTTATATCAATGACTTTTTTGCCGACCTCCAGGCCCACCTTGCCTATCACGCCGAGAATATTTCTTTCCGACTTTGGGGCATCCGGGCCAACTACAAAATCAGGCCCACCCAAAACATAAAAATGCAAGAGATGGTCTTCAAACATGAATGCATTATACATTAACTCTCTGATTGCTTTTGCTGATTGAGGTGCCTCTACACTGAAAAGGCTATCCAATGCCTTGGTTGAAGCCATATGGTGGGCAGTAGGACAAACTCCGCAAATCTTCTGAGTAAGAGCAGGCATCTCTTCTGCGGCTCTACCTTGGCAAAACTTCTCAAAACCCCTGAACTCTGGCACCTGCAAATATGCTTTCTCCACATCGCCCTTGCGATCAAGAAAGATATCTATCTTACCGTGGCCTTCTAATCTGGTTATGGGGTCAATTGTAATGCGCCTCTTCATTTTGTTCCTCTGTTTATATTTCCCCTCAGTATCGACGACGCCAAACTGTATCGATAAAATAATCCCGCCATATCAGGTATTGAATCTATAATTTTTTTCACCTCTTCTTCATCGTCTGAATCAATGAGTGATGCAAGGTATGATAATGATTTCGCTCCTTGATCGAGTACCTCATCAGTAGGTCCGAAACAACCTCGACAGGGAAAATTCGCCTTTATGCATCTTTCCCCACATCCATCTCTTGTTGAGGGCCCAAGGCAGATAATCCCCTCCTCTAAAAAACACTTCTCAGGATCCCACTCTACCTCATAGAGCCTCTTAAATTTACTTAGCTTGATTTTATCGGGTTTGCTTTCCTTACGAGAGCATGAATCGCAAAGCGCCTTTTTCTCTGCCAGAACCGTACCTTTAGGGGGGAGTTTATTTTCGAGGATTGCCGCAAAGGCATTCTTGATAAGTTCAGGGGGAGGGGGACAGCCGGGTATATAATAATCAACCTGCACCACTTGGTCCAAGGTCTTTACCGTATCGTGAAGCGCCGGCAACTCTAATTCTCTTCCAGCCTCCTCTGTTTTTACTTGTGGTAATATACCTTTGGGATTTTTTACAGTGGGGACTTCCTTAAATGCCTCACCTAATACATCTTCTCTTTTATAGAAATTGGCCAACCCTACAACTCCTCCTAAATGGGCACAACTTCCATGGGCAATAATCAGTTGTGACTTCTTCCTCAATAACTTGGCGATATGTTCTTGTTCATCCATTCGAATAGCTCCATTTATCAAAGTTGCCGCAATCTCGCCGTCTTGCAAAACTTCAATATCGCTATATTTAAAATCCATTGCTACCGGCCAAAATATAATATCCACCGCACTCGTTACCGGTAAAATATCCTGGGCTAAATCCACTACCGATTCCTCACACCCTCCACAACTTGAACACCAATATAAAGCAACTTTAGGTTTACTCATCGTAGGGTTCCTTCATAATGAGCAGTGAATTGCCTGTCTCTGACTGGTTCAGGAGTATAATCAGGCAGAAGTACCGGCGAAATCTTATCGGTTTCAATGCCAGCACTTTTAAGCTGCTTTTGGTATCTCTTTACATGCTCAAGAGACAATTTGCCTGCCTTATGTTCCTTTGCATACCGGCCAGCATACATCCCTGCACGCCTGCCAAAAACATTGTAGTCAAGTATGGAATTACCCATCAGCCGGTTTCTTCCGTGCAGACCTCCAGAAGCCTCTCCCGCCACAAACAGCCCGGGGATATTTGTTTCACACTTTTCATTAATTTCAACCCCTCCGTTTTGATAATGAAGGGTAGGAAATACAAATAGCGGTTCTTTAGTCATATCAATATTGAACCTTTTAAACTGCCTCACCATTGCCGGATACTCTCTTTCGATAAAACCTTCGCCTTGTATCTGATTGATTATTGGAGAATCGAGCCACACCCCATACCGTCCGTAGTGGTCCTTAATCCCCATCTTCCTCTCCATGCATTCCCGAATAATCGCAGCCGTTTCCACATCTCTTGGTTCCTTGGGATATACAAAGATTTCTCCCTCTTTATTAAGGACTTGGCCTCCAGCGCCTCTGACTTTTTCTGTGACAAGAAACCCTGCTATCTGTTCAGGATATGCTGCGCCGGTAGGATGATACTGGACTGAATCCATATACAGTAATCTTGCCCCAGCACGATACGCTATTACTGGCCCATCGCATGTTGCTCCATAATGATTGGTAGTATCATACCCATTAATATGGAGTCTGCCAAAGCCGCCGGTAGAAATAATCGTGGCATTGGCTTTAATGGTAAAATACTCCCTGGTTTCTAAGTTGTATACCACTGCCCCTGCGCAATGACCTTTTTCGTCAAGGAGAAGCTCTACTGCTGGAAAAAATTCCATGAGCGTGATATCCTCAGGGTGATTTTTCACCTCATCCATAAGAGTGCGCATAATAGCCATCCCCGTATAGTCGCGGCAGGAAAGCATTCTCTTGCGGGAATAACCACCGAAGGACAAAGCCCTAAGTTCACCCTGTTTATCTTTATCAAATATTACTCCCAAATTCTCGAGCCAATCTATTACGAGAGGCGCATCATTAACTGCAGCCTGGACAAGTTCTGGCTTGTTATCAAAGTGTCCACCACCAATCGTATCAAGGTAATGCCAGACCGGTGAATCCTGCGGGTTCACTGCTGCCTGTATTCCTCCTTGCGACATCATGGAATTGGCGTCACCGGTCCGCAGTTTTGTAGCGATTATAGACTTTATTCCCTCCTTTTGTGCCATTATCGCAGCAGCACATCCTGCTCCACCACCGCCAATAATTAAAAGGTCAGTGGTATAATCAGGTTGTTTTAAATTAAAGTTATCTATATTCACTCGGGGATGAGCCTCAAGTATATCTGCAACCTGAGCAGTGATGAGCCCTCCTTTATTCGGCCCCACCTTTATAGTTCGCTTACTTGTTTCCTTATAATCAGGATGAAATTTCTTTAAGACGGTTTCCCTTTCTTGAGCGCTCATGATGGAGAAAATCGGCTCACCTGATTTTGCGAGCTTAAGCCTCTGAGGCCTACTCTTTTCAATTTTTTTTAGAGATTCCTGCATATATTCTGGATACATTTTTTCCTCCTTCAGTCAGCTCCTACATCCCTATAATCCGGCTCAATATCTCTACCATGATATGTCTTTACTAAATTATCTTTATCCATAGTCATCATCTGTCTGATTTCTTGTTCGTATTTACCTTCCTTAATTTCCTGGAGGCGATTCTTCAAGTTCTTTCCTCTGGGGTTTAGGTATTTGCCATACAACCTTCTTGATAAAAGACCTATATTGTGCTGAACCATTTCCGCCGGGCACCTGATAGCGCACAAACCACAGGCAATACAGTCAAAGGAAAGGTCAGCACATTCAGAAATATTATTTTTGATAATGGCTTGGATATAATCCATCACTTCAAGGTCCTGGGGGCAGGCTTTTGTGCAGGTGTTACAGGCGACACACCTAAAAGTCTCAGGAAATACCTTCTCAAAAGCAGTATAATCTGGCTCTAACTTCTCTATATTGTAAACAGGCTTATCAGTAGGAACAAAGGGAATCTGGGATAAATACATTTGGTCTTCAACTAAGGTTGAACAGGCAGGAGCCATATGAAATTTGTAATCGCCGGGTTTACGATAAATAGTAGCGCATGAACCACAAAATCCTTCACGGCATCCCACTCCTCGGACTAACTGGTATCCGGCATATTCCAGTGCACCCATGATAGTCTGGTCAGCCGGAACCTTATAAGCCTTGCCCATAATATACACGGTTATTTTCTTTACCTGCTCCATATTAATACCTCCGTTATTTAACCTTAAGGCCTAATGGGCCAAGTTCTCTTATGGTGTTGATGAATTCGTTCATTGTATCTTGGAATTTAGCTCCTTCTGAAGCAGAAATCCACTCTAACCTCAACCTCGTTGGAGAAATTCCCATATCTTTGAGAATCTCAAGAAGCATCATTATCCTTTTACGGGTCTGGTAATTACCAACCTGATAGTGACAGTCACCGGGGTGACAGCCCCCCACCAATACCCCATCAGCTCCGCCTTTGAAAGCTTGCAAGATATGCTCTGGGTCTACCCGCGAAGAACACATAACTCTTAGGCTCACTACATTTGGTTGATACTTTAGCCTGCTTACTCCGGCAAGGTCAGCAGCAGCAGAAGTACACCACTTACAAATAAACCCAACTATCTTCGGTTCAAACCTACTGCTGCTGCTCATATACCCCTCGCTTCGCTCAGGAGTAGCGAGTAGAGAGCAACAAGTAGCGAGAAAATCTTGCTACTCTCTACTTGCTACTCGCTACTTTCTTTATCAGATAGTATTGCTCTCACCATTTCCTTTATCTGTGTATCAGCAAAGTTGAGCTGCTGAGTTGCTCCGCTGGGACATGTGACCACACAAGAACCACAGGCTTCGCATTTCGCAGAATTTACCTCAACGATATTTTTGTCACTGTTGTATTCTCTGGCATCATAAGGACAGACCGAAATACACATTTTGCATCCACTACAGATATCTTCATCAACACGAGCAATAATCGGTTCTCTCTCGAGAACATCTCCAGAAATCATCGCCATAACTTTACTTGCTGCTCCTGAAGCACTCGATACAGTATCGGGAATATCCCGAGGGCTCTGTGCGCAGCCGGCCATAAATACCCCTGCGGAAAGACTCTCTACCGGCCTTAGCTTAGGATGTGCTTCCTGGGTAAACCCGTGCTCATCAACATTCAATTTCAGCTTGTTTGCCAGGTCTTTGGTGCCCGGGGAAGGAACCATGGTAGTGGCAAGGACTACTAAATCAGCTTTAATCTCCACCTTTTCTCCCGTAAGGGTATCTGCACCCCAAACTACTACTTTACCGTCTTCCTGAAAAATTTTTGATACTTTACCGCGAAGGTAAGTTACATCGTGCTCTTCCCGTGCTCTCTGAACAAACTCTTCATACCCTTTGCCACCAGAACGAATATCTATATAAAATATATAGGATTTACCTTCGGGAAAAGCGCTCTTATACAACATAGCCTGCTTGGAAGTGTACATGCAACAGATTCTCGAACAATAGGCATTATGTAACTCAGGGTCCCGAGAGCCAGCACACTGAACAAAAACAACTTCCCCAGGAACTTTGCCGTCAGATGGCCTCTTTATTCCGCAACCGGTAGAAGAATCAAGATACAAGAGTCGTTCAAACTGCATGCCATCAACGACATCAGGAATTTGGTCTGCTCCATATTCCTCTAAATTCAACACAGGATACAACTCATACCCTGTGGATACGATAATTGCACCAAAAGTATCTTCGATAAACTGAGGTTCCATATCGTAATCAATTGCCTGGGGTTCACACACCTTAACGCATTCACCACAGGCAATGGGAAGAAGACCCAAGCAGGAATGTACATCCAAGGTATAGGTAGCAGGTACTGCCTGAGGAAACGGAATATAAATAGCTTTTCTTTTCTTTATCCCTCTATCATGTTCACTGTCTACCTCTACAGGGCAGACCTCCACGCACTTATCACACAGAGTGCACTTCTCAGGATCAATATATATCGGGTTCTTCTTTATCTTTACTTTAAAATTTCCCACGTATCCGGCGACATCTTCAACCTCGCTATACGTAAGCAACTCTATATTTTTATGATGGGATACCTCTACCATTCGAGGAGTCATGATGCATTGAGAACAATCAAGAGTAGGAAACGTTTTGGAAATCTGGGCCATATGCCCACCAATAGATGCCCTTTTCTCCAGGAGAGTAACCTTATAACCGGCATTTGCTATATCCAAGGCAGCCTGGATACCAGCAATCCCCGCGCCAACAATTAATACTTTTTTGGTAACCGGCACCTCTATCGGCAAAAGGTCTTCATTGAGTCGCAATTTTTCTATTACGCTCCTAATGATACGTACTGCTTTGCTGGTGGCTTTCTGGGGATCATCATGCACCCAAGAGTCTTGCTCTCTTATGTTTGCTATCTCTACTTGGTAAGGGTTCAGACCAGTTTCTTTGCCTAATGTGCGGAAAGTAGTCTCATGAAGGGTATGAGAACAGGCAGCTACAATATAGGCATCAAGATTGTGTTCTTTAACCTTCTCTCTAATTAAATCTTGGCCGGGAGCAGAACATACATATTGATAGGTAGTAGATAATGCCACTCCGGGAAGCTTTCCTATTGCCTGCGCTAACTTTTCTACATCAATGACGCTGGAGATATTACCGCCACAGTGACAGATAAATACACCGATCCTTTTGGACGGTTTCTTTGCTGACATAAATTTAGATAATTTTTATTGCAGCTACTTCTTTTTATCCTTATCTTTATTTGTCGGTTTCTCCTTAGTTTCTTCTTTGACCAGAGAATAAATGGCAAATTCCGGACAGATATCCTCACAAACCTTACAATTTACGCACTCATCCTCATCAATCACAACAGGATAGTGATACCCTTTCTCATTAAACTCTTTGGATTCTTGGAGTATCTTCTTAGGGCAGTACTCGATACAAAATCCGCAGCCTTTACACCGTTCCTTAATGATATACACAGTCCCCTTAAATACCCGCGGCTTGTATTTCTTTTTACTCTTGTCCTCTGATTGTTGCGGCATGCTCACACCCTCGCGCAAATGCTTTCAAATTGATATCAATAAAAGATTTTTTGACTGATGTCTTTATACTCTCTATCATGGCTTCCTTAGAGATGACACCGGTTACGGCAGTAAAAAATCCCAGCATGATTATGTTCGCGACAATCTTTTTACCCATACTTTCAGCCAACCTCGTTGCGGGAATTCCAAAAACTTTCTGGTTATCTACAAGGGCTCCACTTACCAGGTCAGAATCCACGAAGGTTAAGCCTTCAGCGGTCACCTTGTCAGAGTATTTTTCATACCCTTCCTTTGACAACACAATAAGAAAATCAGCATTTTTTACCAAAGGATAACTGATTTTGCCTTCCTCGATAACCACACAAGCACTGCAAGCACCACCCCTTGCCTCCGGCCCGTAACTCTGGGTAAAAGCTGAATTCTTCTTGTCATGCAAGGAAGCGGCTTTTCCAACAATATAACCACTCAATACAATTCCCTGGCCGCCAAACCCAGAAATTCTTATACTACATCTTTGCTTCATTCTTTTCTACCTGTGCCGTTTGGTAATCTAAAAAAGTGGGTTTCTCGATATCCACAAACTTGCCTACTACTATTTCCTTACCTATTTCTAAGGGAATACTTTTGGTGTCCGCTCCGTTCTCTATGCGTGAATTTTCTCGATAATACTTAATCATATCCAGTCCGTCACCCAGACGGTTATAGCGGGAATATACTGTAGGGCAGGGTGAGACCATCTCAATAAAGGAAAATCCTTTTTTTGCTATAGCCTCACTCATGGAATGGGTCAATCTTCTTATATGAAGAGGAGTCCAGCGGGCAACATACACTGCGCCGCTTGACTCTGCCAAGTAAGGAAGATTAAACGGGGGCTCAAAACAGCCGTAAGGCGAAGTCGAAGTTTTTGCATGAAGAGGTGTAGTGGGAGCAACTTGACCGCCGGTCATGCCATAAATAAAATTATTCACACAAAACACTTTGATATCTACGTTTCTTCTGGCAGCATGGATAAAGTGATTGCCTCCAATAGAGAATAAATCACCGTCGCCGGAGAAAACAATCACGGTAAGTTCGGGATTAGCTAACTTTACACCGGTAGCAAAAGGAACAGCTCTACCGTGAGTAGTATGGAAGGAGTCAAACTTCATATAGCCGGCAATTCGACCAGAACAACCTATGCCGGAAACTACTACTATCTTATCAGGGCTAATATCTGCCTCTTCTATAGCTTTCATAAAACAGGTTATCTCTGTCCCCAGGCCACAACCCGAACACCAGATGTGAGGAATCCTGTCCATGCGTAAATACTGCTCAAGAGGATGTTCTGGTATCCTATTGTTCATCTCATTCATTGGATAACTTCCTTTATAACTTTATAGATATCCTCCGGGTCATGAACGTCTCCGCCGGCATGAGAAACCAGGGCTACTTTCGAACGCTTGCCTACCGATCTTTCCACTTCCCTTACAATCTGACCTAAATTTATTTCCGGAACCACCCAGGCTTTCACTTTCTCGGAAAGCTCGCTTATTCTCTTCTCAGGAAAAGGCCAGACTGTTATCAGGCGCAACTGCCCTATCTTTATCCCATCTCTCTTTGCCTTTTCTACTGCCGAGGGAACTACCCGAGAAGTAACGCCATAAGAAACCACAACTACATCTGCGTCTTCAATATCTTTTTCCTCTACTATAATAATATCGTCGGCATTTTGACGAATCTTATTCATCAGGCGACGAATGAGCCTATCCTGGGTTCCGATAGTCATATCAGGATAACCTCGCTCATCGTGAGTAAGACCAGTGGTATGCAGACGGTAACCTTCACCGAAGTTAGCCATTTGAGGAACAAGGTCAGCTTCCGGTTCATAAGGCAGATACTCCTGAGGTGGTTTTTTAGTTTTACGACGACCGAATACTTTAATTTCACTTGGTGATGGTACAACAACTTTTTCCGTCATATGACCGACAAGACCGTCGGTAAGGATGAACACCGGCAATCTATACTTCTCCGATAAATTGAACGCCGTTATGGTAAAATCAAAACACTCCTGCGCCGAAGAAGGGGCAAGAGCAATAACTTCATAATCGCCGTGACTGCCCCAGCGAGCTTGCATCATATCAGCCTGGCCAAAAAATGTGGGCAGCCCCGTAGAAGGAGAACCACGCTGGACATTCACAATCACGCAAGGAGTCTCGGTCATGATTCCCAAGCCAAAATTTTCCAGCATAAGAGATAAGCCTGGCCCTGAGGTTGCCGTCATTGCTTTGGTCCCGGTCCAGGAAGCACCAAGAATTGCTGCCATGGAAGCGAGCTCATCCTCCAGCTGAATGTATACCCCACCGATAAATGGCAACCTCAATGACATACGCTCAGCAATTTCCGATGCCGGCGTGATAGGATATCCGGCAAAGAAACGACAATCAGCAGCAATAGCTCCCTCAGCAATGGCAATATCACCTTGCCAGAAATGTTCACCGACTAAAATAGATGTTCTGTCTCTGTAATGACGCTCACTGACAATTGACTTTCTTATACCTCTACTACGAATTTCCACAATTCAACCTCCACTATCTATTGGCAAAAATATGTTTCTCCTCTAATAAGGCTAAGGGGCTGACCCAATTCAAATCAAATCTTAAAACTTGTTGATCGAGACCCATTGACAACCCTAGAGCTTGAGTAAAATACAAAACCGGAACCTCTTCAAATTCAGGGTATTTCTTTTTAATCTCTCTCTGCCTATCATCGAGATTAAACTGACAAAGAGGACATGAGGTCAAAATCATTTCCGTACCTCTCCTGCGTGTAGCTTCTAGTATCTCATAAGCACGTTCAGTAACAAGGTCTTTATTGCCAACAGTAAGATATGCACCGCAGCATTCAGTTTTATGCGCAAATTCAACAGGAACTGCTCCTAAAGCTTGGATAAACTCTGACATAATCAAGGGATTCTCCATATTCGGGTCAATGCTTACTTCTTTGGGCCGCAACAGCAGACAACCATAATAAGGAGCGATTTTTAAACCGCTCAAATCAACTTTTATTCGTTCCTTGATTTTCTCAAAACCAATCTCCTCTTTTAGAAAGGTAAGAAGGTGGTGCACTGTGACTTTGCCTTCATAGGTAGTTTCTTCTTTATACATAAGATTATTTAATTTTTCTAACTCTTCTGGGTTTTGCTTTACCCTTATATTGCTCAGCTTCAATGTGTGGTAACACATAGAACAGAGGATAATTAAGGAATTGCTGTCCCCTTCTTGTGCACGCAGAAGCACTCTGATGGGAGCAACGTGGTGCATTAAATCATCTGATGCTAAAGAAAATACCGTTCCGCAGCAATTCCAGCGGCTAAGTTCCTGCATCTGGACCCCCAAATTTTGAAGTGAGGCCACAGCAGATTCTTCAAAGTTTTTTGCGGTTGACTTAAGAGAGCATCCTGGATAATAGGCTACTTTCATAGTTTCTTAGATGGATGTGTGTTTCCGAAAACAGCTCACCACTGCAATCGGAGGAAGATTCTCCTCCAGTAATGCTTGGGCTAATGATCTTACTTCAAAATAATCTACGTTGCTCCTGGCCTCTAGCAGCCGTGCTGCTTCCATTATCCCGGCGATATCAATGCCTTTAGGGCAACGGACAGTACAAATAAAACAGGTAAGACAAATCCAAGGCGTGTTGGACCTCTTTATCTCACTTTCTGCTCCTAACTGGATTAATTTGATGAACTGACTGGGAATATTATCCATACGCTCTGCAGAGGGGCAGCCCGCTGAACACTTTCCGCATTGATAACAGGCTCCGATGTTCTGACCACTTATTTGTGAGATTTTTTTCACTAAATCACTGTGAACTTTTTTAACTGAAATCTCCACCCTTAGCCTCCGATATTGGGAGAAACAGAGATAAGACAATCGTAAATATCCGCAGGGGTTTTGGCCATATTAACCCCTGCCGAAGATAATGCTTCTATTTTTTCTTTTGCTCCGCCTTCGCTTCCGGAAATAATCGCTCCTGCATGCCCCATGCGTCTGCCTTTCGGTGCGGTTATCCCTGCAATATAGCCTACTACTGGCTTCTGTATTTTCCTTTTTATAAAATCGGCTGTCTCTTCCTCCATTGTACCACCAATTTCTCCTATTAAAACCAGCGCTTTTGTCTGAGAATCATTCTCAAATAACTTCAAAAGCTCTATAAAATTTGTACCATTTATCTGGTCTCCTCCTATTCCGATACAAGTGGACTGACCTACACCTCTTCTGGTAAGCTGATACACTATTTCATAGGTTAAAGTTCCACTGCGGGAAATTATGCCAACTGAACCTTGCTTGTGGATATAACCGGCCATAATCCCAATCTTACATTTTTCAGGGGAAATTATTCCCGGACAATTTGGGCCAATTAAGAGAGTACTACTTGCCTTTAGCAATCCCATTATTTTAATCATATCAATAGCAGGAATCCCCTCTGTAATACAGACTACTAGCTTAATTCCTGCTGCTTGGGCCTCTAGGATCGCATCAACAGCAAAGGGGGCGGGTACAAAAATCATGGAAGCGCTGGCACCAGTTGCCTCCTTTGCTTCCCAGACAGTATTAAATACAGGAACTCCCTCAAATTTAGTTCCACCCTTCCCCGGAGTTACTCCCCCAACAACTTTTGTTCCATAGGAAAGACACTGTTGTGTGTGGAAGGAACCAGCAGAACCTGTTATCCCCTGGCAGATAACCTTAGTATTTTCGTCAATGAGAATGGGCATTCATCCCTCGCTTCGCTCGGAAGTAGCAAGATTTTTAAATTCCAATAACCAAGATACAAGATACAAACAAATTCCAATATCCAATAACCAATCACCAAACAGCCCTGCTGATTTTTGTTTGGTTATTTGAATTTGGTTATTGGTCATTGTTTGGTTATTGTATCTTGGAGTTTGGTTATTAGTCACTTCTTACTACTGGTTACTTTCCTTGCCAACTCAACTACCTTCTGGGCGGCTTCGTTCATGGTAGCTTGCGAAATTATGTTGAGCTCTGATTTTTTTAAAATCTGCCGACCTTTTTCTACGTTAGTTCCTT
>CP070807.1:977040-988408 GCA_020343695.1 Candidatus Omnitrophota bacterium | reverse complement strand
TTATTGCAGCAATATGTACATCCAAAGGGACATCCTCTCGTAGGCAGAGTCATATACACCCCATCCGTATATCTCTTTAACAGGCCTCTATCCATTTTACTAATAGACCCATTATTCAACATATAATGCCTTTCATAATCGTAATCAGGGAATGGAATTGAATCTAAGTCTTGATTTAACATCCGTAATTTATTTTTAATGATGTTTTCTTTATCTTTAAACCACATGCCTTCAACATTGCGAAAATACTGTCCACTTATTGGCCTCTTTAAAAAATCGACTAAAGTTTCTTCGCCTTCGCCTATACAAACCATGTCTGCGTAATCTAAACATTCTTGGGGTCGTATTGTTGGATGAATACCTCCCCACAGTACAGGGATATTCAAAGTTTTCTTTATTCTTTGAGTAACTTGGATAGCATTGTCAAAAAAATTTGTCATTAGCGAAATCCCAACTAAATCAGCGCCTTTCGATAATTCAACAACTTTATTTAATGTCTCATCATTATACCTGTTCCAAAAATCTCTCCGTAAAAATATAAGCTGGGTATCATGCCCCTCTCTCTTAAGGCAGGCCGACAAAGTCCTTATTCCAAATCCTTCAATGCTCGGATACAAGGATATTAAAGTTACCTTCATCCAGAGAATATCTCTTATTAAATTTTTATGGCTGTTTTTACTGCGCCAAACCTCTTATCTTGAGCTCCAAATGGGCTTTCTGGGTAAAATCAGAAGCCTTTTGATTTTGCGACCATTCAATAAGCCTTATCATTCCTTCCCTGAATGAAACTTTCGGTCTAAATCCTAATTTCTTTTTTGCTTTTGAAATGTTCGCATAGCAATGCCTTACATCTCCGGCCCTAAATCTATGTAAAATTTTCGGCTTTAAATCTTTCTTGTATAGAGAAATTATCGTCTGAGCGATATCTAAAATCGTACAACACCTTCCTGTCCCTACATTTAAAAAATCATAATTTGCCTCTTTCTTCTCCATCGCCAGAACACTTGCCTCCACTATATCAGAGACATAAACAAAGTCTCGCGATTGCTTTCCATCTTCAAAAACCAATGGAGGTTTATTGTTCTTTACTCTCGATAAAAATATTGCCGCTACTCCTGTATAGGGATTGCTTAAGGATTGTCTTGGACCATATACATTAAAATACCGAAGAGCAACTGTGGGAATCTTATATGCGAGGCCCACTTCAAGACACATCTCCTCTTGAGAGCGCTTGGTTGTAGCATAAATAGATGTAGGAAATAAAGGTTTATCTTCACTGGTAGGTATATTTTTTACTATTCTATCACATTGGGGACATTTCATTTCCCAGGCTTTTTTCTTCAATTGCCTCTCTCCTCTTAACTGAGGATGCACCAAACCACATCTGGTACACAAATACGCTCCTTCTCCATATATCGACATAGAAGAGGCAACAATTATCTTTTTAATCTTGTTCTCCATATTCACTATCAAGTTTAGAAGAAGAGCCGTTCCTTGCAGGTTATGAGATACGTACTTTTCTATTTCATACATTGACTGTCCTACGCCAACCTGCGATGCTAAGTGAAAAACAATATCGATGCCCTTTAACGCTTCTTTTAATTTGTTCTTATTCCTTATATCAGCAAATATATATTCGGCGCGCTTATTGAGAAAGGAAGGTTTTTTACCTAAATGCACCTGCGGTTCCAATGAATCATACACTTTTACTTTATGGCTTTCTTTGACCAACCTATCTACTAGGTGTGAACCAATAAAGCCGCATCCCCCTGTAACTAATATTTTCATTTAACGACCTCCTTTTAATTCTAAGTTCAAACTTAGCCGCTAACTGTGAGGTGTTTCTGAAGAAATGCTAATCTGTGGTAGCATCATCACTATTGCTGCCAAAAACCAAAAAGGCTCCATAATGCGAACAATGATAAAAGTATTAGCAACAAACGACTGGATAACTAATCCAATAAATCCGGCTAAAAACCCTAAAGCCAGGCCCTTAGCCCAATCATCATCGATATTACTAAAAATTTTTAAACTGTGTTTAAAAATTGTTATTATCAGCCAAATAAATATTGAAAAACCTATAATTCCCGTTTCGCCCAGCACCCGTGGATATTGGGCGTCAACCAGCCCCACCCCAGTAACTCCGTGACCAAATAAAGGACGCTTTGTCCATTGCCTGAAGACTCTCTTCCAACTCTCAATACGAGAAGCTGCTGACTGCTCTAAGGGGATGCGCTTTCCAAAAGCTTTATATACAATGGTAGAAGTAAATGTTGCCTCTATCCGCTTGGTTACAGCTTCTCTTGCTCTCGGTAAAACAACAGGAACGATAAAAATAGCGAGTATCAATGCTGCAATAAGGAAAACTTTCTTTTTTCTGGATAATAAAATGAGAGTAAGATACATTGGAATAAAGGCTACATAGCTACCTCTTGAAAGAGTAAATATAAGTGGAGGTATTGTCAAAAATGCCAATATGCCTGAAAGAATCTGCCATGGCAAAGATGGGCTATACAAAAAAATACCCATAGAAACTGCGAACAATAAAATTAAGTATCCTCCCAGAGTATTGGGCTCGGGGTGCGGGCCTTCAAAAGGAGCGGTGACTCTAAAACCAGCTCCAATTTGTGTTGAGGCATAAATACAAATTATAAAACCAGTTATTAAAAATGCTGTAATAAATATCTTTGTCTGCCCCTTATCAGCTATGTTATTAGTTACTAAAAAATAGAGCATAAAGTATTGAAGGTATTTGAGAATATAAAAAAAACTTTTTGATAAAGTGACAGGGCCAGCTATTATTCCTATGGCAGTGGAAATAATACAGGTGGCAATATAGGCAATTATCAATGCGTTCAGTGGGGTGGTTCGCAAAAGCCCCAATTCCTTATTGACCGCCATTTTTGCCAGCCAGCCAAAAAAGACCACAAATAAAAGTATATCATCGATACGCACAACCACATCTCTTCCCGGAACAGTTCCCAATTTAAATTCAGGAGAAAGGAGCATGGAAAAAATTAAAATTATTAACGCTAAATTGGTATTAGCGAAAGAAATCACGAACAGCAATATCCCTAAGATAATTAGCAGAAATTTAAGAGGCATCCCCAAGAAAAGCAAACTCGCTACAGTCAAGAGGGCAGGAAAGAAGAGCAAGGTAAGGGCTTTATTTCGTTGCCATATCTCCATATTTTTTTATTATTCCCTGTCTTATATTAATAAAAAAGGGCCTTCTTGGCCCTTCAAAATATGTGAAATTATCGCGTATCTTATCAATACCTGTGCTCAACCAAATTATGTCTTCTTTTCCGCTTCCTCTTTACCATAATATCTGTCCTTATATCGATAGTAATAAGGGTAAGGTTCTAATGGCGCGTTTTGAAGATTCGTATGATTAAGTATTATTCCGCAAATATGAGCTTTCACTGAATCGAGCTGGCTTTTTGCACGCAAAAGAGCATCTCGTGAAGTCCTCCCAATCTCATAACATAAAATTACAGCATCTACTAAAGGAGCTAAGATGGAGGCATCAGTAACAGGCAGAATCGGAGGGGAATCAAAAAATACTGCATCAAAATCCTTACGTATTGTGTCAATTAATGAGGTCGTCTGCTTGGAAGCTAAAATTTCCGAAGGATTAGAAGGTAAGGACCCGCTCGGCAGAACCCATATGTTTCTTAATCCTGAAGGTTTTAAAGCCTCATCTAACTCCATTTGGCCTACGATAATGTCCATAATATTTCTTATAACGTCCCCGAGAGGCACAGTGCCCAACAAAACTTCAGTTAAACCCGGCTCTCTCTCCATGCCAAATGTTTTCGCAAGTACTGGGCGTCGCAAGTCAGTAGAGACTAATAATACTTTCATGCCTTCCTGCGCTGCAGCCAAACCTAAATTGATAAGGATAACACTTTTGCCTTCTTTGGGACTCGAACTCGTTATAAGAAATAGTTTTTTTGAAGGGCCAATTTTTAGATTTGTGCGAATATTTCTAAACGATTCCGAAACATAGGAGGTAGGTTTATTATGAATAATCAAACGAACGTAGTTCTTCTCCTCCTCTGTGAGCTTGGGAGGAAATACTTTCCTTAATGTTTTCTGTAAAAAACTCTTTGATCTTTCGAGTTCGCTTACGATAGAAGGAATAACTCCCAGTACCGGTAATTTTATAATACTTTCAACATCTTCGATTGTCCCGATAGACGTATCTAATGTTTCAAACACTAATGCCAAGACGCTGCCCACAATTAACCCTGTCAATCCACCGAGTAACAAAATGAAATTGCTCTGTGGATTAAGAGGAGACTTAGGCATCACCGCCGGGTCTATAATGGAGACATCTGACACTTTTTCTGCCTCACTAATTCTTGCCTGTTCTAACTTTTCTTTCAACATGGCATAGAGTCTTTTATTCACCTCCACTTCTCGCTGCAGACGAGCATACTCTAACTCTTCTTGAGAAAAACCTTTCACCCGTCCCTTTAACTTCTCAATCTCATGCTGGAGCCGTATCACTTTGGGGTGTCTTGAGGTATATTTCTGCTGCAGAGAAGCTAGCTGAAATTCTAATTCCAGCAATTGACTCTGAATCGGGCCAGCTATCTGAACATCCCTCATTGTTTCTCCATACTGCAGGAGTTTCTCCTCAGTTTCTCGCAGTCTTTCTTGAAGAGAAGAGAGCTGTTCCTCAATGAACTTACGGACTGTGCGCGCTTGCTTATTTTTTTCAAGGAGATTCTCTTCCAAATATACGTGAGCCACCGCATTTGCTAAAACCATTGCCTCTCTAGGCTCAACAGATGTAACTGTAATCCTTATGATATTGGTCTGTCCAATTCGCTCAGTTTCTATTTGTGAAGTAATTCTCCTGACTACTTTTTGAACATCGGAGGGATGAGAATCTTTATTAGTAAGTTTTAAACGCAAGGCTACCTTCTGCATAATAGGAAAACCCTTAATAATTTTAGCCTGCGTTTGCATGGTATCACCAGGGTTGTAAACAATCCACTCAGTAAGAAGTCCTGCGATAGTCTTTCGCTCTTCAATTTTTACAGTGGTAATTGCCTGATAGAGAGGGACTTGCAAACGACTGTACGCTCCTGCTCCTATAATGAAAGCAATTACAATAAGAATTATAATAAACTTTCTTTTCCGAAAAATCCGTAAATAATCACGAAAGTTTAACTCATATTGGGCCATATCTCTACCTTTTCTTTCAAAAAAATTATATCATATCCAGATAATGGAGGCAAGGCATTAAACTTTCATGTGCGCCCTAGTTTTCTTGACGGGCTTTATCTTATCTGATAATCTATCCAGATGAGTAACGTCGCCGTAGGAGTAGAAAGACTAACCAAGGTATTTTATCCTCCCTTTGAGCCTTTCATCGTTTAAATACGCTCTTAAAAAGCTCGCAAGCAAGGAAGCCTCATCCAATACTGACCCTTAACTTAAGAAAGTTTTTTTAATAATTTAAGTATGGAAGATGCAATGGACTTGAAATGGAAAGCGTAGTATTGAGAAATGCATGTTTTGGGTGTGAAGTTATATTGTGTTGAAAGCACCTTAGGCGAAGGGAATACAATTTCTTTTAGGAAAAAAAGCTTGCCACCCAGGCCTGGCATAGTTGATAAGGCAAGGAAGAATCTCACATTTTCTATAGAGGTACCTGAGCTAATTATACTAAAAATCCTTCTTTCCAAGAAATTAAGTTTGGAGGGTCTTAATCTATTCAAAACAAATTCAGGTATATTTTGGCTGAAATTTTTCTTCACATAGAAAAGGACATAATAGATGAGTTTATCTATTCTATATTTCTGTGATTTCTCCGTGAACATATTCCAATCAATATCGTTTTTATAAAATTCTATTAACCGCGCAATATCAATAAACCACATAAGACCTTGCATGCCATGATGAAGAGCCAAGTGTAAACAAAGATCCATCAAACAATACTCAGGCGAAAGAACTCTTGCTTTTTGTCCATTGATTTGAATAGGTAGAGAATTTCTCCATACCTCATCCATATTCATATGGTAGGATTTGCTCCGGGACTTTACCCTCGTTACATTCATTAATTCCCAATGAACATCCACCATCGTATTATCTTTATAGAAATCTTCTGGGTAGAGGGTTGAATTCACATAGCCCAATCTCTTCAATATAGCTTGAACCAAAGAAAAGTCTTCCTTATGAATAAGAACATCGATGTCATACATGGGGCGTAAAGCTATGTTTTGGTAAATTGTATGGATTAAAGCTACTCCTTTAAGAAGGACAACCTTAACTCCTGCCTCTGCAAAAGCCTCTAATATAATGTTGAGCTTCTGGCAAAGCGAAGTATTGCGAGCCGCAACTGTATAATAGTGGCTTTGAAATTTTTGCCAGATATCTTCTGGAATGAATAATTTTACATCATCGATTTCAGCCAGATTCTTATATACCAAATGAGCCACTCCCTGGTTTCTTACGTACTCAAAAAAATAATTCCAATTTATGTCTTGATGGAGGGCTTCTTGAATTTTAGAAGCCTCAAGACGGTTCTCGTTTACCTGAACAAGATAATACAAAAGTAACTTTTCAAGGCATATATCTTTTTCTTTTTTGTTAATTGCGGCATGTTTGATTTTTCGGGGCAGAAAATAAATCCATTTGCTAAAAGGTGAAGCTCTCGCATACAAAATGTTTATCAATTTAAATAACCCTCTGTCTATCTTTATAACCCTGCCTTTTTTCTCAATCCCTATTACTTTACCTAATATCTTCTCAGCTGTTACATACCCATCAAATTGGGATAAAGAATCTCCTTTGGTTAACAGCCTCATCTTACCATTCTCTTTTTGCTTCTTGATTACCCGATGGATGAGAAGTTTACCGTCTTCGTTGAGATAGAAAATAATATCGCCACAGTTTATTCCAGAGATTTTGGTAGGTTTGACATGAATAATCTGGCCATTCTTGATAAAAGGGTGCATACTGCCTCCATGAGCTTGAAAGCAGATATGGGTCCCTTTCTCTAAGAAATCTCTACTTACTTCTAAAAACTTGGGGGTAGTAGCCATTACATTTGATTTTTGATAAAATCTATGGCGCTGGCATCAGGAAGGAATCCTAATTCATACGAAGGGATTTTTTGAGCTAATTCCGTGCAGAACTTTAAGGTAGATTCCATACCTTTCTTGTCCCAAAACGCAGAAAACGAACGAACAATGAGACTCAAGGCGCTATCTACCGGATTAATTTTTTTCGTAAAGTTAGTTTTTGCATGAGTAAGAAAAAAAATCTTCTCTAAAGGAACGTTCTGGGAGGAGTAGACTCCTGCATCTCCGTGCCAGGGTGTTCCGTATATCCGAAATCCAGAATTGCGCTCGCGAACAATAATCCTATCATCACTTAAAACAACTGTGTCTTTCTGGTTCTGCCACAACCTGGCAATGGTACTTTTACCTGCTCCTGATGTTCCTGCAAAAAGCATACCTTTGTTTCCATATTTTATCCCGCAGGCATGAAATAAAAGCCCCCCATAATAAGGTAGCAGGTGAATCATCAAAAGTTCCCCTAAGGGGTAACTGAAAGGAAAACTTTCCTCTTCTTCCTCTTCTACATAAATACCCCCTGTTTTAAGCTCAGAATCAAGAAGGGTTCTGCTCGAAGTTGTCTCTATCAGATAGTTATTGTTAAGCTTGCCTATACTCCATGTGCCAGCAGCATCAAAGAGTATCTCTTCTGCCTGAGGCATAGTAACACCAGACTCATAGCATAGCCGCAAACATATATCAGGGTGGCTGTTACTTATGAAAGGCTTGTAGGAATTTTCTATTCTGGAAGGGTGCTTTTTATCTGCGATGAGAGAGACAATAATATCTCCTATGGAAAATTTTAACTCTTGGGATCTGGCGCTCTCCACAACTATAGAAATCCTTCTTTAGCCGCTCCAGAAGCTAAATGGTAATACTTTCGAAAGAATTAACTACCAGAGGTAGTTTTGCATCCACCGCTTACAGGAGGGCACCTATTGTTTTTACCGCCTTGACCATTAGAACGTTTGCATCCCATAAGCACTGCTTCTTGGGGTACTAACTCAACTTTGCGAATATCAGGTTTCTTGTAAGCTCTTTTAGGCATGATACCTCCTTTGTATTCGATTTACCTTGTACCTGCTACTTCTTTTCTTGGACTAAAATGTGCTGCTCTTAAATGGGCAATTTGACAAAGATATTCTACAGGGGCTTCTGGATTTCCTTTTTCTAACTGCGCCCACCCAGGACAGGTGTCGCAGAGAGAACGTACGGCGCACTGGGCACATCGAAAATCAGTCATAAATCTCTGGGATAAAACCGCCCGAGGGATAAACTCATACCAACCTTCTTGAAACGACCCTGAAAGAATGTCGTAACTAGGTTGCCGGGACATAACACACACACTTAATGCTCCGTAAGGGTCAATATGAAAAGCATCGAGACCGGCTGCACATACGTATAGTTTCTCTGATGGAGGGTAGTCTGAAAACTCTTGGCAAAAATCCTTCCATTCTTTGATGCGTTTTTGGCTCGCCAAATCAAGTTCCACTGCCTTTTGGGGTGTAATTCTTACTTGGCACGGCTCTTTTGAACCATCCAATTTAGGATTAATCACCGGGTCGTACCTAAATTCGAGACCTAACTGCTTGGCGAATCTTTCCATCGCTAACATTTCATTTTTATTTATACTCATCGCCACTGTTTTAATTCTCAGAGGTAAATTCCTTCCAAGGAGCAAATCAATCCCTCTCATGCAGCGATAAAAAGAATCAGATACACCAGTAACGTTCTCATAAACCTGAGGCGTTATGCCATACACACTAATCTCTGTAACAAAGGGAGGATAATCCTTTAGATAATCAGCAATGTAAGGGGTAATTAAAGTTCCATTGGTAAATAAAGTAGTAATCATCCCTTTTTTCTTGGCATAAGTGTAGATATCCAGGAAATCATCGCGAAGCAGAGGTTCACCTCCGGTAATAAGTAACCAAAGGCATCCCGCTTCGCTGGCTTCATCAAAAATACGACACACTTCCTTAAAACTTAATTCCTTTTTTAAAGGTTGGTGGGTACAGTAACAATGGGCACAGTTAAGGTTGCAGCGGAAAGTTAGTTCAATTGAACCATTAAGAGGGGTACGGTTTTGTCTTATTTTGGTGTGGATTTTCTCACTGAATTCACTATAGGAAGTTCGAGGTATATGGGGACAATCCATATTAGGCGATCTGTACTCCTCCAATCCCCTCTAACTTCTGCAAAAACTGTTTTAAGTCGCTCTCAACCTCGTTGGGATTTGCCTCAAACTCATCAACAATAATATCTCTTATTTGCAGGAGGGTTTTTTGGCCATCGATTAATTCCCATATGCGAGTGCTAACCTCATTTAAGGTATAGATGCTCTCTAAATCTGCCACATTGCGCTTGATAGTAACCAGAATCACCTCATCAGCAATCTTTCTAGAAACTATGTTGGGGTCCTTTCTGTAGCGCTTTTGCAAAATCTGCATATTTTCCTGGAGTATTGGCTATGTACAAGTAAGGATTGATTAGAGATGTCTCATTCCCAATTCTTTATAGCCGAAGAAGTATAAGCCCCTTTTGATATGGGTCCAACTATTTGCTGCATGAAATAATTCACGATGGCGATAAATTTCTTGGGGACAAAGACAACATCTTCTGACTCTAAAACAATATTTTCTCCTGAATCTGCCTTGTGGAGTGCTTTGGTTAAATTAACCCTTTTTGCTGTAGGTTTAGTTAGGCTTGCCTTAATCACAATCACACTCGAAGCTACCGAGTGAGAGGTGAATCCACCTGCCAAAGCAATACCCTCTATAACAGTTCTTCTTCCCGTTAATGAGTAAACACCGGGTGTTCGTACCTGGCCCAGAATAACTACCTTGCTACCACCCATCTTTCGCAAAGAGATGGAAACATCAGGAAAATGTATATATTCCTTCAAACCCTTAGTAATCTCTTCATCAAGCTCTGAAATGGTAAGACCTCTTGCTTGGATTTCATCGATGAGAGGAAAAGAAATCTTTCCATCTGGCCGTACAATTACCTCTTGAGTCAAATCAGGATTCTCCCACACAGCCACATGCAAAGTATCGCCTTCACCAATGGCATAATCTCTTGTCCGGATTGCCTCTAGGTGCTCCTCTTTTTTCTCTAACTCCTCTTTCTTTAGCTTATCAGTAACAGGAATGACCGCGTCCTCAAGGAGCTCTAATGCTTTCTGAAACTCCTGCTCTGCCTCTTGATAAAGCTCGTGCTCATAATACATCTCGCCCAATTTGTAGTGCTGTTTTGCCTTCTCAATATCTTGAGCGCCAACGCTACTGCAGGCAAGGAGGGCACTCAACAAAACAATCCAGAGGCTACAAAATTGTACATATTTCTTTACCATCTATTCACCCACACTCTCAACACCCTGCAGAATAACTTCAACTTTTCTCCTGAGTTCTTCAACTTTACTCTTTACCTCTGGTTCTTCCTCAAAAGGAAGAAAACCCTCTTCGTCTCCGATCCCTTCTATGCCTACGCTTGCACTTCTTTCTGTGCGCTGCTTTCCCAAAAACGCTGACACCTCCTTCAACCTTCTCTGCAAGGAAGCGTTTATATCCAATGCTCGCGAGAGCTCATCTAATATTTTTTCTTGATTTGTCGTAATTTCTCGAGACACCCCTTTCCAATAATCTAAATTAGATTGTAATTGGATAATCTCTTTCTTCAATTGATTTATCGTTTCATCTTTTTGGTCAACTGCTATCTCCCGCTCAGAGACTGCCTTGCCGACCTGTTTTAACTGTTTTTTGAGCCGGGCATACGATTTATTTATTTTTTCTAATTCTTTATCCCGTACAGAAATTTTCTTTCGCAACGCATTCACGTCTCTGGTACTGAAAGAAGAAGCGCGCGCTCCTCTCAAATCATCTTGTAATTCGGCAATTTTCTTTTTATTCTCAACCGCCTCATCTGAAAGTGTAGTTATCTGTATCTTAAGCGCCTCATTAAGAGCCTCAAGATTTTCTGTCCGTCGTAAAGTAGCCTCTCTACCGCCAAGAGAAAAAGCTTGCTTTCGTAAATTCTCCTGCAATCGATTCAGGCTTTCCTCTTTTTTACTCAACTCATCTGAAAGTTGAGCTATCTGTCTTCGGAGAACCTCATTGAGAGAACTTAACTCTTGGGTTTTCCTTAAAGCACTCCTCTCCTTGGTGCCCAGGGAAGAAACCTGGCCTTCCAAATCCTCTTGCAATCGGCTAATCTGCTTTTCCTTTTCCTCTAACTCGCCGGAGATTCGTGCAATGTGCTTTTGAAGATTTTCGTTTAAAGAGCTAAGCTGTTCT
>CP070807.1:968736-976940 GCA_020343695.1 Candidatus Omnitrophota bacterium | reverse complement strand
AACAAGCGATTCTATAGAAAGACCATAGAGAGAAGCTCCCAGTAATGCTGCTAAAGCATTGTCGATAAACCATTCAAATTGACGGGGAAATATTAATTCGAATTTATCCTGAATTAAAAAAGTAACATTTTTTAAATCTCTGCGAATGAGCCGCCCATAGAGATCGCACTGTTTGTCCTTACCAAACCACAAAATCTTTTTACCAGATCGTATTTTCTTCAAATAAGAGTCTCCTCTATTCAAAACTGCTTTTATGCGGGGGTTCACTTTAAGAAGACATGTTTTCTCTTTAAATACACCCCTTAAATCTTTTAATCCCTCTAAATGTACAGGCTTTATGGAAGTAATTATTCCTACATCGGGACGCGCGATTTTTGCCAAAGTACATATCTCGCCCAGTTGGTTAGTCCCTAATTCCAAAATCATAATTTTCTCATCACCAAGGGCAAAAATTGTCTTTGCCACACCCAGTATATTATTATCGGTCTTATGGTTCTTAAGGATACTATAGTTATCTTTCAAGAGAAAATGAAGCATCTCCTTCGTTGTGGTCTTTCCTACTGAACCCGTAATACCATATATAAAAGGTTTCTTTTTCCTGCGAATATAACTGGCAATTTCCCCCAAAGCCTGGTAACTATCCTCTACGAGAAAAAAAGGAACTTTAGGCCTATCGGCAATATCATGCTGAGCCACAATGGCTGATGCTCCTCGCCTCACAGCGTGCCGGATAAAATCATGCCCGTCATAGTTGGTCCCTTTGAGAGCAACAAACGCTTGGCCTTTTTTAAGGGTGCGGGAATCGAGCGTAAAACCGGTGATGGACCTAAAGTGATAAAGATTATACATCTTGGTAGGACGTACGATTCGTTTTAAAATCGTAAAATCATCTATGCGCATATGTTATCCCTTAAACATCAATGTCTTTTTAGTAATTGCTTTGCCACCTTACTGTCCTTAAATACCATCTTTCTACTACCGATTATTTGGTACTCCTCATGGCCCTTACCGGCGATAATCAGACAGCAGTTCTTATGCTTATGCTTCCTTTTGAGTGCTTCTGCAATTGCTTTTTTTCTGTTGAGAATAATAGAGAAATTTCTCCCCTTAAACCCTTCTTCGATCTGATGGGCAATCTTAAGCGCGCTCTCTGTGCGTGGATTATCTGATGTGATAAAGCTAAAAGTTGCATACCGTCCTGCAATAGCTCCCATCAATTTTCTCTTACCCTTATCTCTATTACCTCCACATCCAAACACACAGATAATCCTTTCGTACCCAACATTTCTTAAAGTAAGGAGAACCGCCTTTAATGCGTCTGGAGTATGGGCATAATCCACAAAAATACCTGGTCCAACTCCCTGGAGCCTTCCCTCCACACCATCAAAAGAGGGAATTGCTTTGCATATTTTCTTTAAAGAGAAACCTAAAGAGTGCACTGTGGTAATTGCCGCAAGTATATTTAAGATATTGTGTCTACCATAAAGCTTTGTTTCCACTGCCAAATTGCGACCATTATGTATTAAGCGAAATGTACTTTTCTTTTTTGACCACTGTATATTGCAGGCTCTGAAATCACTAGGATGTGTTATGCCATATGAACGAATATTCTTCAAGTTCCCCAAAAGCCTCCGCCCATATATGTCATCAACATTAATAATAGAAAGGGCCTCTTTGTTTTGCATGAAAAGTCTCTTTTTTGCATTAAAGTAGCTCTTCATTGTTTTATGATAGTCAAGGTGATCTCTGCTTAAATTGGTAAAGACACATCGAGCAAAATTAATTCCAATGATTCTTTCTTGCTGGAGCCCATGAGATGAAACTTCCATTACCACAAACCGAATTTTTTCTCTCTTTACCTTACGAAAAATTTCCCTCAGCTTCAAGTAGCCAGGAGTTGTATAATCTGCGCAATATGCGTGTTTGCCTATGTAGTACTTCACGGTGCCAATCAGAGAAACATTCTGGCCAAGCTCCTTTAAAAGGTAGTAAACAAGGGAAGTCGTTGTAGTTTTACCGTTTGTACCGGTAACGCCGATAAAAATAAAATCGTTTGTATTAAATGCGTAGAATCGATCCACAGCGTGATAGAATTCCTTCTGTACATCCTTTACATATATTACTGGCTTCCTCTTTATAAGTCGATCTAGCCTTTTTTTATTTTTTGCATCGGCGACGAATGCAACTGCATCATTTTCTACTTTTTTTACAACTGAAAAAATATCAAACTTTTTCCTTTCCTTTGCAAAGAAGATATCACCTTTCTTGATCAGACGGGAATCTTCACATATACCTTTTACTGCCAATCCTCTTACGTCTCTGGCAAGATGTCTGTGGGGTACAATATCACCTATAATCATCTTTTTGGTTGTTTTCCGGCTTGGGGAGATTCCAGCGATGTCGCTTTCTGCAAACCCTTGCTTATATTAATTACTTCTCGTTAAAACTTTTTCTCTCTCAAAATAGAGCACAATCTTCTCGGCTATTCGTCTAAAAAGTGGCGCAGCTACAACCCCTCCAAAATGATGCTTACGGGGTTCCTCTATAGTTACTCCAATTACTATAGGAGGATCGAATTCGCTCAAAAACCCGACAAATGTCGCTTGGTATTTATGAGGGGAATACCGCTTAAGCTGCGGATCGTACTTTTGGGCGGTCCCAGTCTTACCTCCCACTGTAACTCCTTTGAGGCGAGCACGTTTACCTGTACCGTCTTCTACTACTTCGATGAGTATCTGTCTTACCTTCTCTGCGCTTGAAGGAGGGATAATCCTTCTTTTTTCAATGGGAGTATCTTTCGCAAAAAACTGACCCTGGATAGTCTTAACCACATGGGGTTTGACCAAATAGCCGCCATTCGTAATGACTCCGAAGGCACGGACAAGCTGAAGAAGAGTAACGCCAATTTCTTGTCCGATAGGGATAATATACTCTGATGTTTTTGACCACCTCTTAAGAGACTTTACGCTTCCTTTGACTTCTCCTGGTAAATCAATACCCGTTTTTGCTCCAAAGCCCAATTTCACTATATATTTATAGAGAGTGTTTTTACCTAAAGAGTAAGCAACTTTTCCTACTCCGATATTGCTTGATTTTTTAAATACTTCTTTGAATGTAAGAGTTTCGTAAGGTTTCCAATCGTGAAGCGTAGTCCCGGGTATCTTATATCTTCCATTCTCACAGAAAAAAGTGCTATCATCTGTGAAGTTGCCCTTCTCTACTGCTGCCAAGAGTGTAACCACTTTAAATACTGACCCTGGTTCGAAATAATCAGTTATGGTACGGTTCTTCATAAATTTTAATGGGCCTTTGTTTATTTTGTTAGGATTAAAGGAAGGATAATTGGCTAATGCGAAAATTTGGCCTGTCGAAGCATCCATGACCACAACACTTCCCGCCTTGGCAGAAAAATCTTTAATTGTTTTTTCCAAATATGCCTGAACCCAATACTGTATCTGCGAATCGATAGTTAAGATAATATCTGCGCCACCTTGAGGAGCAAGTACCTGGGGGCTAATAAACACTTCTCTAGATGAAGAGTCTTGTAAAACTTGAGCCCACCCATTTTTACCTCGAAGGTATTTATCATAGAATAATTCTAATCCCTCCAGTCCTTTATTGTCAATATCAACTATCCCCAATATTTGCGCAGCAATGCTCTCTTGAGGATAGAATCTTCTCCCTACCCTCATAAATCCTATTCCTTTAATACGCAAAAGTTCTATTTTTTCTTTTTCTTCCCAAGCAATTTTTCTCTTTATCCATACAAATCTTTTCTTCTTCTGCAGTTTCTCCTTTAGCGCATCCTCAGAGATATCCAAATGTGCAGATAGAGTTTCTGCTACAGCCTCTGGCTCTTCAACGATAGATGGATCAGCAAATATTGAGTATGTATTTAATTCCGTGACAAGAGTTCTTCCTTGGCGATCAAAAATTTTACCCCTTCTTCCATCTAAACGAACAAGTCGATAATACTGGTGTTGCGATAAATTACGGAAAAAACTCCTTTTAAATACTTGAAGGTAGGTGATTCTTAATGCGAGGGTAGCAAAAATGAGAAGAAAGAGGATGTATATATATTTAGCTCTTAATTCATATCTCTTTTCCACATTGATGCCTCATGCTCTTGGGCAGATGCGAATATACAAGGATTACCCACGAATTTAATATCGTGGTATTGCGTCTACCAATCTTTACTCGTTTTCTTTTGCTATAGCCTCTGGAAGGTCAGAAGAAATTCCTAAAAGACGGCTAAATACACTCGCTAACTGACCCCTCCGGACAACAGGCTCTTCTCTCTTTACGCTGAAGGCAATAATCTCTTCCTTTTTCGCTAAGAAGAAATGATTGTCTTCTGTCCACTTATTGATTTTGGCTAAAGATACGTCCTTAGCAAGATTATACGCCAAATAGTCCTTTTTATCAACAAGTTCATTAAAACAACGGTAATTCTTGTTGAGCCTGTAGGCTTCTACGAATACGCATACTTTCTGGTGAAGGTAAAATAGGAGGGCAAAAAATATAAGGAGAATTGTGATGATTCCTCTAAAGAAATTTGAAAAGGTAACTTTTTTCATAAATACCCTCGATTCTCCACTGTAACCTGTCTGATTGTAAAAGAAATTAAACTTTATACCTTCTCAGCTACTCTCAACTTTGCCGAACGGGAAGCAGGATTTTCAGCCACTTCATTTTGAGCAGGCAGGAGGGGTTTCTTTGTAATAAGCCGCAAAATACCTCGGGAAGCAAAATCTTTGAATGTGTGTTTAGCAATTCTGTCTTCCAAAGAATGAAAAGAAATAACTCCGATACGTCCTCCCCTGCTTAAGAAAGAGATTGCACTCTCAAGACCATTGGAGAGTACCTCTAATTCACGATTCACAGCTATCCTCAACGCTTGGAACGTTCTTGTCGCGGGATGAATTCTATATAGAGCGGCTCTCGATGGCATCGCCTTTAAAATTACATTCACAAGCTGAGTTGTTGTCGAAATTGGTCGATTTTTTCTTGCTTCAATAATATAATGAGCAATTTTTTTACTATAATGCTCTTCACCAAATTTTCTAAAAATAAGCTCTAATTCCTTTTCGCTTAGATTATTTATTAAATCATATGCAGACACAAAGGAATCTCTATCCATACGCATATCTAAAGGTCCTTCTTTAAGAAAACTGAAACCTCGTTCAGAATTATTTAGTTGATACATCGAAAGACCTAAATCGAAAAAAAAGATATCTACTTTATCAATTTTTAATTTTTTTAAAATATCGTTTAGATATGAGAAATCATCTCTTATTAAAATTACTTTTCCTTTACAGCAATTTAAACGATGTGATGCAACCGCTAAAGATTCTTTATCTTTATCTATGCCAATAAGAAGCGCGTCCTCTCCCATAAAATTGCAAAATTTTAATGCGTGGGAACCCATTCCAACTGTACAATCGATAATAATCTTTTTCTCTTTGATATTAAGAAGTTCTATGACTTCCCTGTGCATGACAGGATAATGATGAGTTTGTCTCCCCATTTCTATTGAAGTTTGGATGAGATCCATCTTTATTAAATATATATTGCTGTATAGGATAAATTACGGGTCCAAAAGGTATTTTATAGTCTCGGATAGATATATGTGTATTAGCCGCAACGCATTCAAGCCAGGTTCATTCAAAGAGATTCTCAGCTACTTCCTCAAATCGCTTTTTATTCTCGCGATAAAACTTGCCCCACTCTTCTCTGGCCCAAATTTCGATTCTATCAGCCACTCCCACGATAACTATCTCTCTTTGTATGAGCGCAAAGTCTTTGAGATAAGAAAGAAGAGTGATTCTGCCCTGAGAATCAATATCTATCTCTTGCGCTCCACTAAAATAGAGACGGTTAAAAAACCGTGTCTCCCGTTTTGTAAAAGAGAGCGATTTTAATTTTCCTTCTAATTTGACCCACTCCTCTGCATGGAAAAGAAACAGGCATCCATCAAGTCCACGCGTGATGTAAAACTTCTTATTCTCGAACCCCTTAATTTTATCTCGGAATTTAGCGGGGAGAACGAATCTATCTTTATCATCTAAAGTGTGATGATACTCGCCATACCACATTCCACTTTACTCCACTTTATACCACGTCTTAAGTATAAAACACTTCTCCCCTTTTGTCAAGGGGTTTTCTCAAATAAATTCTTCTAGCACAATAAGTTGTGTAACTAATCAGGTAGGTATACTATATATAGAAGAATGGCAAATATGGAGGCGAAAATGTTGATTTTTTCGTTAAAAATAAGAGAAATTCTTTAATTTCTGCGAATATTTCCTCTGAATATAGGTAACATCACTCTGTATTGCTGTCCTTAGCTTTTGCAAAGAAGAAAACTTCTGCTCTATGCGTATTTTGTGTGAAAATACAACTCTTATGGTTTTCCCAAGCACATTCTTGCGGAAACCGATGAGATGTCCTTCTAACACGAGCTTTTTCGATTTACTCACCGTCGGCCGTGTTCCTAAATTGAAAGCGCAAGGATAGGTCTTTCTTTCAATAATCGCCCACCCTGCATATACCCCTTTGGGGGGCACCACATAATGAGAGGGAGCAATATTTACAGTAGGGAATCCAAGTTTCTTTCCCCATCCATGGCCGGGGACTACCTTACCGCTCAACACATAATCCCTCCCAAGAAGTATTTTGGCCTTCTTAAATTGCGCCGATTTTATCAATTCTCGTATACGCGTACTACTTATGACCATGCCCTGCTTCTTCTTCTTTTCTATCACAATTAAAGTAAAATCATACCGTCTGGAAAGCTTTTTTAAATAGCGTGCATCGCATTTTCCATCCTTACCAAACCGAAAGTCTTCTCCTACGATAAGAGTATGGATAGAAAAGTGGTTTAAAATATACTCAATAAACTGCTCCCCTGAAAAATTTAAAAGCGAAAGTGATGTTTTCAATACCCAAATGCGGGTGATTCGTAATGATTTTATAATATTTATCTTTTCTTCTGGATACGTTAAATATCCATAGAATTTATTTGATAATAATTTTTTAGGAGGGATATTAAACGTAATGACAAGCGAAGGAATACGATATTGACGTGCTATCCGTTTTACCGTTTCAAAAATAAATTTATGCCCGAGATGAACTCCATCAAAAACTCCGATAGTTGCTACATATTGCTTTTTCATAAATAACAGTTTTAAGGATGGGTATATATGATTTACGCTTTTGGTAAAATAAATATATATTAGTGGAAGACAAATGAGCGCAGTTGGCTATTATCTATTTCCTCTAACTTTAAAGCATTATTCAATTTGAAGGGGCCCACGCTCAATCTTTTTATCTTTACTATATGTGCTCCGCACCCTAACCGCTCCCCAATGTCTTCAGCGACTTTTCGCACATACGTTCCCTTTGAACATCGTATATAAAACTTTACAAAAGGTAAACTGACGTCTTGTATCTTTAAAGAGTATATCTTTACTTTCCGAGGGTCTCTCTTGACCACAATCCCTTTACGGGCTAATCGATAGAGACGTTCGCCTTTAATTCTTAATGCGCTCACCATGGGTGGAACTTGAGCGATCTCTCCCTCGAAATATGTAAAAACTTCTCGTATTTGCTCTTCGCTAAGGCCATCATACTCTTTACTTTCACACACGGTACCTTGAGAATCTCCTGTGGTGGTGGTCTCTCCAAACTTTAATACCCCGATATACTCTTTATCAAAATTGACAAATCTGGAAAACAACTTCGTTGATTTACCTACGAGAATAATCAAAAGACCTTCGGCTAAAGGGTCCAAAGTTCCCGCATGCCCTACTTGCTTCATCTGGAGTCTCCGCCTTACGAAATCAACTACATCGTGGCTGGTCATTCCGCGTGGCTTATCCACAAGCATAATCCCCTCTTTGCTAGATCGATCAGCTCCCATATATTCTATTTCTTCCTATTGCTTTTTGCCTTTGATCCGTTGGTATATCGCTTTGCAAAAGAAATCACTTTTTTTTCTGCCCCTTCTAACGTATCATCGATAGTCGTGCCACTTGCGCTCTTATGGCCTCCCCCACCAAAAAATTGTGCGATTTTATTCACATCTACTTTTGAACGGGAACGAAAATTAATCCGGCACTTATTTTTCTCCACCTTCTTAAAGAGAATAAATACCTCGATTCCCCTGAGCAATCTCATCATCGAAAAAACTACCTCAGTGAGAT
>CP070807.1:955149-968636 GCA_020343695.1 Candidatus Omnitrophota bacterium | reverse complement strand
GCTCAACAGGGAGATGTCTGGATTGCTGGAGATGTGGGAATTGGGACCACGACGCCAACCGGTATCCTTCATGTGGAGGGAGGAGATGCCAGATGGGTAATTAGTAGGAACGGTAGAAGTTTTCAATTGCATTCAACAGTCGGTCCTGGCGTCTGGAATCACTACCCATGGATTGGTTTTTACAATAGCGTTGGCACAAGGGGTATGTTCCTCGGGTATGGAACACCTGGCTCCCATATTGACATGATGCTTACAAATGGAAATAATCTCGCAATAAGAGGTGGTAACGTCGGTATTGGGAGAATAGATCCTTCACAGAGCCTTGATGTGAATGGCGGTATTCAGATAGGAAACAGCACAGTTGGAGAAGCAGGAGCTATCCGCTGGACAGGTTCAGAGTTTCAAGGTCATAATGGAACTAACTGGGCACCACTGGGAGGAGGTCTGCCAGACGTCATCTATGCTCTAGACCCCTCAGTCCTGGGTGGTCTACGCGTCACTATGCCAGCCCATGGAACTACACCGCATTTTCCTGCGAATGACCAACTTGTCCTTAGAGTCCCGGTGAGGACTGGCGACGTTGTCAAGGTGACCTTCGCAGGTTCTATTGGAGGCACTAACTGTAGCGGATCAGAAGTTTATACCGGAATTTGGTTGAGAGCTGGCCCTGGTGTGTCGATTACAGGAAGTAGTGGCACTATCCAGGCCTGGGGTCACAGCTGGAAGCCTTTTAATATGGTTGGGTTCTGGCGAGCTACAGGCAACGGGGTACTGGTATTCAAACAAGGATATTACAAATCTGACTTGGGTGGTACTCAGACAAGATTAACTCGTAGAGTTGCTTTTGCTGAAAAAGTAAATCTCATACGAAGCCAGTAGAGAGAATTATTTTCGGTAGGTTAATTTTGTCAATGAGAGCACTTTCATTCTGAGAGAGGCCGTATTTGCACTCATCCCCGCCCCAGGAGAGTTTCCTACATTTACATATTGACAATTATTAAAAATATGGTATAAAAAGACACTTATGAAGAAGACGAAATTCTTCAATAAAGAAACAAGATACTGGGTGCTTATTGATGCCAAAGATAAGGTTTTGGGTAGGCTGTCGAGCCGTATTGCCAAGATTTTACAAGGAAAACATAAACCTACCTACAGCCCCAATTTTTTATGTGGAGACAAAGTTGTGGTAATAAATGCCAAGCATATACGCCTGACAGGCAAAAAATGGGATACCAAAACCTACGATAGATATTCAGGTTATCCTGATGGCAGAAAGGAAATCAGCCTTAAGAGACTGATGGGAAAGAATCCCTGCCAGGCTCTTCGCATATCAGTGAGAGGAATGCTTCCCCGGAACTGGTTAGGCAAGAGAATGTTACGGTCTTTAAAGATTTATTCGGAAGATAAACATATTCACGAGGCACAAAACCCTTCCAAAATCGAGGTCTAATATGGCAGAAAAACAAAAGCAACAGTTTTATGCGACAGGCAGAAGAAAAGAAGCAGTGGCACGAGTAAGGCTTATGCCTGAAGGTAAAGGTGTGTTTATTGTGAATGGTAGAGATTTCACCAGTTATTTTGCTACTATAGATCAGAGAATCCAGGCAAAACGACCTCTGGCTGTTGCGGGACTGGAGGAAAACGTTGATGTTTCAGCCAATGTGAGAGGAGGAGGACAGTCCGGTCAGGCAGGAGCAGTGGGTTTGGGAATTGCCAGATGTTTGGTAGAATGGAATCCTTCCCTGAGGGTTACCTTGCGGCGAGAGGATTTACTTACTCGTGATCCTCGAGCAAAAGAACGGAAAAAATACGGTCGCAAAGGAGCTCGCCGTCGGTTTCAGTGGACGAAACGGTAATATTCTTTTACCGTCTTTCAACTCACCTATTTTTCCCCTGTTGGTTCAATCCATATTTTCGTGCGATGAAATTGAGCATAAAACAGAAATTTACACAGGAAGTCTCTGTAGAGTCGTGTAAACGCTTGCAGAAGTCTTCTGGGCGCAGGGCAATTATTTTTGAGAAATGTGGTATATTTAATTGATACAGCAAAAGCGAGACTGTGAGTTTTTGATTCTCCTTGGAAGTGCTTTCTGCTATAATGAGGTGTTGCTTTCTTTCCCCAACAGCAAGCACAAGAGGAAGATATGGAACTATTGTTAGGTGGACTCGTATTCGTAGGGCTGGCGGTGGGAGTCTATGCCTTACTGTATAGCGACAAGGAACCTGAGGAAAAGAAAGAAGATAAGAATCATCAAGAGATTGTTCGACAGCTGCGAGAAAGAATAGAAGTACTTAAGGGTCAAGCAGGTTCCCTCAAGGAAAATTTAGAGAAGGCACACTCCGCTATTACCCAGACAAAAAAGAGTTTGGATGCTGAGGAGCAACAGAAAAAAGAGTTAGAAGAGAAGATCTTAAAGCAAAAGCAGTGGGGTGAGCACGATGATAAGGAGTTTGAGAGAGTCAAGCAACAGAACGTAGAGTTTAAGGAGAAGTTAGTACAGAAAGATAAAGAGCTGGAGAAAGAGTTTTCTCAGCACCTGAAAGTGGGGAAGGAATTGCGCCAGATGCAGCAGACCTGTAATGCCTTGGAGAAGGAGAATAAAAGCAAGACCGAAGAGGTAAAAACATTAAAGAGCAAAATCGATGGGTACTCTCAGAAGATAGGGCAATATTCGAAAACTGTCAATGAGTTAAAGAGGAAATTGGAACAGAGCGAGTGGGTTGCCAAAGATGAGCATCAAGCACTGGAGGAGGAATTTAAAACGTTAGAAAAAGAAGTAGAGCGCAAGAAAAAACAGATGCTTGTAAAAGACGAGAAATTACGTAAGCTACAGACTGACGTGAAGAGTCTGCGCGCACAGCTGAAAGCAAGAGGCCACAAGGAAGCTAGAATTAAGAGAAAGCAGCCAGAAACACAGAAAAAGCAGGAGCCCCTTATCAAAGAAGAAGAGTCTCAGGATGCAGAGGCAACTTCAGTATCTGGAGAGCTACCCAAGACAGTTTCACCAGATCAGCCAGTTGCTGATAAGGGAAAAGAACAGATATCGCTCACACCCCCATCTTCCGTAGAGACCCCCCCTCAAGTAGAGGAAGAAATCCAAGAGTCACAGGAAGTTGATCAGAAAGAAGGTGAAGTTGTTCAAGGAGAGCAGCCCATTGTGGAAGAGAAGGTAAGAGAAGCCAAGGAGGCGCGGCTGAAGCCTCCAATTTCTGTTGACCTTACCGCAGTACGAAACATTGGGATTGTCGCACACATTGATTCTGGAAAGACTACAATTACCGAGAGAATTCTTTTCTATACGGGTAAATCTCATAAAATAGGCGAAGTCCATGACGGCAAAGCCCAAATGGACTGGATGAAACAGGAACAGGAAAGAGGGATCACCATCACTTCCGCTGCAACTACCTGTACTTGGCAGGACACTACAATTAATATTATCGATACACCAGGGCACGTTGATTTTACTGCAGAGGTAGAACGTTCTCTAAGAGTTCTTGATGGAGCAGTTGTTGTGTTTTGTGCCGTAGGAGGAGTTGAAGCGCAGTCTGAGACAGTGTGGCGACAGTCAGATAAATATAATGTTCCCAAGATCGCATTCATTAATAAGATGGATCGTATGGGTGCAAATTTTTATAAAGTAGTAGAAAGCATGAAAGAAAGGCTTGGGACAAATCCTGTGTGCGTGCAGATTCCTATAGGTGCAGAGAGTGATTTTAAAGGGATTGTTGATTTGATTACGATGAAGGCATATACCTATGATGAGTCGACACAAGGTAAGAGCGTTTCTGAAACCGAAATACCGCAGGAGTATCTTGGGGAGGCAAAAAAGTGGCATCACAGCATGGTGGAGAAAGCCGTAAGCATAGAGAGCACTCTTACTGAAAAATATCTCAAGGATGAAAATTCTATCACAGAACAGCAACTTTATAGTGCCCTTCGCAAAGGCACTCTCGCTGGTGCTCTTGTGCCTGTGCTCTGCGGCTCGGCTTTAAAAAATAAAGGAATCCAGCACCTTCTCGATGCCATACTGCACTACCTTCCTTCGCCGCCAGATAGGCCGGCTCTTGAGGCAGTAGATTCTAAAAACCCGGACGAGAAGGTAGGAGTGAGCGCTCAGCTTACCGAACCATTTGCCGCATTAGCATTCAAAATACAGTCAGATCCCCACGTAGGAAAATTGATATATCTGAGAGTATATTCAGGGTATCTTAAAGCTGGTTCATACGTTCTCAATGCGACCAAGAATAAAAAAGAGAGGGTGGGAAGGCTCTTGCAGATGCATGCGAACCAAAAGGAGAATAAAGATTACATCTATGCTGGTCAGATTGTAGCAGCAGTTGGTCTTGGGCATACCACAACAGGGGACACTCTCTGCAGTACAAGCAGACCCCTTATCTTAGAGTCGATAAAATTTCCTGCTCCGGTAATGTCTATCAGCATAAAACCAACAAGCCGCAAAGATCAAGATAAACTGACAGGTGCAGTAGCGAAACTCTCTGAGGAAGACCCAACCTTTTTGACAGAAACAGATAAAGAATCTAAGGAGATTATCCTTTCTGGCATGGGAGAGTTGCACCTTGAGATTATTGTAGATAGGATAAAAGAAGAATTTAAAGTTGATGCTAATGTGAGTCCTCCTAAGGTTGCCTATCGAGAAACAGCGCAAGAAGTTACAACCGGTGAATATAAGCACATCAAGCAGACCGGAGGAAGGGGTCAATATGGTCATGTGATAATGGAGATTAGCCCTCTTACGCGAGGCGAAGGGTTTGTGTTTGAAGACAAGATTAAGGGAGGATCCATTCCTCAAAATTATATACCGGCAGTCAAGAAAGGTGTAATGCAGGTGATGAAAAAGGGGGTGTTTGCCGGTTTTCCTGTGGTAGACTTAAAGGTTACATTGTTAGATGGTTCCTATCATGAGGTTGATTCTTCAGATATCGCATTTCAGTTAGCTGGCATTGGTTGTTTTAAAGAAACCTTTCGTAAAGCAAGCCCCATTCTTCTTGAACCGTATATGGCTATTGAGGTACTGGCTCCCGAAGAGTTTGTGAGTAGTCTGGTGGGCTATATTTGTTCCAAGAGAGGCAAAATTTTAAATATCGATACCCAAGGAACTCAGAAGCTCATCAGTGCAGAAGCTCCTCTTTCTGAGATGTTCGGTTATTCCCAGATATTCCGTTCATTGAGTAGTGGCCGCGCCACATTCTCATTAGAGTTTTCCCGCTATGAACAAGTCCCTTCACATATCATCGAAAAGATTTTAGAAGAGAAGACAAAAGAAAAAGAGAAAGAGAAAAAGAAAAGGTAATCTTACCGCTCTTGCGACAAAATTACTTTCATTACCTCTATTTATTGATATAATGAGAACACTATTTGCTCAGCGAATGCATGACTTCGGCAGCCTTAGGCGCCATTAAGAGGAAAATCAACTGTTGACCGATGTCAAAATGTGTATGTAAAACTACGATAGGATTATTCTTCATCGCATTCCTTATTGCTTTGTACGCATTCTGGGCTCTGTTTCGTTTTCCTTCGCAATGTATTGTAGTCTACGGTGATACACGTACCGGCCATGCCAGTCACAAAAAGGTTGTGGATGCAATTATGAAGCTAAAACCCAGGGCGGTATTCCATGCAGGAGATCTGGTGGGCAATGGCCATAGCCATCAAGATTGGGCTCTGTTTAATGAGATCACAAGAGACCTTACTGCAAACAGCAAGTTTTACCCCGCTTTAGGAAACCACGAGTATCATTCACAGTTATTTTTTGATAATTTCAAGTTGCCACACAACGAGCAGTGGTATTCAATAGCGCTGGAGCGGATTCACTTTGTTGTTCTCGATAGCACCACCGATTTAAGCCAGACCTCAGAGCAGTATGACTGGTTGAAGGAGGATTTGGAGAATGTCGGTGAAGAAATAAAATTTATTATTGTGGTGTTTCACCACCCACCTTTTACTGTCGGTATGCACTCTGAAGATGAGAAAGGTCTGCAGCAGAGTATTGTGCCTTTATTTGAACAGTACGGGGTAGATATGGTGTTTTCTGGACACAATCATGCCTATGAACGACTGAGAGTCAATGGTATTTACTATATTGTTACTGGCGGGGGAGGAGCTCCTCTATATCCTCAAGCTCGCCAGAACCCCTACAGTCAAGTGTACAAAGAAGTGCACCATTTTTGTACTCTCTTGGTAAAGAGCAATACCTTAGTCGTCAATGTATTTGATACTCAACTGAGACGCATTGATCAGTTTAGAGTAAGGCGAAGTTTGTGAAAAAAGCATATAATAAGTAACCGTGCTGGTAAGGGGCTGATTATGAATATCTATTTAGTAATAATTTTACTCATTCTCATCGGTGAATGTATCTTAAGCTTTGTTGTTGAGAGTTTGAATGTAAAACATGCCCGTAGCCAATTGCCAGAAGAATTTTCGGATACCTTTGATGCTGAAAGGTATAAACGGTCACAAGAGTATTTGCGGGAAAATACACATTTTGAACTTAAGAAGGAGATATTTTTAACTGTTATCATTGTTGCATTCATTCTCATCGGTGGATTCAACTTTGTTGACCAAATCGCACGAAGCTCACACCACACCCCTATTGTAAGAGGCCTAATTTTTGCCGGCATTTTGATGTTCTCATCTCAGATACTCAGCATACCATTTTCAGCCTATCGGACATTCGTAATTGAAGAAAAGTATGGATTCAACAAAACCACTCCCAAAACTTTTATCGCCGACCTCTTTAAGAGATGGCTGCTCACCGCACTTATTGGTGGAATAATGTTGGCGGCGGTGATTTGGTTTTTCGGGACAATGGGAAATTACGCCTGGCTCTACTGCTGGGTGGCAATCACGATTTTTGAACTCTTTTTGGTATTTATTGCTCCCGTGCTCATCCTGCCACTCTTTAATAAGTTTATCCCTTTAGAAGAAGGAGAGCTCAAAAATACTATTGAGAATTATGCTAAATCACAACGTTTTGCTCTCAAGGGTGTGTTTACGATGGATGCATCGCGCCGCTCAACTAAATCCAATGCGTTCTTTACAGGATTTGGCAAATATAGAAGGATCGCCTTGTTTGATACTCTCATCCAGAAACATACCGTTGATGAGCTCGTCTCAGTACTTGCCCACGAAATAGGACATTACAAAAAGAAACATATTTTGAAAGATCTTGTACTTTCAGTTGCGATTATGGGATTGATGTTTTTTATCCTCTCTTTTTTTATCAATAATGAGGGGCTCTTTGGAGCATTTAAGATGGAGGAGCTTTCCGTGTACGCGAGTTTAGTGTTCTTCGGATTTCTCTATAGCCCTATACACTTTGTCTTCTCTGTCGTCCAGAGCATCATCTCCCGCAAGCATGAATATGAGGCTGATGTATTCGCTGTGACTACCTACAAAAATCCCCACGCCTTTATTGCTGCTTTAAAGCGGCTGACTGCGGATAATCTATCGAACCTTACACCGCATCCTTTGAAAGTGTTTTTGTACTACAGCCACCCTCCAGTTTTGCAGAGAATTCAGGCGATAAGAGCCATGCATCTAGAGTAGAGGCTTTTTAGTATTTTTCATTTTATCCCCTGAGGGAAAGTCTTCTCGCAGAGTTTACAGATAGAACCTTCTAGATTGATATTTGTAACTGAGGTATGAGAAAAATGTTACATTTTGCCGTGTTCATCTTGGTCGCATTTATTATCGTGAAGCTCTCTGCTTTTGGATGGCGCTTCTCTGCGGGTTTCTCTTTGGTTTCTTCAGAGCAGAATAAAGAATTATCTGAAAAGTTGAAATTTCATGTACATACACTCGCTCATGAAATTGGCGATCGGAGTATGTTTAAGTATGAAAAATTGCTTGCCGCTGAGAAATATATCGCAAAAGACCTTGCGTCTTTCGGCTACGAGGTAGAATTTCATGAATATACCATCTCAGACAAAGTAGCTCGAAACATTATTGCCTATAAGCAAGGAACCCAGAAGCCAGACGAAATCATTATTGTAGGCGCTCATTATGATTCGTGTTTTAATCCAGGCGCCAACGATAATGCCAGCGGCATTGCAGTGCTTTTAGAATTGGCACGATGTATATCTGATAGCCAGATTTCTCGCACGATAAAATTTATTGCTTTTGTGAACGAGGAACCGCCCTTTTTTAAGACAGAAAAGATGGGAAGTAGGGTATATGCACGTGATGCCAAGGCGAAAGGCGAAAATATCAAAGGCGTTGTAATTCTTGAAACCATTGGTTACTATAGCAATAAACTATATTCTCAACGATACCCTCCTTTCTTTGGTCCCTTTTATCCCAATAGAGGTAATTTCATCTGCGTCGCTTCAGATTTCCACTCGCGCAATCTCCTTAAGGGGTTAGTTTCAAATTTTAAGAAGGGGACTCAATTCCCTATAGAATCGATTACCACGTTTGGCTTTGTGCCTGGTGTTGATTTTTCTGACCATTGGTCTTTTTGGCAAGAAGGCTATCCAGCGGTAATGATCACTGATACCTCATTTTACAGAAGTTCAAATTATCACGGTCGCTCCGATACCTACGAGAAGCTCAATTATGGAAGCATGGCAGAGATAACAAGAGGACTCTGTGTAGCTGTGGGTGAGCTTATTCAATAGAGAAGCGATTCGTGTTGCCACACCCCCCAAGGTCCTCATAACCTATTTCGGCGCCTCTATCCTTAATTTGTGTGTATAACATTGAAAAATCCTTGACAATAATGGGGATATGCGTTATGGTATTGTACTCAAAATGAGCCCCCAGTTTATGTTAAAAAAGGCTAAAAGGGGTTGATTACCTACAAAGAGAGGCATGATGTTTAGTCCAATTAAAGAAATTTTAGAGGATGTAAAGCAAGGTAAAATAATCATCGTTGTTGATGATGAAGCCAGAGAGAATGAGGGAGATTTAATTGTTGCTGCCCAATTCGCTACTCCCCAAGCAATAAATTTTATGATTAAGGAGGCGCGGGGGCTTGTGTGTGTGCCTTTGACAAAGAAAAGAATTGAGCAGTTAAACTTAGAGCCAATGCATCATCGGGAAGGAGCCGACCCCTTTAAGACTGCCTGGAGAGTATCAGTGGATGCGACAGCAGGTATCACTACGGGAATTTCTGCATTTGATAGAGCCAGAACCATCGAGGTATTGATTAATTCGACAAGTCGACCTTCTGATTTAATGAAGCCTGGCCACGTCTTTCCTCTTGAGGCAAAAGAAGGAGGTGTACTCCTGCGGGCAGGCCACACTGAGGCAGCAGTGGATATTGTGCGTTGTGCAGGTCTCTATCCGGCAGGGGTTATCTGTGAAATTATCAAGGAAGATGGCTCAATGGCCCGATTGCCTGATTTGATTGAGTTTGCAGAGAAATATAATTTAAAAATATGTACGATCGCATCACTTATTGAATACCGGCGTAAGAAAGAGAAGTTGATAAGGCAAGTAGAGAAGGTGCAGCTTCCCACACCGTATGGGGACTTTACGCTTCACCTGTATGAATCTCTCGTTGATGGAAGCTGTCACATGGCTTTGGTCAACGGCTCAATTACAGAAGAACCTATTTTTGTGCGAGTGCATTCGCAATGTCTTACGGGAGATGTGTTTTTATCTTACAGGTGTGATTGCGGCGAGCAGCTACAAAAGTCCTTAGAGATTATTGGTAAAGTTGGCGGCATCATACTATACATGCACCAAGAAGGAAGAGGCATAGGGCTTAAGAATAAAATAAAAGCATATAGCTTGCAGGAAAAGGGTGTTGATACTGTTGAGGCAAATGAGCTGTTGGGATTCTCGGCCGATTTAAGAGATTATGGAGCAGGTGCTCAGATACTCGTTGATTTAGGAGTGAAAAAGATAAAGCTTCTTACCAATAATCCAAAAAAGATTATTGGGCTCCAGGGGTATGGTTTAGAAATCGCAGAGCGCATTCCTATCGCAGGAGAGCGTTGTTTACACAATAGAGAATATTTGGAGACCAAGAAGAAGAAGTTAGGACACATGTTGTAGTTAAAGGAGGAAAGATGAAGGAGATAAAGGGAAGTTTTTCAGGAAAGGGAAAGAAAATTGCCATTGTGATCTCTCGCTTTAATGAGTTTATCAGCAATGAGCTCCTTGGTGGGTGTGTTGATACACTGAAAAAAGCAGGTGTAGATACTAAAGATACCGCAGTTATTTGGACACCTGGTTCTTTTGAAATCCCCCAAGTATTGAGTAAGTTGGAAGCGAAAAAGTTCGATGCGGTTATTGTACTTGGTGCGGTCATAAGGGGTGATACACCACACTTTGATTACATCGCTTCCGAAGTGACAAAGGGGGTTGCGCGTCTTTCTATGGAGAAGAAGATACCAATGATTTTTGGAGTAATTACTGCCGACACAATAGAACAGGCAGTTGAACGTGCGGGTACCAAGCAGGGCAACAAAGGAAGAGATGCTGCACTTTCTGCATTGGAGATGGCAAGTCTCTATTCGCAGATTTAACGTACAATTGAGGCGGATTGCCAAGACCCACTTATAGGAAGAAAATCCGGATGTATCCCCGCCTGAGACGGGCAGGCGTTCTTTGATCCGTGTAGAGTTAATATGCGGTTACGATCGAAAGCTCGAGAAGTTACCTTGCACCTTCTCTACCAGATAGAAATATCGCATAGAGACTCCAAAGATGCCCTCCACAGTTACTTGGAAAATAATCCTCAAAGACAAGAAGTAATTGATTTTTCATCTACGCTCCTAGAGGGAGTGATGAGAAATGAGGACAAAATCGATGTATTAATAAAAAAATATGTGAAGAATTGGGAGATTGAACGAATGGCAATTGTTGACCGCAATATTTTAAGGTTGGGATGCTTTGAGCTGCTATTTTTGGAAGAAACTCCCCCTAAGGTCGCTATTAATGAAGCGATAGAGCTGGCAAAGCGGTTTGGTGATGTTGATTCTCCGCGCTTTGTGAATGGGATATTGGATAAGATTTATAAGATGGAGAGTAAAACATATAAGGAGTCCAAAGAGACTGATGGAGAATACACATAGGCCCTGCGACCTTCATATACATTCAGTCTTTTCCGATAGTGATACTCCTGTAGAGGAGATTCTTAAGGTTGCAGATGCAAAGAATCTTTCTTGTATTGCAATTGCTGATCACGATACAGTAGGAGCGATGAATCAGGCTCGTATTTTGAGCAGGCAATACCATATTGAGTTCATCGAGGCAATCGAGTTAAGCGCTCAAGAAAAGGATTGCGAGATTCACGTATTGGGGTATTTTATCGATCCCCTGAATAAAAAATTGAACGATGCTTTAGGTGGTATTCGAGAATTGAGAGAGGCAAGACTTATCGCAATGGCAGATAAATTGATTTCCCTAGGGGTTGGAGTTGATAAGGAAGAACTCATGGCCAGAACCAAAGACGCAATCCCTACGAGGCTTCATTTAGCGCTGTATCTGGTTGAGATCGGCCGAGTACGTTCATTATGGGATGCGTTTAGAAAATATCTTTCTCCAGGAAAACCAGCGTATGTAGCACGTTTCAAACATACAGCGAGAGAGGCGATCGAGTTAATCAAAGATTCCGGAGGCCTTGCGTTCTTAGCTCACCCCTATTTTCTTGCTGACCAGTCATGGATAGAAAAATTTGTTTCTTTTGGCCTGGATGGCATTGAGGTGAACTACCCCCGGTTTTCGCCGTCACGTATTGCTATCTATGAGAATATGGCGGATAAGTACGGTCTCCTTAAGAGTGGTGGTTCTGATGCTCACGGTAGCTACAAGGAATTTACGGAGATCGGAGGAGTGACTGTTCCTTATGAATGGGTTGAAGCGATGAAGGCTCGCCTATCGCCCCCTTCATATACGGATAGTTCTCAGTAGCGATATTGAATTTTTAGAAAGAACCGAACAATAGATGATTCATCGAAGGCGTTGTGACCGCCCTTTAAACTTTCCTTGAACACGAGAATGCAGAAAGATGTGCACTTTTTAAGGAAGACCTTTACGTTAGCAAAGCGGGCAGAGGGTTTTACTTCCCCCAACCCTTTGGTTGGTGCAGTGATTGTGAAGGAAGCTGAGATTATATCAACGGGATATCATAAAAAGGCGGGTCTGCCCCACGCGGAGATAGAAGCAATCCAGAAGGTACAAAAAAAAGATTTGGAGGGTTCAACTCTCTATGTGAATTTAGAGCCCTGCTGTCATTTTGGAAGGACGCCTCCCTGTGTGGACCAGATTATAAAGAGTAAAATAGCACGAGTAGTAATTGCAACTCTCGACCCTAATCCTCAAGTTAAAGGGGAATCTGTGGAAAAGCTTCAAAGAGCGGGAGTGAAAGTAGTGAAAGGGTTATTAAAATATGAAGCGCAGAAATTAAATGAGGTATTCTTTAAGAACATGCGTACGCAGCTGCCCTTTGTAGTGGTCAAAATTGCCCAAAGTTTAGATGGAAAGATTGCTACAAGGAGTGGAATTTCTAAGTGGATTACCGAGACTCAAGCAAGAATGCTCGCCCGCTCCCTCCGAGACAAATATGATTGTATTCTTGTAGGGATACGTACGGTGCTTAAGGATAATCCTCATCTGAACGGAGCAAAGAAAGTCCCATTCAAGGCGATTGTTGATCCTGAGCTTAAGATACCACGCCGCTGTTGGCTGTTGGGCTCTCGCCCTGATAGAGTAATTATTTTCACCCGAGATACAAATAAAACAAAGGCAAAAAACATCCCTCCCGGAGCAAAAATCTTCTTTCTAAAATCTCTCAAAGATAGGCGGTTTTCCGCAAAACGTATTATAAAGATCCTCTATCGAGAAGGTATAAAGTCTATATTTGTTGAGGGAGGAGCTCAAACAACAGGAAGCTTTTTCGATGAGAAACTCGTTGATAAAGTGCATTTCTTTGTTTCCCCTAAGGTTATTGGAGGAACCCAAGCCCTTAGTTCCGTGGGTGGCAGAGGGGTTAGCTGCCTACGCCAGACACCTTGTCTTGAGGGCGTTGAAATAGAGCGGATAGGAGAAGATATAGTGATTTCTGGGTACCCTTCTTATCCAAGAAGAAAATGATGCAGACACAGGTGTATAATTTGATTAAAGAAAGACGTTCCGTGCGATTATTTACGCAGAGAGAGATTCCTCTCTCGATAGTCAGAAAAGCGATAGACGCTGGACGTCTGGCTCCCTCAGCCGCGAATTTGCAGTTTATAGAGTATCTGGTGGTAAATCACAGCCAGTTACGTGAGAAGATTTTTCCTCATACTCGTTGGGCAGGTTATCTGTGGCCAAAGAGGCTACCTCCTCGTCACAGAAGGCCGGTTTTCTACATACTTATTCTTGTTAATCGGGAGAAGACAAAAAAACCTGACCTGCGTGACGTGGGAGCATCGGCACAAAATATTTTACTTTCGCTTTTGGCTTTTGGTGTAGCCAGTTGCTGGATTGCGTCTATAGATAGAAGCCCGATACGAAAGATTTTAGCGATACCTTCAGC
>CP070807.1:940007-955049 GCA_020343695.1 Candidatus Omnitrophota bacterium | reverse complement strand
GAGCCTCCTCGTCCTTCAATTTCTCTCTTAATTTGTCGATAAGAGTAGTGCTGGCTTCCTTTAAAGAGAAGGTGCTCTAAAAAATGGGCAATTCCTTTGAGATTTCGCGCCTCATATCGGGCACCTATTTTCAAAAACACTCCTACAGACGCTGTTTCTAAATCTCTTAAAGGAGAAAAGAGTAGAGTTATGCCCCCGATGTCTATCGTCTCATACATACTATGCTTTAGGCAGTTTCTATTTGTCAACGAAAGAATTTACGTATTTTTTTAACTTACGTAAAAAATCTTTGTCATGGTAATGTTGCGCTATAAACTTTACAATGCTGCTGCCCACAATTATCCCATCACTAAATTTATTAATCTGCTCTGCCTGCGTTCGCGTGTGAATACCAAACCCTACACAGAGAGGTAGACGGGTAATATTTTTTAAAATTTTTATATGAGACAACAGAGGTGCATAAGAAAATGATTTCGGACCAGTTATCCCTGTAACAGAAATATAGTAAATAAATCCCCGAGATGCTCTACAAATTTTTTTTGCACGCCCGATATGAGTCGTTGGGGTAATAAAAAATACTGTCTCTAAATCAAACTGTCTTGCCTCCTTTATGTAATGACTGCTCTCCTCTAAGGGTAAATCTACAACCGTTATGCCTGAGACGCCAAGCTCATTCATTCTCCTGAAGAACTTTTTTACTCCAAACATAAAGAGAGGGTTGTAATATGTCATAATTACCATTGGTGTCTTAAGAAAAGAACGTATCCTCTGTAACGTAGCGAACATTTTTTCTTGATTCGCACCATTTTCTAAAGCGCGGGAGCTTGCTTTCTGAATGATAGGACCATCGGCGAGAGGGTCAGAAAACGGAATGCCTAACTCAACAATGTCGACGCCTGTATCTTGGAGCGCAAGAAGTATATCTTTTGTATATCTTGGATGAGGAAAACCAAAAGGAATATAGACAATAAATGCCTTTTTGCCGTCTTTTTTCAATTGCTTGAATTTATCCTGTATGCTCATCATTATATTTTATCGATGGTATTTCTGGATAATTTCTAAGTCTTTATCCCCTCTCCCAGAAAGGCACACCACCACACAAGAACCTCTGCTTGTTTTTGCGAGCGTTCTTAAATAATAGATTGCATGAGAAGGTTCAAGCGCAGGTATTATTCCCTCAACTTCAGAAAGCAATCTAAACCCTTCTATGGCCCCTTTATCATTTACTGCTACATAGCGAGCGCGTTTCGTTTGTTTATAAAAGGCGTGTTCCGGCCCTACCCCAGGATAATCTAAGCCAGCAGCGACAGAATGCGCATTTTTTATCTGTCCAAATCTATCCTGCAACACAAAAGATTTTGCTCCATGAAGTACGCCAACTTTTCCTTTCAGTAATGAGGCGGCGTGGAGATTGCCAAGACCCAACCCAGCAGCTTCTACTCCAATAAATTTTACTTTTTTATCATGGAAAAAAGGATGGAATAAACCTAAGGAGTTGCTCCCTCCTCCTACGCAAGCTACAAGATAATCAGGTAATCTTTTTTCTCTTACGACAATCTGCTTTTTTGTTTCTCTCCCGATAATTGACTGAAAATCTCTTACGAGTAACGGGTAAGGATGAGGGCCGACTGTTGAACCAAGCAAATAATACGTGTCTTTGACGTTCGTCACCCAGTCTCGCATTGCTTCATTGCAAGCATCTTTTAATGTTTTTGACCCACTTCCCACAGGCCTGATGCGCGCTCCCAAAACTTTCATACGAAGTACATTCATCTTTTGCCTCTCTATATCTTCCTGGCCCATATAGATATCGCACCTAAAACCGAAGAGTGACGCAACTGTTGCAACGGAAACTCCATGTTGACCCGCTCCTGTTTCTGCGATAAGTCTTTTCTTTCCCATAAATCGTGCCAGGATTGCTTGCCCTAAAGAATTATTGATTTTGTGAGCCCCGGTATGAAGAAGATCTTCTCTCTTAAAATAAACCTTTATTCCTAGAAGTTTGCTTAGATTTTTAGCGAAATAGAGAGGAGTGGGCCGGCCTGCATACTCTTTAAGATAAGAGCGGAGCTCTCTCTTAAACCCTTTATCCTTGCCTGCTTTAAGATAGGATTCTTCTAACTCCTTAAGGCAAAAGGATAAAGTTTCAGGAATAAATTTTCCTCCAAAATGCCCAAAGTAACCACTTTTATCGGGTAATCTCACTTTTAACCTTCCTTATAAAAAGTCTTACGAGTTTCTTGTCTTTTTTACCTACGAGTTCCTCTACGCCACTGGCGACATCAATTCCATATGGTTGCTTCTTCTTTTCTTGCTCCACATTATTCACGTTTAGGCCTCCGGAAATAATTATACGATATCCTTCTTTAATAAGAGGCCGAATGCGACCTAGAACAATTTTGGACAACTGTCTTTTTCCTTTCACTTTTTCCTCATATTGCGCATCAAAAAGAAAGGCATCAGTTTTATAGCTCACAACTTTCTCTTTAAATGGCCTATCTTGAGGGAAAAGCGCTTTGATTACTTTAAATTTGTTTCGAAAAAAATGGCAAAACGAAAGACTTTCGTTTCCATGAAATTGAAGAGCATCGAGCCCCAAGAAAGAAGCTATTTCAAAAACCTTCTCTTTCTCTTCGTTGACAAAAATACCTACTTTCGTCACAAAAGGATCTATTGCACAAATAATCTTTTTGGCGGGTTTGGGATTTATATAACGGGGGCTTCTCTTGGAAAAGATGAAGCCTATCGCATCTGCCCCTTCTCGTGAAGCCATAAGCCCGTCTTCTACATTAGTAATCCCACAAATTTTTACTTTAATCATCTTCGGTGTATGCACACTATAGGAAATAGGTGGGTAGCTTTTTCGTCAAATATCTATATGCAATTCTCTTATTTTTTCTTCAAGGTTATCCGCCCTCATTATCGCTTCGCCCACCAATGCGGCATCGACATCGAGACCTTTTAGCCACAAAACATCCTTAAAAGAAGAAATTCCACTCTCACTCACTCTCACCACATCTTCAGGAATAAAAGGAATTAATTTCTGAGTTTTGGTCAAATCTACTTTCAGCGTATTCAAATTCCGATTATTTATTCCTACGATTTCTATCCCAAATTGGAGAACTTTCTTAAGTTCCTTAACGGTAGCTACTTCCACCAGAACTTCCATACCTAATTCTTTGCTGAAATTATAAAGGCGCTCAAAATTTGTCTGGTCCAAGATGCGCATGATGAGCAGGATTGCGTCACTGCCTACAGCTCTTGATTCTAAAACCTGAGTTTCCTCTAAGATAAAATCCTTACGCAAAATTGGCAAATCGACTTCTTTTTTAATTTCTTCGATATAATTGATCTTTCCCAAGAAAAACTCCTCTTCAGTAAGCACCGAGAGAGCATTTATCTTGAGATGTGCAAAAGCTTTCGCAATCCCTACGGCAGAGAAATCCTTTCGTAAAATTCCTGCGGAAGGAGAAGCTTGCTTTATTTCTGCGATGAGAGAAATTTTCTTCTCTCTTTTTATCGCTTCTTTGAACGATAAAGGTGAAGGGGCTTTCTTTGCTAACGAAAGAAGGGCATCGCGATTCTTTTTTAAAACCTCGATTCTCTTCTTCTTCGCATCGAGAATTAAAGAAAGTATATTATGCATTATTTTCTGCGCATTGATTGCTCTCAAGGAACTTCTTAAATTGGGAAAGCTTCTTTTTGGCTTTACCTTCATCAATAAGATGAGCGGCCAACTGTACTCCATTTTTTAAACTCTTTGCCTTCCCAAGGATATAAAAACAACAACTCGCATTCGCCAAAACAACATCTCTGGGTCCTCCTCTCTTGCCGCCAAAAATGTCTTGTATTAATTCTGCGCTCTCCTTTACATCTCTTACATGCAATGCCTTTGGGTAAACCCTCTTTAGGCCGAAATCAGACGGTTTCAAGGATAAATTTGTTATCTTTCTATTATTTAAAAAAGAAACGTATGTAGGTCCTCCTAAGGAAACCTCATCTTTTAAATCATTGCTATGAACAACAAATGCTTTCTTTATACCTAAATACCTCAATGCACGTGCCATAATGGGAACTAAACTTTTTGCATACACACCGAGGAGTTGATGAGAGGCATAAGCGGGGTTACAGAGAGGACCCAATATATTAAAGATTGTTCTTATCCCCATCTGTCTCCTTATCTGGGCAACCTCAGCTAACGCCGGATGATACAAGGGGGCATACAAAAAGCCTATCCCCACTCTCTTAATCGCCTCTTCCATAATCGAAGAAGGCACATCTATCTTTACCCCCAACTCCTCCAATACATCAGCGCTTCCACAGCTTGACGACATTGCTCGATTACCGTGCTTAGCTACCTTTATTCCCGCAGCACTCACCAAAACGGCAACGGCAGTAGAAATATTAAATTTATTTATCCCTGAACCACCTGTTCCACACGTATCTACAATATAATCGTCTTGCTCCAGCCCTAAGAAGCGTTCTCTTATATCCATCTTTTTTGCCCTTTCTCTTATTACCTTTGCTGCAGCCGAAATTTCTTCTTCTGTTTCTCCCTTTATCTTTAAAGAGATTAAAAAAGCAGCTATCTGAGGACCAGTTGCTTTTTTCTCAAACATCTCCTCAAAAACCTTTTCTGTCTCTTGAAAAGAAAGATTGCTTCTTTCTACTAACTTAGAAATTGCCTCTTTAATCATCGCACCTCACCCTATCTGTAAAAAATTACTGAGAATTTTCTTTCCTTCCCCGGTGAGTATAGACTCTGGGTGAAATTGGACACCAAAAAGAGGAAACTTTTTCTCTTTTACTCCCATTATTATACCATCCTTGGTATGGGCGCTAATAGACAAATTTTTGGGCAGGGTCTTTCTCTCAATTATGAGGGAATGGTATCTCGTCGCAACAAAAGGATTCTCAACGTCTTTAAAAATATCTTCGGATCGATGATAAATGAGAGAGATTTTACCATGCATAATTTTCGATGCTTGTATAATTTTTCCTCCAAAGACATGACCGATACACTGGTGACCCAAACACACTCCCAGAATGGGAACTTTCTTATAAAACTGCTCAATTACTTTACAGCTTATTCCGCTCTCTTGGGGCCTTCCTGGACCAGGAGAAATCACTATCCGCTCTACTCTTAATCTTCGTAGCTTTTCGATGCTCACCTTATCGTTGCGATATACATCTGTTTTGGCGCCTAATTCCTGTAAATATTGAACAAGATTATAGGTAAATGAATCGTAATTATCAATTACTAATATCATCGCTTTACTGTGATTCTCTTTTTATCTTTGCCCCTAATTTCTTTAGTTTCTCTTCAATTCTCTCATATCCTCTATCGATATGGTAGACTCTGGTCACTTCTGTCTTACCTTCTGCTGCCAGGCCCGCAATGACTAATGCTGCTGAGGCTCTCAAATCAGAAGCCATCACTTCTGCTCCATACAACATCTCTTCACCCTCAATGATTGCATAAGGGCCACTCCTTTGAATGGAGGCGCCCATACGATTCAACTCTGCTACATGCATGAATCTATCTGGATACACCTTCTCTGTAATTAAAGAGGTGCCTTTTGCGAAACAGAGACAGGCAGTAAACTGAGCTTGTAAGTCTGTGGGGAAACCAGGGTAAGGGAAAGTTGTAATGTTGACCGGGTTTAATGTAGATGGCGATTTCAGTCTGCATGAGCCTTTTTGCATTTTCAGCTCTCCACCCATCATCTTTACTACCTCTACTACTGGCGTAAGATGCGAGGTATCTATGCCTTTAATTTCTATGGTAGATTTTGCTGCCAGCGAAGCAGCCATAAATGTTCCTGCTTCAATCCTATCAGGAATAACTTTACACTCTGCGCCCCCCAGAGATTTCACACCCTTTATTTTAATCAAAGGGGTCCCTTCTCCCTCTATATCTGCACCCATCTTCTTTAAAAATTTTCCAAGGAATTCTATCTCCGGTTCACATGCAGCATATTCGATTAAGGTTTGCCCCTCGGCTAGTGTGGCTGCCATCAATACATTTGCGGTAGCAAGAACAGATGAACCAAACGGTCCTCCCAAATAAATATGGCTACCTCGTAAGTGTTTGACTCTTCCTACCCAATATCCCTTCTCTACAGCCAAATCTGCTCCCAGCGCTTTGAGACCTTTGATGTGTAAATCTACGGGTCTAAGACCAATCACACACCCTCCTGGAAGGGCAACTCTTGCTTTCTTTTTTCTTGCGAGAAGTGGCCCGAGGCAGCAGAAGGAAGCTCGCATTGTTCTCACTAATCGATAAGGGGCGGCAAAAGAAACCTTGTTCAATTTCGATCTATTTTTAATAATTAAGGTATCACGCTCATAACGAACTTGCTTTCCTAAAACTTCTAAAATTTTTACCATTGTTATAATATCCATAAGATGAGGAATGTTATGAATTTTACACTCTTCGTCTGTAAGAAGGGTTGCGGCCATAATAGGTAGACACGCATTCTTAGAACCACTTATTTCTACCGTACCGTGCAAAGAAGATTTATGAATTATAAATCTATCCATCTTTTTTCATATAAGTAGCGAGTAGCAAGTAGAGAGTAGAGAGACTTTCCTTGCTCTCGCTACTCGTCACTCTCTACTCGCTACTTTTTTTGAGGATGACGCCTCTCCAATTTCCAGAATAGTCTTTTATCCAATCTACAATTCCATAACCGTAACGATCAACGAGATTATTGGTCTCGCGCTTTTGGTTATAACCTATCTCGATAATAATATATCCGCTTCTCTTTACATAGCGCTTAGATGTACGTAGTATCTCCTCAATGTAATCCATACCGTCCTTGCCCCCGCAGAGTGCTTCTCTTGGTTCATATACCAGAGACCCTCTTATCTGGTCAGATTCCACATAGGGAGGATTCGAAATGATTAAATCGAAACAATTCTCTCTAAACGATTCGAGTAAATCGCTATTGATCAATTTCACATCTGCTCGTGTTTGCTCTCTATTGCCTTTCGCCACCTGCAAAGCAGCAAAGCTGACATCTGAACAGTATACAAGGATAGTTTGCGCGAAAACTTTTTTTATAACGATGCCAATATTTGCACAGCCGCAGCATAAATCTAAAACGACACTGAGGCTCTCTTTCTGGATAAGTTCTATCGCCCTCTCTACAATGATTTCTGTTTCTTTACGAGGAATGAGGGTGGAAGGTGCCACCTGGAACTCATAGCCAAAGAACTCCTCTTTACCTAAAATGTAGGCTAAAGGCATCCTGCTTACATATAATCTTTTTATTTCTTCTAAATGACGGATGTTTTCTCTTTCAAGACGCACATCTTTTGCAAAGCAAAAAGGTAAATGGCGATTAGGAAAAACCTGCTTGAGGAGGAAACGCAAATCTCTCTCTAAAAAAGTATTTCGATTTACATTAAGCCAATCCTTTAGCTTCATAAATCTTTTTTCTCTCTTCTTTAATTAATTTTTTGATTATTTCCTCTATATCCCCTTCGAGTATCTGCTCCAAACGATAAAGAGTAAAATTTATCCTATGATCAGTGACCCTGCGTTCAGGAAAATTGTATGTCCTGATTTTTTCACTACGGTCTCCTGTACCGATCTGCGTACGTCTTTGGTGTGTAATCTTTCTTTCTTCCTCTTGTTGCATCTTCTCCATAATGCGTGCCTTAAGAACCCTTAATGCCTTCTCTCTATTTTTAATCTGAGAACGTTCGTCTTGGCAACTCACCACTATGCCGGAAGGAAGGTGTGTCACTCTTACCGCGGAATCTGTCACATTGACGTGTTGTCCGCCATGGCCAGAGGCACGAAAAGTATCGATCTTTAAATCTTCGGACGCCAATCTTAACTCTACCTCCTTTGGCTCTACTAAAACTGCTACGGTTGCGGTAGATGTATGAATTCTTCCTCCTGATTCAGTCACAGGTACACGTTGAACGCGATGGACACCACTTTCAAACTTAAAGTGCGCATAGACACCTTTGCCCTTCACAGAAAAGATTATCTCCTTAAACCCTCCAATTTCTGTTGGGTTAGAGCTTAACACTTCTAACTTCCACTTTTTTCTCTCCACATACTTCGCATACATTTTAAAGAGATCGGAAGCAAAAAGTGCGGCTTCTTCTCCCCCAGCAGCTGCTCTTATCTCAATGATAATATCTCTTTCAGGCTCACTCTCCTCAAATACTCTCTCCTCAATTTCTTCTTCAATGTTCTTAAGTTTCTCCTCGAGCTTACCTAACTCCTCCAGCGCTAAATTCTTGAATTCTTCTTCCTCTTGAGAATCGGAGAGAACCTCTTGGAAATGTTGTTTTTCTTTGAGATAATTATTCCTTGCCTCTACTAAATTGAGAATCTTCTCCAGGAAGGAAAATCTCCTGGACAATTGTGCATATCGCTCTCTGTCCTTAAATACATCCTCAGAAGATAATTCTTGCGATATCTGCTTATACTCTTCCTTTAATTTCTCGAAGTTAATCATCTTCTCTAAAGGTAGCGAGGAGGTTACCTCTAGGTTGAGCAGGCAAAGAGAAAGTAGAAAGCTTCTATTCTTTACCTCTCGCTACTCGGTACTCTCTACTTGCTGCTTTTTTTACCGTACTTCTTCAAGAATTTATCTACCCGCCCTTCAGAATCTACAAATTTCTGTTTTCCCGTAAAGAAGGGATGACACTTAGAGCAGATCTCCACGTTAATAGTTTTTCTTGTTGAGCGCGTATGTACGACATTGCCGCATGCACACATAATTGTAGCAAATTCATATTTTGGATGAATTTTATTTTTCATCGCACCAACCTCCTTCAATGAGCACGCAATTTACGGAACAAAGTGAACGTAAGTTGCTGTGCGAATTGAACCCCGCCCTTTAGCGGGATCACAAGCTTACTTAAAACTATACCTGTATTTGTAACTTTGTAAACCATAAACTACGAGATACACTTTTAACTCCGCCAAAGGGCGGGGTAAATTCAACTACATCCCGACGGAACGCCGGGATAGTTTCATTTATTTATTAAGGGTGAGGAGGAATTCCACATTATTTTTCGTCTTGGCTAGCTTTTCGATAAGAAGCTCCAATGCTTCAACAGAACTTAACTCATTCAGGGCTTTGCGTAAAATCCAAATTCTCTGCAACTCATCAGGATGGATGAGGAGTTCCTCCCTCCTTGTATTGGAACGCTTTATATCAAGGGAAGGATAGATTCTTCTCTGAAAAATATTCCTATCGAGGGTTATTTCCATATTTCCCGTTCCTTTAAATTCTTCAAAAATCACATCATCCATTCTTGAACCAGTATCAATAAGCGCAGTTGCAATGATCGTCAGCGACCCACCTTCTTCAAGAGCTCTGGCTGCCCCAAAGAATCTCTTCGGTTTATGGAGAGCATTTGAATCAATTCCTCCCGAGAGAATTCTGCCAGAATGAGGCTCAACAAGATTGTAGGCTCGTGCTAAGCGTGTGATACTATCCAGCAGGATAACTACGTCCTTTTTATGCTCAATGAGTCTTTTCGCTTTTTCCAAAACCATCTCTGCTACTTGAACGTGACGCTGCGCCGGTTCATCAAATGTTGAACTTATCACTTCTCCCTTAACCATTGCCTTCATTTCCGTAACTTCTTCTGGACGCTCATCAATGAGAAGAACCATCATAATCACATCCTGATAATTCTTCATAATGGCATTTGCGACTTTTTGCAGAAGCACAGTTTTACCACTATAAGGAGGAGCAACAATTAATCCTCGCTGACCCTTCCCGATAGGACAAAGAAGATCAAGCACGCGTGTAGACAGCTCCTCAGGAACGGTCTCTAAGATAAATCTCTCCTTGGGGTAGATGGGGATTAAATTGTCAAACAGAACCCTATTTCTTGACTCCTCAGGGTGTTCAAAATTAACTGCTTCGACCTTGAGGAGCGCAAAATACTTCTCATTATCCTTAGGAGGCCGAATTTGGCCACTCACAGTGTCTCCTGTCTTGAGGGAAAACTTTCTTATCTGAGAAGGGGAAACATAAATATCATCCGGGGAGGGAAGATAGTTATAGTTGGTAGAACGCAAGAACCCAAATCCTTCAGGAAGAACTTCCAAAATGCCACTGCCAAACATAAGCCCTTCCTTTTCTGCTTTTGCCTGCAGAAGCTTAAAAATGAGATCTTGCTTTTTGAGACCGCCTATCCCGTTCACCTTTAACTCTCTTGCCATTTTATTGAGCTCAGAAATTTTCATCTCTTTCAGAACGCCGATATCAACACTATCATCCATCACACCCTCCTTAATACAGCGGCTTTTGCCTTTTAAAACAGATCCGTTATTATTTGCGTTACTCCGCGACATTCACACACCTATCTGTCTTTCACACATACAGCAGAACATCATTTTCACTTTTCTTTCTTTACTCCAAAGCAGATAATTGCCCCAACATACCTTCTATCAAAAAAACTTTGTCTCTGTCACCTAACGTGCGATATAATTCTAAAGCTTTCCCATAGTAAATTTTTGCCTCATTATACTTACCCAAAGCATAATAACAGGGTGCGATTCCACCCGAATTAATATAAAGCTGATCGCCTTTCTTTTCTCGTCTAAAATAAAAATATGCTTCTACATACTGGGGCCGAGTTTTGATAACTCGCGCAAAACAACGTATCGCTCTTTCATATTCACCTTGCTTTTGGTGGCGTAATCCCCTTATCCACCAAGATGTGGGTCTTAGCAAAAACATGCTATATGCCATTACACACAATGCAATAACAGCTATGAATATTACAATCAATCTTCTCTTTTGGGACATTCTCTCAACCGGCTCTCTTTAGCTTTTACTAATCTCAAATCTTATATCAATGGTACATTTTTAACTATCTGAACTACTGATTGCTAAAATTGATTAATTTCCTCCACAAACTATCGACTTGCTCCTTTAGTTGCCTGATGCCTGAATTATTCTGAATAACAAAATCAGCATTTTTTATCTTGTTTTTAACTGGCATATACAGGGCGAGCCTCTCTTCTATTTCTTTCTTGGAAGAATGTAACTTCTTCCTTCCTCTCTCAATGAGATTACTTCTCTTGGCATAGATAAGAATTACCCCATCAAAGAGACCCTGTAATTTTTTTTCAAAAAGGAGAGGCACTTCAGCGACAAAAACCCCTTTTCTTTTTTTCACACACCTAATCCACGCTTTTAAATCAGATATAATTATTGGATGAACAATCCGCTCTAATTTTTTACGCCGGCCATTGTCAGCAAAGATTATCTCTGCTAATATCTTACGCGAAATTGTATTTGCCCTTGCTGCCCGTGGGAACACAGATGCTACCTGCTTATACATATTGCCTTTTTTGTCTTTATAGTATTGGTGAATTTTCTTGTCTGCATCAAAGGTACCTGCCCCCCTCTTCTTGAGAAGTCTCAAAACCGTGCTCTTTCCGCTCGCCAAACTTCCCGTCAAAGCAAAAATAGCCATCTCTTTTTTAAATTCAAATTTTCTGTTCCAATATTCGGATTTCGGATTTAGAATTTAGCATTTTTTTGTACATCTTTATATATTTATCAGCGGTCGCTTCCCAAGAAAAATTATATTGAGTAACTTTCTTCACAAGTCGCAGCCACATATCTTTTTTCCTAAATAACTCTTCTGCTCTCTCTACCGCAGAGATCAAATCTTGGGGATTGTAGCGTCGGAATACAAATCCTCCACCCCCTTTTTGCGCATCACTTACCGTATCGATAAGACCTCCGGTATGATGGACAACTGGAATAGTACCATACTGATAACTAATCATCTGCGATAATCCACATGGCTCAAATCGAGAAGGCATCAAAAAACAGTCACAGCAGCCGTATATGCGATGCGCCAGGACTTCATCAAATTTTAAGTGAAGCGAAAAGGACTCTTTAAATTTATTCGCTTTCTTCTTAAGAATTTGATGGTACCTCTCATCGCCTAGCCCTAAAATAACTATTTGATATTTCTTTAAGATGTGGCCTAAAGCTTTTGAGAGTATATCAACTCCTTTCTGTTCAGCAAGCCGTGATACCATTCCCAGAAGTAAGCTGTTTTTATTTACCTTTAAACCGAGCTCTTTCTGAAATTTTCTCTTATTGAAAGCCTTTCCTTGAAGTGTACCTGCCGAATAATTCCTATAGAGAAACGCATCTGTTCTGGGATTCCATACGTTATAATCAATCGCGTTGAGTATGCCACACAGAGATTCTCTTCTTTCTCGCAACACGCCATCTAAACCACATCCATAATCAGGAGTTTGAATCTGCTTTGCATAGGTAGGGCTTACAGTATTTACCATATCAGAGAAAACAATCCCCCCTTTAAGAAGGTTTATCTTTCCATAATATTCCAGATAATGCATGGTAAAATAACTTTTTGGAATTTCTAGGAACGGATACTTTTCTTTCTCGAATATCCCTTGGTATGCTAAATTATGTAGAGTAAGCACGCTCTTTGTATTTCTAAAAAAATCATCCTCTTTATAATGAAGCTTAAGATATATATTCACTAATGATGCTTGCCAATCATTACTGTGTATAATGTCGGGAGAAAAATTTAACTTTTTAAGAAGACCGAGAACCTTTTTGCTATAAAATGAAAATCTCTCTAAATTGTCAGGATAATCTCCTTGGGGAGTCCCGTAGAGAGCATCTCGCATAAAATAGCTATCATTGCGTATGAAATAAAACTCAATACTTCCTTCCTTTGTATATCCATACTCATCGTACATTTTTTGGGGTTTTATATTCTTATAAAAAGGCATAAACACTTTTACCGTGCATCCTTGCTTTGCCAATGCGAAAGGCAGCGCTCCACTTACATCTGCAAGACCTCCGGTTTTAGCGAAAGGGAAGACCTCCGAAGAGCAAAATGCCACCTTCATTGAACCTCCTTCATTTCTGCCCAGTTTTTACCGACTTTGAGATTCACTCGTATAGGCACGCTTAACCTGATGCTCTCTTCCATGTTACGCTTCACAATTTCTGCAACTTCTTTGAGCTGATCACGAGGAAGATCAAATACGAGTTCGTCATGAATCTGGATTATTAACTGTGCCCTTAATTTTTTCTTTTTCAATTCGTTATATATTCTTACCATCGCAAGCTTAATAAGATCAGCACACGAACCTTGAATGGGCGTATTGATTGCCTGTCGATGCGCGAACTCTCGTAATTGAGGGTTAGGGCTCTTAAAATCAGGCAAGTGCCTTCTTCTTCCTAAGATTGTCCGTACAAAACCTTTTTCTTCCGCTTCTCTGTATACCTTCTCGATGTATGCTTTCACCTTGGGATACCGCAAAAAATAATCTTGGATAAATATATCTGCTTCTTGAGGGTTAACGCCTAATTCTCTCGATAAACCGTACGAACTCATTCCGTAAAGGATACCAAAATTTACCCGCTTGGCTAGATTCCTCTGAGAATCTTCAACTTTGTCTTCTTCTATACCAAAAAGAAGAGAAGCTGTGTAACGATGAATATCAAGGTTATTTTTAAATGCCTCACCCAGGCGTTCATCACCAGAAAAGTGAGCAAGGATTCGTAATTCGATCTGAGAATAATCACACGAGAGAATGCAACCATCGGAGAAAGACGAAATGAACGCTTTCCGTAGATGCGAAGAAAACTTTCCCTTTGTAGGAATACTCTGCAAATTAGGAGAAGACGAGGAAAGTCTACCGGTTTGCGTAGAGGTCTGATTGAACTTGGCGTGGAGCTTTTGGCCCATTCGCTCCGCCTCTTGAATGAGAGGAACAATATAGGTAGTTTTTAACTTGTTTAATTGCCGAAACTCGAGAAGTAACTCCGCAATGGGGTGTTGTTGCGCCAGTTTTTGGAGAACTTCTTCGCTCGTAGAATATCCTGTTTTTGTTTTCTTAAGAGGGGGGATTTTTAATTCTTCAAAAAGGACCACTCTTAACTGTGTGGGTGAATTTAAATTGAACGTCTTTCCTGCAATTTTAAAAATGTCTTTGTTTAAACGCTTCAATCTCGTATCAACCTCCTCAAGAAGATTATACATAACGTCTTTGTCAATGCACATCCCGCAGCTCTGCATGTGAGTAAGAACATAAATGAGTGGCATTTCTACCTCAAAAAAAAGTTTCTCTAATCCCGCTTTGCGCAACTTTGAAGAAAGGATTCCATAGAGTCGGTAAATGTAATAAGGGTAAAGATTTAAAGGAATTTCGTGTATAAAATCTTCTAAATAGTGTGCGGCCAGTGTCCCAAGATTATAATCAACAAAAGATGAATCAAGTAAGTAACCAGCTATTTTTATATCAAACCATATCCCTTTTATGTCGCTTCCGCTTGCATTGAGCAACTGTTCCTTAAAATCGTAAGAAATCTTTTTTATATTCTCATCTTCAAGTATAGCTTTGGCGTTCGGCAGGGAACTGGTATATATGCACTTTTTTTCCTCATCAAACATGTGACAGTTATCCGCGTCAACGAAAAATATAACTTTCTCCTTCGGTGTCCTCAAAAACTCCTCGGGAGCCTTATCTTTCACTTCTACTTTCACATTCAGAGAAGGTGCAGGGATACTTTTAAGAAGTTTTTTGAATTCTAAATCCTGAAACATCTTATAAACGTTGGCATAATCAGGATCCTTTATGCGTAAATCACACCAACCGATATCCAAATCCAGACATTCCAACTTAACTAGATCCCTGCTTAATAAAATATTTTTTCTATTCTCCTGGAGCGCCTGCCTCACCTTGGGAGATACGCTATCAAGATTGTGGAAAATATTTTCTATTGGGCCAAACTCCTTGATCAGTTTCGATGCCCCAACCTTGCCAATTCCTTTTGCCCCAGGAACATTATCAACGCTATCTCCTACTAAAGAAAGATAGTCAATCACAAGAGGTGGGGCAAAACCCCACTCTTTGATAAAGACATCCTCTGTGACGATTCTGTCTTGAGTGGGATTGTACATTACTACGCTTTGGCCTTGCAAAAGCTGGCAGATATCTTTATCGGAACTCACGATCACTGTATTAAATTTATCATCTAAGGCTTTTTTACA
>CP070807.1:933950-939907 GCA_020343695.1 Candidatus Omnitrophota bacterium | reverse complement strand
AGTTGATGAGAGATCTTTTCCAGTATCGTTTCAAAGAGGGAGACGGAATTAAAGGGCATAGTTTTGGCAACCTTTTTATTACTGCGTTAACCGAGGTTACGGGAAGCTTTGAAGATGCGGTTGAAGAGTCAAGTCGTGTACTTGCGATAAGAGGTAGAGTTTTGCCGGCGAGCTTAGAGAAAATACGTCTTAAGGCCCAATATTCTGATGGTACAGTGAGGGAAGGAGAAGATAAGATTCCCGACGAGGGTAAGCCAATAAAGAGAGTGTATCTTATCCCACATGACGTGAGCCCTAACCCAGAAGCAATAGAAGCGATACGAGAGGCAGAATTAATTATCCTCGGACCGGGAAGCTTATTTACGAGTATTATCCCTAATCTACTCATCCATCAGATAGGTGAGGAGGTCGCAAAGAGTAATGTAATGAAATTATACATATGTAATGTGATGACTCAATATGGTGAAACTGACGGATTTACTGCTGCAGACCACCTTGAATCACTCATTGCGCACAGCAAGAAAAATATTGTGAGCTGCTGTTTGGTTAATTCTGGGCGCCTTGAGTATAGATTACTTTTTCGATACGCACAAGAAAAGTCATTTCCTGTCATCTTTGACCGCGAACGGTTAAGAAAGATGGGGGTACTCGTATTTGAGGCCGATGTGGTAAGTCGAAGCGATTATCTTCGTCATGATTCTAAAAACACGGCAAAGGATATAATAAATATTTTTAATTACTCCAAGAAACGATGGAAAAGATTGCAGAAGAAATTATTGTAAATAACCGTCACGGCTTACATGCCCGACCAGCAGCAATTTTTGTCCAAATTGCGAATAAGTTTGACTCTCGGGTTATATTGGAAAAAGATGGGGAAATGGTCGATGGCAAATCGATTATTGCGATATTGAGCTTAGGGATCAACAAGGGTATGGGCGTAAGACTGATTGTAGAAGGTAGTGACGCCCAAACCACATTCGAAGAATTAAAAGAATTCTTAGCGAAGAACGATGATTAAACTAAAGGGGATAGCGGCTTCTTCAGGAGTTGGAATGGGGACTGCTCTCTGCCTAGGCAGAGAAGAGTTTACTGTTCCCAAGGAGAAGATTTCCCATGAGGATATTTCTCGAGAAATCTATCGCCTTGAGGAAGCACTCATTGAGACGCGTCGGCAGATTACTACTCTTCAGAAGAAGATTGCTCAGGATCTTGGCTTTGATCATGCCAAGATTTTTGAGGCACACCTTTTGGTTTTAGAGGATAGGGTATTAATAGAGGATATTATCCAACAGATTAAAAATAAAAAAGTGAATGTGGAGTATGCCTTTTGGCAGAGTATAAAAAAATATATCGACGCACTACTCAAATTGGACGATGACTATTTGCGCGAGAGAGTGGTTGATATCGAAGATGTTTCGCGAAGGGTGTTGCGAAAACTCCTTAAGAAAGATGTTACAAACTTAGGTGATTTAAAAGAAAAAATGGTGGTTGTTGCACATGACCTTTCGCCCACTCAGACAGCGTCTCTTCCTAAAGAGAATGTTTTAGCTTTTGTTGCTGATGTAGGAGGAAGAACCTCTCATACCGCAATTATTGCTCGGAGTTTAAGAATTCCTGCGGTAGTAGGGCTTGAGGTTGCTACAAGAAATATAAAATCCGGCGATAGAGTTATTGTTGATGGATCAGAGGGCGCCGTTATAGTGCAACCGACAGAGAAAGTTTTCAAAGACTATCAGCGTAAATCTGAGAGATTCGTGAAGGAAATGAAGGCAATTACGATACCGAAAATTCTTAAGGCCAAGACCCAAGATAAGAGAAAAATTATTGTTTCTGCAAATATTGAACTTCCTGAAGAGTTGCCTTTGATTGAAGAATACGGAGCTGAAGGTATTGGGCTTTATCGGACCGAGTATGTATTCTTAGGAAAGCGTCAATTGCCAGACGAGGAAGAGCAGTATAGAGCGTATGTAAATGTAGCAAAGAAAGTGGCCCCGTCTTCAGTAATCATACGAACAATTGATATCGGAGGCGATAAGTTTCTCTCTCAACCCCAGGTTCCTAAAGAAATGAGCCCTTTTTTAGGCTGGCGTGCGATTAGGTTCTGCCTTGCTCAACCCGACATCTTCAAGGCACAATTGAGAGCAATTTTACGCGCTTCAGCAGAAGGAGAGGTAAAAGTAATGTTTCCGATGATTTCGGGGTTAGAGGAGTTGACAGAAGCAAAGAAAATTCTAGAAGAGTGCAAACGTGAATTACGAAGAGAAGGCAAAAAATTCAATGAGAGTATTTCTGTGGGAACAATGATTGAGGTCCCTTCAGCAGCACTGATAGCTGATGCACTCGCAAAAGAGAGCCACTTTTTCAGCATCGGGACAAATGATTTAATCCAGTATTCTCTCGCAGTCGATAGAGCGAATGAGAAAGTCGCCTATCTTTATGAGCCAGGACACCCGGCTGTGTTGCGTCTGATAGCGAGTGTCGTCAAGGATGCTCATAACAATAATATATGGGTAGGGATGTGCGGGGAAATGGCAGGAGAATCGCTTTTTGCATTTCTCCTCTTAGGTTTAGGATTAGATGAGTTGAGCATGCCCCCACCCAGCGTACCGAGAGTAAAAGAGCTCATACGGAGTGTAAAATACGAAGACGCAAAGCTGATAGCGGAAAAAGCAGTTCGTCTTTCTACCGCAAAAGACGTCGAGCGATATTTGCAGGACGAATTACGAAAGATTCTGAAAGATAATTTTGAGCGTCTTGTGATGACTTAACACATCTTTGTTTGCGCAATAAGCGAGGATATACAGTACTCAATCGAAATAGGGGAGCGATTAAGGAGTAATAGTATGAATATAGTGATTTTGGCTGCTGGGTATGGTACACGTCTGTATCCGCTCACGTTGAATACGCCCAAACCTTTGCTTGCAATAAATGGTAAACCGATAATAAATTTTTTAATAGAGAAAATAGAAAGACTCAGAAGTTGTTTTCCCGTAAAGGAAGTGCGGATCGTCTCTAACAATAAATTTTATAATAATTTTTCGCAATGGAAGAGAAAATATAAAGTGAAAGCAAAAATTATTAACGACGGTTCAAATAGCCCAGACGATCGAAAGGGTGCAATAGGCGATATCAAATTTGCCATAGGGGCCAAGAGAGGAGATTGGTTGATTTTAGGCGGAGATAATTTGTTTGAGGATGACCTTGTGCAATTCGTAAAATTTGCTCTCAAGATGAAACCGTATCCTTCTGTGGGGCTTTACGATGTGAGAGAAAAGAATATTGCCAGACGTTTTGGTGTGGTAAAAGTCGATTCAGCAAGGAGGATATTAGATTTGGAAGAAAAGCCTAAAGATCCTCCTTCGACGCTTATAGCAACGTGTATTTATTTTTTTCCCCAGATGTCTTTGAATTTTTTTGACTTGTATTTGAACCAGGAGTCCTACTTAGATGCTTCAGGAAAATATATTGAGTGGTTGACAAAAAAAACAAAAGTATACGGGCATACATCGCAAGGTTCCTGGTTTGATATCGGTCATCGTGATGCTTTAAGGTGGGCAGAGAAAAAATTTAAATAATTTTCTATGATGCAGACATCTGCATCTGCAATTGTCAGAATGGAGTAAGAAAATGAAGTTAAAAGAATTGAGGGAAAATATTGACAGGATCGACAAAGGGATACTCCAGCTCCTTAACCGCAGGGCAAAAGAAGTTATAAAGATTAGTAAATTGAAAAAGAATCTTAATTATGAGGTATTTGCTCCTGAGAGAGAGATAGCTATCTTGAAATGCCTCGCAAAGATAAATAAAGGGCCTCTTTCAGGCGATGATGTGGAAATGGTTTTCAAAGAAGTGTTGAGTGTGTGTCGTTCTTTACGCATAGTTTTAAAAATCGCATATTTGGGACCTCAGGGAACATTTACTCACTTGGCAGCAGTAAAGAAATTTGGCAAGAAACCCCAATACATACCTGCTGAAAGTATTGGAGAGGTATTCGATAGGGTAGAGAAGGGGGAAGTTGATTACGGCGTAGTACCTATAGAGAATTCTATTGAGGGGGTAGTGAATTATACTTTGGATATGTTTTTCTCTTCTCCTTTAAAAATTTGTTCGGAGATTACATTGAGTATTTCTCATGCGCTCCTGGGTACATCGAGCGGGCGTATAAAGAAGATATATTCAAATCCTCAAGTGTTTGCTCAGTGCCGAAGATGGATTTCCCGTAATGTTCCGGATATAGAATTAATTCCTACTTCATCTACCGCAAAAGCAGCGCGCTTAGCAAAAAGAGATTCTCGAAGTGGCTGTATTGGGAGCAAAATTCTTGCTAACCTCTATGGACTCAAGGTAATTACTTCTTCCATTGAGGATTCTCCGCAAAATTATACGAGGTTTTTAGTGATCTCAAAAACTGATAGTTTTCCTTCTGGCAAGGATAAGACATCGATCCTGTTTTCCATAAAGGATAGAGTAGGGGCTTTGCATGATGTCCTTTCTGGGTTTAAGAAATTTGGGACAAATCTTACTAAAATCGAATCTCGTCCTTCAAAAAAGAAGCCTTGGGAATACTACTTCTTCGTAGATTTTGAAGGTCATCGAGAGTCAGCCTCAGTGAAGGATGCTTTAAGAGAACTTGAGAAAGGATGCATCTTTGTGAAAATTCTTGGATCCTACCCTAAAGAAAGTTAATCAGATACAGATGTGTAAATATGCGCGGATGTAGCTTGAGGCATAGAGCCTTCAAGATTATTTCATGCAGCAAGCAGACATCTGAAAGAATCGCTGGTAACCATTGAGCAAGAATTATGAAGATATATAGGAAAGAATTAGAGAAATTAAAAGTGTATAAGCCCGGCAAACCCATTGAAGAGGTTAAAAGAGAGCTGGGCTTAAAGGAGGTATATAAACTTGCGTCTAATGAAATTCCATTTTCGCCCCTCTATCTGCGTGACGCGCTTACCAGAGAGTTAAAGAACGTTAGTCGTTACCCAGAATCAAATTGCTTTTACTTACGAAAGGTTCTTGCGAAGAAGCTTAAGGTTTGTGGAGAGCAAATCGTTTTTGGTAATGGTTCTGACGAGGTCATTACTCTTGCCCTTCGTGCGTTCATAGAGAGAGGTGAAGAAGTTATAGTGTCTTACCCTACCTTTTTAATATACGAGATTCAAGCACGAATCGAAGGGGCAAAAATTAGGCGCGTTCCTTTGAAGGATTTTCGTTATGATTTGGACGCCATCGCTCGAAAGGTGACACGAAAGACAAAAATCATATTTATTGCAAATCCTGACAACCCTACAGGAACATATCTTGCACACAAAGAAGTGGAGGGATTCTTGCGAAAGATTCCAAAAAGAGTCCTTGTGTATTTTGATGAAGCATATTTTGAATTCGCTCCCAACGATTTTCCTCGTACAGCCGCTTTGTTAAAGAAAAGAGGAAATATCATATTTACACGTACTTTTTCTAAGGCGTATGGCCTTGCAGGATTAAGAATTGGCTATGGCGTAGCCAGCCTTGAGGTTGCTGGAATCCTTAACAAAGTAAGAGAACCTTTTAATATAAATAGATTTGCTCAATGTGCAGCTTTGAACGCATTGCAAAATAAAAATTTTCTTAAAAAAATTATTTCGTATACCCAAAATGAAAAGAGGTACCTTTACAGACAATTGCAGGTGCTTGATATTTCATTTATCAAGAGTGCGACCAATTTCATTCTCGTGAATTTTAAGAAGGATACCCGATCTCTCTATGAGTATCTCTTGGGGCAAGGAATTATTGTGCGCGAGCTTCGTAGTTGGGGCCTCAAAGATTTCTTTCGCGTAACGGTTGGGACGCATAAAGAGAATGTAAAATTTATACAGAAGCTCGCATATTATTTAAAAAATTCGTAGGATACAAGTGGCAAATTTTGCTACTGAAAGCCAAGGAGGCAACACATGATTATTGTTTTCAAAAAAGGC
>CP070807.1:920681-933850 GCA_020343695.1 Candidatus Omnitrophota bacterium | reverse complement strand
TGCCTAATTGCTCTAAATCATCTCCGCGTATGTGAAGGCGGATATATACCAATTCGTCAAGAAAATGCTCGATGTTCTTACGAATCTTTTTATCGGTATAGAATGCGTAAAAGAATACTATGCTCTCAAAGCTCAATTGCGTAAGGGTGCGGAATACCCTGTGTGACCTCAATGACCTATTTAATTTCTTCATACCAGAGACTCTGTTCTTTATAGAAATAATAATGGCCCTCTCTTGCTTTTTGAGCCCAAAATCATTTAAAAAATGCCACATTTTACCCTTAGGAAGTTTAATAAGGAGGGCGGCTAAATAGACGATCCAACTCTCTAACTTTTTATGTTTTTTGAACTTCCTTTCGTAAAAAGCTATGGCTTTCTTTATTCGCAAAAGAAACTTAAAATCGTCTTTTTTTAATTTTATATCTTTGTGAATAAAAGAAAAGCCAGCAAGGTACGCAATCCTCTTTATAGAGAGATAAGGATTCGATTCTTTTAAAATCAGGATCAATTCATCTTTCCATCTATGATGATGAACACAGGAGAGCGCCCCAGATGCTATTGCGTTTTTCATCCATCGAAAAGTATTCTTCTCGAGCTTAAAAGAAAACCTCTGTTCAAAGCGTATCGCTCGCAATATTCTTGTAGGATCGTCTAAAAAACTATTTTTATGGAGAACCCGTATCGAGCCATTCCGTAAATCAGCTAACCCTCCATAGAGATCGACAATTTCACCATAGTGCAATTTATTTAAACTCAGGGCCATCGCATTTATAGTGAAATCTCTTCTCAACAAATCATCCTCGAGGCTTGAGGGGCTTACTTTCGGTAAAGCTCCCCACTGAGGATAATATTCCTTTCGAGCAGTGGCGAAATCTATCTTGTGCTCTCCAAAATACACAGTTGCGGTACCAAAAGAATGGTGTCTTCTAAACGCCTTTTTAAAATGGTCAGCAACTTCTTTCGCTAAAACTATTGCATCTCCCTCAACAACAATATCTAAATCAAAAACACCTCTTCCCAAGATTAGGTCTCTGACGACTCCCCCCACCAAAAAGACACCAAACCCTTGAGAAGACGCAAAGAAGGAAGTGGCTTTCAAAACCTCTTTAAAAGGCGATGGCAATCTTTCGATCTTTTTAATCATATTTCACTTTGCGCGAGGATGAAATCTGTTATGAATTTCTTTCAACCTCGTTTTATTGATATGTGTATAGAGTTGTGTAGTTGTAATACTTGAATGGCCCAGCATTTCCTGCACGCTCCTTAAATCTGCTCCGCGCTCCAGTAGATGAGTAGCAAACGAGTGTCGCAGGGTATGAGGGCTCACCCGCTTTCTTATACCCGCTTTCTTTACCATCTTTTTTATCATCTTCCAAATGCTCTGTCGCGTAAGGGGTCTTGCCCCTTGAGCTAAAAAGAGGTGGATAGAAATTTTTTTACCCAATAACTTAGGGCGCCCTCCAACAAAATACTTTTGCAAGAAATGTTGAGCAATCTTCCCTAACGGGACGATTCTTTCTTTAGAGCCTTTACCCTTGCATTTAACAAAGCCTACATCTAAATTCACACTGGAGAGCTTAAGAGAGGAAACTTCTGATACCCTCAGGCCCGTAGCATACATGATTTCTAACATTGCCCTATCTCTTATCCCCTGTGGATTTTTTAAATTTGGTGCCTTTAAAATTCGCGTTACTTCGTCGAGGCTTAAAAAAATTGGAATTTTTTTATCGAGTTTTGGCGCTTCGATAAGGTCAACGGGAGAAGACGTGGTTATTTTCTCTCTGAGCAGAAAACGATGAAAGTTTTTAATTGTTGAGAGGATTCGTGAAATACTTAACACAGAGATATCTTTGCGCAGAAAAAATAAAAAATCAGTAATATCCTTGCGGCTAACTTTGTCTAGGCGCTCAATGCTCTTTTTCTTTAAATACGTTATGTATTTTTTTAAATCCTGATGGTAAGAAGCAATGGAGTTTTTGGATAGCCCCTTTTCGACTTTGAGATAATCAAGAAACGCTTCGCAATACGCATCCATATCCTGCCTGAGACCTCCTTGAGTTACTGAGTATCACAAAAAAGGATTATATCTCTTTTCTCTTCCCACAGTCGTGGATGGACCGTGTCCAGGATAAATGACTGTATCTTCGGGCAAAACGCATATTTTTTCATGTATAGATTGTAAAAGGGACTCTTGAGATGCAAGCGGGATATCAGTCCTTCCTATCGAATCACAAAACAGTGTGTCTCCACTGAACAACCAATTTCCTACTTTGAGCGATACTGAACCTGGGGTATGGCCCGGCGTATGGATAACATCAATTGGGTATGAATCAAAATGCAAGGGTTTGGCAGCATACTTTAAAGGTTCTCTCCCAATTACAATACGGGAGCCGAAAAGGGCCGAACCATTCAGGTCAGCATCATTGAGCAGAGATAGATCATTTTGATGAAGATAGAACGGCCAAGAGAACTCTTTTAAACCTCCAATGTGGTCAAAATGCGCATGAGTTAAAGCGATAAAAAGCACCTCTATATCTTCGCCCTGAATATACTTTCTTAGCTGAGCGCAAGGATAAGGAACGTCTATGATAATTGCTTTCTTTGTCTCTCTATCAAAAATAAGATACGAATTAGTGAAAAGTTCGCCGAGGACAAAATTCTTAAGTTCTAAGGTATCCATTGTTAACGCTAATGTGCGCTCATGCGAGAGGAGTTCGATGAATAACGAGCGGCTGTGAGCGTATCGTTAGCCGTGGATGCTACAGCCTACTGCATCCATTTTTCTGCGTCAGTATAATTGAATCTAGCAGAGAATCTTCGTTGAAGATTCTCTGTCTTCTTTACGAGAGCGTTTCGCTTTAATTGACTTGCAGTAGGGTTTTTCTCTACTTCTTCCTTAATTTCCAGCAATTCCTCATAGAGAGGATAAATTGCGTCTTTGCCCTCCGTATTGTAGAAAGAGATAATTTGCTCTAAATTCATCACTGCTTCATTTACTGCACGCCTGGCTCGTTTATGGCTCATCCCCCTCTCCAGTGTACTGGCTAATTCGTCAAGCCATCCCTTTATAAAAAGATAGTAATCAATATAAGCCTCTCGAGAAGGTTTTTCAGGATAATCCTTCAAATCAACATAGACAGGAGCTTCTTTCTGGTATTTCTTTTTCCTTATGAATTTTCTTCTAAGAGAGTGGCAGCCAGGAAGGAAAAGGAATGCAAGAGCAAGAAAAAACGCGATAATTATCCTCATAGGGCGTGCTATAATCATTTTTCATTATATCATCTCTACATAAAAAATCTACATAAAAATCGGATCAATGATACTTAATCTTGGAAAGATAGAGTCCACAGGCTGGAGCAGGTTTGTTCGTGTAAGGAATCTTCCTTTCCAAAATATGAAAGACACTCTGTGAATCTATTTTGCCCTCCCCTATCTTTACGAGAAGAGAGACAATATTTCGCGCCATATTCCTCAAAAAGCCATCTGGCTCTATATCATTGTAAATACGATTATTTCTCTTCTTTATAGTGATGCTCTTAAGCTCACGCCTACAATTTTTATAATTTCGTGCTCCCTTTGCAAAGAGCCCAAAATCTCTTTTGCCAAGTAACTGCCGAGAGGCTTTTCGCATATATTCAAGATTTAATAAGCTGGCTCTATACCAACTAAAATCATTCCAAAACACTGATGGCTCTTGCGCATTGAGGATAATATAACGGTATATTTTTGATTTTGCCCAAAAACGAGCATGGAAATCTAAAGTAGCTGCCTTTACTCTTTTGATTCGCACATCTTCAGGCAAATATGAATTTAAAGCCTCTTTTATGTTCTTAAGAGGGATGAAGGTATCTGTTTTGAAATTTACTCCTTGCGATTTAGCATGGACTCCTCGATCAGTTCTTGAAGCATATACTATCCTTATCTTTTTGCAGAAAAGTTTCTCCAATGCGCTTTCCAAAACCTGCTGAACGGTAATCTCATCTCTGTCGTTTTTGTCCTGAATCTGGAAACCGAAATAGCGAGTCCCCACATATTCGACCTCTAAAAAAATGTTCCGCTCTTTGATGTTTTTTTTATCCTTATTCATACATTGATAATAACTGAATTTTATATGCTAGTTGAAGAAATTTATTGCTTTGCGAGAAGATGTTCGGCGATTTGGACAGCATTAAGGGCAGCGCCTTTTCGTAAATTATCGGCTACACACCAAAGCCAGAAAGAATTCTCTTCATGCGGGTCTCTCCGCAATCTTCCTACAAAAACCTCATCTGTACCTTCAGAATCAAGAGGTAAAGGTAATGCGTGGGGGAAGTACTTTACCCCTTTAGTGTGTTGGAGCACTTCCTCAAGTTCCGAGAATGCTGTTTTTTTGTGAGGCTTAAAATAAATTGCTTCACTATGAGAGGTAAATACAGGCACTCTGGCGCAGGTAGCGGTAATCCTTATCGAGTGATTATCCATTATCTTATGGGTTTCTCTTATCACTTTCCACTCCTCAGTGGTATAACCTTCCTCGCCTATACTCCCAATTTGAGGAATTATATTGAATGCGATTTGATGGCTAAATCCACTCTCCAGCGCAATCTCTATGCGTTTCTTCAAATGGTCATACTCAACGTTTTGATTCGTCTCTACAACACTTTTCGTCTCCTCCCAAAGACCTTGAGCTGCTCTTTTGCCTGCTCCCGAAGTTGCCTGGAAACTGGTCAGAATAAATTTCTCTAATCCAAACTGTTTATATATGCCGCCTAATGCAACAACGGCCTGAATTGTGGTGCAGTTCGGATTCGCAATCAATCCTTTATGCTCATAGATTTTTGCTTCGTTTACTTCTGGGACGACCAAGGGAACACCTTCTTTAAGACGAAAATCAGCGCCATTATCGATCACTATCGCGCCTTTCTCTATAAACTTCTGTGCGTAGAGTGAAGATGCACCCTTTTCTCCCTCTGTTCCTGCAAAAAGCGCAATATCTATCCCGTCAAATTCTTGGCCTTCAATGGCTTCTACGTTATAAGAACAGTCATTAACCGCAATTTGGCGCCCGTGGCGCGCAAATACGCGTAACCTATTGATAGGAAAATTACGCTGTTTTAGAATTTGCAGCATTTCAACCCCTACCGCACCTACTCCAATGACTGCAACATTTACGCTCTTCATAAATATTTTGCCACTAAATCTCCCACCTCTTGAGTAGAGTACCCCATTTTTCCTGCTGCGAGAGACTTAAGTTTCTCTCTTGTTACCTTTTTGACTGAAGCTTCAACGGCAGAAGCCGCCTGTTCTTCACCTAACACATCGAGCATCATAGAAAGCGCGCAGATCGCTGCTAAGGGATTAATCACGTTTTTACCTGTATATTTTGGGGCGCTGCCTCCGATAGGTTCAAACATAGAAATACCTTCGGGATTAATATTTCCACCAGCAGCGATACCCATTCCGCCCTGGATAATCGCGCCTAAATCAGTGATGATATCCCCAAACATATTGTCAGTTACGATTACATCAAACCAATCGGGGTTTTTGACCATCCACATACAGGTTGCATCGACATGGGCATAATCAGTCTTTATATCCGGGTAATCTCTGGCAATTTTATAAAATACTCTTTCCCATAAATCAAACGCAAAGGTCAACACATTGGTTTTACCACATAAAGTAACGTTTTTCTTCCTATTCCTTCTCCTTGCGCACTCAAACGCATATCTGATACAGCGTTCTATCCCCTTATGGGTATTGATACTTTCTTGGATTGCGACCTCATCTACAGTATCTTTCTTCAGGAATCCTCCTGCTCCACAGTAGAGGCCTTGAGTGTTTTCTCTCACCACGGCGAAATCAATATCTTTCTCGCTTTTATCCTTGAGGGGACAAAATCTTTTATCATAGAGAACCACTGGACGTAAATTGATATATTGGTCGAGTTCGAAACGCAATCGCAGAAGTATTCCTTTTTCTAAGATTCCTGGCTTTACACGAGGATCTCCAATTGCCCCTAAATAAATTGCATCGACGGTTTTAAGCTCTTGAAGCACAGAAACCGGTAAAATTTCTCCAGACTCAAGATATCTTTCCGCACCAATATCATATTCAACGGTTTTGTATTTAAAATGGAAACGGCCAGACGCAGCCCCTAAGACCTTTAGACCTTCCCTCGCGACTTCAGGGCCCGTACCGTCTCCCCCAATTACTGCTATTCTGTATATCTTAGCCATTATTTTTTTAACTCTTCAATCCACTTAATACAGCTTTTATACAAAATAACTGTGCTCCTCTGTTTTTTTAACTCTTTCACAAGCTTGAAAGAGTGTACTTCTCTTAGATTTTGAAAAAACGCCTCAGTCACCACAAGAAAATTCTCATTGGCGTTATTAAAATGATCCAGGAGCCGCAAGCCTTGAGGGACATGGATAATGCCGGTTACAAAACTATTATCACTACAAAAAATGTTCACCTTCTTCTTATCGGTCGGAACCTTCATTCGCTCCTCCTCCTTTAGTTTTTATCCAATTTATCAGCCCTCCATACTTTATAATTTCCTGCAAGAAATAGGGGTATTTGTGAGTCGTGTATGTCACATCTTTGCTTAGATTTCTTATTATACTATGAGACAAATCTATTTCAAGGATATCTGCCTCTGATATATTATCTATTTCTAAGAGCTCTATAATTGGCAAACCAATGTTGATTGCATTTCGAAAGAAAATTCTCGCAAAACTGCGCGCAATAACCGCAGAAACTCCACAACCCTTTATACTCAAAGGAGCGTGCTCTCTACTTGAGCCAGAACCAAAATTTCTACCAGCAACTATTATATCACCTTTCTCTACTTCTTTTGAAAAATTTGGGGCGATATTCTCCATGCACTTTGAGCCTAAAAATGCCTCATCTTGGGAATCCAAATATTTCGCAGCGATAATATCATCGGTGTTTATATTATCCCCAAATTTGTGCACCTTACCTTTAATAACCATAGTTACTCGGATTTCGCGGTTATCTTGTTACTTCCTCCGGATGGACAATCCTTCCCTTAATTGCTGATGCTGCTGCTACTGCTGGTCCGGATAAGTATACAAAACTCTCCGGATGTCCCATTCTACCGATGAAATTACGATTGGTGGTGGCTAAAGCTACCTCTCCCTTATCCAGGATACCCATGTGTCCTCCTAGACAAGGCCCACATGTAGCAGGGCCAACTATACAGCCAGCCTCTACGAATATCCTTATGAGCCCTTCCCTGGCTGCTTGGCGATACACCCGAGGAGTTGCGGGGCTCACAATTACTCTGAGACCCCTTTTTATATACTTTCCTCTTAATATGCGGGCAGCAATTCGTAAATCAGAGATTCTGCCATTCGTACATGATCCAATGAATACCTGATGTATCTTAGTGCCTCCCAAAGACCGGGCAGGCCTCACTTTGCTTGGAAGATGAGGACAGGCTACTTGCGGCTCAAGTTTGCTTACGTCAATTTCCATTATATTTTCATACGATGCATCTTTATCCGACTTTAAACTTTTTAACAATTTTTGATTTTTGATTTTTCCTGCCTGTCGGCCAGACAGGAATTTTTGATTTTGCCGAAGATATTTAACCGTGAGCTCATCGACTTGGACAATGCCAGTCATTGCTGCTGCCTCTACTGCCATATTCGTCATTGTCAATCGATCATCCATCCCCAATTTTTTCATCGCTGGTCCACAAAACTCCATCACTTTATACAGAGCGCCATCAACACCAATTTTACCAATCGTATATAAAATTATATCTTTACCGCTTACCCACTTGCCTATTTTTCCTTTATAGACGAACTTAATGGTAGAAGGCAGACGCACCCATACTTTTCCTTCTTTCATCGCTACGGCCAAATCCGTTGAACCTACGCCGAACGCTGCCGTCCCTATCGCTCCCAGGGTACAGGTGTGAGAATCTGCACCGATTACGAGCTGACCAGGTTTCACGAGGTTCTGCTCGATCAAGAAAACATGTTCAACGCCGCATTGACCAATATCGAAAAAATTCTTAATTTTGAATTTACGCGAAAAGTCACCTAATAATTTTGCGTTGTTGGCAGCTTTAAAATCTCGCGCAGGAAGAAAGTGATCACACATAAACCCTACCTTACGAGTGTCAAATACAGAATCGAATCCAGCTTTTAGGAATGCCTTCGCTGCTAAAGGTGCGGTAATATCATTCCCAAAACAGAAGTCTACATTCGCATAGATAAAATCCTCTAATTTCTTAGATACAGAATGCCTCAAGAGAATTTTCTCAATTAATGTTAAACCCATAGCTTAACAGTGTAGCAATTTACTGTTTATTATTTGAATTTTTTTACTAAAAGGGTGGCATTATGCCCACCAAAACCAAGGGAATTAGAAAGGCAAGTTTCCACATCCAATTCCACAGCTTTATTAGGGGTGTAGTTTAGATCACATTCGGGATCGGGATTTTCATAATTTATTGTAGGAGGAATGAGTTTGTTTCTTAGGCTCAAGAGGCAAGTAATAAATTCCATCGCACCTGCTGCGCCGAGAGTATGACCGGTCATGGATTTCGTCGAACTCACATGAACTTTCTTCGCAAAATTCCCAAATGCTCTCTTAATTGCCTTAGTCTCAATCTTATCATTTAATTGTGTGCTTGTTCCATGAGCATTAATATACATTTTGCCATCAAGCCGAACCCCTGCTTCTTTTAAGGAAAGCTCCATTGCTCTGGCTGCAGGCTCTCCTTCCGGTGAAGGGGCAGTAATATGATGCGCATCGCAAGTCGCACCATACCCACAGAGCTCTCCGTAAATATACGCTCCTCTTTTCTTAGCGTGCTCAAACTCTTCTAAGATAACAATACCTGCACCTTCTGCCATCACAAAACCGTCTCTGTTTCTATCAAAAGGCCGGCTTGCCCTCTGTGGCTCATTATTTTTTGTAGAAAGTGCTTTTAATGCGCAAAAACCCCCTACTGCTAACTGCGTGATGCACGCTTCTGTACCTCCAGCAATCATCACACGGGTTTTGTCTTGGGCAATCGCGCGATACGCCTCCCCAATCGCATGAGCCCCAGAAGCACAGGCAGTCACTGTACAAAAATTTAAGCCTTTGAGATGAAAGTGTATTGCCACAGTTCCTGCTGCCTCATTGGTAATCAGCATCGGAATAAGAAAAGGAGAGATTCTGCGCGGCCCCTTTTCTAAAAAAACTCTATGTTCTTTTTCGATAGTTTCTAAGCTTCCTATGCCAGAACCAATAATTACCCCTATTGAATAAGGGTCGATCTTCTGTAAATCTAATCGGCTCTCTTCTAACGCTTCTTGGGTAGCTGTAAGGGCAAACTGAACGAAACGAGGGGTTCTTCTTATATCTTTGGAGGATAAGAATGAGGGTGGACAGAAATCATCTACTTCGCCGGCGATTCGGGAATCGAAACCTTCTGGATTAAACTGGGTGATTTGGCCTATTCCACTCTTGCCTCCTCGTAGTGAATTCCAGAAGGCAACTTTCCCTATCCCTACGGGAGAAACTATCCCGCAGCCAGTTATAACTACTCGCCTCATTTTTTAAAGAGCTAGCTCTCTTTACCTTTTACCTTCTCTTCGATATACTTTACCGCTTCTCCTACTGTTGTGATTTTCTCAGCATCTTCGTCAGGAATCTCTATCCCAAATTCCTCCTCTAATGCCATCACTACCTCAACAGTATCTAAAGAATCTGCTCCTAAATCATCAATAAAGGAACTCTCTGGTTTAATTTCTTCCTTTTTTACTCCCAACTGTTCAGCTATAATCTCCTTTGTCTTCTCCGCAATGCTCATTCTTAACCTCCTTTCAAGGCACTCGTTTGATTTTTGGCTCCTAAACCAACCCTCCATCCACTACTAATACCTGCCCAGTAATATAGTCGGCATCAGCGGAGGCTAAAAATAGGACCGCTCTCGCAACATCTTGTGATGCGCCGAACCTCCCTAAAGGTATCCGTTTCAGCATCTCGGATTTAACTTTGTCATCAAGCCTTGCTGTCATTGCTGTTTGTATATACCCAGGAGCAATCGCGTTCACAGTGATATTCCGTGAGCCGAGTTCTTTGGCAACAGATTTCGTTAAGCCAATAAGACCCGCTTTAGAGGCGGCATAATTGGCCTGCCCTGCATTGCCCATTATTCCTATTACTGATGAGATATTGATGATTCGTCCATAGCGCTGCTTCATCATAAACCTTATTGCAGATCGCGTGCAATGAAAGGCACCTTGCAAGTTTACCTTCAAAACCGCATCCCAATCGTTTTCAGAGAGCCGTATACTTAAATTATCTCTCGTAATCCCTGCATTGTTAACTAATATATCAACTCTCCCAAAGTTGTCAATAATTTTGTTAATATTTTTTTCTACCTCCTTAAGGATAGTAACATCTACCTTCAATCCCATTGATTGAGAATGTGATTGAAGCTGACTGAGAGCAGTTGAAAGAGTAGCTTCATTTGAGTCAAGGATGACAACTTTTGCTCCTTCTTGGGCAAACTGTAACGCAATTTCCTTGCCGATACCCTGCGCTCCTCCTGTAACTACTACCACTTTATCTTGAAAACGCATCCACACCCTCCTTCAATGAACGCACAACTTCATTTGATCGAAATCCTGACTCTTCTCACAATTAATAACACGTACCTGTGGTGCAATCTTTCGCATCAAACCTCGCAAGACCTTGGAAGGACCAATTTCAAAAAAGGTATCTACTCCTCCAGAGATTATATGCTCCACACAATCCTTCCAGAGAACAGCCGAGGTCAACTGTTCAAGTAAATTCTTTCGAAGCTCCTCTTTGCGGTGAGCAGGTAATCCCGTGTAATTACTCACGATAGGAATTTTTGCCGTGCGCAACTCTACTCTATCAATCGCCATTGTGAGCCGCTGTTTCGCTTGTTCCATAAATGGAGAATGAAAACCTCCGCTCACCGCAAGTTCTACGACTCGCGCTCCTTCAGATTCCAAAATCTTTTTTATTGTACTCTTGGCGTCTCTTTTTAGCGAAATAACTACTTGCCCAGGAGCATTGAAATTTGCAAGATAAAAATTGTATCTTGAGCCTAACTCTTCTAAGCGCGGCTTCTTGATTCCTATGACTGCCAGCATTGTAGAGGGGTTGAGTTCACTTGCGAGCTGCATGCCTGCGGCTCTCTCCTTTACCAAAAATACTAAATCTTTAAGTGGGAGTACTTCTGCGGCATAGAGACAGGTGTACTCACCTAAGCTTAATCCGGAAAGGTATGCTACCGGAATATTCCTTTGCTTAAATACCTCAAATGCCGCCACACTCGTGGCTAAAATCGCAAGCTGTTGAATAGAAGTGTCTGTTAAATCCTCTTTGGGTCCCAAGAAGCATTTCTCAGATAGTGGAAAGCCAACTATAGCATCTATCTGAGAGAAAATACTCCTGGCTTCATCAAAACTCTCATATAAGCTTTTTCCCATTCCAACATACTGGGCACCTTGGCCAGGAAACACTATTGCTTTCATATCCACCTAATCACACAACTGCCCCAGACTAATCCCCCTCCAAATACATCAAGAGCAACAATGTCATCCTTCTTTATTTTGCCTTCCTCCCATGCTTCACAGAGAGCTACAGCACTGGAAGCAGAAGACATATTCCCATAGCGAGAAATATTCTTATAAATTCTATCGGGAGAAATTTTTAATCTCTTACCTACCGCATTAATTATTCTCTCGTTTGCCTGATGAGGAATAAGCAGAGAAACATCTTTCGTTCTCAGACTTGCCCTTTTGAGCGCTGTTTGTGCAGCTTTTACCATTACTCTCACAGCAATACGAAACAACTCATTTCCTCTCATTTTGATGTAGTGTAACCTTTTTTTTATGACCTCTCCTGAAAGAGGTATGTGGGAACCGCCTCCTGGAAGAATCAAGAGATCTGCCTGAGAACCATCTCCGCCTAAGTAGGAACTTAAAAAACTCTTTTTTCTTCCTGCTGTTAATACTGCTGCCCCCGCGCCATCGCCAAACAGTACACATGTAGAGCGATCACTCCAGTCAGTGATAGACGAAAGCGTCTCAGCACCTACCACTAAAGCATTCTTATATAAACCGCCGCTTATCATTTGCCACGCTGAAGTCAGACCATACACATAACCAGCGCAGGCAGCAGAAATATCAAAACAACTTGCTCTTCTCGCTTTGAGATAACTCTGAAGGTAACTGGCAGTAGAAGGAAATTGAGTATCAGGAGTAATCGTTGCAACAATAATCAAATCTAGCTGGCTCGGTCTTAACCCCGCTCTTTTAAGTGCAAGGCGAGATGCTTCGTATCCAAGCCGTGAAGTACCCACGCCTTTTTCTACAATTCTCCTTGTCTTAATTCCTGTACGCGTGGTAATCCACTCATCAGAGGTATCAACCATTTTCTCCAAATCGAAATTGGTTAATATCTTAGGCGGCAAGTACTTCCCTAATCCCACTATCTTGGCAAATTTCATCTATTCTCCTCTTAATTCCCACATTTAAATCTCTCTTCAATTCCTGAATCGCAACCTTCACGGCGTTCTTTACCGCATAGGCTGAAGAGCGGCCATGGCCGATAATCACAACGCCATTTACCCCTAAGAGAGGCGCTCCACCGTATTCGGCATAATCAACTGTCTTCCTAAAATTCCTTAAACTTCGCCTTGCAAGAAAAAGGCCGATTTTGCCTAAAAAATCTCGCTTGATCGCATCAAGCAAAAACTTTCCCATAACGTCAACACAGCTCTCAGAAACTTTTAACGCAATATTTCCGATAAAGCCGTCGCAGACGATACAATTACATTTGCCGGAGAAAATGTCTTTTGCCTCTATATTGCCCATAAAATTAAGACAGGATGCAGAAAAAAGTTTATGAACGCGTTTTACAAATTCTGGCCCCTTCGTTTCTTCCTCACCAATATTGAGAAGACCAACATTAGGGTTTTCTTCATTAAATACTAAATTATAGTATACTGAAGCCATTATCCCGTATTGAAAAAGGTGTAAAGGCTTCGGGCCGATATTTGCCCCTACATCGATAACTAACGATACCCCTGCTTTGGTAGGAATCATGAGAGCAATTCCTGGCCGTTCGATGCCCTCGATTAAACCCAAGGTCAAAGTAGACGCGCATACAACTGCGCCGGTGTTGCC
>CP070807.1:904152-920581 GCA_020343695.1 Candidatus Omnitrophota bacterium | reverse complement strand
ACCAGAAGCTCCAATAACTTGCCCCACTAATCTACCATTTATCGGGTCTCTCGACAAACCTTTGCATAGCTTAATTACAGCTTTTGCAAATTTAGCAGTCCTTTCTTCTAAATCAAATTTTCTCTCCATGGTTTCTCTCTCGTTTGAATACTTAAGAAATTGGTTATTGGTTATTATTTGGTTATTGTATCTTGGTCATTAGTTATTATTTAAAATATAGATTTCTTCCAAGTTATGGAAGGCTCCTCCGTAAGGGGTCGGATTCAAATTGCCAAATTTATTTCTTACCGCAAAAATACTTGCCGGCAGCACCGTATAAATCAACGGTACTTCTTGGACGACAATTTCCTGCCACTGATCATAGAGAACTTTTCTTTTGTCTCTATCCAATTCTTGAACTCCCTCATTAAAAATTTTATTGATTTGGGCTTCCCATGCAGTTGCAGGTGCTTTTTGCTTGGGATACCACATATGCAGATGCCCGCTTGACTGCCAGACATTATTCCCGAAATGAGGTTCAATGCCTCCGGTAAGCCCGATAATCACGGCATCCCAATCAAAGGTAGAATCCAGTTTAGCAACAAGTTGATTAAACTCTAAAGGGACAAAATTTACTCTAAATCCTAACTGCTCCAGGTCTTTTCGTATAATATTTGCTATTTGTATACGTTCGGTATTATTGGCATTGGTAAAAAGATTAAATTCTACGCTGTTTCCATGCTCATCTTCGGCTTGACCGTCATTGTTGCGATCATAAATGCCAATTTCCTTAAGGAGTACTTTGGCTTTCTCTATGTCGTACTCATATTGTTTGACGCCAGAATTGTAGAAAAATCCGCTTGAAGGACTCATGCTTGCATGTTGAGGAAATCCCAATCCATTCATCACAATATTAATGATAGACTGCTTATCGATGGCGTAAGCAACAGCTTGTCGAAACTTTACATTTGTAAACCACCTCAATTTCACAGAATCAACGTAAGGTTCCCCTGTTCTGGGGTTCATACCTCTATTCTGGTTAAATGTTAAAAAATTTGTTCCAAATGCCGGGCCCGTATTGTAGACGGTGTAATTTCCTTCTCTCTCTTTGGGCTTAAGGATGGGATAATCCTGACCCCGCAGGCCATAATAATCTACCTCTTGCTCCTGGAATTTGAGAAGGGCAACATCCTGATTTTGAACTACAGTGTATACAATCTTATCAAGATAGGGAAGCCTATTTCCATCTGCGTCTTTTTTCCAGTAATGATGGTTACGCACCAAAATAATCCGTTCGCCAGGTAAATACCGCTCGAACTTAAAAGGCCCTGTTCCCACAATGTCTTCTGGCTTGGTATCCAGACCCCAATGGGAATTGAATCTGCCCTCTTTTACCACTTCCGCAAGGATATGTTTAGGTAAGATTTCCTGGGACATGCTGCGCAAAAAGGGAGCAAATTTGACTGGTAGGCTAAATTTTACTGTGAATTGGTCTATTTTCTCTACCTTAAATCGTTTACCTTCAATAGTAAAAATGTCTCGGGCGCTGGTCTCAATATCCGGATTAAAAATGAGCTGATTAAAAGTGAAAACGACATCATCGCTGCTAAACGGTTGGCCATCAAACCATTTTATATCTTTACGTAAATGGAATGTCCATGCTTTCCCATCCTCGTCTACTTCCCAGGAATGTGCAAGATTTGGCTCAACTTCTAAAGTAACGCCATCAGTTGTAGTTAGCCCTTCAAAGAAATGTCCGGTGATAGCAGTTGTAGATGTTTCCTTGGCAAGAACAGGATTAAACGATTTGGGATCACTTGTCGTAGAGAGGGTTAAGACTCCCCCGTATTTTCCGGCAAAGGTAGTGGCTTTAGTCTCTTTACTCTTTTCCGCCTGCTTCTGGCTACTACATCCACAGATAATACAAATGAGTACGCTAACAAAGAAGGAAAATGGAAGAGAATGGAAGGGATGCTTTCGATTACAACGTATCATAAGCGATGAAGCCAAAAATATCTATAGAATATTCTCAAAACTAAATGGGAGTGCCTTATCAAAACAAATGCCGGCCCGGAAGCCATCTGCGACCTTATGGCACCAGCAGACCTTACCTTCAACCAAAAAAGTATCTACTTTGGGCGTGGTAACCTCTACCTTGACGTAACTGTTGAGAGGTAAAAGACTCTGGGTGATTATCCCTACCCCTTTTGGACTTGCATCCAAACACTTGATATAATGAAAACTATTGTCAGCTAAGAGAATCTTGCCCATCCAGGAGCATGGCCATCTCTTATGTTCTCTCCTATTTCCAAAATAATCCTCAGGAATCATTTGTGGTACTACAGGCCTCCAAGAATAATTATATCTGATTACCAGATTAAATCAACTCCTCATTACCCCACGCAAATATAACAAATAATCCTCAATATTCGATGGTCACTATCTCTATTTGGCTCAAGGTGATGGGGAATCTCCTTCTAACTCCCGTAATGCTTGTTCTAATGCCGCTCTTACTGGTTCAGAGCGTGGGATACTACGCATCTTCTTTAGGATTCCTAGCCGGCCTTGACGTTTTAACCTCTCTATATCTATGATGGCCTCTGCATCAGGGCCGGGACCGTACCTCTCTCTAATCAAAGCTTCCTCGCGAGCATCCAGAGGAGGACCTTTTGCTTGCTCTTGGCCTTCTGCTGGAACATCCTGCGCCTGTTCTCTTTCTCCTGCAGGTATAAATCGTAACGGCTCCCTGACCTCAACACCTATACCCTGCACCTGTCTTAATGCCTGCTCTGCGGCAATTCTCACACCCATATATTGCTGGGGAACATCAATTATCACTTGAAGGCGTTGTTGCGCTTGCTGGCTATCGGCCAAACCCCTTGCTGCTCTTATCTCTTGAAATCTTTCTACTTTAGCTGCCGCTCGCTGTTCATCTTCCTCAATTCTTTGAGCTCTGCGAATCACATGTAAGGTTAACCTGGCTGCTGTTACCACTCGCGTATCTTGTTCTCTCATCCTGACAACTGACTCAAGGGCCTGACACGCTTTAGCTTTATCCTCTGCTTGGCTGAGTTGCTTTATTTTTCCGATTGCAGAAAATACAGGGACCGGTAGTCTTGGCTGTGAGACAGGCACCTGCGACCTATCCACAAGGCGCCTACTAATTTCTTCTCCTTCTATTATTCTGGTTGTTGTAGTTGGCCGACGTGCTCTTGCGAGTATAGCCATTTTATTTATTACCCACTCACTTCTATCTTCGGACAGCTCTATTCTTGCAAAACACTTTCTATCTTCTTGTTGTAGTTTCTCGGAAAGGGTGCCTTCCTCGAACTTTATGCCGGTTATATAAGTAAAATTTAAGCCGGCTGTCTGCCAGGTTGGCTTTAGGTTGAGGAACCATTCTTGCAGCTGGTCTTCCAAGAACTCCTCGCAAGTGCTACTATTCAACACAACTATGGGGCCATCTATGTAGATATTACCAGCCTCATCCCGACCATTGGCTTGTTCCTGCAGATTCATTACTGCTGCTAAGAGCTCCTGTCTTGCCTTAGTTAAATCTGCGAATATTACGGCGAAGCTGTCGCCTTTTCCTTTTGTGAACTTATCAGTAACTTGCCATAAATCAGCGCCTTTAATCACTCCTGCTAACGCTAATATCAGTGCTAACTCATCCTTTTCTCTATATTCATCTCCGATTGCAACAATCTGGCGTGGCAAAATGACCTGGCTCCTAAAAGCTCTCTCAATCTGCCGTTGAATCAAGTCATTGTCGTGCACTATACCTGCTTTTCCTGTACATATAAGCTCTGCGACATCACCGAGCCCGGCTCTTCGCACTCCACCCATTGAGTCTCCATGTTCATCAATTTGTTCAATATTCATCGTTTTTGCCTGCACATCAAGGCTCAATACCCTCAAGGTAATATCCGGTTTTATTCCTATTACATCTCCTCTTCTAAAAAGATAAAGGGACATATTCGCATCAGTAACAGCTCCTGCTAACTCACTCACTCTAATGTCTTCTCTGTAATGCACTGTCCCCGAAGGATAGAAACATACCGCACAAGCGGTTTGGCTTCCTTCAGGTACTTGCTCCATACTAAGGACGGTATGACCTTCATCGCCAACATGAACAGCAACATCACCTTCTTTTACTGAAGGCTCTCTGACTAATTTCTGATGCAGGTGCCTAGAGAATGAGTGAGCCCAGCCACCAGTTTCTGGCTCTTGCGACATGCCGTGGTTTTCTCTTGCAGACCAAAAGGTCTCCTTAACTTCTCTCCTATTCCCCTCATTCGCAACTACCCCAAAAGACGTGTTTTCTAACTCCCCATAAGTTGTCCTATCGCTTGAATAATAATCCCTAAAAAAGTCTAACCAACTTGCCCAATCTTCTGAAGGGAAAAGGTAGTAAAAGAGGGGCTGACTAATACGTCTGTTTTCTCGCTGCCTCTCAATGTCAGTTATCTGCCTTACGTAATAAGGGCTGTAAGGGTCTGCCATAATTATAGGGTTGTCTTCAAAGAAATACCTTGCTCTCTCTATAATTTTCTCTGGGTTTTCTGTCTCTAAAGTCAAAGACCAATAATAGACCATTGCAGTAATATTGATGTTGCCGTAATTTCTCCCTCTTGTGTATTGGGCTTGCCGTTCTCTCATTCTATACTTAATATGCGCTCGTATCTCATGGATGCCTATTGAATATATCTGACTAGTTACTAATCGAGAACGTTTCTTTGTTGCCTCGTCATAAAGCTTTATCCTCTCATAACGATTTTTTAATTGAAACGCAATCATACTCACAAAAGCTTTATTGATTACGATAACTGCTCTTGGCCCTGTGAGGTAGAATACCCTGACAGTAACCAGAGGGTCAGGGTCAAACCCTAAAACTTGTATTGTAATACGGCTCGCAGGTAGCTTTTCTTCCTTCACCAATTTTCTAAAAATAGGAATGATCCCCTCAAACAAACCAGAAATATCTGCTGTACCACCATTCAATGCCTGGATATAATATGTACCCCCCTCAAGACAGTCTTCGTCTCTTATGACAGGTATTGCCCGCTTTCCGCCATCCCCATGAAACGCAGTGAAAGTAATCTTACCTTCGTTGCTATCTGCTTTTCCTCCAGCCGGCAATTTAATGGAAAAGACCGTGCCGGTATGGGGACTGAATTCAGCTGTAATTGTACCGTTGTGTAAATTAATCGTTTCTCTTACTTGCGCTAAACTCCACTTTGGATTTCTAAGATTGGCTAAATAGGGTTTCAATACGCCTCCGCTCACGCTCGCTATCTCCAGTGCTATACAATCTTCGTTAACTGAATACTTAGTTCTTATCTTGGTTTCGAACCCAGCTAATGTTGACAGTGATGGATGATTTAAAATGTGCCTTAAAGCTACGGTAAGCCTGTTTTCATCCCCGGCAATAAAAGGCCTGCTCGCCCAGAGGTTTAACTTCAGTGATATACCCCTACAATCTCGCGCTACAGACTCTATAAGTTCATGAAGATTAATTATTCTTTTTGGCATACTCTCTCTTGCAGGCAGAGGGGACCTATGTAACTTTTCACGATGAGCCACAATTGCTTCTTCTGAATAACCTAAGAGCCTGCGGAATTGCTCATCGTATTCTTGCAATGAAATTTTATCATTGCGCCATTTATCATATAGATTTACGATAGCGTCTATATATATGGGGTTAGCCGCGACAATATATTGGAGCTGTGTATCTTCTACCAATATAGACTCTTGCGCCACTGCCAATCCTCGCTTTATAGCCTCTTGATTAAGAGAAAGGGTCAAGGCATCTGCATTGCGAACAGGGACAGTTGCTACCGGCTTAGTCTTTGCCAATACTGCTGCTACGTCCATAAAGGCATACTTTTCTCCATATCTTATACTAGGGTAAGGCTGCTCTTTTGTGGACACAAAAGTACTCTGCGCGCTGATTATTCTTTGCAGTTGCTCAGAAAAAACACTATCCCCCTGCGACATGCCGTGGTTGTGGGGGGATCCGGTTCCTCTCTCTAAATTTGCTAAAAAATAGTCTACCTTTTCTCTGGAATCTCGTTTTTGCTCTTTCAAAAGAGCCTGTCTTACCCTTACAGGATACCTCTTAGCAATAGCTTGTAAGGCCATCCAAGCACAAATACTGCGATGTTCGGGGTTGTAACCTATAAACATAGCGAGTTCATCAATAATCTTGGGGTCTGATAAACCCATGTCTATAAGTTGCTGACGAATTTGTAATCGAGCTTCTGGGCCTGCTTCTTCCAAATCCCATAGAAGACTTTTTGCTTGCGAGTATGTCGGGGCACTAACACCAAACTGCCTGCGTGGATTCTTACCCTGCGACATGCCGTGGCTTTCCGGATTATCCCTCGCTTCGCCCCTCTCCTGCAAAAACGCCGAAATGACGATGGCCCAGATAAAATCACCAGTGTTGAAAAGGAGCATTTTCAGGCCGTCGGAGAAGGTGCTGTTGAGAATAAAGGTACCTATTAAGGTATAATATAAAACCCCGATCATAATCATATTGCCCAATCCTAAGGCTCCCTTCAGCCTATCTTTGGCCCTTTGCCTTGCGTATGCAGACCAATTGGGGAAGCTGTTTCTATCCCGGATGAATGTTTGTTTCAGGACATCAATGGCGATAATTATGAGCATACAGGCCGGTAAAAAGAATGCTTCATAGACAAGGGGGGCTGCGAGCCAGCGAATGATTCCTTCTGCAGGAACAATATCTTTGTAAAAACCCATAAACCGAGGAAAGAATGTACCGTTAAACACAAAGAAACTGCCTGCTAAAATAAGGGTCTTGAGATAATCGTAGTGCTTTTGTTTGTGGCGGCGTATATCGCCTCTCTGCACAATGTAGTCGGCCGCCGAGAAAAGTAACGGGGCCACGAGCAGCGCCAGGCCGTTGCCCAACCATTCAGGAGCATACCAGCTGTTCAACCAGTCTAATCCAGCAGAAAGGTATGTCCCGGCGGGTATCTGAGCAACTGATATAGCTCCGCAGATTAGGAAGAGAGAAACAGCAATGTACAAGAGCCGTTTTCGGTACCGGATAAAAAGATTATGAAGGCGCTCTCTAAATGCCTGCCAATCATCGCTCACACTCTGCCCTTCTTCTTTAAAAACAAAATATTTGCTGAAAATCAATACTAGGCAGGCCAGGATAATAGCTGCCGATACCGCCAGACCCCAGGAACCTAAATTATCCTTAAATAAAAAATCCAGAGCGGGTTTAATTCCAGGTGAGCTCAGGGCGACAGCCCAGGCTATGGCAGAAAGGGGCAGAGACAAAGCCAATAATACCCGGCGCATCCTGCCCATTACTAACTGCCGACCGCTAAGAAAGTAGAAAAGTGTGACAAATACCCCGAGAAACCCCCATACCAGCAGCCACCCTTTAAAACTGAATATACCTATGGCAACAGTAGGCCAGGATACTATAAGCGCACCGGCAGGAACGGAAATAGTTAAAAAAGTGTAAATCACTCTTTTAAGCCGCTGATCACCATTTCTTACAACAGCACCTTCATCTTGAAACATACCGTGGTTTCCCGACGCAAAGCCGCCCTCTCTATGAATTTGCTCAGGCAACACCGTGCCATCAGGGGTAATTTCGACATTCCTCCTTTGGCCAGGAATAGTGACAATCTTTGTACCCTCTGCGACATCGATATCTTGATACCGCATTTGGCTGTCGTGTACTGCGCCAAAAATACTGCCATCGCTTTGTTTAATAAACCGCCAAAGCTGATGCATACCATTGATATATCTTGGGTGGGGATGAGCGATGGGTGCAACCATTATTCCGCCTTCCTGCAGACGGTCAAAAAGTATTGCAGGCACACCTCCTGGCAACGCTCCCCGTATCAAAATTCTCTCAAACTGGTTGCCTGAAAGTTCATCAATTGCCTGCGTGCCATCCCCCAAAATTTCGATGAGCTTCATTCTTCTTTCGCCTGACCGTTTAATATTTGCGCTGGCAAAAGCAAGAACCTCGCTATTCTTCTCAACTGCATACACCACTCCGCCTCTCTGTGCCAATTCAAGCAGAGTTAAAATAATAGCCGTTGTCCTGCCTGTACCTGTTCCAATCTCAAGCACTCTCTCGCCGCCTTGCAGGTCAAGCAGAGACACCTCATAAGCAATCCACTCCTCATTCGACATAATGAGCTGATAGCTCCCAATGGAAAAGACAACTACAGTACTATCCAGAAGTGTAATGGTCGTCATCACCTGAGGCATAAAATGCTCTCGCCTATTGCATTGCAAGGCAAAAATTACTGCTTGCCGTCGCCCTTCAGACACTCCTCTTTCCGCAAGGAACCTATCAACTTGCGCATACGTCTCTCTTTCACTATTGATTTGCGGCAAAGCATCCCCAAACTGCCTGCGTATATCCTCCCCCTGCGACATGCCGTGGTTTTCTCCCGGCGAGCTGGCCCGGGGCTCAGAAGGGTCTACAGTCGAAGGAGAAGTGGAGTTGGAGCCTTTTTTACCCGGTAAATGAACCACTATATTGGCAAGAACAAGGCCTACCAGTCCAAAAGCTGGAATAGATACCAGTAACACTGATAATGGAGTAGTAACTGAGAAGCCGTAATATAAAACAAGAAGATGAAATATAAAAAAGCCGGAGAATGTTCCTATTCCCAAACCAGCAATGCTGCGAGGCATAATATTTGAAATTTTCCGGGAGCCTTTCAAGTTGGCTAACAATATCCAGAGAATGGACCAGGGCAGTTCAGCTACTGAAATGGCCGAAACCATTGCATGCGAGTCTACTGAACTGTTAAGATTAAAGTACTGGATGGGAACCCAAATGAGCCAGCAAAACATCATTGCCCAAACAAAGTTTGCCTTCCTTTCCTGCCAAATATCTGCTGCTATTTTGAGTAATTTACTTAAGGTCCACTTTTCAGCGCGGGATTTTGCCTTAAACTTATCATAAAACCCGGAAACAAAAACGGTCCATAATATACAAATGGTCGCGCCCGCAGTCTGGTCTATAAAAACCCTAAGGCATTTACCGGCCAGGGTACTATTAGGAATAAAATTCTGGTAGCAAAAGTAAGCCTGATTCCATACCAGGCCAAAAATAAGGCCGTAGAGAAGTACTGCTATCAGAATTTTAGGATAATCGAAACCGCTCTGCTCCTCTTTAAGGCGGCTAAAGCTCTGAGAGAAAATCTCGGCCAAGCCGAAATAAATCATCATATTCACATAAAAAGGCACTGAACTTAAAATAAACGGAAAATAGAAGTTGGCCAAAGCAGCAAAACCTGCTGTCAGAACAATTGATAAGGCGATAACCCAGTTAATATGTGCTTTTAAAAACTTTGAAATTTTAGTAGAAAAACTTTGCTGTCCCAGGGAACTAGAATCTACTTTAGAATCTAGGCGAGGGGGGTTAGAGTCGGAGCCCGGCGAGCTGACACCAAACTGCTTGCGTGGATTCTCCCCCTGCGACATGCCGTGGTTGTGCTGAGGTGAGGTGGCTCTGATACCCATAGCTACAGCCATATTCTCTATGGGCACCTCCTTACAAGGAATACCTGCTTCTATAACCGCGGCGGGCATATCCATTATGTAGGGAGCCTGAAATTCACGTCTTATCCCTTGAGCAAAAACCTCCCCGCCTTTATCATGAACCGCTTGTGCACCGCTAACACCATCAGCTGAATCTCTGAATCCACTCCCAGAAAGAATAGCGACTTTTATCTTTTCAAATTCTGCTATCTGTGCTGCTGCAAGACACAAAAGATCTGTTGTTCCACGATAACCAGAAAGATCTCTTCTCATTGCCTGCATTTGCCGGAAACTACTGTAGGCCCGCACAAAAGGATAACCTGTTTTCTTTCTCTCTATGCCAAGGAAATGCCCAATAATAATTCTTCCTCTTTGCAAACCATAATCTTGAGGCTCCCATTCCCCATCTCTTTGGATTAAAATAATATCCCTATGAGATTCGTCCGCAAAGGCAAAAACAATATCGTAAAGATCATTCTTCCATTCAGGAAGATTATCTTCGCTACAAATAAGATGATCGCTGTAGACTATTGGAGCGTAACTGCAATCATCTGGTAAACTATGAATGAAGACCTTGAATGCTTCCCAGCCGCCAGTTGAGCCGCCGAAAAGAAAAATATCTCCTTGATAAGGCGTTATTATATTCACTCCTTTCCCCTGCGACATGCCGTGGTTTTGCTGGGGTGAGGTAGCAATGCCTTCACCCGCAGAATTAATCGGCGAGCTTGCGGTTGATTTTTCGTGACTGGCCCTAACAGACACTTCGACGGTTTCCTGTTTATTTTGTACATTCCAATTTTGCAGTCGATCGATAATTTCTCGTTCAATCATTGGTACAACACCTGTTATGCGTATATGTTTTTCGCCATACGGCTCTAGTTTAATTTGGAAATGCTCAAGCTGTTTAAGGCGCTCGGCTGCTTTTGGATAAACAGGTCTTATCGATAATTTTTTACTTCTCTTATTGCTTCCAAACTGCATAAGCAGTGCCGAAACTATAGCGGCTCTTCCCAATCCTTGACCAGTAGGCGGTAACTGCGGATGAACCCCATGAAGTTGGATTTCTTCTTGGTCATCAAACATAACAAAAAATCCCATATTGTAGCCTTCACGGAATAAATCGTTTAAAATATACCCCCCTTCTGTTTCTTTTGAAGGGGGTAAATTTTTGGCCCGGTTGTGGCAAACAAAAACATTGTAAAAACCACCGCTAACATGCTGTATGTCAAGAAAATACCCTGTAGCAAAGAAATTACGAATTATTTCTTCGTTGGGCAGGAAATTTAGCCGTTCCGCTGATGAGCTGGCATCTGTTCTGTCGCCAAGCTGCTTGTGTGGATCCTGCCCCTGCGACATGCCGTGGTTTTCTCCCGGCGAGCTGGCGGGGCTAGAGCCTCTATCCTGCAAAGCCTCTACGGGCAAAACTACTCTTGCCTTTGTCCCTTCCCCGGGTATACTTTCTATCTCGAAAGACCCCTTATGGAAACGGCTATAGGCATGGAGTTTAAAAAGACCAAAACCAACACCTCCTTCTGTTGCCTTACGAATTCCCGGATTTGAGCTATAACCAATCAACTCTACCATACCCATTATCTCCTCTGGGATACCTTGACCATTATCGCTTACCTCTATAATCAAATTGGGCTGACTCGCTCGATCCTCTACCCTTAGCGACCCACTTAGCTTGGTACCGCCGTAATTAAAGGCATTCTTTATAAGTTCTTCAAGTATTACCTGAATATGCTGCGGACAATAACGAATGCGAGGCATTTCACCCTGTTTGGTAAAATCTGAAGTTTTTAGATTAGGGAAATCTTTTCTAAATTTCTCTATCTGAGTAGCAACATATCTGGAAATATTATCAGAATGATTTATAACACCATTAAATCTGGTATGGATAAAAATTTGTCTCATATGCTCACCCAGCAATACTGAGAAATAATATCTATACATCAAATTTCTAAGCATCTGCTGTAATCCTGTATCCTGTAATGGCTTTATAAACTTTGCTGTAGAAACCCCTTCAACCACCGAACCACAAAAATCCTGTGTCTTTTCGGTAGCTGCTGTTAATTCATCTGGCCGCACTGGGTTTCTTTGAGAAGCTGTTCGTAAATATTTAAGTAGACGTTTGCCTTTAGTTTCATTTTTCGTCGCTAAGTTACTGCCGTAACTGCTCTGCAACTGAGTTAGCTCTTGCTGGAATGTAGTCATGTTATCTAACAAAACTCTCATCCCACCAGAAGCTAACTCTTTACATAAAGGATCCTGTGCCGACCAACCCGGGGCATCCTTTATTATCTGTGAAATTTGCCAGAAAGAGTCGATATTAAAATAAAGCGGTACTTCCTCTTGGCCCAGCCTAAGTGTCCCCATCTGCAAATCCTCAGATGGCGAACTGACCCTTCGACTCGCTAACACTCGCTCAGGGTTAATGGCGGGCTGCCTGCGTACATCTTCATTCTGCGACATGCCGTGGTTTTCCGATAGCGAGCTGGCGAAGCTCTGTAAACTAATCATCAAACCCTCACGACCGTATCTCAAAAATAGCCTGCAATCTTCGGCAAATAGGTATACATCTAAAATCCGCTCTGGAGGAGTAAGCTCATAAGTTTCATATTGACCTTTCGCATTTCTCCATGCTGGATTTTTTGTCTTATCAACCCTGAATACCACACATAAAAAGTTATCTTTGGGGGGATTTTTGGGGGGGTACGGCTCAAAAGCAAAGGAAATTGCTTCATCGGGGCTATCGGTGAACGTCGTCCCTATGTCCTCATCCTCATTCATAACAACTGCATCTTCCCATCTCGATTCAATACCTTTCTCCAGCGCATCAAGTAATCCAACTAATTTTAATCGCATGCCGCGATATGCGAATCGACCATCATCAACTTGCATATTGGATTCTTCAGCAAGGTTGGTGTATGGTGGGCCTTTGTTTCCAATTGCCTCTCTTAGCTGTCCGATGCCACCAAAAAGGTGTCGTCCAACCAAACGCACATAGTGGACGCGGGAATTCTGTGGCGAACCAACTCCAGGCTCCCTGCATGTATCCTCCCCCTGCGACATACCGTGGTTTTCTGACGGCGAGCTAACCCTTCCATCCGGGTGGCGTTTAGAAGTTGAGCTTTTCCTTGCTATATTATAGGTAAAATCAGATCTGGTCTGTGACGGTACTCTTTTAATCTCTATTCCCGCACTAAGTTTACTTTCAACTAACTCTGTACCGTGCTTTAACCGCGGGTCAGTAAACGCTGAATACATTACTGTTGATCCCCGCGCTAAATGTCCATTCATGCGTTTAGCAAACTCGTCAAGACGCTCCGGACGGTTTAAAGCTATGAGCCCAGGAAGAGTTGAGTAAAACACTAAATCGTAGGCCCCAGAAGAGTTGTGTTCAGTAAGATCAGCTTCTTCAAAACTAATACGGCTTAATTTGTCCCGTAACGCTTGCCGCCGCTGCGGATCACTTATGATTTGGTAAGCACTATCGAACGCACCATCAACAAGGATTTGCATACGGGAATCTTCAAACCTACCGAGAAGCGACCGCTGTCGGGAAAGCTCGATGACAACGTCTCCTTCCCTGATGATACTTGCCAGTAACTTAAGATACTCTATCTGGGCAGGATTAATATCCACACAATGAACGCTACCTGCTCTTTCAAGGAAATAATAGGGTATCACCGCTCCTCCGATTGAAAGAACACGCATGTTTTCATCTACTCCTGACGCAGCAACAATTTCTGAAGGGACTTCCTCCTCCGGCAAGATACGGAACCCATGCATCGTATGCGCAGGACGCGTAGCATAATACAACAAATCTTTCCTATCAACACCCTTAGGAAAGGGAAGGTTATCGCTAAACACACTGTAAATACATAACACGCCGTTCGCTGAAACATAAGGAATAGTTAAAGGTGAATAAGGAGCTAAACTTGAACCTTCAAACATTACGTCATCAACTGCCGGCTCTTTAAACGGCAAAGTGCTATGGAGTACCTTGGCAAAGGTCTCCACGCCTGCAAAGTGCGGGCCAAATGTAAATAAGGGATCATAGAAATCCAGCACAAGCCAGCCTTTATTCTTAAGCAGCCGTTCTGCTTGTACCATTACAGGAACTTTTTTCGTGCCCGGCTTAAACTTTACATAATCAATTAAAGTCACCAAATCAAAAGTTCCAGGGCCAACTCCGACATCTCTCAATGAATGGTCACGCTGTTCGTCAAGATAAGCAAAATCGCCTTCAACCGAAGCAATAGTAACTTCCTCACTAACCAACCCTTTTTGCATAAGGTGCATATGCACTGGTTCCCAGGCCGCATATGTAAACAATAACTGCTCCATGGTATCTTCGCAGTACACAACGTTTCTTCCTAAAACCGCAGCGATAAACGGAAAGTATACTAATCCTCCTCCAACAACGAATATTTTTTGGGTATCATCGTGTATCGCTCTATGAGCAAGACGAAGAGAATTATTAATATCATCGGCTATATCCTCAACTCTTGAAGCCAACCTTCCTGAGACTTCTAAATCTTCTAATGCTTGGGCAATCTTATTAAGCTTTCTTCCAGTCTCGCCTGCAGGGTGGCGTTTGGGGGTAGACGGCGAGCTGGCGGCTGATTGCCTACCTACATCCTCCCCCTGCGACATGCCGTGGTTGTGGGAACCAAAATCTTCTCTTTGTGTGTAACGTTTAAGAAGCCTTCTCACAAGAAGAAGACCTCTCTTATTAATACGATAAACTGCCAATCTACCCCTTTTATGAGGTATACTTGTCAAATACCTCCTGCTGCGGGCAGATGAAATGAGACTCTGAACATTCCAAGACTTACCTATAAATACATCTGAATCAGCGATATCTTCATATGTACATCCCTCTCGTAGGGATGAGTTGGCCGCAACGCAGAAAACAAGTATGTGGTAACCTGCAAAACCTCTCTCCTCTGGATAATTCTGAGCGCTGTAATACTCCCATATTTTTGTCAAGTCGTTGCCCAATTGTTCACTCACTATCCTATCTATTTCCTCTTTCAGTGTTTGAACATTCGGCGAACTCACCCCTCGAGCGCCGGTGGGAGGATTTTCTGACTCATTATGCTGTTTGCCTATATCCTCCCCCTGCGACATGCCGTGGTTGTGCTGCCTACATAAAAGCCCCGACATTTGTCTCGTATTCGCCACAAATATATTGACGAAACTATGCGGCATAATAATCTCCCCTAAACCAGACACAAAACGCCCTACTTCCTGAGGAGCCGAGTCCAATAGCCTGCGGAGCCTCTCTTTGTTTTTCCGAGAAACTTCCTCTACCCGGTGCACTAACTCTTTTGCCTCTTCAGATTCCCTATCGAGAAAACTATCCAATAATGCCTGATTAATTGCCCACCACCCTGTTTTTTCACCAACCAAATTAGTCAAATACTCAACGGCATCGAAATTCAGAAGTAAAATATCGAATTCGAGTAGAAGATCAGCAGGGATAGATATACAAATCATTATTCCTTCACTATTGTAATGAATTCTTTGTATTTCTAATACAGCATTGAATTTTCCTGAAAACGGCAATCTCCCTCTATGAATAACCCAATCATCAAGCCAAGTGAATAAGGAACTCTCGACTCTCTCCATAACCGCTTCGTCGGGAACAGACTCATATCCATTTTCTTGTATTCTGCTGAATAGATTCCTGTCAACTACCCGGTAAAGATAGACGGCCGGACCAGTATATTTAGCTCTCTCACTGGCTGAGCTTCGAGCCAATGCCTTATCAGAAAAGACTACCGCTTCCTGCTCCCCTAATTCAAGTCCGTGGCGGGAAGACGGCGAGCTGGCCCCAAGCTGCTTACCTGTATCCTCCCCCTGCGACATGCCGTGGTTGTGCTGAGGTGAGGTGGCCGCGGATTCATTAGGCATTCCCAAATCAGGCATAATCAACTCGGGGTAAGCAAAAACAATCGGTTCGCCAGCGTATCTCTTTCGTAATATAAAACGCACAAGCGCATCTTGGAGAATATCCGCAACAAAATCATCAGCCTTTGTATGCTTTGTATGAAGCTCTGCAAGCCACTGTTCACCCCGTAAAGCAACTGGCGTTTCAGAAAGAATACGCGCAACATCTCTCTGGAGCTCTTTACCGCTCCTAATACAAAGCATCTTCCATAGCGTATCTTGTTGGTATGAAGCGACCATTTCAGGAATTGTCGCAAATGATAGATTCCATAACCTCGGCTGGCCATACCCCCAAAACTCACTGCACGGATAAACCCAAAGATCACTTTGGATGGTAAACTGTACGGTTCTATATTCTCCTTCTTCCGGCAGATGATAACCCCATAGGGGATGGTCGGGTTTGTATTCTGACCTTTCTCGAGAAAAACCGCATACCTTTAATTCATTTGCGTGGCTTACAGAAATGAATATAGGTGAAATAAAAATCTTTCTCTTGTTTGGGAAAACCATAGCTGCACTAGCCATAATTTCCTGAACTGTTGATAGCTGTCTTACTCTCTGCCGCTCATCGCTTTCTCCGACATTAAATTCCGCCTGAGTTACTGCCGCTAACCTATTGACGCGACCAAAATAATCTTTGTCGCCGAGCATGGGATGGGCAATGACAAAACTCATCCGTCTCTGCAGGTCAAGATTCATTTCAAAGTATGCCTTTATGATGTTGGCAAATGCGGCAATGGGATCGGGTTCATACACTGTTTTTATATTAAAAATCATAACGATGTGGTTATTCTTTACTGACCTTGCCAGATTTTCTAAACTGCTCTTGGCTCTCACAATATTATGCCCCCAGAAACCATTGGTAAAAATACGAAATGAGCGGTTGCTCACAACGCTATCAAATTTTTTAACCGCTCGCAGCAAGACATCTTCATTCATAAAGGGT
>CP070807.1:895898-904052 GCA_020343695.1 Candidatus Omnitrophota bacterium | reverse complement strand
TTCTTGCTTACTGAACGAACGAATCAGTTTTAAGGATTGATCTTGAAGAAGAAAAAGCGAGGTATTATCTGCCCCAGGAAACAAATCACTCGATGTACTGACGAGGAAATCGACGGCATGCCCAGGTTCAACCGTCTCGATTAATCCTTGTGAAACATTAAAGAGAAAGGAAGCCCTTTCTGCTTTTTGAGGAAGGACATCAAGAATCTCCTTCTGCTTTCTAATGCTCTCTTTGAGGAGATTGCTCCTCTCCTCTATCGCTTCGAATTCACCACGTAGCTTCTGGGAAGTATGGAGCCTCACCTTATGAAGAATAAGGAAAAGAATTAAGGGTGGGGCAGAAAAAGTAAAAGCTACGATAATGGGTAATTTTCCCAAGAGACTATAGAAAAAAGATACGGCAATAAGGATGAATAAAATTGTGAGGCTAAAGAAATTATACAATGGTTTCTTCTGTAGAGGGGTCAAAAAAATGAATTTTTTTCATATCCAGAACAATCTCCACCATACTACCTACGGAAGGTTTGTTAGAAGCCTCAACGACGGCAACAAAGATATGTTTTCCCGTTGAAAGATAAAGATAGTTTTCAGAACCCATGGTTTCTACGACATCACAAAGAACATTAACGGTATTTTCGGGAGTCGCATAAGAGGCGAATAATTTATCGAATATATTCTCCGGTCTCATTCCAAAGATAACTTTTTTGTTTTTGTAACGCTCGAGCTTCCCATACATGTCTTCTAAAATTTTTACCTTAAAATTTCCCTCATCAAAATATAAACTATTGTTTTTCGGCACCACTGTTCCTTCCATAAAATTCATCGGCGGAGATCCAATAAAGCCAGCGACAAACTTATTTACAGGCCTATCATATACACCTAAAGGGGTATCAAGCTGCAGAACTTTTCCATCCTTCATGATAGCAATACGGTCACCTAAGGTCATTGCTTCGGTCTGATCATGAGTAACATAAATCATCGTAGTTTGAATTTTTAAATGGAGTTTGTGAATCTCGGTGCGCATCTGAACTCTCATTTTTGCGTCAAGATTACTCAAGGGTTCATCGAAAAGAAACACCATAGGTTTACGTACAATCGCCCGTCCTACCGCCACACGCTGCCGTTCTCCTCCGGAAAGCTCCCTCGGCTTTCTTTTCAAAAGGTGACTTATGCCTAAAATTTGAGCTGCGTCTTTAACTCGTTTGTCAATATCCTCTTTCGAATAACTGCGCAGCCTTAATGCAAATGCCATGTTGTCATAAACAACCATATGAGGGTAAAGTGCGTAATTCTGGAAGACCATTGCGCTGTTTCTGTCTTTGGCGGGTACATTGTTGACCAATCTGTCTCCGATATAAATTTGGCCTTTGGTAGGAAATTCTAATCCTGCGATCATTCGTAACGTGGTGGATTTACCACATCCTGAAGGTCCCAGCAAAACTAAAAACTCATTATTCTCTACGCCGAGATTAACATTGTCTACAGCGACCACACCGCCATCATAAATTTTCGATATACCCCTCAAACTTACCTGCGCCATCTCTTACCTTTAATTATATAACAGTACAATGTAAAATTTTAATTATCAAACTCACCGATGTCAAGCCAAATAATCTAACAAGCGTGATATAGTCTCTCGTAACTCTTTGCGATGCACGACCATATCAACCAGCCCATGTTCGAGGTTAAACTCTGAAGTCTGGAATCCTTTCGGTAAATCCTGCTTGATCGTCTGCTTTATTACTCTTGGCCCAGTAAACCCAATGAGCGCTCCTGGTTCAGCAATTGTTATGTCTCCTAATCCTGCAAAAGAAGCCATAACACCTGCCATAGTAGGATGGGTAAGGATTGAGATGTATGGAATATTGTTCGCTTTAAGAAAAGACAATGCTCCGCTGGTCTTCGCCATTTGCATCAAGCTAAGCATACCTTCATACATCCTCGCCCCTCCGCCTGAACCAGAAACAATCACTAAGGGTAACTTCTCTGAATGGGCAACTTCAATAACCCGCGTTATTTTTTCTCCTACAACTGAACCCATTGATCCCATGATAAAGCGAGAGTCAGTAATTCCCAATGCAACATCCTTACGGTCTATTTTTGCCTGCCCAATAATCGCTGCCTCTTTTAAGCCTGTTCTTTGCATTTCATCTTTTAACTTATCTTTGTATGACTTTGGACCATTAAACTCTAAAGGGTCTCCGGACTCGATAAGTGAATGGATTTCAACAAACGTTCCTTTATCGGCTAGTGAGGAGACTCTTTCCCAGCATGTGAGAGGAAAATGGTAATTACACTTTGAGCACACCTTTGAATTCTCTTCCAGGTGTTTGTTGAAAATCATGTAGGCACACTGTGGGCATTTGCTCCAAAGACCATCGGGGATCTTCTTTTTCTTTCCTAACGTATAGGAAGGGGGTTTTTTAAATATCCTCATGATTTAATTTTCGAATTTGCGAATCACCATTCCACTTGTGACTTTTGGATAAAAGTACGTAGATTTCTGCGGTAGCCGCAAACCTTTATTGGCTATCTTAAATACAATTTCTATTGGGGTAGAGCGTAATATGACAGCAACTTTATCTGTACCTGTCATTCTCTTCGCCTCTCGCACGCTGTGGGTATAACTTATTTGGCCTTCGCTTTTCATTAAAGGCAGAACCACAGTATGAAAAATATAGGTATCGAGGTGCTTGTACGCAGAACCCTTATTTATTGTATCCAAAATTGACGTCTTTTTCAATCGCAGAAAGTAGAACTTGTTCTTCATGTAAACACCAAAAGAGAATCCCTTACCCCTCCCGGTGCTCCTTAGCTGTTTCTCCAGAAGACCTTGCGTCATTTCGCTTACAAAAAAGTATTTTCTTAATCGTTCTAAAAAGTCTGCGGTTTTCGCCTTTATTATTCTGTGAGTGGGAAGAATGAGAAGCCCGTCTTGAGTACCCGTAATATAGGCTAAAATGTAATTGAGATCTTTAAATTTATTTTTATGTTTTCTATAATACTCGTAGGCGACCTCAAAGCGATGGTGACCATCTGCAATCACTAATTTATTCTGATCTATTTGACGACATATGGCTTTGATATCGCCTTCGTCTTCTATCTGCCATATAGAATTATCATGTCCTTCAAGATCTTTGTACTTCATGAGCGGCTTTGTCTGGCTGTAGGCCCTGCGTATCTGGGCAAGAATATTTAATGACTGAGGAACAACCACAAATATAGGGCTTAAATTTGCCTCTACCTCTTCGATAATTTTTCTTCTATCTTGTTTTGGTGCCTTCAATGTATGTTCATGAGGAAAAATAACACCCTTCTTATTCATCCTTAAAAGAGCCAGAACCCCTAAACGACTGTAGCGTTTTCCTTCACAGCAAAACCTTTGTTCATACAAATAGAGGCTTGGTGAGGTGTTCGTGGTCAATACTCGTTTTCTTACCCAACCTCTGAATCGAGTGCCCACCTCTTGATAATTATTTTTGGAAGCAAACAGAACTCTACAAAAATTATAAGGTGACTTTCTTTTTAACACATTAAGCTCTCTGCGACTAATCACATCGTAAGGGGGGCAGACCACACAAGAAAGATCCTTTATGAGAACGGGGTTGTAACAGGTGGCTTTAAAGGGTTTTATGGTAGATGCCATAATTTATCTTGCGCCAAGAACTGGTGCAAACGCAAAAGGCTAACTATGCTACGCATTACCCTTTGCCTTCTTCTGAGGACAATTCGCCTCATGAGCACAGCTACAATTACCTCCAGAAGTAGTGTCTTTGGAATCTTGGCTCTTTTTCTCCTCAGCCGGTGTATTCTTTCTATAGTCCGTGCTATAGAAACCACTTCCCTTAAAGATTAATCCATAGCCGGCACTAATAAGTTTCTGCAACTTACCTCCGCAGTGAGGGCAATCTTTGAGAGGCTCCTCATTTATCTTTTGAAATACATCAAAGGTATAACTGCACTCTAAACACTGATATTCATATGTAGGCATTTATCCTCCTTATAGTTCTTCTCTCCGTAGTTTCGCCCACTCCTCAAGGAGTCTTCGCTCTTTCGAGGATAATCTTTTCGGTATTTCCACCTCTACTTTTACAAGCTCATCACCTGGTCGCTTCGTACGCAGATTCATAATACCTTTTCCTTTTAAGCGAAAAACCGTATCTGGCTGAGTTCCCGGTGGTATTTTCATCTGAACCTTTCCGTTCAACGTAGGAACTTCTATGTCTCCTCCCAAAATCGCTTTAAATATATTCACTCTTACATTACATCGTATCATATCCTCGTCTCTGGTAAACAACGGATGAGGTTTCACATTAATATGAAGGTATAAAACTCCGTACCCGGCCTCACCGAAATGCCCTTCTCCGCGTAATCGGAGGACCGAACCCGTATCCACTCCCGCAGGAATATTCACCTTAATATTCTTCTTTGCTTTAATCCGACCTTGCCCGGCACACTGTGTACACCGCTTCCTAAATACTTCTCCTTCTCCCTTGCAGGTAGGGCACGTTTGTGAAAAACTTATAAATCCCAGCCCGCTGGAAACTACCCCTCTTCCTCTGCATGTAGAACATGTCTGCTTGCTTGAGCCGGGTTCTGCACCTGCCCCTTGGCACTTTGGGCATCTACCCAGATGGTAAAAAGAAAGTTCCTTTTCAGCACCGGAAGCTGCCTCCACCAAGCTAATGGAAGTTTGCAGATGTATATCTTCTCCAGTTCGTGCTCCCCTTCGACCTTGTCCACCTGTCCCAAAAATATCAAATCCAAAGCCAGAAAAGATATCTTCAAAAATGCTCCCGAAGCTGGAGGCACCAAAATCTTTGAATATCCAAGAGAAATCTGCGCCGCGGAAAATATCCTCTGTGCTATACCGGGAATCTATTCCTGCGTGACCAAATTTATCGTATAGCTCTCTCTTTTTAGAATCACTTAATACCGCGTAGGCTTCAGAGATCTCTTTAAATTTCTCCTCTGCTTCTTTTTTTTGTTCCTCTCCCACTCTATCAGGATGATACTGCAAAGCGAGCTTGCGATATGCCTTCTTAATCTCTTCAGCAGATGCACCCTTGGAGACTCCTAGAATCTCATAATAATCTCTCTTTGTACTCATCATAACTTACAGCCTACCACCTACGACTTACAACTATTTATTATCTCCCTCCTTATATTCCGCGTCTATTACTTCGCCTTCTTTGGCTTTCTTGGGCTCTTCTTCTTTTTGGGAGCCTGCCTGCTGCTGCGCGTGCTGTTGCTGTGCCTGCTGTTGCTGCGTACTTGCCTTATAGATTTCCTCAGCTAATTTATGCGAGCTTTGAGTCAAATCATCCATTGCTTTTTGAATCTCATCTTTTGAGGGTGAACTCTGTTTTACTACTTCTTTGAGCGCATTCAATTTTTCTTCGATAGCCTTCTTGTCTTTTTCTGAAACCTTATCACCGTAATCTTTCAAGGCTTTTTCGGTAGTATACACCAACGTATCAGCCTTGTTTTTGAGTTCGGCCAACTCTTTTCTTTTCTTATCTTCCTCGGAGAACTTTTCTGACTCTTTGACCATAGTGTTGATTTCCTCCTCAGACAACTTCTGAGGTGCAGTTATCCGTATCGATTGCTCTTTGCCGGTTCCTTTATCTTTTGCAGTTACATGAACTATGCCGTTTGCATCTATGTCAAAAATAACTTCTACCTGAGGAATTCCTCTGGGAGCGGGTGGAATGTCCACGAGATCAAACCGACCCAACTCCATGTTATCATTCGCCATCGCTCGCTCGCCTTGAAGAACTCTAATCGTCACTGCTGTTTGATTATTCTCAGCAGTGGTGAAAATCTGTGACTTCTTGGTAGGAATAGTAGTATTTCTCTCAATGAGTTTGGTAAACACACCTCCCAAAGTCTCAATTCCTAAAGAAAGAGGTGTAACATCCAAAAGCAACACGTCTTTTACATCGCCTTTAATTATACCCACCTGAATTGCTGCCCCGGAGGCAACGCACTCCATAGGGTCAACACCTCGCTCGATCTTCTTGCCAATAAAATCTTCTACAAATTTTTGAACAATTGGCATTCTTGTAGGGCCGCCTACCATGATAATTCTATGGATATCAGATGGTTTTAGCTTGCCATCCTGCAGAGCCTGCTCTATGGAGTGGCGAGTCTTCTCAACGATAGGCCTGACTAACTCTTCCAATTTTGCTCTGGTGATGTGCATCACCAAATGTTTCGGTCCTGTGCTGTCAGCGGTAATAAAGGGCAGATTTATATCAGTAGTGATTGTGGAAGAAAGTTCTATTTTTGCCTTTTCTGCTGCCTCGCGCAGACGCTGCATTGCCATAGGGTCCTTGCTTAAATCTATACCGTTATCTCTCTTAAATTCGTCAATGATGTAGTTCATCAATGTCTCATCCATATCTCTACCCCCACGTTGTGTGTCTCCGGAAGTTGATTTAACCTCAAATACCCCTTGGGCCATTTCCATTGTAGTTACATCGAGTGTTCCTCCTCCAAAATCAAATACTAAAATCTTCTGCTCCTTATCCTCTTTTCCTAATCCATACGCCAGACACGCTGCCGTAGGTTCGTTGATGATTCGCAACACTTTAAATCCGGCAATTTCTCCCGCGTCTTTCGTTGCTTGACGCTGATTATCATTAAAATAAGCTGGGCAGGTAACCACTACTTCTTTGACCTCTGTACCCAAGTAGCTTTCCGCATCTTTCTTGATTTTTTGCAATACAAACGCAGATAATTGCTGAGGCGTAAATTCCTTATCGAATATTTTATATTTAAAAGTAGTCCCCATTTTTCTCTTAAAACCAGTCACTGTTCCCTCTGGATTAATTGCTGCTTGACGCCTGGCCGGCTCACCCACCAGGAGCTGTCCATCTTTGGTGAATGCAACATACGAAGGAAAGGCCTTGCCTCCTCCTACAGTGGTTCCTTCTGCGGAAGGAATGATGACTGGCCGCCCCCCTTCCATTACTGCCGCCGCTGAATTAGATGTTCCTAAATCAATTCCTATTACTCGTGCCATTTTTTACCTCCTATTTTAGTCGTAAGTCCATAGCCTACAGATAAAAACATTAAATTTCTTTCTCTTCTTCGTCTCTCTCAACTTCTGTGGACTGTTGACCATCGACGGTTGACTGTTTTTTAACTCCTACAACAACCTTTGCAGTTCGCAAAACTTTATCTTCGAGAAGATAACCCCTCTGCACTTCTTCTAATACAACATGATCATCCTCATCGCCTTCGACTTGCCGGCTCACCACAATTTCATGAAAATGAGGGTCAAACTTTTTACCCTTGGCCTCGATACTTCGAATACCTCGCTTGGTAAGGAGCGTCACAAAATTATTCAGCATAATTTCTAATCCCTTTGATATTTCTTCGCTCGTTTTATGATCTCCAATCATTTTTAAAGCCTGCTCCATTTCATCTACAATTACCACAAGGTCTTTGAGGAGCGTGAAATTTGCGAATTTAATAACATCTACTCTCTCTTTCTCCCATCGCTTTCGTGCATTATCAAATTCTGCGCACTGACGGATGTACTTGTCCCACAGCATTTCATACTCTTTATTCTTCTTCTCAAGGCGCTCTTGCAAAGAAACCGAGGTAGAACTGTTATCGTCTGCTCTATCCCGCTCTTTCTTCGGTGTCTCCTCTTTCGGCAAAGACCCTGCTTCTTCCTTTTTCTTCTTCATCACAATAAGAATTCCTCTATGGTTTTCTTCAGCTGATTCTTCATCGCACAGACGCAAGAAGCTGCTCTTATATAGTCCATTCTCATAGGTCCAAGAATTGCTAATGCAAATGACAATTCTTTCTCTCTTGCGCCGGAGACGATAAGTGAGCAATCGGAAATCTCCTCAAATCCGATCTCATCGCCAATGAGAAACTTTATATTTTCATCAAAATAATGAAAAAGCATCTGTTGAAGTTCACCCATCTTCACTTCTAAAATATAAAATAAGCTTTTTAGACGGTTAACATTTTCAAATTCTGGCTGTTCGAAAATAAATCGCGTCCCACGGAAAAAACACTTTTCATTTTTGCCGGAAAAAGCCACCAAGGAAGTATAGCCGCTTATCTGTGCAAGGATATCCAGGGTATGACCCATAGCATCCTCAATATCTACCTGAGAGACCATATATGCAC
>CP070807.1:889199-895798 GCA_020343695.1 Candidatus Omnitrophota bacterium | reverse complement strand
ACAGGGAGAGACCGAATGGAGTTGGCGAAGAATCTTAAAAAACATATTGAAAAAAAGGAGGTTGAGTATACAATAGTAGATGAAATTAAAAGGGATTTAAAAGGGGCGGAGAAAAAAGCAGAAAGGCTTAATCGTCAAAATCGCTCGTTCCAGGAGCAGATAGAGAAGTTAGAGAGTCAAAAAATAGCTTTAAAAGCTGAATCTGAGGTTTACCATAAACAAATCAGGCAGCTGAAGCGGCAGTATCAAGAAGCAGTCTCGACAAATAAGAAATTAGAACGTAAACTCTCTGATGTCCCTAAGAAATTTGCTGAGATTGCGAGAGAAAATAGACTTCTTATTAAAGAGACCGCACTCATGCACTACAATCTGGGAGTCTTTTATACAGAAGAGAGGCAGTACGGAAGAGCTGTTGCTGAGTTTGAGAAAGCCATAGAGCTTAATCCCGATGATGCCTATGCATACTTTAACTTAGGTTATCTCTATGCAGAGCATCTTATCGATAGAGCCAAAGCAATCAAGAATTTCAGACAATATTTGAGGCGAGCAGGGAAAAACGAGAAAGAGGTAGATTGGGTAAAGCGATATATTCTTACCTGGCAAGCTTGGGAGGAAGAGAAGCCAATTCGGTAGTTTCTCGCATAAAAGAGAGGGAGAAGTTTTTTGTCACAAAAGAGGAAAGGAGGAACAATGCAAAGGTTATCTTTTATTGCACTCTGTGTGATTATAGGGATGGTGGTGAGTCTTGCATGTGAGGCTTCTTCAGGAGGGATTCCCATAAAAAGGCCGTCATCAAGGGCACCTTCAAAGAGACCTGGAAAGGAGAGAGACGTAGTTGGTGAGTACAGAAAAGCTCTGAATAATACCGAGTGGGATATTGAGATGACCTCTATGTCTGCTCAGGGGAAAAAAGTAGAAGATACGATAGTTTTTTCGAAAGGTAAAGTGTTTTCAGAGGGATTGGTCAGCCAAGGTTTTTCTAAAACAAATTTTACCTTGACCCCTCAAAGTACGGATAAAGTTATTTGGGAAACGATGCAGACAGGAAAAGATGAGATTGTGTTCTTCAGAGGTGAGATATCTTCCGACCTTAAAAAAATGAGCGGTGTGATAAGTTTTCAACGAAAGGGCAGTTCTGAAGATTTCTCTTTCGTAAGTACTGCAAAGAGAGACGTCGCGCCCCCACAGGAGGAATGAGAGGCATATTTTCATGTATTTAACGTACTGGAAATTTCGGCAGAAACCATTTGAAAATACACTTGATCCTCACTTCTTCTATTTTTCTCCAGGGCACTGCGAGGCGCTCTCACGGATGGTCTATTCTGTCTGGGAGCATAAGGCAGGTTTTTTCTTAATGGGCCCTTATGGTACAGGAAAGACCCTCTTGAGTAGGTGCCTGATGAAGGAGTGCCCTGATGATCAGTTCAGATTTGCAATGCTCACGAATCCGCGTCTTGATCCTTTAGAGCTTATACAAGAAATATATTATCAATTAGGAGGTAACGTAGATAGCTCTCAGTCTTTCTCCAAAACCGAGCTCATACGTTCCATCACCCAAAAATTCGAGGATAATTACAAAGAAGGTTTTCATTCCGTTGTGATTGTTGATGAGGCACAAAGCATAGAAAACGAAAGTTTACTGGAAGAGCTAAGGTTACTTTTGAATATTCAGCGTGAGGATTCTATTCTTTTTACCCTTCTGCTTCTTGGGCAACCCGATCTTTTAGACAAAATTGATAGAATCCCACAGTTAAAACAGAGAATTGCTATCACATACTATATTAAGCCGTTAACAAAACCAGAGACAAAAAGGTATATTCAGTACAGGCTCCATACTGCCGGTTCAGAAAGAGATGTATTTACTGAGGCAAGTTACGATGAAATTTATTCTCTCTCAGAGGGGGTCCCTCGGGCAATAAATAATATCTGCGATCTTGCTCTCCTTACGGGATTTATTAAGCGTGCAGACACAATCGATGAAGACGTCATCGTTCATGTAGGAAGAGATTTAGAAGGACTTGTTCAGCAAGGTTAAAGACAGTTGAAATGATTGATTTTTCGAAAATACCGAGAGACGATAATGAGTCTTCTTCTGGTGAATCTGATCGTAAAGAGGCATCCGCCTCTCCCATAGACTTCTCCTCTCTTAAATATAAAAAAAAGACTCCCGAAGATAAAAAGCCTAGCTCAACCCCTTTTAAGAAAGATACTTCTTGTCCCCAAGAAAGTAACCTCCAAGACCGTACTCCTGAAGCAAAGAAAATGTATGAAGAGGCAGTGTCATACGCAGAAAAAATCTTTCAGAGCGGTCCTGCAACAAAAATAAATGTAAATGGCATAATTGATATAGTAAGAAAATTCATAGATTTTATTGGCTCGGGAGCTCAAGAATTTTTGGATTTTGTGTTTTCGAAAAATTCTTGGGGGGTTCACTATCTTTCTTTGAAGTCAGTCAATGGATGTGTGTTCGCGTTGGAGGTAGGGTTGTGGATGGGATTTAAGAAAGAGGAGCTTTCCACCTTAGGCGTTGCCTCTTTCCTTCACGACATAGGATTGCGAGCATACTTGGATAGATTGACTCAATCAGACCGCCTAGAGGCCGCTGAGTGCGAAGCCATAAAACAACATACTCTCGAAGGCGTTGAGATATTACAAAAAATAAAGAAAGATATAGATCCTTCTATTCTTGAGATTATAGGCCAGACCTATGAACGCATCGATGGTTCTGGCTATCCCAAAGGAATAAAGGGTGATGATATCAATACACTTGCTCAAGTGATTGGCCTTGCTGATGTGTACGAAACTCTCACCCACGATCGGCCTTACAGAGTACATTATTCTCCTCTTGAGGCGATGAGGATTATTTTAAACAGCAAGAACAGTTTTAATCCTAAGCTGGTCAAGCTATTTTTAGAGAAAATTGGCTTGTATCCTCGCGGGACAATGGTTGAGCTCAACACAAAAGAAGTAGCAAGAGTAATCCAACATAACCCCAGCATTCCTCTCGCCCCCAGAATAAAAGTTGTTTATGATTCCCAAAGAAAGAAACTCGAAGAGCCAAGGCAGATTGATTTGAGCGACAATCCTACAATATATATCACCAAGTGCCTTTAACGCGCAAGGTATTTCATTCACATAAACTTAAATACACACCTCAGGAGATGCCTTTTGGATATACAGTTATAATGAGGTAGATGCTCTGCGCTATTGCAAAGAAAGGTTTTTATGAAAGAGCGAATTAAGTTTATCATAGCAGGAGCCTTTATTCTAAGTTTTAGCTTCTTCTATGCCTACGTTAATATTCTAAGGGAAAAAGAGAACGTCTCTGGTAAACTTGATGCTGCGGCGACCCGCCTCGATGAGATGGAAATTGCTTTAGAGGAGAAGGAGAAAGAGGCGGAAGAGTTTCGCAAGAGAGCAGAAGAATTAACCCAGTCCAAAAAACTTAAACAGGCCTTATCTGCTGCCCAAAAGACAGTAGGTCAACTGAATGAAGAGCTTAAGCGATTGAGAGTCAAAAATAGATCTTTAGGAGAAGGTAATTTCTCCATAAAGAACAAATTAGAACGTAATTCGAGAGAAATTACTCGTCTCATGGAAGAGCTGGGCGTCAGCAGACAACGAATAAAAGAATTAGAGAAGAAGTTGGAGGATACGACTCTTAAGGAACAACTTGAGAGCATGAAATCTTCTTTGCAGGAGAGAAAACAACAAATAGATAATCTTCAGGAGGGTTTGCAGAAGAAAGACGGCGAGGTGAAGAATCTAAAACGGCAGATTTCCGATCTCGAATATTCTCGCAAGAGAGCAGATGAGTTAACCGGGGTAAACAGAGATTTTCGAGAGAAGATAGCTGAACTTTCGCAAGAAGTCCGCGATAAGGAAAAAGAGATGAGCAACTTGCAGAGTCAGCTTAAAAAAGAAATTTCCTCTTTGACCAGTAAAGAGCAGGCCGTCCTCAGGCAAGTTAAAGAACTGAATTTCTTGAACCAAACCTTAAAGACCCAGATAGCCTCGTTTTCCGATGATTTAGGTGCAAAAGAGGACCAGATACGTAAATTACATACCGATTTAAAAGCGCAGGCCGCTTCTTTTAACAATAGAGAGAAAGAAGCATTAAATCAGATAGATACATTGAACGCATTAAATAATACCCTGAGAGCACAAATTGCCAGGTTCTCTGACGATTTAGGCCAGAAAGAGAAACAGATGATCAGCCTTCAGGAAAGTTTGAACACACAGATTGCTTCTTTAGACGCGGAGAGAAAAGATGCTATCAGAGAAGCCGAAGAGTTGCGTTTTTTTAACGAGAAGCTTGAGCGTCAAATCAGCCAAGTTTCTGCTGACATGCAGGATAAAGAGAGAGAATTTGCAGCACTCCAGCAGGATTTACAGGCTCAAATACAGTCACTCACCAATAAGAAAAACGATGCCTTACAGCAGACGGAAGAGTCGAATTTCTTAAATGAAAATTTAAGAAAACGGATTGTCTCACTCTCCAATGAATTGGAAGAAAAGGAAAAACAGATGGATGGTCTTCAGGATACTCTCAAGAGACAAATTTCTTCTTTGAGCGGTAAAGAGAGAGACGCTCTAAAGCAGATTGAGGAGCTAAATTTATTAAATGCCACCTTACGCAAACAAATCACCAAACTCTCGGGAGACTTAGACGAAAAAGAGAGCAATATGCACAATTTACAGAATGCTTTCAAGAGACAAATCGCTTCTCTCGATACAGAGAAGCAAGATGTAGCGCGACAGGCTGAAAAGTTTGCTTCGTTAAGCGAAGCCTTAAAAAAACAGAATGTTAGTCTTTCGGAAGACATAGAAGAGAAGAATGAACAGATACGCAAGCTGCGCGATGACATGAAGAATCAACTGTCTTTTTTGGGTTCTAAAGAAAAAGATGCCCTCCAGAAAAATCAAGAGTTACGCTCCCAAAGCCAGAATCTCAAAACCCAGATAGTTTCACTTTCAGATAACGTAAAAGAGAAAGAAAAACAGATACGTAAGTTAGAGCGAGACCTCTCCAGTCAAGAGAGAGGCACCTTAAAACAAATCCAAGAGTTCAGCTCTCTCAACAAAAACCTTCAGGCACAAATCACTCAGCTATCTAATCAGATAGAAGATAAAAAAATCGAGCTTGCTCGGTCTCAAGATACGTTTGAGAGAAAGATTTCTTCTTTTCGTACGAAAGAACAAAATATACTCAAAAGAATTGAGGAGTTAAACTCTGTAAACCAAAATCTTCAAAAGCAAATTCTCAAAGCCTCTAGTGATTTAGAAGAAAGAGAAAAACAGATGGCCCAATCACGAGATTCTCTCAAAAAACAACTTTTTTCATTGAGCGACAGAGAAAAGGGTACTGCAAGGCGCCTTGAAGAATCCAGCTCCTTAAACGAGATCCTTAAAAAACAAATCGCCAAGCTTTCCGATGATTTAAATGAAAAAGAAAGACAAATGGGTAGCCTCCAAAATACGCTTAAAGAGCAAATCGCCTCTTTGAATAACGAGAAAAGAAGTATCTCAAGAGATGCCGATGAGTTGTCCAGACTCAATCAAAGGCTTAAGAAACAAATTACCAGGCTCGCAGATGATGTCGAGGAAAAAAATGAACAGGTACAGAAACTGCGTGATGACATGAAGAATCAGCTCGCTTTCTTAAGCACAAAAGAGAAAGATGCTTTACGGAAGAATCAGGAACTGCGTTCTCTTAACCAAACGCTTAAGGCGCAAATTACCAAATTGTCAGATGATTTAAAAGGAAAAGAGACAGAAATCATTCAACTGGCAAGAACCACCACCACTCAAGAGCGAGATACTCTAAAGCAAATTCAAGAGCTTAATTCCTTTAACCGAGAGCTTCAGAGGCAAATCACTCAACTCTCCAGCGATTTAGAAGGAAAAGCGAGGAAGCTTTCTCGATCTGAAAGCGCACTCAAAGCGCAAATTACTTCTCTCACCCAACGGGAAAAAGAGGCTTTGCAGAAAACAGAAGCATTAAGTTCATTTAACAAAAATTTACGTAACCATATAGATAATCTTTCTCGTGAGGTGGATGATAAGGAGAAGCAAATAACTCAATTGAAAAAAAATCTTAATCGCAAGCTCCTTTCTTTAGATGCGAAAGGAAAAGAATCTTTGCAGCACGCAGAAGAATTAAGCGCATTAAATAAAATTCTTCGTACGCAGATAATGCAGCTTTCAGAGGATGTGCAAGAAAAGGAAAAACAGATGGGCAAGTTGCAGCGAGAATTGAGTACCAAAGAAAGAGAGATGGTAAGACGTCTCGAAGAAGCGAGTGCATTAAGTAGAAATTTAAAAACGCAGGTAGTGCAACTCTCAGATGATCTAGACCAGAAAGAGGAGAAAATAGCCCGGTTGAATGCTACCGTTAGCAGTCGAGAACAAGATGTATTTAAGCGCGCTGAAGAGTTAAGCTCTCTCAATGAAAATCTTCGGCGGCAAATTGTCAAACTTTCTGGCGAGTTAAAGGAAAAAGAAAGACAGATGAGTCGCTCGCAGAGAGATTTAAGGAAACAGACTTCTTCTCTGAGCGGTAGAGAAGCTGATTCCTTAAGGAGAGTAGAACAGCTTAG
>CP070807.1:889020-889099 GCA_020343695.1 Candidatus Omnitrophota bacterium | reverse complement strand
GACGGCGAGTCTGAGCAGAAGCTTACCCAGGGCAGCTTTATCTGCTTTTTGATGTTTTCTTCGGACATGAAAAAGTATA
>CP070807.1:888817-888920 GCA_020343695.1 Candidatus Omnitrophota bacterium | reverse complement strand
AATGCCTTCAGGAATTCAATCATCAAGGATTTTAGCCATACTAAGTTCCAGAATAACTTCGGCAACGCCTTCAGGGATGCACGGATAACGAAATTCAGTAATA
>CP070807.1:888556-888717 GCA_020343695.1 Candidatus Omnitrophota bacterium | reverse complement strand
ACTTTTTCCGGCAACTACCAAAATGCCTTCAGGAGTGCCAGGATTAATAACTTTAAGAACGCGACTTTTTCCGGCAACTTCGGCAATGCCTTCAGGAATTCAATCATCAAGGATTTTAGCCATACTAAGTTCCAGAATAACTTCGGCAACGCCTTCAGGGA
>CP070807.1:888287-888456 GCA_020343695.1 Candidatus Omnitrophota bacterium | reverse complement strand
CTGTTGATGACGCGGGGCAGGCCGGTGGAGACTTGATAGAGAGCGCTTATGGCATTTTGATTAAACAGTGGGCCAGAAGAACCTGCTAATTTCAAGTGATGTTCTATATACTTGTTCGTTTCATCTCTGGAGAGGGGGCAGAGGTGGAATTTGAGACAAATTCGCTGAT
>CP070807.1:887995-888187 GCA_020343695.1 Candidatus Omnitrophota bacterium | reverse complement strand
CGCAACACCAAAAGCGGCAACTGCTGCGGCTCCAAAACCAGCTACCATCCTCATGATAACTGCCATGGTCACTGGCAATAAAAGCCTTGTGGCTGCGGAAGGAATACCGATATAAAAGATTTGCCCTAAAGAATCCTTAAGCTCAGCTAAAGGTGGTAGGGAAAAATCAAGCAACTTCTCTCTAAAATGAAG
>CP070807.1:887678-887895 GCA_020343695.1 Candidatus Omnitrophota bacterium | reverse complement strand
AAAAATGTATTAGGCCTTGCACTATGACCAAGGTGGGATTCGTTGATATGAAAGGGGTTTGAAGAAAACGCGGGGTCGATGGGATTTGTCAATAATCTCAAGCGGCAGCTTGAGCGTGAGCAAAGCGAACTATTATTGCCAAAAATGTATTAGGCCTTGCACTATGACCAAGGTGGGATTCGTTGATATGAAAGGGGTTTGAAGAAAACGCGGGGTC
>CP070807.1:887350-887578 GCA_020343695.1 Candidatus Omnitrophota bacterium | reverse complement strand
AGGAGAGCGTAAAAATGTTTTCAACAAAGGCCGGGGTCACCAGGCTACTGATTGGTGTAGTCGTCGGTTTAATAATATTTAAGGTTGTCGTTAGCTGGCTGACCGGCAGTATTAGCATACTGGCCCAGGCAGCCGATAGTTTATTAGATTTGTTTGCCGGAATAATTACCTTCTCTGCTATTCGCATCGCGGCTAGGCCAGCCGATGCCGAGCATCCATATGGGCATA
>CP070807.1:887021-887250 GCA_020343695.1 Candidatus Omnitrophota bacterium | reverse complement strand
CTTCTCGCATATCTGCCTTAAACTGCCTTTCGATCTCCTTAACATCCGCTTTTGTTTTTGCTTCCTTGAGCATTCGGTCAACATATTTTTTAAGATTATCTAAATAATTAAGACGCCACCTTCTATAATCTGCGGATTTTCCTTTTACCTCGCGTCTTCTAAAGGCTAGAAGTTTCTTTATAGGTATGGATCGTGCATCTAAAACTCGAAGACTCAGTGTTACTAAACG
>CP070807.1:886691-886921 GCA_020343695.1 Candidatus Omnitrophota bacterium | reverse complement strand
GTAAGTATAGGCAGAGGTTCCTTGGTCGACGTCAAAACCATCTTGATCGCGGTGATAAGTATTATCTGCCTGTTCAGGTACAAAATAAATCCGGTCTGGGTTTTACTTGGCGCAGGAATCGTTGGGTTAGTTACTCGGGCAAACTGAGGGCAACAAAGGCCTTTGGTATACGCTGATGTAATAAATTGGCGGATTGAATGATGGGCTCGTCTCAAGGATAGACGGGAGAA
>CP070807.1:886361-886591 GCA_020343695.1 Candidatus Omnitrophota bacterium | reverse complement strand
CTACTACAAAGATTTTACTTTGCTCAACTTCTTTCCCCCACTTATCTTGAGATTTCAGAACAATTCTATACGCACCCTGAGGCAAAGATGAAAGTTTTATTGTGCCTTTGCCTTCTTTATCGTGGTCAACTTTTCCATTGGCTACCAATTTGTCATTTGGAACATCCTTTAATTGAACATCTAAGGGTGGTATCCAACGCCCATATCTTCCCTGACTGTATCCTAACTCC
>CP070807.1:886031-886261 GCA_020343695.1 Candidatus Omnitrophota bacterium | reverse complement strand
GAATCCGCCATAGTACCCAAACTCCTTGTCGCGTGGATTAGAACGCCTTCGTTGGTGTCATTTAATGCGGTGCAAAACGCTTCTGCCGCCCGCGGATCGTTAATCTTTCTCAATGCAAACGCCGCTTCGCCACGCACCTCTTCATTTTCATCCTTAAGCGCAATGATGAGAGGTTCTACCGCCTTCGGATCCTTCAGAAAAATAAACGCAGATGCGGCATTACATCGTAC
>CP070807.1:885701-885931 GCA_020343695.1 Candidatus Omnitrophota bacterium | reverse complement strand
GCTCAACCAGTATTAAGAAAATGAGTCGGAAAGCCGATAATATGATTTAAAAAAACTATTTGTAAATCAGAAAAAGCCCGAATATTTTGATATGGGGAAAATAATATCACATATTGATTATTTTCTTGCAAAAATATAACCATGCCGTTATAAGAAGTATAAAATATTACAAGAGGAATTGGCTATGAGCAAGAATGACAATAACGTGAAGAAGAAAAAAAATAATGAAA
>CP070807.1:885370-885601 GCA_020343695.1 Candidatus Omnitrophota bacterium | reverse complement strand
CCCAATTTCTCATTGTAATGCGAGAAGTTGGGCTTTGTTCTGGGGGCAAAAGTATAAACACGAAGAAGGCGGCAAAAAGGAAACAATGAGCACAGAGGAAAAACAATCTAAATTATTCAAAACGGACAAAGAAAAACTTGCCGACCAATTTCAATTGGTTGAGCAAAAGGTAAGGTCTCTTATTGAACTGACTGAATCGTTGAAACAGGAGAAGGTTGATCTCGTCGAGAG
>CP070807.1:885039-885270 GCA_020343695.1 Candidatus Omnitrophota bacterium | reverse complement strand
CTATAATCTGTGGATTTACCTTTTGCCTCTCGTTTTCTAAAAGCTAGAAGTTTCTTTATAGGTATGGATCGTGCATCTAAAACTCGAAGACTCAGCGTCACTAAACGATTTAGCTCAGGTGCCACTTGGCTCGCATCAAGACCTTCAACATATGGTGCTCCAAAAAAAGTCGCCTTTGCTCTTTCTAAAAGTGAATACGCCAGGACTCTATCTGTAACTTTCTGTCTTTGA
>CP070807.1:884707-884939 GCA_020343695.1 Candidatus Omnitrophota bacterium | reverse complement strand
GTAAATTTTACCGGTTCCGATATATGTTTATGGTAGGCTTAAATATATTTTCCTTCCCGGCTTTGCTGTTCTTTCTGCATAATATCCGGTCGGGATGGAGAAGATGGTATCGGTCGTGGCGCAATAGCCTTGCTCGTTTTGGCGGTTGGATAATTATTAAAGGATGGACGAATGAGCTTAAAAAGGGTGAATTTTCCCGTAAACTCACCAAAGCGCAGGAGCAGTTAAAAAA
>CP070807.1:884372-884607 GCA_020343695.1 Candidatus Omnitrophota bacterium | reverse complement strand
AGACCGCTCGTCTTCGTTTGGCAGAACAACTAAGGGTGTTGAGGCCCGACATTATTTTTTGCCCCTACCCTGTTGATGCACACCCAGATCATGTGGCGACCACACAAATTACAGAGGCGGCACGGTTTTACGCCAAATATACCAAGGCTAATTTGAAAGGAAAGCCTCACTACGCTTTTTATCTATTTTATTTCTTTTGCACTCATCTACGAATCGTGCCACGAGTAAGCTTCAT
>CP070807.1:884036-884272 GCA_020343695.1 Candidatus Omnitrophota bacterium | reverse complement strand
GCCAAACCCCTCTCTTAAAGTAGGGAGACAAAAGATATCAAACATATTAAAGTAAGGGGTAGTATCGTCTAAGTGCCCCGTAAAAATAATCTTTTCCTGCATGCCTGCTTCCTGGACCTGACGCTCAAAGTCTTTTCTTAATTCACCGTCTCCACCGATCATAAAAACAAGATTTTTATTATCGCGCATTTTTTGAGCACAGGCAAGAAATGTTTCAATCCCTTTATCCGGTACTA
>CP070807.1:883700-883936 GCA_020343695.1 Candidatus Omnitrophota bacterium | reverse complement strand
TTATCTTCGCTTATAGAAGCGTGTGGAGATGAGTTTGTAGCATTAATACGGGGAGTATCAAATAAAGGAGAGATAATCTGGTACACAGAACAAAAAGGATTAGAGCAAAATTTATTGAAGCAATGTATAAGTAAAGACCCAGACATAGCAGTAGCTAAACTTTGGCTGAAGTTGAATAAAAAGATATGAAGAAAACAAACAACAAAGAACTTAATAATTGGATAGACGAATGGATA
>CP070807.1:883364-883600 GCA_020343695.1 Candidatus Omnitrophota bacterium | reverse complement strand
CTTACCTTTGTCGTCTTCTATGATTACATAGCCTTCTGGTTCCTCTTCCACCCGATCTATACTGCGGTCAAAATCCTTAATGTTTCGCCCCAGCAGCAACTTCACAAGTGCATCTATTGTAAGGGTCTTTCCATCTTCGTTCTTACCCCAGAATAGATTGAAATTACGTAGTGAGCCTCTCCCTGTACTTGGTAAAGGACCATAACGCATTATCGAGAATTCCTTTAGTTTCATGC
>CP070807.1:883028-883264 GCA_020343695.1 Candidatus Omnitrophota bacterium | reverse complement strand
CTGGTATCGATTCGCCGACCAGCCTGCCTTGCTCAATGCCGATTTAACCGATAAAGAGCGACAGAGCCTGCAGCAGCGCGTGGAAAAACTCCACCGCAACTGGAAAAAGGACCGCGATTACCTGGCGCCCCCCACGGTTGGAAAACTGGCCGATCTCGACCCCGCCTTAATTGTAATCCCACCTCCCGGCCGGGAGATAGGCTACGTCCCAATCGTCACAAGACAGGAAGCAAAAC
>CP070807.1:882691-882928 GCA_020343695.1 Candidatus Omnitrophota bacterium | reverse complement strand
CTTTTTTATCCTGTGAGAGCAGATTTTTGGGTTGAATGGATTTTACCATATTCGGGGTATGAGTCGATACCTTACCTTTCTGGCATGGTCAGTATAATCGGGAAGCTCTCTCTGTAAGGCAATATCTTCTAAATAGATATGCATAATAAGCAGAACCGCCGCGATGCCTGCAGGAATTAATGCCCATAAAGAACCAAGAATTATTAAGATAATTACAACCAGATTGCTATCTTTTTA
>CP070807.1:882353-882591 GCA_020343695.1 Candidatus Omnitrophota bacterium | reverse complement strand
AGAGCAAAAACCCTGCCAATGTGTCCTCTTCTTCAGGCAAATCTAAATCTAACTCGATATTAACTGTCTTTATAGGGGTTCTGCCATACACCCGAAATGTATGCTCATCGATCTTCTCTATCAATTCTCGCGGAGATTCAAACTCATCATAAATTTCTCCGAATATCTCCTCTTCTATATCTTCCAGTGTGACTAACCCTTGAGTTCCTCCGTACTCATCCAGACAGCCAAATCGGCC
>CP070807.1:882015-882253 GCA_020343695.1 Candidatus Omnitrophota bacterium | reverse complement strand
CCTACATCTGCATGCGAGGAAGAGATTTTCTATATTTTGAGAGAATTCCTCTGCTATCATCTTGATTTTGATGTCGCACATTATGTCCCCTTGAGGATGGCTAGAACAGTAGAGAGATGATTTACGAAGATAGAAGTGCATCCAGAATCGAAAAGAAAGCTAAAAAGACTCAAGGGAAAACTTTTGCCTCTGGCGATATTGATCCTACGATATTGCAAGCTTTTCCTTATGAATACCC
>CP070807.1:881677-881915 GCA_020343695.1 Candidatus Omnitrophota bacterium | reverse complement strand
GGAAACAATTTATAAATATTTTATTATCGGAAGGGCTTGTTGCATTTTTGGCAGTTTCTTTCTTTGTTGGCATTGCCGGCACCTTTTTATTTGGGGATTGGAGACTCTCCTGGGCTCTCGGTCTATTGTTGGGTGCCATTGCATCAGCCACTGCTCCTGCAGCCACCACTCAAGTTTTACGAGAATATAAAACCAGAGGCCCTTTGACAAGAACTGTTTTAGGCATTGTTGCTCTGGA
>CP070807.1:881337-881577 GCA_020343695.1 Candidatus Omnitrophota bacterium | reverse complement strand
AGACAAAAGACAGTGTCGCTGAAACCGCAAGGGTAGATATCCTGCGAAACGTAGAGAAAGAGTTAGCTCTCCTTGATACATACCTTCCAAAGCCCCTGGAGGAGAAAGAACTCATTGCCATTATTGATCAGGTATTTTCTGAAACCGGTGCTTCATCAATGAAGGATATGGGTAAGGTTATGAAAGAGGTGCTTGCACGAGTCGGTGTAAGAGCTGATGCCAAAAAGGTAAGTGAGCTCG
>CP070807.1:880997-881237 GCA_020343695.1 Candidatus Omnitrophota bacterium | reverse complement strand
AAAGATGAGAATTCCCTGTACAGCGCCGGCAATATCCTCTACCTTACCATGGCCATACGGATGTTCGGCATCAGCTGGCTTAGCCGCGATGCGAATAGCAGAGAAGGTAATTATTCCAGCAAACAAATCCAATAAACTGTCGGCTGCCTGAGCCAATACGCTAATACTACCAGTCAGCCAGCCCACGACCACCTTAAATATTATTAAACCGACGACTACACCAATCAGTAGCTTAGTTGC
>CP070807.1:880655-880897 GCA_020343695.1 Candidatus Omnitrophota bacterium | reverse complement strand
ACTCTTTTTCCCAGCCTTATTATGATATTTTCAACTCTGATCAATGTTATACTTGATCCGCTTTTAATCTTTGGATTGGCAGGTTTCCCGCGCCTAGAATTAGCAGGAGCTGCTCTTGCCACAGTTATTGCCAGGGCCGGGGCATTAGTGCTTTCATTTTTAGTGCTTCATTTTAGAGAGAAGTTGCTTGATTTTTCCCTACCACCTTTAGCTGAGCTTAAGGATTCTTTAGGGCAAATCTT
>CP070807.1:880312-880555 GCA_020343695.1 Candidatus Omnitrophota bacterium | reverse complement strand
TTCTAAGCAACTTGCTCTTGATGCAGCAGTTCCTATGGTGGCAAAGGAGACTAAAGCCAAAGTAGACAAATACGAAGAATCGGCTAAAAAAGTAGAGACAAGAAAAGAATTTGCCGATACCGCCTTCTTTAAGCCGCATATCGTTACGGTAAAAGATGGGAAAGGTGCATTCTCCTTTACTGCTCCTGAGCAACTAACAAGCTGGAGAATAAAGCTGTTTGCCTTCACCAAGGATGTAAAAGA
>CP070807.1:879968-880212 GCA_020343695.1 Candidatus Omnitrophota bacterium | reverse complement strand
CTAAATGTTCCGAATATTATTTCTTTTGCAAGGTTGGCGCTTTTACCTCTTCTATACTATTTATGCCTGCGAAATCACCGTATTTCGTTCCTGATCGCATTCATGATAATCATGGGAAGTGACACAGTTGACGGATATTTGGCGAGAAAACTAAATCAAGTAACGAAACTCGGACAAAAACTCGACATGATAGCCGACATACCCTGTATGTTATCCTTGGCTTTTTTTATGCATCGGTTATTTC
>CP070807.1:879621-879868 GCA_020343695.1 Candidatus Omnitrophota bacterium | reverse complement strand
ATTAAAAAGAAGAAACTCCTGGCAGCATTGAGAGAAAATACAGCCGTATTAAAAAAATTATTTTTTCCCACAATGATATTGGTGATGTTACCAGCAATTTTTTATATTCCCATTGTGATTGTGAAAACGAAAGCGCCCTTTTTGATTTATAAATTTTTTCCTGAAATCATTTTAGCTGTTTTCGCAGTAGGAGTTGCTCTATCTTTGATAATTGATGTCCTTGTTGTTACCTCAACAACACTTTTAT
>CP070807.1:879273-879521 GCA_020343695.1 Candidatus Omnitrophota bacterium | reverse complement strand
AAAAGGCTTTTTAAACATTTTGTTTGTTTATAAAGGAATGAATTATAACAAAAATGTTATAAAGGGTTTATTTCTTAAATCCTGTATGAAAACACAAACAACTCAAACACAAATCAAAGAAAAACTAGAAAAAGAATTTTCTGATGAAGCTCCAGAAATTGAAATAAGACACATTGAGAAAAAATGTTATGCCTCTATAACATTTACAAAACAACTTGAATTTGAAGAGCCACATCCAGAAGTCGGAT
>CP070807.1:878925-879173 GCA_020343695.1 Candidatus Omnitrophota bacterium | reverse complement strand
GGTATCCAAATGTAGTCGGGACAGGGGCGAAGGGGGTAGCAAAAGAAGTCCAGGCGATAGGGACTTTTTCTTCTCTGGGGGTTCGCGGCTCGTAGATTCTCCATGTTGCGCCACCTCTTCCCGGGAAGGTGTGTACGACAGCCTCGGCCGGATCGATGGCGCCGTCGGCCGGGGGTCCGCCCTCGAACCAGGCCTTGACGGAATCCCAGAGGGCTTTTTTGTTGTATGCGGTGACGCGGTGGACGACG
>CP070807.1:878574-878825 GCA_020343695.1 Candidatus Omnitrophota bacterium | reverse complement strand
CGTGAGATCATTTCATACTGTCAGATACCTGATGTGAAAATAAAAATAGTACCCAGCTTACATAAAATCTTAAGCGGCGATTTAGAGATAAAACCTCGGGAAGTAAGACCTGAAGACCTTTTGGGAAGAGAGGTTGTTCATATTGATGAGAAAGAAATCAGAGAGTATTTGAAAGAAAAGCGCATTCTTGTTACTGGCGCCGGTGGCTCAATCGGCTCAGAGATTTGCCGTCAGGTCGTTAAATATAATCC
>CP070807.1:878222-878474 GCA_020343695.1 Candidatus Omnitrophota bacterium | reverse complement strand
GGATTTTGTAGATAGAATACGTGATGCAGGCCTCGCCACACAAGATGCGCCGAGAAATTATTTAGTGATACGCGAGCCAGTGTGGGTAGAAGAGGGCTATTCCAGTATCATCATTTTACCCCACCCTCATTTACGAATTTCCTATGCACTGAAATACGATAATCCAGTAATTGGCTCAAATTATATTGATTTCGTTATCAACAATGAGTTTTCTGGCAATCTCTACGAAGCTCGAACGTTTTGTTTGGAGGA
>CP070807.1:877870-878122 GCA_020343695.1 Candidatus Omnitrophota bacterium | reverse complement strand
CAGCGTGAATTTATTGCGGCTAAGCGGCTCGGTGCTGTTAATCCTAAATCCATTTCTCCAGATATTTGGACTTCGGAAGCTCTTGAATTTTTTGCAAAAGTACCTGCTAAAAAAAATCGTGCCGGCGGCAGAAAGGTCAGCTTAACCTGCCTCTAAGCTGGCGAAAATTTTGTATTATTGGGAAATGGACAGTTACCTATTACTATCTTGGCCCGGTTAGAAAGTAAACATTCACGGTTTGATGGTTTCACG
>CP070807.1:877517-877770 GCA_020343695.1 Candidatus Omnitrophota bacterium | reverse complement strand
AAAGCCAAAATACAAGCCCTGCGATAACTCCGCATATCCACATAAGTGTTGCGTAAACTACAGGCACCTTTGGATTGACGATTTTACACACACCCAGTATAGAAGGCAGGCTCAAGGCCGGCCCTGTCAGAAGGTGCGCCATTGAAGCCCCTGTTCCCATACCCAAATCTAGCAAGCCCCTGATGAGAGGCGCCTCTACTAGGCTTGGGGCGTACATAAGAACGCCCATTGCTGAAGCCAGCATGATGGGTAA
>CP070807.1:877164-877417 GCA_020343695.1 Candidatus Omnitrophota bacterium | reverse complement strand
AAAAAGATGAAAGGTGGCTTTACCTTGCGCTGGTTTGGAGTAAAAAAATTTGATGTTCACTATGGACAGGCAACAATTTCCGTTCCTTGGAAAGAGAAAAAATTAGAACTTACACTTGAGCCCTTCAATAAAGAATTAAAACCTGGCGAAGAAGTTAATTGGGGAGTAAAACTTAATGATGCAAGAAATAGGCCTGTGAAAGGCGAAGTTCTTGCTCTTATGTATGACCGTTCTCTTGAATATTACATCACAT
>CP070807.1:876811-877064 GCA_020343695.1 Candidatus Omnitrophota bacterium | reverse complement strand
AGAAAAAGTCCCTATCGCCTGGACTTCTTTTGCTACCCCCTTCGCCCCTGTCCCGACTACCTTTGGATACCGGTGGAACTACGAGCTGGTCACGAAAAAAGACACCAAGGACGGCCCGCTGGCTACGCTGCCCGAATACTATCGCCTCACCAAAGACGGCAAAAAAGCTAAGTGGATTCCGATACCACCGGCCCAGGTCCCCGCTGAAACAGGACTGACAGAGGTCGGCTTTTCCCGGCCCGCCGGCCCCCCT
>CP070807.1:876455-876711 GCA_020343695.1 Candidatus Omnitrophota bacterium | reverse complement strand
AATCTTCCTTCTATTCCACCTACGATGGCATCATCTAATTTATCAGTATCAAGCAAGCCCGATAAAGAATCCATGAAGTCTTTACCCATGTAGCCTTCCAAACGATCTTGCTTTAGACCAAACTTTACATACATGTCTCCATTAACAAAATCTTTTACAATAAATACTGTATCGTTGAGTTTTAACCCAACATCATTATTTATTAATACTTGCTGGATATCTGAACTTAAATCACTTACCTTTACCTGAGCTTCTA
>CP070807.1:876098-876355 GCA_020343695.1 Candidatus Omnitrophota bacterium | reverse complement strand
ACATCATCCTCAAAAGCAACATCATTATGGGTAATCTTAATTCGTGCTGTGGTGGTCACGGCATCAGGCATATTAGACCATGTCCAGGTGTAATTACCTTCTGCACCACAGGTTTTTGTTCCTATGGAGGTGTAAGGTGAACCACCCGTGGATGAGTACCAGATTTCTACGTCATCAACATCACCGGTAGTATCAAAATCTATGAGTTTGGTCTTAGGAGTAATTGGCCATTTATCACCTGTGGCAGGATAGTTAAG
>CP070807.1:875740-875998 GCA_020343695.1 Candidatus Omnitrophota bacterium | reverse complement strand
AAGGCATGGGAATGGGGCTTGCCATTAACAAGGCGATTATCGAAGCTCATGGAGGAAGTCTTTGGGCTAAGAATAATCCTGATAAGGGGGCAACGTTCTATTTTACGTTGCCTGTCGCAGAAAAAAGACGATGAAGAAATTACCTCCTACCGTATATATTGTTGATGATGATGCCTCGGTTCGTAAAGGCCTTGAAAGGTTAATTGTGTCGGTAGGGTTTAAGGTAGAAACATTTGCTTCAGCCGATGAATTCCTAAA
>CP070807.1:875382-875640 GCA_020343695.1 Candidatus Omnitrophota bacterium | reverse complement strand
AATAGTGGGATGTATTTATCTTATTGCAAGAAGCGCCGGCAAAGGCATTGGGGCAAATCTGGGGGCACGCATATCCGGTGCACCAAAATCAGTCCGAAAGTATCTTCCCCTATGCCTTTTTAGCCAGGCCGGTGTTGCCATTGGTTTGTCTATTCTTGCCAGCCATTACTTTCCCGGTGAAATCGGCAATGCCATAATTGTCATTATAACTGCTACGGCATTTATTCTTGAGATTGTCGGGCCGCCCCTTATTAAAAT
>CP070807.1:875022-875282 GCA_020343695.1 Candidatus Omnitrophota bacterium | reverse complement strand
TTTCGGTAAAGAATTTTTTACCGTTTGGGTCAGAAGCAGAAAAAGTTACTGATTGCTTATTCTCGTTGCCCAAAGTCCTAAATCCTTCAGATGTCCTCCATACTATCACTACCTTTGCTTGCACCTTATGTCCGGGGCGGTATATCGGTCTGTCTGTTTCAATAAATAGCTCTATTGGACTGGATGAGGAGTAATTAAGGTATTGATTGTGACTCCAATAGGAAAAGGAATTTTTGGACTTAGCAAGAGGGTCCACATTA
>CP070807.1:874660-874922 GCA_020343695.1 Candidatus Omnitrophota bacterium | reverse complement strand
TGCCGGTTATTGCTGCCGTAATAATTTTTGTTGGAGGAAGAGATATAATCGCGAATACATTAGCAGGAAGATTGCTTTTAAATGAATACAAGAGGGGTGATGCAATAGAGTTTGATTCAATTTCTGGACAAATCATATCTATTGATTGTACAACTACAAAGATAAAGAGCAAGGATAATGGATTGATAATAGTGCCAAATTCAGAGCTGACTAAAAAAATAATTAAAAAAACAAAGGGGTAAATATGAGATACATAACGGGA
>CP070807.1:874298-874560 GCA_020343695.1 Candidatus Omnitrophota bacterium | reverse complement strand
ACTAATAAATTCGTCTTTAAGTTGCTGGGGGTTTACCTGATAAATATGGAAGTAAACTTTCTTAAGATTTTTTGTAGTTATGGTAAACGCCTCATTAGCCGGTGGCATAACGGTTTTTGCCTGAAGGCTAAGTGTAGGCATCTCGATTCCTGAACGCAGGATTTTGGCAATGCGTCTTACGTGAGTTCCGGAAAAATTCTTCTCTATCTTCTGGCATAATTTTACCGCCTCTGCCAACTCATTGGAGGCTTTTAATATTAAT
>CP070807.1:873936-874198 GCA_020343695.1 Candidatus Omnitrophota bacterium | reverse complement strand
CAGGCAAAGGTTCCGCTTGTAATTCATAGTGCGCATAACTGGGCTTGTCATGAACTTCTACCAGTTTGGAAGAAGAACTTTTATCTGATGCTTGAGAGGAAAGCAGCTCAATGGTGCGATGCGATTATTGTTGATAGCAAGGCAGTAAAGGAGTATGGGTTGCAATTAAGAATTGCACCGGAAGATAAAATTCATCAGATTTATATGGGGATAGATTTAGAGCAGTTTTATGAATATAGTCCGGAGGAAAAAACAGCATGGA
>CP070807.1:873573-873836 GCA_020343695.1 Candidatus Omnitrophota bacterium | reverse complement strand
TCTTGTGCTTTTTCTTTTGCCCTTTTGATCTGGTCCTCGGAAAGATCAACGCCAGTCACGTTATATCCCCTTTTTGTCAGCTCAATAGCGTGCCTTCCGGTACCGCAACCTATATCGATGATCTTTAAGGACTTATCACGGTTGATCTCCCCTTCGATAAAATCGCATTCGCCCACGGTTCCCTGGACAAAACATTCTTTGTCGTATTTGTAGGCGTAATTTTCATATAATAATTCATACCACTGTTTCATAATTTTACTCCC
>CP070807.1:873210-873473 GCA_020343695.1 Candidatus Omnitrophota bacterium | reverse complement strand
TTGTCCGAGTTTCGTCACTTGATCGAGTTTTCTCGCTAAATATCCGTCAACTGTGTCAGATCCCATGATTATCATAAATGCGATAAGGAACAAAATACGGTGACCGCTCAGGCATAAATAGTATAGAAGAGGTAAAAGCGCTAACCTTGAAAAAGAAATAATATTCGGAACATTTAGGATTTCTCGTTTCACATCGGCTCTTCTTTGTCTCTCATGCATCATCGATTAATTTCCCATTGTCCGAATCCCCGCGAAAGTGGGAA
>CP070807.1:872846-873110 GCA_020343695.1 Candidatus Omnitrophota bacterium | reverse complement strand
AAACGTCTCAATTGCCGGAGTGTGCCTCCAGGCCCAAACCGGCGTTCCAATAAAAATAAGATCGTAATCCAGAGGGTTTCTATCAAAAAGCATAAGCTCGGGTTTCTTTTTCATATATACTTGCATTCCGCCCCAGAAATATTTCTTCAAACCTTTTAGCCTTGAATCATCTTTTTTAAGTTTTAGCTCCAGGATATCGCTCCCGGAAATTCTAGAGATAATTTCAGATATAAATCTTGTATTGCCGGTTAAAGAATAATAGAT
>CP070807.1:872482-872746 GCA_020343695.1 Candidatus Omnitrophota bacterium | reverse complement strand
GTCGCGGCGGGGAATCTCCAGCTTCGCCGACGATCACGAACTGCTCGGCACCGCGCCCGATCGCGGCGCGAGTGCTTCCGCCGCCGTGGCGCCCCGGCCGGTGACGTCCGCCGACTCGTCGCCTCCGGCGGCCGAAGTTCAGCCCCCCGACCGTCCTCCCGCCGCGTCCGCCCCGGCGGCCGGCCAGGATTGGCTCAGCTCGCCGGCGGTGCGCTCGATGCAGCGGCGGATGGCCCGCCAGCAGCGCACGATCCGGCTGCTCAC
>CP070807.1:872117-872382 GCA_020343695.1 Candidatus Omnitrophota bacterium | reverse complement strand
CACAGTAAGAATCATCATATTCTAATTATGTTTCTTTGCTACCTCTTTAACGGAGCAATAATTATTTTGCTTAGTCAAGTAGACCAGGCATTCCTTGCCTATCATATCTTGTGTGCGGAATTTATTATCAGGCTCTGTGCCAAGAATGTTAGTTACCCATCTATAGAATTTGCTCGGTTTTAGAGGAGTAGGTTGTATAATACCAGAGAATCTATAATGAGCCAATTCACCTTCTTGAATAATGGTAAAAATAATGCGCAGGTAG
>CP070807.1:871750-872017 GCA_020343695.1 Candidatus Omnitrophota bacterium | reverse complement strand
GCTAATTCTGGGTTGATGGGTGGTGGTGGCGTAGATGGCGCTATTCATAGAGCCGGTGGGCCTGCTATACTCGAGGAGTGCCGGAAAATCGTATCTCGAATAGGACGTTTAGATACGGGTAAAGCAGTGATAACTACCGGAGGGAATCTTGAGGCTAAATATGTTATTCATACCGTCGGTCCAGTATGGCGTGGTGGTAGTAGAGAAGAGCCTGAACTTTTAGCAAGCGCTTATCGGGAAAGTTTGAAGCTGGCTACAGCCTACAAG
>CP070807.1:871382-871650 GCA_020343695.1 Candidatus Omnitrophota bacterium | reverse complement strand
ATTCATCAGATTTATATGGGGATAGACTTAGAGCAGTTTTACGAATATAGTCCTGAAGAAAAAATAGCATGGAGACAGAAACATGGCATTAGCTCTGACAAGGTTGTCGTAGGAACTATTGCGCGTTTAGTGCCGGATAAAGGGATTGAAACATTTCTTGCCTGCGCTCAAAAAATGCGCGATAATAGAAAACTTGTTTTCGTGATCGGTGGAGACGGCGAGTTAAGAAAAGACTTTGAACATCAAGCCCAGGAAGCAGGCATGCAGG
>CP070807.1:871014-871282 GCA_020343695.1 Candidatus Omnitrophota bacterium | reverse complement strand
GTTCAGGGGCTTTTCTTTTGCCATCGATATTGACAGAAATGCTGATTTTGGCTAATTCTCATCTTGATTAGGAAGGGAACTTCAACTCAATATATCTTCTCACTGGTTGGGGGGTGTCATGAAATGGATACCGATGCCAAAAAGGCGGTCAACGGCTAATATGACCAACAGACAATCCAAAGAGAAAACGGTTAAACAAATCCAAAAAGAGATTGAAAAACTTAAAGCCGAGTACCAGAAGACGGAGTTTCGTCCTTGCCACGGTGAT
>CP070807.1:870644-870914 GCA_020343695.1 Candidatus Omnitrophota bacterium | reverse complement strand
GGAGTATCTTCATTTTTATCCCTCCATATTTCCTAGACCAGAGAACTTTGCCCCGAGGTGAATATCAGCGGTGTGCAATATTTTACGCATGAAAAATGCCCCTTTGCTAGGATTGCGTCATTAAAATTCTTAAACCGGTACTCGCAGTGACTTTCTTAGCCACGAATCTTTGGGAGCATCAAAATACCTGTGATAATCGCAGTTGCTATTAAAGAGACCAAATATAGTCCTGCCCCGGCAGCTAAACCTATGGCGGCAGTTACCCAGATG
>CP070807.1:870270-870544 GCA_020343695.1 Candidatus Omnitrophota bacterium | reverse complement strand
ACCCGTGATCAGGTAAAAGAGAGTTTCATGGAGGCTGTTGAGTACCTGCGTAAATTGGGCTATAAGAAAATTTCTTTAAAGACTGGCTCCTATGGGATGGAGGCGTTAGCAATGTCCATAAAATATGCTTCGCAAGCCAAGCTAGAGCTGCTTACTATAGATGGTTCAGGAGGAGGAACGGGTATGAGCCCTTGGAATATGATGGAGAGCTGGGGAGTTCCTTCAATAATTCTGCACGCAAAAGCATATGAGTATGCAAAAATCCTTGCTGATA
>CP070807.1:869895-870170 GCA_020343695.1 Candidatus Omnitrophota bacterium | reverse complement strand
ACAGTAAGAAGGCGGCAAAGAGGGCACTATGAGCATAGAAAAAGAACAATCTAAATTATTCAAAACGGACGAAGAAAAAGTTGCCGACCAATTTCAATTGGTTGAGCAAAAAATAGGGTCTCTTATAGAACTGACTGAAGTGTTGAAACAGGAGAAGGCTGATCTTGTCGAGAAATTGCGAGTCCAGGAAGAAGCCCTGGATACTCTATCAAAAGAAGTCGTAAGCCTTAGAGCGAAAAGGGAACAAGAGAATAACCGGATCCTGACTCTTATAG
>CP070807.1:869519-869795 GCA_020343695.1 Candidatus Omnitrophota bacterium | reverse complement strand
AGCATCGCATTTTATGCCCCAAGGGCGTTTATTTTCAAAGTATTTACAACCATATTTTTGAGCATATTCTTTAATCCTACCACGCCTTACATTTTTAAGCTCCAAAACAAAAGCCAATTTTTTTTCATCGATACCATCCTCATCGTAAATGAGCCCGTTAGAATCTGACAGAGTAACAACCTTAGCGCCTAGCTGAATTAATTTCTCTACCGTGTATTGAGCTACGTTGCCGGAACCGGATACTGTACAAACTTTTCCCTCAAAGGACTCCCCCCT
>CP070807.1:869142-869419 GCA_020343695.1 Candidatus Omnitrophota bacterium | reverse complement strand
AGGAGTTCCTCACGCGGTGATTTTTGTCGAAGGTCTAGAAGATTTAGATGTACATACTGTTGGGAAAGCCGTGCGCCGCCATGAGCATTTTTCTCCAGAGGGAACAAATGTTAATTTCGTTGAGATTGTTAACAGAGACCGCATAAAGATACGAACCTATGAGCGGGGAGTTGAAGCAGAAACACTTGCCTGTGGGACAGGTGTAGTCGCTTCAGCAATCATCACGCACTATAAGCTGAACAGTACAAAATGTAAGAGAAAAATGTCTGCATTCACC
>CP070807.1:868762-869042 GCA_020343695.1 Candidatus Omnitrophota bacterium | reverse complement strand
CTGGCTAGAAAGCATAGGCAGCCTTGCCTTCACATAGACCTTGACTATGTTAGTAATTCCAAGGCCGCTGAAATAATAAGCTCTTGGCTTGATGCCAGGGAAATAAAGACTTTAAACGTGGCAGGCCCTCGTCTTAGCCGGGACCCGAAAATATATGAGGCTGCCAAAGAGGTTCTCGGGACTGTTATTCGTCGCTATTTGCCCCAGACGGTCGAAGAGGCAAAGGATAGCCTTATCTCCGAACTGCCTCTGAAAGACAAAGCGGCTGTGGCCAGAATGG
>CP070807.1:868382-868662 GCA_020343695.1 Candidatus Omnitrophota bacterium | reverse complement strand
CCCGGAGCTGAAGGAATAGCGATTATAATTTCCTCGATCTGATATTTTTTAACGATTTCAGGAATATGGTCTCGTGAACCTAATACTTTGACTCCATGAATCACTAAGTTTTTCTTTATGCGATCATCATCAATAAAACCGACAACATCAACATTGGCATTGGGATTGTTACGATATTCTTTCAAAATCATTAACCCTGCCTCTCCTGCTCCCACGACAAGAGTCTTTCTACCGCTTTGCGTTATCGAAAAAGGATTACGTTCTCTAAATATGCGAGAAA
>CP070807.1:867999-868282 GCA_020343695.1 Candidatus Omnitrophota bacterium | reverse complement strand
GTTTAAGAGTGGCGTTATTCAACAATTTTTTCTTTGTTTATGGACATCGCGACAACGCAACAAACTTCAAAAATATGCAAAAAAATATGAAGCCGTGATAGTTTTAGGATGTGATTCTGCAATTGAAACTGTACGCGATTCAGTAAGAGGAACTGACTGTAATGTAATTAAAGGCATGGAAGTTGCCGGAATTATGAACACAAAACCAAAGTTCCATTTGCCATGTAATATATCCTTTGAAGACAGCAAAATAATTCCCATCTGTGACCGACACTGCAAGCAA
>CP070807.1:867614-867899 GCA_020343695.1 Candidatus Omnitrophota bacterium | reverse complement strand
ATCGATGCGGTAACTTTGGGCCAGGTTACACCCGGCCCCGTGATAATTTCTGCAACATTTATAGGCTATAAAGTCTGCGGCATTTTGGGGGCAATAGTTGCCACTTCAAGTGTAATCTTGCCGTCATTTGTGATGATATGTCTTGCTACCGAGGCAATAAAAAAGTTCCGCGAGAATAGAATATTAGCAAATTTTCTTCGTGGAGCACGTGTTGCAGTTATCGGTATGGTCTTTGACGCAGGTGTAAGCATAGGGAGAGGTTCCTTGGTTGACGTCAAGACCGTC
>CP070807.1:867229-867514 GCA_020343695.1 Candidatus Omnitrophota bacterium | reverse complement strand
AAGGGGGATAAACACCACAGCTATTACTTTTTTCATGAATATATTATATCAATTCATTGCATAGAAACAATGCAAGATTATTCGGTAATCATTCCGGCTCTTAATGAAGAGGCCGATATCGCTGGCTGCATCCAAAACTTGCGTGCACTCAATTCTCGTCTTCAGATTATTGTCGTAGACGGAGGCAGCAGCGATCAAACTTTTCTGATCGCTGAGAAAGCAGGCGCACAGGCTATTCGCTCTGAGCCCGGAAGAGGCATTCAGTGTAACCGCGGTGCAAGAAAG
>CP070807.1:866843-867129 GCA_020343695.1 Candidatus Omnitrophota bacterium | reverse complement strand
ATGAAATATGACTTGGGGCTTATATTTAGAAAAAACATGTTTTAATAACCCGATATCTTTAATATCCCCTACTATTATCTTCAATTGCACATGTGGATACTTATTCTTAAACTCAACCTCTAGAAAATACACATCATTCTCATTGTGATCATATAAAATGATTGATTCCGGATTATATTTAACGACCTGACGGCAAATCTCTGAACCGATTGAGCCACCGGCACCGGTAACAAGAATGCGTTTTTCTTTTAAATACTCTCGTATTTCTTTTTCATCAATACGAACA
>CP070807.1:866452-866743 GCA_020343695.1 Candidatus Omnitrophota bacterium | reverse complement strand
CACTCATCAATTTCTCCTAGAATGCTAAAATACAAATTATACACCGTAAAATATATTTTACAATTCTTTTTGCACGCATTTTTCTACACGCACATTCTCCTTTACCCCACAATCATCCCGGAAATGCACTTATAATTGTTTAAAAAACTATTTATAGACCAACTCTACAGTTTCTTCGAGCTCTTCTTGAGAAGATACAAATATTCTCACCTCAAGCCCGGTGATTCTGTCCACAACTTTTATTGCTTCTCTATCTAAAGGGTTACACATCGCCACACTAAGGATCTTTCC
>CP070807.1:866061-866352 GCA_020343695.1 Candidatus Omnitrophota bacterium | reverse complement strand
AAAGAAACCATTAAGGGTCTATTGGGTTAATGATGGTTTATCAATTAGTTGTAAAATACCGCAATTTTTTTGTAATGCTTTTGCATTTTCTATTGATTTCCCTTGCTTATCTAGGATCATTCTATATCCGTTTCGACTTAAAGATTCCCCCGGAATATTTCTCGCTTATGCTTAAGACCTTGCCGGTTTTAATCGTAATTAAGTTGATTGTGTTTTATTATTTTGGTTTATTTCGTATGTCAATACGTTTTGCCAGTGTATTTGATTTATGGCATTCATGTGAGTCGCAAC
>CP070807.1:865670-865961 GCA_020343695.1 Candidatus Omnitrophota bacterium | reverse complement strand
TGTTTTAAATGCTCCCTCAACTTTTTCAACATTTAGCATTAAGGAAAGATTCTTAATATTATTTAAATCAACAACCTCATCAGTTAAACTTTCCTGTATTGTTTGAGCAACAGCACCTAACCCTTGATTTTCCAATCCAGCAATAAATACTGCCACACCAGTGTTAACAACCATATCAAGTTTTCCTAAGCCTTTCTGGGAAAGCTCTAATCCTACCACGCTTACATTTCCGGCTTTGGCTATGGCAGCAACTTGATTATCAGTAAAATAATCAGTTTTAACCTTTATGCA
>CP070807.1:865279-865570 GCA_020343695.1 Candidatus Omnitrophota bacterium | reverse complement strand
GTTTGTAGACATCACCGAGCGCAAGCGAGCGGAAGAAGCGATTAAAGAGCAACGAGCGATTTTTAAGAGATTTTCAAGGGAAATATTATCTATCAGGGAGAAAGAGAAGAAAAAACTTTCAACTAATTTGCATGATGAGGTGGGTTCGATAGGCGTATCCTTAAGCACCCACTTGAGTATTATTAAGGAAAAGATTAAGGATAATAATTTGAAAGTTGCGCTGAAAAGCATACGTCAAGCGAAGAACGTGCTTGAGGGATCAATAGCGTCTTTTAAAAACATAGTCGCAGA
>CP070807.1:864888-865179 GCA_020343695.1 Candidatus Omnitrophota bacterium | reverse complement strand
GAGATTTAGCAGAAGATAAAACTTTATATGATTATAAAGATTTGCAGGAGTACAAAGAACGTGCCAAGAAAATCCTTATTAAATGGATGGAGAAATTTAGAACAGACGAGGCTCGTGCAGAAGCAGGTTACGAAACAGCATTCATATTAAAAGCCGCCAATAACTTGGCAGAGGCGGTAAAATTATGCCAGAAGATAGAGAAGAATTTTCCCGGAACTCACGCAAGCCGCCATGCCAAAATCCTGCGTTCAGGAATCGAGATGCCTACACTTAGCCTTCAGGCAAAAACCG
>CP070807.1:864493-864788 GCA_020343695.1 Candidatus Omnitrophota bacterium | reverse complement strand
TACACCAAAAAATTCTTTTTCATCACCGCAACTGCCTTTTTTCTTGCATTTTCAACCTCAAAAATATAACCTACCTCTTTTACAAAGATTTTGCTTGTCTTACACCGGTAAGCTTGCATAATAATGTGGCTATAACCATAGAATTTTAAAGCAGTTATAACAGGAGCTTTTGATGTCAAGAGAATGTTATTTCACCGGCAAGCGAACCACTGCCGGCAAAAGCATAAAAAGAAGAGGTAAAGCAAAATATCTCGGCGGTGTCGGAAGAAAGGTCACCGGTATCACAAAGAGAAAA
>CP070807.1:864096-864393 GCA_020343695.1 Candidatus Omnitrophota bacterium | reverse complement strand
GGTGCAATGTTCTTTTAAAAACTGTCAGTGATAAACCCAGCCTCAATTGGGTCGGATTTGTCATTTTAAGCCTCACCTCAGCAGAATGGGGTGGCTGTATGCTAAGAGGTTTTCCGTCTGCAACTTCAGCAGCAAGGATTCCTGCCTTTGTCTCAAAAATATATTGCCCTTTTAAAGAAGGCAATATAGAGTGAGCCCATAGTGCTGTGCATCGGGCGCCATTGCCACACATGTCTGGCTCGGAACCGTCAGGGTTGAATATCCGCATTTTAAAGAGCGCTTTCCTGGAGGACTCGA
>CP070807.1:863698-863996 GCA_020343695.1 Candidatus Omnitrophota bacterium | reverse complement strand
ATTTAATGACCAATCTTTGCTGGATTTGATAAGTTCTATCACAGCGAAAGAGGATTAAATGGGAGAACAAATAGGTTGAAAGGAGGTGTTTGCAATGAAGAGTAATTTTGGCATCCTCGTAGCAGGTAGCGTGGTTTTAAGCTTGGTGTTGGTGGGTTGTTCACAGAAAAAGGCGGAATCGAGCAAGGCGGCCATCGAAACATCTAAATCCATGGAAAGCACAGAGAAAAGAATCAGCTATCTTCTTGGGCAGGCAAATGCGCTTTACAATTCGAAAGAGTTTCAGGGAGCAGTTGAA
>CP070807.1:863299-863598 GCA_020343695.1 Candidatus Omnitrophota bacterium | reverse complement strand
TACTCCTTGTGGAAAAACTTAATAAAGCAACATGTGGCGAAAACTCTAAAATTTCTTTGACAAAATGAGCACCAGCCATAGCAATATCAGCAAGCTGCTCGCTGGTAGGGTAAGGAATTAATCCGCAGTCAGCATACACAAACGTTCCCTTCTCCCCGTAAGGACAATGAGGAACTATCATAATAAAACAACTCGATACAAGACCGATGGAGCGGTCTATCTCCAGACATCTAATTGCTGCCCTCCCCACAGCGGAAGTGGTGAATTTTGCCCCAGCAACAAAACCATCGGCATAGCCA
>CP070807.1:862898-863199 GCA_020343695.1 Candidatus Omnitrophota bacterium | reverse complement strand
CGGCGAGTCTGAGCAGAAGCTTACCCAGGGCAGCTTTATCTGCTTTTTGATGTTTTCTTCGGACATGAAAAAGTATACTGTATCGACCCGGCCGGCGTCTTCGGCAAGAAGGTCTATCGCTGTTTCGGCCGGTGACTTGCCTCTTATTTCGGCGATTTCGGCAAGGGTCTTGCCGTTAAGATGTTTGAGCCTCGGGTTTTTCAGACCTACTATAAGGATGTTTTCCGGCGAGCCGGAAAGAAGGAACAGGTTTTCCCAATCTTCGGAGGGTGTGGTCATTTCCCTGAGGATCCTTTTCCTG
>CP070807.1:862496-862798 GCA_020343695.1 Candidatus Omnitrophota bacterium | reverse complement strand
CTTATTATTTTCTCCTATTATTCCATAGCTGTAAATAAAGACTGAGTGTTTTTTTATTAATATTTTCTATAGAGAAATTATCTTTTATATGCTGCGGTCCTGCACTTGAGAATCTTTTGCGAACACTGGCATCAAAAAGCGACTTCAAAGCATCAACGAAACCATCAACATCGCCGACCGAAACAAGCTTACCGGTAACACCATCGCAAACGACCTCCCTTAAAGGGGCTATATTGCTTGCTACCACCGGAACACCACAGGCCTGCGCCTCAGCAAATACCACCCCAAACCCCTCTCTTAAA
>CP070807.1:862093-862396 GCA_020343695.1 Candidatus Omnitrophota bacterium | reverse complement strand
ATAAAATGGACCCCCTTGCTAAATCTAAGAATTCCTTTTCCTATTGGAGTCACAATCAATCCCTTCATTACTCCTCACCCAGTCCGATAGAACTCTTTATGGAAACAGACAGGCCGATATACCGACCCGGAGATAAGGTGCAAGGAAAGGTAGTGATAGTTTGGAGGACGCCTGAAGGGTTTAGGATTTTGGGCAACGAGAATAAGCAATCAGTAACTTTTTCTGCATCTGACCCAAACCGTAAAGAATTTTTTACCAAAAGCATTGACCTCAACGAATTTGGTAGTGCAAATGTAAATTTTG
>CP070807.1:861689-861993 GCA_020343695.1 Candidatus Omnitrophota bacterium | reverse complement strand
ACCCAATATCAACGGTCGCGGACGCCGATAAACATCATTATTTCTGGTTTAGCGATATGCATAGTTGCCCTGATACGGCCGGGATAGAAGACTCGGCGAGCTAATAAGTAATTAGCTTTGCGGTCTCTTTTGCGAAATAAGTTATTATTATATCAGCACCTGCGCGCTTTATGGAGGTTAGCATTTCGAAGATTGCGGTTTCTCGGTCAAGAAGGCCGGCATCAGCGGCAGCATTCAGCATCATATATTCCCCGGAAACATTGTATCCAGCAATAGGCGTATCGAATCGCTCCCTGGCCCGGCA
>CP070807.1:861281-861589 GCA_020343695.1 Candidatus Omnitrophota bacterium | reverse complement strand
AAGTAGAGGCTCCAAATTTAACTGAGGGTGCTGTTAAACCAAAAGCAGATTTACTCTTAGTTGAGAACTTCAGGCAACCAGTTAATTTAGATGACTCGCCAGCACTAATAGCAGCAGAACTGATGGAAGAAGCAAACCGATTTAGTCAAAAAGGGCGTCTTGAAGCAGCCCAGCGATGGAAGATAAAACGACTTTTGCTTCCTTCAAAATATACCAATGTATTTGATTTAAGAGATTTAGCAGAAGATAAAACTTTATATGATTATAAAGATTTGCAGGAGTACAAAGAACGTGCCAAGAAAATCCTT
>CP070807.1:860870-861181 GCA_020343695.1 Candidatus Omnitrophota bacterium | reverse complement strand
AGCTGGTCACGAAAAAAGACACCAAAGACGGCCCGCTGGCCACCCTGCCTGAATACTATCGCCTCACCAAAGATGGCGGAAGAGCTAAGTGGCTTCCGATACCGCCGGCCCAGGTCCCCGCTGAAACTGGACTCACCGGGGTCGGCTTTTCTCGGCCCGCCGGCCCCCCTTCACGACCCTACGTCACTCCCGACGACCCCGATTCATGCTGGAAGAAACCCGGCCCTGTCGCTGGCCCTTTCAAGGCCCATCCCGGCGACGGCAGTGTGGTAACGTACTATTGGTATCGATTCGCCGACCAGCCTGCATTG
>CP070807.1:860458-860770 GCA_020343695.1 Candidatus Omnitrophota bacterium | reverse complement strand
CAGGCTTTTTTGAAAACGTTACAATCGACAAAAAGCATGAACCAGAAGGGGTTGTGATTATCTTCAATGTTACAGAGAAACCGCTCCTCAAAAAATTGGAGATTGAAGGAGCACGCTTTATTCGGAAAAAGAATATTCAGAATGTAATTGGAATAGAGGAGGGTTCTTTTGTTGACGAATATAGGTTGAGAGAGGCGACGAACAAAATAAAAGATCTGTATACGAAGAAAGGCTTCACCCAGGCGGAAGTTGATTATGACATTGAAGTGTCAGGCGAAAACGAAGCAGAAATAAAATTTGTTATAGATGAGA
>CP070807.1:860044-860358 GCA_020343695.1 Candidatus Omnitrophota bacterium | reverse complement strand
AAACGAGGGGTGGGTGGTTCTGCCGAGAAAGACGGAATTAGGATTTACGGAAAAATAAAGTCTAAAGAAGATATACAAAGGGCATTCGAGAAATTATCGCAATATCTTAATGGAGATAAAGATTCAAAAGTGGTCTCTAAATATTGCAGCTCTAATATTCCTATCCTTGATGGAATATCATTTATTCTACTGACGATTAGTTTTTTTGTTTTTCTTGCGTTTGACCTGGATTCGACTGTGGTAAAAATAATTCTCGCAGCAAATATAATTTTATTTTTTCTTTTGAGATATCCCGTTGGAAAATATTTTCAAAG
>CP070807.1:859629-859944 GCA_020343695.1 Candidatus Omnitrophota bacterium | reverse complement strand
AAAAAGATAAAAAGATTATCCTCATAGCCCAGTGCTTAGTAAACCCATATTGCAGGGTTCATATCTTAGGGCAGAATTTTCCATTATCGCAAGAGTTAACCGATTACCTAATGGGAAAAAGAGTAGGCATAATACAATACCCGTGCCCGGAAACCACAGCCATGGGCTTGAAGCGAAACCCGCAGGGAAGACAACAGTATGACAGCATTTTTTTCAGAAATCACTGCAAAGAACTTCTTAAAATACCTATGCTAATGACAAGAGAATTTATAAAAAACAAGTACCGTCTAACCTGTTTTATTGGCCTTGAGAATA
>CP070807.1:859214-859529 GCA_020343695.1 Candidatus Omnitrophota bacterium | reverse complement strand
AAGAGCGACCTCAAAGCATCAGCAAAACCATCAACATCGCCAACTGAAACAAGCTTACCAGTAACACCATCGCAAACAACTTCCCTTAAAGCGGCTATATCGCTTGCTACCACCGGAACACCACAGGCTTGCGCCTCAGCAAATACCACCCCAAATCCTTCTCTTAAAGTAGGCAGACAAAAGATATCAAATATATTAAAGTAAGGGGTGGTATCGTCTAAATGCCCCGTAAAAATAATCTTTTCCTGCATGCCTGCTTCCCGGACCTGATGCTCAAAGTCTTTTCTTAATTCACCGTCTCCGCCAATCATGAAA
>CP070807.1:858798-859114 GCA_020343695.1 Candidatus Omnitrophota bacterium | reverse complement strand
AAGTCTAAAAATTCCTTTTCCTATTGGGGGCACAATCAATACCTTAATTACTCCTCACCCAGCCCAATAGAGCTATTTATCGAGACAGACAGGCCGATATACCGACCCGGACATAAGGTAAAAGCAAAAGTAGTGATAGTTTGGAGGACGTCTGAAGGTTTTAGGACTTTGGGTAACAAGAATAAACAATCAGTAACTTTTTCTGCATCTGACCCTAACGGTAAAAAATTCTTTACCAACAGTGTAGATCTTAACGAATTTGGTAGTGCTAATGTAAATTTTGAGATACCTCAAGGGAGGTTACTTGGCAGATACC
>CP070807.1:858380-858698 GCA_020343695.1 Candidatus Omnitrophota bacterium | reverse complement strand
ATTAAAAAGAAGAAACTCCTGGCAGCATTGAGAGAAAATACAGCCGTATTAAAAAAATTATTTTTTCCCACAATGATGTTGGTGATGTTACCAGCCATTTTTTATATTCCCATTGTGATTGTGAAAACGAAAGCACCCCTTTTGGTCTATAAATTTTTTCCTGAAATCATTTTAGCTGTTTTCGCAGTAGGAGTTGCTCTCTCTTTGATAATTGATGTCCTTGTCGTTACTTCAACAACGCTTTTATTTTTGCGTAAAGCATAGCATGCATTCTTTGGTTATCATGTTGCGCCGCAAGAAGAAATTTCTGATGAATAA
>CP070807.1:857962-858280 GCA_020343695.1 Candidatus Omnitrophota bacterium | reverse complement strand
GTTACACTGGCCTCATGGAGTGTGCTTTTTATTTCGACCTCAATGCGGTCGCATATTTGATGAGCCTGCTCCAAACTAATGTCCCTGGTCATTACCAAATGAAGGTCTATATAGCTCTGGCTTCCAGCCCGACGTGTCCGTAGTGCATGGAAGCCGGACACCTCGCGGCTGTGTTTCTTTAAACAATCTTCGATAACTGCCTGCTCTGAAGGAGGCAGCTTTTCATCAAGCAGTCCGGATATCGGCTTACGGATAGTGTCAAAAGCTATTTTTAAGATGTAAATAGCAACTCCGATAGCAATCGCAGAGTCAATAATG
>CP070807.1:857544-857862 GCA_020343695.1 Candidatus Omnitrophota bacterium | reverse complement strand
AGTATAAAATGGCAGAAAGATTAGACGATAAAGAACTGGTTAGTTTCAAGGAACTTCTTATGACTAATACCGTCCAAGTAGATGCCGTCACTCAATTGCTTATTGAGAAAGGAGTATTTACGGAGGATGAGTTCTATGCCAAGCTGAAAAAAGTTACGTATGAATATAGAGAGAAACTGAGTGGAAAGGCGACGACCTAACTATGATCAAGAAGATAGTTTCAGGCGGACAAACCGGCGCTGACAGGGCTGCCTTGGATGTGGCCATTGAACTTGGCATTCCCCATGGAGGCTGGATACCAAAAGGGAGAAAAACTGA
>CP070807.1:857118-857444 GCA_020343695.1 Candidatus Omnitrophota bacterium | reverse complement strand
AGAATTCATTGACAGAATGAAACAGCGGAAACAATCCGTTTAATGTGGTGAAAATAAGCTTGCCTTTACTTTTAAGCGCTTTTGTTGCGTTCTTGAGTATCTCAAAATTCATCTCATCTGTTTCCATAAGAGGGAATCCGCCTCCACACAACATAATCGCCAGATCAAATTCACCGTCAAAAGAGAGATTGCGCGCATCTTGTATTTGGAAATCGATGGTCACCCCTGCCTCTTGTGCCTTTTCCCTTGCCCTTTTTATCTGATTCTCGGAAAGGTCAACGCCGGTCACGTTGTATCCCCTTTTTGTAAGTTCAATCGAATGCCTG
>CP070807.1:856690-857018 GCA_020343695.1 Candidatus Omnitrophota bacterium | reverse complement strand
GTAGTTATGGTAAACGCCTCATTAGCCGGTGGCATAACGGTTTTTGCCTGAAGGCTAAGTGTAGGCATCTCGATTCTTGAACGCAGGATTTTGGCATGGCGGCTTGCGTGAGTTCCGGGAAAATTCTTCTCTATCTTTTTGCATAATTTTACCGCCTCTGCTAATTTATTGGCAGCTTTTAATATGAGTGCTGCTTCGTAGCCTGCTTCTGCACGAGCCTCGTCTGTTCTAAATTTCTCCATCCATTTAAGAAGGATTTTCTTGGCACGTTCTTTGTACTCCTGCAAATCTTTATAATCATATAAAGTTTTATCTTCTGCTAAATCTC
>CP070807.1:856262-856590 GCA_020343695.1 Candidatus Omnitrophota bacterium | reverse complement strand
ATTTCTTCCCCTTCTTCTTCATCCACCTTAAGCTCCAAACCCCCTTTACATACGGGACAGGCTAAGATTTGCATCAGTTCTTTTTTCATTTCCGATTCCCAATTATACCATATGAGCAGGAAAACTAAGATAAGAAAATGCTATAATATTCGGCAGGAGAATAAAATGACAATCCAGATTAAAAAGACTTATAGAGGTTTAAATCCTGGGATGCTCTGCGATGAGGTACAAGGCTTGTTGCAGAAACAAGGGATTATAGTTGTTGAGACTGAGTCGCAAACATATGGCCTTCCCAGCGGCGACACTCAGTCGCGTACCACGCTGGCAT
>CP070807.1:855832-856162 GCA_020343695.1 Candidatus Omnitrophota bacterium | reverse complement strand
AACCGTTTACTATGTTAGCAATTGCTTCGCTTTTTTTGGGCGTATTTTTTAAAGGCTGGCTACCGGGGTTCGAAATTGTCAAGGACGGTTCCAGGGTAGAATTATTTCGTTCTTATATTTCAGGATGTATTCTTTTAGGAATTGCACCTTGCACGGCAATGGTCCTTATATGGGGACATTTATCAAAAGGAAATGATGGTCACACCCTTGTCATGGTAGCGATAAATTCGTTAACGATGCTATTTCTTTATGCGCCTTTAGGAGGATGGCTATTAGGGGTGAATAAAATGGCTATTCCCTGGCAGACAATTCTTTTATCTGTTGTGGTTT
>CP070807.1:855401-855732 GCA_020343695.1 Candidatus Omnitrophota bacterium | reverse complement strand
ATTACCCTCTCAATATCCTCAAGTATCTCTTTCATCCTCTCGTCTCGTCTTTTTCGTAAATCGACGAATGCTTCCCTCTCCATGAGGCGGTATTCTTTCTCTGCTGCGACGATGTTCGCTCGTTGCTTTTTCTGCTCCTCGTCTTTCAACAAATTCAATTTACCCTGCATCTTTTTAATCTCTTCTTTCTTTTTCTTCAGCGTCGTTTCTTTGTCTCTTCGTTCCTTTTCGAGTACGTTGTCATATTTTTTAGTTTTTTCGTACTCATTGAATATCTGAAAAAGATCAACGTAGCCAATTTTTAATTCTTTCGCTGACGCACCAGGCACAA
>CP070807.1:854969-855301 GCA_020343695.1 Candidatus Omnitrophota bacterium | reverse complement strand
GGGTGACCTACTCTGGAGGAATAAAATCATGAAACAATGGTACGAGTCATTATATGAGAATTATGCACAAAAATACGATAAGGAATGTTTTGTCCAGGGAACGCTTGGGGAATGCGATTTTATCGAAAGGGAGATCAACCATGATAAGTCCTTAAAGATCATCGATATAGGTTGCGGTACCGGAAGGCACGCTATCGAGCTGACAAAAAGGGGATATAACGTGACCGGCGTTGACCTTTCCGAGAATCAGATAAAAAGGGCAAGGGAAAAAGCGCAAGAGGCAGGAGTGACCATCGATTTCCAAATAGAAGATGCGCGCAATCTCTCTTTTG
>CP070807.1:854535-854869 GCA_020343695.1 Candidatus Omnitrophota bacterium | reverse complement strand
ATTTTTGCTTTATTTCGTACGGAAAGAGGGATTGTTAATAAGTCCGGTAAAAACTTATTTCTTTCCAAAAGAGGCAACTCATATACTTTTGCCCCAGAAAGAACCGCGCCACTCCTGTAGCCAGGATAACCTGGTGAAGGCACAATCACATAATCGCCGCTATCGGCGAACGCCAAAGGAAGATGCACCAAGCCCTCCTTTGAACCAATGAGAGGTAGAATTTCTCGATCCTCATTCATGGCAAGACCGAATCGCTTCTTCAACCACCCCCTTATCGCATGGCGCAACTGCTGCTTACCCTGATCTAAGGCGTACTTTTGATTGCTTTTGACTT
>CP070807.1:854100-854435 GCA_020343695.1 Candidatus Omnitrophota bacterium | reverse complement strand
GAGGGTCAACATTAAAATTGTCATCCTGAATAACCACGACTTTAGTCCCGAATTTTCTATGCAGGAGTTCTAATTCTTCAATTACACGCTGGGGGGATTTTGCCCGCCACTGCAAAAAGTCCTTAGGCGAACGGGGGTCATACTGATCCCATTCATAGCAGAATGTACACGCTGAAGGGCACCCTCGCGAAGTCATCATCTCCACAAAAGGCTTCCAGTGGGTATGCCCTACATATTTATCCATGGGGAACAAATCATAGGCAGGAAGCGGCAAAGTATCTAGATCTGTTAAGAGAGGCCTATGAGGACCCAGAACTGGCTTGCCGTCGATACGC
>CP070807.1:853662-854000 GCA_020343695.1 Candidatus Omnitrophota bacterium | reverse complement strand
TATAATCCCGCGTTTCTGCAACAAGCCTTGTACCTCATCGCAGAGCATCCCAGGATTTAAGCCCCTATAAGTCTTTTTAATCTGGATTGTCATTTTATTCTCCTGCCGAATATTATAGCACTTTCTTGTCTTGGTTTCGCTGCTCATATGATATAATTTGGAATCTGAAATGAAAAAGGAATTAATGCAAATCTTAGCCTGTCCCGTATGTAAAGGGGATTTGGAGCTTAAAGTGGATGAAGAAGAAGGGGAAGAAATAGTCAAGGGTTCGCTTTATTGCTCTAATTGCAACCATTCCTACCCCATTGTGGATACGATCCCCAATTTGTTACCGCCGG
>CP070807.1:853218-853562 GCA_020343695.1 Candidatus Omnitrophota bacterium | reverse complement strand
ATACTTTCTTTAGTTAAGCAATACATGAGGATTTGGTATTTTGGGGTTGCTTTTGTCGTGATTCCGATGGTGGGTAATAATGCCATAAGAGCCTGTGGAGATACTCTTTTCCCCAGCCTTATTATGATTTTTTCAACCCTGATCAATGTTATACTTGATCCGCTTTTAATCTTTGGATTGGCAGGTTTCCCACGCCTAGAGTTAGCAGGAGCTGCTCTTGCCACAGTTATTGCCAGGGCCGGGGCATTGGTGCTTTCATTTTTAGTACTTCATTTTAGAGAGAAGTTGCTTGATTTTTCCCTACCACCTTTAGCTGAGCTTAAGGATTCTTTAGGGCAAATCTT
>CP070807.1:852769-853118 GCA_020343695.1 Candidatus Omnitrophota bacterium | reverse complement strand
AAGGTTAAAACTGATTATTTTACTGATACTCAAGTTGCCGCCATAGCCAAAGTCGGAAATGTAAGCGTGGTAGGATTAGAGCTTTCCCAGAAAGGCCTAGGAAAACTTGATATGGTTATTAATACTGGTGTGGCAGTATTTATTGCTGGATTGGAGAATCAAGGGTTAGGTAATGTTGCTCAAACAATCCAGAAAAGCTTAACTGCTCAGGTTGTTGATTTAAATAATATTGAGAATCTATCCTTAATATTAAATGTTGAAAAAGTTGAGGGAGCATTTAAAACAACCGATGTCGATAAGCTTCATTATTTTGTTTCGGTTGATAATTTACGTGATGGTGCAATTAAGG
>CP070807.1:852320-852669 GCA_020343695.1 Candidatus Omnitrophota bacterium | reverse complement strand
GAATGCCAATGATGATGAGCTTGCCTTTGTGTTGGGACATGAAGTTGGCCACGTTGCTGCCAGACACTCAGTAAAAAGGCTTCAATTCTCCATGGGTATGGGATTGGTTGTGAGTATTGCCTTGCGAGATCCCGACTATGAATTGGTAAAGAGTGCAGTAAACATCGCCTACGATGTGGTAGCCAAGGGCTATTCCCGGGGTGATGAGTTTCTTGCTGATTCACTCGGCCTTAAATACGCATATAGGGCAGGTTACAGTCCCCAAGGGGCAATTGCCTTACTGCAGAAGCTTAAAAAGAAAAATGATATGGGTAGTTTTCTAGTGTTTTTACGAAGTCACCCTCCTGCC
>CP070807.1:851866-852220 GCA_020343695.1 Candidatus Omnitrophota bacterium | reverse complement strand
AAATATTTGCCCCTATGGCGGATTTGCGAGTGTGGGTGCTTGTGGCAGTAATTGGTTTTTCAAGTCTTTTTGGGTCTTTGTCGGCTGTTGCCTGGCTTGCCTGGATGAGCGAATTAGTTCCCCAAGATATTAGGGGTAGCTACTTCGGAAAGAGAAATATGATTGCTTCAGCCTGCGGTATGGTGGTTGTACTCTTAGGTGGTAAATTTATCACCCTGTGGGAAAATCGCTTCTCAGAGGCTAACCCCTATGGTTTCATTATCCTTTTTATCGCGGGCCTAGCAGCGGGCTTAATTGCCACTTGGTTTCTCTCACGCACTCCCGAGCTGGGGGGTTCTAAAAAAGATAAGGCCC
>CP070807.1:851409-851766 GCA_020343695.1 Candidatus Omnitrophota bacterium | reverse complement strand
CAGTTTCCTCTCTCACGCCCTTCAAAATAAATATTAAAGGGCTTTTCTTTTGCCCTCAATATTGACAATAATGCTGATTTTGGCTAATTCTCATTCTGGTTAGGGAGGGAACTTCAACTCAATATATCTTCTCAGGCTTTGGGGGGTATCATGAAATGGATATCGATGCCAAAAAGGCGGTCAACGGCTGATATGACCAAAAGACAACCCAAAGAGAAAACGGTAAAACAAATCCAAAAAGAGATTGAAAAACTGAGAGCCGAGTACCAGAAAACGGAGTTTCGGCCCTGCCGCGGTGATGTAGACTTATTTCAAAAGGACAAAGATCTAGGTTTGCTAAAAGACAAAATCTATGCA
>CP070807.1:850949-851309 GCA_020343695.1 Candidatus Omnitrophota bacterium | reverse complement strand
ATAAGATATTATTCGTTGTGGTAGATATCTTAATGCGGCCAGTTCTTTTTCTATAAGTAGATTTTGTTCACTTCTTACCCTGCTCAGTACACCTTCCTTTGATTTTTGGGGCAGAATAACCTCTCTCAGACCTTCAGGAGAATAAATGACACCCATCCAACCCAAGCAGGTATAAAACAACCCGAAGTTTAACAGACTTCGATTGTACATTGCCTTAAATAACATTAAAAATACTTCCTTTTATTTAATATTATCAGCCAATGCTGTCTTATAAGCCAGGTATGCCTCCGAACCCCACAGAACAAACAATACCAGTTCCAGCGGGGTCGGATTATTCTGCAAAAAATCAATTACTGTGCC
>CP070807.1:850483-850849 GCA_020343695.1 Candidatus Omnitrophota bacterium | reverse complement strand
TTTTTACATAATTAGGCGTGTAACCTGGTAAGAGATTATAAACATCTTCTCCCGAAAAATAACCGAGAAGCTCGTCGTCTTTTTCACAAGAAAGCAAGGTATCTTCATAAACCGCCTTTAAGCCTTCTTTGCCTTGGTAAAATTTTACCTCTGGTTTAATACTACTTTCTGATTTGGTAATGGCTAGCAAGTTGGGTATTATTTTTAGTAATTCGGTTTGCTTTTCTTGCAGGAGGCCCAATAGTTTTTCAGGCGGTTCAGCTGAGAACTTTTGGCCTTTTCTATCTTCATGTTTGCTTAAAACCCCTTTAGTGAGCAAGGATTCAATTACGCTGTAAGCAGTGGTTCTTCTTATTTGGGCTCTTC
>CP070807.1:850008-850383 GCA_020343695.1 Candidatus Omnitrophota bacterium | reverse complement strand
CTTATATGACTCACTATCGTGGTTTCCTGGAATCAAAATAATTTTGAAGCCTGCGTCTGAGAAGATCTCCCGTATTTTAGGTCTTAAGGTTTCAGCATCAATATCCTTATCGAAGAGATCTCCACTTATCACAAAAATCTCTATTTTCTCCTGCTTCCCAATTTCAATCAGTTTTTGGAGTGTCTTCCACCTATCATCGCCATATTCTCTTAGATGGATATCTGCCGTATGGAGTATCTTCATTTTTACCCCTCCATATTTCCTAGACCTGAGAACTTTGCCCCCAGGTGAATATCAGCAGTGTGTAAAATTTTCAGCATGATAAATGTCCCTTTGCCAGGATCACATCGTCAAAATCCTTAAACCGGTACTCGT
>CP070807.1:849533-849908 GCA_020343695.1 Candidatus Omnitrophota bacterium | reverse complement strand
AGCATTGAATGATACCATCTATGTTGGTTCACCGGCAATCATCCGGTTTGAGCGTACCAGTACTACCACTGTAAACGATGTCAAGATAGAATACAGTGTCGATGGTGGAAGCTATCAGACTGTACAGGTTGGTTCAGAGAGCGTGACTCTGCAGCCATCAGACGGTACAGTAATTGATTATACATGGAATAATGTTCAGAATGCCATAAGCACAAATGTTCTTGTAAAAGTCACTGATAATGGCAATCCCAATGTCTCTGATATCTCGGGTCAATTTGCTATTGGCGGAGGCCTAACTCTTAACTATCCTGCCACAGGTGATAAATGGCCAATTACTCCTAAGACCAAACTCATAGATTTTGATACTACCGGTGA
>CP070807.1:849047-849433 GCA_020343695.1 Candidatus Omnitrophota bacterium | reverse complement strand
AATTATTGTTGATAGCAAGGCAGTAAAGGAGTATGGGTTGCAATTAAGAATTGCGCCGGAAGATAAAATTCATCAGATTTATATGGGGATAGATTTAGAGCAGTTTTATGAATATAGTCTTGAGGAAAAAACAGCATGGAGACAGAAATATGGCATTGGCTCTGATAAGATTGTCGTAGGAACCATTGCCCGTTTAGTGCCGGATAAAGGGATTGAAACATTTCTTGCCTGCGCTCAAAAAATGCGCGATAATAAAAAGCTTGTTTTCGTGATCGGTGGAGACGGTGAATTAAGAAAAGACTTTGAGCGCCAGGCCCGGGAAGCAGGCATGCAGGAAAAGATTATTTTTACGGGGCATTTAGACGATACCACCCCTTACTTTAATA
>CP070807.1:848558-848947 GCA_020343695.1 Candidatus Omnitrophota bacterium | reverse complement strand
AGATTACAGGGGGTTTCTTCGGAGGCGATAAAGATTTTATCAAAAACTTTTCCCGCCTCAGTATTTATTTTCCTCTTGTAAATGAATCTGTGGTAGAATTAAGAATGCGGGTAGGGATCGCTGATCCCTTCGACAATACTGAGAAAGTACCTATTTACGAGAGGTTCTTTGCCGGTGGTGCACATACCGTACGAGGTTACCATGAACGGAAGGTAGGACCCATTGACCCAGTTACTGAAGACCCTATTGGCGGAGAGGCAATGTTTGTGGGAAATATAGAATACACCTATCCCTTAGTAGATTTTTTGAAAGTAGCGGTTTTTTTCGATACGGGAAATGTATGGCGTGAGACGAGCGGCTTCTTTGAAAGCTCTCTGATGTCAAGCGTG
>CP070807.1:848066-848458 GCA_020343695.1 Candidatus Omnitrophota bacterium | reverse complement strand
GGGGATATTTGTTTTTAAACTCTACCTCTAAGAAATACACATCATTCTCATTGTGATCATATAAAATAATTGATTCCGGATTATATTTAACGACCTGACGGCAAATCTCTGAGCCGATTGAGCCACCGGCGCCGGTAACAAGAATACGCTTATCTTTTAGATATTCTTTGATTTCTTTTTCATCAATATGGACAACCTCTCTTCCCAAAAGGTCTTCAGGCCTTACTTCCCTGGGTTTTATCTCTAAATCTCCGCTTAATATTTTATGCAGGGTGGGGACAATTTTTATCTTTACATCGGGTATCTGACAATATGAAATAATCTCACGTATCACCTCACCTGAAGCTGAAGGAATAGCGATTATAATTTCCTCGATCTGATATTTTTTAACA
>CP070807.1:847572-847966 GCA_020343695.1 Candidatus Omnitrophota bacterium | reverse complement strand
CTTTAATTTTTCCCTCGAGCTCTTTTATCCGTTTGTAAAGAGCGGGGAGACGCTGTAGACACGCATTTACTCTCTTTGCCTCACGATGGGCTCTGGCAGGATACCCAGATACTTTTGTGAAGGCGGGTATTGACTTCGTGACTCCTGCTTGGGCAGCGACAATCGCCCCTTCTCCAATATGAATATGCCCCACTAGACCTGCTTGACCCGCCAAAATTACCTTCTTGCCTAACGTGGTACTTCCTGAAACGCCTGCCTGAGCAACAATAATACAATTTTCTCCGATAACGACATTGTGAGCAATCTGAACAAGATTGTCTATCTTGGTGCCCCGTCCGATTATTGTTTTATCAAATCGTGCGCGGTCAATTGTGACATTGGCTCCAATCTCTAC
>CP070807.1:847073-847472 GCA_020343695.1 Candidatus Omnitrophota bacterium | reverse complement strand
TAACGCTAGCATGATAGCAAAAAAACGGTAAAATCGGGCATCCACACAAATATTAACGTTTTCTACAAAGTCTGCAAGATTTGTGCCTAAATCCATTTTCTATTTATACTTTAAATACGATCTTTATAACAAAAAATCGTGCCTAGCGTACTGTCCTGAACCGTACAATACCGCACTTAAATACCCCAAAAAATTCGTGCCTATAACACCCTCATAGTATATAACCCTGTCTATTAGGGGTATGATCCTCATACCTGTTTTTCTTTATATGTATGATCGCAATATGTAGGCACGATATGTAAATGAAACACCATATTAGTATTTAAACAAAATGCGTTTCACTAAATTAGCAAAGGTTATATACTTTCCACGCCAAAACCCTTATATATCTTGACAATC
>CP070807.1:846573-846973 GCA_020343695.1 Candidatus Omnitrophota bacterium | reverse complement strand
AGGGAAGTTGTTTGTGATGGTGTTACCGGTAAGCTTGTTTCGGTCGGCGATGTCGATGGTTTTGTTGATGCTTTAAAGTCATTTTTTGATGCCAGCGTTCGCAAGAGATTCTCAAATGCAGGACCGCAGCATATAAAAGATAATTTCTCTATAGAAAATATTAATAAAAAAACACTCAGTCTTTATTTGCAGCTATGGAATAATAGGAGAAAATAATAAGTGAGTAAATACCGTGATAAGGACGGCTAATACAGTTAAGAGATGAGTATGTATACGGCCCTTGGAAAAAGAGTTTTTGATGTGGTGTTTTCCTTGTTGGGGACTGTCTTTTTTATGCCACTTTTTGTGGGGTTAGCCGCGCTTATTAAGTGCAGTTCAAAAGGCCCTGTATTTTTTAAGC
>CP070807.1:846072-846473 GCA_020343695.1 Candidatus Omnitrophota bacterium | reverse complement strand
TATCTTAATGGGATATATCCTTATGAAACTCTGGAGTTCGTACAGAAAGAAGAGATTGAATGATGAGTTTCCTAAGAAGTATCTTGCCCTTTATTCTCTGGGGATGTTTTCGTCCCTGCTTGCGTTTTTTTCCAATTGTCTCATGGAGTCCGGTCTTCAATATTCAAGAATAGCTACATTCTTTTGGTTTATGATCGCTTTAGCCATATCGCTTATACATTTATCTAACCACACAAGACGTGAGCACTCAATATAAATCCTTTTTAATAATAAATCCTTTCGGCATCGGTGATGTGCTGTTCTCCACGCCTCTTATACGCAACATCAGAGAACATTTCCCTTCATCCAAGATGTTCTACCTTTGCAATCGAAGAACCCACCCTCTCTTAGATGTCCATCCC
>CP070807.1:845569-845972 GCA_020343695.1 Candidatus Omnitrophota bacterium | reverse complement strand
ACACAAACAAACCGATCTGATAAAATCGAGAACATCGATTTTACCAAAGTTGAATTAAGATCCTTTAGTTTAAGCGATCTTTAATTTTTTTATTACATATCTTTTTGATTTATATTAGGTATTCATTTTAACAATAGTATTTTGACAAAAAAAATCCCCAAAAATGATTTATAAAAAATTGTGGATTTTATCCAAGTCCTCACGCCAAAAATCATTTATAAACTCAAAAAAGGCTTTTTAAACATTTTGTTTGTTTATAAAGAGATGAATTATAACAAAAGTGTTATAAAGGGTTTATTTCTTAAATCCTGTATGAAAACCCAAACAACTCAAACACAAATCAAAGAAAAACTAGAAAAAGAATTTTCAGATGAAGCCTCTGAAATTGAAATAAGACACATTG
>CP070807.1:845064-845469 GCA_020343695.1 Candidatus Omnitrophota bacterium | reverse complement strand
AGATCTACTTCGAATATCATAAAGCGATGTTGCGTTTAAGCTCTTTCAGAGGTCACCAGATAGGTGTAAAATATGCCGAAGCATTCCAGACAATTAAGTTCCTTTTCTAGCCAAGCGTTTAATTTTGCAACTTGTTTCTGGTCCATCGTGAGTTTATCCTACTTTGTCTGCATGCTACTAACGATTTCGTGTAGACGAAAACTTGCCATCATGATATCATTCTTCTAAAATTAAAGTAATAAGAAGGAGGTGATTAACCATGTTAGGAACTAATGAAGCCTATTGCAATGCTTGCATAAAGGCTTTGATAGCAGGTGATATAGGGTTAATGCAGCTACGAGTAAATGAGGCCTTACGGGTAATTCGTTACGGCAAGTCTGATACAAGATGTTTTGATGCGGTTCC
>CP070807.1:844558-844964 GCA_020343695.1 Candidatus Omnitrophota bacterium | reverse complement strand
GAAACAGGACTCACAGAAGTCAGCTTTTCTCGGCCTGCCGGCCCACCTTCAGGACCATACGTCACTCCCGACGACCCGGACTCCTGCTGGAAGAAGCCCGGCCCCGTCGCTGGCCCTTTCAAGGCGTATCCGGGGGATGGCAGTGTGGTAACGTACTACTGGTATCGATTCGCCGACCAGCCTGCATTGCTAAACGCCGATTTAACCGATGAAGAGCGCAAGGGCCTGCAGGCGCGCGTCGAAAAACTCCACCGCAACTGGAAAAAGGACCGCGACTACCTGGCGCCCCCAAAGATTGGAAAACTGGCCGATATCGACCCCGCCTTGATTGTAACACCGCCGCCCAGCCGGGAGATAGGCTACGTCCCCATCGTCACTCGCCAGGAAGCAAAAAAATAAATTACCC
>CP070807.1:844048-844458 GCA_020343695.1 Candidatus Omnitrophota bacterium | reverse complement strand
GAGGCATGACAGTGACTCGGTGCAGAGAGGCGCGATATGGGCATTGGGAGAAATAAAAGACTCTCGCGCAGTAAAGCCGCTGTGTCTGTTGCTTGCGGATGATAGAACGGGATTTTATATTAGGGAATTCGTTGCCGTTACGTTGGGGAAAATAAAAGACCCAAGCGCCGTAGAGGCCCTCATCACCGCCCTTACCGACGAAAGCTATGATGTACGAAGCGCCGCGGCAAAGTCATTAGGAAAAATAGAAGATCCCCGCGCAATAGAAGCTTTAATAACCGCCCTGGCCGATGATTCTTATTTGGTTAGTGATAGCGCATATGCATCGTTGAAAAAAATAACTCGTCAGAATATCGTTCAAGACCGGAAAAAATGGCAGGAGTGGTGGGAAGAAAATAAAGGGGGCTTCA
>CP070807.1:843527-843948 GCA_020343695.1 Candidatus Omnitrophota bacterium | reverse complement strand
CCAGTCGTAGAATCAATAGCTGTAAATGGCCTCGGCACAGAAGAGCTAAAGGGAACCGTAACCAAAGCATGCAGGGGTAAGTGGAGTGTGCGATATGGAGAGATTGTAGAAGATGGGATATTGGGTATCACTTCAAAGTTACCAGAAGGTTCGAGTTTCAAGCGTAAAATAGCCGTTCTCACGCTGCTTAACGACCCATTTTTGATGGGTTATTTAAAGAAGAGATACGGCGATGAGAGAATCGCGCAATTAAGAGAGGAGGTAAATAGGGTCAGGCGTCAATTCCGGGGTAACCTCGGCCGACTGATAAATGGTAAGCGCAACCAATGGGTGGATGGTATTGTAGAGAAGGTAATTAAAAAGCAGAAGATACAACCAGGAGAATTCTCGAAGGTTTTTGCACGTTTAAGCCGCCATCCGG
>CP070807.1:842996-843427 GCA_020343695.1 Candidatus Omnitrophota bacterium | reverse complement strand
ACCACATCCTTTTTTGTCAAGTTAATAAATTTTATACCTTTTATAGGTTTTAAAATTTTTGCTGCCTCCATTAAACCTGTAGGTTTTCCTCCAGGAAGATCGCTCTGGGTAATATCGCCTGTAATAACTGTTTTTGAATCGAAGCCCAAACGGGTAATGAACATCTTTAACTGCTCAGTAGTACAATTTTGAGCTTCGTCTAAAATCACAAAGGCATTATTGAGGGTTCTACCTCGCATATACGCCAAAGGAGCAATTTCGATAATTCCCGTTTCAAGATTACCCTCGATAACTTCTGCCTCCATCATATCGTAGAGAGCATCGTAGAGAGGCCGCAGGTAAGGCCCTAACTTAGCATATACGTCTCCCGGCAAAAACCCCAATGACTCACCTGCCTCAATTGCTGGTCGAGTTAAAATAATGCGGCGTAC
>CP070807.1:842457-842896 GCA_020343695.1 Candidatus Omnitrophota bacterium | reverse complement strand
ATACCCCCCAGGCACTTACCCACTGCGATTGTCTTGTCGAATTTTCCTCTCCTTCGGCAACCGTAGAACACCTTCCCTATTTGGTCAAATTTAGGAGGTGCGCAGTTATTGGAACAACAGGGCTGGATAAGAATCAACAACGTAAGATACAGGATGCTTCTTCTGTTATTCCTATTGTGTTTTCTCCAAATATGAGTGTAGGAGTTAATCTCTTGTTCCGGCTCTTAAAGGAAGCGGCCCATATTTTAAAAGCCTACAGCGTAGGCATTGAAGAGGCACATCATATTCATAAAAGAGACGCTCCGTCTGGTACAGCAAAAAAGATTGCGCAACTTGTCAATTCAGAAGGATTTCAGATAAAAGTCGGAGATATAAAATCAATCCGAGAAGACGAAATTGTAGGAGACCATAAAGTTACATTTGAAAGTAATGTAGATAA
>CP070807.1:841916-842357 GCA_020343695.1 Candidatus Omnitrophota bacterium | reverse complement strand
AAAGAAAAACTAGAAAAAGAATTTTCAGATGAAGCCTCTGAAATTGAAATAAGACACATTGAGAAAAAATGTTATGCCTCTATAACATTTACAAAAGAACTTGAATTTGAAGAGCCACATCCAGAAGTCGGATCTGCACTTAATTCAATAGGTGGAGCTCAACTAATGAGAGTTATTGAATTTATGAGCCAAAAAGGTTTTAGATTCAATTCAATCAACTCAAGCACTTTTGAGCATCCTAGCCTTTTTAAGAAAACACACAAAACAGAGTTATCAACAAGAATCTTATTTGTTGAGGGTAAGAACTAATGGCTCTTAAAATTTCTCCAAGTAAAGCCGAAGTTTTAAGAGTAAATATTAGGCTTTCAGAAGCGGTCTTAAATGGTCTAACTTTGCGTAAAGTAAAGCCATTGGGTTTTACTGAAAATTTAACCCCGATTT
>CP070807.1:841374-841816 GCA_020343695.1 Candidatus Omnitrophota bacterium | reverse complement strand
AAGTATCGAAAGCGGAGCTGCGACCTTCAGTCCTGAGAAGAAAAATGGGAGAGATCGAGGAAATATTAGATACCTGGCCAGTTGATACTTAGAGGCACCAAAGGTTATGAATAAATCTTTTTCATCCGGATTCACGGATTTGATTCCAGAAGACCAACCAGATAACAAAGGGAAAAAACAGACAATGAAAGAGGCGGCTATTTTTGAACCCAGTTTAGGCCCAAACCAAAGACTTAGCAGAGGTGCAACACATAGAATTGGGATACTCTGCAAAATAACTGCGGCAGGAGCTATTACTCGTTCGGGCCATGACCATAAAGCGAAAAGGGCAGCAACAAGAGAAGTGCCGACAACCGCAGTGAGAAAACCAACACCTGCTTCTAACAAGGTGAGGCCCGTTGCTGTCGGCAATTGATTTGACAGCCTGACGAGGCTAGTACTA
>CP070807.1:840828-841274 GCA_020343695.1 Candidatus Omnitrophota bacterium | reverse complement strand
CCTGGTGAAGAAGTTAGTTGGGGAGTAAAACTTAATGATGCAAGAAATAGGCCTGTGAAAGGCGAAGTTCTTGCTCTTATGTATGACCGTTCCCTTGAATATTACATAACGACTCACAACCTCTGGCTGGATAACCTTTACACCTTACGAACTACACCAGTTTCTTGGACCTATTCTGTGCTTAAGAAATATGGCAAAAATCTACCTATTACAGAAGGTTTGCTTGAGAAATTACTTAAAGCCTTTCGCCAGCCGCCGAAAGAACCAAATCTTCCTGGTCTGCGTACATGGAGGACTTGGGCAAAAGGAGATTACGGTTTATGGAACAAATTAAGACGAGGGATAGGAGGAGTAGTCGAAGAGGAAGGAGCTGTTCGTTCTAGTCAACTTGCTCTTGATACAGCAGCTCCTATGATGGCAAAGGAGGCTAAAGCTAAAGTAGATAA
>CP070807.1:840270-840728 GCA_020343695.1 Candidatus Omnitrophota bacterium | reverse complement strand
TACTACGCCGTATAAGAATGTTAATCCTGTGGTAATCCAGATCACATCGACCAGCATCTCCAGAGGATATCTCATTCTTAAAGAGGCAAAGATTACTATAACCCCTCCTGCCACAGCAACAGGAAAAAACTCCGCAGGTCTCTTTTTGGTGAATACGTCACAAAGATATGACCAAATCATTTTTTTCTCCAGTTCGAATAAGATAGCATAAAATATTTAACGTGTCAATTTAAAGGATAAACATATTCTGGACAGCAAACCTTAAAAGCGGTATAATTGGTGAACTTTAAGGGTAGTTAAGCATGAGAACCTTCCAGTAGAGATGATTAATTCCAAAAGATTTACAATTAGAGTTATTATTTTTATTTTTTTCCTTTCTGTTTTACCCCTCAAAGATGCATTCCCTTTATTTCGTATCGTTAAAGGTATAGAGAGCGTCTGGATTAAAAGGATTGCAG
>CP070807.1:839711-840170 GCA_020343695.1 Candidatus Omnitrophota bacterium | reverse complement strand
AGGTGCCGAAAAGAATGAGCATCAGAGGAGATGATTTTAGGAAAGTGCGTGATTACTTTAAACGATGGCACAGGGAAACGAAACTGTATTACTAAAGATGCACAAGAAAGTGTATATTATCGCTGAAGTAGGAGTAAATCACAATGGGAAACTTCAGAATTGTTTTAAGTTAATTGAAGCAGCCGCAGGGGCGGGGTGCGATTGCGTAAAGTTTCAATTTTTTAAGGCAAATCGTCTTTATTCCCCTCTCTCAGGGAAGCTAAAATGGAGAACAAAAAACGATACGTTTTCTTATGATATCTATGAGGCAGCACGGACTGTGCAAATGCCTGATGCATGGGTGAGACCTCTTATGGGGTGTTGCAGAGCTCATAAGATAGAATGTTTATTTTCGGTCTTTGACAGCAGGAGCCTTGCATTTTTGTTACGACAGAGGTGCAAAAAAATAAATTTACCTTC
>CP070807.1:839148-839611 GCA_020343695.1 Candidatus Omnitrophota bacterium | reverse complement strand
GAGGGGACATTATACACAATAATAGGGATACTTACTGTGTTCGCAATTTCTCGATAGTGTCGGTACAAACCTTCCTGGGTAGGCTTATTATAATACGGTGTAATAATCAGTGCATAGTCTGCACCGACTTTTTTTGCGTGTTGAGTTAACTCTAGTGCTTCTTGCGTTGAATTAGAACCACATCCTGCAACAATGGGAATTTTCTCCTTTACCTGTCGTACGGCAATCTCAATAACTCGTTTATGCTCAGAATGGGTGAGGGTTGCGCTTTCGCCAGTTGTACCACACACTAAAATTGCATCGGTTTTATTTTCAACATGCCAATCGATTAAAAACTTCAACTTATCTTCGTTTACCTCACCATTTGCCCTAAATGGCGTAACTAACGCAACAACGCTTCCCTTTAACATATTTCCCCCTTTTTTCTGCATTTATGAAGCCAACTCCCCCTTATATACTACAC
>CP070807.1:838584-839048 GCA_020343695.1 Candidatus Omnitrophota bacterium | reverse complement strand
AATACCGGGTACGATGAGAAAAGCGAAAAATTAAGGCCACATTAAATGAATAAATGAGGGGAGATCGAGGAGGAAAAATTAAATAAATAAAATTACACTTAAGGCAATAAGAAGCAAGATTTGGGTTGCCAGACATCAAAAAATATGATAATCTGGCAACTATACAAATACTAATATTTATAAGAGAAACTTTATCCGAATATTATAAAAAAGTCAAGGACAAAAAAGATAGTATTCTTACTATACTTAATCTATGCGTGGATTTTAATGATTGTTGTCCTTTATGTTGGGGTAAAGATTGCGCGAAATTCATGGGCTATTTTCATCGAAAGGCTATAGATGAAAATGGCACATACTATAAAGGATTCCCTTTAGCCAGGTTTTTATGTCACAATAAAGGTAATAAGAAGGGGATCAAATATAAGACCTTTTCTTTACTGCCCTATCAACTCGTTCCCTACAGC
>CP070807.1:838019-838484 GCA_020343695.1 Candidatus Omnitrophota bacterium | reverse complement strand
GACTCTATCGATTGCCACATGAAAAGGAATTTTTGCCAAACGTTCAGAAGTACCGGCAAGCTTGCCGACAAAATTACTCAAAAATATTCCCAAGGCAAGAAGAATCAGAGCAACAATGAATTTAGGGATATAAAGTACTACCTGTTTTAACAGTTGAGAGGCAACTGGTAACTCTAAGGTATTAAATATCATAATCAATGTACTGAAAATAATAAGCCAATAAAATCCCAGCCCTATGAGCGAAGAGGAATTTCGCTGAATACCTCCCCTCTCCAATAATCCTTTTGCGCCAAATTTATCTGATAGAACGTCAAATCCTAAAGCCTTAAGAAGTTTGGCAGTAATTTTCTTAATAAGAACCGCACAAATCCAGCCAATCAATAAAATAATTATTGAAATAACGATTTTAGGACCGAATTCCATTGCGAATTGATAAACTTGCTGCAGTCTCCTAACAACCAAATC
>CP070807.1:837453-837919 GCA_020343695.1 Candidatus Omnitrophota bacterium | reverse complement strand
TACATTCAAATCACCATCTACGATCGCCAAAACAATAAAGCGCTGTCCCATCCGACCTCGCGCGCCACTGATGCCCAAGCGAATCATATCTCCTCACTTTAGTGAACACCTAACTACGTTGCTTCCTGCCCACCTTACGGCAGGCGCTCCCCAAGCTATGGTCTCACTTAATTAATTTATACTCCCTCAGAACCACTTTTAATTTTTCCTCGTTGATGTCACTCATCCGATAGAGAGGTAATCTCAGGTAAGGCTCAATCAATCCCATAAACCCCAAGGAAGTTTTCACCGGGATAGGGTTCGTCTCAATAAAGAGAGCTTTAATTAACTCATAGAGATAGAGCTGTAGTCGCTTTGCTTCTTCCGCATTTCCTTCTAAAAAGTTCGCCACCAAACTATGAGTTTCTTTGGGCATGATATTTGCCACTACGGAAATCACCCCTACGCCGCCTACAGCCAGTATTGG
>CP070807.1:836878-837353 GCA_020343695.1 Candidatus Omnitrophota bacterium | reverse complement strand
ACTTAAAGGGGCGCGGGATTTTTGCCCAAACATAAAATGTTGACTCCGCATAGATATCTTTAAACCCACGCTCTTTAAGCCCTTTGACAAAGACGTCCCTTCTTTCCTTAAATGTCCTGCGCACATCTTTCGCATAACGAGTTTCTCTCTCTAATGCAACTGTTGCCGCTTCTTGGATTGCACCAAAAATACCAGAATCAATATTTGTTTTTGTTTTCAATAGCCCTCTGATCGCTTCTCCGTTGCCGCACGCCCAGGCAATTCTAAAACCTGTCATGCAAAACGTTTTGGAAAAAGAATGAAACTCAATAGTAACCGCTTTGGCGCCATTAACCTCTAATATACTATGGGGCCTCTCTTCAAAATAAATCTCGGAATATGCATTGTCATAGGCAAGGATGATACCGTACTGCGCACAAAATTTTACCAGCCTTCTTAAAAAATGAAGGGGCGCAAGGCGGGTAGTTGGATTGTT
>CP070807.1:836299-836778 GCA_020343695.1 Candidatus Omnitrophota bacterium | reverse complement strand
GAAAGACAAAGCGGCTGTGGCCAGAATGGAAGAGGATGAACTTGCTGCCCTGAACCCCACGATTGGAGCATACATAAGAAGGAGGTTTGGGCTGTGGTCGGGGAACCAAGAGCTGCTGGCCTCTTGTCGTACTGTCTCGGGTAACAAGAATCTCCATGAGGACGATGCCTCTGCCGTAATCATACGGGAATTATGGAAACAATTACGAGAAACGCATAATCTGAGGTCAGTAAAGTAGTCGGAGGGCTTAGAAAATGGAAGTTGTTAAAAAGATTAGGATGATGCTCGAAATTGAAACTGACAAGAGGACCATGGAGAAGGAGTTCGGCAACCTTAATGACTTAAGGCTGTTCATGCGGGACTTTTTCTCTCTACCCGATGTAGCAGATCGGAGGGCTGGTGAGTCTATTTTCCCTTACTCTGGACCGGAAAGGCGAATGCAAATATAGGCTATTGATGTTAGGCTTCCCCCCACCTGT
>CP070807.1:835713-836199 GCA_020343695.1 Candidatus Omnitrophota bacterium | reverse complement strand
CAAGTGATGTTCTATATACTTGTTCGTTTCATCTCTGGAGAGGGGGCAGAGGTGGAATTTGAGACAAATTCGCTGATGAAACGACTGATGGATAGGGCGTAATAATCTGTCTCGCAGATGAGGTTGGCCGGAAAGAATAAAAATAGCGGGGTCTACAGAGTCCATTTGGAAGTTGGTAATAATCTGCAGCTCATAGAAATTTTCATTGATGAAAAGGTGTGCCTCGTCAAAAATAATGACGGGAATTTTTTTCCCATTCTCCACATACTCTCTTATACTGTTTTGAATAGAGAAAAAAAGTTGTGTTTTTCTATAAGGGACACATCCTCCGAGCTTTGAGCAGATCTGTCTGTAGAAATCAAGAATATTGACGGTGGAAAGAGGGAGGTAGAAATATTTGTAAAGATTTTCATTAAGGGTTGCCACAAAGGCTCGAAGCTGAGCGGTTTTGCCTACCCCAGAAGGGCCAGTGAGTAACATAATCCC
>CP070807.1:835125-835613 GCA_020343695.1 Candidatus Omnitrophota bacterium | reverse complement strand
CCCATAACACTTGTAGGATTGACGGCCTTATCGGTAGAAATCAAAACAAATCTTTCGACATTATAGTGGTTGGCAGCATAAATAAGATTGCGGCTGCCGATGATATTATTTTTGACTGCTGCCGAAGGAACTTCCTGCATTAACGGGACATGTTTATGGGCTGCGGCATGAAATATGACTTGCGGCTTATATTTGGAAAAAACGTGTTTTAATAACCCGATATCTTTAATATCCCCTACTATTATCTTCAATTGCACATGAGGATATTTGTTTTTAAACTCTACCTCTAAGAAATACACATCATTCTCATTGTGATCGTATAAAATGATTGACTCGGGATTGTATTTAACGACCTGGCGGCAAATCTCTGAACCGATTGAACCGCCGGCGCCGGTAACAAGAATGCGTTTTTCCTTCAAATACTCTCGTATTTCTTTTTCATCAATACGAACAACCTCTCTTCCCAAAAGGTCTTCAGGCCTTACCTC
>CP070807.1:834534-835025 GCA_020343695.1 Candidatus Omnitrophota bacterium | reverse complement strand
TTGGAAGGAAGTTCTCCCAATTTCTTATTGATGTTTGACCTTTTAACTTTCATTACTTCAGGAAGGTCTAATTCAAAATATGGGATACTCTCAATGCCGGGAATCCGAAAAGCGCGGGAATCAGCGCCTGCTCCTAGATTAACAACTGCTCTAATTTCTTCCTTAATCGCCTTGATTAACAAAGCATCTATATAAAGAGTTCGGCAAAGAATTCCCCCAACCACTCCAGGCGTTGATTTTTCTCTCATTTTCATTAGTAAGTTCCATAATATTGGAGGCCGCATTATCATTAAGAAGAACTTATATATAGGTGGTAGTATTTTCTCAGAATAGGGATCAGTAAAAAGTCGTTTTTCTTCAGGCAATAAATTCTCCACAGCCCGCAGAAAAGCAGCGCCATAGGCTGTAGAACTAAGCGAGGACATTTATGCCTCCTTTATTGATATTGCATTGATGATACACGATATCGGGAATAATCTCTACGTCGATAG
>CP070807.1:833936-834434 GCA_020343695.1 Candidatus Omnitrophota bacterium | reverse complement strand
AGCCCAAGGTCGTAGAGGAGGAAAAGCCGGCCGCCGAACTAACCCTGAAATACACCCCCAATGACTCAACAACCTATACCCTCATAAGCGAGGCGGTCCGAAAGATTGACTGGGAAGGCCTCTACCCCAACGACACCGCCTTCAAGGGCGGCCAGACCAGCACCAGAAACGAACTGACCTTTACCCAGCAAATACAAAGCACCGACGAGAAAGGCAACGCCGTCGCAAAGATTACAATCATAAGCCTCAAGCATCTATCCATAGTCAGGGACAGTCCCGCGCTGGATTTCGACAGTTCCCGGGAAAAAGACAAGGACAATCCTCTGGCCAAGCTCATCGGCCAAAGCTATACTGTAGAAATCACCCCCGCCGGGCAGCTCTCAAAGATTATCGATGCCAACCAGGCGCAAACGGCAATCGGCGGCACTACCTCGGCCGACAAAACGGCTGTGGCACTGGTATCAAATGATATCATCTCAGAACGCCACAGCATCCCGG
>CP070807.1:833333-833836 GCA_020343695.1 Candidatus Omnitrophota bacterium | reverse complement strand
CATCAGGTGGATAGATTGGAAAGCAACTGCAAAAATGTATCGGCCTATTTGTAGGAGCTTTCAGATCGAGAGAAGCCAAAATGTGATTGCGCTCGTTGATTGTGGTCGAACAATGGCTGCAAAGATAGGTACACAGAGTCGTCTGGATTACGTAGTGAATTTTGTTGCTTCCATAAGCTATTTGGCTATGGAGATGGGAGATAGAGTAGGTATAATTGCTTTCTCCGATCAAATCAAGAAAGTTCTTATGCCTCAACGAGGCAGAAGACATTTCGGTCATATTATGGACACGCTTTATGATTTAGATACTGAGTTGATTGAGTCAGATTATAAAAAGATGCTTCACTATTTTAGCATAAAGAATAGGAAACGTTCACTCGTATTACTCTTTACAGAGTTAGAAGAAGGTTCTTCTTCAGACATTCTTATTTCCTATGCCTACCGACTTTCAAAAGTCCATCTTCCTCTCATAGTAACACTGAGAGATTCTGATCTTGTGAATG
>CP070807.1:832727-833233 GCA_020343695.1 Candidatus Omnitrophota bacterium | reverse complement strand
CTGAGAGAAAAGGCAGCTTCTCTGTACGATGAGGCACTCTCCCTCTATAAGAAACAGCGCTACCAAGAAGCTCTCAAAAGATTCAGGCAGGTCCAGAGACTCATTTCTGATTATGGCCGTACAGAGCGCTATATAAGCCGCTTACAGGACATTATGGAAAGTGAACGTAAGCGAGCAGAAGAAGAGACAAAAGAAGAACGACTGGCAACTAAAGCAGCTTCGCTCTATGATGAAGCGCTCTCCCTGTATCAGAGAGGACGTTATCGAGACGCTTTAGAGAAATTTAAAGAGACACAGAGACTCATTCCTGATTACGAGCGCACAGCCTACTACATAAGCCGTGTACAAGAAGATATACAGAGAGAACGCCGACGTCTCGCAGAGGCAAAAGAGGTTGAGCTGAAAGAAGCAGAAGCAGAAGAGCTTGAGCTGAGAGAAAAGGCAGCTTCTCTGTACGATGAGGCACTCTCCCTCTATAAGAAACAGCGCTACCAAGAAGCTCTCAA
>CP070807.1:832118-832627 GCA_020343695.1 Candidatus Omnitrophota bacterium | reverse complement strand
CCAACCTCGTTCCCACGAGGCCCGAAGGACGAGTCGGTCGTCGTCCACCGCGTCACCGCCTACAACAAAAAAGCCCTATGGGATGCCGTCAGGGCCTGGTTCGAGGGCGGCCCCGCAGCCAGCGGCGCTATCGACCCGGCCGAGGCTGTCGTACACACCTTCCCGGGAAGAGGCGGAGCAACATGGAGAATCTACGAGCCGCGAACCCCCAGAGAACAAAAAGTCCCTATCGCCTGGACTTCTTTTGCTACCCCCTTCGCCCCTGATCCGGCTACCTTTGGATACCGGTGGAACTACGAGCTGGTCACGAAAAAAGACACCAAAGACGGCCCGCTGGCCACGCTGCCCGAATACTATCGCCTCACCAAAGATGGCAGAAGAGCCAAGTGGGTTCCGATACCGCCGGCCCAGGTCCCCGCTGAAACAGGACTCACAGAGGTCAGCTTTTCTCGGCCCGCCGGCCCCCCTTCAGGACCATACGTCACTCCCGACGACCCGGCCTCCTGCTG
>CP070807.1:831502-832018 GCA_020343695.1 Candidatus Omnitrophota bacterium | reverse complement strand
AATGAATACCTAATATAAATCAAAAAGATATGTAATAAAAAAATTAAAGATCGCTTAAACTAAAGGATCTTAATTCTACTTTGGTAAAATCTAGATGCTCTTCTGGATGTGTTTTGTGTTTTATGATTTTTTGAATCATAGATTTATAATTAATTTTAGGGGATTATAATTGTGTGTTTGTAATAAGTAAGACAAACAACAAAGAGCCATGATCCGTTGATCTATCTTGTTTTATCCATGTCGTTAGATTAGCGTATTTGTCAAATTGTTATAATGAAATTTTCTTAAAGTCGTAAAGGTCAATTTTTGTTATAAGATTTGTAAATAAATTAAAGCTAAGAAAAATGATAGCATGATAGCACCTAAAAACCCTATAACGCTAGCATGATAGCAAAAAAACGGTAAAATCGGGCATCCACACAAATATTAACGTTTTCTACAAAGTCTGCAGGATTTGTGCCTAAATCCAATTTCTATTTATACTTTAAATACGATCTTTATAACAAAAAATCGTGC
>CP070807.1:830877-831402 GCA_020343695.1 Candidatus Omnitrophota bacterium | reverse complement strand
CTGGTTGAGCATGAAAAAATTCTGTAAGTTATTATTATTAAATGAGTTATATGGTTTTTTGTAAAGTTATGGCGATTAGTGACCACATTATAGCTCACCTATATTAACATATATTGTTATATTTTCTTAAAAATATCACATATTTGTAAATATTTTGATTGACTTTAACACGTATGTGCGGTACTTTTCTCTATATCGTAACGCCATATTTTAGGAAAATGGTATAGTTGTAATAAGAAAGAATATACGAAAATAATCAATGAAGGAGACAAAGGATGAAATTACTATCATTTTTAAATTCTGTAATTAAAAGACTGTGTAGGCATGAAAAGGAAAATCAGTGGGCAGTTGAACATGTGCACCTATGTAATACTGATGATCAATATGCCCGTCAGCTGTCCGATTCGCTGCAAAGTGCTTTGAAAACGGGGCGGTGGTCAAAGAGCGTACTCCCCGAAATATTTGGCCTTATTTCATTTACAAACCAAGTGACGATTTCCCTGGAATGCCGGCGCAGCCTGCATC
>CP070807.1:830248-830777 GCA_020343695.1 Candidatus Omnitrophota bacterium | reverse complement strand
GAAATTGATAGGCGAAATCGATAACCTATGATACCTCTATTGATGTTGAGATTATTCCCAATATCGTGTATCATCAATGCAATATCAATATAAGGAGGCATATGATGTCCTCGCTTAGTTCTACAGCCTATGGCGCTGCTTTTCTGCGGGCTGTGGAGAATTTATTGCCAGAAGAAAAACGACTTTTTACTGATCCCTATTCTGAGAAAATACTACCACCTATATATAAGTTCTTCGTAATGATAATGCGCCCTCCAATATTATGGAACTTATTAATGAAAATGAGAGAAAAATCAACGCCTGGAGTGGTTGGGGGAATTCTTTGCCGAACTCTTTATATAGATGATTTGTTAATCAAGGCGATTAAGGAAGGAATCGGAGCAGTTGTTAATCTAGGAGCAGGTGCGGATTCCCGCGCTTTTCGGATTCCCGGCATTGAGAGTATCCCATACTTTGAATTAGACCTTCCTGAAGTAATGAAAGTTAAAAGGTCAAACATCAATAAGAAATTGGGAGAACTTCCTTCCAA
>CP070807.1:829617-830148 GCA_020343695.1 Candidatus Omnitrophota bacterium | reverse complement strand
CCCAATCTCACCTTTTGTTATCGAGATAGGCGACCCAGGATAAACAAAGTACCCACCATTTTCTAGCTTCCGTACATCAAATTTTGAATGAAAATGTCCTGCGAGTACATAATCAATATCCAAATCACCGAAATAAGAAAGCTTAACTGGCATATATCTCTCATCACCCTCGTCACCAAAATCTCTTCTGGAAAAGAACGTATCAAGTAATTCTCCATGATAAAGCAGGATATTTTCCTTATCCATAGCCAAATTACTTGCTAACGAGCGGAGCTTACTGAGAATCTTTCCACCCTCTATGGGTTCAAAAGGCAATCCCCATATCCTCACGGTACTATATTCAAAAGGCACATTTAAATTCGTTAAGATGAATGCATCTTCTCCAAAGTACATACCACTCTTATATGCTTCACTGTCATGGTTTCCCGGAAGTAAAATGATTTTAAAGCCCGTGCCTGAGAAGATCTCCCGTATTTTAGGTCTTAAGGTTTCAGCATCAATATCCTTATCGAAGAGATCTCCACTTATCAC
>CP070807.1:828948-829517 GCA_020343695.1 Candidatus Omnitrophota bacterium | reverse complement strand
AGTTAAGTCAATAGGGCGATTTTTTCACTCTCTCATAAAAATTTATTTAAGTAGTGAATACAGAAAAAAAATTGCAAGAGAAAGAATAGAAAAGTGGATATACATTGCCGAATTAAAACACAAAAGTATCACTAAAAAAGAGGCGTACATGCTACGGGAGGAATTGAAGAACGCAGATATTTTAGGAATTCTTGAATTAGGACCACTCTGGACTGCTGCGAAAATCATTAAACCCCCATTCATTGGAACAGTGGCTAACCTTACCTTGTTTAGTTTATTCATTACTACGCGTAACCCCTCCTTTTTGATTCCCCTTTTTGCCGATGGGATAATTAGATTTATAATCGCGGCAATATTTACCGGTTTTAAATACAGGATTCTATTGGCATTATCGCTTATCCCCAGTTTTGGATTCGTGATACCTATCCCGGCACAGCTTATGAGGAGCTTCCCGCACATAAGCGAATTTCTTATGTGTGAGGTGCTCGGTGCAAAATTAGGCATGTTCTTGCCGGGAATTGAAAGACACTCTTTTAGAACATATTTCTATATGCGGTTGATGAAAGTTA
>CP070807.1:828278-828848 GCA_020343695.1 Candidatus Omnitrophota bacterium | reverse complement strand
CTGCGGCAAAACCGAAGCCGTCACTTCCAATCACTGCTCCAGAATGAATAATGACTCGGTTGCCTACTTCAATTCGCTCACGTATCGATACGTGAGGATAGACGAGAGAATTGTTTCCAATATTTGAATAACGACCGATAAAACAGCCTCCATAGATAATCACATTGTCGCCGATCTGTACGTGATCCTCGATAATTGTATATGGACCAATAGAGACTTTCTTTCCCAATTTTGCTGTTGCCGATACAATTGCCGCAGGATGAATTCCCTGAGGGTGTCTGATGTCATTCGGTGCAACTAGACTCACCACTTGGGCAAACGCAAGCGACGGATTATCTGTCTTAATAAGAGGTTTGCTCGAATCCGTAATCTCTTGAGAAGTAATTATTGCCGATGCTTTCGTCGCATACATCAGTGAAGCATATTTCGGATTGGCAAGAAAGGTAATATCCCCCTCTCTTGCCTCTTTTATCCCTGAAATGCCAGTAATTACCGTATTCGGTTCACCAACGAGTTCACCTTTTACAATCTCAGCAATTTCCTTTAAGGTAAACTTCACTCTTCTATCCT
>CP070807.1:827606-828178 GCA_020343695.1 Candidatus Omnitrophota bacterium | reverse complement strand
CGCTGCAATTAATATTTTTGAATTACGAGCGAAAGCTCGTAGCCTTAAAGCTCATCATAATATCCAGCTCATCATTGTTGACTATCTTCAGATGATGAGGAGCCTTCGTCGTGGGGAGAGTAGGCAGCAAGAAATTTCTGAAATTTCTCAGGCGTTAAAGTCGTTGGCCAAAGAGTTAAGCGTTCCCTTAATTGCAGTGAGTCAGCTCTCAAGGGCAGTAGAGTCTCGCGCTGATCATAGACCGCAACTTTCAGACTTGAGAGAATCAGGGGCGATTGAGCAAGATGCTGATGTCGTGGTTCTTCTTTTGAGAGAAGAGTATTACAATCCTACGCCTGACAACAAGGGAATCGCAGAAACGATTATTGCCAAACAGAGGAATGGCCCTGTGGGCAGTGTCTATTTGGGATTTATAAAAGAGTTCATGAGGTTTGTGAACCTATCGAAGGTAAAAGCGTAGGGTTCGTGAAACTTCAGAAGGGTTGACTTTAAAATATAAAAAGTTTATAATATTTTCAATGAAATATTGTGTCTTCATATTATTTTTCTTGCTTGTGTGTGGGGCTCTGTAC
>CP070807.1:826921-827506 GCA_020343695.1 Candidatus Omnitrophota bacterium | reverse complement strand
AGTGCCAGTAAATGCTGTTTCTGTTACTCTGGCTGAATATGATGAATATAAGATAGGAGATATGGCCAGATTTGTTATTGGCTCGGGATTAGGCTCTGGTGTGTATCATATTGAACTCTGGGCAGGAAAACATTTCTTAAGTCACCAACTCATTGATGGTGACAGCCAAGTTCGATTAATTGAAATTCCTGTAACAAAAAAGATGAAGGGCGGCTTTACCTTGCGCTGGTTTGGAGTAAAAGAATTTGATGTTCACTATGGACAGGCAACAATTTCCGTTCCCTGGAAAGAGAAAAAACTAGAACTTACCCTTGAGCCCTTCAATAAAAAATTAAAGCCCGGTGAAGAAGTTAGTTGGGGAGTAAAACTTAATGATGCAAGGAATAGACCTGTAAAAGGCGAAGTTCTTGCTCTTATGTATGACCGTTCTCTTGAATATTACATCACATCACACAATCTCTGGCTGGATAACCTTTACACCTTACGAACTACACCAGTTTCTTGGACCTATTCTGTGCTGACAAAACATGCCAAAAATCTACCTCTTACAGAAGGTTTGCTTGAGAAAGTACTTAAAGCCTTTCG
>CP070807.1:826231-826821 GCA_020343695.1 Candidatus Omnitrophota bacterium | reverse complement strand
ACCGAAGAAGAAAAGCCTGAGATCGTGGTAGAGGAAGAAAAACCCAAGGTCGTGGAGGAGGAAAAGCCCAAGGTCATAGAAGAAGAAAAACCAAAGGTGGTGGAAGAGGAAAAGCCCAAGGTCGTAGAGGAAGAAAAGCCCGCCGCCGAACTGGTCCTGAAATACACCCCCGATGAGTCCACAACCTATACCATCATAACCGAGGCGGTTCGCAAGATTGATTGGGAAGGCCTCTACCCCAACGACACCGCCTTCAGGGGCGGCCAGACCAGCACCAGAAACGAATTGACCTTCACCCAGCAAATACAAAGCACCGACGAAAAAGGCAACGCCGTCGCAAAGATTACAATCATAAGCCTCAAGCACCTCTCGATAGTCAGAGACAATCCCGTGCTGGATTTCGACAGTTCCCGGGAAAAAGATAAGGACAACCCCCTGGCCAAACTCATCGGCCAAAACTATACAGTAGAAATCACCCCCGCCGGCCGGCTCTCAAAGATTATCGATGCAAACCAGGCACAAACAGCAATCGGCGGCACTACCTCGGCCGACAAAACGGCTGCGGCACTGGTATCAAATGATATCATCAC
>CP070807.1:825535-826131 GCA_020343695.1 Candidatus Omnitrophota bacterium | reverse complement strand
ACTATCGGCAGATGGACTAGTGTGAGTTTGTGTGCAATTATAAGGCGGTGGAGAAATCCACCGCCTTTTTGTTTTCTCCAACCACTCCTTTGGCGGTTATGATGTTTTGCTTGCCGCCTTAAAGTATATCCTGCCAAAAAGGGTTGTATGAAAGAATACCCATGATATAATAATAGCAATGAAAAGGAGTTTTACCCTTGTTGAGATTATGATTGTTGTGGCCATCATTGGTTTGCTCGTAGCCATGGCCATACCCAATTTATTACGATCGCGCGCCTCTGCCTATGAGGCAGCAGCAGCAGGAGCAATGCACACCATTTCAGGTTCCCAGCACAACTGGCGGGCGGTTCATTCAACTTATGCAGATGACCTTGGGGACTTTTCGAGTGAAGACCCCCCTTATATCGACTCCATCCTCGGGTGTGCTCCTGAGCCGTGTTTAAGAGAGAGTTATGTTTTCGAGATACAAGATGGAAACGCAACAGGCTTCTGGGTTACTGCCGCGCCTTCTCCAACACCAACGATAGCGCGTAACTTCTACATTGATGAAGACGGACTTTTATGTGTTGCCAACGCCACCAATACAGGTAATGCTG
>CP070807.1:824838-825435 GCA_020343695.1 Candidatus Omnitrophota bacterium | reverse complement strand
AGATTGAAATTATGCAGTGAGATTCTCTCTGTACTTGGTAACGGACCATAACGAATTATTGAAAATTCCTTTAGTTTCATTCTCTTGCCAGTATCATTGCTCTTATTGCCAAATCCCGCAACTGTTTCTTCTTTTCTTCGTCGTAATCATGTTGCTCGAGTCTACTCATGAAGTTTTTGAAAAGGTCATCCCCTAGTATTACACGTATGTCACTGAACTCAAGACGTAATGATTTTATAGATTTCTCTTTAGTAGCTTCTTTTATCTGTTTTACAAGTTCAGATTCGCTTATTCCAATCCTTTCTCCGTCAATATACCCCCTTATTGCCAAGATAATGCTTGCTTCAGGGTGAACTCTTTTGAGATGTTCCTTAACTACCTCTACAGGGTTTTTATCCATAAAAGGATCAAACTCTATATGCACGCCCTCAAAATGAGGTGTGTTCAGAAGATATTCCTTGGGCGGGCCCCCAACTTCAAAAATATTTACCCTTCTCCGTCCAATCTCCGCTTCCGTTATTGAGATAGGCGACCCAGGATAAACAAAGTACCCACCATTTTCTAGCTTCCGTACATCAAATTTTGAATGAAAATGTC
>CP070807.1:824133-824738 GCA_020343695.1 Candidatus Omnitrophota bacterium | reverse complement strand
CAGCGAGGTCAGAAACATGAAATCCGCATATACGATGCGAAAGCCAGGCCCTTTGGAATACATAGACATACGGAGCAGAAAGATGGTAAAGAAAAATAAGATAGTGGAAGGAACAAAAAAAATGGGAAATTGTGTTTTAGATGGCGTCCAACGAGGCATACATATGTGTCAGTTCTATCAAACAAAAGAGGATTTGATTGATGTTTTGGTTCCGTATTTCAAGGCAGGACTGGAGAACAATGAATATTGTATGTGGATTGTCGGAGAGCTTCTTCTTAAAGATGAAATCATCAGGACGATGACAAGGAATCTGTCTCAATTTGAGCATTTCCTCATAACGGGACAAATAGAGATTATTCCTTATACTAACTGGTTTCTCACGGATAATGTTTTCGACCAACATAGAGTTCTTGATGCCTTGATGGATAAACTTGAGCAGGCTCTGGATAAAGGTTATGATGGTATGAGGGTAACAGGAGATTTTTCACCGCTCATAGAAGGGAACTGGACGAATCTAATGGATTATGAGACGAAGGTAAATGACAGCATCGGTGAAAATCGAATGACAGGAATATGCACGTATCCACTTGTGAAATGTGCAGCCT
>CP070807.1:823410-824033 GCA_020343695.1 Candidatus Omnitrophota bacterium | reverse complement strand
CCAAATATGACGGCATGTACATCTCGCACATCCGCAGTGAAGGCAACGCCCTGCTCGAAGCGCTGGACGAATTCATAACCATCGCGCGAAAAGCAAACGTCACCGCCGAGCTGTACCACATGAAAGTGGCCGGCCAATCGAACTGGCACAAACTGGACGCCATGGTCGAAAAGATCGAAAAGGCACGTGCCGAAGGCCTGAAAATCACGGCTAATATGTACACCTATACGGCCGGATCTACGGGACTCGATGCCACGGTGCCTCCATGGGCTCAGGAAGGAGGAAGCGCCCCGTTTATAACACGGCTGAGAAATCCCGAAATCAGGAAACGCCTTCTAAAGGAAATGACCACCCCTTCCGACGATTGGGAAAACCTGTTCCTCCTTTCCGGCTCACCGGAAAATATCCTTATAGTAGGCCTGAAAAACTCGAGGCTAAAACATCTTAACGGCAGGACCCTTGCCGAAATCGCCGAAATAAGAGGCAAATCCCCGGCCGAAACCGCAATCGACCTTCTTGCCGAAGACGTCAGTCGTGTCGATGCGATATACTTTTTCATGTCCGAAGAAAACATCAAAAAGCAGATAAAGCTGCCCTGGGTAAGCTTCTGCTCAGACTCGCCG
>CP070807.1:822680-823310 GCA_020343695.1 Candidatus Omnitrophota bacterium | reverse complement strand
CACCTATACAAATTAATTGGTTTGCAGTGTGTAATGTTCCCTGATGGCAAGTGAAGTAAATTTGTTTTCATCTGTAATGTTACGGGAAGTAGTCTGCTGGCTCCATATCTTCATAAATGATAAACAAATCCCAAATCACAAATCTAGAATCCTGACATCACCCCCTCTACCAACCACTCTTCCCTCATCAAAAATCCCCCTCTTTTTATCGTAAATCCCCATTTTTTATGCTATATTTATATGGTAAGGAAAAGTTATCTATTGTGGCTATAGGAGGAGGAATATCATGAGAAAGATATGCCCTGTTACGTTCATTTTTCTTGCTTTTACTTTCCTTTTGAGTGTTTCTGTTTTCAGCGGAGAAGGCGATAAAGACACCATCACCTTCACCACCTATTATCCTGCCCCTTATGGGGTGTATAAGGAGCTGCGCGCTCAGCGCATGGCAATAGGAAATGACCTTTACGATAGCGGCAAACATCCCTGGCAAAAAAATGCGGGTGACCTTCCTAAGGGTGATCCCCGTATTGCCCGTAACGCTGATTTAGTGGTGGAAGGCAATGTGGGTATTGGGACGACGGATCCCACTCATAACCTCGATGCGAGAGGTCGACTCAGAATTGATCAAGG
>CP070807.1:821948-822580 GCA_020343695.1 Candidatus Omnitrophota bacterium | reverse complement strand
CGCATGCAGATGTAGGATTTAATCTGTATACCAAGGGGTAATCCGTTCTTTGAATATAGCGTAACGAAGAGGCGGCTTGCCTACTTATTTTTTGGACTCCGCTTTCTTGCCCCAAACACTTCCTGCACAAAAGTCCTCCCCGAGAAACGCTGAAGCAAATCTCATCTTCTAATTGACTGTGGCAGCAAATACAACAGTTCAGCTCCGGCTTAAATCCTGAGAGAGTCAAAAATTTTATTAAAAAGACATAGAGAGATTTGGGCCCATTTTCCTGCCCCAGAGACTGTATACCCTCTTGCAAAAGATAAAAGATATCGGGGTTTTTATCCCACGGTTGCATTACTTTATCGACCAGAGAGAAAAAAAGAGCCGCCATTTTTGCCTTCACAGAATTTTCCCTTAAAAAAGGGTAATCACACACCAGATCGGCGAATGAAATAAGCCAAATCTGACGACGCTTTGGATAAAAGATGAACTCGTTCAGGCTAAAAAGATCCAGAGATGAAGAAAATTCCTTCTTTAAAGTATAAAACCCCTTGAAAATTCCTGTTATTTTGCCAAATCGGAGCGTATAGAGATTGGCGATTAAACTCGTCTCCCGAAAATCTCGCCGCTTTAATATGAATCCCAAA
>CP070807.1:821182-821848 GCA_020343695.1 Candidatus Omnitrophota bacterium | reverse complement strand
ATAAAGATTTTCTTGAAGGTGCGGTGCTGGGTGATGTTCTGCCTGGGCCGGTAACGATGGATATCGTAACTTACACAGGCTATAAACTAAAGAAATGGTCCGGCGCCTTAATCTCAACACTGGTTTTTATCTTACCGTCATTTGTTTTAATGATTATTCTCGCTATGCTTTATGACAAATACAGCATAACTCCTAAAGTTGCCGGCGTTCTTAAATGTTTAGGTGCTGCTGTCACCGGATTAATACTGTTCGTAGCTCTGAAACTTAGTAAAGCGGAAATGAAGGATTATCGTGAACTCTGCGTCCTGATCTGGGCTTTTGCGTCATCGTTAATCTTTAAGCTGGACATTGTCGTAATAGTAGGACTTTCCGGACTGGTAGGTATAGTCCTTTATCACGATGACCCTGAAGAGCTATCGGTGGAATGACAAGTACACTATTTAAATTATCCTGGGTATTTCTGAAGATCGGCACCTTCACTTTTGGCGGCGGTATGGTCATAATCCCGATGATAGAAAATGAGGTAGTCAACAATTATGGCTGGCTTACAAAAACCGAATTCATCGATGCGGTAACTTTGGGCCAGGTTACACCCGGGCCTGTGATTATTTCAGCAACGTTTATAGGCTATAAAGTCTGCGGCATTGTAGGGGCAACAATTGCCAC
>CP070807.1:820408-821082 GCA_020343695.1 Candidatus Omnitrophota bacterium | reverse complement strand
ATAAAAGCTTTGATAGCAGCTGACATAGGGTTACTGCAGCTACGAGTAAATGAGGCCTTACGGGTAATTCGTTACGGCAAGTCTGATACAAGATGTTTTGATGCGGTTCCGGAAATTGAGATCAAAGACACTTTGGCAAAGTTTGACAGAGAAGCAATATTAGTGACAGAGGAACTAGGAGTTGGTATTATAAGTCACTGGTCGATTTTTTCCTCTCCAAGCTCACAACCTATATTATTTATCTGCGACCCTACGGACCGCTCCGCTTTTCTGTTAAGGTATCTGGAATCGCTGAGCAAAGACTACGGGCAGGCAAGAATTAGTGAAGTTGTCGCTAAAGATGAATTTCTGAAAAAATGGGAGGAGGAAGGAGGAGTTCCTGCTTCTATTACTGGTGCAACTGCCGGAATCACTTGTATAAAACAGGGAGAGATCATTTTTTCAGTTTTGATTAACTATATAACTCAGGAACTCATTGTTGCTTCCCCTTCCGGAATAGGACTGATAAATCTCAAGATCCGTGGTAAATCAAACCTGAATGTAACGCTCAAAGAAATAGTTACTGAAGGTAAACTTATTGATTTTTTGCCTGTTGGCCTGAATACACCATGGGGTATACAGAAAAGATTTACTTCCTTTTTGGGGAAGCAGGGTTACCGCGAGAACTTTCTTGA
>CP070807.1:819619-820308 GCA_020343695.1 Candidatus Omnitrophota bacterium | reverse complement strand
GCGGATTCAAGACAATAAATATCTTTTCCGTTATCGGATTCATACCTAATACGTTCAACAGGGAATCTCTTAAACTTTACATTTGATTGTTGAAGAGCGACTTCCAGGAGCGCAGCATCAAATTCAGCACGGTCAACAACATCAAATAAATGAGTATTATACGTACGGTGAATAAACTTCCTATCGAAATAAAAATCACAATCATAACAAGGCTGTCGCGATACCATCTCTAATCCAGAATTAAAATTTTCGAACTCTCGAGGCCAATCGTCACAAAGAAATAATCCTCCGGCACATGATTTATAACGCGGGAATTCAAATCTATCCACAATAAGAACTCGTATATCAGGATTTTTGCCCAAGTAATATCCTGCGGTGCTTCCTGATGGACCAGCGCCTACAATAATTACATCATACAAATCAGCAGTCATTCCCCTCTTATTCATATTAAGAAACAAGCTTTATTGCCTTCAAAGCACTTTTTTCCTTATCTTTTATTTCAAGCATGATATCAAAATCATAAGGCTTTGAATCTCTAAGGAATCTCTTAAAGTTTGGTATAGAAATCGCATATGCATGAGTGCCTCTTTTTGCGTTTTTCTTCTGCAAGCTATAATCTGTCATAAGAATACCGTCTTTTTTCTTCCAGGTCTTTGTGGCGCTCTTTAAACATTCTTTTAAAGATTCGC
>CP070807.1:818703-819519 GCA_020343695.1 Candidatus Omnitrophota bacterium | reverse complement strand
CTTTTCGGCACCTTGGTTTTCTGCGCAATCATACAAAGCATGAGTGCATCGTTTAAGTAAGGATTAATATGTTTTACTTTAAAACCGCAGGTGGCAAGGAGTAAGTTGAGCGTATTGGCACTAAACCGAGCTGGGTGAGTATCTGCGGGGTTGCGGCTCAAGTAAAGATTGAGCGGCTTTGAGAAAGGCACAAGAATTCTACTTCCCGTTGCCACAACGATATATCCATTCTTCTTTATAATCTTCCTTGCCTCCATAAGAATGGGGCGCGGGGCGGTTGCGTTTTCCAAGGTCCACATAAGCGTGAGGATATCCGCTTGATAATCTTTTACTCTCTTGTTTTGCACGCATTCCTGGAGTGTTCCCTGAAAGCATCGAATACCTGAATTTTTTAGAATTTTGCAATTTGTCCTGGACGGCTCTACTCCAAACACAGGGGCACCATACTCTTTTTTTACGATGCGCAAAAATTGACCTTCACCAGCGCCCACGTCGCACACCTTTTTGTTTTTAAGAGAGAGGCGTTGATCAATGAATTCGGCTATATATGTGTGTCGAGCGAGCATGAGGGGGCTGCGTGAAGTATATGCTTTTCCAAATAATTGTTTTGACCAGACCCCAGCAACGATATCGTAGGGCCGCCTCTTCTTTACATAAATGAAACCACACCTTATACAAATGTGGATTGCTTGGCCTCCAGTATACGTACGAACATGAGGAACTTCTATGGCGTCTCTGCTGCCGCATATGTCGCAGGGGTATTCTTTATATCCTTTTTGAGATTTGCTTGGTATCATTTTTTCTCCAGAATCTATC
>CP070807.1:817769-818603 GCA_020343695.1 Candidatus Omnitrophota bacterium | reverse complement strand
CAGACGCGCTAAGTGGCGTCCGATACCCCCGGGCCAGGTCCCCGCTGAAACAGGACTCACAGAGGTCAGCTTTTCTCGGCCCGCCGGCCCCCCTTCAGGTCCTTACGTCACTCCCGACGATCCGGATTCCTGCTGGAAGAAGCCCGGCCCCGTCGCTGGCCCATTCAAAGCGCATCCGGGGGATGGCAGTGTGGTAACGTACTACTGGTATCGATTCGCCGACCAGCCTGCATTGCTCAACGCCGATTTAACCGATAAAGAGCGCGAGAGCCTGCAGCAGCGGGTGGAAAAACTACACCGCAACTGGAAAAAGGACCGCGACTACCTTCCGCCGCCAAAGATTGGAAAACTGGCCGATCTCGACCCCGCCTTGATTGTAACACCACCTCCCGGCCTGGAGACAGGATACGTCCCCATCGTCACAAGACAGGAAGCAAAACAATAAATTAATCCCGCGCCAGTCCGAATCCCGAATCCCTGCATGCTTTAGGCAGGGATCCAGATGCCTTTGTATTTAGCCCCGTCCTTTGGGCGGGGGCACCGTTATATTTACGCGGGGGGTTGTCATCCCGGCGAAGCCGGGTAAGGTCGTTTTTTATCAACTCAGAAAAATATTCTTTTCTGTTTTGTGCGAGGTGTGCCGTGCCAGAAGATAAACCTTCGCTCGAGTACACATACCGTTTGATAGACTGCAATCCCACATAATGATACAATAAAGATACAGGCAAGCATGTCTGCCGTCCTGGCGTAATACGAACTTGAGAGAATTAGAAAACCCAGACCATTACTTGAACCGACAAACTCACCAACAATCGAGCCAAGTATCGAAAGCGG
>CP070807.1:816828-817669 GCA_020343695.1 Candidatus Omnitrophota bacterium | reverse complement strand
CACCGGCTAATGAGGCGCTTACTATAACTACAAAAAATCTTGAGAAAGTTTACTTCCGTATTTATCAGATAGACCTCCAGCAACTTAAAGATGAATTTATTAGTTATCGCGCGAAAGAATACGGCAGTTCTTATGACCGTTTTGATGGCTGGTCTAATGTATTCAATCTTAATTGGTCTTATCAGGATTGGGGCAAGAAGTGGCTTAAAGCATATTTGTCAGGGAAAGCCCCTTATAAGGAATGGGATACTAAAACCGGGGATAAAGACGATTATACATCAGTTACCAAAACAGAAAGTCCACCTGAGTTAGAAGAAGGAATTTATTTGGTTTTAGCTTCTGGTGATAGATCTTTTAAGATAGGCGGCTCTCTTCTTTCAGCTTGTTTTCTTAATGTTACTGATTTTGTACTCGTAGGCACAGCAGGATTTACTACCAAGGCCGAAGATGCTTATTATGACTTTATAGAAACTAAAGGTACGGACAAAATTAATGATAAAGGTTTTCACTTTTATACTATAAATGCAGAGACAGGCAAACCCTTAGAAGGAGCTGAGTTAGATGTCTATACATATATACGCCATTCAAAGAGAGAGTTTTTTAATCTCAAGACCGATAAAAAAGGGCTTGCTTCTTTATCCTTACCAGTTAGCGTTTCCCCTCGTGCTTATAATCGTTATAATGTGGACCCTCTTGCTAAGTCCAAAAATTCCTTTTCCTATTGGAGTCACAATCAATACCTTAATTACTCCTCACCCAGTCCAATAGAGCTATTTATTGAAACAGACAGACCGATATACCGCCCCGGACATAAGGTGCGAGCAAAGGTAGTGATAGTTTG
>CP070807.1:815790-816728 GCA_020343695.1 Candidatus Omnitrophota bacterium | reverse complement strand
CATTTTTTACTTTATTTTTCTCTAGGCAGGTACAGGTAAATAGAGGACAGTCGCTATCAGTAAAACTGTAAAGTAAGTTTTCCGGGTGAGCAATGGAGAAAAGAGGCCAAATCAGAGGCAGGGCAGAAAATGAGAAAAAGCTGTTGATTAATTTCTTAAAGTCACGCTTGATTGTAAGGCGAAAGTCGCGTTCTCTACGCTACCCCTTCCTTCGGCAATAATCCCAACATTGATTAAAGGGGAGCTGGAAGCAGTTCGGTTAAAGTTGAGAGATTGAATATCGGGGGCAATAATTGCCGCTACCGCATCAGAGCCATCATCGAGACTATAGGTACTTCTTACAAGTTGATTGTCGGCATTTATTGAGTAGGCGATGTGATGGTCTTCATTGGCCGCACATCCCCATCGCAGTAAGTGAGTGGCGGTTAAATCGAGAGCGGGATCGTAACTTCCTACAGGGATTTGAAAATTTATCGCACTGCCATTATCGAGATTATTAAGCACACTTACATTGTTAGAAATAAACACTCTGAACGGTCGGGATAACCGTAGTTCATTGGTAATTCTCTCCATCGCCGTTCGTGCATTTGTTTCAGCGAGAATAGCAGCCTCGTTACGAAATATGGAGACCTTACTTGTGAAGAGGATGATCATGCTGGCTCCTATAACCAGTGTAGAGATCCCTATGGCGATTATTACCTCGATTAATGTAAAAGAGTATTTTTTATATTTATGTTTCATGGCGTTCTCCTTATCTGTGCAAGAGAGTGGTCTCCAGCGTTCGGGATATTGGCCTAGTGCGCTGGTGCCAGGTGACAGTGACATTCACAGTGAACAGATCAGGTGCGCCTGCAACTTGAGTGATGGTCGTCTGTCCCGCAGGATTTGGATGTAACTGGGGGACGGCAAACCAAGTTACTCCTGCAATAAAGTTGGTA
>CP070807.1:814752-815690 GCA_020343695.1 Candidatus Omnitrophota bacterium | reverse complement strand
TGGTACCAAAGTAACTTACCGTCCTTTTATCCACCGTATAGAGCATGTAGACGACTACGATTGAAGATGTAATTACTGCAATCATCTGATCAATAAAATACGCGTTGTATTTGGTAAGTACAGAACGGTAGAGAGAGGCCTCTCTTTCAAATGATTTTAATTCCTGGCGTCTTTTATTGAATCCCAAAAAAAGTGCAAGGAACACTGTCATAAATATCATCCAGTAGGAAAATTCAACTTTTGCTATAGCAGTGCCAGCTACGACACGCAATAAAAAGAACCCTCCTATACAAAACACATCAATAATAACCAATTCTTTTAAGAATTTTGAATATATGAAATTAAATATAAGGTAAGCTACTACTACCCAAAAAAAATACATATCCAGCATAAGGGAAAATACCAGAGAGCCAATACCTAAAATACATATGGTAACCAGCGCCTGTTTTTTGTTGAGTTTCCCAGAGGCAAATGGCCTCAAGCGTTTCGTTGGATGCAACCTGTCTTTTTCTATGTCTAGTATGTCATTTATCAAATACACAACCCCAGCGGTTATGGAGAAGAGGAAAAATGCGCCCACCGACTTCAAATTAGTAGGCGTGGTGAATAGTTTCTTTCCAAAAATCAAAGGAAGGAAGATAAAGAAATTCTTAACCCACTGTTTTGGTCTGAGAGAAAAGAAAAGATATTTCAAATTCATCATACCACTCTATAAAACAATTATCTTTCGCTCTTTTTATTGTTATCTCTTTTGTGTGTGATAAACAAAATCTATTTTTATTTTACTATTAATATTTAAAAAGGGAAGAAAAATTGAACGGTTGGTTTTACAGATAAAAAATCTTTCAGAATCTTAATGAAAAAAATGTATTAGGCCTTGCACTATGACCAAGGTGGGATTCGTTGATATGAAAGGGGTTTGAAGAAAACGCGGGGTC
>CP070807.1:813667-814652 GCA_020343695.1 Candidatus Omnitrophota bacterium | reverse complement strand
AGACGGGATTTCAGAGGTGGCATCAGTCGGCGGGTATGTAAAACAATATCAGATAGATATAGATCCGAATAAACTTATCGCGTATGACGTTAAGATTCATCAGGTAATAGATGCTGTCCAAAAATCCAATATAGATGTTGGCGCAAAGGTATTTGAAGAAGGGGGGGCTGAGTTTATTGTCCGGGGATTAGGCTTTATTAAGAATATCTCGGACATAGAAAATATCGTAATCGGCGAGAAAGAAGGTGTGCCTATATATGTGAAAAACATTGCTACCGTAATTATGGGCCCTGAATTTCGCAGAGGAGCTCTTGATAAAGAAGGACAAGAAGTAACCGGCGGTGTTGTCCTTATGCGTTATGGAGAAAACCCTTTAAAGGTTATAGAGAGGATTAAGCAAAAAATAGAAGAGCTTTCCGTAGGATTACCGGAAGGCGTGAAAATCGTTCCCTTTTATGACAGAACAGGACTTATACAGCGTTCGATAAATACGCTGAAAACAGCCCTTATACAGGAAATTATCATAACTATTTTTGTTATTCTTGTGTTCCTTTTACACTTTTGGGGCAGTGTTGTCATATCATTAGTCCTTCCTATAGGCATTCTCATTGCTTTCATATTCATGAGGCAGTTTGGCGTAGACGCGAATATAATGAGTTTAGGTGGTATTGCTATTGCCATAGGTATTATGGTGGATTCCGGCTGTGTTCTTGTGGAGAATATATATAGGAGACTTGTAACCCGGCGCAAAGAACTGAATGTAGACAGGCTTGATACAGAAGAACGATTAAATACATGCGTGGAAGGCGCTCAAGAAGTGGGTAAGCCCGTTCTTTTCGCGCTTCTTACCACAATCATAGGATTTATACCAGTCTTTGTTTTAACAGGACAGGCAGGGAAACTTTTCAGGCCACTTGCTTTTACCAAGACATTTACTATGGCGGCGGCTGCTATTATCGCGCTGGTACTTTTACCTACGCTCTGT
>CP070807.1:812575-813567 GCA_020343695.1 Candidatus Omnitrophota bacterium | reverse complement strand
CCCCTTTTAAATCCCTTTTAATTTCATCTACTATTGTATACTCAACCTCCTTTTTTTCAATATGTTTTTTAAGATTTTCCGCCTCCTCCCTGAAATCATCAATCTCTTTTTGTGAAGATTCAAGAAGCCGCTTTAAATCACCGATTTGCTGATTGAGTGACTGTTTATGGGATTCTAACACTGCTTTCTCATTCTCCATCCTTCTCAATTCAGTCTCCACTTCTCGCATTTTGTCCTTATATTTAAGCAAATTCTTGATTTGCGCTAAAATATTATCTCTATCTTTGACAATCCGTTCATACTCTTTTCGTAACTGCGTACAGCTAAGCTCCTCCTTTCGCTGAGCATAGAGCGGACCAATAATGGAAAGACATGTAATAAGAATAATAATAATATATATGCTATTTCTCATCGCTCCTAATACCTTTCTTTTGAGGTTTCAGTAGAGACTGTTGAGCTTTTCCTTTTTGGAAATCAGAATAGCCCTGATACGATTTAAACGTTCCTGGCATGGGCTCATCAACAAACGGTAAATATGCTTGATCTTTTTTATCAAATCTATACCCAAAATCACCCCCATAGCCTGTCACGAGTTCATCTCCGCTAATCACAAAAGGAGTAACCATGAGGATCAATTCTGAACGCTCTTTGGTTTTTACGCTTGAACGCAACAGGTTGCCTAACAAAGGTATTCTACTAAAAAAGGGTGTTTCTTCAACATCGCTTTTTTCAAGTTCCTCTTTCAGTCCTCCGATAATAATCGTTGCGCCATCCTTTACAATGACAGTCGTCTCAGCAGAAGAGGTATTGATAATAGGAATTTGATTCTCTTCGCTTGTTTGAAGAAATCTCACTACGCTACTTATCTCCGGCTTAAGCTTCAAAGTAACAAAACCATCATCGTTGATGGTGGGAGTAAGACGCAGCTTTACCCCTACATCAACAAAAGTCACATCTTCAGCAACTGTTGTGGTACCGGTACTTTGGGTTGT
>CP070807.1:811479-812475 GCA_020343695.1 Candidatus Omnitrophota bacterium | reverse complement strand
GATGTGTTATCTTTTCCGCTGTTTCTGTAGCAACAATCAACAATAAATTGACCTAAAAATAGGTAAAAATAATGAGGCATCCACATTAAACCCGCACTCGATGTACAAAAACGCAGGATTAATTTTGCCTATTAAAAGGAATATTCATTAGATTTTAGAGGGGGACGCTGTCCCCCAAACCCCCTGAGGTTTAGCGCTTTTAAGCATCTCCGATATAATAAAGGGGATAAAAGCTTACCTCTGCCAGAGAAGGCAGAGGATTCACCATATCGGTAAATGCTCCTGTCAAGGCGCTCAGGTCGCTCCTCAGCGTATCCCTATCCTCACTTGACAGGGGCAAGCCTTTATCCCATTATTCCTATGAGACTCCCTGGAGAATCTTCCGCAGTAAGAAGTATAATAGTCTAATTATGTATCTTAGCTACCTCTTTGACGGAGTAATAATTATTGTGCTTCGTCAAGTAGACAAGGCATTCCTTGCCTATCATATCTTGTGTGCGGAAGGTAGTATCAGGCTCGGTGCCAAGAATATTCGTTACCCATCTATAGAATTTACTTGGTTTTAAAGCAGTAGGGTGTATAAAACCGGAGAATCTATAATGAGCCAGGTCACCTTCTTGAATAATGGTAAAAATAATGCGCAGGTAGCACCCATAGGGCCCATTTTTTTCTATTATTTCCGCTACTTTTGCTTTGAAAAAACCATCGGGTATAACTTTAAATATAATTTCCATAGCCGTCCCTTACATGTTATTCATTAGCCTTTTACGAGAATTTAAAGTTCTTTAGATGCTCTGTAGACTTCTTCATCGGTGAGAGTATTTTTCTTATCCAATGCGCCAATAGCAAGTGTCTTCGTGGCAAGGTTGTTGATGACGCGAGGCAGGCCGGTGGAGACTTGATAGAGAGCACTTATGGCATTTTGATTAAACAGAGAGCCAGAAAAGCCCGCTAATTTCAAGTGATGTTCTATATACGTGTTCGTTTCATCTCTGG
>CP070807.1:810350-811379 GCA_020343695.1 Candidatus Omnitrophota bacterium | reverse complement strand
ATCGCAGAACAGAAGTACTCACGATTTCCTTGACTCTGCCCCCTACGGAAGAGACGGTGCAGAGTGGATGCCTGCGGTCCCTGATATAGATGGTTTGAGCGACACTCATCCCTGGAAAATATATTTTACCTATCCCAGGTTCGATAAAGAAGCAGGCGCCTTCATAGACCCACCCCCAGTGCCTTCAGACTGGACAAAAGACTGGCTGGATACACACTGGGACGTCTGGTCGTGGAATGACCCTGAAACTTACTCATTTGATACTGACGGCGATAGCGAGATTGATACACACGTTCCGCGTTATCAACTGAAGAGTCATGTCTACGGGTCAGTACACTCTGCTTATAATTCAAATTTTTCCTTTAAAAATGTCCACGGTGATAGCGGAACGGAAAATCCTCTGAGCCCATCAAAGGCAAACGAAGTCAAGGAGATACATATTTATAATACTGCTATCTTTACTCCTTATAGCACTGACCCCTATGTGGTAGAATGGTGGGATAATGAACAGAGGCAAATTACAGGATCACTTATCCAGTTGCCAGGTTCATACAAAAAAAGTATCCCGAGCGCATCTTATTATGCAAAGGGTGGTAATGCCCAGCGATATTCAGACCCTGATAAGGTTTTCAACTACGAGAGCCGCTTTGGCCAGGGTACCCAAGCAGGAATGGACGCTGAACTTCCTCCCGGAGGGCTTCTGTTTGGAGCAGATTCATCCTGGCGGGAAATTGATGAGGCGCACTTTTAAAGAAAAATGAGGGGGTATATTGAAAGAAAGAGTGGCGAGGCAAAAAAAGACATGGAGGATAAAGATTCTATGTGTTATAATGAAAATGTGAACAAAAAGAGAGGGTTTACTCTAGTTGAAACATTGATTGCGACGCTGATTATGGTTATCGTATTGGGTGCGTTGGGTTATAGCTTAACCATGTTTTTGAATCTCTCTGATATGGCCCGCAATCAAGATATTGCCCTGAATGCTGCACAAGGAGAGATTGAACGAGTTGCCAATACCAACTTTATTGC
>CP070807.1:809187-810250 GCA_020343695.1 Candidatus Omnitrophota bacterium | reverse complement strand
CATTATCAACATATCCAGTAAAAATCACATTTGAGGATGGATTAAAATGGCTCTTTGTAGCATCTATCTCTCTTTGCGAACCGCCCACCAGAACAAAAATATAATCCTTATATAATTTAGAAGCCTCCAATATAAAATCTATGCCTCTCTCTATCCTTAGGGTTCCTGTGTAACATACTATTCGTTTGCCATACGGAAGATTTAATTTTGTTCTGACATCATCTTTGCTCAAATTCTGGAGATTCCTATAATCTTCAATGGTAACCCCATCATGGATGACAGAAATCTTACTTTTATCTATTCCATAATTTGCCCATAACTCTTTTAACCTGTGCGAGATTGTAATCATATGTACATTTTTATTTCTCATGAGGCGCGCTACTCTACTTCTATATTTGAGTGTTGTAGCTCCAGAAGAATAATAGAAGGTATGGTTTTCATATATGACTTTTCTGGCTTGCAATGTGAGCAGATACGCAACACGCTCATTCCTTGTAATGATAAAAGTTTGCCTATCCCATACTAAAGATTTCATGAAAACTATTGCTGAAAAGCTCGCAGCTTTACATTTGCCTCTCAAAGATACGTATGGCAGATAATGTATTTTGAAATCGCCTTTTACGCTATATTTGCCTTTAAATTGCGATGATTTGACACTCTTACGCCATCCAGGAATAAAAATCTCTACCCTGTGTCCTGCCCTTGCAAAGGCATCAGCCATTTTCATTACTTGAATAGAATTGGCAGAATTGCTTGGTATTCCAGATGTGGAAATAATTTTTATTCCATACATATTAGGAAGGTGATAAATATTTTTTAATAAAAAAAGTGCTATTGTCTCTATTTGACAAAATCCCAAGTAACATTGCAAAACAAAATCCCGTTGTCTTGCTTATCCACCCTTGGGTATAGACTCCCCCTACAAGGTACAGAAGCCCAAGACATAAAACAAAGACTTTTATTCGAAAACCCACCAAATCATCCCTCCGTCCTACATTAAAGAATCTGAATAGTAAGTAAAAATATATGAGAAGGCCGAAAATACCGCACAGCAATAGAATCA
>CP070807.1:807979-809087 GCA_020343695.1 Candidatus Omnitrophota bacterium | reverse complement strand
GAATCACCGGAAAATCATACACAATACCTATCTCTTTGAATTTTTCTCGCTCAAGAGGCGACAGATTTCTATTCCACCCGACACCTCTTCCCAAAAGCAACCTGCTTTCATCTCTCACCATAAGGTATGTTCTCACGAGTGCGCCGCCTCGATTAAGATGTCGACTAGGAGGATTAGTTTGGAAACCATCCTCAAAAAAACTTCTATAATAATCTTTAGTAAGATAAAAGAAAGGATTATACGCCCTGGGATCGCCTCTTCCTCTATAAAAAATTTGATTTACCTGTAGAAAAACAAAAAAGACCACACAAAAAACTATTACCAGAGATAACTTACTGAAGATTTTTTTCTTATATCTGCATATAAGTAAAAAAGGGACAAAGAAAAAATTAAGGATAAAGAATATCTTTGCTGAGCCAATGAATGCTGATACGCTAAAATAGATAATCAGAACTATATTTTTAACGGTTAATTTCTTTACCGATAATATATACCATACAATTCCGATCATAAATATACCCATCACCCCTGTTTGGTGATAACCGAATGTCCCTGAGCATAACTCTGTGTCTCGTAAAGTTATGAATTGGAGTAGTTGTATTGGGAGCTGTAATAATATTAAAACCGTAAGGACCTTCACATAACTTGTAATTGTCCTTTCCTGAAAGCAAAAATGCCTAAAAAATACATAAAGCCAAACAGCTGTGAAGTAATCTTTGAAACCTCTCAAAGTAGAACCTAATCCATGGGCGTGGCTCAAAGAATAAATCACAAGTATGCCTGAGAGAGCCAAGAACACAACCATTTCCTTGCTCAAATCTGCTCTACGCACTATCAACAACACAAGACAGAGAAGAAAAATGTAGAGATCGATAACCCCTATTATCTTTGTGGTAGCCAGGCCCATATCGTAAGAAATCCAATTAAATGAAAACATACTCACAATAAGGACTATACCTGCCCAGTGGATAAATATGTTATACAAGGTTTCTTTTTTGACTCTAAACAAAGGAAAAAGAATAGATGAATGTGTTAAATTTTCTTTCATAACAAATAAAACAAATTGAAAAGACAGATATTATCCTTGATTATGCTGGTAACTGTCTGA
>CP070807.1:806751-807879 GCA_020343695.1 Candidatus Omnitrophota bacterium | reverse complement strand
GATGCCCACCTAGAGCAGAGAAATTATCAGCGAAATGAAATGGTGAGTAGATTGTTGTCCCGTACTGAATCTGATGCCATGCCGGCGAAAGAGTCTCTCTATGCCCTCATCAAACATGGTTATGAGGATGAGGTGTGGAAAGAGAAGTCAGAGGCCTGTGTTGAGTGTGGCGCCTGCATTATGAATTGTCCGACGTGTCATTGTTTTCTTTTATTTGATGCAAAAGATAAGAAAGGATATTTGCGAGCACGAACGTGGGATGGTTGTCAATACAACAAATTTAGCCGGGTAGCTGGTGGCGCAAATCCGCTCCTGCTGCGAAAGCAACGCCTGCGTAACCGCTATATAAAAAAATTTGAGTTTTTTCCTGACAATATAGATGTATACGCATGCACAGGATGTGGACGTTGCATTGAATGCTGTCCAGCGAAAATTGATTTGAGAGAAATCTTTCGACGCTTAGCCAAGGACCAAAAGCCAACATAAAATGAATATCTATCTACCGCAAAAAGCCACAATCACGAAAATTATTGATGAGACCCCTACAATAAAAACATTTGTGTATAAACCAGAGAATGACTTCTCTTTTAAAACGGGACAATTTGTCGAGTTAACCTATCCGGGAATAGGTGAAGCACCTTTTACCCCTTCATCAGACCCAAATAGAACCGATGAGTTTGAAGTTACAATCATGAATGTAGGAAGGGTTACTGATCTTTTTCATCGAGGGGGAGTAGGAGACATTATCGGTGTGCGTGGACCGTATGGGGAAGGTTATCCTGCCGACGAGTTTGTGGGAAAAGAGATTCTGATTGTTGGAGGAGGAGTGGGACTTGCACCGCTGCGTTCATTAATTCTTACTCTCTTTTCTCGTGTAGATGATTTTCGAAAGATTGTTATCTGTTACGGTGCGCGTACTCCTCAGGATATCGTGTATAAACACCAGATTGAGGAATTTAGAAAACCAAAAAACGTCGAGGTACGACTCACTGTTGATAATGGTGACGCGAGCTGGAAGGGTCACGTTGGTTTAGTCACCACAATTCTCGACGATTTACCTATCAATATAAGAGAGGCAGTTGGTGTTGTGTGTGGTCCTCCAATAATGATGAAATTTACTACCTTAAA
>CP070807.1:805519-806651 GCA_020343695.1 Candidatus Omnitrophota bacterium | reverse complement strand
GCATCGCTTTAATCCATAGTAAACCTTACGACAGTCCCTCGCGGGGAAAAATTGAACGGTTTCACAGGACGGTGAGAGAAAAGTTTCTCCCCTTTATAAAAGTTTCGGAAATAGGATCCATTGAGCAGCTCAATGGGCAGTTCTCACGCTGGCTTGATAAAGACTACCAAAAGAGCTTCCACCATGGAATAGGAGGAAAACCTATGGATAAATGGATGGATAAGCTCAAAGATACCTCCATAAAAAGACTCAGCACTGAAGAACTTGATCTTGCATTTTATATGAGCATAAAAAGGAAAGTTAAGAATGACGCGACCGTATCTGTTAATAGCATTCTGTATGAGGTGCCCCATACCTTTATAGGCAAAATAATAGAGCTTCGATATCCGGCAGATAACCCAGATGTGTTGACCATTTATGATAATGATACACCTGTGTGTTCTCTTAAGAAACTGAACCTTCACCAAAATGCCTCCCCTCCATCCTGGGAGATACGGTTTGATAGAGGCGGAGATTGATCATGATGCAAGCTTATTATAACCTCAAAAAAAAACCTTTTCCCAAGGATATTCCTCCTCAAGATTTATTTATCACTGAAGCTGGAGCGGAGCTTACGCAAAGATTACACTACATAAAAGAACACAGAGGGATTATGTTACTCACTGGCCCTTCTGGGGCAGGCAAAACCGCTCAGCTTCGAGCCTTTGTGGCAACGCTTAATGAAAATCTTTACAAATATTTCTACATACCTCTTTCCACAGTCAATATTCTTGATTTCTACAGACAGATCTGCTCAAAGCTCGGAGGATGCCTCCCTTATAGAAAAACACAGCTTTTCTTTTCTATTCAAAACAGTATAAGAGATTATGTGGAGAATGCGAAAAAAATTCCAGTCATTATTTTTGACGAGGCACACCTTTTCATAAATGAAAATTTCTATGAGCTGCAGATTATCACCAACTTCCAAATGGACTCATGTGACCCTGCTGTTTTTATACTTTCCGGCCAACCTCATCTGCGGGACAGATTATTACGACCTATCCATCAGTCGTTTAATCAGCGAATTTGTCTCAAATTCCACCTCTGCCCCCTCTCCAGAGATGAAACGAACAAGTATATAGAACATCACTTG
>CP070807.1:804259-805419 GCA_020343695.1 Candidatus Omnitrophota bacterium | reverse complement strand
AGATGTAATCATAATGTGCCTTGGAATACGCAAAATTACGCTGTGGGCCTTCCATCTCCCATTTCCGTTGGTGAATTTTGTCTGTATGTTGCCGCACAATATCTATTGTCTTATCGCAACTATAGTCATCAACAACGACAATTTCACCTACCCAATCTTTTACAGAATCTATACACTCTGATATATTCTTTTCTTCGTTTCTGGTCAAAATTACTACTGATAAGGGAATTTTCTGCATCATGCCTCCTTTCTCTACGGTCTTGGATGTCTTGCTACAACAAAGTCTTTTCCTCTCGATATTCATTGAGGCTCAAGGTGCGTTCTACTGCCCTATACACCTCATCAACACTTATCTGGTTTAAGCACTTTCTATTATACGGACATTCGGGCATTCGAAATTTTCTATAACAGGGTCTGCAGGAAAAATCTCTCTTTATGACGGTATGCATCTGGTGTTCTTTCGAATAGGGACCATAGACAAGTTCACTAACCGGGCCAAAGAGAGAAACAGTCTTTACCCCGAGCGCGACACCCATATGAAGAGGCCCTCCATCATTGGTGATAAGCATATGAGCCTTATTTAACAAACTTAAAAAATCTGCCAGAGGTAAATCCACTGCCGCAATAAGTTTGTGAAACATCAATTTCTCTATATCCTCAATAACAGAAGCCTCTTGGTGGCTGCCGGCAAAAATAACTTTTGCCTTATATCGATCAATGAGTGAATCGGCTAATTGTGCAAATTTTTCCTTTTGCCAATGCTTGCGAAAAGATTCTTTGCCCCAGCTTGCTCCTCCACAAGGAACGATAATTATACGTAAATCATCCTCGTGGATACCATTTTGCTCCAAAAACGTCAACGCACCTGACCCAGAGGCATCATTTAAAAATAACTCTATCTTTTTACATTTGGGCTCTATTTCCAGGAATTGCAAAAGCTCAAGGTAATAGTCGACTATGTGTTTGTCTTCATAGCCTTCTAATCCTTTTTTTGTTGTCAGGAATCGGCCTCTCTTTTTATAATCATATCCGATTCTTTCTTTAATTCCTGCTGCCCAGGAAAAGAAACCAAATTGAGAATTTAACGATAAATCAACGGCAACCTGTATATGTTCTCTCTTGATTTCTGAAATGAAATTTTTCACCTTCTTTAACCACAG
>CP070807.1:802990-804159 GCA_020343695.1 Candidatus Omnitrophota bacterium | reverse complement strand
GAGAAGGTTGGCAGTATGTTTTCGAGCATCCTGATGAATGCACTGAAATATTGATTAAAAGATTTAAAGGTCACTTGGACACCAAAGTAGAGAGACGAAAGCTGGATTTGATTAGAACACTTATGTGTAACGAGGATGGGACACTATCTAACTGGTCTTTTGACGAAAAGAGGATTGAGCAAGTAATGACATACTTAAAAGACCAAGACCAAATCGATTCAATTATTCCAGTTACTGGAGTTATTTCACAATGACACGTAAATCATTACGTCCAGGTCGAGTTTTGCAAGTAAATAACCTCTGTACTGGCTTTAACAAAACGAAAGTTTTGTCAGAAATAAATCTAACGATAGATAATGGTGAAGTAGTAGCATTGATGGGGCCATCAGGTTGCGGGAAGACCACTTGCATTAAAAGTATAGCTGACTTGATTTCAATTTGGAGCGGAGAAGTCTGTTTGGATATACCTTCTGAGAAGAAATTCTCCGTCATGTTTCAATGGCCTCTACTTCAACCTTGGCTCAATGCAAAAGAGAATATTGAGATGCCTTGCTTGATCGAACACAAAAAATGTGATTCGGAAGTACTCATCGAAGCAGTCGGACTTGCCGGAAGCGAATATAAATACCCTTGGGAACTTTCCGGTGGGATGCAAAGACGAGTTGCACTTGCTCGTGCACTGGTATCTCAACCTGGGTTATTGTTATTAGATGAACCCTTTACCGGCGTTGATGAATTGACGAGAGAAAAATTGTATGAACTCCTCGAATCAATAATTTATCAATCAAGAATTCCGTGTTTATTCGTAACACATAATGTTTATGAGGCGGTCTATCTGGCGGATCGCATTGCAGTGATGACCCAAGTTCCCGCAACAATTGCAGATGTTTTAACGGTGAATATTCCAAGACCCCGCCAGCCAAGAATAAGAAATGAGAGCAAATTCATAAATTTAGTCGAGAAGCTACGCGGGCTTCTATCTTCAAATGGTAATAAAATATGAAAAAAACAGTGGTTAAGATCTTTTGGTTTATCATGAGATGCCGGGTATTACCCAGAGCTGTAAAATTACTTGAAACAGCTTTGTTAGTCTTGATTATACTTTTCTTTTGGGAAGCAATAGTGAGGGCTTTCGATATACCAGATTATTACTTACCCGGCCCGAGAAA
>CP070807.1:801715-802890 GCA_020343695.1 Candidatus Omnitrophota bacterium | reverse complement strand
AGTTTTTTTGCAATGTATAAAATTTCCACATCAAAACAGAATCCATGGAGCTTCTGCAGTGCAAACAGCTTTTGTGCAACATTTCTTCTAAAAATTTTAAATCCGCATTGGGTATCTTTCGTGCCTCGAAATAAAACTGTCTGCACGCAGAAGTTGAATATTTTTCCCATACTTCTGCGTAAAAGGCTCTGCCGCTTTAGAATACAAGATGCTCGTAATGCTCGGGAACCTATAACGATGTCTATGCCTTTCTCTAAATATGGGATGCATTTGGAGAGTTCATCGATAGGTGTAGATAAATCAACGTCAGTAAACACTCCATACTCATACTTTGCGGACAGCATTCCACGTTTTACACTATACCCTTTGCCGTAATTGCCGCTATTTCGTAGAACCTTCAACTGCGCAACGTCTCTGGAGAGCTGCGAGACAACTTCATACGTATTATCACTTGAGCCGTCATCAATGACAATGATCTCAAAATGATCAAATTTCTTTTCCAAAAAATTGCGAACCTCAATTACTGCTGTCCGGATGTAACTGGCTTCATTATATGCAGGAAAAATTACTGATATACTGCTGGTTACCATTTCTCTTTTGTACTGAAAAAATTACGCAATAAGGCGCGGGAGCGATTAATCGGTAATCTTCTTCTTTATCTCCCAATATTTACAATATGTATAGAATTGATACATGCCGCTATAGATGGCGAGAAAGAATCCAACAAAACCATCCAGGAGTCCCCACTTGATAAAATAGTATTTCACAAATCGCGTCCACATTTTTCTCAGGCAGATTGCGAAATTCATCCTTCTTCCGTCTCGTATCCACTTGCGTGCTTCAAAATCAGTCTGGTGATTCAACTTGGCGAAAAGAGAATGAAAATCGGGGTAATTATAATGAATGATATCACCTTTTAGAGTATGGGTTTGGCCCTCAAAAAATACTCTGGGATGGTATTCCGAATCTTCATATTTGAAATTGGCCTTTTTAAATAATTTTAATTTTGCATTTGGATACCAACCGCCATGACGTATCCAGTATTTGCCTAAGTAGTTGCGGTGAGGTATGTTGTAACCTTCATACTTCAGTCCATTACGAAACATCTGTACTATTTCATCACGAAGTTGAGGTGTTATTCTCTCATCGGCATCAAGACTTAAGATGTAATCATA
>CP070807.1:800420-801615 GCA_020343695.1 Candidatus Omnitrophota bacterium | reverse complement strand
ACGCGTTATTATTGAGGGAAATGAAAACTTTTCTTATACTAGGATTATACGATTGATGAAGACCAGACCAGCATGGCTCCTCAACCGAGGGGTTTTCCAAGACGATGTGTTGCGTGATGATGCAGAGAGAATAAGAGACTTTTATAAAAACGAAGGTTTTAGTGATGCTGTTGTGGAAACAGACGTGGACGAAACCGTAAAAGGGATACACGTTACCGTAACAATTAAAGAAGGCCAACGTTATTATGTAGGCAGGATTAAAATAGAAGGCAATAAAGAGATAGCATTATATGAGATAAAGAAAGCTTTAGAGTTGAGTGAGGGAGATGTCTTCAGCACCAGGGCAATGTATGAAGATTCATCGAGGATAAAGGGGGTCTATGTAGATAAAGGATATATATTTGCGACGATTGACCCCGTGAGCGTTTTCGATTTAGATACTGAGAAGATACATATCAGCTACAAGATTGTGGAGAATGAGATTGCATATATAGAGAGGGTTAATATTAGGGGGAATGTGAAAACGAAGGATAAAGTGATTAGGAGAGAGCTCAAAGTTTATCCTGGAGAGATATTCGATGGAGAACGGATACGAAAGAGCAAAGAGAAACTAGGTAATTTGGGGTTCTTTGAGGAGATAATTATTGATACAGAACCCGGATCAAAACCAGACTGGGTAGATTTGGTAATTGATGTTAAGGAAGCCAAGACCGGCTATGCTAGTTTCGGCGGAGGATACAGTTCGATAGATGAATTCATCGGGTTTGTGGAATTACGACAGCGCAATTTCGACTATAAGAATTTTTCTACCTTTACTGGCGGTGGGCAAGATTTAAGCTTGCACGCCAGTTTCGGGACCTTAACTGATCGGTACCAGCTAAGCTTTACCAATCCATGGATATTTGATACACCAATTGCGTTTGGATTTGATGGGTATAAGAAGGGACATAAACGGGAGGAAGATGTTGGATACGCCTATGAGGAAGATATACGAGGAGGAGTTTTGAGGCTCTCACGAGAATTCGGTGAACATATCAAGACAGGAGCAGCCTATAGGTTTGAACGAGTTGAAATCACCGATGTGATTCCTGAGGCAACCCAGGAGTTTAAGGATGAAGAAGGAGCGAATGATTTGAGTAGCGGAGAATTGTCATTCACCTTTGATACTCGAGATAATGTATTTGTTCCTTCAAAA
>CP070807.1:799089-800320 GCA_020343695.1 Candidatus Omnitrophota bacterium | reverse complement strand
GCAAAAAAATAAAATTACCTTCATCGGTCATCACACACCGACCATTGCTTAAGCAGTGCGCAAAAGCAGGAATTTTTTTGTTTCTTTCTACGGGAGCGGCGAGTATATCTGAGATAGCAGATGCTATAAGCATCATCACAAAGCACCACAGACGCATTGTTTTAATGCAATGTACGATGCATTACCCAGCCAGTTTAGGCGAATGCAATTTGGGTGTATTAGACACATTGAAATACACCTTTCCTTTTGTAGGGCGTGGATTCTCTGACCATACTGCGTCTGTATATAGAGCTGCATGTGCTGCTGCGCACATGGGAGCAGAAGTCATTGAGAAACACATCACCCTCTCTAAATGTATGCCAGGGCCAGATCATTTTTTTGCCTTAGAGTCTGGTGAACTGAAGAGAATGGTAAGAAAAATTAGAGAAGCAGAGAAGTGCAAGAACGTCAAGCGAAAGATTGATAAAGGGTTGTACGGTTCTACTGAAAAAAAAGTTCTTGCGTCAGAGCGGTATTTAAAAAATTTTACATACCCCATTCTTTTTGCCAGAAAAAACATGAAAAAAGGAAGCATCGTAAGACCGTCTGATTTGATCATATTACGAAGAGCCAATTTTAAAGGAGGGATATCTTCCCACCACGCGTCTCTGTTTACGGCGCAGAATATAAGAGCTCGATGCCTTATCCGGAAAAATATGCCTTTGCAGTGGGGTTCCCTTCCACTATAAAGTAATGAAGAGAATTCTTTTCAGAGCTGATGCAGACCACACAATTGGGACAGGAGACCTGCTCTCTTTACTGTACCTTTCAGAATATTTTAAAGGGTGGCATACGTACTGGGTCACGCGGAAAACAGTGCTGGCAGAACGCATTCTTAGAAGACATCGCATAAGACGAGTAAAATTTATTCCTCGCAATGCTTCACCTCATGAGGAATTAGCAGTAATAAATAAATTTATTCAGCAAAATAACATAGGTGTGTTTTGTCTTGAAATCACGAAAGGAAAATGTGGTTTTTATAAAAATGTTCGGGCTCCTGTCAAGGTGTGCGTCGATTTTAACGGCAAAGCGCCTTCCGGTCTCGATTTCGTTATTAACTGGGATATTGGGAATAAAAACCTTTATACACACAAGAGGAGTATTGGTACACGATTTCTGATCGGCCCCGAATATGTGGCTCTCAAGCAGGACATATTAAAGCAGGCAAACGCGTTACGGTCACCAAGACGCA
>CP070807.1:797752-798989 GCA_020343695.1 Candidatus Omnitrophota bacterium | reverse complement strand
AATATTAGCATCACAACTGCTTATATAGCAATACGTTAGGCATTGTAAAAAAATACTTTTCTGGAAATAAAATTTGGCATGGGTATTGCTTTAAAATATGTAAGGAGATAAAAGGGCGAAAAGATGATAATTATTAGTGAAAATGTGAAGAAAAGAAAGGAGGTAAAGGCATGAGGAAGCTTTTTGTTGTACTTACCGTGGGGATATTCATCTCAATGTTAGGTTCTTCTGCCCACGCATTGACGCTCACGAGTGTGGCTGGTGATTGGGCAGATTGGGTCGGGGGAGAGGCTGTGACCTTGCAGACTGGTACTGTTGGCTATGGCAATACAGTTGAAAATCAGGTGCGTTGGGGGATTCCTTTTGGGGGAGATGAACAGAGTGGATTAGGATTTACGGGAATTCTTGATGAATTTATGTCACCTGTCAGCGTGGACATCGATGAGGTATTTGAAATAGGCCAACTACGTCACTTCAACCATCCTATTGTTATTGGAACGAATGCAACATCAACAAATTTAATTCTCACATTAGGGATTACTGAGTTAAGCCCTGATCCATTTACTTTCACTTTTGAAATTGACGAAACTCCTAATGCCGAACCATGTGACCCAAGCGGGCTTACACCTTGCCCGGATGTGATAACTTTTCCGAGTTCTTTTCCTGCAGAAACAGTTGTTATAGGGTTAACTGCATACACCCTTGAACTTGTAGGTTTCTCAGACACTTCAGGAGGATTCGGAGATATCGTAGATGAATTTATCTCAGAGGAAGGCGGCGTGAATGCTGCGTATCTCTATGGTAGAATTACAGCGACTGTTATCCCTGAACCAGCGACATTGCTTCTTCTGGGAGGCGGACTACTCGGCTTAGCAGGTATTGGGGCAAGAAGAAAAAAGAAGTAATCATCTCGTATCGTACCCGTCTGCCCCAGCCCGTCGGGCAGACGGGACCACAGATAGTGAAAAAATAGGAGGTGTTGTGCGATGATAAAATATTTATTAGTTTTGCTTACAACATTGTTCTTCTTAGGTTGTGGTGGCGGTGGCGGAGGAAGCGCATCATCAGGTGGTTCTTATGCCGGCGGCGTTGACGATCCTGTCGTACATCACCAACCAGAGCCGACCACAATGACACTCTTCGGAATTGGGCTGGCAGGATTGGCAATGAACGCATTCCGTAAGAGGAAAAAGAGTTAATCTTTCAGAGAAATATTCAAGAGGAATATTAGGAAGAA
>CP070807.1:796399-797652 GCA_020343695.1 Candidatus Omnitrophota bacterium | reverse complement strand
ATGGTACCGGGTTAGACATTGTTTCGGGAGGAGAATTGTACAGAGCTCAACATATTGGATGCTCTCCAAAGAAGATTGTCTATGCATCAGTAGGAAAAACAGATGATGAAATAAAAGACGCAATCCGATATGGTATATTGATGTTTAACGTTGAATCGCTCCCAGAGCTTAAGCGTATTGATGAGCTCGCAGCAGGTTCAAAGAAAACGGTAAATGTTGCGTTGCGGTTGAATCCAGATATTCAACCCAAAACTCACGCATACATTACCACAGGAAAAAAAGAAACAAAATTTGGAATGGATTTCGCAACCGTCAAAAATATTTTTCTCAACCGGGAGCGGTATGCGAACCTTGAGTTGATCGGGATTCACATCCATGTTGGTTCACAACTTACTGAGAGTGAGCCGTTTGTGCGAGCGATTAGGAAAGCAACAAAACTCATCAGGCAGCTAGGTCACCACAGGGTGCCACTTAAGTATCTTAATATTGGAGGAGGTTTGGGTATCGTATATGATCGAGAACACCCTCAAACTGCGCAGGCATTTTCTAGGAAGGTTTCCCCCTTGCTGAAAGCAACTCGACTGCGGTTGATTCTTGAGCCTGGCAGATTCATTATCGGCAATGCAGGAATTCTTGTGGCAAAAGTAATCTACATAAAAGACACTTATAAAAAACGATTCATTGTTGTTGATGCCGGTATGAGCGATTTAATACGGCCTTCGTTGTATGAGGCGTATCACAATATTCTGCCTTTGGTAAAATCTCCACAATCTGCGACCCGATGTTCGAAGGTATCGGATGTGGTTGGACCTATCTGTGAGAGCGGGGACTTCTTGGGAAAGGACCGACGTCTGTCCGTGCGGGAAGGTGAATATGTAGCAGTATTTGGCGCAGGGGCTTATGGGTTTAGTATGAGTTCGAACTATAATTCTCGTCCGCGTGCTGCCGAAGTTTTGGTCGATAATAATAGTGTTCGCCTTATACGGAAACGAGAATGTTATCGCGATTTAGTTTCAAAGGAAATAGTTTGAAAACCCAATACATTGTGTTGGTGATACTCGGTATACATTTGGCTGTGGGAATTACGAGGTGGATGTGAAAACGATAAAATTTTTTAAACTACACGCATCTGGCAATGATTTTATTTTGATTGATAAAAGGTACGATGCGCCTTATGCAAGACAAAAATATGGAATGTTTGCAAGGGAATATTGCCAGAGGAAAATGGGAGTCGGCGCTGATGGATTATTGGT
>CP070807.1:795000-796299 GCA_020343695.1 Candidatus Omnitrophota bacterium | reverse complement strand
TACCATAAAAAATATTTTTTGCAAGTTCTAGCAACTGGGGTTTATTCTTTAAGAGAGGAAATATCGCTACCTGGTAAGGAGAAAGTGTGTGTTTTAATTTCAACACAACTCGCTTTCTTCCCTTTACTTCCTCCTCGTGATAGGCATCGCAGACAACAGCAAAAAACGTTCTATCCACCCCTGCTGATGGTTCAATCACGAAGGGGATAAACCGCTCCTTGCTTTGGTCGTCAAAATACGATAAATCTTTTTTGCTTACCCGGCTGTGCTCACGAAGGTCAAAATCACCCCTATTGGCTATTCCCTCCAGTTCCGACCAACCGAAAGGAAAATTGTACTCAATGTCTGTACACGATTTTGCATAGTGGGCAAGTTCTTCTTCTGTGTGTTCGCGCAGCTTTAAATTTTCTTTCTCTATCCCCATGCCCTCTCGATAAAAACGAAACCTCTCCTCTACCCAATAGCGATAAGATTGCTCCGCCTCTTTGGGCTTGACAAAATACTCTATCTCCATCTGCTCAAACTCTTTCATTCTAAAGACAAAACTTCCTGTAGTCACCTCGTTTCTGAATGCCTTTCCTATCTGGGCAATGCCAAAGGGAAGTTTCTTGGGGGTGGTATTGAGCACATTCATAAAATTTGTAAATATACCCTGGGCAGTTTCTGGCCGTAGATAGGCATAGGTAGGTGAGCTTTCGGTGGCACTCACATTGGTCTTCAGCATAAGGTTGAATTGGCGGGGCTTACTTTCCTTGGCATTTATCTTTGTCTTACATTCTCCGCAGATATAGAGATTTTCACCTATTTTTTTAAGTTTATCGACGCGGAATCTCCGCTTACAGGAAGGACAATCAATGAGTAAATCAACAAACCCTTCCAGGTGTCCCGAGGCTTTAAATACATCGTGGTGCATAATGATGCTGGCATCAAGCCCAACCATGTCTTCTCTCGACTCTACATAGGCATGCCACCAGACATCCTTTATCCTTTTCTTCAGTATCGCTCCTAAATGGCCATAGTCCCATATGCTGGAAAGACCCCCATAAATCTCTGAACCTCCGAAGATAAATCCCCGCCTCCGGCACAGAGACACTATTTTGGTAAGCTTATCCTCGGCCATATTTTCGTGAATTTATACGCATTATATACACATTTGTGGTTATTGAAGGCTATTGGTGCGAAATGGACGTTCTATAATTATACCGTAAAAAAATTTTTTTGTAAGAAAAATTTATCTTTATTGAGGGTTCTGGAAATTGGGCTGATTTAAAGTCTCTATCTGGGTTTTTATACGTGCTA
>CP070807.1:793542-794900 GCA_020343695.1 Candidatus Omnitrophota bacterium | reverse complement strand
ACCGATATACCGCCCCGGACATAAGGTGCGAGCAAAGGTAGTGATAGTTTGGAGGACATCTGAAGGGTTTAGGACTTTGGGCAACGAGAATAAGCAATCAGTAACTTTTTCTGCATCTGACCCTAACGGTAAAAAATTCTTTACCGAAAGTGTAAATCTCAACGAATTTGGTAGTGCAAATGTAAATTTTGAGATACCTCAAGGGAGGTTACTTGGTAGATACAGATTAAGTGCTCGATGTAGAGATGGCCGCTTTAAAAATAGTTCAAGCGTTTATTTTTCTGTAGAAGAATATAAACGGCCAGAGTTTGAGATTGTACTTAAACCTGCTGCCGAAGCCTGGAAGTATAATGAACCGGTGGAGATTAAGGGGGAGGCTACATATTATTTCGGCGGGCCAGTACCCGAGGCGCCAATTAAATATCGCGTTAAACGGCAAACTTATATTCCCTGGTGTTATCGTTATTGGTTTGGGCAAAATTACTCAAGCAGTGCACAGGAAATTGCAACAGGCGAGCGAAGAACCGATGCTGAAGGAAATTTTACTATTCCTTTTACTCCTACCCCACCGCCTCAGCAATATGGAGGTAATATCCCAGACATCGCCCAATTTATAGTGGAAGTCGAAGGTCGCGATTCTGGCGGAAGAACGATAGAAACGAAAGAATCGTATAAAGCCGGTAAAAATGCCATTTATTTTGTGATTGAGCCGAAAAAAGGATTCTACTTAGAAAAAGAGACAATAGAAATTGGTTCAAAACGCCTGACCATCAATGATACTGCAGCACCAGGTATGGGGAGTTATGAGGTTTTCACTTTAGCCGATACCCCCGCTAAATCTCTTGCAGAGTTAGGATACAACCACGGAGGATATTGGCGTTGGATACCCCCCTTAGATGTTCAATTAAAGGATGTCCCAAATGACAAATTGGTTGCCGATGGAAAAGTTGACCATGACAAAGAAGGCAAAGGCACAATAAAACTTCCATCTCTATCTCAAGGTGCGTATAGAATTGTTCTGAAATCTCAAGATAAATGGGGAACAGAAATTGAACAACGCAAAATCTTTGTAGTAGCAAAAAGTTTAAAAGAAGCAGTGCCAGTAAATGCTGTTTCTGTTACGTTGGCTGAATATGATGAGTATAAAATAGGAGATATAGCTAGGTTCGTTATTGGTTCGGGATTAGGCTCTGGTGTGTATCATATTGAACTCTGGGCAGGAAAACATTTCTTAAATCACCAACTCATTGATGGTGACACCCAAGTTCGATTGATTGAAATTCCTGTAACAAAAAAGATGAAAGGTGGCTTTACCTTGCGCTGGTTTGGAGTAAAAAAATTTGATGTTCACTATGGAC
>CP070807.1:792071-793442 GCA_020343695.1 Candidatus Omnitrophota bacterium | reverse complement strand
AAAGCGGTAAGAGCTGTTTTAGAAGACATAAAGGGCAAGGCAAAGGTGATAATTGTTGATATGCACGCAGAAGCAACTTCTGAGAAGTTGGCGATGGGTTATTTCCTTGCAGGTAAAGTGAGTGCAGTCATTGGCACTCACACCCATATCCCAACCGCTGACGCCAGAATCATTGATAATTACACTGCCTATATCACTGATGTAGGAATGACTGGTAGTTTTGATTCTGTTTTAGGCAGAGAGAAACATCAAATTATAGAGCGCTTTATTACAAATATGCCAGTACGTTTTAATCTGGCGCATTCGGATATTCGTCTACAAGCAGTAACCATTCAGATAGATGAGAATACTGGTAAAGCCTCCTCTATAGAGAGGCGGGAATATAGAGAAGATGCTCAGCACAACAGAGGGTAGAGGGCAGAGAGAAAATGCATTGCCATATTGTTGAATTACGCAGTTGTTATATTCCTATAAAACTTTTCACAATACATTCGATTGTTCGTTGCTCTTTACTTTCTACATAACAAAAAGGAGTGTGACATGGGTTGGGACATGAAGGAGAGAAGAAGATTCATAAGAGCTCGATACCCCTGCAGGATAATTGTTCATGCTCCTCAGAAGCACATAATCTCTACTCATACAGAAAATATAAGCGCTGGAGGAATTAGAGTACTCATTCAGGAGGAACTCAAGGTTTCCTCAATCGTTGGGTTAGAGATTTATCTGCGGGAGCAACCTATAGCATGTCAAGGTAGAGTCGTGTGGGTTGTAGAAAAGAAAAGTGATTACCAGAGAGATTTTATTTTTTTTGATACAGGCATAGAATTCTACGAGATTAAGGATGAGGATAAACACGCAATTAATACATTTGTGGAGTCACTTTTCTTTGGTGGAAGATGATTTTGGAAAGAGTTAATTCACCTGAGGATTTAAAGAATTTTAGCTTAGAAGAATTAAAGCTTCTCAGTGCCGAGATCAGGAATTTAATCATTGGAGTAGTTTCTCAGAAAGGAGGCCATTTAGCCTCTTCTCTCGGTGCGGTGGAATTATGCATCGGGCTCCAGCATATTCTACGTACCCCTCTCGATACTATCATTTTCGATGTAGGTCATCAGGCCTACGCTCATAAAATTGTAACAGGAAGACGCGACACTTTTAAAGGTTTAAGAGAATACGAAGGGATAAGCGGTTTTCCGCACTGTAGAGAATCTCTCTATGATACCTACACTTCAGGTCATGCCTCCACAGCCGTGTCATGGGCACAAGGAATTGCAGAGGCAAAAAAACTAAAGGGTGAAGATTCAAAAACAGTTGCGGTGATAGGGGATGGTTCTTTGACTGGCGGGATGTGTTTCGAGGCTCTCAATAGTT
>CP070807.1:790584-791971 GCA_020343695.1 Candidatus Omnitrophota bacterium | reverse complement strand
AGAAAACCACAAAAAAAGAAAATTCTTGCATGGGCTGATATTCTCGAACTAGATAACAAGACAAAAGATGATTTATTGATATCTGCAGGCTATGCACCATCCTATGGTCAAAACCTTATAAAACTTTCGAGACGTGGATTATTAGAAGAAGCGTATTTTCAAAAAGAATATAACTTCAGTGAAATATGGATTGTAGCCGACCGGTTTCTTGAATTGGATAGGCATATTTATGACAGTGTAAAAGAAAAAATACGTGAGGGAAAACATTATGTGTATTTCCAAAAAACCATTTATGATTTTCAGACACTACTAAATCAATTTAAAGAAGATCAACTCGATATCTCAAAAGTCGCTAATAATATAGAATGTATAATCGCCCCCCCAACGTTATTTTTTTCCCGGTTTGCTATTTATGATCCCGGAACAAAAAAAATGTTAGGTAGAATTGAGCATAACACAGGGGAACTTTGGGACATGAATAAAGAAGCTGCAGAAAAAATATATGACGTGCTTTCACCTATATACACCCTACTTAAACGAAAGAACAGAGTTTCAACGTCGTGCGGAGATTTTATGAAGTTTTTTCCTGAAATATAGTGGTGTCCGGATTGAAATAAATCCATTAAAAGAAAGGAGAAAAATCATGAAGAAAAAGATTTTAGGTTTAGGAGCTATTTGCCTTGTAATCATTGTATTTTTCTTATTGAAATGGGCAATGAATACAGACGAAAAGCCAGTTTTGCAGCCCGTAACGCTTCGTTTCGGTTGGATTCCCGATGCGCATCAAGCCGGTTTTTGGGTGGCTTTGGATAAAGGTTTTTACCAAGAAAAAGGCTTGGATGTTATGCTTCTTCCGGGAGGATTGGATTCTAATCCTATCAGGGAGGTATTGACCGAAGCAGCGGATATCGGGCAAGCCGGGGGAATAGAGCAGGTCATATCTGCAGTATCAGAAGGATTACCTATTAAGGCCATTGCAGCGATACATCGCGACACACCGCATGCTCTGATTTCCCTTAATCGGAATCCTATTGGCTCGGAAGACCAATTAACAAATAAAACAATCGCCGTAGCTCATGGTGACGCAGCAGAGGTCCTTCTAAATGCCTTTGTAAGAAAGAGTGGTATTGATGAGTCAAAAATAAAGTTTGTTCCTTTTAGATTTGACCTCACGCCACTTATGGGCGGACGAGTAGACGCAGTAACTGGTTTTTCAACTGATCAACCGGCTACTCTTGAAAGTAAAGGATTTCATCCAATTGTACTTCGATACTCGAGTTTGGGCGTGTCTTCCTACGGTTACACTTTATTCTGCAAGGATAAGACTATCCAAAACAAGCGGGATACTGTCGATTCCTTCGTTCGAGCTTCAAGAGAAGGTTGGCAG
>CP070807.1:789078-790484 GCA_020343695.1 Candidatus Omnitrophota bacterium | reverse complement strand
TTCCCAAAAGGTCTTCAGGCCTTACTTCCCTGGGTTTTATCTCTAAATCTCCGCTTAATATTTTATGCAGGGTGGGAACTATTTTTATTTTCACATCAGGTATCTGACAGTATGAAATGATCTCACGTATCACCTCACCTGAAGCTGAAGGAATAGCGATTATTATTTCCTCAATCTGATATTTTTTTACAATTTCAGGAATATGATCACGTGAACCTAATACTTTTACTCCATGAATCACTAAGTTTTTCTTTATGCGATCATCATCTATAAAGCCGACAACATCAACATTGGCATTGGGGTTGTTGCGGTATTCTTTCAAAATCATTAACCCTGCTTCCCCCGCTCCCACGACAAGAGTCTTTCTGCCGCTTTGGGTTATTGAAAAAGGATTTCGCTCTCTAAATATGCGTGAAATAAACCGTATGCCACCAATAAAGATTACAGCTAACACCCAATCGATTATAAATATCGAGCGGGGAACTGGAAGGGGGCCAGAAACAAAGACCATCGCAATAATAAAACACACCGTTGCCACAACATTTGCTTTCACAATATGCCATAAATCAAATACACTGGCAAAACGTATTGACATACGAAATAAACCAAAATAATAAAACACAATCAGCTTGATTATGGCTAAAACCGGCAAGGTCTTAAGCATCAACGAGAAATATTCCGGGGGAATCTTTAAGTCGAAACGGATATAAAATGATCCAAGATAAGCAAGAGAAATCAGAAGAGAATGCAGAAGCATTACAAAAAAATTGCGATATTTTACAACTAATCGATAAATCATAATTAACCCAGTAATCCCTTAATGGTTTCTTTTAAAATCTTTATATCTTCTATAAAACTAATCCCTCTATTAACATAATCTAAATCCATCTTTAATTTTGCTGGAAGAACTTCTGCTTCGTAAAATTGTTCAGCGTCAGGAATCTGTGATAACATTACCTCTTCATCTTTATATTTAAAAGAAGCTTCGATGGTAATACCTGGGCGCACGCTTAATATCTTTTCATTTTGCCCAGAATAAAATCTTTTATGTTTAAGGACTTGCGGTCTTGGCCCTACAACGCTTAAGTGCCCAATCAAAACGTTAAAAAGTTGAGGCAGTTCATCAAGCTTGGTGTCTCTTAAAATCTTTCCTAAAGGAGTGATTCTTTTTTGCACTCCCGGCTCAAAATCTAGCTTCTCCCGTACAGGATCAGGATACATTGTTCTAAATTTTAAAAGATAAAATAATCTTCCTCCTTTACCCATACGAGTTTGCTTAAAAAATACAGGGCCTTTTGAACTACACTTAATAAACACGGCTAAACCCACAAAAAGTGGCATAAAAAAGACAGTCCCCAACAAGGAAAACACCACATCAAAAACTCTTTTTCCAAAAGCCTTATACA
>CP070807.1:787484-788978 GCA_020343695.1 Candidatus Omnitrophota bacterium | reverse complement strand
CGAAAAAATATGGTGCAAGACATTCGATGCCAATACGATTTCAAATGTACGGCCAGAATTATGTTTATAAAATCCTTCTAAATCCATCCTCGTTATTTCCATATTTCGAATATTCTCGCTTTTTATCTTATTTTGGGTGATTTGAAAATTTTCAGAAGGGTTCCCTCGACCTTGGTAGGTATCAATGCATACATAGTGCCTTAATGATTTACCATATAAAAAACCAGCTATTGCTTTCCCCCCACCGACGTCAAGCAAGTCTTTCTCACCTAAATCTATATTGTCGAACATCTGCTGATATGCCCAAACAGTAGATTTTTCTATATTCATGATACGACTTTATTTTTTAAACACATAAAAAAAGTTTGTATTATAAAATTCATCTTTGCACGAAAATGGCACCTGATAGCTTGCTTTAGTCAACCATAGAGGCAATGGCAGCCAGAAACCTTTCATAAATCCTTCAAGATACATAAATTTCTGGTTCGTCATATATTCTTTAAAACTATCAAACGACCAATTCTGAACATGGTCCGGATGAGGGCCTTTCCTCTTATACTTAAAACAATAGTTATTCGGTATGGATACGATTAATATCCCTCCCCTCCTCAAAACTCTGTATATTTCATAGATTGCCTTATCTATTTGGGGAATATGTTCTAAAACTTCTGTAGCAACTACCAAAGAGACACTTTCTGAATCAAGGGGTATGCGTGTTGCGCAAGCAAGTGCAAGATTCATATTCTCCTTATTGCCAGATGCTTTCTTAAGAGCATATTCAGAAATAAAAACATCGAATGCGTTATAACATATATCTTTTGGCAAAAACCTCCTGATTCCTAAATCTCCGCACCCTATCTCAAGAAATACCGTATCTTTACTGATATATTTTCTTATAAGCTTGCCTGCTTCTTCTTCAATGAATCCATCAACGAATATATAATCTCTTGCGTCAATCATCGAATTCTTTATATTTTTTAATAGTGCTCCAATTATTGGTTTTTTCTGAATATAATTCTCTAAAAAGGAACTTTTGGAATCATACATTATCTCAACGTCATATATTCTTGCTTTTTCATCTAATTTGAAATCAAGCTTATTTTTCATCATTCACGCACCACATTATTCATCGCCTCAGGATGCTTTAGAAAATATATCAATAAATAATTTTGCCCTTCTTGGCCATGAATAAAGGGCTAGTTTATCGTCTCTTTTATAGGAATTAGACACTTTGAGCCCGGTAAGTATTTTATCGATTTCGAGAATAAATCTCTCTTTATCTTCTGATTCATAAGACGTTACTCCCTCAAAATCTTTTAAAACTTCATATAGGGACTCGAATCGCGGTGAAAGAATGTGTGTTCCTGAAGCAAGGTATTCAAAGACTTTCATAGGAGAACACCCATCTATAGTGGTAACACACTTTTTGTAAGGCATTACAAGTAAATCAGAAGCTTTCAAGTACAGAGGTATTTTTTCATTATCAACATATCC
>CP070807.1:785882-787384 GCA_020343695.1 Candidatus Omnitrophota bacterium | reverse complement strand
CAGACTCAAGTGAGATGCTCCCCTCAACAATTTGCCAAGATACACATCCCTATAGCAGATTTACGCACACAGTTAGACGTAAGCCAGATTTCGTATATCAAATTATTTATTCCTCATCCTCAGGAAAATATTGTTTTGTATTTTGATAATATGCATGTGGAGTAAAAGTATGCGTAAGAAAGTGTTTTTGGTATTTCTTGTAACAGTTATCGTCAGTGTAGGTTATCTTGCTGTGCCTAAAAAGAGCCCCGACAAAAAGAGGTCCGAATACAGGATAGGCGTTGTAGATAGTTTATACAAAATCTTCAAATTGAAAAAGAGGATCCCCGTTCGTAATGATGCCACACTCTACGCAGCAAAGAATGAGTATGAGTCTTTTCAGATATTGATTTATGATGCAGAAAGAAATCTTGACAATATCAAAGTGGCAGCTTCGGATTTAGTGAGTGCAGATGGAAAATCAGAAATCGAAAGTTCTTCCATTACCATTAGAGAGGTGGGTTATGTTCCGACAAAAAAGCCTTACTATAGAACTCCTCATGTAGGCCTCTGGCCAGACCCTTTGATGGAGAATGAAAAGTTTAGCGTCAAAAGGCAAGATGCAAAAGTCTTATGGGTGACAGTATACGTTCCTCAAGACGTCCGCGCAGGGTCTTACAAGGGATTGATTGAGATTATTCCTGAAGGAGCACGCATCCATACTATCCCTTTACATCTGTATGTGTGGGATTTTTCGTTGCCCAAAAGCTTTCACTTAAAAACAGCTTTTGATTTTTATGAGCATTTTATTCCCAGATTCTATACCCGAAAGAAGAATGAACATTATAAGGCCTGGAAGGAGCGTCTCGCCAACATTACTGAAGCTTACTATGCAAGTATGCTCCAATACAGAATATCTCCTATTTTGAACTTGGACCCTTTGAGTGCGGATTTTGACCAGAGAATTCAGGGATATTTAGAGCGCGGGCTTACTGTTTTTGGTGTCGGTCGATACGGTGGTACATTTGGAAATAATTGGCCAAGAGATAAAGAAGGCGAGCTCCTCTCACTATATCGCAAATACGCCCAGGTATTAAGGGAGAGAAATATTCTTGATAAGGCGTATCTCTATACATGGGATGAAGGCAAAATCGGAAATCCCCGCGTGGAGGAGGTTACGCGCATGATTCATGAGGCTGACCCAGATTTTAAAAACATGGTATGTTATCATGGCTTTTGGGATCCAGAGCACGATGCGCAGTGGGGTAAAGATATTGATATTTGGTGTTTTCAGATTGCACATTACGATGAGGAGCTCAAAAAGAAGTTAGAACGTTCAGGGAAAGAAATTTGGATGTATGTCTCTGGACCGGGAAGTACGTATCCTAACTTCGCTATAGATTTTGTCGCTTCAGACGCGCGGATTATCCCGCTGATGTGTTTCAAATTCAAAATCAAGGGCCTTTTGTATTGGGCTGTGAATTTCTGGAAGGTAAATCCTTATGAAGATGCAATGAATACGG
>CP070807.1:784254-785782 GCA_020343695.1 Candidatus Omnitrophota bacterium | reverse complement strand
TAGACAAGGAGAAATAAACAATGCGTAAACATAAAGAAGGTGACCATACAAACATTGATGACGTGACAGAAGCAGGAGAATTGAAGAAAGTGTATTATGTTATATTTTTATTGTTGGTTAATTAAAATTAATAGAGGTTTGATGAAGCAAAATGGACACGGTAATTGACGCACATGTGCATATTGGTAGTTCAACGCAAGATTATTTTCAATATATAAGAAACAGCAATATCAAAGGAGCCGTTATATTCCCTCATGTTGATGAGATTTATGCCAGGTATATCAGCAATTTCAAAGATAACAAAAAATGGCAAAATAGAAGGAAGGTAGCTAATGATTATGTTCTTTCACTGAAAACTGTCGAAGACTTCAAAGTGTTTCCTTTCTATTTTGTATGGAATGATTTCAATACAGAAAAACTTGCTTTTTATAATGGTATAAAATGGCATAGGCATAGTGACGAGCCGACTTATGATTATAAATCTGAAAAATGCAAGGGTTTTGTCAATGAAATTCAAAAAAGGAATCTCCCAGTAATATTGGAAGAAGAGTTTGAAAACACATTGCTTTTTATCAACTCTTTAGCACCAAAAGCAAGGGTGATTATTCCCCATTGCGGATTATTAAATGGAGGTTATGAAAGATTTTGTAAATTCACAATATGGGAAAAAGAAAAGATTTATACTGATACATCACTAGCCGAGCCCGAAATAGTCGAAGATTACATAAAAAGATATGGGCATGACAGAATTATGTTTGGTTCTGACTTCCCTTTTGGATTCCCAAAGATGCAGCTCAACGAAATTTTGGAACTTGAAATATCAGAAGAGGCAAAAGAAGCTATAACCACTTTGAATATATTAAAATTATTGGGAGAGAAGGTAAAACAAAAAATAGATATGAAGTGAGTACTTCATATCAAACAGAAGGCGTTAGATGTAGAAACTTAGTTACCATGGAGAAGCTACTTAATAAAACAGACAATAAGCCTAAGGTGATTTTCGTCGGCGCTCATCCCGACGATATCGAATTGGGTTGCGGCGGAACAATTCCCCGTTTCGTCGAAGAAGGCTATGAAGTCTGGTGTGTTTACCTTACAAAAGGAGAAAAAGGTCAAGTTACGGGCGACGATCCGAAAGCACGGCTTAACGAAAGCACAGAAGCTTGTATGACTCTCGGCGTTGACAAGCAAAAGATTATTTTTGGCGACTTTGAAGATACATGTATCCCAAACTCAATAGAAACGATACATTTTCTGGAACAATTTTACTTTGGTGACCCCACGAATTTGTATGGGGTTTTTATTCCCAATGCCGAGGAAAAACACCAAGACCACCGAGCTGCCGCCGAAGCATGCATCACCGCATTTAGATATGTGCCGAGAATGTTGGCCTATGAGTCTCCGTCAACGACCTCTGCGTTCAATGGTACATCATTCGTTGATATAACACGTTATGTTAAAATCAAATCGCGGGCTCTCAAATGCCATGAAAGTCAGATCAGACGGAACAAGATCTACTTCGAATATC
>CP070807.1:782621-784154 GCA_020343695.1 Candidatus Omnitrophota bacterium | reverse complement strand
CTGAAATCTCTTAGGGTCCTTTACAAATTCAATCACCTCTCTTAACTCTTCCTTTGCCTCATCTATTCCAGCAACATCGCGAAAAGTAACTTTAGGAGCTTTACCTTTCTCAATGAGCTGGGCCCTGGCTCTACCAAAACTCCATACGCGGGAGCCGACCTGACTGCCTTTGTAGGAAAAGTACCATAAAAATAGAATAAAAGGTAACATCCACCCTAAGGAGTACAAAAGATTTGTCCATATACTCTTAGGAGGCTCTATATCGAATCTTTGCACATTCTTTCTCAAAAGAGTAATTATTTCTTTATCTTCTTGGGGGATATAGAGCTGGAAATAATCTTTATTGATTTCTTGGGCATACTCTTTGGTATACTCACCCTGGATAAGATTCTCTGATTTTTTGACTCGTTCTATAGTGGGGCGCTCTAGGTTTTTCTCTACTAAAGAATAGAAGTCATTGTAGCTTAATTTATCGAGCCTCGCACTAATCCCCATATTAAAAATCTGGACAAGCCAAATTATCCCCAAAAAGACAAGCATCCAGAAAAAGGCCACTCTTAAAAAGTTAGGACTCGTCTGCTTTTTCTTCTTTTTCATAAACTGCCCCTTAATAGCATCTTTATTATACTGTATTGCTTTATAAAATCAAGGATTGAATGGTAAGGAACCTTTCCTCTTTTTTCACTGCCAGTGTGGGCAAATGCACTACACTGTCTCTTGGTCTACAGAAAATAAGGTCTCTAATCTCCTCAAGGTGACGGGATTCGATCTTTCGAGTATCTCCTTTCAATTCCTCAATAGCAATACGTATGACATTATTGAACATCCCAGGATGCAGACTTTTAAGCCCCTCTATATCTAATGCGACCGCTTTTTGGCCTTGCCTCCTCTTCAGTGAACGAAATAGGCGTCGAGATTCTGCGTAAATAAAATCGTAATCTAAAGAGAGGCCACAAATTATATTGTATAAGCTCTCAACAATATTTGGGTTTAAATCCTGAAGGAGAGGCAATAGCTTCAGGCGTATTTTATTACGGAAAAATGTGTCTTCAAAATTGCTCCTATCTGTATGATAGGGAATTTTTGCTTTTTTGAGCCACGTGATAACGTCCTCCTTTCGCATCTCGATGAGAGGGCGTATCACAGTTAACCCTCTGTACCGCGATTTGGGCAAAAATCCGCGCAGTCCCTTTAGACCCGCACCCCTAATAAGTCTCATTAAAACTGTCTCTACTAAATCATCTTTATGATGAGCAAGGGCCAATTTTTTTATTTTCGTCTGACGGAAAACTTTTAGAAAAAAATCATATCGTAAATTGCGAGCTGTCTGCTCTAAAGAGTCCCCTTGAAAGAAATCCTTCACATTTTTCTTCTCGCTGATGTACTTCACCTTTAACTCTCTACACATCTGTTTTACAAAATCCTCCTCTTGGTCTGCTTCTGGCCTTAAGCCGTGGTTGAAGTGAACACATACAAGAGTTAATTTATACTCCTGACGTAATTTGAGAAAATTATAGAGCATACACACCGAAT
>CP070807.1:780809-782521 GCA_020343695.1 Candidatus Omnitrophota bacterium | reverse complement strand
CAAATAAATACCCGTGTTCTTTTAATGCCTGTGCGCCTTTCGCAGATCCTACTTCGACAAAATAGCCGCCGGTGAGTTTAGACAGATTCAAATCAAAAAACTCTTCAGGGTAAGGATTTATATGTAAAGCAAGACAAAAGCACACATCTTTGCAGGCCAGACAATCACTCGAAATAAAAAGGTTGGCATCTCTAAAAGTCTTGTAACGCGGGTCGGGTTCTTGGCCCAAAAATACATGATCTTGGATGTGCAATGAATGGAGGTCGCAGCTTTTCAGTCCCAAAATACAAAACGGTTTTCTCTCTTTGGGGTCAGATTCAAAGTATCTATCAATATATTCTACGGAAGGAATAAGAAACTGACGCACAGAGGTAATCGCACGATACTCATTAAAACAAAAATCTTTCTTATACTCTTGCCACAGATAATCACCTTCCCCCCACGGTTGCATGACCCTTGAGGTTTGCGAAAGGCCCTCTAAGAACCGCGGCCAATTATTTTTTGTGATGAATTTGTATCGTTCTTTCATAGTTTGTGAATTTTTTCACAAAGTTTTGGAAAATAAAAAAATCCATAAAAGTATAACAGCGATTTTTCGGTTGTCAATGCTTGATTCTTCCTTATCAAAGAATCTAGTCACCATGCTCAACAGAAAAACTGCTGCTTGTTTCCTCTATCGTAACCGCCAACTCCTTTTTCTTCTTGAGCCACTCTTTTCTCAGCTGCACAATCTGCGAGTACATGCTGCGCCGTAAGAGGAAAAACTTCTCTGCCCTCTCGTTGAGATCTTTTATCAACAACGTGTCGTGAGGGTCATCGGCAAGTTTTCTATAAATCTGTTTGCGTTCCTCTTGCCAGCGCTCCCATAAAACTGTATTCTGCTCATAGATCCTATCTCGTTTCTGCTTAAACTCCTCTCTTGCTTTCTCTAATTCAACTGCTAGACTATTCTCTTTCTGTGAAAAAACAGAGCCGACACATATAAGAATGAAAACCAAAAATACTATCCCACTCTTTGAATGCACTGAATATGTGTTCATTTTTGTATGATATAAGGGTGGATAAATTTTCTTAAGTCGTTCCTCTTCATCGCACCAACTCGCTTATCCATGGCTTTGCCATCTTTAAAAATCATCAGTGTAGGAATGCTCATCACTGTATACTTCGTGGCAATTTCAGGAGCCTCATCAACATTGAGTTTGCATATTTTCAATTTTCCCTCCAAGTCTTTGGCTAACTCCTCAATATGAGGCGTAATTGCTTTGCAGGGCCCACACCACGGCGCCCAAAAATCTACTAAAACAGGTAACCTGGAATGAAGTACTTGGCTTTCAAAATTTTCAGTTGTCACTCGCACTCCCATGCGCCCCTCCTTGCCTTGTTGAATTCCATCACATATATAGCTGTGTGAAATTATTGAAACGTTATTTTTTCTTCACTTCTCTATCTATTGTTTTGATGTCTTTCAATAAATCGTTTATTCGCTTGGTATGTGCCCATTTATTTTTGGGAGTGACTGCTGCGAGCTTACCTAAATCATGATAGAGCTTTTCTCTCTTAAGGCTTAAGGAAAGCTTCTTTGTATTCTCCACACCTTTTTCGGTAACCCCTTTAAGATACTCTTCTCCTCTGCCCATCAATACTTTTGCGCGGTCAATTGCTTTTTCCAGCTCCTTCTTTGTTTTAGGCCACACCTTCTCTGCTACTTCTTT
>CP070807.1:778977-780709 GCA_020343695.1 Candidatus Omnitrophota bacterium | reverse complement strand
CACTTGAGTCTGATACGTTTTTTTAGGATAGCGAGGCCCGCTCTTTAGCTTAACAGTAAGCTCAGCCTCAATTTCAGAATTATTATAGAGATCGAGAACAAAATAACGCCCTTTGTTCCAATTTAAACATTTATCCTTTCGATACACTTCCCAAGTAAGACCGGGGTATTGAGCGCCACCGGGGAATTCCGCCAAAAGAGAATGATTTTGGTCTGTGGTGAACTCTTTGCTCTGCTCAACATAGAGCCCGTCATTGAGCGAAAAGAATTCTAAATCGTCATTACCTTCAAAACTAATTTTAAAATCTCCCAAAACCCCTCCCCTATGGCCCTGTGTAGCCTGGGGCTTTGAAAACTTCCCTGTGGCGTGTAGCTGTACATCTTTCTTCTGTAGACCTCTGCCTAACGTATACCCTACAAGAAGTAGTATCATCATGCCTATTCCTACAATCACACCCACCAAAAAAACAATAATTTTATCTTTGGTTACTTGCATGCATCAGACCTCCATATACTTCATTAAGTTTTCCTCCTATAATTTTCCAATCATACACTTGGGCAACAAGTCCTCGACCTTGGTGTGTTAGCTTCTGCCTTGCCTCTTTTGAACTCATAAGCATCACTACCTTGCGGGCAAAATCGAGGGCAGTATCAGCTATCAATAAGTGCTCGGCGTCTTTTACCTTTAGACCTTCGGCTCCTACCGAGGTAGAAACAACGCATTTCTTCATTGCCAATGCTTCTAAAATTTTCAACCTCGTTCCTCCACCAATCCTCAAAGGCACCACAAACACTTTTGCCTTTGCAACGTAGAGACGGATATCTTCGGCTTTACCTACAACAATAATTCGTGATTGGCATTTTGCGAAATTGCGTATTCTCGCCGGTGGGTTCCTCCCTACTATATAAAACTTTGTATGGGGTAACTTCTTCCATATGTACGGCAATATTTGACTACAAAAATAGCTCACCGCATCACTATTGGGAAACCAATCCAAAGACCCCACAAATACAATTGAATCTTCTTCTTGTGAATGGTGAACTGTCTGTGGTGGATGAAAATAATCTGCATCAACCCCGTTGGGAATTACTTCTATCCTTAATCCATCCTCACATATTTTTTCAAGGATGCTTTTATCTGTGTGAGAAACTACAAGAACCCTTGAGGCGCTATGACACTGCTTCTTCTCGAATACACTCATTTTTCTATATTCAGACTTAAGAAGTAATCTTTTCAGGGGATTTCTTTGGTGTTGCGCATACCGCTTTAGAATGGTTGACTCTACATTGTGTTCATCTATTATTGTCTCTACTCCCTTGCAAAATTGAGCGTATTGGCTCAAATGGAGGTGATCAAAATGCACTACATCAATCTGATATTGAACAATTGCTCCCCTAAGAGTAACGGCCATGTTTTTATTAAGGTACTTTGCGATAGTCAAAGGTATACGCTTCAAGAAAGCTTTCGCGAGAGTAGAAAAATGTATGGTGTCACGCCCTTCCACAGAGAGCACCTTTATTCCCATATCTTCAAAAGCCTTTATGTAGCGTGAATCATCTTCGGTATAGATGAATGAGAGTAAGATTACTCTGTTACCGCGCGATTTTACCTGCTTAAGTAAATTGAGAGTTCGGATTTTTGCTCCTGTATCAGCAGGTAAAGGAAGTCGTGGTGTGACAAATAAAATATTCATTTCTTCATGTATTGAGTATTGAGTATTGAGTATTGAGTT
>CP070807.1:777023-778877 GCA_020343695.1 Candidatus Omnitrophota bacterium | reverse complement strand
GCGCAGCATTATCGCTTAACCACTATTTTTCTAAAGGCATTTTATAGCATTCATGTGCGTCTTCAAGGGCGGCCGTTACGGCCCTTTTCTTTACGCTAAAGAACCTCCTTTTTGGTTACACTACAGTACAGGCGGTTCATTAATTTTATTGCCTGAAAGCATGTTTTCATAATGCTTCAATTATTATATTTGTGTCTCCATGACCGTTCATGGATATGTTGCATATATTGGGCGGTAGCTGGAAGCAGAGAAAAGGGTCAGATAAAAAGGACACACGCGACCCAAAAATAGGGGGGCAACAGGCACTTGCACTCGAACATATATTACTTCTACTGTTGTGAATCCTTATAACGGGAATCCCAATGTCATCGTAAATCATAATTAACTCATCTTCTTGTCTGATTAATAATCACAAAATAAGGGCAATAAATCTCCGCTGTTCTCGCCACTTTAATACCTTATCGTCTAAAGACCGTGAAGAATTAACGAAGAATTAACAAAAAATTACTTGGGGGGGGAAACGGCGGGCATTTTCAAACGGCTTGCAATAAATAGGAAGAGGTAGGCTGTTAATACTTCTAATACTTCACTACCGACTGTTTGCTCTCCACCTGTTCATTCTGCTCTCATGCCATGCAATAAGGCAACTTGAACAGGGCTTCACGCGATTCGGTGGTTATTCTCACACCATATTTTTCTGAGTTCTTCTGTATGCCATACACGCGTCTTCGAGCGCAGCAATGGTTGCTCTTTTTATTATACTAAAAAATCTCTTCTCTACTTCGTTTACAGCGTTTTTAATCCCCTCCTCTATTTCATGCCCTAAAAGAGCTTCGCGAAGCATCTTTTCTCCCAAGCGTGATACCCTCGAACATGAGAAATCTACAATTTCAGAAGTGTCGGCAATTATTTCTAATTCAACCCAAAGACGGCCTGTATTTCCTTCACCGCTCAGTTCTTTCGGCAGCCGGGCACTACCTGAAATTACTAAGGTCTCGGCTCTTGAATTGTTGTCTGGCTTATTATTTATTTTTTTTCTCCTCCAATTACATTTTCTAATTGAAGACTCTCATAAGAAGCCCCCTTGAATAAGCAAAGAGACACAAAGCACCCCAATTTTGTGCAAACAAACTACAATATTCTAAAAAGTCCATCTTGTGTTGTCAATGATATTTTGCATAAAAACAGCCTGAATTAGGTAAGCTTCTTGGAAGGCTCCTCAGTTCTTGCTAGTTTTTTACCCACGTCCCATGTATGGGCTTTCGTAAATTGCCGGTAAGAGCAACTTAAATATTTCTGCTGAAATAGCTTTCTTTCTGTTCCTTCATCTTCTTATACCATCTATGTACCTCTTCAAGTGCACCGAGGATAATACTACTTTTGCAAGGGCAAGGCAACCTTTTTCGAACTTGGTCAATGGCATTTTTGACCCCTTCTTCTGCTTTTTGCCCTAAAAGAGCGTCGCGAAGGATCTCTTCGCCTACACACGCGGTATTTGTACAGGCAAAATCAACAATTTCGAAATCGACGGGATCCAATTCCAAATCTATATAGAAACAATCCGAATCCTTCTGTGAGATATTATCTCTTGTGCAACTCTTATGACCACTAATAACAATAGCTTTTGAGTTTGAGCATGGTTTAACCGATATCCCATCAAGTGCGGAGCCTTTGTCCGCATCCACTGTATAGCTGCACGAGCAGCTGTCTGTCGTGTCAGGTAACGGCTGCGTCTCATTTTTTGGTGTTTCGCCAAGGGATATTTCCAATGATTCCCACCTACCTGCTCGTTTGGTCAGCACGAATTGGTGAGTATGGATCATATCTAAAATTTCGGAGGCTGCACATTTCACA
>CP070807.1:775066-776923 GCA_020343695.1 Candidatus Omnitrophota bacterium | reverse complement strand
ACGGCACCCTCTAATTCAAAAAATCGTCCAGGCATATGAAGATTTTTATAAAGAAGAGCAAAGCTTATATTGGTAGCCTCGCTGTAGGGATACTCTTTGTTATCTTCGCAGGGATTATCTTTTTTCTCTATTCTATTGATTTCTCACCCCTCATTCTTGGCGTTGCACTCGTGCTCTATGGCAGAATCTTAAGAAAGATAGAAAAATTCCCTTCTTATATCGATTTATCACTCCTGGCAGCATTTGCAATTTTAATTTCTCTACTTGTCGCGGTTCATTCGAAAATCTCTGCTTATGGCATCCCGGCAATTGGTTTTGCCATCTTGGTTACTCTTCTCTTTGATAATTTAGAGTTTTCCCTTCTTTTCGCTCTTTTTATCTCTTTCTTAGGGGGAAGTATCGACGGGGCAAATTTCAACTTAGGAGTAAGTTTGTTTATGGGTTCTCTGGTTGCTGCGTGTATTTCTTATCGAATACGACGTCGCTTTCAAGTGATAAAAGCAGGTATCCTGGCAGGGGTTGTACAATTTCTTATTGCATTTCTCATGGAGAGAGAGCAGAGCTTTTTTGTGCTCAACAATCTGGATTTTAATCTTTTCAAAATTTGCATCTCCAATGGTTTTATCTCTTCTATTGTTGTTTTGGGCCTGCTGCCTATATTTGAATACATTTTTAAAGTGGTAACGAATATCTCTCTTTTAGAGCTTTCAGATTTTAATCACCCTCTCCTGCGGAGATTAATTTTAGAAGCACCCGGAACATACCAACACTCACTCGTTGTAGCAAACTTAAGTGAAGCAGCAGCGGAGACAATTAATGCAAATTCTCTCCTTGCGAGAGTAGGAGCCTATTATCATGATATCGGCAAGATGCTCAAACCCAATTATTTTGTAGAAAATTTAGTTACCTACCGTGATGTGCATAAAGACTTAAAGCCTTCCATGAGCAAACTCATCATTGTCAATCATGTAAAGGAAGGGGTAGAGCTGGCAAAAAAGCACCGCCTTAACCCTAAGATAGTTGATTTTGTTACCCAACACCATGGTCGTAGCCTCGTCTACTATTTCTATCAAAAGGCAAAAGAGCATGAACCCGGTGCTGAACATGAAGAGGAGTATCGTTATCCAGGGCCCAGACCCCAGAGCAAAGAGACCGCGATCGTTTTGCTCGCCGATACGATTGAGGCGCTCTCGCGTACGCTCGATGAACCAACACCCTCTCGGATCGAGGAGATGGTGCGAGATGTGGTAAAAAAGCGTTTTATGGAAGGGGAGCTCGACGAAACCAATCTTACCCTGAAAGATTTAGAGAAGATTACCCAGAGCTTCATTCGTACGCTCTGTGCGATTTTCCATACTCGCATCAATTATCCTAAGGAGGAATCCCGCGAGAAATCTAAATAGGAGGGTGCATTCCAAAAACAGAATTGGAAAGTTCTGTAGCCTTTTGTGGTGTGAAAATCGATATACTGAATACACAACGGGTCAAGAAAATAGATTTTAGAAAGATCCGGCTTTCTTTGAAAAAGATTTTTTTGCTCCTCCATATTACCTCAAAAAAAATTTCTTTTGTTTTATGTGACAACACCTTGATACAGAATTTAAATAAAAGATTTCTTAAGAAAAACGAACCTACGGATGTAATTGCCTTCCCGTTAAAATATGCGTTTGATCCTGACCATTTGGGAGAAGTAGTTGTGTCGGTAGAAGAAGCGGCTCTCGTAGCAGGGTCCAGGAGAGATGATTGGGAGCGGGAACTTCTTCTCTATTGTATTCATGGGGTGTTACACCTTCTGGGATACGATGACCGCACCAACAGACAAAGGACGATTATGCGCAAGAAAGAACAGGCAATTTT
>CP070807.1:773088-774966 GCA_020343695.1 Candidatus Omnitrophota bacterium | reverse complement strand
TATCCATGCGAAAAACAGACAATAAAAAGATTGGAATTGTGGGATGTGGAGCAATTGGAGAAGGAGTTGCTCGTTACATCGATAAAAAACTACAAGGTAAAGCTTACCTATGGGCAATTGCAGATAGGGTAAAAGAGAAAGCTGGGGCGTTAGCAAAACAGTTGAGCCGTACTCCGAAAATTCTCGATACCGATAACTTAATTAAAGAGGTCGATTTAATCATTGAGGCCGCTTCACAAAAGTGTGCCGAGCATATCTTAAAGAAGATTGGTAACCGTACCAAAGAGGTGATTATACTGAGCGTAGGTGCTCTGGTTAAGAACCCTCGCTTTATTCAAGACGCAAGCCGTGCAAAAATTTATGTGCCATCAGGAGCAATTTGTGGGGTGGATGGTATTGGAGCACTTGCGCTCGGCAGTATTCGGAGGATTTCTCTTATCACTTCAAAACCACCGAGAGGCCTCCTGGGAGCAGAGTACATCAGGCGAAAGGCAATACGTCTAGAGGGCATCAAAAAGGAAAAGGTTGTATTCGTGGGTAGCGTTAAAGAAGCAATTCGCTATTTTCCACGCAATATTAATGTTGCTGCAACGTTACTGTTGGCTTCTTCCTCAAAAAATGTGCGTGTGCGAATAGTGGCAAATCCGCATATTGGGCGCAATGTTCACCGTATAGAAATTGAGGCAAAGGAAGCACGGGTAAGTATTGATATCGAAAATGTACCTTCAAATATAAATCCCAAAACGAGTACATTGGCGATTCTCTCCGTTCAATATCTCCTTAAGAAAATTTTTTCTTCTTTCAAAATCGGAAGTTAGATATATAATATATAAGTTTGAATGAAACCTTGTATAACCTCAAGAGAATATGGGCGAATACATTGCAATCAAAGGCGCAAAAGAACATAATTTAAAAGATATAGATTTAAAGATCCCCAAAAACCAGCTTGTTGTGGTTACGGGGCTTTCTGGTTCAGGTAAATCTTCTCTCGCATTCGATACTATTTATGCTGAAGGTCAGCGTCGATATGTAGAGAGTCTCTCCAGTTATGCCCGGCAGTTTTTAGAGCAACTTCAGAAACCGGATGTCGAGCATATTGAGGGGCTTTCGCCCGCGATTGCCATTGAGCAGAGAACTGCAGGGGGTTCTCCTCGTTCTATTGTTGCAACACAGACGGAAATGTACGACTACCTGCGACTCCTTTTTGCGCGCATAGGAAAACCTTGCTGCTTTAGCTGTGGCAAGCCAATACAGAAACAGACCTCTCAGGAAATAATCGATCAAATTTTTAGCCTCCCTCACAATGATAAAATTTATATTCTTTCACCTGTTGTGAGAGGCAAAAAAGGTCAATACCAGCCGCTGTTTAAGCGTTTATTGAAGGAAGGATTTGTGAGGGTAAGGGTAGATGGAAATATCTATGAATTAAGCGAGCAGATACGGCTTCATAAATATAAAATTCACCATATTGAAATTGTTGTTGATAGAATAAAAGTTTCTCCCCAGTATAAAAAGCGCATTACCGATTCCGTTGAGACTTCACTGAAATATTCTGACGGTTTGGTACTCATTTACAATGAAACTGAAAATCGCCAGATCCTCTTTAATACGAAATTAAGCTGTCATGGGTGTGGCATTTCTCTCGGTGAGCTTGAGCCCCGCCTGTTTAGTTTTAATTCTCCTTATGGAGCGTGCCCCTCTTGTAACGGCTTGGGTACAAAATTAGAATTCGACCCCGATTTAATCGTTCCGGATGTAAAGAGGACATTGCGCGATGGTGCAATTGAGGTATGGCGTAGAGGCAGCCGTGGCTATATTATGTATTATCGTGCGCTTCTACGGGCACTTGCCGAAGAGCTCAATTTTTCGTTCGATACC
>CP070807.1:771025-772988 GCA_020343695.1 Candidatus Omnitrophota bacterium | reverse complement strand
TATGCTTAATAAGAATTGCCCAAGCTAAAAAAAATATTTGTATTAACATATATTCTGGCATTGTATTTGCCTCTATCTTACTTTTAAGGTTTGAGCATTAACTTTTTTAACTATTTCACCAACCCATGCTTTTACCCGTTCAGAGCCAGTATCTTTACCATATCGTAAAGGTTCTTTAAAATCTATTTCACCGATTATCTCATTACCGCCAAGTCTATATTTCATTTTCTCTAGAGTCTTGCCCTTTCCTCCTCCATGGCAGCAAAATAAAGCGATCTTCTTATTATTTAAGTTTATATTGGAAAAAAATGTTTCAATTGCCGGCGTGTGCCTCCAAGCCCAAACTGGCGTTCCAATAAAAATGAGATCATAATCCTGAGGGTTTTTATCAAAAAGCATAAGCTCGGGCTTTTTTTTCATATATACTTGCATTCCGCCCCAGAAATATTTCTTGAAACCTTTTAGCCTTGAATCATCTTTCTTAAGTTTTAACTCTAAAATATCACTCCCGGAAATTCTAGAGATAATTTCAGATATAAATCTTGTATTGCCGGTTAAAGAATAATAAATAACCAAACTTTTCATGATTAACCACCTCCTTTTTGGTTATGCACATATGTGCATTATATAGGTTGCGTATTTTTTGTCAAGAAATTTCTTTTTAAGGGAAGGCAACGCCGGCTTTGACAGGGCTTTTAAAGGGGGTAAATTAAGAGGAAATAGAAGAATCTGCTTCAAGAGAATCAGATTGCCTTTGCAGTTCCATCATTTTGGTTGAGATTGTCTTATAAACCATTCTTCGCTCTATAAAGCCGACAATCTTATCTCCTTGAGTAACCACCGGCAAGTATTCAAGATTATATCTGGCTAAAATTTCTTTTACCTCAGATGCTGAAGATTCTACTGTAACTGAAGCTATGACAGGTTCCATAAAATCAATTGCTAAAAGCAACTCACTAAGGCCTGCTGCCGTAAAAGTATTTTTTATGCTATCCACAGTTATGATGCCAAGTATTTTTTTATCTATACTGACTACGGGATAATATAAATTAGGACTTTCGCTGAAAATTGTTAAAATTTTAGCTAACGGCATATTTTGATATATAAGAGGGGGGTTTTTATCCATTATCTCTTCTGCTTTGAGCTTGCCGACCAAATCTTCTTCTGTAATGTTTAACCCTACCTCACCTGCTTTCGTTACTGCTATTTTAATAAAAGTCGGCCCAACAATTTCAAGGATAAATGCCGTAGCAGTTATAATAATAATTATCGCATTGCCGATTTCTCCGGGAAAATAATGGCTGGCAAGGATAGACAAACCAATGGCAACACCGGCCTGGCTAAAAAGACATAAGGGAAGATACTTTCGGACTGATTTTGGTGCACCAGATATGCGTGCTCCCAGATTCGCCCCAATACTTTTGCCTGCGCTTCTTGCAATAAGATAAATACATCCCACCATTATTATAGGAGGGGTCATGTGGCTGATATTCAATTTTGCACCAACAAGCACAAAAAATAGGACATAGATGGGCGGGGTAAAACCCTCAACCAGATTAAACATATCTTTGCTTTTTCGCGGGGTAAAATTTGCGACAATTAATCCTAATGTCATAGCGGCCAACAGCATATCAACGTGCATTGCTATGGCTAAACCACAGGCAAGAAGTACCGCTCCGATAGAAAATGCAAGAATCCTTTCTCTTTCAGAATATTTTCTGAGGAGCCTAGTAAGAACCGACCCTGCGATAATTCCTATCGCTACAGATCCGCCAATTTCATATAATGGGTGGATAAACGTTCTCAGCACTCCGTTGTGGATACTGCCGCTCAAATTTCCTGCGATGCTAGAGGCAACCGCAAAGAGTAATAGTGCCAGCCCATCATCCAGAGCAACAATGCCTAAAACAGTTCTTGTCAAAGGGCCTCTGGTTTTATATTCTCGTAAAACTTGAGTGGTGGC
>CP070807.1:768925-770925 GCA_020343695.1 Candidatus Omnitrophota bacterium | reverse complement strand
TCTAATGTTCAATCTAAAAACAATATTAGCGATAATAAGTAGAAATGAAATAACTATAATAGTTACAACATAACGTAAAAAAATCGTTTTTAGCACTTTTTTCTCCATCATCTCCCTCCTTCCTATATCCCTACATCTTCCTTATTTAAACTGCTCCTTTACTTTGGGGCGGGGGTATCACTTTATTTCTTTTTAATAGTGAACTTATTACGCACGCCATTATATATGGGGCCACAAACAATAAAGAAAACAATAGAACATATGCAGAAGGATAATAAATTCTTGGTCCTGGTCCAAGGGATATATAACCAGGGGCGAAATGTATACGTTCTTCTGTGTATGCTGTTGGTGGTCCTGGTGGCATCATTTTACAAGGAAAGATTTTTATAAAGGGTGTAGCATAAAGTAAGAAAAACATTATCACTACAAGTATCATAAAAAGAGTTATTTTAAATTTATTTGGCTTAAGAATTTTCCATATCTTCCCCATCATTTCTCCCTCCTCTCATATTCCTACCTCTTCCTCACTTAAACTGCTCCTTTACTTTGGGGCGGGTGAGAAAGTAAATAATACCTACCATGATAAAACAGGCAAATCCTAATATAATCAATAAATCAAAATTAAAAAATGGGTCAATGTTCATAAGTATGAGCGCAAAAAAGTATATTTCAAGAAGAATAAAAGTAAAACAGATAACTAATAACGGAGCAAGAATAAAATGCATACGCCTTGCAATTGATTTCAGTTTTATAGTAAATATTCCCAATGGAATTAGCAAAATACTAAAAATACTTAAAGAAGCAATTGCACGAAACACAAATAGGAAAAGAAAAAATAAAGCTCTTTCCATTCCTATATCAACGTTGGGAGGAAGACGAGAATATCCCTCTATTAGAATCGAGCGTATTCCTTCTGGCATTTTTTCTGTATAAAGCAGAAAAATAATGGCTGTTTGTAATATCAATAAAACCCCCAAAATAATTTCGATTATCCCTAATCTGAGAATTCCAACCGATCTCTTCCTCTCCATCATCTCCCTCCTCTCATATCCCCCTCACTTAAACTGCTCCTTTACTTTGGGGCGGGTGAAGAAGCAAAGATAAATTAATCCAAAAAAAGGTACGATTTTAGTAGGAGAAAGGGTAACAAAGCTAAACAGACTTAAAACCAATTCTATAATCGATAGAAATATGACAAGTTTTCTTGCCCAATCTCGTAATTTTAAAATATTGTAGCCGATTATAATCCCTACAATAAAGCCAATAATATGAACTCCCATAAACATAGAGCCTTTCTCTATGATGCCTTTGATAATATATGGGAAAACAGAAAAAGAGAGTCTTTTGCTTATAAAAGAAAAAATAATTGCAGTAATTAAAATTGTTATAGGCATATTTAGCATATAGATAATAGCGAGTACTGTCACCCCAACCGACCTCTTCTTCTCCACCATCTCCCTCCTTTCATATCCTCCTTCACTTAAACTGCTCCATATTGGCTGCTTTGAATAATATCATAATTCCCAGTACATATGCTGGTAAACCCAACAATCTTCCTATGATTGCAAATTTAACTGTAACAAAACAAATGCCAGATAATATTCCTAACACCCCTGCTACTTTAGCTATCGAACCCACTACCTCAGCTAATTTTAATAGAGCTATTCCAAATAAAATGCCAAGTATACCAAATGTAGATATCCATAAAATTACATGTGGAGCATTGAAAAAGGTAGGCGACAGAAATAGCATGGCGGTTATTATTAACCAAGGAATATAAGCTATTGCGGTGTATTTTAATAGATTATTATGAGTTTTTTCTCCTACTATTTTATACCCCCAAATATAAATTATAGAAGAAATTACATATATAAGATGATTGAGGGAACTAACAATTTGATTATCTCCCCAACTAATTATGTCTGGCAAAATACCTGTTACGCCTGCGATTATGCCAAATATTGCTGAATATTTTAAAGTCTCATTCATCATCTCCCTCC
>CP070807.1:766689-768825 GCA_020343695.1 Candidatus Omnitrophota bacterium | reverse complement strand
CTCTAAGGAATCTCTTAAAGTTTGGTATAGAAATCGCATATGCATGAGTGCCTCTTTTTGCGTTTTTCTTCTGCAAACTATAATCAATCATAAGAAGGCCGTCTTTTGCCTTCCAGGTCTTTATGACATGCTTTAAACATTCTCTTAAAGATTCGCCATTATTATTAAGAGAGTGATGAAAAACATCAAACAATACAGGGATCTTTGTTTTTTTATGAATTTCAAGGCAATCCGAAAAAGTATATAATCTATCATCATTTTCTATTACAAGGCGTCTAAGTACCGCTTTAGGTAGCTTTTTATACCTCTCTACAAAAACAGCCATGCTTCTTTTCTTATCACCATACACTCCTCCCACATGAATCTGTATTTTTGCTGTTTCGCTAAGCTCCATGGCATCTAAAATGCGTGCATGATAAAGAAGCTCGCTGATACTGCGTTCTAGCACATCTTTACGTGGTGAATTAATAAGCGTGAACTGATCCGGATGCATTGATATGCGTATATCGTGTTTTTTTATAAAACGGCCGATTTCCTTAAAATCCTTCTTAAAATAATCATACCAGCGGAAACGACACACGGGATGCGAAGCGAAAGGTACTAGATCAGATGAGATTCGAAAGAACAAAATATTATTCTTAACGTTGTAATCTAATATTTTAAGCAGACAATCAAGATTATTTTGTAAGGTATCTCTTAGGCGAGACTCTGAATATGAACGCAGGCGAAAAGTCTTATTGGCACTACAGTCTAGGGTCTGATTGATGCAAGGATATCCTATTTTCAAATTATTCTTGGGCTAAATAAGGTTCTACGGTGTTTTTAAGCTCTTCCCAGAACTTTTTACGTTTTTCTGAGCCAGGCTCTGATTGAGTAGGAAACTCTAAAAACGGGACTTTTATATCTTCTTTTGTTAATTCATCCATTAATATCTCTGCCATTATGCCCATAAGCCTGGGCTCATCAGGAGCTGGATTATCTACTGGTATGGGAGATTCCGTATTATATTTATTTACCTTATGCTTTCCCCAATGTATACCGCATGTAGGGCTATTCTCAAGCCCTATGAAAGCTGCAAGGCGGTAGCCATTTTCTATAAATTCTTTAACCATAAGCATTGGAATCTTTAATAGCTCCTTACAATGATTTCTAAAGAATGCACTGTCATACTGTTGCCTGCCTTGAGGATTACGTTTAAGTCCCAGGGCTGTTGTCTCTGGGCAAGGATACTGGATTATGCCCACCTTTTTAGACATTAAGTAATTAGTGAGTTCATGTGATAAGGGAAAATTCTGTCCCAGTACATGGACGCGACAGTAGGGGTTTATTAGACATTGAGCTATGAGAATTATTTTTTTGTCTTTCTTGCTCATTTACTCCCCTCCGTTTCTCCTAATATTATCTATTTTACTTATATATCGCTCAATACTAAACTCAAGCTTATAGCCATTATAACTTAAGTAATATAACTTTCCAAATATCTTTCAAGTTCTTTCAAGAAACGCCAAAACTTCTATAAATCCTTCTATTCCAACGAATTGCAATTAGTCCTGCAATGATATTTGCTAAGCATAATCCACAGAATAGACCAAACAGCCCACTGATTAATAACCCAAGATAAGCAAAAGGGATATATAACAAAAACATTCTTATCAAATTAAGACCCGTAGCAACAAGTGTTTTATTGATTGCATTAAATGCTGAAATCGATAAAAAAGATGCACCGCGAAGACCATAGCTAACTGGTATGATCCATAAATAATAAGTAATAATTTTTGATACTTCTGGATCTTTACTGAATAAATAGCCTAAAGGTAATGCTAAAAATACAAACAAAACAAAATGCCCCATCCCCCACCATATGGAAAATTTATTTGCACAGTGTATCGCCTCTCTGACCCGATCAAAGCGCTTTGCACCCCAATTCTGCCCGATAAAAGGCACAAGGGCAGTAGCAAGCGCCATAATCACCATAAAAACAAACATCTCAACCTTAATCGCAACACCAAAAGCGGCAACTGCTGCGGCCCCAAAGCCAGCTACCATCCTCATAATAACTGCCATGGTCACTGGCAATAAAAGCCTTGTGGCTGCAGAAGGAATACCAATATAAAAAATTTGTCCTAAAGAATCCTT
>CP070807.1:764408-766589 GCA_020343695.1 Candidatus Omnitrophota bacterium | reverse complement strand
CCCTTTTATCTCCTTACATATTTTAAAGCAATACCCATGCCAAATTTTATTTCCAGAAAAGTATTTTTTTACAATGTCTAACGTATTGTTATATAAGCAGTTGTGATGCTAATATTGAGATATAAATTTTAGCAGGAAAGTCGAAGAATGTTTTTATAGAAAATAAGTGTAAAAATATTCAATTGTGTAAAAATTCTCGACAGAAATTACCACCCAATACCTAAGCTCCCCAGAAAAGTTTATTGCCTTGATTCTAAGAGAACTTACCCCTGCCGTTGCCATAGAAAAGGGAAAAGAAGGTAAAGTACATCGTTCAACCACTACAGAGGATGAATCTTTAACCGAATCGGGTTTAAAATATGAAATTATGTCGAAAAGGTTAACATCTCCTAACTACTTAATATATATTGAGTTATAAAAAATTTTTCCTGAGTGGCATATAATGTGTTTATTTTTGAAACACAAAAGGGAAAACGCTTTCACCAGTCTCACATAAGAAACAAAGTTTCTAAGTCTATATCTATAACCTTTTGATAATGAAAGAGTTATATTCTTAACAAACCTTCTCTTTGTGGTTTCTTCCTCCTTATTTGGCATAAAAAATGCTTAATATAATTTAAGCTTTGCTTAATAAAAACAGCTATGTCTGAAGAATTAAGAGAGGAATTAATCAGATTGTTGTTTGCCTGGAAGGAATACACAAGAGATCTGCTGTTTTACAGCACAAGAACAAGAAAGCTCTTAACTTCTGCAATAATGGGCTTAGGGTCTTCTTTCCTGGTGGGGAGCATATTTTGGTGGCTCAAGAGTTCTGTATACGCTCAGCCAGAGGCTGCCTTAAGTCCTGCCTCTTCATTTTCTCTGCCGGCAGCGTTTCCCTGGATTATGAGCGGAGGCGTGGTGAGTGTCGTGGTAGGTTTTGCCCGAACAAATTACCAGGTATTTAAGAGGTGTTTTGACCTTCTGGTAGCGAGCATCAGCCTGGTGATTCTTTCGCCACTTTTCTTAATTATTGGAATTTTGATAAAAATTGATTCAGAAGGCCAGGTATTTCTTAAGCAAGACAGAGTCGGCAAAGATGGGGAAATTTTTAAAATGTGGAAATTTCGCACCATGCGTAATAATGCTGAGTTAGAAACCGGACCGGTCTGGGCACAAAATGATGACCCTCGCGTGACACGGATAGGCGAATTTTTGAGAAGGTCTCATCTCGATGAGTTGCCTCAGCTTATTAATGCATTGAGGGGTCAAATGAGCTTAATTGGGCCACGGCCAGAGAGACCAGAGTTCATGGAGATGATCGTTAAGCGAATTCCCCAGTTTCCTCATCGGCTGAATATTAAACCAGGCATCACAGGATTGGCTCAAGTACGGTATCGATATGGTGCCTCCATTAAAGACGCAGGGAAAAAATTGCGATACGACTTGCTCTATATCAAAAGGGTGTGCTGGCTCCTCGATGTGAGGATTCTTTTTTGGACAGTTGGAAGAGTTTTAACCGGAGAAGGAACACAGTAACATTTTATTGTGGGTGTACCCCCATAAAGTGAGGGTAGAGTCCATGAAGTTAGCAGTAAATATTTGGAAAGAGACACTCCGTGTTTTAAAGAGACACCCCAAGATATTAATCCCTTTTCTTGTTGTGGGCACGGCACATTTTCTGTTAATATATCTTATCTACTCCGCTCCTCAGAGGCCTCTTTCTTCTGTCTTCGCGCCACCTATTCGAGCGTTTTTTGGTGAAAAATTTCTGCACTACCCATTTAACTTTTTCGTATTCCCTCAACTCTTTAACTACGGAGAAATTATTTTAAGTGCCCTTGTAGGAATTTTCATGACCGCTCTTGCAATAGGGATGATTGCTGATGTGATACAGAAACAGGAAACTTCTCTCTTGGTGAACAGCCTCAAGAGTATAAGGCGATATTGCGCTCTCTTCGGTGTATGGATTCTTATGTTTCTCTTTGTCAGATTAACGATGAGCATTTTTCATCGCATTGTACCTGCTGGTGAAGGCTTAAGAACTCTCATTGCCAGTTCTCTTTACTTTCTTGGGGCAATTTTTATTCAACTTTTATTTATTTACGCCATCCCTTTGATTATTATTAAAAAGAAGAAACTCCTGGCAGCATTGAGAGAAAATACAGCCGTATTAAAAAAATTATTTTTTCCCACAATGAT
>CP070807.1:761980-764308 GCA_020343695.1 Candidatus Omnitrophota bacterium | reverse complement strand
AAGGCAATGAGAATGCCTGGTAATATAATTTTCTTCATAATTTATTCTCCATAACACAAAAATCAGCTATTCCTACGAAGCTACGGTTTTGCGAGGTAGAGGAGGGCGAGGTAGAGCGAGACGGATTAAGTTTTAGATATATTCTCAATCTTTTTTATTAGTTAAATATTGCGGTTTGTTTTTGATTATTTTCAATGCCTGGCTCTTCGAATATCCGGTATAATCAACGATATATCTATGCCCGTCACCATATTTATCGACAATTAAAATTAAAATATTCTGACGATCTATTTCCTTAATCTCGATACTACCTTCAGACATCGCCTTTATGGCGTCAATTGAAATTGTTCGTACATGTTTGTGTTTATCAGGGATTTCATATTTTTTTGCTCGCGGTGAGCCGGGTTGGCCGCAGCCTATAAAAAGGAAAGATATAATAGCCAATAAAGATATGGAAAAATACCCTTTTTTAAAAAGCTGTTTCATAGATAATTTTTATTTAACCCGGCAATCAATAGATATTCCTTCCACTTCTCTATTATACTCCTAATTTCTTTATATGAAAACAGGTTTTTATCGAAAAAGCTTGCGTTTCTGTATATAGTATTTATAATAAAAATGCTAATTTTGTATAATAAAATGGAGGATTTTGCCATAGGCAAACAATGCGCCTTAATCGTTATATCGCTAAAAGTGGAATAGCCTCAAGAAGAAAGGCAGACATACTAATCAGAAATGGCAAAATAAGCGTTAATGATATAATAGTTCAGGAGCCCTCATACAACGTAACAGAAGAAGATAGTGTAAAAATAGGCGAAAAAGCCATACAGCCACAGGATTATGTTTATGTCATTTTTAACAAACCCAAAGGCGTGAGCAGCACACTAAAGGATAGATTCGCAAAGCGTACGATTATCGAGGTTTTGCCAAAGGAGCTTTCTAAAGAAGACAGGCGAATCTATCCTGTTGGCAGGCTTGATAAAGATTCGCGAGGGCTCATAATTCTTACTAACGACGGAGATTTATGTTACCGGGCAACACATCCAAAATTTCATGTAGAAAAAGAGTATCTGGTCAAATTAACCGGTATTTTCGAAAAGAACGATTGTCAAAAGGCACTTCAAGGGGTTCGAGATAATAGTGACTATTTGAAAATTAAGAAAATAGAGATTTTGAGAAAAGGCAAAACCAGAAGCGTCTGCAGAGTGGTGGTCTGTGAAGGTAGAAAGCGGCATTTGCGTAGATTGTTTAAACTGTTAGGGTTTGAAGTGGTTGACTTAAAACGTGTGCGAATTGGCAGGCTAATATTAGGAAATCTAGAAGAGGGAAGATGTAGAATAATTCAGCGAGAAAAGATTTATTCTCTTCTTTATAAAGAGTAAGGAGCAGCACCATGAAAGTAGTATTTCTTGACCGAGACGGAGTAATTAATAAGTATCCCGGAGATAGGCAATATGTAACTTCCTGGCGCCAGTTTCAATTCATCCCAGGAAGTGTTGAGGGAATCCGAAAGCTGAATGAAAAGGGGTTTAAAATATTTGTGGTCTCCAATCAAGCAGGGGTTGCGAAAGGGCTCTATTCGCAGAAAGAGCTCGATTCGATGACAAAAAAAATGCTTAGCACTTTGAAAAAACAGAATACTCGTCTCGACGGTATCTATTACTGTATGCATCGACAGGAAGATAATTGTTCCTGCCGAAAGCCCAAGACGGGGCTTCTTCAAAAAGCGATTACTGATTTTGGAATTCATCTGACGATTGGGTTTTTTATCGGCGATTCTTTCAGGGATATGAAAGCCGCCAGAGACTTCGGGCTCAAAGGAGCGTTAGTGCTCTCAGGAAGAGAGAAAATTGCCAATCGGAAAAACTGGGAATTTGAACCGGATTATATTTTTGATAACCTTTTGCTGGCCGCCCACTACGTATGTCAACACTATGGCTAAAACACTTCTTATCTACGCGAGTTTCGGAGAAGGACATAAAAAAGCAGCTTCTTCCCTGAAAGATTTTCTCAATGCTCCTTGCGAAGATCTTCTCGATTTTGCATTCCCTCACACCATAAAGAAAATTTACCCTCGCGCGTATCTCTTTGTTACTGAACATCTCCCCTTGCTTTGGCAATTTTTCTTTTTTTTAACCCGGAAATCATTCGTCAAATTTGTTCTTACGCACCTACACCGTTGCTTGTTTCTGCCTTTTTTCCAGTACCTGGAGGCGTTGAACCCCGAGATTATCATCACAACCCATTTTTTTCCTCTCCCACTCATTGCCATTTTAAAGGCAAAGCAAAACTTCAAAGTAATAACTATTGTGACTGATTTAAGAGTTC
>CP070807.1:759527-761880 GCA_020343695.1 Candidatus Omnitrophota bacterium | reverse complement strand
CTTCGTGAGGATGTGAAAGCGGATTGGGTGATATTGTTCAGACAGCGTATACAGGATATCATTGATCGCTGGGAAAAGCGAGGCAGAGAGCCCAGCAAAGCAGGTATTGTCCAGCCGGACGCTATCCCAGAAGCACAGAGCTAGCGAGATCACAAAACATTTTTGTAGATTCAGAGAGCTATTCTCTTTCAGAGGTAATAAGGTAGTAAAATGTTCCCTTTTTACTACTATACGATTTGACAGATTACGACCAGGTCAAGGTCAGAAATGTTAAAGCAAATCTCCAGGTCTTGGTGTCACCAACACCTGCCTGTTGATTGTCCTACTCCCTATCCTACTACATCGCACTTATTCTGAGGCTGAAACAGAGGATTTTATTGTGACTACGCAACTGAGAGCTCGTAGCCCAGAAGTCTCATCACAGACCAGGAAGTTCTGTAGCCCTTATCCCTTCCGTTACTTTATTAAAGCCATCGAACCACTTACCAAATGAGCCAAAATCCTCTATCGCAGAAAACCAGTAAAACGGGGCTTTTCCTAAGGTATTGTCCACAAGTTCCTGGTATTCAGCTAATCGTTCCTCGGTTATATCATTTTCCTTGACCGCAGAAGCAGCAACCTTGCCTGCAAATTGCCCCTGTATCATTCCATGGATGTTGCCGGCACCGCCTGACGCATCCCCAACAAAAATGACGTTTTCCTTGACCATATTCTTGAAATACCTACCGTATTGTCCTGAAATTGCTCTCGTGTATCCGCACATCTCCAGGGGGTACGCCTTTTGGGCTTTCCGAGAGACGATGTTATCTCGTCTTCCCTGAAATTCATAAAGCGGTGTCGAAGCTGGAAGGCTAAAGTAACATAGGCCTTTACGATGAGTGAAGAAACATAAGTAGTTTAACACGGAATCGGAAGACAGGAAATGTTCTATTACCCCATCAGTTACGTCTGCGTTTGCAAGAATGTAGCTTATCCCTGGCCGTAATTCTCCTGGTTCACACAATCCCTCGCTGACAGCGAATCCAATATTTGAAGACCTAATTCCGTCTGCACATATGAAGACTTTACCTTCAGCCCTTGGAATAGTATTAGAGTTAGTCTCAATCGCATCTACCTTACCTTCTCCTCTCACAAGCTTCAAAACCTTGGTCTTAAGGTATACATTAGCCCCAGCTTGTATAGCAAGTGCTACTATTTCCTTCTCCAGCAAGTCTCTCCTGATAAGATATCCTCCTATTGTGCTCTTTTCTATTAGTTCACCAGATTCCGCATCACATACCCTGTACTCTCGGACTGGGGTCGAAAATACTACCTTGCCTATTGCGCCAACTATGGAATCTGTAAAGTCCGATTTCAAAAGCCATCCAGGGTCGTGCCTAGGCCACCCTATTGCCCCATGCTCTTCAAAAAGAGCTACTCTGAGTCCCCTCTTGGCAGCTGCTAAAGCAGCATAGGAGCCGGCAGGGCCCCCGCCTATTACTATGATGTCGAATTTAATCATAGTCTTCTCCTTTTTCGAGACTGCTGGTTGTTGCGACAACAATACTATCACAATATTGACTGATTTGGGTATAATAACCTTTTCTAGACCGGGGATTAGATTATGGGTTCGATGGCGTACAATCATGGCCCCCTACAGCGAAGAATATATCAATCGGTGCCGATTTTTAGGCTAAAACAGAGGATGTTATTGGGACTACACAACAGACAAAGCATAACCTTGTCCTTCAACATAGCTATACCTGCAATGGAACAGTGATGCCGATGTTCGTACATTTGTAGATAAGAATTGTAGTATTTTATCTATTCAATAATAACTAACGTCTTATTTCACTTCCGCCAGAACTGTACGCTCAATATCCATCACAGTTAAATCACGGCCTCTGGGTTTAATATAGCGTTCCATAAACTCTTTATTACCAATATCTTCAATTATTGATAGAGATAATTTTGACAAATACTCGTTCATCTCAGCAGGATCAAACCCGGAAAGCCAGAGTGGGTTCTTCTTTTTAAGCACAAATTTATATAAGGAACCTAAGCCAGCAGGGACATAGCTGCCATTAATAAAACTCTCCAAAACGTAAGTAAAGACAATTCTACTGCCAGCGGCAGCCTGGGCAACATATCTCAAGGTATTATCAATTGCTTCATGACTAATATACTGTGTTACCCCTTCCCATATAAAAAGAGTTTTTAAAGACAGGTCATATCCTGCTTTTTTCAGTTCCTCACCAAGATCTTGACTACTAAAATCAATTGGAACCAAAGAAACATTGGAAGGAAGTTCTCCCAATTTCTTATTGATGTTTGACCTTTTAACTTTCATTACTTCAGGAAGGTCTAATTCAAA
>CP070807.1:757047-759427 GCA_020343695.1 Candidatus Omnitrophota bacterium | reverse complement strand
ATGTAAAGAAAGTGGCAATTTCCTTAAAAGTATCGCCTCACACGTTCCGACACTCATTTGCCACCCATCTTCTCAACGCAGGTGCAGACTTGCGCAGCGTACAAGAGCTTTTAGGCCATTCGAGTATCTCTACCACTCAAGTATATACGCATCTGACCATTGATACATTAAAGAAGGTATACGAAAAAGCTCATCCACGAGCAAAATGAGCAACATTCTTTTTATCATTTATGATATTATCTTTGTTTTGGGATTTCTTCTATACCTACCCATCTATATTTACCGAAAGAAAATAACTCTTTACGCACTGAGAGAAAAACTGGGGTTTATCCGCCTGCGCCAGAAGGATGCCATTTGGATTCAGGTGGTAAGTGTAGGAGAGGCAAATTTAATTGGGACATTGATCAACAAAATCAGAGAGGTATCAAGTTGCCCTCTGGTGATTTCCACAACGACATTGACGGGATATAGAGTGGCGAAGGAGAAATACGCTTCCTTGGCAGAAGTAATCTTTTTTCCATTCGATATATTTTTGATTTTGAGAAGAGTGTTAAGGCGTATTCAACCAAAACTATTCATTGCAGTCGAGACAGAAATCTGGCCTCATCTCTTTTATCGGCTGAATAGGAGAAATATTCCTATAGTCATCGTCAATGGGAGAATTTCAACGAGAGCATGGAGACGATACAGATTCGTGAAACCTATAATAAAGAGAGTGATCAATAAAGTCAATTTTGTTGGGGTGCAGAACCCCTTGTATAAAGAACGATTCCATTCACTGGGATGTTATGATGAAAAAATTGTGGTTAGTGGCAATATGAAATTTGAAAGTATTTCTGTCGACAAAGCCCACCTTGCTTCTATAGCTGAAAAATATACTCCCTTCTTGAAGAGCGAAGCCAGACTCCTTATAATTGCCGGCAGTACTCATGCCCCAGAGGAAGAGATGATAGTTGATATCTATAAGGACATTTTGAATGTGGTAGATTCCGTGAGTCTCCTCATTGCTCCTCGCCACACCAGTAGAGTACCCCTTATTGAGAAAAGTATTATATCGCATGGATTTTCTCCAGTAAAAGTGAGTACACTTGGGAGTTCATCGAAAGAACATAAGGGTATCTACATTCTTGATACGATGGGAAAACTATTGTATTTTTATTCTCTCTGTGATATATGCTTTGTGGGAGGAAGCATTGCACATCACGGTGGCCATAATATCTTAGAGCCAATATATTTTTCAAAACCGACGGTCTTTGGGCCTTCCATGGATAATTTTAAAGATGCCGAAGAGGCTGTGTTAGAGAAAGGAGCAGGGATACAGGTCAGAAATCCGCAGGAACTAAAAGATATGCTGTTTAGACTCATACAGGATAAAGCGTTAAGAGACAATTTACGCTCTCGGTGCCTAGAGGTCTTTGAGCAAGAGAGAAGAGGTCTTGAGAAGAATTTAGAAATTATAGTAAAATCGTTAAACTCACACTTACAGTAATGCGGTGAGCAATGACGAAAATAAAGAATTGGTATATATGTTTTTTGGAAAAAGAGCGCAAGAATATCCTTGAATTACTGTTTTATTGTTTCCTTTACCTTCTTTCTCTTCTCTATGGATTAGGAATTTATTTGAGAAATTTCCTTTACGATAAAAAGATTATAAAGCAGTTTTCCTCTCCTAAAGCAGTTCTCAGCATCGGCAATATTTGCTGGTCTGGAACAGGAAAGACCACCCTGGCTCTTTATCTTTACAAGAAGCTTGCCATCGGCCACAAAGTCGCGGTTTTACGTCGTGGGTATGGTACTGATGAGGAGAGTATGTTTAAGGAGGAAGGGGTTGAGGTTTTGACTTCTGCAAATCGAATTCAGCTTATCAAAAACCATGCATCTTCATTTGATACGTTCATTCTCGATGATGGATTTCAATATCGTAAATTAAAGAGAGATCTCAACATTGTAATTATGGGTGCGCGAGAGCTACGAAGAAAAGCGCGGCTAATTCCCGCCTATTTTTTCCGAGAGTCGTTTGCCTCATTGAAGAGAGCCGATATTCTTATTTTAAATTATAAGGATGAGTTAGAGGCTCCCATGAAAGCAAAAAAACGTTTTGAGAAGATTTTCCCTTATCTTAGTGTATATCTTTCCTCTTATCGGGTGAGACGATTTGCTGATATAGGGGGTAGCGAGATACCCGTTGAATTTCTGCGAGAGAGACGATTGGCTGCTCTTGCTGCAATAGGTTATCCGGGAGGTTTTTTTCGTAAATTGAGAGAGTTAAACTTGCGCATCGAGAAAGAAATTATCTACCCTGACCATCACCAGTTTCGTAGAAGCGAATTCCATGCCTTAGAAGAAGCGTTGCTCCGAGATGGTATCCGGGATGTAGTTA
>CP070807.1:754425-756947 GCA_020343695.1 Candidatus Omnitrophota bacterium | reverse complement strand
AAAGAGCACAAGGATTGGGGGTAAAGCCCTTTAAATAACTCTGGGTAAAATACTGTACAATGTGCTTCTTGAATAGTTCTCTTACATCAATTGTATAGTGGGGGATTCTTAAGGTATGGCATAGACGCTGTGCCTGGTAGAGACTCTCAAGATCACAACAGCGATTCTCCTCAGGAAAAAACTTTAAAGTAAACCCGGCGACGTCGAAACCTTCTTTTGTGAGAAGATATGCTGCCACAGAAGAATCTATACCCCCGCTTAATCCGACAGCAACTCTTTTTTTCATCTTAACTCATGTATTGCAAAACAGTTATAACTTATGGCTTTTTTTTAGATAATCCTCAATAGCCGCCTTTATGCCATCCTCTGCCAATACCGAACAATGCACCTTTATGGGAGGCAGCCCCCCTAATTGGGCAATTACATCTTTATTGGAAATCTTTTGTGCCTCTTCGATGGTTTTTCCTTTCACAAAATCAGTCAATACTGAGGAACTCGCTATTGCTGCCGCACACCCAACGGTTTCAAACTTGCAGTCAACGATAGTATTGTTTTCTACTCTTATGTATATCCACATTATATCTCCACACATTGAGCTTCCCGCTTTACCTATACCATCGGCGTCATCCAGTTTACCCATATTATGAGGATTGCGAAAATGCTCTAAAACTTTCTCTGTGTAGCCTAAATACTCACTAGACATATTCAACCATTCTCTCCAATGCAACTCTTGCCTTTTCTATTATCTGCTCTTGTAATTCTACTTCGTAGGCTTCCTTCTCAAGACAGCTGTAGAGTTCATCGAGACCAGTCTTTTTCATATTGATGCACATGCGGGCGTTGCCTAAGGAGTAAAATTCTTTTTGGGGATTTTCATTCTTCAACCTATACAGCAGGCCCTCTTCTGTCCCGATAATAAACCTTTGGGCGGAAGAGGCCTTTGCACGTTTGAGCATCCCTGAGGTGGAGAGAACATAATCTACCTCCTCCAGAATCTCCCGTCTGCACTCAGGATGGACTAACGCTTCGGCATCAGGGTAAACCTTCTTTGCCTGCCTTAAGTCATTCAGAGTGAATTGCTCATGAACATAACAGAATCCATTCCAGATAACCAGCTCTTTATGAGGGACATTTTTTGCAACCCACCATCCTAAATTTTTGTCGGGTATAAAAATTACTTTTTTTACGGGGATATTTTTGACAACATTGATTGCGTTTGCTGAAGTACAACACACATCACTTAAAGATTTCACCTCGGCAGAGGTATTTACATAAGTGACCACCCAAGCCTCAGGATGATTCCTTTTCAATTCAATAAGCTCCTCTGCCTGGATCATATCTGCTAACGGGCAGCCCGCATCAACAACAGGAAGAAATACCCTCTTGTGAGGAGACAGAATTTTAACAGTCTCGGCCATAAATTTTACTCCGCAAAAAACAATGTGAGAAGAACTCAGGGTCTTAGAGATTTTTGCGAGCCCTAAAGAGTCTCCCAACACATCGGCTATATCCTGAATTCCAGGGATTTGATAATTGTGAGCCAAAATAGCCGCTTTCTTTCTTTCTTTCAATGTCATGATCCGGGCAACGAGCTCCTGTTTGTAATCTTTAACTTTCATCTTCACCTACTTTCTCTGCCAGAGGGGAGATATCTTTCTTAATCTCTCCGTAATCGGAGGAAACACTTCTAATACCTTCTGTATCTCTTGAGAAGTCGTGAATCTACCCAAACTAAAACGTAAAGAGCCGTGTGCAACTTCAGGAGGAATCCCCATTGCTAAAAGGACATGCGAAGGTTCAAGCGAACCAGATGTGCAGGCAGAACCGCTCGATGCACACACTCCCTCAAAATCTAAATGAATAAGCATGCTTTCCCCCTCAATGTACTTGATGCACACATTCAGAGTGTTAAGCAGTCGCCTAGAGGGGTGCCCATTAACTTTTATCTCAGGAATCTTTTCTACAATACCTCTCTCTAGCTGGTCTCTCAATGCCCTTATCTTTTCACCTTCTTGGCCCATTTCTTCTTGTGCAATTCGCGCTGCCTCTCCTAATCCCACAATACCAGCAACATTTTCTGTCCCTGCTCGCCTCATCTGTTCGTGATGACCCCCTCTAAGAAGAGGTTCGAGCTCAAGGCCTTTCCTTATATACAACGCTCCCACCCCTTTAGGTCCATATAGCTTATGACCGGAAAGAGAAAGCAAATCCACTCCTAAATCTTTTACATCTACAGGGATCTTACCCACTGCTTGCACGGCATCGGTATGAAAGAATACGCCTCTGCTTCTGCATAGTTTTGCAATCTCCTGAATAGGTTGAATAGTACCTACTTCATTATTGGCGTACATAATCGAGACTAAAATGGTATCGTTCTTTATGCTCTCCTCTAACTGCCGGAGGTCTATTAAACCATGTTCATCAACTTTTAAATACGTGACCTCAAACCCTTGTTTCTCTAAAAACTTGCAGGGGTTCAAAATAGCGTAATGCTCTATTTGAGAAGTACTAATGTGTCTTCC
>CP070807.1:751767-754325 GCA_020343695.1 Candidatus Omnitrophota bacterium | reverse complement strand
CCCGCGGATCTCGTATGTGTTATCGCTTGGCATCCGAATTATCTAACCGAATTGCCGCTATATGGGCAGTTTCCGGCCAGCGAAGCATCAGCGAATCGATAAAGCCACCAATTGAAGCAATTTCCATTATTCATTTCCACGGAATTAAAGATACACTAGCGCCTTTTTACGGTGGTCAGAGTAAAGGTCTGGGACGCCAACAAATGATATTGCCGTCTACGGAGGAAATCATCCAAGAGTGGATTAAATATAACGGGTGCTTGCCACAACCGGAAGTTACCCGAATTGGTCAAGCCCGCTGTCTTCGTTATTCAGGAGGACGTAATAACACGGAGGTAGTGCTGTGGATTTTGGAAGACGGAGGGCATACCTGGCCAGGTGGTACGGTGACGCAATTTGAAATCCGGAAAGGTGTTGGGAATATAAATCAAGATATTTCCGCTTCGAAAGTAATGTGGGAGTTCTTCAAACAACATCCCAAGAAATAAAATTATGAATCATCTAACAAATCAATGCAGCTGACCTTTTTCGCCCGCCATTGGAGTTGGTCAGAGGAGGCGGGCTCAAAAGGCAGCTGATTTCTATGTTAGATTTAAAAAAATAAAATGATTGAAAAAGGAAAAAATAGAACAAAAATTTATGTAGCGTTACTTATGTTACTACTATGTGTCGGAAACGCACATCCTCAGAGTTTTAGAGAAAGAGCAAAAAAAGCATTTAAAAAGGGGCAGCAGTATTTTAATTCTCAGGATTATGATGAAGCTTTTGCTGAATTTAATAAGACAATAAACCTTGATCCTACTTTTCCTGATGGATATTGCGGCCGAGGCGCTGTATATGAGAAAAGGGGTAGTTTTGAAAAGGCATTTGTTGACTTCAACAAGGCCGTGGAACTAAAGCCTGATTATGCTCAGGCGCTTTTTAATCGAGGCAATATGTATAGGGAGAGAAATGAACTGGAGTTAGCTTTAAAAGATTTCAGTGATGCCATTCAATGCAAACCTAAATATGCCGATGCTTATCGTAATCGAGGCGTTATATATACAATGACGGATATGCCAGATAAAGGAATTTTGGATTTTACTAAAGCAATCCAAATCGACCCACATTTTTCAGAAGCTTATTATTGTAGAGGCGTAACGTATTATAAAATGGATAACTTCGATAAAGCTATCTTTGATTTAGACAGAGCTTTAAATGGGAGCTATAAGGCAGCCGATGGGTATGTCTATAGAGGGAATGCTTATTACGCTAAGGGTCAATACAGAAAAGCGCTGCGTGATTATAATAAAGCGCTTGAGCTTGATGCCGCTAATTGGGCTGCCTATAATGGCCGCGCAAATGTTTATGAGTATACAGGTCATTACACCCAGGCAATAGAAGATTACTCAAGAACGTTGCAATTTAAGCCACAACGTGGGGCTGCGTACAGGGGCAGAGGTCTTGCGCATGGAAAAAAAGGGAATGTTGATGATGCGATATCAGATTTGTCGCTGGCTATACAAATTGACCCCAATGACCATGAAGCATACTATAATCGAGGATATGGATATACACAGCAGGGAAAAGTTGATCAAGCGATTAATGACTATAGCCGAGTTATAGAAATAAACCCTAAAGATGCAAGGGCTTACAATAATAGAGGCATGCATTATAAGGAGAGAAAAGAATACGATAAAGCAATTGCGGACTTTACAAAAGCCATTAATCTTTACCCTATAGAAAATAATCATGACCACCTGGTTCCATATTTAAACAGAGCTGATATTTACATTCAGCAGGGTAATTATGTTGATGCTATTTCTGATTATAATGAAATATTAAAAGTACACCCTTTTAACATTTATGTAAATATACTTAGGATAAAGGCTTATATATTGAAAAAATAAAAATCTAACAAGTCAATCCAGCAGACCTTACTCGCCGCCTCCGGCGGCTCGCAAGGCCGCTGATTTCTATGTTAGATGTAGAATAAAAAATGATTATGGATTCTTCTGGCTTTTGGGGTCTCATTTTAGCTCCTTTGGGGTTCACAGGAATGGGTATGGTGATAGTGTTATTCAGTAGACTCAATGTTTATGAACGAGATCCAATGTGTAATACTCGTTCAACAAAAGAAAATTTAAAAAATACATTTAGAAAACTTCGCAAAGAATCACGCAGTCTTTTTCTAGTAGCCATAGGTATATATGTGTTCTTTCTAGTAGTTATTCTTGGTATTATCTATGCACCGCAGTTTATGTGGAAAATAGACAATTTGATCGAGGAATTTTATAAGAAGTTTCTATCATAAGAGGAGGTCATAATGGGGAGAAAGATCATTGCGGTCATTTTATTTTTATACGCCTTATGGCAAGTGGTTACTTTCTTCAGTATGATGGGAGGAGACTATAGGTCAAGTCAAGCTACAGCCCATTTGCTTTGGGCATTTTTAGCAGTTATAGGTGGTTTGTATTTATTTAAAAAGAAAAAATAAACATCTAACAAATCAATCCCCTCCTACGTCCTTCGAAGCTTTAGCGTAGTAGGACTACGGAGAGATAGGCAGCTGACTCTAC
>CP070807.1:749100-751667 GCA_020343695.1 Candidatus Omnitrophota bacterium | reverse complement strand
CTTTATGAGTTGGATCCAGAACTTCTCGATGAGTTATTGAGCTACGGTTTTTCTTTAAAGGCTGGCTCGGTGTAACTTTGCTATAGCTCCTCGAGGACACCTGCCGTATCTTCTAAACTCCATTCCTCATAGGTGGTTTTGGGCAGTTCAAAGAAGAACATCGAAGGCCGCGAGATAATGAGGCCGTTTTTGAAGGTGTATTTTGTCTCCGGATAGGTAATGTGAAGTAAAGATTTTGTGCGCGTGGTTGCCACATAGAATAATCTTCGTTCTTCCTCTAAATCCTTCTGTGAATTGAGTGCTTTGGGATGGGGAAATTCATAGTCGCTAAACCCGATGATAAACACTGCTTCCCATTCAAGGCCCTTTGCCTGATGCACTGTAGAGAGGACAAGAATTTCGTCTTTATCAGAGCCGGAAAGTAAGGTTTCTCCCTTAAACTCCTCAAACGAGCTGAAATCCAAAAGGAACTTGCGTATTGTGGGATAGTCAGTGGCTAATTTGGCCAGCTCCTCTAAATCAAGAATTCTCTCGTCGGAATTATCAAAGGAAAGGTAACAGTAATCCTTGTAAAATTTAAGAACCTCTCTTATTGCCTTCTGAGGAGATTGGATATTTCTTAAAGAGCCAAGCAGCGCGGAAAATTCTTTAAATCCTTCTTTTGGCCGCTTGGGAAGGTCTTTGTCAATATCTTTTAAGTTCTTATTGTGGGTGAATTTCTTCCAGATTTGTTGGGCATAGGTTCTTCCGATTCCTTTATGCAGGCAAATCGCCCGCTTGAAAGAAAGCTCATCTTTGGGATTAATGATAATCTTAAGGTAGCTGAGTATATCCTTTATGTGCGCCTGCTCAAAAAACCGCACTCCCCCCCTTACCACGTAAGGGACATTTCTTTTTAAGAGCTCAACTTCCAGTTCCAGCGCCTGGAAGCGGGAGCGAAACAGTACGGCAGTTTCATTCAATGGTATTCCTTCCCTGTTAAGCTCAATGACTCTCTGGGCAACAAATTTTGCCTGCTGATATACATCTTTACTTTTCACAACCACAGGGTTATCAGCATCTTTTTTTATTGCCTCAAGGGTTTTGGGAAATTGCTGCATATTGTGTCTTATAATTTCATTGGCGAGATTAAGTATTTGAGGAGAGGAACGATAGTTAATTTCCAATTTAAATACCTTTGCTCCTGTAAAAATGCGCGGGAAATCCAAGAGGTTGTCTATTTCGGCGCCTCTGAAAGAGTATATTGACTGGGCATCATCGCCTACAACGAGAATATTGTTATGGACGCAGGCAAGGCGCTTTAAGATTTCAAACTGAATGCGGTTGGTATCCTGGTATTCATCAACAAGGATATAGGCAAAGTTTTGAGAGTATTTGGTGCAGATGCTTTCATTTTGCATCAGTTTTAGCCAATTGATGAGAAGGTCATCAAAATCCATAGTGTTGGCATCTTTCTTTTTCTGCTCATAGTAAGCGATGATTTTTTTAAGATGAGGAAGATACTCTTCAACATGGGGATAGAAGTGCCCCACAATTTCATCGATATCTTTCTGGGAATTACACGCTAAACTCCAGACATTGGAAATAATTTCTTTTTTCGGAAAGAGCTTCTCTCTCTTTAAGTAACCTAACTCCTCAAGACAGTCTTGAATGAAGTCTTTGGAATCTTCTCTGTCAATGATAGTGAAGTTAGGCGAGTACCCTAAGGTTTGCGCTTCTTTTCGTAAAATTACATTTCCGATGTGATGGAATGTTCCTGCCCAAAGGCCCGAAAGGGACGATTTAAGAAGTGCCTCTGCCCGATGAATCATCTCTTGGGCTGCTTTGTTGGTGAAGGTGGCAAGAAGTATGTTGTGAGGGTTTATCCCTTTCTCTAAAAGATAAGCAAGCCGATAAATTAAAATGCGGGTTTTTCCGCTTCCTGCTCCTGCCAGCACAAGGCACGGCCCGTCTGCCTCCTCAACCGCCCTCAACTGCTGATGGTTGAGATTTTCCTGGTATTTTATAATCGATGTTGCAGAGAAAGATTTTAGTTTATAACTTTTCATGTGATTAGTTCCCTAAATTTCAAAGCATTCTTTACCGCAAACCCTTGTGCATCATTGTTAAAAAAGGCAAACAGAAGCTTTGAATTTTTAAGCCATACCTTTGCTTTTTCCGCCCACTCTTTTAATTCCTCTTTTGAATACTCGCTCCCGTAGAGGACTTTGCCGCCATGGAATCGTAAATAGACAAAAGATGAAGTTATTGCCTCAGCCGTGGAAAACGTGGGAGAATCGGCAATGCATAGGTTGATATCATTATTTTTTAGCAATTGATAGGTTTCCTCCTTAAACCATGTTGGGTGTCTAAACTCAAAACTGTGCAAACAGCCTGAGTGGTGCTTCTTAAGTAGATTAATAAAATCTTCTAACTTTTTCAAGTCAATTTTTTGTGATGGAGGAAGCTGCCAGAGTGCGCAGAATAATTTCTCTTCCAGTGCCGAGGCATTCTCAAAGAACATTTTCAGAGAGTCACGGCAATCTTTTAGGCGCTTTATGTGGGTAATAAAACGTGAACCCTTAACC
>CP070807.1:746415-749000 GCA_020343695.1 Candidatus Omnitrophota bacterium | reverse complement strand
AAATTGTCAATAAAATAAAAAGGGCTACCTAAAAAATCCCACAAAGAGACTTTCGGTAGCCCGGCTTTCCTCACCAATTGTACTAAAAATAAAACTTTTTCCTCGGACCCGTGGCTTTGCGCCCCCCGACTTTACATCAGGGTTTGCCTTTTCGTTGTCCCTTCTCCTGTTATTACCTCTACCATTAAAATATACCATATAATATATAGCTTATTCAACACCTGTATAGCCAAAGTCCAGGCATTTTGAAACCGTTTCCATCGCTTTAAAATCAAACAGTTTTTATCGATATCCGCCTGATTGTAAACATTTTCACCTGCCTTCATTCCACTTGTTTCCGCCTATCTTTCTTGTCCTCTTTTAAAGGGAGATGGTGTTTTGCTTCTTCAAGGACCCCTGCGCTGAGGCAATTTAAGAATTTCTCTCTATCCTCCTCTTTTACATAGGTGAGTTTGACTCCTATCTCAAGGCCTTGGGGATCCTCTTTTTCTCTCATCCACACAACACGTCCAATCGCCTTTATCGCCTGGTGTTCTTTTTGTGGGTCAGAGATGGTAACTTCAATAATTTGATTGATTGCAAGGGGTTCTCCTAGTGTAGTTACTTCCATGCGAAAACCACCTACACCTATATCTTCTGTGACCGATGAACTGTACTCTGCTAAGGAATCCATCTTTCTAAAAGCTACATCTAAATTCTTCTTAAAGCGGTGGTATTGACGCCTCTCTCCTGGAGCACGTATAGAATGCAGTATCCGCCAGACCAAGGAACCTCTGCTCTTGACGCCCTTTGCTGATATCCCTAAGGCCATAGCTACATCAACTAAGGCAGCAATTACATCGATTCGCGAGAGCTTATAGCCCGTGGAAAATAAGGAGTCCATGCTTAACTTATCCAGGAACTCCATCTCATGCCTGTTGAGAAAAGCAACCACTCTTCGCTTTACCTTACGGGTCTTTCTCTTTTTCATTTTTATCCTCCTTTAATGAGCGTACGGATTTGGCTAAAAATAACAAACCCTAAGGCATTATTAATACCTTAGGGTCTCTACCCATTTTCCTTTGGCAGCCTCGCTCCCCGACCTAACATCGGGGCAATGGCTTTGCGTCCTAAGGTCACCCTCAGTTTGCCTTTTTCAAAGGAAATCTATATCTTATCAGGTCCTATCTTGTCAATTAAGATATACCACAAAATTGCAAAAAAACCAATGTGCAAAATGTCAATTGTGCAAAATGGCAAAAGCGGCGATTTTTCAGTGTAGGATTGCAAAATATTGCCCATCCTACTCCAAATAGTGCCTTCTTGTACCGGCATAACTTGTTGTCTATGTCCCTAGAGATAATGGGTTATTTTGGAGGATAAAATATGGGGGTTTAACAAGTACTATCTTTCTAACTTATTCAGTTTTTTTAAAGTTTGTTTGTGGGCGTAGGAACTCTTTCCTTTGATTAACCGCAGGGCTCTATGAAAGAGTTGCCTGGCTTGCTGCAGATCATTTAAATGGCAATAGGTGTCGGCGAGACTGTAGAGAGATTCTACCCTACCAGCCTCAAGCTCCAATGCCTTCTTAAAACACACAGCTGCCTCCTTATGCCTTCCCAGAGAATGAAGCAACCAGCCTTTGTTGTGATACAAAGAGGCGCAGTCCCTGTTTCGCTTAATTCCCCGATTGAAACAAGCAAGCGCCTCCTTAAGCCTACCTAATTCTGCAAGGCAGAGCGCTTTATCATTATAGGTGCAACCATCGTTCTTGCGTATATGAAGAGCGCAATTAAAGTAGTGCATTGCCCGTCTATAGTCCTGCCTCAAAATACATCTCTGAGCCAGAAAGTAACTGAGGAAGAAGTCATCTTTTGTCTCTTCTGCTAACTTAATGCACTTCTTGATTTTTCTGGTAGCACGCTTAAAGTGAAAGAAAGTTATCTCGCGGTCAAGTAGTTTTCTTTCCTTCTCCAAATCTACTTTCGGCACAGGAATCCTCCTGATTCTTGAGAGAATTCAATGATTTTGAACCCTGCTGACTGAAGTTTCTTTTTCACGCGTGCAGGGAAATCAAATCCTCTCTTTACTTTATAGAGAGGGGTATAGTGAAAGAACCTGCCTCGTTTTTTGAGCACACGCAGAAGCTCCTCATAAAACGCCAGAGAATACAACTGAGGGGAGAGCTTAAATGTAGGTGGGTCGTGAATAATGCAGTCAAATGAACACCCAACAACTCCTTTTATTGCCTCCCCTATGTCCTCTTCTTTTATCTGGATATTAGGCGATTCAAATAAAGGTTTTGAGAGGGGATTAAGTTTCGCCAAAAATACTATATTTTCGTCTCTCTCAAAGGTAAGCAGGCGCCTGGCAGTTTGCGCTGCCAGAATTGCCGTATAACCCAATCCCATACAGGTATCAAGCACGTATCCATGAGGTTTTAAGAGATTTATCTTATTCTGTGTATCTTTTTTAGGGGAACTTAGCTTATGCATAGGAACTGAACCTATGGATACTGTTGGCCAGTCAGAGGAAGGGGTCAATTTGTAAAATCTGTTGGTTGCGGGAGAAAAGAAGGCCATTTTTCTAACTCCTTGCTTATCTAT
>CP070807.1:743696-746315 GCA_020343695.1 Candidatus Omnitrophota bacterium | reverse complement strand
AGCATACACACCGAATCCGGGCCGCCAGAAACCCCTAAAAGGATGCTCTCTTTTCTCTTTACTAAACCATACTTTTCAATTGTATTCTTAAAAGCTTCTTGCATCATTATTTCAATATTATATCACATCTTCAATGAGGCCACAATTTACAGAACACAGTAAATGTAGCGTGTGCTTGGAGTGTTAAGTTGTGCCTTCATTTGACATCTGCTATAATGAAATGATGAATATTTTAGCAATAAATCCCTGGATAGTTGACTTTGCTGCCTATGATTTTTGGCTTAAGCCGTACGGATTTCTGGTAATCCTTTCCTATCTTAAAAGCAAAGGAATCACCCTCAACTACATAGACTGTCTCGATAAAAAAATTACCCAAGGAACATTTGGAAGAGGTAAGTACTACTCAGAGCGAGTTGAGAAGCCGCCGATTTTGAAAAGTATCCCTCGTATCTTTAAAAGATATGGAATGACAAAAGAAGAGCTGACGAATCAACTAAAAGGCAAAAGGCCGGACTTTATCCTTCTGACGAGTTCAATGACTTACTGGTATCCTGCTCTTAGAGAACTCGCAATGATACTCAAACGCGCATTCCCCGGTGTCCCAATTATTTTGGGTGGAACCTATGCGAGCCTCTGTTACGAACATGCCAACAATACTATTCCCTGCGACTTCATTTTTAAAAATGAGCAACTCAAAAAGCTCTTTACGTTGTTGGGTTTGGACTTTGACTATGAAAATCTCTACTCTCACCTTCCTTCCTATGAAGACTTTTATCGAAAGTCAGATTATGTAATCTTAAGAACCAGCTGGGGATGCCCGTTCAGCTGCAGTTACTGCGCCATAAAGAAACTCTCTGGGGGATTCTTTCGGATTCCTCTCGAAACTGTACGAGAGTTCATCTTTAGATATGCTCAAAAAGGAATAAAAGACTTTGTGCTTTATGACGATGCCTTTCTCTATGAACCAGAGCATGTAAAGAAATTGTTACACAAAATACACACTCTCAATGTTCGTTTTCACACCCCCAATGCCCTCCACTTGAAATTCTTGGATAAAGAGATTGCCCGTTTGCTGAAAGAGTCAGGATTCATAAATCCTCATTTTGGGTTAGAGACGCTCAATCCTCGACTGCAAAAAACATGGGGGGATAAGGTCAACAAGACCGATTTACTAGAAGGCATAAAGGCACTCAAAAAAGGTGGATTCCAAAATGGTGAATTCAGCGTGTATCTACTTTTAGGGTATCCTGGCCAGAATCTAAAAAAATTACGAAGAGAGGTAGATCTCTTACACTCTTTAGGAGCAAAAGTATCACTCTCAGAATTTTCTCCTGTTCCCCATACCGAAATCTTCCAACAATACCCTCCTCCATTCACTGATCCGCTTCTGCACAATAACTCTATCTTTGGTTTTTTTACCCAGAACGAGACTAAAACCGAAGGTAAAATGAGAGCTTTTTGGAAAATGAAAAATTATGCGCGGGGTCTCAATAAGAAACTCTCTGGAGGCCAGTAAGCTACTCTCTTGTCTCACTTTTGAGAAATAAAAGGGTTATCCTGAATATAAAATCGCAAAGGAAGGTCTTTTGATTGGGTGGCATACTCTATGCCAATTCTCTTTGTTCGCACAACCGTAAATGCCTTTGAATTTCCTTGAGAAATAAATACGTTACGAGAAGTGATACTCTCTCCTAAAAAATCTCTATTCATCCCAAAGGCAGTAGTCCAGCGGCACGGTCCATTGGTCAATTTCTCTATGCGGTAGAGTCCTCTCTTTCTCTTCATTGTCTCAATCCCTGCGATAGGCTCTATCGCTCTTATAAATACTGCTTGAGGATTGTCCTTCTTTGAAACCACGATATTAAAACACCAAAATTTTCCGTAAATAAGGTAGATATAAATGAAGCCTCCTTCTCTATACATAATTCTATTCCTCGGGGTAATTTTGCCTCCAAAACTGTGGGAAGCATCATCCTGTAGCCCTAAGTAGCTTTCGGTCTCAACGATCTTACCTACAAGAGTCGTCTTGAATCTGCGAAGAACTAAATAATCCCCTAAAATATTTTTCGCAACATATTCAGCGTTTCGCAGAAAAAATTTTTTGCTTCTTCTTTGTTTCTCTAGTTCTCTTATATTCATCAACACACTCTTTGACAGATTCTTATTTAATCCAGTCATGGAGGTAATCTCCCTTGAAGATCAATTGCAATCTATCTTCTTCGTATATCCAGCACTCATACCCCTCCAGGGTTGTTTCTATGCTGTCAGGGGAACCCATTTTAGAAATAATTTCATTTTTACTATCATGTTGTACAATACCTACCCCATCTTCTGTGACATAATAATCTTTCCTTTCCGCACCTTCTCCGAATCTCGTTTTTACATCTAAACCAAAGAATCCTTCTCGTGCACCTACATAGTCTCTCATCTCCACACACGCCGATAATGAGAGTATTACCAAAATAAATAAGATATATTTAACCATCGATACACCTCCTTCATGCATGCCTGATACCAGCTAAAACTTCAAGCTATAAAGAATATACCCAACAATGAGCCCAATCACTACATTGTATGCCTTTACCCAAATACTTGCTCTCACGCTATGTGAGAGGAGCG
>CP070807.1:740974-743596 GCA_020343695.1 Candidatus Omnitrophota bacterium | reverse complement strand
ATAAGACCCCAGGATATGGTGGCTCTTACAAAGGTATTTCATAAATTCGGATTTCTGGTGCATGGTATGTTTATCTTCGGATATCCTATGAATGGCAAAGTTAATTTCAAAATGCCGGCAGAAGACCGCCTTAAGCTTTTCAGGAAATTTGTAAAAAAAGTTAAGCTTGATACCATACAGGTTTTATTGCCGGTTCCCCTGCCAGGGACAGAATTGCGGCATAGGCTCACCAAAGAAAATAGGATTTATCCAGATAAAGACGTTGGCTGGGAATATTATGATGGAAATTTTCCTCTTTTTGAGCCTGATGAACCGATGACCGCCGAAGATATGCAGTTAGCTATCAGAAAGATTATGGGTAAATTTTACCGGTTCCGATATATGTTTATGTTAGGCTTAAATATATTTTCCTTTCCGGCCTTGTTGTTCTTTCTGCACAATATCCGGTCGGGATGGAGAAGATGGTACCGGTCATGGCGCAATAACCTCGCTCGTTTTGGCGGTTGGATAATTATAAAAGGATGGAGTCGAGAGTTTAAGAAGGGTGAGTTTTCCCGTAAACTGATGAAAGCACAAGAGCATTTAAAAAATAGAAAAAGCGAACCAGTTCAACCTACAAGGAGGTAATTATGGGGAAAGATTTTATATCAAAGCAGTTTATTGCTGGAAGCTGTTATTCCTATATTTTAAGCTCGCAAGAGGAGGCATTGATTATTGACCCGCATATAAGCTTGCTGGATGAATATGTGAAATATTTAGGAAAAGCCAAATTAAAACTTAAATATATACTGGATACCCATACTCATGCCGACCATTTTTCTCTGGCGGCGATATTGAAAGAAAAATTCAAAGCCCCTGTTTTAATGCATGAGAAAGCCATATCAGAAGTGGCGGATAGGCGCCTTAAAGCAAATGAGGAACTTACTCTTGGCACAAAACGCTTTAAAGTTATATATGCACCTGGCCATACAGATGATACGATAAACATTTACGGAGAAGGCCGCCTATTTACAGGAGATGTTCTTTTAATCGGCAGTGTAGGGCGCACGGATTTTCAGAATGGCTCTCCGGAATCGATGTTTGATACCCTAAAGAAGTTAAAATCCTTACCTGATGAAACTATAGTGTTTCCTGCCCACGATTATAAGGGAAAGAAATTCTCTAAGCTCGCTAAAGAAAAAGAGACTAATCCTTTTCTGAAACAGGCGAACAAAGAAGCATTTGTCCAAAATGCCCGTTCAAAACGGCTCCCCAAGCCTTTCAATATCGATAATATCATCCGTGTAAATCAGAAAGGCGAAGCCAAAAGCTTGGAGATGATATCGCCTAAAGAAGCCAGAGAGTTTGCTGCCAAAGACCCCAAAGTTAAATTTTTAGATGTGCGTTCTGCATTGGAGTATAAGGAAATTCACATCAAAGATTCCATTAATATCCCCATAGATATGCTTTCCTCTAAAATCGAAGAACTTAGTAAGTCCAATCAGACTTATGTGGTTTTATGCCGCACAGGAAACCGCTCGCCCATGGCTGCTGATATGCTCTTGCAGTCGGGAATTCGTTCGGTCAAAGTAATGCATGGTGGCATGACGCGCTGGCAACAAGAAAGATTGCCGGTTATCAAAGGCGAGAGCTTTATGTCCTTAGAGCGGCAGGTGAGAATAGCTGCAGGCAGTTTAGTACTGGTTGGCATAATCCTGGCTCAGTTTGTAAATAATGCCTTTGTCTGGGTTTCGATTTGGGTCTCCTGCGGGCTTATTTTTGCCGGTATAACCAACAGTTGCCTGATGGGGATGCTTTTAATGAAACTTCCCTATAATAAGAAGATGTACAAAGCTAAAACCGGTGGCGGAACCTGCTCTATCAGCCAATAGATTTTTCACACGATCATTCCCCTTTAAAAATCCTGCCCTTTTAGCATAGGGTATTCAAGCGTCCTTTCTCTGTGGTTGCAATCCAACTTATCCCTAATCCATTTGTTTTGTAAACAGCCCTTGACATTTTAAAAAGGTCATGTTATACTTTAATTAGCCTATATTGTCTATAGACAAAGTAGGGAAAGGGGAATGAGTGAAGTTAACCACAAAAACAGAATATCTGTTATTAGCGCTTATTTACATTGTCCGCTATGGAAAGGATACTTTTATAAAGATAGAAAATATTTGCGCCGAATATAATATCCCCAAGAAGTATTTAGAACAACTATTTTTGACACTTAAACAGAATAGATACATAAAAACAAAAAGGGGTGCTAGTGGTGGGTACAAATTAGCAAAGCCTGCGAGTAAAGTTAGTGTAGCTGAAATTGCGAGGTTGATGGATGGTGCCTTAGCGCCGACAGAATCTGTAAGTAAATATTTTTACTCGCACACTCCGCTTGAAAAAGAGAAGAAAATCATGAAGGTTTTAAAAGAAATAAGGGATTACGTTGCCAATAAATTAGAAAGATTAAAACTTTCCGATTTGGTCTAATATAAAAGGTGGTTTAAATGGGCTTACGAAAAGAGCTATATAAAAAGCACGATGCAGGCACTAATAGAAAAGAAAATATTAATGATACAATTTTTGTGAATATATATAACGCTATTCGGGAAATACGTTATGGTTCAATTCAAATTCATATTC
>CP070807.1:738233-740874 GCA_020343695.1 Candidatus Omnitrophota bacterium | reverse complement strand
CAGTTTACCGTTGAGAAATTAACTCATTTAGGGGCAAAAGCTGTGACGCTATCTGATTCTGGGGGGTTCATTCATGATCCCGACGGCATCGGCGAACAAAAATTAGCATTTGTCAAGGAGCTCAAAAATGTAAAGAGAGGACGAATTAAAGAGTATGCCCAGAAATACGGAGTTAAATATTTTGAGGGTAAGCGTCCCTGGGGCATAGCCTGTGATGCAGCTTTTCCTTCTGCCACTCAAAATGAAATCGATGTAAATGACGCCAAAGCTCTTGTAAAAAATGGCGTTAAATGTGTAGCAGAGGGCGCTAATATGCCCAGTACCCCCGAAGCAATAGAGGTCTATTTAAAGGCAAAGATTCTTTATGGGCCTGGTAAAGCGGCAAATGCCGGAGGGGTTGCAACCAGCGGACTTGAAATGTCACAAAACAGTCAACGCTTATCATGGAGCAGAGAAGAAGTGGATGAAAAGTTACATCAAATTATGATTAAAATACATGAGTCCTGCGTTAAGTACGGCAAAGAAGAAAAATTTATTAACTACGTAAAGGGCGCAAACATTGCTGGGTTTGTTAAGGTTGCGGATGCAATGCTGGATCAGGGTGTTGTCTAAAACAAAAAGGATTTAAATTTAAAAGAGGGCCCTAAAAAACTTGACAAATTTAAAATAGTGTGTTATATTTCTTCTACGAAACACAAAGTTTGTGTTTCTTTGAAAGGACAAGGACGTTGGAAAAAGACGTCCTTTTTCTATTTTTAGGTCCTTTCATTCAAGGTTAGAAAACCGGATAATGACGTCCTTTTTGACAGCAAAGACTGTTGGGAAGGGCGTTTTTTATTTAGTCAATAACTTGCGTTTTTAAGGCGGGTTATTGATATATTGCAGGACGATGGCGTTCTAGGCCGAAACCAAAAGGCTGGAACGCTATTTTTTTTGTGTCAATGCATGGTAAAAGGGAGCGGTCATGGAAAGAATGCCTTATGGCGAACAAATAAAAGCATTAACAAAAATCAGCAAGGCAATCACTTCAGAATTGTATTTAGACGATATATTGCGGTTGATTGTTGCGGTAACCGCGGAAGTTATGGGATCTAATATCTGTTCTTTATGGCTGATTGATGAAAAGGATAAAAGTCTAAAGTTGCAGGCCACTCAGACCATAAGTAAGGAGTATCTAAAAGAGCGCAGCCTTAAAGTAGGCGAAGGCATTGTGGGTCAGGTTGCTCAAGAAAAAAAACCAGTTGTGATTTTAGATGTGATGAAGGAGCCTAAATATAAAGAAAAGGCGTTAGCCAAAAAAGAAAAACTACGTTCGATGTTAAGTGTGCCGCTGGCAGTGCGGGATAAGGTAATCGGTGTAATCAATTGCTATACTTCCAAGACGCATAAATTTACAGAAAATGAAATCAATATACTTACTGCGGTTGCCAATCAAGCTGCGGTGGCGATTGAGAATACAGAATTAATAGTGAAGACTAAAGTGATTCAGGAAGAATTAATGTCGAGAAAAAAAATAGAACGCGCCAAGGGTATTTTAATGAAAGGAGAGGGCTTAACCGAAGAAGGGGCATACCTTAAGTTACAACGCTATAGCATGGATCATCGTAAGACCATGCGGGAGGTAGCCGAGGCAATTATTCTTGCCGCTGATATCGGAAAGCAAAAATAAGCATTAAAAAGGAGGTAAAAATGAATTTACAACAACCAAACGCAAATGAGGCATTACAAACTGCAAACCGTTCTAGAAGCGTATCGCCTGTATCGGGGATTTGTACGCGCTGTATCGACGGCTGCCGGGGCAATTGTGATATTTTCAAAGCAACATTTAGGGGTAGGGAAGTTATTTATCCCGGACCTTATGGTGAGGTGACTGCCGGCGGAGACAAAAATTACCCATTGGACTATTCCCATCTTAACATTCAAGGTTATGCAATGGATGCCAAGGGTCTGCCGCAAGGGGTCCAAGCCAATCCCGATACCGCAACTTTTCCGGCAGTTGACACCGAAACTGACTACGGCTGGAATAAAAAAGTAAAGATGAAAATACCGATATTTACCGGCGCTCTGGGTTCCACAGAAATTGCAAGACGAAACTGGGAGCATTTTGCAGTGGGTGCTGCGATTTCAGGAATCACTCTGGTTTGCGGCGAAAATGTCTGTGGAATTGACCCTGGCTTAGAGCTGGATTCTAACGGAAAGATTAAAAAAGCGCCAGATATGGACCGTAGAATTGAAGTCTACAAAAGATTTCACGAAGGCTATGGTGAAATTTTGGTCCAGATGAACGTTGAGGATACCCGCTTAGGCGTTGCAGAATACGTAAGAAAAAAGCATAACCTGGAAACTATTGAGCTTAAATGGGGCCAGGGCGCAAAATGTATCGGTGGTGAAATTAAGGTTAATACCATTGAACGAGCATTAGAACTTAAAAGGCGCGGTTACATTGTCACTCCGGATCCTGCTTTGCATTCAGTTCAAGAAGCATACAAAGTAGGAGAAATCAAGGAATTTGAGCGCCATTCCCGTTTGGGGTTTGTAACCGAAGAGGCTTTCTTCGATGAAATTCAACGGTTACGGAATCTAGGTTTTAAGCGCATAACCTTAAAAACCGGCGCATATCCGATGCGTGAATTAGCCATGG
>CP070807.1:735447-738133 GCA_020343695.1 Candidatus Omnitrophota bacterium | reverse complement strand
AAAACAATACACTTTTTAATGAAGAGCCGAAATTTAAAATACGCTACGTTTTCATCAAAAACGATAATCCCCAAAAACAAGAAATAATAGAGGCGACTCCCAGTATAAAAACATTGGAAGAATTTGAAAAACAATTCTCTTTAGAAATCAAAGAAACCCCTTTTGTTGGCACAAACGACCCCATTGAAGGCATCGGATGGCAACCAATTATCAATGCGGTAGCTTTCTCGCTAAAGAACAGCCAACTCAGTCCTCCTTTAGAAATTAAAGATGGCCTAATCATTATCGAAAAACAAAAAGAGCGCCCTGCAGTCATACCCCCTTTAGAGAAAATCACAAAAGTAGTCGAGGAAAAAGTGAAAGAAGAACAAGCGAAAGAGAGAACAAAACAAATGTGCTATCAATTATTAGAGACAATAAGCAAAAAAAGTAAACCTAACTTAAAAAGGGCGGCTCGGCGCAACCGATTTGAATACAAAGAAACCGACTATTTTAAATACGCGGATTACATCGAAGGGGTTGGGCTCGATGAGGCGGTAAGTAAAGTTATCTTCTCTCTCCAAAAAAACCAAGTCTATCCTGAACCTTTGCTGCTCTTAAAAGGCGCATACATTATTCAGCTCAAAGACCTCACACCCTTTGATGAGGAAACATTTGAGAAGGAAAAAGAGGTTTATTCTGATAACTTATTTCAGGAAAGGTATTTTATCGAAAGGGTTAAATTCCTCTCCCAGATAGAGAAGGAATCAAAATTGAAAGTCTACTCTACTCTTCAATAAGAACAGCATTCACCGGACACTGCGAAGCAACCTCACTCAAATCGCAACTAGAACACTCGGAAACCTTCACAATAGCAATCCCGTTTTCACCCATATCAAAACAATCAGGGCAGCTATTCACACATAAACCGCATCCTACACATGCATTTGCATCAATAATTACCTTCGCCATACTGCCTCCTTGCTACCTTCGCTGTTATTTACTTAACCCGTAATACTCTAAATTCTTTTTTGCCACCTCTTGCAACGCATCCAAAGCTTCGGTGTCTTTCAGAAGGTGCCGAAATCGTTTTTGGGGTTTGATATAATCTATAACGGGCTTGGGAGAAGAAACCTTGAACACATTCGAAAGCTTTCCATGTTCGTACTCTACCAAAGGATAGAGACCGCATCCAACGGCCGCTTTGGCAATCTCTAATGTGAGTGAAGACTCATGACCCCACCCGAGAGGACAGGGGACATGAACCTGAATATACTTTGGGCCTCTCAAAGCTAGTGCCTTCTTTAACTTTCTCTGCAAATCTTGAGGAAATCCCACCGACGCGGTTGCAGCATAAGGGATAAAGTGTGCGGCGCAAATTTCTACTACAGGTTTCTTAAGTCGCCAATTCCCTTTCCATTTCGCTCCTGCAGGAGAGGTGGTCGTGGAAGCCTCAAAAGGCGTAAGGCCACTCCTCTGAATTCCTGTATTCATATAGGCTTCATTGTCATAACACACAAATAGAATGTCATGGCCGCGCTCCAACATCCCACTGAGTGCTTGAAGGCCTATGTCAGCGGTTCCTCCATCGCCAGCCTGGGCAATAACCCTGATACTGTCAGCCTTTCCTAAATACCGTAACGCTGCTTCTATCCCGGAGGCTACTGCTGCTGAATTTTCAAAAAGTGAATGTATCCACGGAAGTCGCCAGCTCGCTTGGGGAGCTTTACTGGAAAATACCTCAAGGCATCCTGTCGCACTCGTAAGAATTGTATTCTTACCAGCAGTATTGGCAACAATGCGCGCTCCCATCGACTGACCGCACCCTGCACACGCGGTATGTCCAGACACAAAGAGATGCTCCTCAAAATGACTCATGATCTTTAAAGACTAAACTCCTCCTGCAGTAACGATTCATTCACATCAAGAAACTGACATCTACTCTCTTTCCTCTTAGACAAATCAACCATTTTCTTAATCGTACCCATGGTAATGTCTCTTCCGCCTAATCCTGCAATGAACCCACACGCACGAAGCTTTTCGCCCGAAATGAGCGACCTAATTTCTGTATATAATGGTCCTTCGCATCCAAGGGAAATTGCTTTATCCAGTACCGCAACAGTTTTTTTTCCCTTAAGGAGCTCCGAGACTGTCGCTTGCGGGAACGGACGGTAGGTAATAATTCTTAAAAGACCTATTTTTTCTCCTTGCGATCTTGCCTGATCAATAAAATCTTTTATCGTTCCACACACAGAACCCATTGCAACAATTACAATCTTTGCATCATCGAGCTGATAGGCCTCTACTAAATCTAGGCCGCTCCTGCCAAAATGGGACTCGAATTCTTTGCCTATCTTAGGAACGATACCCACTACATCCTCAAGGGTTTTTTGAATCGCATAGCGCGTCTCTAAATATACAGTAGGATCTCCCAACAGCCCCATACTCACAGGGTTATCCACATCCAACTTATATGGAGGGTTGTAAGAAGGTAAAAATTTATCAACTAACTCCTGAGAAGAAACCTCTACTGATTCCATGCCATGAGTTAAAATATACCCATCCATATTAATCATTACAGGTAGCATAGTTTTGGGGTTTTCAGCAAGTTTATACGCCTGCAAGACCATATCATAAACTTCCTGATTATTCTCTGCAAAAAACTGAACCCATCCTGTATCTCTGATTCCTATTGCATCCTGATGAT
>CP070807.1:732630-735347 GCA_020343695.1 Candidatus Omnitrophota bacterium | reverse complement strand
AATCGGAAAAAAATAAAAAAAATATTAATTTCCCTGGGTGGAGTCGATGAATTCAATTTCACCCTTAGAATTGCCAGACTATTGGAGCGCATTCATAATAAGGTAACACTTACTGCAGTGGTGGGTGCGGGGTATCGCTTCAAGAGAGAACTTGAGCGTTTCCTTAAGCAGTCTACTTTTTCCAGCTACAGGGTGCAGCAGAATATACAGAGTATGTTAAGGGAATATATGAAAGCAGATTTTGTAATTACTTCGGGAGGATTGAGCTTATTTGAGGTGGTTGCTTTACGGTTGCCCGCCGCCGCGATAACGCTCTATCCGCACCAGATTAAGCGCGCTCAATTCTTCGAACAGAAAGGATACATTGTGCATTTAGGATTTAGAAAGGTAAAGAGAGAGAAGCTTGCCAGAGCACTGTGTGGTTCTTCAGTCCGCTTTCACAGAGGACGGTTCTTAATTGATACCCTACCGGAGATGGTATATGAGAGATATCGTTGTAAGAGATAAAAATAACCAGATACGACTCAAATTTTTAAAATGGGATACACAGTTTTTTGGGTTAAAGTCATTTGCCGTCGATACGCAGAGGACAAACATAAACAGAAGCTATCAAAATTTGCTGCGTAAGACAATACCGCGCATGCATTCAACGTTTGTAAGCGCAAAGGTGCCGGTGGGATTTTCGCAGACGCTTATTGATTTTTTGTTCGATCTGGATTTTAGATATATAGGGACTGCGATTCTTTTGGAATACGTACCAAACTCTGATGTTGCAAGCCGTGACATTCCTTGCATCACCGATAAAGGTGTTATTATAGAAAAAGCAACGGGAGTTCCTAAAGATGCGCATATGCTGGGCAACGAATTCAAGTTTAGTAGGTTCCATTTAGATAAAAATATCTCTCAGCGAAAGGCAGACGCTGTTTGGGTAAGTTATATACGCAATTTAAAATTGTCTTCAAAAGAACTTCTTTTTGTTGCAAGATATAAACATACAGCAATTGGCGCTGTTGTTGCAAAACAATATGTTTCCAAGAAAGGAGAAAAAATAAGCAACCTATTCTTTGTGGCTGTAAAACGCCAGTATCAAAAAAAGTGTATAGGTTCTCAACTTATTCGTTATGCTATTGAATGGTGTACGCATAGGAGTGATGTCATTACAGTAGGTACGCAGGCACGAAATATAAAAGCACTCAATTTCTATATCAAGAACGGATTTGCGCGAGTGCGAGAAACAGCGATGATTTTACATAAATGGGGAAGGTGAAATTATTTCGATAAGTCTATGAGGCGAAGAGTTGTTGCTACAATTGAAGCGCGGATGGGATCGACGAGGCTGCCGGGGAAGATGGCTCTGGAGCTCTATCCGGACTTGCCAGCGTTAGGCGCAGTAATTGAAAGATTGGGAACCTGCAAGACGCTCGATGAAATAGTGGTTGCAACATCGCAGGACAGTGTGGATGATACAGTTGTGGATATCGCAAAACGATTTGATGCCGCCTATTTCAGAGGAAGCGAAGACGATGTATTAAGGAGGGTGGTGGGTGCAGCAAAAAAAGTAGAGGCGTCTGTTGTTGTGCTTGTGACTGGCGACTGTTCATGCATCTCTTTTTCGCTTATCGATGAAGGAGTAGAGTTTTTTCTTAAAAACGGATATGCGTTTGTAAGTAACTGCCTTACTGAAGGGTATCCAGTGGGAATAGACCTGCAAGTTGTGCACATGGATGCTTTAGCAAAGGCAGATGCAATGGCACACAAGAAACCTTACTGCGACGATTCAAATAATTTTGAACACACCAATTTTTTCATCAGCAATCACCCAGAGCTCTTTTCAATTTATCAGTATCCTGTGCCGGAAAAGTACAACCAACCTCATATCCAACTTGCACTTGATACCGCCGCAGATTTGCAAGTGTTAAGGAATATTTATGCACGACTGTACCCTAAGAATCACTTTTTTGATATCGATGATATTCTTGCTCTCCTTGAGCGTGAACCAGATATTTTACGATCAGTAAATGGGTCTAATGCGAATGGACTAGGATATTAGATGATAAAGGCGGCAATTATTGGTTGTGGGAATGTTGCGTGGAAGTGGGATAACCCCAAGAGTATCTACGTTAATACGCACGCAAAAGCATACTATAAGAACAGAAAAGTTCTTCTTGCAGCGTGCTGCGATTATAATTTTGCTAATGCTCACGGATTGGCAAAAGTATATCCAGGGGTAACCCCTTACCGCGACTATAAAGCAATGTTGGCGAAGGAAAAGCTTGATATTGTGAGCGTCTGTACCCCACCTCCTACACATTACAAAATATTGGAATATCTTTTAGCCAAAACAGACGTAAAATACATACTTGCTGAGAAGCCGCTTGCTTCGGGCGTACGGCAGGTACAGAGACTTACATGCCTTGCCAAAAAGAGAAAGGTATGCATTGTGGTGAACTATCTTCGCCGTTGGGATAAGACGATAACTACATTAAAACACATGCTGAGTACGGTAGGCCCTGGTGCATTTCAATTTGGCTCGTGTGTGTATTACGGTGGCATCAAGCATAACGGAATTCATCTCATAGATTTTTTACTTTTCCTTGGTTTCAGGCCCACATTTAAAGCTTTTCTCTCTAAGCCGAGACGGTATGATGGAGATTTTGCTGCCTCATTCCTTTTGGAAGATAGAAGGGCAGGCCCTTTCTACTTTCATTGGATTCATG
>CP070807.1:729798-732530 GCA_020343695.1 Candidatus Omnitrophota bacterium | reverse complement strand
CATTCTATCTACTTCCATATGTTTGAGGCGCGCTTAAGATTTAAGAAGCTCGACAATGATTTCTCATGTTGGTTAAAAGACGCGGGGCTTATGGATTTAGCGAATAAGATTTCTTACCTTGACCCTTACACCTATACGTTAGAAGGTTTAAGAAAAAAAATTACCGTTTTAATCAAAAGAGCAATAGAAGAACAATGAGATTGATTGACCATTATCGCTCTATCGTAGGTGATCAGATAGTCGAAGAGCTGTTTCTTTTAGGAAAGCGACTTCAGGGAAAAACTATCCAAAATATCAATTCTACTGCCTTAGGAGGAGGAGTCGCAGAGATTTTATCAAGAATGATCCCTCTCATGGCGGAATTGGGGGTAGAAGTTTGGTGGGATGTTATACACGGAGATAATGAGTTTTTTGAAGTTACAAAGAAAATACACAATGCCTTGCACGGAGTAGATATAGGCTTAAGCCATGACGATCTTCAACATTTTTTAGCAGTCAATAAGAAGAATACCCAGAAACTGCAGCGATGGGGAGATATTGTGTTTGTGCACGATCCTCAGCCTGTCGCCTTGATTAAAAAGAAGAAAAAACTTCAGAACAAGTGGCTGTGGCGTTGTCATATAGACTTTTCTCGTCCAAGGCCCGGTGTGTGGCGTCTCTTACAGAAGTTCATCGAAAAATACGACACAGCAGTATTTTCTGCCCCTGCGTTTGCGCGTAAGTTAAAGATACGGCAGGTGCTCGTTTCTCCCTCCATCGACCCTTTGAGCGATAAGAATAAAGAGTTAGGCCAGGTGTTCATTGATTCTGTGCTAAAGAGATTTGGCATCGATAAAGAGAAACCAATCATCACTCAGATTTCTCGTTTTGATTATCTCAAAGATCCTGTGGGAGTAATAAGGGCGTATCGGATGGTGAAAAAATATATAGATTGTCAGCTCGTTTTGGCAGGTGGAGGAGCGACTGACGATCCTGAGGGGGCAGGGGTCTTAGAAGAGGTAAAGAATGCTGCTGAGGGTGATAAAGATATCTTTGTTCTGCATCTTCCCCCGGATAGCCACTTAGAGATAAATGCCCTGCAGCGTTCATCTACGGTGATTTTGCAGAAGTCATTGCGGGAAGGTTTTGGCCTTACTGTATGCGAGGCGCTCTGGAAAGAGAAACCGGTGATTGCTTCAGCAGTAGGGGGTATTCCTTTGCAAATTGCCCATAGATATTCAGGAATACTAACCTATACTATTGAGGGGACTGCCTACTGGATAAAACAACTTATCCATGAGCCAGACTATGCCAAGAGATTAGGAGTCAATGGAAAGCAACATGTGAAAAACAATTTCCTTATTACCCGTCATATCCAGGATTATTTACTTCTCTTTCTCTCTCTCGACAACCTCTCAGATGTTGTCCAACTTTCCTAAAAATCCTTGCAGGATAAAGGATATTATGGTAAATTAGGCAACTAATAAAGTTTAAGATTATCCAAGGAAGCTCGTGATATGGATTGTTTAGAACTTCTTAAAAATAAAGCAGATAAGGAAAATTTCCAAAAGCTCATAGCTTTACAGAATCCTTCTGTGTATGAGTTTATTGCAGAATTTGTGAAACTGGTGAATCCCAAATCAATATTTGTACGTACGGATTCCCCAAAGGATATCGAATATATACGCAAGCGGGCAACAGAATTAGGAGAAGAGCGGGTTCTTGCAACGAGTGGCCACACTTTCCATTTTGATGGATGTTTTGACCAAGCCAGAGACAAGAAAAATACAAAGTACCTTATCCCCGCCGGCCAGTATTACGGCCATTATCTAAATAGTATAGAGAGGAAAAAGGGGCTCGATGAGATAAGAGGGTATTTAAAAGACATCATGGGGGATAAGGAGATGTTCGTATGCTTCTTTTGCCTGGGTCCTCTTGATTCTGCCTTTTCGATTCTCGCAGTGCAACTTACTGATTCTTCGTATGTAGCTCATTCAGAGGATATTCTCTATCGAGGCGCCTATGAGCAGATGGTGAAAAGTAAAAGTAAAGATTTCTTTCGATTTGTCCACAGCGCAGGCCAGTTGCACAAAGGAGTCAGTAAAAATATCGAGCAGAGACGTGTGTATATAGATTTAGAGAAGGAAACTGTATATAGCACCAATACTCAGTATGCAGGTAACACCGTCGGGTTAAAAAAGTTAGCCTTGCGGCTTGCAATCAGAAAAGCGTCTCAAGAAGGTTGGCTTGCCGAGCATATGTTTATCATGGGTGTACATAACAGAAAGGGCCAAAAGGCATATCTTTGCGGCGCATATCCAAGCATGTGCGGAAAGACATCTACCGCGCTCACTCCAGGTGAGAGCGTTATCGGCGATGATATTGCTTATCTGCGAAAAAATCAGGGTAAGGTATTCGCCGTTAATGTCGAGAGAGGTGTCTTTGGGATTATAAAAGATGTAAACTCAAAAGATGACCCCATTATCTGGAATGGGCTCACCCAAAAGGGCGAGGTTATCTTCTCCAATGTACTTATAGATGAGAAAGGTATTCCTTTCTGGATAGGTAAGGATAAAAGAATGCCACCCAGAGGTATCAATTTCGCGGGAGAGTGGTATCCTGGCAAGACTGACAAGGAAGGTTGCGAGATCCCTCCTTCGCATAAGAACGCCCGTTACACAGTACGATTATCCGCACTAGACAATGTTGATGAGCATCTGGAAGAACCGAGCGGGGCCGAAGTCAAAGGGATA
>CP070807.1:726952-729698 GCA_020343695.1 Candidatus Omnitrophota bacterium | reverse complement strand
AGTTTGCCTCTGGTGAGTCCTTTTGCAGGTGCGATGATTCATGATTGGAATTATCTGTTGAGCAGGATGGGGTTGTTAGCGTATGATGCGAGGATAGCTTTCTTTATTAGAGTCGGCGCAGTTTTATCTATGCTGGTTTGTTTGGTTTCTGGGGGATGGCTCTTATGGCAGATAAAGAGACAGAAAAAGATCGGTGCACCTTAAAGGATGAGCAGCTAAAATGATTGTAGTTGAACAGCTTTCTGATATAATTATTTTTGGAAGCAATGTAATTGCGGGAGGTGTGCAATGAAAACTATCGTTCTTTTAGCTGTGATTTTTTTGCTTTGTGTCTCTTACTCTCCTTGTTACACATACTCTAAAAGTGAACAGAAAGATTACAGGGTTATTCTTGATGCTTCTTTATCAGAGAACAGTAGTGTGAGTGCGGCCTGGCTGGCCTATGCCGTTACACGTGGCCTTTGGTATGAGAAGACGTTCCTTGAGACGTTTCCTGATGAGAAAGAATATCGCTACACTTTCGAAGAAGAAGTAGAGGCTCGAGAATTTCTTGCGCAAGTATGGGTCGAACTCTCACAAAAGGATACGTCTATTCATGATCGGTACCTTGACGAGCTGGTTTTTGTCACCGAACACGGGTACCTTAAGGAATATGTCTTTTTTTATTTTGAAGATCCTCAATGGGGTGTCGATCGCAACAGTCTGCGGATGATGGAGTTTATACAATGGGCCCAAGAACATATTCCTCAACATCAGCCCGAAACATTAGCCACTATATCAGAAATCACTTCTTCTGAATCAGAATAACTTTTTTTATTTACCGAATGGCGATATCGCTGTGGGTTCAGCCACAGCCAGCCAGGATTTTGAAACAAAGGGGTGGTCGTATGGATTGTAGATGGATAAAAGTACTTCTTGCGTGTATTTTTCTGTTTTTGGTTTACACAACCGTATACGCTGAAAGAATTCTGCCATCTTCGCAAGACCTTGCACGAATTGAGAAGAGGGGAAGACAAATTGCTGAGTATCAAGGAGTCGTAGAGGATGTTCAAAGTATATTTTTTGCTGGCGCTTTTGCCGACAGAAATACAATACCTATTGCGATCAAGAAAGCTGATAAATGGACGGTTTATTTCGGTACATTTGCAAAGCGAAGAAATAAATTTGAAGTAATCGAAGTACTTATATATCCTGACGTGTATTCGTCTGAAAGTACCCAGATTGATTTAGAAAAGCTTCCAAAGCGCATTAGAACTCCAAGAGAAGTTGTTCAGCGTGCGGGAGCCATTCGGTGTGTTCTGGAATCTCTTTCCGTCCAAGAGCAGTCTTTTCAATACAACATTAGTGTATTTCGTGAAATCGACAAAACCATAACAGTATATCTTACCCCAAAGAGCCACAACCCAGAGGTTATTTTGCTCGGTGGTGATTGGAAGGTATCTGTTGCGCCTGGTGGCTCAAGAGTGTTGAATAAAACCCAGCTCCATAGGAGTACACTAGAGATGTCTTTGCGGCAGCAGAAGGATAAGGAGCTCGTGGGTGGTTTCCATACCCATGTCTTGGGTGATTTACCCACAGAAACAGACGTTGCCCTTATATTGCTCCATCCTGAGCTCGGGCCTCATTTTATAAAGGGCAGACAATGGCTTTCCATCGTCAATAAAGATGGTAAGATTGCTGTTCAACAAGATGAATAATATTGAGAAACAAAAGTGATATCAATGGGTGAGAACATCAATTGGAAAAAGGCAACATTATTGAGCGTGAGCGCGCTCTTATTACAACATTGCCTGAATGCGGCAGATTTAGATGATTTATATGCGCCTCTCCTCGAAAAAGGCAGAATTTTCTATAGTGCAGAAGGTTCTTATTTCAGGCTCAAAGAAAATGGCATACATGGTAGCTTAAGCTACGATAGAATTGAATCTACTCCTGAATTTTACTCTTTTCATAACTTCTTTCTCTTCTCTCCTATAGAGGCTGTGGAATTAGGTTTAGGGTTTGGATATACCTCTGCTTCTGCCTATGAGCGTTCAGTTTATGACCCTACAGAGAATTTAGCAGGACTTTATGAGTTTGATGTAAGGTATCTTCAAGATTACGATTTTTACTTTCGTGGGAGGCAGGAGCCATTTGAGTTTTATGTGGATTTTTCCGAGAGTCGCCAAAAAGCGAAATGGGAATTCGCTTCCTTTCCAGACCCTACCTCATATTTCACTTATCTGGATACTCATTTTGAGGATCTTAAAGCAGGCTTACGATACCTTTCTCCTGAGGGCAGCTCTCAAGATGAAACCAGCCTTTCTCAAGTAAGGTTGCCGCTTCTGGGCGATGGACAGATACATATAGAGGCAGAGCTAGGATATGTACAGGGTAAACTCACGCGTGCATCCGAGCAGTACTATCTGGGACAACTCTACTCTCACTATTTTTACCATAATATGCGAGGTCACTTTGTTCCTCGCTGCTATGCAGGATACGGAGTAAGCGATACTCTCGAGGCAAGAGTCGGTTTTGCCATCTCAACGCCGCTCAAATATAAATATGACTACCAATTACACTACCCTGATACGACATCGCGTTTGACTGTAGGTACGTACACATTAAAAAACGATATTTTCGTCCCTCTCCAAGTACGATATCGACCGTATGAGAATGTTGAAATTTGTCTTTCATCAGACTACCATTTTATAAGCCAGAAGCTTACCTACTGGCAGAAAGACCGTAATGATAGCACCACAGCCTA
>CP070807.1:724064-726852 GCA_020343695.1 Candidatus Omnitrophota bacterium | reverse complement strand
TATCTTAAAGTGTTTGGCTGCCAGATGAACGACAGGGATTCGGAGGCTCTTTTAGGGCTTTTTTTGGATAAGGGCTACAACCGGGCCGATACAGAGAAGGAGGCCGATATTATCCTTGTCAACACCTGTTCTGTCCGCGACCATGCGGAAAATAGGGCAATTTCATATTTAGGCTCTTTAAAAAAGCTATCAGCTAAGCCCGTAATCGGGCTTATAGGATGTATGGCCCGAAACCGCGGTGAAGAATTGTTTAAAAGAATGTCCCATATTGATTTGATTTGCGGGCCGGCAAGTTTTGCCAAAATCCCTTTTTATGTTGAAAAAATTCAAAAAGAAAAGATCCGTATCATTGACTTAGAGGATGGCCGGCGTGATGAAGAATTATATCGGACAGCATTCAGGATAGAGCCGGATCATGCCCAGGTGGTGATTTCAACTGGCTGCTCAAACCACTGCTCGTATTGTGTTGTGCCGTATGTGAGAGGCAAGCTACGTCTGCGTAAGCCGGAAAATATCCTCGATGAAGTCAAGCGAAACGTTGATTTAGGTATTGCAAAAATTACTTTATTAGGGCAGAATGTGAATGATTATCTATATGGGGCAAGGCTCAAAGTTCAAGGGTCAGGCAGGGTTACTTTTGTAGATTTATTAAAGATGGTGGAAAAAGTAGAGGCGGTGGGGGAGATCAGCTTCATAACCAGTCAGCCAAGAAATGTCCCTGCTGAACTATTTGAAGTTATGGCTTCATCATCTAAAATCACAAAGCATCTGCATCTTCCTTTTCAATCAGGTTCAAATAGAATTCTTAAAATGATGAATCGCGGATACACCAAGGAAAAATACTTGCAGCTGGCCAAAGATTATAAGAGAATAGTAAAAGGTTCCTTAAGCACTGATGTGATAGTGGGATTTCCCACAGAAACCAAAGAAGATTTTGCTGAAACCAAAGATATTTTAGAGAGGGTAGAATTCCGGTACGCTTATATTTTTAAATATTCTCCCCGGCCCGGAACGGGTGCGTGCAAACTCGCTGATAATGTCTCAAGAGAGATTAAAGAGAAAAGACACAAGATTTTACTCGACCTTCAAAAGAAAATTTCATTTTCATACAAATGATTAAAAAAATATTCATAGTTTATAGTTTATTGTCTGTGGCTTTAAGTCTGAATGTTTTTGCTCGTTCACCGCTCCTCGATGAAGCTCAGAAAGATTATCTCTATGGAGACTATCAGACAGCAATCGAGAAGGCACAGAGCGTGCAGCAGGATGATGAGGTTCTCTACTTCTTAGGCCTCACATGCTCTAAGATAGGAGAGTATAAGCGAGCACGTTCGTATTTCCATAAACTCACAAAAAGATTCCCTTACTCCCCTTTCTATGAACAGACTTTAGTCAAAGTAGCAGATACCTATTTTCTGGCAGGAGATTATTCCAAGGCAGAGAATCTCTATAGAGAAATGGAGGCAAAAGGTTCATCCTTTAATTATTTACCTTTAGTGTATCTTCGCCTGGCGCAAGTGGCGAGTAAAGAAGGTAGGTGGCAAGAAAAGAGAAAATATTTGAATTTGATAAAAAGAAAATATCCCGAAACATGTGAGATGAGATATGTCGATGTTCTTAGTAGCTTAGGAGATTTCTTTACTATTCAAGTAGGTGCGTTTAGCAAAAGGGCAAATGCATCGAGACTCAAGAGAGAATTGGAAGAGAAAGGTTATTCAGCGTATCTCATTGAAGAGAGGAAAAAGGGTTATGCCCTGTATAAGGTAAGAATAGGTAAATATAAAGAAAAGGAGACAGTAGAAAGAGTATATTTAAAGCTTCTCAGTCAAGGATACCCTGCCCGCATTTACCCATAATATGCATCCGATAATTTTTATTACTGGACCAACTGCTACTGGAAAGACAGAACTCAGTTTCGTATTAGCCAAACATCTGAACGCCCAGATTATTTCCTGCGACTCCATGCTTATCTATAAAGAGCCGCGCATCATCACATCAAAACCCTCAGCGTATATACTCAAAGAGATACCGCACTATTTTGTGAATATAATTTCTGTGAAGGATTCATACAATGTATTTGATTATTATCGAGAGGCTTTACAAATCGTAAAAAATTTATTTCAGAAGAATACTCTTCATATCGTATGCGGAGGTAGCGGGTTATATATAAAGGCTATCCTTGACGGAATATTTGAGGGGGCAAGCAAAGATGAAAATTTACGAAAAGATTTACTAAAAAAGGCAGAGAAGAAGGGTAGAAACTCTCTTTTTGAAGAGTTGAAGAGAGTTGACCCCCAGACAGCAACAAGAGTTTCTCCCCGCGATTTACGAAGAATAATAAGGGCTTTAGAAGTGTACTATTTAACGGGTGTACCTATTTCAATAAAGAAGACCGAAAGAGAAGGATTATATGGCAAATACCCCATACGGATATTTGGGCTGCGCTTGAGCAGGACGACTCTTTATGAAAAAATAAATGAAAGAGTAGAGGAGATGTTTAAGGAAGGTGCCGTAGACGAAGTCCAGAAACTGCTTAAGTTAGATTTAAGTATAACTGCAAGAAAGATTATCGGGATAAAAGAAATAGAAGATTTTCCGGGACGACGTGATGGCGATGGTGAATATGGACATGATCGGGTATAACGCCAACGGGAGCGATTACCGGGCGCGGACTTACACGGGTGGTACGGACATGCCGGGGACCTTGACGAGCGAACTAACGGAATCGCTGGAGACGTACGGGGGGTTTGAGTCGGGGCGAGGTATTACCGGGCCAGCGGGAGCGGCC
>CP070807.1:721154-723964 GCA_020343695.1 Candidatus Omnitrophota bacterium | reverse complement strand
AGAGTTTTTGACCTCGTCCATGGCGATTGCAACAATCTTGTATTTCTTCAGCAACGAGCGTAGAGGAGGGTTGGAGGAAAGATGCATCATAGACATGATCGCCGAATTTGGCCTCATCATAGCCAGTTCATCCTCTTTTGGTTCTTTAAGACGTATAACTAAAGACGAACTATATACTTTTTGTGCATCTACAATGTGTGCTCCTACGCGCTCGTATTCAACATCGTCTATTCCTACACCTTTTCCTGCACCTTGCTCAACGTATACGGTATGAGAGGAAACGATCTCTTTAAGTTCATCTGGCCGCATAATTACTCTTTTTTCTTGCGGTCTATTTTCAGCAGCTATTCCGATATCCACAACTATCCCCTTTTAATAAATATCAGCATAATAAAACTTCTTTCCCTCAAAATTTCTAAATACATACCGCCTTCCTTCATGCCTTACGATATATTTGGGAAGAACAGGGGTTTTGCCTCCTCCGTGTTTTAAATCAACTATAAGATGAGGAATAGCTAAACCAGATGTGTACCCAATTAATCCTCTCATGAACTTAAGGGCTTTTGCAATGCTTACTCGGAAATGATAGGTTCCTTGCACTGCGTCAGGGATATAGAGATAATATGGCCTAATCCTCATAGAAAGAAGTCCTTCGAAGAGTTGCTTTAAAGCATCGACATCATCATTGATGCCCCGCAATAATACAGCCTGATTGCCAATGACAACGCCAGAATCAGCAAGCAGAGATGCTGCACGTCTACTTTCTTTCGTGATTTCCTGAACATGATTAAAATGTGTATTAAAATAAATTGGTCCATATTTCTTGAAAATCCAGCAGAGATTCGGAGTAATCCGTTGAGGTAACGTACAGAGAGTACGGCTATCTATTCGAATAATCTGCACATGTTTTATTCTCCTCAAGTTCTCAAGATAATATTCTATTTTCTCATCGCTTAAGAGGAGAGGGTCGCCGCCAGAAATAATCACATCTCGAATACCTCGATGTTTTTTAACATAACGGAAAGCTCTTATTCTATCTCTTTCTTGTAAAGCTGCGTACTCTATTCCTACCTTCCTCTTGCGCGTACAAAACCGACAGTTGCCGGCACACACATTCGATGTAAGTAACAGCACTCGATTCCTGTATCTATGGATGAGCCCTTTTATAGGTGAATATTTCTCTTCCAGCAGAGGGTCTTTTTTACCTATACCTAATCGGATCTCCTGTTCATCCGGAACACACTGCCTCCAAATGGGGTCATTTCGCTTTTTTATCAAGCCCAGATAATAAAGGTTTATTTTCATTGGATATTTTCCAATGACCTTATCAATTTTCTTCTTATCTATTTTAAAAATCTTACTTAAGGCATTACTGTCCGTAATGCTTTTTGAAATAATCTCTTGCCATTTCTCCATACAGTTCTCCTCAATAGATATATATTTTAACCCCTTTACGGTGCTATTTCAACAATCTCCTCCAACTCTTTCAGATTGATAAAACGTCCGTACTCCTTAAGCAGAGAGATCTTTTCTCCAATTATCTTTATCGCGTCTTGGGAATCGTATTCATATGTATGCGTTAACACAGAAACTATGATGTCGCACGATCCCTGAGATGAGTGCCCTCCTAGATTGTGCGCAACCTTGCTAATCTCTTGCAGTGATGATTTCTCAAAATAGAGAAAGTGACCTTGTGATGTTCCGATAGGTACCTCATATACTTTAGAATTGCCTTCTCTCCTATGGTCAAGATGACTCATGCGATACAAAGATGTAGGAGCTGCCCGCCAATCTGACACGACACTGTCGGCATCAACAAAATATCGTCCTGGTTCACACGAAAAATCAAATCGTATGCCATTTTCTTCTAAAATAGGAATCAAACCTTTGCAAAAAGCAAGATTTCCGCCTCGATATGCCTGTATATTCAACCCGTATGACCGTAAAATATTCACCTGTTCAGAAATTACTTTTCTCATTCTTGCAATATCCTGGATATAATAAGCTTTATGGGGATCATCTTCATGACAGTGAAGACCAATATCTCCACTATTTTGAATAATATACTTCCAGAGGGCTAAAAAAGATTTCTGAATAAAAAAAGTACGTGCTCTTGATGAAGTATGAATAAAATGGAGAAATTTTCCCTCAAGAAGACGTTGGGCTACTTTTATCTCTTGCTCGATAAGTGTTTGAACCGTTTGTAATTGAGGAAGTCTTTTCTTTTCAGAAAGATGAATATTAAAATATTCTTTCCAATCTCCATCTACCGTAAAGATAAAATATACCATGAATTTTCTGAATTTAATATGTCTGGTGTATATATGGATAATTACACAAGAATGTAATTGGAATTTACAGAGGCTGAGAAATTAAAAAGGAAGGTTTTAATCAATCCAGCTAATCTCTGGCGACTTATTCTCCACAATTTTTTGACGGATATAGCTAAGTATTTTGCCACGGTCAACTAAATCAATTGTAATAAATTTTATTCCTACAGAATATGGTAATTCCAAATCTTCTTTGCGATGCACCCACACAACCTCTCCAGTCGCCACGATAGGCTCAACGAAACCAGGAAGATAAATCTCTAGGGATAAAACAAGCCCTCTTTTTAGCCTCTGTTTTACAGCAAAACGTATTCCTCCCCCGCTTATATTTTCGGTAAAAGAACCTGATTGACCATCAGGCGGAGGATTTACAATTTTGTAGACAATCTTTAACGCTTCGCTTAATCTGACATACTGACGACGTTCTCTCATGGCTTAAGTTTAACACAAAATAGCTACAATTGTCAATCTTTTTAACGA
>CP070807.1:718243-721054 GCA_020343695.1 Candidatus Omnitrophota bacterium | reverse complement strand
AAATAATCCCTGGGCCCGGGGGGGCTCGAACCTCCGACCAACTGATTATGAGTCAGCTGCTCTACCGACTGAGCTACGGGCCCGTAACTCAAAGGGTATCAATTGCAATCCTAGCAACAGAAGGCAGCACAAACCCTTGGTGTTTTTGCATCTTTTCGCACTAAGATAAAATCTGGGTTACAATTATAACAAGATACCTTACTCTTATCAAGCATTTTTTAGCGGAAAGACTGAAAGTCACATGAAAGTGAAAGCGATTAACGTTTAATCAGGTCTTTAAATGCCGCTTCATCAATAATTTTCAACTCCAGCTTCTTTGCCTTGGCGTATTTTGAGCCAGGATTTTCTCCAACTACCACAAAATCAATGCTTTTACTCATCGAGGATACCCAGCGACCACCATTTTCTTCTACTAATCTCTGGGCTTGAGAGCGGGTCAAACCCTTCAATTCTCCCGTAAAAATAAAGGTTTTACCTGAAATTTTGCCTTTTTTTACCACTGTGGACTTTCGAGTCAAATTCACCCCGGCTTTTTTAAATTCTTCAATCATTTTCTTTGCTTTTGACGCAGAGAAAAACTTCACAATTGAGGAGGCCATAATTGGACCTATCTCAGGGATTCCCTCTAAATCTATTTTTTTTAGCTGAAAGAAATAACGAATATTTTTAAATCGCTCAGCTAAGAGACTGGCGGCCTTTTCTCCTACATGCTTTATTCCTAGCCCATATAGAAACCGCGCCAGCGACCTATCCTTGCTCTTTTCGATAGCGGCAATTATGTTATTCGCTTTCTTTTCTTTAAATAGCGGCAGTTTCAAGAAATCGTTTTTCGTTAACACATAGATATCAACCACGCTCTTGATGACTTTACGATTGACCAACTCTTCAATCACACTCTCTCCCATCCCTTCAATATCCATTGCGCCACGCGAGGCAAAGTGAATGAGCGATCGTTTCAGCTGTGCGGGGCAATCAATGTTAGTGCAGTACCAGTATACTTCCTCTTCTTTTTCCTTTGCAACCGCACTCTTACACACTGGACATCGGGAGGGAATCCTCACTGCCTTTTCTTTACCGCTGCGTTTTGAAGTGATAACTTTCACCACCTTGGGAATCACCTCTCCTGCTCGCTCAATTAAAACAGTATCACCTTCGTGTACATCGAGCCTTCTGACTTCATCAAAATTATGAAGGGTTGTTCTCGATATCGTCACGCCTCCACACTCAACAGGTTTTAAAATCGCAACCGGGGTTATAATGCCGGTTCTGCCTACTCCAAAATCAATTCTCTCCACTTTTGTTGTCGCCTGATGGGCAGGAAATTTATACGCCACCATCCAACGCGGTGACTTAAGTGTTGTGCCCAACTCATCCTGCAATACAAGGGCATTCACTTTGACAACCACCCCATCTACTTCGTACTGGAAGCTGTCACGTCTCTGTTCCCAATAGAGGCAATAATCGATAACTTCCTTTAAGCCTTTACACCACTTACTGTGTGAATCGGTAGGCAGGCCCCATAATTTTACTTTCTCTAAGAATTGTTTATGTGTTTTAAAACTGTAGTTTTTGGCAAGCCCAAAGGAATGAATTAAACATTCAAGACTTCGTTTTGCGACCAGAGAAGAATCAAGCAATTTAAGAGAGCCGCTGGTTGCATTCCGTGGATTTGCAAAGGGTGCTTCTCGGGCTTTTGTTCTTTCCTGGTTTATTTTCTCGAAATCAGTTTTTTTCATATACACTTCGCCTCTCACCTCAATTATTTCTGGCAAGTTTAGGCCTCTGAGGTGGAGTGGGATGGAACGAATTGTCTTAATGTTGGTCGTTACATCTTCTCCTACCTGGCCATCTCCTCTTGTTGAGCCAATACGCAAAATCCCTTTTTCGTAGGTGAGCGAGCAGCTGACCCCATCAATCTTAGGTTCGGCCATATAGTCAAGGTCGACTTTTCGTTTCAGCATCCTCTTGATTTTTTCCTCCCACTCTTTCAACTCAGCTATTGAATAAGTATTGTCCAGGGAAAGCATTTTCACTTTATGCCTCACTGTGGAGAAACCGTCGACAATACCTCCTGAAACTCGTTGGGTAGGAGAATCAGGCACAATGAACTGAGGATACTTACCTTCCAGGCTTTTGAGCTTTTTTACTAAATCATCGTAATCCTTATCAGAAATCTCCGGTTCGCTCAAGATGTAATATTGATAATCTGCGCGCCGAATGAGTTCCCTTAAGCTTTCTATCTCTTTTTTGACTTTCTCCAGGCTCATCACCTGCCTCCTTCAGCAACGTTCAAACAGCTATATTCCTTACTTTTTCTCACCAACCCACATAGAGTCTCGATGCCAGTATAGAGGGGAGTTTTTCGTCTAAAATTTTTTCTGCAGCCCTTTTTACATTGTATTCACGCCTCACGAATGTTATTGCATCTTCTGTTGTGTCATAGATGCAGAAACAGGCCCGGGGGTCTCGGTCACGGGGCTGGCCCACACTCCCCACATTAATGATGTACTTTTTTGCAGGATCAAGCTTAAATTCGTACTCACAAAGGTAAGTTGCTTTCTTTCCATCATAACAATATGCTTCCATTTTGTGAGAATGACCAACGAAACAAATATGTTTGTCGAGCTTTAAAAAAATTGCCCTGGCATCATTTACGCCCCAAACATAATGAAATTTTTCGGGTTCGATTAAGCTTCCGTGCACACAGACAAAGTCATCTGCCTGGTGGCGAAGCACAAAAGAATGTAAATACTGGCTCTCGTCGGCCGTTAGCATTTTTTGTGTCCAAAGAATTGCCTCTTTTGCATAGCT
>CP070807.1:715207-718143 GCA_020343695.1 Candidatus Omnitrophota bacterium | reverse complement strand
GTAGTCTGGACATGTATGATAGCCGACTGTATAGCGGGCACCGGAGAGTTTTAATATCTTTCTTGTTTCGCCGTGCCTTCTAAAATCGAGAGCCAAATCAAATCTACTTTTCTGTAAAATCCACTGTAATCTTTTCTTTTTCTTATTTGAAACGCACGTGCCGTTCTCAGATTTCTCATGGAAGAATTCGAAAGTCAAAACATGGTCGATTTCAGGGACGGTCTTTGCGATAATCTCGGCCCATTTCCCAACAAGCATTGTGATATGGGCCTCAGGGAATTTGGCACGGACCATTTTAACCGCTGGGAGACTCAAAATAAAATCACCAATATGGTCTAGCTTGATGATCAATATCCTGTTAACCTTCTCTTTTATGTCCGTAAATTTATAGTATTCAAAAGTTTCACCTTCTTGCAGAAAAGGCTCATGGTGCTCTATCAAGATAGGCCTCATATTAAGCGATGGGTTATCAGAATCAAGAGACAAATTAGGATTGTAAAAAGGATCTCCCCTTTTCAATAAATGCCCCCACCGACTCCAGTGGCATAAAATATTGCCTTGGGTATTGATTGACCGCCTGCTTGTTAACTCATTATGATACAGGACAGCGAAGGGGGTCCAGACTATCCGGTAACTGGCCATTAGCGCACGCAGGCAGAAATCTACATCATTGCATTCAATTTCGAGTTTCTCATCAATTCCGCCGAGGGAGAAAAAGACCTCTTTGGAGACCATGGCGCACGCGAAAGTTACAGCTGAGCAGTTTCGCACAACCCCTGATAGTCCATTCCAGTAGTTCATGGAATCAGAAAAATATCGAAAGGCGTGCCTTCCAGCACCCCCATGGTCTACAAGGAACACACCTCCATGCTGAATTTTCCCATCCGGAAATAAAAGTTTTGCTCCGACCACTCCAACCCCTGGCACCTGAGCTTGTTCAAGCATTGCTTCAATCCAATCAGAGGAAATGACCTCGGTGTCATCGTTGAGGAATATAAGATAGTCTCCTTCGGCCCGTTCAGCTGCGATGTTATTCATCCGGGAGAAATTGAAAGGCTCATCATATTTAATATAAAGGTGAGGGATAGATTCCGGAATTATCTCCTTAATCCGCTCCCAGGGTAACTCTCCAAAGCTGTTATCCACTATCAGAATCTCATAATTCTTAAATGAGCTGTTTTTAACGATAGAATGTATGCATGATTCGAATTTAGTCGGGTCTCTGTAAGCCGTGGGTATGATAATACTTACCAGAGCGTCTTGCAGGTTCTTTCTCCTCGCTCGGAAAGTGCCTTGCCCAATAGAAAAAACTTCGGCTTGAATACCGCGGCGCATCATAGCTTCCTTGATTATTGTTCTCACCTTTTTTGGTTGACTCTCATCTGTGTGTTCGTTAACGAAAAGCACCGAGGGAAGATGAGCGATGCTAGACGTGTGTTCTGTTACTCTTAATAGAAGGTCATATACGCTTTCGGGTGAACATCCGAACCGTACCCCCCCAGCTTGATTAAAAATTTTCGTTTTTAGCAGGAAAGCTTGACCTATGTAATTCATGCCTGTAAGGAGTTCGGGTGACCAGTTGGGTTTGAAAAAGAACTCCTTTTTCGATTCTTTCTTGATAATCTCATCAGTGTAAATGAGATCAATATCGGGGCTCTCATTTATTTTGCTGGCGAATTCGAAAAGGGCATTAGGCATCAAACTACACCCCGGATTTATGAAGCAGATAAAGCCATGATCGTAACTACCCAAGACTTCATTTACTTTATACGCATTGTAAATCTTTAATCTATTATCATCCACCAAAGGGCGGATGGCATCTATAATATCCCGAGGCATCTCATTTTGAGAGAAAAGTAAGATATCCCAGAAGGGGTATGACTGATCAACTATGGAACTTATTGTTATGTCCAAATTCGTCTGCATCATTGGCAGCACAAAAATTACTCTTGGTTTTGAAGGAAATTTCGCGCTCATCCTCTGCATCCATTTCAGCCCACCTACTGAAGACGCTGTCTTGGAGAGGTAAGCCGGAACCTGGTCGAAAACTCTGATGTTCTCAGCTATTTCGGCGTACTGTCCATCACGAGAACTTGCCTTCACTATAAGAGTATAGCTACCAGGAGAGAATTCTTTTTTGGCAGTTGCGTAAAGAACAAACCCGGAATTTAGACTGTTCCTCACTTGGGGGAAAGCCTTTTGGATGTCGGGTCGAGGGTGCCCATACGAAGCCTTGCCAAGCAAAATACCGTTATGGTATACTTCAACTTTTTCTACTCTCGTCCTAGCTATTGCCCATCCCTCCATTTCTACTATATTTGATATAATTAAACTTTTGTCGCAGTGTATTTTGATTTTTCTGTTAAAAATCCTCTTTTCTACTTTCTTTTCAAGAACGGAAGACTCAGCATTTTTTAAATAGTAAAGGAAGCTTTCAATATTATCTTTTTTTAAAACCTGAGAAAAACTGACTTCTCTTAACAGAACTCTGAAGACGGCTTTGGCGAACAATCTTCTTTTTGTGTTAAACGGGAAAATTCTATCTCTTATTTTGAAATATCTGGCCAAAAACCTCCAGCCATGGCCGCTGTAAATTTGGTTGAGGACAGTTTCCTTCTCTCTAATCAATCCCTCAAGATTAGAAAGTTGCATATTCCTCTGATTTATTGTTTCCTTAAGAACCCCTATCTCGGCTTCGTTCTCCCTTGCCACCCTCTCAAGATTGGATAGTCGCGTATTTCTCTGATTTATTGCTTCCTTAAGATTCTCTATCTTGGCTTTGCTCTCCCTTACCATACTCTCGAGATCGGAGAGTTGCTTATTCCTCTGGTCTATTGTTTCCTTAAGATTCTCTATCTTTCCTTCCCTCTTCCTTACCGTAGTCTCAAGATGGGTTATGTGGGCGACCTGCTGGTCTTTAGCCTCAGACTCAACTT
>CP070807.1:712158-715107 GCA_020343695.1 Candidatus Omnitrophota bacterium | reverse complement strand
GTAGAAAGTAGCTTTGGTGAAAAAGAATGGCAAGTATCACAAAATAAGGTAACAGAAAAATATGGATTTGAAGAAGTAAGAACGAAAAAGAAGAATGGTATGGTGATTACAGCAACACTTGAAGAGTTGGACGACAATGGGAAACAGTCACCGGTTCTAATTGATCTATGTGGTCGAATTTCTCAATACGCTCAAAAAGTCGAAGTTGTAGGCAGGATTTAGTTTTTAAGAAAGGGTACAATTATGAAAAATGAAATTTGTCAAGCTATTCATGAAAAGAAAATTGTAACGTTTTCTTATGATGGTGGAACAAGGACAATAGAACCGCATTGTTACGGAATCAGTAAATCGGGCAATGAGCTTTTGCGAGCATATCAAACTGGGGGGTATAGTGAATCAGGTAAATCTGTTGGTTGGAAGTTATTTTCTGTTAATAAGATAAGTAAATTTGAGGTGAGTACAGATACATTTAATGACTCTCGTCCTCAATACAATCCAAATGATAAAGCCATGTCCACTATATATTGCTGTTTATAATTGTATATCTTGAAAAAGACCGCAGAGTTATTTAATATTATAAGCAAAAATATAAAGTAAAAATATATGGGAGCGATCCATATGCCAGACCAAACAATTAAATGCCCAAAATGCGGGGCTGATTTAACAGAGGCTTTAACCAGCCAGATTGAACAAAGCATTAAATTAAAATATGAAGCTGATGCTGCTGCCAAGGATAAAGAAGTTCAAGAAAAGATAGAAGAGATAAATAAGCAAGCGAAAGAACTTGAAGAAAAGAATCAAGCCATTGAGGAGAAAGTAACTCAACAGGTCAAAGCAAAACAGAAAGAAATTGCTGAACAGGAACGAAAGAAAATACTTGCTGAACAGGAGGAACAGACTAAAGCTCTTGAAGAAGAATTAGAAATAAAGCGAAAACAGCTTTATATGGCTAACAAAAAAGAGTTGGAACTTAGGAAGCAACAAAAAAAGTTAGATGAAGAAAAAGAAACTTTAGAATTAACGGTGCAACGCCAACTTGATGAAGAGCGGAAGAAAATCACAGAGCAAGCTAGTAAGAAAGCCGCCGAAGAGCATATGCTTAAAGATAGAGAAAAAGATAACCAACTTGCGGCGATGAAGAAGCAGATAGATGAACTTAAGAGAAAAGCTGATGTAGGTTCGCAGGAGGCACAGGGAGAGGCTCTGGAAGGGGAGCTTCAGGAATATCTCGAAAGATCTTTTCCTTTCGATAAATTCGAAGAAATCAAAAAAGGTGCAAGGGGAGCAGATGTTATCCATATTGTGCATAATACCGCTGGTAAAGAATGCGGCAAAATACTGTGGGAATCAAAGAATACAAAAGATTTTCAAAAAAGCTGGATAGAAAAGATTAAAAAAGACCAGCAAGAGGCCAATGCTGGTATAGCGGTTATAATGTCCGTTGCATTACCTGCCGGAATCGATAGTTTTGATATTTATGATGGTGTTTGGATTACTGATTATAAATCGTTAAAAGGTCTTGCCACTGCCTTAAGACAAGGTTTGATAGAAGTAGCAAGACAGAAACTTGTTACTACGGGTCAAGATAGTATCAAAGATTTACTTTATCAGTATATAACTGGCCAAGAATTTATAATGCGCATCCGTGCTATAGTTGAAGCATTCCAGAGAATGAACGATGAGCTTGCTAAGGAAAGGCGCTCTATGGCAAGGTTATGGAGTCGTAGAGAAAAACAAATTACAACTGTTATTGAAAATGTCGCCGGTATACATGGTTCGATAGAAGGTCTAGTAGGTAGCCATAAAGCTTTGCCTGAAATAGAACTTCTTTCGCTAGAATCAATTGCAGAAGAAGAGGAAAATGAGGACAAGGGCAAATAAGGCATAAGAGCATGCGAGAGCAGTTGAACAGGTGAATAGTTGAGCAGCATACGTAGAAATCCTAAATCCTAAACTCTAAGCAAACTGGATCCTCGACTACGACATTCAAGGACAGGCAAATTCAAATATTCAAATCACTAAAATTCGAAACTAAAGGCACTTTTGTGTATTTGTGTTTTTGGGGGATATGAGAAGAAATCAAAAAGCAAAATGTAAAAAGCAAAATTGAGGTGGCCCCTTCGACTTCGCTCAGGGCAAGCTCTTCGGGCGGATTTGTATTGACAAGAGGAAAAACGGGTAGTATTTTGGGGGGACATAAGAGATAAAAAAAGAGAAAACAACCTGCAAGGGAGCTTGATAATCTCACTGCTTCCTATGCAGGCACCAGGATGTTAGCTATGAAGATTAATCACCGTATCAAGTACATTTTATGTGTAGGAATCCTGTCAATCCTGGCTATCGTTATCGGATTGACCATCCCGCATCGAATAAACGAGCAGGCAGGCGTGTTTTGCTTTGGTGTGCCACTATTTATTTACCTTACACTTGCACGGTTATTTCATGCCGGAGAAATTTTTAATATTGTACTGTTTTCAATTGTTACTACCGGCTATATAGCAGCGTTTCTTTCTCCCTTATACTATATTTTTCGCTCGTTCAGGTGGTCACTTGTCCTTGTTCAAACAGGATTAGTCATTGTTCATTTCATGATTGGATGGGCTTTAATTGATTAGAGATTAGAGAATCATGGAATATTAATCGCGGATTGGATTCGTATCTCGTAACTCGTATCTGGTATATTGCGGTATGAGTGCGGGGCGGCCGGAATGATTTAACATCTTTTTCCTTGTGCACGGGCAGGGAGAAAATATAATAAGCTTACAGGTAGGTGTACGTTCAATTATCCTGATTTAAAAGGGTGGAAAACAGCAATTTACAGGAGTTCACGATGCTGACAGCAGAAGAATTTATGACACAAGATGTAATTACGGTTAAAGAAGACACTCCGGTACATGAGGCCATGGAGATAATGTTGAAGGAACAGGTTTCCGGCTTGCCCGTTGTTCG
>CP070807.1:709073-712058 GCA_020343695.1 Candidatus Omnitrophota bacterium | reverse complement strand
GAAGTTTTAGTAAAACCAGGCAGGCGCGCACGTATCAATGATACAATCATATTTGAAGGAAATGATTTTGTTGCAAAGATTTTGGACAAGACTCCTCAAGGAGGCAGAATTTTGCAGTTTGATCCTCCTGATATTGAGCATTTCTTACCGCGCTCAGGAAAAGTACCCCTTCCTCCCTATATTAAAAGAGAGATCCTCGATAGCCAAAAATATCAAACTGTATATGCAAAAAAAAGAGGAGCAGTGGCTGCTCCTACCGCAGGATTGCATTTCACCAAAACGCTTCTTAAGCGCATTGAGCAAAAGGGAGTTGAAATTGTATATGTGACTCTTCATTGTGGGCTAGGTACATTTCGTCCAGTAAAAACCGAAGATATTCGCAACCACCAAATGGATACGGAATGGGCAAAGATTTCGTCTTCTACTGCGCAGCTGCTTACGAAAGCAAAACTTGAAAAACGACGCATAATTGCTGTAGGTACGACTTCTGTGAGAGTTCTGGAGAGTGCCGCCGTCGTAGGTAGAGAAGGAATATATAGACTGAAGCCTTTCAGTAGAGAGACCAATCTTTATATACTTCCTGGCTACACCTTTAAAATTGTGGATGCATTGATTACAAATTTCCATACCCCTTGTTCTACCAACCTCATTCTCGCCTCTTCTTTCTGCGGATATAAACTTCTTATGGAAAGTTACGCCTATGCGATAAAAAGTGGTTTTCGCTTTTACAGTTTTGGAGATGCAATGTTTATCATGTAAATTTCCATAACAAGTTGACTATCAAGACGTTAGGATAATAAAAAAAGTAAGCATGGTGCATTGACTAAGGAGTATATTTTTAATATAATAGAGAATTCAACTCACCCCGCAGATTTACACAGCTTAAAAGAGACACGCGCAAGAAAATCTGCTTGTATTCTAATCTATTTGAGCGAGTTTATTGAAGGAGGCAAGGATGAGAACAGATTTGAGTAAAAAGAGGACATTTCTATTATGCGGCCATGCCCAATCTGGTAAAACCTCCCTGGCAGAGGCAATTCTTTTCAAGGTCGGGGCGACCTCCCGTTATGGAACTATAGGAGATGGCACAACTGCAAGCGATTACGAAGAGGATGAGAAGGAGAGAAAAAGCTCTATAAATTTATCTGTTCTCTACGGAGAACATAAAGGGTATTTCTTACAGTTCATTGATACCCCTGGATATTTTGATTTTATTGGGGAATTAATTTCTTCTGCGAGAGCTTCTGATTTTGCTATTGTTGTTGTTGATGCCACAGCAGGCGTAGAGGTGGGGACGGAGAGAGCGTGGGAAACTTTAAGGAAAGAGAATTTACCGTGTTTATTTTTTATCAACAAGTTAGATAAAGAAAATACAAATTTCTCAGAGACATTAGAAGATATAAGGAATAATTTAACAAAAAAGGCAATTCCTTTTGTGGTGCTTGAGGCGAATAAAATCACAAATATTTTAGAAGATAAGAGTAACCCTTCGTATAATCAAATTGTCGAGACCGTTGCTGAAAGTGACGATGCGCTTTTAGAGAAATATCTAGAGAGTGGTTCTCTTGATGAGAAAGAGTTAGCCCCCGCCCTAAAAAATGCAATAGTCAATTCCCATATTTTTCCTGTAATCGGCGGAGTAGCTACCGAACAGCACGGCATAGATACTCTTTTGAAATTTCTCTGTGACGTTATGCCTTCCGCAAAAGATGCAAATGCAAGAGTCGCAAAGAAAAGTGAAGAGGACATTGCGATTCAGGCGCAACTCGATGCCCCTCTGGCTGCACAGGTTTTTAAAACAATTATTGACCCTTATGTTGGACAATTGAATATATTTAGAGTATTTTCGGGGAAGCTTCCCTCCAATAGTGAGGTTTTTAACAGTAACAAGGAGGGTAAAGAGAAATTTGGCCAGGTGTATATCTTGCAGGGAAAGCAACAGGTCCCTCAAGATGGAATCAGTGCAGGAGAGATAGGTGCAGTGGCAAAATTGAAAGATACTGCCACAGGAGAGACCCTATGCGTTTCTTCGCGAAAGATTCAGTTTCCCACGCTGGAGTTCCCCCCACCTGCCTATAGCGCCTCGGTGAAACCCAAGAGCAGGCAAGATGAGGAGAAAATTTCTACTGCGCTCTCACGTCTGACCAGCGAGGATCCTACGTTTAAAGTATCCCGAGATACCCAGACCAAGGAGCTTATTATATCAGGAATGGGTGAGTTGCACCTTAATGTTATTATTGATCGCATGAAGAGAAAGTATGGAGCGAATGTAGATTTGGGTACACCAAAGGTTCCATACAAAGAGACAGTGACAAAATCAGTGAAGGTGCAGGGAAAATACAAAAAGCAAACAGGAGGCCGCGGTCAATATGGAGACTGTTGGATTGAAGTTGAGCCTTTAGAGAGAGGTAAAAACTTTGAGTTTGTAAATAAAGTTGTTGGAGGAGCGATTCCTCGCAACTTCATCCCTTCTGTGGAAAAAGGCGTACGGAAAGCAATGCAGACAGGAATCCTTGCAGGGTTTCCTCTCTCTGATATAAGAGTTATTCTTTATGATGGGTCGTATCATCCTGTAGATTCCTCTGACATTGCTTTTCAAGTCGCGGGATCCATGGCTTTGAAGAAAGCGTTAGAGGAAGCAGGCAGTATGATTTTAGAGCCGATAATGGATGTAGAGATAGTTGTTCCCGAAGAATTTATGGGCCAAGTCACTGGAGATATTAATGCCCGACGCGGTCGCGTATTAGGCATGGAGATAAAGGGGAGAAGCCAAATCGTAAAAGCCCAAGTGCCTTTAGGTGAGATGTTTAAATATGCCTCTGACCTGCGCTCAGTCACCGGAGGAAGAGGTTCATACACAATGAGTTTTTCTCGCTACGAAATTGTCCCTACCCGTATTGCTCAAACTATTATTGAGGAAGCAAAGAGAAAAAAGAAGGAAGAGGAGGCTTCCTGAGGAGTAGTATTTTTCAAGATTATCAATTC
>CP070807.1:705945-708973 GCA_020343695.1 Candidatus Omnitrophota bacterium | reverse complement strand
GTCAGCAATTCTTCACCATAGAGAGGTGACATACAGCATTACCTGTTCACTGACTGATCTTAAGTTGCCTCCTGGTGTGAAAGAATCGTACCGGACGTTATGCTCGTTTCTGGTTCATTTTTATTCTCAGCTAGGGCTCCCAGTGCAGTTCGCCAAAGACGCTTCAGACAGAAAAACAGAAGAAAAGAGTATACTATGTTTCAATTCGCATGAACCATTCGATTTGGTCATCAATGGAAAAAAAATCGGCGGTAACGCTCAAAGGAGAAGGAGGAATTTGCTCTTTCAACATGGCAGCATTCCTCAGGAAATCGATTTTGAATTAGTAAAAAGAACATTTGTAAATTCAGGTGGTTGCGAGAATGCACTATGCCTTGATACGATTTTAGGGCGCCAAACAGATTTTTATCAATTATGCACTATATTATATGAGAGTTTTAGAGACATCTTTGGCGTAAAATTCATAAAACACAATTTATATGAGAGGGAAATCAATAGCTTTTATCATTTAGTTAAGGACAAATATGCTACATCTAGGTGGAATAAAAAAGAATTTGCTGTGAAATGAATAGTTTAATTTATGCATAAAGGGGGGTATGTTGCACAAACCTTCTTGGCTTAACAAAAAAATTAACCTTTCCTGCACCCACTCACTTAAAAAAACATTACGCATTTTCGGTTTACGTACTGTATGTGAAGAATCTCTCTGTCCGAATATTTCGGAGTGTTTTAACAGGGGAGTAGCTACGTTCATGATTTTAGGAGATACCTGTACACGAAAATGTAAATTTTGTGCAGTGAAAAAAGGAACTCCTACAAGAATTGTTGAAGAAGAGCCAAGGAGGATAAAACAGGCGGTAGAGCGGTTGTGCTTACGATATGTAGTTATTACTTCTCCTACGCGAGATGATTTGCCTGACGGAGGTGCGCAGTCTTTCTGCCGCACCGTAAGCCAGATAAAAGATATGGATCAATCTATCAAGGTAGAAGTGCTTATTCCCGATTTCTTAGGAAATCGCACGATACTCAATAAGATAGCACAATGCGGGGCTGATGTGATTGCTCATAACATGGAGACTGTTGCCTCTCTCTATAATAAGGTAAGATCAGGCGCTGACTACCAGAGGTCTTTAGGGGTGCTTAAGCAGGTAAAGGAAGCCAATAGAGGTGTATATACGAAATCTGGACTTATGCTCGGTTTAGGAGAAGACAAGGAAGAGGTCATTGAGACTTTGAGAGATTTAAGGCAAGTAGGCTGTGATTTTTTAACTTTAGGCCAATACCTCGCTCCTTCTCGCAGGCACTGGCCTGTAAACGAGTATGTGAGCCCGAAAAAATTTCGTTATTTTGAGAAAGTTGCTTCTTACCTCGGGTTTAAGAAACTCAAAAGTTCTCCCTATGTGCGTTCGTCATACCTTGCCCATACCTTCCTTTGATTAGACTTCAAACTCAATCCTCAACACCAACGAATATTTATTTAGCTTAAGATTTCTGTTTTGAGTTTGCAGGTCTGCTTACAACCCTCAATTTTATTATGAGTACTGAGGCAAGGCACCAATATATAGTGGTATGGGAAAATATATACAATATATAGGAAATTATGAAAAAATTAGGAAAATTATGCTTGACGGTGGTAAATAAAAGTATTTTAATATAGATGTAACCATTTTATAGAAAAATGGCAAAAAAGAGAGTTTCCCGACTCATGACCATTGATGAACTTGCCGAATATTTAGGTTTGGGCAAGCAGACTATCTATAACTGGCTCCACCTGAAGAAGATTACTGGCATTAAAATCGGAAAAGTCTGGCGGTTTGATAGAAAGTATATAGATGAGTGGTTAAAGAAATGCAGTAGGGCAAAGCAGTGAAGAAGAGAAGAATAGGTTTATATTTAGGGGTAAATTGTGTCGGAGGGGTAATTGTCGATAATAGAAGAGTTGTTTCTTTAACGAAATTCGATCTTTCCTCTTTGGAAAATGAGGCAAAAGTAGAAACGTTAAGTGAAGGGGTAAGGTGGGAAGCTCTCATAAATAAGACATTACGCCAGATGCAGGCAGAGGAAAAAGAGGTGTATGTATCTGTTGCTGACAAAGATTTTATATTCCGGTCTTTCGATATACCCCTGATGAGAAAGGAAGAGGTAGAGTCTTCCATAGTCTATGAAGTGGAAAAATATGTTCCCTTTAAGTTGAGAGAGTTGTTATGGGATTATAATTTTGTGCGATCTCCCCAAGAAAAGAAAATGGTTGTTTCCTTCTTAGGTATAAGAGAATCAAGTTTTAAGCGATTCCGCGGCACATTCGTCCATCTTGATATTAGCCCTTTAGTCATTGAGCCTGCATCTTTATCGTTAGTGAGGATGATAAAAGGCAAAGGAAAGTGTAAAACGAAAAATTTCGCTCTCCTAGATTTGACAGATATCGAAGCTTATCTTACTTTTTATTATGGCGATCTTCCTATATTCAATCGATATTTAACTGTCCCTAAAAAAGAGGAAGAAGTAGAACACGATAAATTAATAGAGTCAATGCGGCTCTCTTTTCAATATTTTAAGAGAGAATTCCGAAGCTATAAAATAGAAAAATTTATTATCATAAGTGATACAGCTCAGGAGAATTTGTTATCATTTTTACAAGAAGAGTCACAGGCAAATGTAGAAACTATCTCATCTCATGAATTAGTTGATAGGCCGAATAGTACCATAGAGACCCTTAAGGCATTCGGCGCAACTGCCAGAGACTACTATCCGTCCGTTTTTACACCGGTTTTGCGATCTACCGAAGAACGTGGTGCAGTGATCGAAAAACACGAGGGAGTCCCGTTGCGAATGGGGCTATTAGCTGCTCTTGTCGGTGTTGGATTTGTGTTGTCTGTCCTCTTATCTATGTATTTCGGAAATGAGATTTCAGTAAAAAAGGTTAAGCTGAGAAGGCAGGAAGAGGCCATTGAGATTCCATCAGTATTTCAGGGGTTTCCTGTGGCGAGCATAAGAAAAAAAGTTGAAGAAACGGAAAAGAAGATCAGTT
>CP070807.1:702792-705845 GCA_020343695.1 Candidatus Omnitrophota bacterium | reverse complement strand
CTCCTCTCTTTACATACAACGCACCAATACCCTTAGGCCCATATATCTTATGGCCAGAAAGTGTTAGAAAATCAACGTCCAAATCTCTCGCATTTACAGGGATTTTTCCCACTCCCTGAACAGCATCTGTATGGAACAAAGCCCCATTTTGGTGCGCAATCGCAGCAATTGTCTTAATATCTTGTATGGTCCCAATTTCATTATTTGCCATCATTATTGACACAAGACCTGTACTATCGGTAATCATATTTTTCAGTTGCTCAATATTGACCTTTCCATAGCGGTCCACTCCAACATACGACACACCAACGCCTCTATCCCCAAGACATTTTGACGTCTCTAAAATACAGGGGTGTTCTATGGGGGTAGTAATGATTCCATTGCCTCGTTTAGGGTTACACACACACTTGACCGAAGAACATGCAAAGATAGACAATACCGTATTGTTTGCTTCGGAACCGCTTCCGGCAAATATCAATTCATCTGGAGTTGCACCAATAAACGAAGCAACACTTTTCCTTGCCTCTTCAACGAGGCCTCTGGCTCTTCTCCCAAAAGAATGAAGACTTGAGGGGTTACCAAACTCCTCCATCGCCTCTACGATCATTTTCTTAACCTCAGGATGCAACGGCGTTGTTGCATTATTATCCATATACACGCGCTTTGGACTCATTGTCATCTCCTTCGTAACCTTATCTGTCAGGTACAGTTAGGTTTTGGCGCCGTGGCGGGCTTACCTGTACGCACTTCTTCTCAATGACTACTCTTCTATAAACCTTGGCCTGGAGGGCTTAATCCATAACCTTGATTGCTTCTTGAATTAAAGGAAGAAGAGCTTCTATTTCTTCTTTCGTCAACCGTCCTAATTTTGCAAATCGAAAATCACCTTGGGTATCTTTATTTTCTCTGCTGATGTGCAATTTCTTGGGCCCCTTATTATACGAATATACACTCACCGTCAACCGTTCGTACTCTGCCTCCCACGACTTTGAGAATAAACATTCATCCAGATTGCGATCATACGCCATCCTTCCCCTCCTTTTTTTAAGCGAAATACCCTCTCCTATGAAACCTAATATCTGTAATAGTGTATCCTTTTTACCCTTTATTTTCAAGAGAAAATAATTGACTCATTTATCTTTAAAAAATAACCAAAATATGGTATAATTATTTAAGCTAGAGGAGGGAATATGGCAGAAGTAAGGATTAAATCAAAGGAAGATTTCGAGAAGGCTTTACGGCAATTTAAGATTCAGTGCAAGCGAGAAGGGATTGTGAAAGAGTTTAGGGAACGGCAATATTACACAAAACCATCTCAAAAAAGGAGGGAAAAGAGAAAGAAGAGGTAAAGGGGTCTGTTCGGTATGGAAACGTCCCTCCCCAAGAGCAGAATGCTTTCAAGTATACGGATAATTTCCTACCCGACCCTTCGATCAAACTCAGGGTAAACCCTAAAAGAACCGAAGGGTTGATTCCACAGATAAGATTAATCGTCCTACCTTAAGGAAAGAACAACCTTGATCCAGAGGGAATATAAAACAAGTGTAATCTGTGGAAATCAAGGCCAATATTCGCAAAGAAAAGTTGAAAAAGGAGAAAGGAAATGGAAGAGGAGAAAAAAATTTACATCGGGAATTTAGAGTTTGGCATCACTGAAGATCAATTAAAGCAGTTTCTGGGAGAAAAGGGAATCAACGCAAAAGAGATAAAAATCATAACTGATAAATTTTCTGGAAGATCGAAAGGTTTCGGTTTTGCTGAATTTGAGACTGAGGAACAAGCTCAAGCCGCTATCGAGGCACTCAATGGCCAAGAAATAAATGGCCGTGCTCTGCGTGTGAGCAAAGCACAAAAGATGCGTCCCCGAAGAGATAGAGATAGCTTTGGCGGAAATCGCGGCGGTGGGTACTCCCCAAGGTTTAGACGATAACACAACACATAAAAGGAAAGGGGAGGTGCCGTTCCCTTCCCGCCTCTTACCCTCATAGAGTGCGAGATTACCCCATATTTCTCATTAAAAAGAAAACTACAACAGGATTGGAATAGGTTGTAAGACTATAGCAAAGGTAGTTTTTTGCCTGCTGCGTTATTCAGTCGCTCTGTTCACATAGAGCGTTTGGGTAGGATAGGCGAATTCGATGCTTTGAGCTTCAAACTCTTTCTTTATAGCAAAATTAATCTCTTGCTGAATATCCATATACTTATTATAGTCGCTGCCTACTACATAATACACAATCTCAAATATGAGGCTGAAGTCTGCGTAGGAAAAGAAGTGTGCACGGTCAAAGACAGTATCTTTAACATGTTTTATACTCTTTTCGATAAGTCCTGGTACCATTTTCAATTGCTCTAAGGTTGTCTGGTATGTAACACCGAGCTGAAACACAACCCTTCGTTTCTCCATTCTTTTATAATTACGCACTCGGGAGTTAGTGAGGTCAGTATTAGAGAAAATTAGTTGCTCTCCACCCAAGCTACGTATGCGGGTAGTTTTTATCCCTATATATTCGACAGTCCCTAAATACTCTCCTACAATAATAAAGTCACCGATTTCAAAAGGGCGGTCAAAGAGTATGGAAAAATAACTGAACAAATCCCCTAAGATTGCCTGAGCTGCCAACGCGACAGCAACGCCACCGATACCCAAACCAGCAATAACCGTTGAAATCTGAAAACCAAGATTATCTAAGAAGAAAATAACTGCCAATACCCATATAATAAGTTTTGCTACTCTTACAATTCCTTTAAGACTGCGCTCCAAAGTCGTATCTTTACCCCTCTGGGTCCAATAGAGATTAAACCCGTAGCTTGTCAGGAGTGTCGCGAGGCGAGCGACAAATATGGTCAGGAGTGCCACTCCCAAAATATTGATCGATTTCTTCAGGAAAGGTGGTAATGTGAGGGTGTTTACACTTATATAGAAGGCACCAAAATATGCAAGAGGAAGCATCTTCTGGCTAATACTGATAAGGAAATCATCTAAAGTGGTTGTGGTTTTTTCTGCCCACCTCCTGAGGCGCTTAAGTACCACATGCTTGAGGAGTTTAACCACG
>CP070807.1:699456-702692 GCA_020343695.1 Candidatus Omnitrophota bacterium | reverse complement strand
CAGTCGCAAGTAAGTTCTGTCTCATCTTTGCTTTGTGGAAACCCCGCCTCTTTAAGTTGTTTTGCGAGCTGATAACTTATCATATCTTTTAGGCTGGCTCCAAGCGGATTTTAAACTTGGCATTCTAAGAGCAAAGCCCTTGTTTCGTGGAAAGGTCGATTTATAATCAGCAATTACCGACACCCACCAGCCTGTTTAAATATGTCCAATACCTGGTACAAACATTTGTTCTTTTAGTTCGGTCTTTAAATCGTTAAATTTTTTTAAATTTACCGTGTTCTTTCTTAATTGTTTTTTCTTACGGTGTTCTTTCTTATGTTCGCTTTCAGCAACGCAGTGAGCATCCTTTTGAGAACGCAGTGGATTACTTTCAGCAACGCAGTCATTATCACTGCGTTTTTGTTTGGCAACGCAGTCATAATGATTAACATTAAACTTCCAAATATCATTTATCTGATAAACATCCACTTCTTTTTCGCCTCTCTCTTTTTTTATCTTTGTTGTGCCTAAATAAGTAATCCATTTATTCTTGATTAAGTAATCAAGAGATTTTCTCACCGATTTATAACCTACTCCTAACTGCTTCATAAAGTACCTAACACCGGCAGAGCACTTCCCACTATCGCCGGCTAATCTTTTCATTTGAGCATAAAGAGCTTGATCAGTATCAGTTGAATGATTAAGGATATAGTTAGGGATAATAGTAAAATACTTTCTATCCCCACTCTCGTCCTCTATTTTGTATTGTTTTGATTCCTCCATAAAATTTAATCTCGATTTTTCCAAACATAATCAAAAAATTTCAATAAGTAATCTCTTTCTTCTTCAATCAAACATTCTCTTTCGGAATGACTAAATTCCTTTTTGTCATATCTATCTTGCAAAAATTTTGTTGCTAAAATATACAATTTTTTCATTGATAACGGTTTTTTCCTCATAATTTTATGTCCTATCAGGGGGCTGGACGCAGAAAGATAGGAAGCCCAGCCCCCCAGATAGCTACTTTAACTCGTTTTCCCTTTGTTTTATCGTCAGGGCTGCAAGGAAAGCCCTTTTATCCTGCTGATAGCCATCAATCTCTCTGGCTTCAAAATCTCCATCTTCCTTTCCTAACTTCACAATTATCCTGCCATCTATGCACTTTCCCATTTCTTCTTCATAAGCAAGTTGGTAGGCAGCCAACTGATATCTCATTTCATTGTAGATTCCGCGCGAACTCTTGAAGTCAATGACATATCTCTTCTTCTCAATGTCAGCGATAGCATCAAGAATACCCGGGTAATCATATCTTCTGCTGTAAACTATCTTTTCCGATTCAAGGAACTTAACTTTGTGTTCTTTAACCCAACCCATAAAAGCTAATACTCCATTTCGGGTTCTTTCTTCTTCTGGTAGGGCAGGCTTTTTTCCTTTGATGTATTGCTCAATCCATTCGTGGATAGCTGTGCCGATATCCATTGCCTCTTTCTTTGCCCATCTATAATTCTTTTTAGCATCAAAGATAAGCTGTATTTTGGCTGTTTCGGTCTTAACCTTCTTTAAACTCCAGTTTTCAATCAGATACTCTCCCATCATATTGACCGCCCAAGCCATCAAGGGTCCGCTTTTATCTACCACTCCCGTGATCCCACTAACCGAGTTTTTAATCGGTGTGCCATCCTCGTGAAAGAATCTGTGTGTTTCATCATCAAACTGAAGCACCACTTTGCCTTGATAGAGCTTAATTGTTTTCAGCATTATTCTTGCCAATCTGTTTATGCAGCAAACCAGCTATTATATTGCCTGCCTGAACCTTTGTTAGATTATCCATATCAACCTTCAATCCTGTGATTTTCTCTATAACAGGAATTATTTTGGCTTCAGTCTTTGCCCCCAACTCCATTGCCAGCTTTTTTATCCGTTCTTTCTCTTTGTCGGTTGCGAATAAGCTCTTAGCCTTATTTGGTTTCGGAGTGCTTTGCCTTCTGTAAGGTTGCTTTCCATTTCCGTTCATCTGCATTTCTTCCACTGAAACACCGACTTGAATTGCAGGCGTTTCTTTCGCTTTTTCATACAGCTTCTCCCACTCTATCAGCATATCTTCGTGGATTCTCACCCCGAAGGTTTCTAAGATAGCTCTGTTCTTAGCCCGGGTCTGAGCCATATGGTTCTGATAACCCTTCAAAGTCCTCATACTCATTGTTTGGGTTGAGCATTCCCCAAGCACCCAATCGCATAAGGGTTTGTCGTTCTGCATCAACCTGCATTTGCAGATAGCCTTCTGATCGTCATCTTCCGCCATCTTGACCCATTCATATTCAAACCTGATTTTAGAATCATATTGTCTGGCTTTTTGAGCTAATCCGAGCTTGTTGAGATAAATGTTGCCTCCCAAAATGTTTACCCCAAAGACAGATACATTGAGAACTCTGGCTGCGGTTAGAATCATCTGCCTTTCTTTTTCTTCCTGTGGAGAGTTAGGTTTCTTCAATAGCCTCTCCCCTCCCAGCCAAAGCAGTTGTTCCTTTTTGGGTTTGGCAACGGCTTTCGTGTTTTTAGTTGCCATTTTTTTTGTCTTGGTTAGGCAGGAGGAAGATTCGTTATCGAAAACCCCCTGCCTGCCTAATCAAGAATAACCAATCTTTTTATAGAGGCTGTTGCTGCTTCGCCGCCTCCTCAATATATTGTTGGTAAAGAGCATCGCTTTCTCTCTGCCTCCTCTCTCTTTCCAATGTGGATAAGTATCCTTCCCAGTTCTTATCTTTTAAGTGAGTTGGAACTTCATTTGTTTGCGATTTCTTCTTGTTAGTCATCTCAGTAAGGAAATGTCGTACCGGCTACTGCCATAACAAAGAAAAGTCCAATTGCGATAGCAACAGCGATAAAAACATTCCTAATTATTTTTCTTCTTCTTTCCATTCGTAATCTTGCTCTGGTTATTGTTAGTGGTTTTCTCATTTTTCTTCACCATTAGCTTGCAAGACAATTTCCGCTTTGACAGCTGTGATACTAAGTTTAATAGTGCGTGAACCCTTAAAGCGTTTTTTCCATTCTCTTACAGCCCTGGAAATCGCTGGCGACCAATCAGAAGCCTGTACCACATAATCCATCGGGTACTTGTCTGCCCTAATGGTTATCTTAAATGCCTTCATAATCTTGCAATGTGCTATTTGCGGAGTCCCCGACCTTCTCTCATAAAAGAAAAGACCCGCTTTTCAGCGAGTCTTTTCTCTATTTTCCTAAAATCGCGTTATTTG
>CP070807.1:695973-699356 GCA_020343695.1 Candidatus Omnitrophota bacterium | reverse complement strand
AAGTACATGACCGACTGCGGGAAAGAATTCCCAAAATCATGGTATAAGAATGCTAAGCTTTGCCCTGAAAGACATGATGCAAAGCTGAATTATTTCGGTATAAACGCAAGCCAGCCGCTTTCTTTCTGGAGAAAGAAAGGGTGGATATATAAGGATGATCCCCGCGGATGGTTTCAGTGGTATTGCCGCTATTATATGGGGCGCCGCCTGCCCGAAGAAGATAAGCGCCAGATTAAGAGGTGGAAGGCGATCCAGCGACATATAGCTCAAGTCAAGAAAAACTGCCAGCAAGGAAAGGCTGTTTGTAGGCCTAAACAGCGTCAGGCAATACTTCATTGGGCTTATGACTCGAGAAAAATATGAAGGAGGCATAAGATGAGCAAAAAAGATAAAAAGATCATAATTATAGCCCAATGTTTAGTAAACCCATATTGCAGGGTTCATATCTTAGGGCAGAATTTTCCATTATCGCAAGAGTTAACCGCTTACTTAATGGGAAAAAGAGTAGGCATAATACAATACCCGTGCCCGGAAACCACAGCCATGGGTCTGAAGCGAAACCCGCAGGGAAGACAGCAGTATGACAGTATTTTTTTTAGAGAGCACTGCAAGGAGCTTCTCAAAATATCTATGCTAATGGTAAGAGAATTCATAAAAAACAAGTACCACCTAACCTGTTTTATTGGTCTTGAGAATAGCCCTACATGTGGAATACACTGGGGTAAGCACAAGGTAAATAGATACCATACGGAATCGCCGAACCCCGTAGATAAACCGGGAAAAGATGAGCCGACATTGAAAGGAATCATGGCCGAGATACTGGAGGAGGAGCTTGCGAAAGAAAACATAAAGGTTCCTTTTTTAGAATTTCCCACACAATCCGAACCTTCTTCTGAAAAGAGAAAAAAATTCTGGGAGGATCTTGCAAGGACCGTTGAGCCGCATCTGTTTCCTGATAAACCTTCCGGGACAATTTGTCCGACCTGTATGGAACCGGTTGGTCCGCATGGCCACTCATGCGTTCCTTTCACCGAAAAAGATAAAAAATGCGAATGGTGCGGCGCATTAATAGCGGAGCAAAGACATCTGTGCAATGAAAAGATTAAAAAAATATCATATATATGCAACAGCTGCGGCAGAACCGCGGTAAAAGCAGAAGACCTCTGCAGTCCCGAGAAGATCGGGAAAAGTTAAAGAAAGGAGAAGAAAATGAATATCTTTAATGCAGCTGAAATCGTGGATTTAGGGATTGAGAAAGAAAAAAAGAGAAGAGACTTTTACGGCCTGGTAGCAGAAAAATTCGAAAATAAAGATTTAAAAGAATTATTCACCAAGCTAAAAGAATGGGAAGAATTGCACATTAAAAAATTTACCGAAATAAGAGGTAAAGTAAAAGATGAAGAGCCGGTAGAGTCTTACGAAGGCGAGTTGGCCACTTATATGCAGGTCCTTGTGGATGACAAGCTCTATGCCGAAGTAATGCCGGATAACTTCAGCGATAATGTGAAATCACCTTTAAGGGCTATTCAGTATAGTATCGGCTTTGAAAAAGACGCTATCTTGTTTTTTAATGAGTTGTTACCCTACACTTCGGCAAGAAACAAAGACCTTATCATTGAGCTGACGAAGGAAGAGAAAAAGCATATTGTCTATTTACACGAATTACGTTCGCGAATTTAGGCATAGTATGTTAGTGGTAAAATCATTTTCAAAGGAGTAATTATGAAGGTTGGCAAAAATATTCACGTACAAAATTGTTTTGGTTGTAGCCCTCAAAACCCTATTGGTTTAAAGATTAGTTTTGAAGTAAACAGCGACGCTGTGAGAGGCGAATTTACTTCTAACAAAGATCATGAAGGTCCCCCTGGTTTTGTCCATGGAGGAATACTTGCGGCAATCCTCGATGAAGCTCTTTCGTATATAGCGAGGAGTTCTATGCAACATGGTATTCGCACCATGAAAGAAACAATTACTTTTAGAAACGCATCGTCGATCGGTGAAAAACTGGAAGTTATCGCTCATATCAAAGAAGAAAAAAGCCGCGCCTTTGTTGTAACGGCAAAAGTCCTGAATCACAAAGGAATAGTCGCCGAAGCAGAGGGAACGTTGTTGAAGGTTAGGGAAACGGTTGCAGAATGAAGGGGGGCAGAAGGAGGGATAATGCTTAAGATGCTTGAGATTATAGGGAGTTCGCCGGACGGTTACTCAGAGGCGGTCAAAAAAGCAGTGGAGGAAGTTATCCATGGGGGTAAGAAAGTTCATTTTTTTGAAGTGATTGAACAGCGGGGAGCGGTTCGCGAAGGTAAAATTAAAGAGTATCAAGTTAAATTGAAAATAGCGGTTGAGTAAACTAGACATGAGAGAAAATCGATTTCTTATTGTTTTTGCCAAAGAGCCTCGATGTGGTCAAGTTAAAACCCGTCTAAGAAATCTTCTTTCAGAGAGGCAAGTCGTTAATCTATACAAAGCATTTATAAAAGATACCATTAAGCTCGGCAACAAATGCAAAAATTTTAATAAAATAATCGCCTATCATGCCCAAGGTAATCCGGTGTATTTAAAAAAAGTTGCATCCAAATACACCTTTTATAAGCAACGAGGCGTTTCTTTAGGTCAAAGGCTCTATAATGCGTTTGAATTCGCAAGAAATCAAGGCGCCACCAAAACAGTTATCATCGGTTCGGATGCCCCGGATTTGCCTTTTAGCTATATTGATACTGCCTTCCGTAAACTTGCTAGTCATGAAGTGATTTTCGGGCCTTCAAAGGACGGCGGGTATTATTTAGTAGCATTAAAAAAGCCTATACGGAATATCTTTCAAAATATAAAATGGAGCACCTGCAGTGTTCTTGCGCAAAGCCTAGCTAAAGCTAAAAAGGCTAATAAAAAAGTTTATTTACTCAAGGTTTGGCAGGATGTGGACAGTTGTGAAGATTTGAGGCGATTGAGAGAATTTTTAAAGACCAAAAAAAGTACTGCCATAAATACAAGGAGATTCTTATATGGAAAAAGTTTCAAATAATTCTGTTATTATCACACAATATAAATGGGCAGGTTCTTGGGGTCCGTTTAAAATCAAATCACATTGTGAGGAATGCGATTTAACGACACACGTCTTGCGTGCTCTTATTGAAAAAGAATTTAAAGGTAAAGACGTTAACTTTGAGATTAAACCCTGGCTTAATAATGTGTGGTATTGTTTGGTGCGCCGGGCCTGGCATCCGCCGATTATTATGATAAACGGCAAATTGTTTTTCCAGTTCAGCCATAAGAAACCGTTATTTGACAAGGAAAAACTGATTCGATTGGTTTCTGGCATATTGGAAACGAGATAGCAGAAAGCCGATAGGATTTGTAAGCGACTTTTTAATCTAAAATGGCGG
>CP070807.1:692466-695873 GCA_020343695.1 Candidatus Omnitrophota bacterium | reverse complement strand
CGGTTATGTTAAGGAGGAAATGGAGTGAAAAAGCGCATTTTTGGATATGAACTAGTAATCGATCTTTATGGATGTGATAAGAAAATGATATCTTCGAAAGAAAAGCTTCAAGAATATGTTGATAAATTATGCAAATTGATCAAAATGAAAAAATACGGGAAAACCCTTCTTCCCTATTTTGGCGAAAAGAAAAATTTTACAAAAGGGTATTCTCTCGTCCAGCTAATAGAAACCAGTTCTATAACCGGGCACTTCTCAGAGTTCTGGCGCACCGCATACATTAATATCTTCTCCTGCAAAAAATACAACTATGAATTAGCAAAAAAATTCACTCACCAATTTTTTAAAGCCAATGGCATAAAAGCCAAATTTATTATCCGCTAACCTGCCATAGAAATAAAAAATAAACCTCAAGCAGTAGATAATTTATTGCTGCCTACATACACAAATGTTATTTTGCCTGAAGGGCAGTCATTTATTTTGCGTCGTATCAGGAAGGATATTTAGTCCTTGCGGTAACTGTGGCTTGAGCGCATCGCGCAGATGACTGAAGCCAATTGCCTGGGTAAAATAAAAAGTAACTCCTACTACCCCCTCTACTCCTAATTTTAATCCGTTTGAGAAACTGATTTTGGTGCGCGGATTAAATCCTTGAGTATAATAAAGAGGCAACCCGCTTCGGCGTAGTGCTCGCTCTAAAATATGCACTAAATCAAGTTGAGAAAAGTAAATCATCTCCCCCGATTTGTACAATTTTACGTTGATGGGATATTTGACAATTTCCATAATTGGTAGGTTCACATTTCAGGTTACGGACAAAATATTTTTAAAGCCTGATACTTTAAGTCTTGGGTCTTGGGTCAACATTAATAAATGACCAGGGAAAATTGTCAGTTTCAGCCGCTAAATAAAATCGGTAATCAATATTTTCTTCGTGCATAGAATTTTCCCAAATTTTCCACCAGTGATGTCCAGCATGTTCGTAAAAGTGTACTCCTTGCGAAAATGCACGATAGATAACGGAGCACAACTTTCTGTCGCCCCGAGAAATCACTGCTTCTAATATGCTCTTGCGGGGATCAGAAATCGAAATTTTAACCGGAGATAGATGAGATATGTGTTTTAAAATAATTGATCGTTTTTTGCGCAAAAGCAGCTCATCATGCATTGGGTAATCTTCCCACAACGAGAAAGGTTTGGGAATAAATGCATTAATGCTCGCATGAACGCGAAGTTTGCTTTCCGCATGCACTTTTTTTAAAAAAGCTCCTATGTTGATTAAATTCTCTTCATTTTCTTGGTGAAATCCAAACATGAAATATATTTTTATATGTTTGATCTTTAAAGAATAGAGGATTTTTGCCGCCTCAAATAGCGCTCGTATATCGATTTGTTTGTTTAACGTGCAGCGTAACGGTTCATCTGCCGCCTCGACAGCAATAGTTAAAGAAGTCTTTTTGAGAGGAATAAGCTTTTTATATAACGTGCCCACAAAATCTGTTATACGCAGCGATGGCAAAGATATACCTATCCTTCTTTCTTGGCAATACTCCAAGGCTTCATCAATAAGCTCCCCCAGAGATGAATAATCAGAACCAGAAAGGGCCAAAAAAGAAAGATTTTCATATCCGCTCCGCTCATAAATACTTTTTATTAGTTTCATAATGGAAGAGACCTTTTTTTGCCGATAGGGATGGTAGAGAGATCTTGCCTGGCAAAATGTGCATCGATTTGGGCAACCTCGAGCAATTTCTATCTGTGCGCGGTCATGCACGATTGCGGTATGAGGAACAAGCCACCGCACTGGATAAAAACTCTGATTAAGGTCTTTCACAAAGACTCTTCTGATAGGTAGCTGGGCGTATTGGTAAACTTTCTCAAAAGAATAACGATTGTTTTGGAATCGCACCGAATAAAATCGTGGCACATAAAACCCATCGATTTCTGAAAGAAACTTTAGCCTACTCTCCTTATCCCTATAACACCGCAGTGCATCGACAAAATGTTGAGCTCCCTCTTCGAATTCACCAAGGTAAAATATATCAACAAATTCTGCGAGAGGCTCTGGATTTGAAACTCCTCCGCCGATAACAATGTGGTGTTTTCGCTCCTGTGCCCGTAAGGGTATTCCTCCGAGCGAAAGAATCTGCAGGAAACGCACATAATTCAGCTCATAGTTGAAATTGAACCCTACAACATCAAATGCATCGAGAGGCGTACGTGTTTCGAGGGAAGTCAATTTTTTATGCTTGGAAGCCAACAGTTTCGCAAAATCAGCACCCGGTGCAAAAACTCGCTCGCATACCACATCAGAAAATTGGTTTAAAAGCGCATAAATAATTCGTATACCGAGATTGCTCATCCCGACTTCATAGAGATCGGGATAGGCAATGCAAATACGTATTTTCTCATGGTGAGGTTTCTTGATTACATTCCACTCATTACCTGCATATCTTTGGGGTTTTTGAACGAGAGTAAAATCCATAGCATCTAAAAAGTTTTATCGAGAACAAAGAGTGTAAAACTCTTGGTCGCTACAGGAGCCGTTTTTATTTTTGATTTTGGGAGATGTTGAAAAGAATCCCCATGAGCATAAAGCTCACCAACAGGTGTGTTCCGCCGTAGCTCAAGAAAATAAGTGGTAAGCCGACTACGGGCAGTACCCCTAAGGTCATACCGATATTCACAAAGATATGGAGAAAGAAGAGTGAACTTATTCCCTGAATAAGGTACTGCGCGAATGAGTCTTTGAGGCTGCGCGCGGTATCTAATATTTTTTTGAGAATAATCCAATACACAAAAAGAAGAACCGATCCTCCGAAAAATCCCCATTCTTCTGCAATAACGGTAAAAATGAAATCAGTGTGTCTTTCAGGAAGAAAATTGAATTGATTTTGCGTGCCAGACAAAAATCCTTTTCCAAATAGTTTACCTGAGCCAATTGCTACTTTTGATTGAATTATTGTATATCCTGCCCCAAGGGGATCAACGTTTGGGTTAAGAAAAACAATAAGCCTCTGCTTCTGATAATCTTCAAGAAGTTTCCAGCCAAGCGGTAAAAGTAATAATCCTACCAGAAGGACTATGGTAAAATATCTTTTCTTCACCCGTGAAGAAAACCCCATCATTGCAAATAAGATTATGAGAATCGCAGCCGTTCCTAAGTCGGGCTGTTTAAAAATTAAGAAGGCATTTAACACAACTAAACCCAAGGGCAGGAAAAAATCTTTCACTCTATTATTTCCTTTTGCGGCGGAAAAGAATCGTGCGAGGATAAGAATTGTTGTCGCCTTAGAGATTTCAGACGGTTGAAATCTCACTCCCCCTACGGAAAGCCATCGCTGAGCCCCCATTACTTCCTTTCCAAAAAAGATAACTGCAATGAGCAAAATAAGATTTAATCCATA
>CP070807.1:688906-692366 GCA_020343695.1 Candidatus Omnitrophota bacterium | reverse complement strand
CATACAGGGTATGTCGGCTATCATGTCGAGTTTTTGTCCGAGCTTCGTAACCTGGTTTAGTTTTCTCGCTAAATATCCGTCAACTGTGTCACTTCCCATGACTATCATGAATGCAACCAGGAACAAAATACGGTGATTGCTCAGGCATAAATAGTATAGAAGAGGTAAAAGCGCTAACCTTGAAAAAGAAATAATATTTGGAATACTTAATATCTCCCGTCTCACATCGGCTCTTCTTTGTCTCTCATCCATCATCGATTAATTTCCCATTGTCCGAATCCCCGCGAAAGTGGGGACCCAGATTATCCCTTTTGACTTTCTTTCTTCTTCGCTCATCTTTCAGTCTTACAAAGCCGTGAGATTCTCACTTGTAGTTTTCCTTATGCCTTATATTTGGTTTCTACAAAATATATCGGGCTTTTTTCCAATATCTCTTTTTTCCCTACTTTTTTGATGGAAATTATCTTCGGTTCTGAAAATTCAAAGCACATGGTACACTTTCTTTGAAAATATTTTCCAACCGGATATCTCAAAAGAAAAAATAAAATTATATTTGCCACGAGGATTATTTTTACCACAGTCAAATCCAGGTCAAACGCAAGAAAAACAAAAAAACTAATCGTCAGCAGAATAAATGATATCCCATCAAGGATAGGGATATTAGAGCCGAAATATTTAGAAACCAATGCCGAATCTGTATCTCCATTAAGATACTGTGATAATTTCTCAAATGCCTTTTGTATATCTTCTTTAGACTTTATTTTGCCGTAAATCCTAAAGCCGTCTTTCTCGGCAGAACCACCCACCCCTCGTTTTATGGCATACTTCTCTTTTAAGAAAAAGATAGTCCCGTGTTCCAACACATGATTTATTTTTATTGATTTCTCCAATGTTGGGCTGCGAAACAAAAAAGCAAGTAACGGCAAATATAAAAACAAAAACGCTATCAACAAAAACGGGAAAACAACAGTAAAAAATATAAACGTCTCATTCCTGGATAATCCGAATGATGAGACAAGCAAAAAATACACAAAAAAGACTATGGTCGGATTAAATATATATTTTAGTAAGAACGTTGCGAATTTTCTTTCACTAATCATGATTTATCGATCAAAACTAAAATGTTGGATTCTTCTCTCTTCTTCGCCCATATTTCAGCCTTGATAAAGCCGGTAAATTCCCGCGTGCTATGTCTCTGTTACTATCCCTGACATTCATTAACAAATTTTCTACCCGTATATAAAGATTCAATCTCGGCTATCATTGTATTTCATGATACCCATAAATTCCGTCACGCCAACGGTAAACATATTGATTATCATCGCTGGTGGTTTGGAAAGTTGATGACCCTACAAGTATACCCCAATGATGAAATCCACTACCCCATATTATTCTTATGTGTTGTTCTTCGTCTCCTGCTCGCGAAGCTATGCATATAGGTCGACTTCGAAAACGCTGCACTTGCTTAGACAACATCTCCTTTTTAATCCGGCCAGACAAATCATCTTCAACAATCTCATTATGAGGTTTCTCCAAGATTTCAATCGCCCAGGCCTGCAATTGTTCTGCACCGCCCGTACTTGCTGTTTTAAGACGCATACCAATATCGGTCAGCAAAAAGTTCATTATAAATCCCGGAGAAAAAATGAAGAAAAGTGATATAAATATCAGAGATAAAATCAATACTATTCGAAAAATTCTTTGTTTAGTTTTCAGACTTTTCCACCGCCAGGCTATTCTTACCAACATCAAGATTACGGCCAATGGAACAAGCATAGCAATTGCAAGGGACACATCAAATATGAAACCAACACCAAATCCCATAGCTATGAGATCAAGACTGTGAAATACAACGACTGTTAAAGCAATCAGGGCCAATATGACATCGGCACTCGCGCGTTTCTCTATATCCTCGTCTTTCTCTCCATCTTCTAAAAGCTTTTCAGTTAAAGTCTCCTGTGCATCTTGTGTTTCTATATGCTTTGTAAGTAATATGTTTCTCAAGCTCAGTAAAGAAAACATCACAATGGCATTTACACATATTAGAATAATGCCTAATAAAACCATATCGTCTTTAACAGCTATCCAAAGACTTGCTTGTCCATAAATCGTGCTAAATGCCCAGAGTACTCTTTGCTGCAAACCATACCATTTCTTGATAAATGAACCGACCAACAGAATTATAGACATAAGGGCAGCCAGGCAACCCAATTTAATCCCCCACATCTTCCGCCTTGCTATGGCGTATGCAGAAATCCACAGGTACATCCAACACAGTACAGCACATACTACTACCAGAATGGTGATATCCGGAAGGTCGGGCGGTAAAAAGCTTTCAGATACAATCAGGGAACACCATAACCATCCAAGGAAAAATACCGCGAATATTAAAATCCAGCGGATGGCAGACTTAAAATCTACTTTACACCACCATCGCACTTTTCGGCTGAACAAAACTATAAAGACTACAAAGAATAATATTTCATTGTCATAAATGTCAATTAAGTCAATTTTCGGTATACTTGCTGCACAAAGCCAGCCACTGATTAACAAACAAAGCGACCAACCCCATACTTTTCGACGCCACAGACCAATGACCCCCGCAACCACCATACACGACCAGGGTAGATGCGATAAGAGGCTGCTTAACAGTGAATGAAAAACACCCTCATCCGCTAATCCAAATGCCATGGGAATAGTAATAAAAGAAAAGAATACCTGGACCGCTCCATAAATAATTCCTATCAGAAGAAGTATCCCTATTCTTATTGGCATGGAATTAGTTCTTTTCAAGGATTGTGTCATACCTCTTATGTTTCTCCCTTGTTCATAGCACTTATAGTGTGCGTTAAATAATATTAAAAATCAGTATTTCCGCCAAAGGTATCCTCTGCCATATTATTTCCTTAAAATCTCAACTTCGTTCACGTCACAAAATACCCCAATTCCCCCAATCTATCAATCCTAAAAAATCCGCCAAAGGCCCCAAGCCGCCAAATACCAACGAGCAGCGACTTATGACTAATTCTCCTGCCTGAACCGGCGAGATATGCTTGACGTTTGGTGCTTCACAAAATATGAGGACAAAAATTTGTTTGTCTATGCCGATATAACCGTTATAATCAAGGCTTAAATGGGCCGTCATTTTGCGATATGCCCATATTGGGCAAAATGGGGCCGCCGTTAGATGTAAAATTGAATTTTTAGGGAGATTAAATAATGATGTCAAAAAAGATTGTCAGTTTGCTAACAGCTATCGTCATGTGCTCACTTCTTATCAATACAGGCTGCACTCCACCCGCCGAGGACACGGAAAAACTTCTGGTCCCGCCCGAAGAAGAAAAACCCAAGGTCGTGGAGGAGGAAAAACCAAAAGTCGTGGAAGAGGAAAAGCCCAAGGTCGTTGAAGAAGAAAAACCAAAGGTTGTTGAAGAGGAAAAGCCCAAGGTCGTAGAGGAGG
>CP070807.1:685324-688806 GCA_020343695.1 Candidatus Omnitrophota bacterium | reverse complement strand
GGATAAATACTTTTCCCGGTCTCTATCCTCCTGAAATATTTCCTGACGATAGTTACCGCGCTGGGTTACATGGTATGGATATTCGGGTATTACGATTCTGGCAGTTCTAGGCATGAATTTATTCTACAGTAGAGGATTTCTCCCTCAATAAATAGTGTCTGTCCCTATTTTATTCCTATTTTATTTTTCTCTCTAAAATTTCGCTTTATGTCAATGTCAAGGTCTGACCTCTCTTTTCATTAGAATTATACAGATTGTAAGAGCAAATGATTGTACTCGTGATATGCTTTGATCTGATCGATAGCGATCCTGGCCATTGGAGCTAAAGCAAGTGCGATTGCAAGATTTTTGCGTACTATGGGATTCTTATCTATCATATTTTGAATGGTTCTTTTTGTAACGATCTCTTCAATGTTCTCATCAGGAAACAATCTTTGATATATTTTTTGTATTCTGGGTAAAATATCACGGTCAATAAAGTCGCCTAAACCAGCCTCGTTTTCTCTCCTGATCTTTTCACAAGCCGCCTGTGCAAGACCTATTGTAGCCGCTGCCACAAAATCATGTAATGGGGCCTTTTCTGGATCTTTTCCTTCTGACATAGCCACGGGAAAAAAGTTTTCTGGCAATTTTTTCACTTTTTGCAAATCCTCAACTCTCATAATATGAACTTTTATGGTCCTCGCATCATTGTGTGGCTTATTTATGCGATCTTCTATTCCATCAACCCTTATCTTATTCTCTCTTGCGATGTCTTTTATGTGTTTAAATAATATTTCCATGGGATCCACTTCATATGCTTTCTTTATTTTTGAATCAAAGATATAGTTCACATCTAATCCATTTTGATCGTGAAGAAGTATTAAATATGCCCATGTTTTCATATATGCATCTATTTCTTCTTTCTTATTCGGTATCAGAGAAAGAGAGATCGCCATATCAACCGGGTAACCTTTACAATATTTACGTATGTGATTAAGAAATATTGAATAGTTTTGACAGTTTTTCTCTAACAGACAAAAGGCTTCTTTTCTTCTCTGTATTTCTTTTTTTGCCAAATCACGCATAAAATCCTCATAGCTATCAATCCCGACCAAAAAATCCTTTATTGGATCTTCGACCCACAATTGAAGCCACCGGTCGTCCAAACTTTCAAAATATGCCTTGAAAAGAGCTTCAAATACTTCCGGATATTCCGGAAAAATAATATCTGCTTGTTTATTTCGTTCTGCCTTTGATATCATTTCTTTTAACACTTTATACTTCGTTATAATACCTCTGATATCGAACTTATATTCTAAAAAAAAGTTGGCCCAATGCTCAAAAACCCACCGGGACTTTCCTTCCCTGCATTCCTTTTCAAACTCCTCCCGACTTAACAACTCTTCCATATCCGCCTCTTCACCGGCAAACGTGAAATCCTGACTATGTATTGTCAGTTTAAATAAATCATGATTTTGTTTTATTGCTTCTGTTCGGCCCAGGTTGCCCATTGCCCTTATCATTAGCTCGGCAGGCGATAACTTTGCGCCAACTGGTAATTTTCCAATATTAACTAACGTATGCGATATATCTTCACAAGTCCTTTTAAGCCCTGGATCAGATTCTAATATTTGTTCGAATTTATACAAACGATGCGGGCAAATGAACCGGTTAAATATTAAAACCGGGGTCCTGCCATCTTCTAGATCAGTTGTACTTTGGAGTTTTCCTGACCAATTTGACGGAGCGGCATAGACATGACGATACCCCAGAGGCCGGCAAAGTTCTGCACCGGCACTTTTGATAAAGGGTAACCATCTTTCTGTTGCCTCGGCTTCTTCATCCCATGCAAGCCCATCCCATCGGCACTTATCATCGTTATAATAAAATGGTGGAAGCGTATCATCATAAATATACTGCCCCGAGCCTTTAGCTCCTACGTATGTTCCGTCAGGTAAAGGGAAAAATGCTTGCCGTGCGTTAGCGACATGAAATTCCTGATCCCATTCTCTTTTGTCATATCGAACTTTTTCACCATAATACTCATCTGTTACACCAACTATAATTTTTTTACCATCAAGCGCAGCTTTATCGGCATACTCAAAATTACCGAGATTAAAAGCACTATGTCCTTCAAAAAAGTCTATGCCCCCCGCCTCATCCACATTCTCTTGGTCCCAGATCTTTATATCCCCCAATTTCTTTTTAGGCAATACAAGCAAAAAGGCGGGCCTTAGAACCGGATTCCGCAATAACGCTTTAATTGTTGCAGGTTGCTTTCTTAATACTGCTATTAAACCTTTATATTGCCACAGACCGTGTTCCTTTAGATACATTCTAAACTTATCTTCGTCAAAATCCACAGGCCTTTTTATTACTTGCTCGAGATGCTTACCGCTTTTTAGGACCTTTTCTGTTGCGTTTGGTTCAAATTTTATAAATTCAACGTTACTTATTTTATAAGAAAGCTTCGCGGCATCTCTTGCGAAAGTAATCCTGAAAATACCCGGTTTTCTTCTTGGAATTCTGGTCTTAACCATTACTTCAATAGATCCATCCTTATTTCTCTTTTTAGGATTTGATACAACTTCCAACATCTTTCTGTTTCTCATATCAAAACCATATTTTCTGTCGTTAGTCTGTTTGTCCAGAGTACTATTAATGTCAAGCCTGCTTCCGTATTTTTCCCTCATTTCAACTAAACCCCTTGAAATCATAGACTCAATAAACCTCACCTCCACACGAATCCTCGATAAATACCGTGTTCCTACAACATCCAATATCGGTTTAAAGAGAGACTGGACCTGTAAAGTACATTCGTTGATACACACATCTGCTTTAGATATCGCGAAAAGAACATTATTAACAAAAACCAGGCACACCACAGCCATCGCTATGGCCTTCATCCATTTCCTGCACCTGTTTTTGTGTCTGTTCATCTCTTTACCCTCTGATACTGTTCACAATTCACCATCAACCATTAACCATCTGAGCCCGGGGAGCCGAATTATCCCGTTAGGGGAGGGATAATCAGCTCCTTGTCCCGGGCCATAAAATAAAACAGCCAAACTACCTTTATATCCAGGCAGTTTGGCCGTCTAAAATATACCGCAAAGAAGACACAATATGCCCTCTTTACTTAGTATTATTTATTCCAGACCCCTAACTTTGCGCCCCCATGTCACCATAGGTTTGCCCATGAACCACACAGGGTTCATGGCCCTATACCCTTTGTGGTATAGGGCTTTTTCCAGAATTAATATATTATACCAACAATCACTCGTTAGGTCAAGAAATAGATAGAGGTTTGAAGAACAGACGGAGTCAGGGTCAGGCCTACAAGCAGGTGGTGTCAGACGCTTTGCGTAAGACACATAAATAAAGGACATGCAAAAGAAATGTGACCCTGCGAAGAATTTGAAAGGATTTTGCCGCGTCTGGTGTCTATAATTAAAGGTAAAAAGCAAAAGGTAACATTTCTTTTGTAACTGGCTCAAAAT
>CP070807.1:681710-685224 GCA_020343695.1 Candidatus Omnitrophota bacterium | reverse complement strand
TATCATCTCACTTTCCTTCAAAGAAGAGTAGCAAGACACCGAAAAATTGACGATCTGGTTCTTTTCTTGCTACTCGCCCTTTTTCACCGTTATGATTATACCACCCCTCTTACAAAAATCAAAACCAAAAACATGACCAGCGTAGCAATTTGAAGTTTATGGTTACCTGGAGACTAATAGATAGAAAATTACACTATTCTGGTGATGTTAATCCGTGTTCTGGAGACGAAAAAGGAGGGATTTCTCTTGGAGTGTAAGGTAGGTTGCTTTACTTATCAGATGTAGCGTACGCACATTCTTCTGGAGAATCTCTCCAGGGAATGGCAGACCTTCAGGTGTGTAAGAAGAAAGAAGAAAGATATAAAAAGTGCTCTTGTCTGCGAATGCTGCCTGATAGGAGTGGTGATTCCAGTCGCTACCTATAAAAACAAAAATAATCTTATCGCAAAACGCGGCTTTAAATATACGCTCTATTCGACGTATGAATCCTCGGGTGGGATAAAAATAGAGAACAATCTCTATAAAGTGGTGGGAGTCTTTTATCCTTCGCCTTACCTCTTCGGTGAGAGAGTCTTCGTCTATTGAAGCGATATCATCCAGGGACTCTCCTCCTAATTTTCGCATCTGCTCCTTATACTTCTCCACAAAATCTTGCGTCACGAAATCTACCCTCTTCAATGCAGCATAATATGCAATAAAAACTTGAAAAAAATACATCTGTGCCATGAGAGAAATAATAGGGTTATCAATTGTAAAGTCTAATTGAAGCGGTAAAAAACCGTTCTTCTTTTCTTCAAAGCAACCCAATGTCTTTATGGAAAAGTTTTGTCTTTTTGAACCAAGAGATTCTTGAAAAAGCTGCACTATCCACGAAGAAAACGCCTCTTTGTCTTCCAATGCGCTCTCGGGACAGAAGTACGCGGTATCGTAATCTTTATAGCGTTCGGCAAATTGATAGGCGCTCTCTCTTATCTTACCCTGGAAAGAAATATAGGTTTCGTAAATCGCTTTTAATGCCTGGAAATCTTTCTTCAAAAGTAAGAATAAAGGAAGAAAGAAAATGAGGGTGTGGGGACAAGAAAATCTTCCCCCAATATCTGTTTCTCCGTCAAGCTGCAACGAGATTTTGAGGCTACCCTTCCAACCTAAAGAATCAATCTTATCGAAAGATGTGGGATCAGTGAGCCATACAAAATGGTTGAGCCAGTCTCCAGCAAAGAGCTCCTTTAAGGTGGTAGAGAGCAGCTGCGTCTCCTTTGTCGTTCCTGACTTTGAGATAGGAACAATTAACGTTTTTTTCAAATCGCCTATTTTCGTTAAAATCTCTTTCAGGGCTCTGGGGTCTAAACTATCTAATGTGTAACAAGAACTCTTTTGACGGAGAGAAAGTAAAGCTTTGATTCCATTGATTGAACCACCCATTCCTATGAAAAGAAAATTTTCCTTATCACGCAAAGCATGATCGAGCTCATGGAGACGTTCCTTAATCTTAGAGAACGAGATAACTCTCATCCACCCTAATCGCGGTTTTTGCCCATCAAAGCCTATATCGCGATATGGGTTTTCTGAAGACAACTGTTCCTTTGTTTTACCTTCTGCTTCCAAAAGATACTTTTCTAGCTCTCTGGACATACACGGTCTCCTTTAAAACATATATTATCCACAAATTACAAGGGCTTTCAATGGCAAATTTTTATACTTTCCTGAATGCCTCATCTCTTTCTGTGTAAATCCGTAAAATCTGTGTGATCCGTGTTTTTAGAACCAGCACACTCTATTTCGTCCTGAAATCTTTGCCTTATACAAGGCCTTATCGCTTATTTCGATAAGAACATCTGGATATAGAGAATTTTGAGGATATGATGCTACCCCGACACTTGTTGTAACAGATAAAATTTCGTCAAAAGCCTTAATTTTCTCGTTCGACACCCTCTCAATGATTCTCTCCCCCACCATAATTGCTCCTGCCTTATCTGTCTCGGGCAGTACCACAGAAAATTCCTCTCCACCTACCCTTGCGACAAAATCTATCTCTCGTATATTCTCTTTTATCATGCGGGCCACCTCTTTTAAGACTGAATCTCCAACTAAATGGCCGTATGTATCATTTATCGTTTTAAAATGGTCTACATCTACCGTCAAAACAGATAGATTGAGATTGAATTTTTTGGCACGTTCAAATTCTCCAAAAAATCTTTCCATAACATATCGACGGTTATAAATCTCCGTCAGCGAATCATGAAGAGACAGCTGCTGCAATTTTTCATAGAGATTTATTCTCTCCTGGCATAAACTGAGCAATTTTGAAAAGTGTGGTAAATATTCAACAATTCGGGTCGATTTTGTTTTAAGGTACACCGTCTCCGGCTCCCCTTCTCCAAAGCTGAACTCTAAATAGTCTTCTCTCTCTGGAGGGCGACTAAATTCCACTTTTTCAATTTGGCCGCTATGATACTTAATTTCTTCAAAAAACACCGTCAAGAGTTTTGTTTTATTCAGAATAGGAGCTAGCTTGCGCGTTAAATCATAAAAGAAAAATATATCTGCAACTTTGACTTCCAAAACCTCTGCTTTTTGTTTCAAGGAACTCTCTTGGCTGTGTAAACTTTCTTGAGTATGCTGCAGGCTCTTGCGGGTTCTTACGCCTTTGCTGAAAAACCTCTTGAGAGACAAAAATTCCATTGCTACAAATGCGGCAAAAATAAAAATAAGCACCCCTAAGGCAAACATAATCTATTCTTACCTTCCCTTTTTGCTTTATAGAGCAGTTGATCAGCTCGGTCGATTAAACCTGTGGGGTCGTTGCCATCCTCGGGAAACAGCACCCCTCCTAAAGATACGGTAAAACTAATGTGTTTTCTTCGGAAACTCACGATAGACTTATATACTTTTTTACGAATTCTCTTTCCTACCTCATAGAGACCGTCCCTGGTGCAGTCAACGATAAAGAGGGTGAACTCTTCTCCACCAAAACGACAAATGCTGCTGTTCGTATCACCCACTACCTCATTCAGCACTATTGCCAATTTCTTAAGCACCAAATCTCCCACCACGTGTCCATAGGTATCATTAATAGACTTAAAATCATCTATGTCCAGCATAAGTATCCCTATGCGTGTACCCGTAAGGTAAGCTTGTCCAATCTCCTCTTTTAATCGAACCAAAAAATGCTCCCGCAAGAAAAGAGAGGTTAACGAGTCTCGAATCGCCAAATCTTGTGCTTTTTGAAAAAGGTCTGCTCTTTCCAATACCACCGCTCCCAGATCGCAAATACTGCGTAAAATCCGCGAATCATCTAAAGAAAAACCGGAAGGGGCTTTCGACTCAACTTTCATTGTCCCCTTTACCTTCTCGCCTACAGAGAGAGGGCTTACCATCACTGACCGAATGTTTCTCTCGCGAAACGCAGCGACCTTGGTGCAATCAAATCGAAAATCTTCTGCCATATCTTCTACCAGCAGAGATAAATTATGCCGCAAGACCCACTTATCCATGATGTCTGCCTCACTCCCCT
>CP070807.1:678088-681610 GCA_020343695.1 Candidatus Omnitrophota bacterium | reverse complement strand
TCCAGAGCAACAATGCCTAAAACAGTTCTTGTCAAAGGGCCTCTGGTTTTATATTCTCGTAAAACTTGAGTGGTGGCCGCAGGAGCTGTAGCTGATGCGATGGCACCCAACAATAAACCAAGAGCCCAGGAGAATCTCCAGTCCCCAAATAAAAAGGTGCCGACAATGCCAACAAAGAAAGAAACTGCCAAAAATGCAGCAAGACCTTCCGATAATAAAATATTTATAAATTGTTTCCCATATTTAACTATGATTTCTTTTTTTAATTCCCCGCCAATCATAAAACCAATCAATCCCAGGGCAAAGTAATTGAAAGGCTGCAATGTCTGGATTATGTCGTGGCCGATAAGCTTTAGGCCCGATTCGCCGATTACTATTCCTATGGCAATATACCCTACTACCTGGGGAATCCGCATTTTCTGAAATAGCCGCCCTCCGATGGTTCCGCCAAACAAAGCCAATCCTAAAAGAAATAAGAAATTTAAATGAAGTAAAGATATTTCAGTCAAAAGATGGCTAAATTGCTCAAACATAACCGGCTCCGATTTTAGACGTTATGCTACGGTTTTATAAAAAAACCTCTACTTTTTGAGTAGAGGTTATCAGCCTGTAATTCAGGCGGTTTTGGCGAACCTCATCGCCCTAAATTAGAATATTACTCCTGCAACCGAATAAGTCAATAAAAATATATCAACTGTTTTAAGGAAAAGGCGGTCTCGGCTTTGGCAGATTTTTTAAGGGGATTTTAGGTGGGCTCTCTCGATTATTTCTTCTCAAACAATGCCTTATATTCACCATAGCCTTCTTTTTCTAAGTCTTCTTTGGGGATAAAACGCAGGGCTGCGGAATTTATACAGTAGCGCAGACCTGTAGGCGCGGGGCCATCCTCAAATACATGGCCGAGGTGAGAGTCAGCGTGCTTGCTTCTTACCTCTGTCCTCACCATAAACCAGCTTCTGTCTTGCCTCTCAACAATATTGTCTGGCTCAAGAGGTTTGGTAAAAGAAGGCCAGCCGGTTCCTGATTTAAATTTATCAAGAGAACTAAATAACGGCTCTCCTGATACGACATCAACATAAATGCCTTCTCTTTTGTTATCCCAGTATTCATTTTTAAACGCCGGTTCTGTCCCGTCCTCTTGAGTAACCTTATATTGCATCGGAGTTAATTTCTTTTTGAGTTCTTCTTTAGAATTCATAGCATCACCCCAAATTTCTTTGAGACGCCGGTCACGGCCACAATTAAACCGGTAAAATTTATATCTTAGCGAGTTCTTTTTATAGTAATCCTGGTGATAATCTTCAGCTGCATAGAATTCTTGAGCCTCAATGATTTTTGTGACAATTGGCTTCTTGAATCTTGGAGATTTTGAAAGTTGTTCTTTTGCTGCTTGAGCCAACCGCTTCTGTTCTTCTGTATGATAAAAAATAGCTGTGGTATATCCATGGCCTCTATCACAAAATTGGCCGCCAGAATCTACAGGGTCTATTTGCCGCCAGAAAATATCCAAAAGCTCTTTATATGTAATTCTAGAGGAATCGTAAGTAATCTGCACGGCTTCAATGTGTCCTTTCTTGCCGTAATCTTCATAGGTGGGATTCTTTCCTGTGCCGCCGGCATAACCAGAAACAACATCTAAAACGCCGGAAAGTTTCTCAAACGGCGGTTCCATACACCAGAAACAACCTCCGGCAAAGGTAGCGTGTTCAACTTTTTCTTGAGCTAAAGGGTCGGATTGCATATTGCCTCCTATGATTAAGGATAAAAAGGCAAGCCATAATACTTTTTTCATTGAGATTTCCTTGCATAATTAACCAAGAATTCTTTTTGCGCTTCGTTCAAATGCCCTGACGGTCTTTTTTCAAAAACCAGTTTCAATGCTTCATCGGCTGAAATCTTATTTTTTCGGATGAAGTATGAAGCCAGAAAAGTTGTAGTTCTTCCGTGTCCATTTTTACAATGTACATAGACTTTTATGTTCTGGTTTAAAATATCATCTACTACCTTCATCGCTAAATCTATTAACTCCATTGGCGGAGCCATATCTTCCTCCCATGGAAACCAAAAAAAGTACTTCACGCCTTGTGGATTATCCAAGCGCTCAGCCTCCAAAGAAATATCCGCGGTAATGCCTTTCGAAAGAAGCTCCATCTCAAAATGAGTCTGACAACAGAGGTTGTTACCTGCGTAGATAAGATCCGTAATCTGGTTATAGCTCATTTTTGTATGCATGTGCTCCATGTGCCTTATTTTTTCTGGTGTGGGGCTCATTGGACACCTCCTTAATATTCTATTTTATCAACAACAATTGCCATCTGTCTTGACGCCTTCGGTTTTTGATGCCGATAGAGATGGCCCGCACGGAAAAGGCCCGAAATGACGGCTTTTATCTCCGACTATCTTAAAATGCTTACCGTACCGCGTATTTGTAAGCATCGAAGCGGTATTCCCGCACACCAGCATGGGTTTGCCGGTGGAAAACACATGATGGTCATCAAGGGCAAATTGATGCGGTAATCCGGGAATCGTTCCCTGATAATAGGCAACCTGCCCAAAGTCCTCGCAGAGGTCTTCAAGATCATCTAGCTTAAACGCCCTGACGGTTACAGAACAAAAAACAATGTTACCCGTTTTTGCCGCAATCTGCGGATCATCAATAGTGATAACTCGCTTGGACATATACCGAACATCCAGGCATCCCAAGTCTCTCAGCATACGCCTGAAATCTTCTATATACATGGCTCCTCCCAGACACTCGCCGTAAAGAACCGGGTCGTTCCTTAATTCTTCAGGGATCCGCCTGTCAGCGAACACATCAGAAAAATACAGTTCACCTCCGGGTTTAAGGACACGAAATATTTCTGAAAAAACCTTCTTCTTGTCAGGAGAAAGATTAATAACACAGTTTGAAATAACCACATCCTGTGAGCTATCCACAATACCTGCTTCCTTAAGGTCCTCAATATATCCTTTCTTGAAATCCACGTTACATTGTTTAAATCCAAACCGCTTCATTTGCGCGTCTTTATATTTGCGGGCGACATGCAACTGTTCATCCGTCATATCGACCCCTATAACAAATCCCTCTTCGCCCACGAGCGCCACAGCGATATACGCATCACGGCCTGTCCCTGAACCTAAGTCCAAAAGGCGGCATCCTTCTAAAAGCGGCGGCAATGGCGAACCGCATCCGTAAAACTTCTCCAGTATTTCGGGTTCAATGTTTTTGATGACTAATTTTATCGGCTCATCCAAAGACTCAATAGGACAGCATGCGTTTGTCTTGAGGTCTTTCTGTGATTTGAGAATCTTTCCATAATACTCTTTCACGCTCTGTTTTTTATCTTCTTGATAGGTTATGGAACATGAATTTTCATTCGTCAAAGCGCCTTGACAGCTTGAACCGCTGCCTGCCGTACAGGCCAGACAATGTTCTCCGGTAATAATTTCCCGCTGTTCTAGGCCTTCGCTGTCCAATTTATCGATGCTTAAATCGTTGCCTCTTGAATCTTTCAAAGCGTG
>CP070807.1:674448-677988 GCA_020343695.1 Candidatus Omnitrophota bacterium | reverse complement strand
TTGACTGGGTGGGTTGATCATCCTATCCCTGAACCAGCTACCTGTCTACTTCTTACTACAGGAATTCTTGGTTTGGGTGGGCTGAAATTGCGAAGAAAAAAATCATGATTACCCCTGCTTTGCGAAGATTACACAAATTGAAAATTTCTCTTCTTGTCACTTGTTTCTTGCTGCTTGCTACTTTTCTTGTGGGTTGTACCGACACCCGTTACTTGTCTGAAAAATTATTCTGGCATACTCAGAGAGAGACCGCAAAAGTACTCAAGAAGGGCACCAAAAATTTAGACGCCTCGGATTACAACAAGATTATTTCTCTCTATCAGCGAGTCATAGATGCTTGCCCCCTGGAGGATTTAAGCGCAGAATCTCATTTTATTATCGCTCATCTATATGCATCGCAGGGTAAATACAAGGAAGCTCAGCAGGAACTTGTGAATGTGATTCATAATTTTTCGTCTCAACCTAAAATTGCCGCCCGTGCGCAACTCAAAATCGGTAAATTGTACGAATTGCAGGCAAAGCCGCAGCAAGCCATCCTTGAATATGAGAAGGTTATGGATCTCTATCCCCTCACGCCTCTTGGGCTGAATATGCCTAAGTATATTGTGAAGTATTATCGCAACATCAATGATGTACAGGCAGAGGAAAGAGCTTATCAAAGAGCAATACGTCACTACAAAAAACTTATTGGAGATTTCTCTCAGACACCAATGTCAGCTGTTCTGCGGGATTATTTGGCTTCTCTCTACGTAATGCAGGCAGATTACCAAGAGGCAATCACTGTATGGGATAAGATTATTTCCGACTATCCCCAGAGTTTGCAAGCTGCTAAAGCACTTCTTGCCAAAGCTCAAGTCTACACCCAGAAACTAAAAGATATCCCCAAGGCGATTGAGATATATGAAGAATTTGCCGAAAAGTACTCTTCGCACAAAAAAATTCATGAAATAGAGATGCAGTTAGGACGTCTCTATTTGGAAGATGGACAGATAGAGCAAGCAAGAGAAATATTCGATGCCCTCTTAAAAGATCGATCTCAGGAAGAGGACGTCATGATAAAAGCACATCTTGGAATTGCAACCACCTATGCAAAGCAGGCAGATACAAAAAAGGTTACCGAAATATATGAGTACGTAAAGAAGGTTTACCCTGAGAGTAAAGCAGCATTAGGTATTCCCTATCTTACTGCCCAATATTATGAACAGATCGGGTATGATTCAAAGGCAGATGAAGCATACCGAGCGGCGATTGCAGAGTATGAAATGATGCTTCAGAGTGATGAGAAAAAAGAAATAACAAAAAAGGAAGCGGCAAATTTCCTTACTCTCTGCTACCTCAAGAAAAATGAGATGGATAAAGCATTGCAGCTCCTTCGGATGTTAGCTGACAGGCATCCTCAAGACCCAATGTATTTATTGGATCTGGCTTCATTGTACCGCAATTTAAACGCCTTAGAGAAGGCAATTGGAGTGTATAACGAACTCATCGCAAGATATGCACACAATAAGTTAATTGTGAGCTTAGCCCAAGCAGAGATTCAAACGTTAAAGAGCCGCCTCCACCAGTAATTTTTTTGAGAACCACAACAACATAAAGAGGACTAGAGCAGTGGCAAAAACTATATCTATTGCCGGCCAAAGTTTAAAAATCAGTACTTTCTGGAAAGTTATCCTCATATCATGTGTATTTATTGTCTTGTTTTGGCCAACCTATGCCCCTCTCTTTGAACGATTCACTGCCCACAGCTCCTATTACTCTCATGGATTATTAGTTCCTTTCATCTCCCTGTATCTTGTATGGAGAAAGAGAGCGAAGCTTACCAGCCTAAACCCTCAGCCTTCTTCTTTGGGGTTGTATATGTTATTTGCAGGCATCTGCATGCACCTGTTCAGTACGGTGCTCATGATCAATTTCGGTTCTTATATTTCAATCATGATGGTCATTGTGGGGCTTACTCTCTATTTAGGAGGCAAACACTTCTTAAGAGAATTACTCTTCCCCATAGGGTTTCTCTTATTCATGATGCCCCTTCCTGAGATAATGATTATCGGAATTGCATTTAAGATGAAAATATTCGTTGCTCACATTGCTACCATTTTTGCCAGTGCTGTTGGCCTTGGAGCAGTCCGCGAAGGCTCCACTATTTATTTACCTCAAGGATTTTTAATCATCGGCGATCCCTGCAGTGGCCTGCGCTCATTAATTTCATTTTTCGCGCTGGGGATACTCTTTACACAATTTACAAAAGCTCACTTTATAAAAAAATCTCTGTTAGTGCTCTTTACGATACCCATCGCGCTTCTTTCAAACTTAATCAGAATCATTATACTTCTTTTTGCTACTCATATTTATGGAAAGAGTGCTGCCTCGGGATTTTTCCATGATTTTTCTGGAGTAATGGTATTTGTGATCGGATTTATAGGATTTATATTAGTAAGTAGGATGTTGCGATGCAAAATAACAAACGACAGTATATAATTGCGCTAATATTATTGTTGGCCTCAAGCTTCTTGATTATCCACATTGAGAGCATAAAGCACATTCCTTCTTCTTCAAAAGATTTAGATCAGTTTCCTTCTGTGATAGGCTCCTGGAGGGGTAAGAATATTTCTCTTCCCGAGGATGTGTACAAGGTTTTGCAAACAGAAGAGGTGCTTGTTCGAGAATACAAAGACAAAGAAGATAACGCGTTGCTCTTAACAATTGTCTATTCTGACAACAATAGGGCTGCGATTCATCCTCCAGAAATATGCTATGTCGGAGGGGGGCTCGATATTCTTACGAAAGAGGTGGAGTCAGTTGTTCTTGGGGATAATACGGAGCTTAAAACGAATAAGCTTCTCATGAAGCACAAAAAAGGTGCTCTTTTAGCTTGGTATTGGTTTGCCACAAGAGGCTCTTTTACCCACAACTATTACCTTCAACAAATCAATATTTTTCTCAATGGGCTCCGGCATAAGACAAAAGAGGCGGCGTTGATAAGGGTCTCAGCGACAATGAGTAATGAAAATGCCCCTTATATGGAAGAGAGAGCAAAGGAGTTCATCAGAGAAATTGTGCCCTACGTAGAAAAAATTTTAGAAAAAAACTTGATTATCGCAAGGAGGAATGATAAAATATGAAACCTTCTTAAACCTGTTTTATTATGAAAAAATCCCCCACTCCCTCCGGTTTATTGAAAGAATTTTTAACGTTGAGTCTTACAAAATGCTTGCATGGCGTCAATGCTCGTTCTGGTTCTATTTTTCTTCTCGATGATGAAAGAAGCCAGCTTGTTTTAGAAGTCGCACAGAACACAAGAGGCGTGCATCTGGAAGGATTAACCCAGAGAATTGGTGAAGGGGTTGCGGGAAAGGTGGCTTTAAGGAGAGAACCTCTCTTAGTCCAAAATACAAATACCCTCCCTTTCTTACGAGATCAGCGACGCCGCCAACGCTATCAAACACATTCTTTTCTCTCTGTTCCCCTCGAATATTCCGGAGATCTTATCGGTGTAGTTAATATTACTGAGAGGGCCTCTGGAGAATCGTTCAATAATGA
>CP070807.1:670785-674348 GCA_020343695.1 Candidatus Omnitrophota bacterium | reverse complement strand
CACAGACAGAGGCTTGGGCGTCCCTAAGGAGATATTTAGTGTAATAATAAGTATCTTCTATGCCACGATTTTAATAGCGGCAGTTATATTTTTTGCGAAATTTAAGTTTTTTTCTCGATTAGTTTTTACAGGAAACTTTTTTCTACTTTGCGCCTCTTTAAGCAGCTGGAGGATAGTGAAGAGATTAATCTTAAGAAGATTAATATCAAAAGGATTTCGCAATATAAATATTTTAATTGTAGGTGCAGGAAAAATTGGCAAAGCTATTTTGAGTGAAATTAAAAAAGTCCCCTGGTGGGGATTTAAGATTATTGGTTTTCTCGACGATAGGAAAACAGAAGTTGTAGAAAGTGTCCCTGTTTTAGGAAAAATTAAGGATTTTCCTGTGATTGCAAAGAAATATTTTGCAGATGAGGTTATCGTTACTATTCCTTCAGAGAAACAAATTGTTTCTGAGCTGATAGCTCAAGCAAGAAAAATGCATGTAGGAATAAAGGTTGTACCCGATAGTTTTGAAGAGCCCCTGCCGGTCCTCAACATAAGTTATTTAGGAGTTATGCCACTGCTTACATATAAAGAGAGGAAGCATCATCCCGCAGAGCTAGCTTTAAAGCGATTATTTGATTTTGCGTTTTCTTTAATTTCGTTCATCGTGCTTTTTCCTTTGTTTATAATAATTACAATTTTAATAAAATTAGATTCCCCAGGCCCTGTGTTCTATGTCCAAAAGAGGGTCGGCTTTAAGGGGAAGTTATTTAATTTCTGCAAATTTCGCTCCATGATAAAAGACGCTGATAAACTCAAGCCGGAACTTTTAGATAAGAACGAAGTAAAAGATGGTGTAATTTTTAAAATAAAAAAAGATCCTCGCATAACGAAAATCGGCAGTTTTTTGAGAAAATATAGTTTAGATGAGCTGCCGCAATTATTTAATGTTCTCAAAGGGGATATGAGCTTGATTGGGCCACGGCCACCAACAGCTGACGAAGTAGAAAAGTATAATCATTTCCATATACAGAGACTATTTATAAGACCAGGCATAACCGGCCTTTCTCAAGTGAGAGGAAGAAGCGAATTAACCTTTAGACGATGGATTAAGTGGGATTTATGGTATGTGAATAACTGGTCTTTTGGATTAGATTTACTCATTTTATGGTGGACAATTCCTGCGGTTTTAAAGGGAAAAGGGGCCTATTAAGTTGCTAGGTTATAGGAGACAAGAACAATGGATGTGAATACGAAAGAAAAGTTTCTCGGTATTATAGACAAAGCAGCCTTCTTCTTTTTTGTTGTGCTCATATTTTTCCTTCCCATTGCAAATGCTTGGATTGAATCCTCCTTTGGTTTTATATTTTTGTGTTTCATATTGAGAACTATTCTAAAGAAACCATCCTTTCAGGATATAAAAACATTTTTTGCACATAGAGTAAATTTAGCTTTTCTGGTCTTTTATGTATGTATTGGCCTCTCTTTGTTTGTAACTCATTCATTTGGTGAAAGTTTTGATGACTGGTTTTTTAAGTGGGGAGAAGGGTTCTTGCTCTTTTGCTTTGCGCAAGTCTTTTTAGATAAGAAGCGCCTAAAGTTTCTTTTAAAAGTATTTATTGCCTCAGTTTTTCTTGTGTGTTGCGATGGACTCTATCAAAAGATTGTAGGTATAGATTTTCTACGACTATTAAAACCCATTGAGACCGCCCACTTTTTTGGCATAACCGCGAGTTTCCATCACTACAATGATTTCGCCGCCTATCTGGCAGTCCTCTTCTTTATCAATTATGGATTGTTGAGGCATGCGAGGCGAAGAGGTCCTATTCTATTTCTTGTTTTTTTATCGCTCCTTATCATTACCAACCTCTTTTTCACATATTCTCGTGGGTCCTGGGTTGCGTTTTTAGCAGTAAGCGTATTCTTGTTCGCGTTTTTTACAAAGGGAAAGGCCAGGTTGACGCCAATCGCTCTCATGGGAATTTTTTTAGTTGGGGTTATGAGTATTCCTTCTGTAAGAGAGAGGTTTTTCTTTATTTTCCAGAAAGGCGGCGATGCTGCACGATTCCAAATGTGGAAGAGCGCACTCCTTATGTTTAAAGAATCCCCTCTTCTTGGAAAAGGCATCGGGACATTCATGGATTATCTTCCGCAGTATACCAACTTAGGGCATCAATATGCTCATAACTGCTATCTACAGATTTTAGCTGAGACAGGCCTATTAGGACTTTTCTCATTTTTATGGGCTTTAGGAGAAGTAATCGTAAGAAGCTATAGAAAGTTAAAGAGAGAATTTAATGTAGTATTTCTCGGTATCTTTTGCGGATTATTAACCTTTTTAATCCATTCCTTTTTTGATACTCATCTTTATTCTCTTAACTTATCAATTCTATTTTGGATACTCATTGCTTTTCTTGCCATCTACGTACGTAGTGATTCTTCTCTCTGCGAGAGTGAAACTACTTACACCATGCACGATTTTCTGCAAAAGGTAAAAGATATAAAAGCAAAATTCAGCGATAAGATAAAAGCAATTATATCAACCAGTAGATATCAATCTTTTTTACTGTTTATAAGAGAAAAAATTGTTCTCTGGTGTATCTGCGGTGTGGCGCTGTTTATGCCTTTAGGCATGGGCCCGATGAATGTGTTCATCGGTCTATCGATCTTTTTTTGGGTAATAAAAAAAGTCTTTATAGAAAAAAGACCGTTTCATTATCAACGAAGAAATCATCGCAGAACCTTATTCTTTTTATTCATTCTGTTTTGCATCACGCTCATTATCTCTTGTATAACCTCTTCGCATCCTTCATTGAGCCTAAGGGGTCTAGGAAAATACGCAAAGTACTTTTTCCTGATTTTAGTTGTATCTGATACATTGGATACGTTCAAGAAGTGGGGCACAGTAACACGCTTTTTATTCGTAGGACTCGTGGTCGTATCTTTTGATGCACTATTTCAGTATCTGTCAGGATATGATATTCTCATACGGGAACCCTTACCGGTATGGTTAGGCAGTATTAAGAGAGCAACTGCCACATATCATCATCCCAATGATTTGGGGCTGTTTCTTACGGCAACAATACCCCTCTTTCTCATCAATGGATTTTCTATGAATAAAGATCGCAGACAGAGAATTTTGAAATTAATTCTTTTGGGCGTCGCACTCCTCGCCCTGTTTTTGACCTTTTCTCGAGGTGCTGCCTTAGGATTGATCGTTAGTGTATTGATTATCTCATTGTGTTTGAGAAAGTTTCTCATTCTCTTAGGCTTAGGGGCCGCAACAGCACTTTCTCCTTTCGTATTGCCCAAAGGTGTTATGGATTGGGCCCAAGGGGTAAAATCTATCTGGGTATTCATATTCAATGAGGATAGATTCTTAATGTTTAGAGCCGCTCTTAATATGATTAAAGATCACCCATTTTTCGGCATAGGGTTGAATACTTTTTACAAAAATTATTCTTTATATAAAGTGTCAGCCGATCCTTTACCGAAGAGTTCTGCCCACAACGCATATCTTCATTTAGCAGCAGAAACAGGTTTGGTAGGATTCCTACTTTTTGTTATCTTAATGGGAT
>CP070807.1:667114-670685 GCA_020343695.1 Candidatus Omnitrophota bacterium | reverse complement strand
TTCTAATTGATGAAACGATAACGCGGTTTTTGAGTAAAGAAAAATCCACTTTCAGAATCGCGTCAAAATTATCGAATTTAGCTCTAAAGGAAGGGGGCAGTGCTACAATATCTTGTGGCGGCTTTGTGCACCGCAAAAGTGTAGATTTCTTGCCATAACCTACAATCTCACCAAATTGCACAATACATCTGGTAATCGAAAGTTCCATCGTGTAATCGACCCTCGATTAGCTTCACGCGATCTGTTTGACCGCTCTTTGCCAGGAGAGAAGTCTTAACGTCCCGGGATTTCATTATAAAAATCTACGGCCTTGGGCGTTCGGGCCACAAAAAAGGACTTTACTTGCTCAGTTGCATGGTCCTGACGAGGCCAATAGGCGGAAAACAGCGGTTATGGCTGATTACACACGACCAGAGGCATTATTTAAAATCACCCACTTTGACTCAATATAACAGGTCTCATAACCCCATTTTCTGTATCCCGAGCTCCTGATTCCTTCCGTTATCAAGGAAATCCTTCAAGTCTACATAATGGTCTATTATACGACCTTGATGTCATCACAGTCCTCTAACTATCTGATGTCATACTAGAAAGGGGATACGCTTAATTGTAATGGTAATTTTTGGTGGTATCCCGTGAGGGGGGTGTCCGCGGGGGGGTACGTAGGGGGGCGCTTTGAAGCTTCATTTTGCCTCCTTGGTGGACAGAAACAAAAAGAGAATCCTAAACCCACAAGACTGATAAGCCCAGACTCAAGACAATAATTCTCGTAGCCGAGAGGGGTGAAACGGTGTGCCCTGTCAAGGCAGGTAGGTTCGCCATTCCGAAAAAATGGCATCAAACCTATTCTCTCTTCATGTTGGCGATGTTTCCAATAGGAATCTTGCAAATAACACCAAAGACCGATAGCATAACTCCGTCCTTAGCACTTGACTTAGAGAGGAGAAATCCAATGCAGAAACTAAGATTTCTTTCGGCCACAGCTTTAGGTCTTTGCCTTCTCTGCCTATCTCCAAGTCTTTGCTCAGCTTGGCATGACGAAACTCATGTTGCCATTGCAAAGAAGGCTGGATATTACAAGTGGTTCAACGCATGTGGTGCGGATATGGCAAAGCTCAAAGCTGGACAGAGAGAGGCGCACAACCATTATGTCAATAATCCACCAGACAGAGTCGTGACGCCAGAAATGATTATGGCACAGGTAGAAAAGTACAACCAGGTCGATCCAGGAGGCCACCTATACGGAGCGATAATAGCTTCCCTTCGAGATTACATAGCGGAGAAGAAGAGAGGGAAATACGGAGAGTATCATCTCGCTTTTTGCGCCCATTACGTTGCTGACTTGTCTCAACCTCTTCACAATACTTTATATAATTCATTCAACAGGAAATATCACAGCAGAATTGACGGAATAATAAATGATAAAGTCCTAGATAATCTTCACAGGATAAAGATCTATCCAATTATTATTGATTCGGAAAAGGATCTGGCAAACGAGATTGCCCGGATCGCCAACCTAGCTAAGGAGCTCGGATATAAGATTGGGGGAGAAAATAGGCTTTTAACAAGAGAGGAGGCTTACACCCAGATCAGCCACAGTGCCTCTCTATTTAAAGCTATCTTAGAATACACCGAAAAAGTGAAATCATATACGAGCAAGGGGCGCAGGGAGCCTAACTTTCAACGACCTATATTTGCATTCGCCTTTCCGGTCCAGAGTAAGGGAAAATAGATTCACCGGCCCTCCGATCTGCTACATCGGGTAGAGAGAAAAAATCCTGCATGAACAGCCTTAAGTCATTAAGATTTCCGAACTCCTTCTCCATGGTCCTCTTCTCAGTTTCGATTTCGAGCCTCATCCTAATATTTTTGACAACCTCCATTTTCTACGCCCTCCGACTACTTTACTGACCTTAAACCGTGTGTTTCTCGTAATTGTTTCCACAATTCCCTTATGATGACGGCAGAAGCGTCATCCTCATGGAGATTCTTGTTACCCGAGACAGTGCGACAAGATGCCAGCAAGTCTTGGTTCCCCGACCACAGCCCAAACCTCCTTCGTATGTATGCTCCAATCGTGAGGTTCAGAGCGGAAAGTTCATCCTCTTCCATATTGGCGGTAGCTACCTTGTCTTTCAGAGGCAGTTCGGAGATAAGGCTTTCCACTGCCTCTTCGACTGTCTGGGGCAAATAACGACGAATAACAGTCCTGAGAACCTCTTTGGCAGCCTCATATATCTTCGGGTCCCGGCTAGAACGAGGGCCTGCCACGTTTAGAGTCTTTATTTCTCTGGCATCAACCCAAGAGCCTATTATTTCGGCAGCCTTAGAATTACTAACATAGTCAAGGTCAATGTGGAGGCAGGGCTGCCTGTGTTTTCTTGCTAACTCCTGAGTGAGGGCGGACCCCCCTGTAAGACTGCCGTGAGAGACTATCAGTGTTCCGTCCGAATCTACGACGTTCAATTCTGTCCTCTGGGAGTAGTCTATACTGGTTGTCTCCAGTAGGCGATACTCATCCGGTAGCCTGCCATCTTCGGTTTTCCGCCCCATTGGTATCCAACCTCCATGAGGAATACCCAATTCTATGGCAACATCCAGCGCAGCCCTGTCAGCCCCTGTTTGTCCTCCTGAAACTATCTTCTTAATCATAGTTAGGTCGTCGCCTTTCCACTCAGTTTCTCTCTATATTCATACGTAACCTTTTTCAGCTTGGCATAGAACTCATCCTCCGAAAATACTCCTTTCTCAATAAGCAATTGAGTGACGGCATCTACTTGGATGGTATTAGTCATAAGAAGTTCTTTAAAGCTCACCAACTCTTTCTCATCAAGTTTTTCTGCCATTGTGTGCTCCGATTAATGCTTTGGTGGTCTCGTTCCCAAACTTTCAGTTAATGTCGGGACCCAGTTGTTCTGCTCTCCTTAGAAGAGTCAGAATCCGGTGTTTCTCTTGTTCCCTTTCCACTCTAAGGCTTACGACTTCTTTTGATAGAGTATCCAGGGCTTCTTCCTGCACTCGCAACTTCTCGACAAGATCAGCCTTCTCCTGTTTCAATGCTTCAGTCAGTTCTATAAGAGACCTTATTTTTTGCTCAACCAATTGAAATTGGTCGGCAACTTCTTCTTTGTTCGTTTTGAATAATTTAGGCTGTTTTTCCTCTATGCTCATAGTCTCCTTTTTGCCGCTTTCTTCCTGTTTATACTTGTCACCAGAACAAAGCCCAACTTCTCGCATCGCAATGAGAAATTGGGCCTTGGTGTTCGGCTCATAATCTTCCCCTAATACGACTATTTATAAAAGCTACGCCTCATGTGACCAGGTGTATAAATGCGTATCACGCTCTTTTTCCAATGCATAGATTTTCTCTTTTAGTAAGCCTAGATCTTTGTCCTTTTGAAATAAGTCTAAATCACCGTGGCAAGGGCGAAACTCCATTTTTTGGTACTCGTCTCTCAGTTTTTCAATCTCTTTTTGGATTTGTTTAACCGTTTTCTCTTTGGATTGTCTGTTGGTCATATCAGCAGTCGATCGCTTTTTGAGCATCGATATCCATTTCATGACACCCCCC
>CP070807.1:663395-667014 GCA_020343695.1 Candidatus Omnitrophota bacterium | reverse complement strand
ACAGAGAAAGGATAAAAGTTTTAAAATCCGATAGGCGAGGGCCTTCATATGCGCGTAACTTAGCCGCCCGCTCTACACGTGCAGAGCTTTTAGCATTTACTGATAGCGATTGTATTGTTGCCAGAGACTGGCTCAGCCAACTCCTTAAAGGATTTAAAGAATATCCGGATGCAGTATCGTGCGGAGGAGCTCAAGAGATACCCCAGGATGCTACAAACTTTGAGAGGAGGGTGTTTTCCTTCTTGAAAAAAACAGGGTTTATTGCCGAGTATATGCGCAAGGTAACATCGGCCAGTATATTGAGAGAAGTAAATCATAACCCCTCGTGCAATGTGATGTATAAAAGAGATGCCTTTTTAAAAGAAGGAGGTTTCCTAGAAGGTTTATGGCCAGGTGAAGATGTTGAGTTTGATTACCGATTAAAAAAACAGGGCTATACACTGGTATTCAATCCTCAAGCCATTGTGTATCATTATCGGCCTCAAGATACAAAGTCGTTCTGTACGATGATGCGTCGGTACGGGGCTTCCTGTGGATTTTTGACCAGAAGGTATGGTTTTTTTAGAAAATTACAATTTTTCCCTTTGGGGATCGCAGCTATTCTCATTTTCCTTTTTTTCAGTATAGCTTTCGACTTCTTGCCCATATTCTTTGTATTCTTGGGCGCGTTCATAGTAATTTCTTTACTCTATGTTCGATTTCGTCTTTCTCTGTTTGCTCTAGGTATTCTCGGTATAACATCTTGGAACGTCGGTTTTTTGAGAGGGATATTTGCGAAAAAGGTGAGTTAAGCCGCACGACCGCTATTTATAAGGTAACCCTAGGTACTGTGGCAAAAAGAAGTAATAGGTTTATTGTTGTAAATACCTTAAGAAAGGTGCATAAAAACCTTGGGAGATTCATCGCACCGCTTTTGCCTTCTGGTAAGTTTCTCTGGAGGATGATTGCTCAGAATGGTGAGTATTTATTCCATCGGACAAGCGACTGGCGTCCTACAGAGGATTTTTCCCAACGCAATGCAGAATTGTTTGATAACTTCGGGTTTCGCCCAGATTCTTTTGTGGGTAAAACAATTATCGATATAGGAGCTGGCAGCAGGCTGATTACCATATATTTTAAAGACGCAAAGATTATTGCCATTGAACCATTAGCCCAACGATTCTTAAAGACTCTTTCCTGGTGTGATCTACATAAGGCGCACAAGATATATTCAACTCCCGCGGAAAAGATGATTAGTGAATTGAAAGGAATTGCTGATGTGGTAATAAGCATTAATGTGCTCGACCACTGTTATAATTTCGAAGCAATAATCAAAAACATTAAAGCGTATCTTAAGCCAGGAGGCCTTGCGTTTTTATCCTTCGACAGCCACACAGATCGCACTGACCTGATGCATCCTTTGATTCTGACTCCTGAAAAATGCGAGTGCATATTTAGGCAAGAGGGTTTTTTGGTAGAAAAATTTACAGTTGGCCTTAATCCCCAGGAAAAGACATACGCAGGGGGCAAAGCACTTAATTACTGGCTGAAGAAGGCTTCTGGCTAGTGCCAAGAAGCAAGAACATATCTCTGTACTGTGACGAATTGTTCGTATGAATGCGAGTACAAGGAAAGTAAGGGAAGCGGAACAAGTCGTAATTGTTATCCAAGCGCGGATGTCTTCATCGAGGTTTCCCGGCAAGATGATGACAAAACTTTCAGGCATGCCGCTTGTGGAGTATGTGTATCGGCGCTGTGAACGTTCGTCCTTAGGTAGGGTGGTAGTGGCTACTTCAGATGATATATCCGACGATGCCCTATATGATTATTGTAAAAACAATGATATTTTTGTGATGCGAGGAAGCTTGCACAATGTGCTCGAAAGATATATTCAAGTAGCGGATTCACTTAATGCGGAATATATAGTGCGAGTATGTGCAGATACGCCACTCGTTGATATTTCTCTTATGAGAGTTTTACTCAAGGTACTCATCGAGGAAAAATTAGATTTTGCTTCTCTTGATGGGCAAACCTGCGCATCAGGATTCCTTTCAGAAGTAATTGCCACACAGACCCTTAAGAAGGTAGTAGGCCTCACGCATGTAGCAGAGGACCTTGAACACGTTACAAGATTTATCATCAAAAATGAGAAAAGTTTTTCGGTCAAACGTATCAAGGCCGATCTAAATCCAGAATTTATCCGAGATATCCGGCTTACGATAGATTATCCTGAAGATATCAAAAAAGTATCCGCAATTATCGATGCGCTTTCCGATAAATTTTTGTTTACGTCCGAAGAGGTTTTGGAGGTTGTACGTAGGAAGGGATTACAATAGCAAGATTATGTCGAATTGGAAACTTTTAGTTGGATGTTACATAGTTACTTTTGGATTGTGGGGATTCTTCGTCAAAGTGATTTCCAAAAAACTTGATTGGCGAACTATAATGTTTTACGTATTGATTACTATAGCGGTCTTCTACGGCGTCTTTATTTTTCGAAACATAAAGTTAGGGTGGAGCAAATTTCATATCTTGGCTATTGTTGCAGGAGTTTGTGCCGCCATAGGCACGATGGCATTTTATAAAGCGCTTTCCTTGGCCCCTGCCTCGCGCGTGATACCTTTATCAGCCCAGTATATTTTAGTGACGGTACTTCTGTGCACGGTATTTCTTAAAGAGCCACTCTCTCTGAAAACAATGCTTGGCATTATGTGCAGTATCACTGCGATTATTTTACTTTCGCAATAGATATGTTACGATTGAGAGACAAAAAATGAAACAGAAATGTGTAACGAGGAAATATACAGCTGGTAGATTTCCCCAGAGAATAGAGATTGAACTTGCCAGCGCCTGTAATTTACGATGCACATACTGTCCAAGAAAATATGTAGAGCAGTTAAGTGGGTTTATGGACCCTGCTTTATTTAGACAGATAATAGATGAAGCAGCTTGTTTTCCTCAGGCGATATTAGTGCTCCACCGCAGAGGCGAAAGTCTGCTTCATACACATTTCGCTGAAATGGTGCGCTACATCAAGGGCAAATTCCGAGACATTCAGTTAGCCACAAACGCAACTGTACTGGATGAGAGTAAGTCAAAAGCGATTATTGAAGCAGTAACGTTTATTTCTTTCAGCATTGATATTCCAGAGGTATTCAATAGGACACGTATTCCTGCCCGTTACGGGGATGTTGAGGCAAATATTTTTAGATTTCTTAAGTTGAATAAGGGAAAGGTTCAAACCCAAGTATCAATGGTAAAAACCCCAAAGACTCCCGATAAGAATGTTGAAATGTTTAAAAAATTGTGGAAAAGAAAGGTGGATAGGATTAGAATTTATGAAGCACATTCGTTGGATGGACAGTTCGGCTCTCTGTGCAGAAAGAGATCTAAGCGCCTACCTTGCGTGATGCCGTTCTATGAGGTACTTATTTACTGTGATGGTAAAGTAGGAAGATGCAATCATGATTGGGCTGGTTTCCCAATGGGAGATATAAATGCATCTACGATAAAAGAAGTGTGGAATAATTCTGCGTATAAGGACTTGCGCACACAGCAGAAGGTGCTCAAAATTAAAGACGAAGTGTGTAAAAATTGTAGTTGTTGGTATCCGGCAATAGGAGAGCAGGGAACAGGTGAG
>CP070807.1:659620-663295 GCA_020343695.1 Candidatus Omnitrophota bacterium | reverse complement strand
CATACCGGTTCATAGGCGATGATAATTTTTGATAGCTCCTGTTCGTTCAAGCCTTTTAGGCTTCCTTCCAACTGAGTCTGCACAACTATTGTTGTCTTTGCCTCTTCGCGTTCACCAAGAGTCTCTCCGATGCATACGATTGGTCTAAGACCTATATGTAATGCTGCTTTTATTTTTTTATTTACTGTCTCATCTGTCTCAAAGAAATATTGCCTTCTCTCTGAGTGTCCAATAATCGTAAAAGAGGCTCCACAATCTTTGAGCATGGCAGCAGAAATTTCTCCCGTATAAGCACCTTCTCTTTCCCAGAATGTATCTTGAGCCCCTAATTGTATATCTGTCTCCATGATGATCTCATGCACAGAATAGAGAGACGTAAAAGGCGGGCATAACACGATATCTACCTCTTTGCAATCCAGAAGTTCTCTCTTAATCTCTGCGGCTAACTTAATAGCCTCATCAATCTTCTTAAACATTTTCCAGTTTCCTGCAATGAGTGGTTTTCGCATATATCTTTTCAGCTGATTATTGATTCGGTATTATCGCAATTCCTGGAAGTTGCTTGCCTTCTAAGAATTCTAGAGAGGCACCTCCTCCAGTTGATACATGTGATAATTTGTCCACCACCCCAAATTTCTTTGCTGCCGCGGCAGAATCCCCTCCCCCTACAATGACAGTTACTCCCTGTAAGCTACCAAGGTAGAGCGCGATTTCCTCTGTGCCTTTAGCATAGTCATCATTTTCAAAAATCCCCACAGGGCCATTCCACAGCACTGTTTTTGCTTGCTGCAGTACTGCCTTAAACCTATCAATCGTTCTTGGTCCTATATCGACGCCCACAAAACCTTCATCGATATCTGTGGTCACTTTTTTTGAATCAGGATTGTCAATGTTCTCCACCACCAAATGATCGGTAGGGAGCAAAATCTGCACATTGTGTGTACCTGCTTCCTCTAAAATGTTTTTTGCTAAATCCAATTTATCTTCCTCTACTTTAGAGTTCCCCACGGACTCTCCTTGTGCTTTTAAAAACGTATATGCCATTGCTCCACCAATTAACAAAGTATCTGCTGCCTTCATCAAATTGCTGATGATATCAATCTTATCGGATACCTTCGCACCACCCAAAATAACTACGTAGGGTTTTTGCGGGGATAAAGCCGAGGAAAGAAAGGTAACTTCCTTTTCCATCAAAAATCCCACGCAGGAAGGTAAATATTTCGCAACGATGGTGGTGGACGCATGTGCACGGTGGGCTGTGCCAAAGGCATCATTTACATACACATCCGCTAAAGATGCCAGTTTCCGCGCAAACCCTTCATCACCTTTCTCCTCCTCAGGATGAAACCTTAAATTTTCTAAGAGGATCACACGTGCGGGTGCTGACTCTATTATATTTGTTACCTGCTCGCCAACACAATCATCTAACTTTTCTACACTCTCTCCTAACAGTTGCGAAAGCCTTGAGGCGACAGGATTCATTCGTAAGCCCTCTACCACCTTACCCTTCGGCCTTCCCAAATGGCTCATAAGGATAAGCTTTCTGGGTTGTTGAGCAAGAATGTGCTGAAGCGTAGGTAGAGCCGCTCTTATGCGCGCATCATCACTGACTCGGCTCTGTCCATCTAAGGGGACATTGAAATCAACGCGAACAATAATGCGTTTGTCTTTCATCGCAATATCTTTAACTGATTTCTTGTTCATTTGTTCGCGCCTACCTGTACTCTGCTCATCATATACTTAATCAAATCCACCACGCGGCAGGAATAACCCCACTCATTGTCATACCAGGAAAGAATTTTAACCATATCGCCAATGCAGAATGTCTGATCTATATCGACTATGGAAGAGAGTGGGTTCTTCTTAAAATCCACAGACACCAAGGGTTCGCTGCTCGTGCCAAGAATACCTTTCAATTTGCCCTTGGCAGCACTTTCCAGGATCTTATTCACCTCGTCCTTAGTGGTTTCTTTATTTACCTGCATCACCACATCTACTACAGAAACAGTGGGCGTAGGCACTCGAATTGCTAATCCATCGAGTTTACCTTTAAGCTCTGGAATCACAAGGCCCACAGCCTTTGCTGCACCGGTCGTCGTAGGTATCATCGAGAGGGCTGCTGCTCGTGCTCTGCGCAAATCCTTGTGAGGAAAATCTAATATTCTCTGATCATTTGTATAAGAGTGAATTGTAGTCATAAGGCCCTTCTTTACACCACAAGAATCATGAATAACCTTAACCACAGGCGCGATGCAGTTGGTGGTACAAGAAGCATTCGATACAATATGATGGTTTGAGGGGTTATATTTTTCCTCATTAACTCCCAGCACAAATGTCGCCACATCCCCTTTTGCTGGCGCTGATATGATAACTTTCTTTGCTCCTGCCTTAAGATGAGCTCCTGCTTTGTCAGCATCGCGGAAAATACCTGTAGACTCAACGACTACCTCGACCCCAAGTTCTTTCCAAGGAAGCTGAGCAGGATTTTTTTCAGATAACACTTTCACCTTTTTGTCTCCCGCAACGATAGAATCCCCTTCCGCTTTCACTTCGTAGGCAAAGATGCCAAAGTTTGAATCGTACTTAAGAAGGTACGCTAACGTAGCAGCATCAGTAAGGTCATTTACTGCCACAAATTCAATACCTTCGGTGTCTGCCTCAAATGCTGCCCTCAATACTAGTCTGCCAATCCTTCCGAACCCATTAATTGCTACTTTTACTGCCATGTTTACCTCCTTGAACCTTTCGTTTTAACCCTTTAACCTATACTCACTTCTCTTAAGCATTTCGCAGCCACTTCTGGTGGAGTAAATACTACATAAAAACCACTGCCCCACTCAAAGCCCGCTACTCGTGTAAGCTTTGGCATTATCTCAATATGCCAATGATAAGAAAAATGGGCATCAGTATTTACGGGAGAAGTATGGATGATGTAGTTGTAAGGGTGCTCACCTAAAACGTTTTTTAGACGCAGAAGTGTTTCTTTGAGAATTTTTGCTAAATCGTTCAAGTGAACGTCTTGTATTTGAGCAAAATCTTGCACGTGCTGTTTAGGAATTATCCAGGTCTCAAAAGAAAATCTACTCGAGAGAGGGCAAAAAGCAATAAAGTTATCATTTTCTAACACAACGCGCTCTTTCCCATTTTCCTCTTCATAAGCAACCATATCACAGAAGATACATCTTTCCCTATACTCATAAAAGCGGCGTGCTCCTTTGACCTCATCTTTCACATTCTTGGGAACCATGGGAAGGGCAATCAATTGCGAATGCCCATGCTCTAAAGAAGCTCCTGCTTCAGCACCGACATTTTTAAAAATTAAAATATACTTGAACCTTTTATCTTTCCTTAGATCAAGGGAGCGAGAACGATACGAGTGCAAAATACATTCCACTTCTTTTTCACTTAAGGAATCAACTCCTTTATAATGATGAGGACTATCAATAATTACCTCGTGAGCCCCGACGCCATTCGATGCATCATAAATTCCCAGAGCACGCTTATCTAAATCTCCTTCAATTATTAAAGCGGGGAATTTATTAGGGACGGTCCTCACGCGCCAATCTGGAGTATTGGCCTCGCGTGTATTTTCTGATATAGCTTCAATTTCAGGAGGAGTAAGATGTTCATTCCCATAACAAAACGGGCAGTTACCCTCACCCTTCCACTTAAATG
>CP070807.1:655739-659520 GCA_020343695.1 Candidatus Omnitrophota bacterium | reverse complement strand
TCTACCCTGACCATCACCAGTTTCGTAGAAGCGAATTCCATGCCTTAGAAGAAGCGTTGCTCCGAGATGGTATCCGTGATGTAGTTATCACGCAGAAGGATAAATATCATCTTTCAGACACGTCGCCAAAAATAAATATTTTTACTATGGAAATAGAAATTGATATTGAGAATGATGCTGATTTCTTGCAGAGAGTTGAGCGGGTATTGGAGAGAAAGATGAGCCAAAAGAAGGGTTAAAATGTATCGTTGTGCGAAATTTTTAAGAGCTATTTTAATGCACCTTCCGTTAGGGGTTTCGCTTGTATTTGGCAAGATGATTGGTTTTATTTTGTATTATAATGGGAAGAAACGAAGAACAGCATTTAAGAATATTAAACTTGCATTTCCTGATTTATCAAATAAGGAGTTGCACAGGATTTTAAGAAAAAGTTTTAAAAATTTTGGATTGAGCGTTGTAGAGAGCTTGATTGCTCCCCGAATATTTCAATATGTGACATTGGAAAGACAATCGGATAACGCACAAAAGGGAGAGATACTCGTGGGAATACATTCGGGAAGCTGGGAGCTATACAATTGTTTTTTAGCCAATCAATTTCCTTACGCTATCTTTGCCCAGGAACAGAGAAAAAAGAATTTAGATGTATTTTTGAATGAATTGAGACTCAAGCGGAATCTGGGCGTGTGTTTTTCCTTGAAAGAAGTGGTGCGGCACCTGCGCGCTAACTTCGCAATAGGGTTAGTCGCAGATCATGGAGCAGAAAAGGATGCTTATCTTGTTGAATTTTTTTCCCATTTAGTTCCCACCCCTAAAGGGGCGCCATATTTAGCAAAAAAATTTCATAAAAAAATATATCCGTGTTTTGGTCATCGCAAGAAAAATTTTTCTCATACACTCACCATAGGCAGCCCCATTGATGTCCAAGGGCTTAGCGATGAGGCTGTCTTGCGGAATCTGAATGTATTCTATGAGGATAAATTGCGAACATATCCCCAAGAGTACCTCTGGTATTATAAGCGATTTAAGAGGAAGAGAGATTTACATATCGTGGTTTTAAGTGACGGAAAGATTGGGCACCTTAAACAGTCGCAGGCACTGTTAGCATTTTTTTCTAAAACCAATTATCAAGTAAAGAGTAAGACCATTGAGGTAAGATACCGGCATAAGGTGACAAAAGTCTTCTCAGAGGTGTGCGCCGCGTTGACAGGCAAAGGCTGTCTTGGTTGTGGAAAATGCCTTAGAGTTCTTGTACAGCGCGATACGCATAGGGCATTAGAGGCCAGCTACGCTGACATCGTAATAAGTACAGGCAGTTACGTTGCTCCTATCAATAGGGTCTTTGCTTCATCCATAGGGGCAAAAGCAGTTGTTATTTTAAGGCCGAATATTCCTTTTCAAAAATTTGATTTAGTTATATTGCCTGAGCATGATCGTACCCTTGCACCAAATGTGGTCAATATCAAGGGAGCACTTTTCTATCCAAGGAGTTTGGAAGATAAAGTCAAGGCATGTCGAGACTTTTTTGGTTTAAGCGCAGAGAGAAAAATATCAGTCTTTCTCGGAGGAACATTCTCTGATGAGAAAGAATTTCAAGAGAGTACGAAGGCTTTCATCAGCAAACTCAAAGAATTTTCTTTAAAGAGTAATTATAAGATTCTCATGAGTACTTCTCGGCGTACTTCCCCACATATAGAGCGCCTTATCGAGCAGACCCTAGAAGGATTCAAGAACTGCGAAGCAATTGTCTATGCGAATCGCGCCAATTATAATTTTGTTTTTGATGGCTTCGTTTCTTTATCCGATATGGTATTTATAAGCAGTGAGAGTATCTCTATGATTTCGGAGGTTCTCTCGCTAAAGAAACCGTGTGTGTGCGTCTCCTTAGAAAGACTGGATGGTAAGTACAACGTTTTTCTTGATTCGATAAAAAATGATGTGAGTATTTTGCGAAGACCCTATGATATCGATTTGATCGAACCAAAAGAATCTGGTATGTTTGATGAGAATAAGAAGCGTGTGACCAAAGCGATACAGGCGTTACTATGACGGAACAAGAATTGCCAAAGAAAGAGCAACAGGTTCCTCAAGAAAAGCCAATTCAAGAGGGTGCGGGAGGAGAGTCTAAAAAACCCTCTTTTTACTCTTTGCTTTTCAATAAGTTAACTCAATTGGAATCCAATGTACGTGCAGCTGGACTTAAAGCGAAAATGAAGGTAATGCAAATTCTTCCAAAGATGAATGTAGGAGGGGTTGAGCGAGGCGTTGTAGATTTAGTGAGATATCTTGGATCCGGGAAAGATATTGAACACATTGTCGTCAGCGGTGGCGGTAGACTCGCCGATGACCTAAAACACGAAGGCGCTATTTGCTATCAGCTTGCTGTGTATAAGAAATCGCCTACCTCAATTTTTTTGATACCCCGTTTAAGAAAAATCATTGAACGAGAGGGTGTAGATATCATTCATGCTCGCTCGCGCGTACCTGCCTGGATAAGTTTTTTTGCTTCTCGCAAATCCAACACCCACTTTATCACCACCGCACATGGAGTGTACAAGAATAAGTGGTGGAGTGAGGTGATGGGATGGGGTAAATTTGTCATTTGTCCATCGAGGGGAGTTGCTCGGCATATGCACACGACGTTTGGTGTGCCAGAGGAGAAGATAATAGTAATTAATCGTTGGGTAGATGTGAATCGATTTACGTTTCTTGAGTATAAACATCGAAGGAAGAGCAATATAATTGTAAGTATCGGAAGGATTTCTCCCTCTAAAGGATATGAGCATCTCATTGAGGCGTTCAAAAAAGTAATACGATTTCAACCTTACTTTTCGCTCAAAATAGTCGGCTCTCCCGACCCTTCTAAAATGCACTACTTCCATTATTTAAAGACTTTGGTAAGAAGATTCTCTTTAGACTACAATGTGCAATTTGTAGGTTTTAGAAGTGATGTAGAGAATGTTTTAAGGAGTGCACGTATTCTCGTGGCCCCATCAGTAGATGAGGAATCTTTTGGCAGAGTCGTTGTGGAGGCGTTTGCGTGTGGGGTTCCGGTCATTGCCACGAACGTGGGAGGATTTTCTGAGATCATTGAAGATGGCAAAGATGGAATTTTAGTTGACCCCCAAGATGCGTCAGCACTCGCAGAAAGCATTGTACGCCTATTGGGTGACGAGCAGTTAGCTGAGAGCATGGTGGGCAAAGCACGTAAAAAGGTAAATGCTCTCTACGTAATGGATAAATGCTTGGAGGAGACCAAGGCCGTATATGTAAAAACATTAGCTTCTTTACGAATTCTGGTAGTCAAAATTTCTTCATTTGGTGATTTAATACTTGCCTTGCCCTCTTTAAAGGCGATACGTCAGCGTTTCCCCAAAGCCAGAGTTAGCCTCCTCACTTCAAAGAAATATTCTACACTTGTATATGATTGCCCTTATATCGATGAAGTAATAACTTTAAGTGAAAATTATAAACATCCAAAGAATATCTTAAGGATAGCGAAAGAGTTACGACGTAAATCGTTTGACTACATTATTGATTTACAGAATAACCGCATATCCCACCTTATCTCGTGTCTGGCATTGCCTCGATACTCATTTGGGTATTCTCTGAAGGGCGGGGCTCTGCTTACCCACCGCATACCGTATAATCGAGAGGACGGACCTCTGGCATCACAGGAGAGGATACTCTCACTTTTAGGTATCACCTTCAGGGAGAAGAAGCTCATTTTTTGGGACCAGAAAGAAAAATGTAAAAGTTCTTTTCCTTCCGATAATCTCATTGG
>CP070807.1:651839-655639 GCA_020343695.1 Candidatus Omnitrophota bacterium | reverse complement strand
TCAAGATGGAAAAATAGTACAAGTTGATAAAATAAATAAAGTTAGAATGCGTTGAGATAGATAATAATAAATATAGCTGACTAGACAACTGGAGGCTAAAAAGTTTTGCTAAGACAGAATTTTTTAGCCTCTTTTTTTTGGAATAAATAAAAATTAAAATATTGCTTTAAATAAAGTAAGGAGATTTTTAATGTTTAAGATAGTTTTTGAAGACGAAAGATATCGGATGAGAATGGATAAAGATACCTTGCGGATTATTGTCTGTCCCATAATATCAAAATCAATATACGCAGATGAAGGTGAAGGAATTGAACTATCTTATGCAGAGTGGAATGATTTAGTTTTCGTAGCGCAAGTAGTAAAGAAATGTTTGGAAATACTACTTTCAAAAGGCATAAGAAAAGGCAATGTTAATATTCGCTGGCTAATTGACCGCTTACAACTTACTATTGGAAAACAATTTGATGACTATTTTTATCCCAATGCCTATATAGCCTTCGCCAATTTTTTAGAACAAGCCAATCAAAAAATTAAAGAAGGTAAACGTGGAGAGCATTATTAAAAATTTAAGAGAAAGGGCCAAACGAAATCCCCGGAAAATCATTTTTCCCGAAGCTTCTGATGAGCGGATTCGTGAGGCGGTAAAATGTATTCAAAAGAAAAAGATAGCTTATCCTTTGCTTCTTACTCCTGATAATTTAGATCATGATAAGCAGGAGGAGTTCGCCAATGTTTTCTATGAACGAAAGAAAACTAAAGGGATAAGTTTTGAAAAGGTACGGGAATTAATGGAGAGCCCTCTTTATTATGCTGCGATGATGACCAGATGTGGCTATGCCGATGGTTTTGTTGCTGGGGCAAAATTCACCACTTCCGCTGTAGGGAGGGCAGCAATTAACTGTCTGGAGATAGACCGCTCTATTGGTCTTGTATCTAGTTGTTTTATCATGATAGTTCCTCATTGTTCTTATGGAGAGAAGGGAACATTTGTGTATGCTGACTGCGGATTAATTCCTTACCCTACCAGTGAGCAGCTTGCTAATATTGCTATGGCTAGTGCTCATTTCGCCAAAGAAATTTTAGAGTTTTTGCCGCGGGTTGCTTTATTAAGTTTTTCCACAAGGAGTAGCGCTGAGGGTAGGTGGGTTGATAAGATAAAAGAAGCAGTAAAGATTGCCAGAGCCAGAGATCCTTTTCTTCTCATCGATGGAGCGCTTCAGGCCGATGCTGCTCTGATCCCTGAAGTAGCTAAAATAAAATTAGACAAAAGTGAAGTAGCAGGAAGAGCAAATGTTTTAATCTTTCCTAATTTGGATGCGGGCAATATTTGTTATAAGCTTACTGAGCGATTGGCTAAAGCAAGAGCTATCGGGCCAATAGTACTAGGGACGGTTCAGTCCTGTAGTGATTTATCACGAGGATGCAGCGTTGACGATATTATTGATTGTACGGCGGTTACGGTGATAAGAGCACAGAAGAGAAGTGATCGACATGTCTAGGATTATTTTTAGCACATTCGCCTTTATTGGTGCAATATTTCAAATATTTGTAATTAAAACTCCGCCTCTGGAAGCTTTTTTGTTTAATTTAATTATTTTTACTGTTGGATTTTGGGGCATTTTCGTATTTATAGGAGATTGTTTTAGATTTGATGGAAATGTAATAAAAATCGGTTGGCAACCAGGAAATCTTTTTCAAAAAATAGTTGCTTTTTTTAATCTTCTTCGGGGCATATTAGGCATTCTCTGCATCTGGTTTAGAGGTAATTTTTGGAGTGTAACTGTTATTATTTCATCAGTTTTTATTTTTAGTTATGGATGTTATGAGTTACGCCATATAGAAAAAATGCCAGTTACTAAAAATGGACCATCTTACTATACAGAATTTGTGCTGAATTTCGATTTGGGTCTCCCTCTAGTATTAGTTAGTTTACTGGTTTTGTATAAAATAGGAATGTAAAAACATAGAAAAAGAGGAAAGGCATGGATGTAAGAATATTTTTGATTGCCCCACTTGCTTTTGCTTGCGAGTATATAGATTCTACTTTAGGTATGGGTTACGGCACAACCCTTGCGCCCATACTCTTAATTATGGGTTATAGCCCCCTGCAGGTTGTTCCTGTAATCTTGATTTCAGAATTATGTAGTGGTTTATTGGCTGCTTTCTTTCACCATCGGGAAGGCAATGTGAATCTCAAACCCAAAACAATGAATGCATCTGTTATTGTGGATAGGCTCAAATCTCTAGGGTATATTGAGAGTTTTAAAAGAGGTATCCCCCTGCATCTTAAAGTTGCTTTACTTCTGGCAGCATGCGGTATTGTTGGCGCTATCATAGCAGTATTTGTGGCAGTTAATATCCCTAAATTCTGGTTAAAGCTTTATATTGGCTGCCTCGTCCTTTCCATGGGAATAATTATGGTTATTTGCCTGAATAAAGAATTTCATTTTTCCTGGAAAAAAATTACCTCTTTAGGTTTAATTGCTTCTTTTAATAAAGGAATCAGTGGCGGCGGTTACGGTCCGGTAGTAACTGGCGGCCAGATTCTTTCGGGAGTTGAGGAGAAGAGCGCTGTAGGGATAACTTCTTTAGCTGAAGGGTTAACCTGTGCTGTAGGTATTATTACTTATGTTCTTATTGCAAAAAGTCCTCTTGATTTAGGGTTGGCCCCATATGCTATAATCGGAGCAGTGCTCTCTGTTCCTTTTTCCGCCAAAAGCGTTAAAAAAATTACTGCCGGAAAATTAAAATTAGCTATCGCTATACTTACAATTGTACTAGGAATATTTACTATTTTAAAAACAATATATGGCTAAAATAGTGAAGAAGAATCTTTTGACTATCGTGCTTTTCTTCACAGCCTTTTCGGGTAATTGTTATGCTTTTGATAATGGAGATTTTCAATACTGGAATACTGAAAGTGTTTCCTGGAAACCAAATGATGACTGGAAAACTACCCTGGAGGAAGAGTTTCGCCTTGGAGATGACGGCGGAAATCTATATTATCAACATTCAGACTTGAGCGTGACTTACTCTGGTTTTTCTCCCTGGTTTGACTTAGGCCTGAATTATCGGCACATATTTGAAAAAAAGGATAGTAAATGGAAGGTAGAGAACAGGCCCCATCTAAATGCTACTCTTAAGTGGGAATTATATGATTTAGGTTTTAGCAATAGAGGACGGTTAGAATACAGGAATAGGGAAAACGCTGACAATTTCTGGCGTTACAGAAATAAATTTACTATAAAAATACCATTCAAATTGACTAAACTCGAAATTCAACCGTATATAGCAGGTGAAATATTTTATGATTTTGATGTGGGGACTCTTAATAGAAACAGGTTGTATAGCGGATTTAACTTTAAACTCTCCAAAAACTTAAAAGCCAATATTTTTTATCTTTGGCAAACTACTGAAAAAAGTTATGGATGGAATGATGTCCATGTCTTAGGGACAAAGTTTAATATATCTTTCTGAATAAGTGCTATAATCCTACGAACGACCCTCCCAGTGCTGTCTTATTATCTGCTTTAAAAATCCTGCCAAAGCGGTAAAATGGGGTGGTTAAAATAGGTTGGGTGAAAAAGGTGCTGTCCCTGTTTTTTTAAGAAGGAGGTAGGTTATGAGTGGCAAAGGGCGTTTCACTGCTGACGAGGCAAAAAAGATAGGAGAGCAACTAGGAATAAAGTGGGATAAGTTTGATGTGGAGCAGTTTCGCATGGGTATGGATGTAGAACTAGAGCATGGCTTACATGACCCAACAACAAATGTTACCGATGATGATGCGCTTACCACAGGTA
>CP070807.1:647936-651739 GCA_020343695.1 Candidatus Omnitrophota bacterium | reverse complement strand
CAGGCAAGCATAAGTGGTGTGTTCATTGAAAGGAGGATACATGGATGTAGAAGTAAAGAAACCCACTCAGGAAGAATTAGATAAGATGAACGTGAGGAGTTGGCCAATATGGGAGAAGGAGGAAAGCAGTTTTGATTGGTTTTATGATCAGTCAGAGACTTGTTACTTTCTCGAAGGGGATGTGGAGGTCCAGCTCCCTGATGGAAGAAGAATAGAAGTTCAAAAAGGAGATCTTGTCTCTTTCCCCAAGGGCCTTAAGTGCCGGTGGCAGATAAAGAAAAAAGTTCGAAAACACTATAATTTCGAATAGTAGGTATTCAAGAATCAGGTATTGGCATTACCCCTTCCGTCTCCCCGTATAAATTCTTTTCACAATTGTCTATAACCCAAGAGGTTAAGGAATAAGGCATATTCTTTAAAAAATACTTGACTTTCCTGTATTTATTAGTAAAATTTTAATAATTAAATTTTACTATAAAAAGGGAGACAGATGAATGTCAAAGAGCTACTAAAAGAACAGGCCAGATATCACCCCAACAAAACAGCTATTATTTTTGAAGATACGCACACCAGCTTCACTCAGCTACGCGACTCCTCTTTTCGGTTCGCCAATTATCTTATTGATTCAGGAATAGGCAAAGGTGATAAAATCGCTCTTTTTCTTCCTAACATACTTGAGGCAGTATTTGCGCAGTTAGGCGCATTGAGCATGGGAGCGGTTTTAGTCCCTCTCGATTTTATGTTAACAGAAGAAGAAATTGTAAATTTTATAAATCACAGTGAGAGTAAAATCTTAGTGATTCAGCCGAAAAAGGAAGTCAGCGTAGAGAATGTAAAGACTAGATGTCCTACATTAGAGCGTATTGTTGTGTGTAAAGAGAGTGGAGAAAATCTCGTCTCTTTGAGCCAGATTATGGACCGTAGTTCTTCTTCTGAGCCTTCTCTAGACATTACCCACCTCGATATATCTTCTCTATTTTATACTTCTGGTTCAACAGGTCATCCCAAAGGAGTTGTGCTCACCTACAAACACTTAGAAAATCCTCCCAAGACCCTTGATTATTTCTTGAAAGGCTCTACAGATGATATATATTTGTGTGGAGGTGTGCCTTTTTCTCACATTGCAGGCTTAGATTTCATTCTCATGATGATTTATTTTGGCTCAACCTTGGTTTTAATGGAACGATTTCAACCTTTAGAGTTTATCCGAAATATAGAGCGGTATCGGGTGACAATATTCTGTATTGTACCGGCAATGTTCGTAGCAATTCTTTCATTGAAAGAGTATGATAAATTTGATTTTTCATCTCTACGCTACGCGGTTGTATTCGGCGCACCTTCCTCTCCCATGTTATTAAAAAGGTTTCATAAAGCATATCCTGGTGCAACAATGTTAAATGGATGGGGAATGACAGAGACCGCAGCCCCCAATACGTATTCTCCCCCTGATGAAAGTAAAATTTCGAGCATCGGCCCATTTGGTTTTAATATGGAAGCTAAGATTGTTAATGAGCAGGGTTGTTGTGTGGCTAGAGGCCAACGAGGAGAGCTTTGGGTAAGAGGCGAACCTGTAATGGTAGGATATTATAAAGAAGATGCATTGACAAAAGAGGTACTTACAGAGGATAGATGGCTTAAAACCGGTGATATTGCCATACTCGATGAAAATGGTTTATTTTATATTGTAGGACGGAAAAAAGATATGATTAAAGTCGCGGGAGAGATTGTATTTTCTCCCGAAGTTGAAGAGAAAATTTATCGGCATCCGAAGGTTAAAGAAGTAGCGGTCATTGGTGTGCCGGATGCATTGAGGGGCGAAGTCCCTAAAGCGTTTATTGTTGCAGACCAAACACAGACATTGGGAGTTGAGGAATTGGAGCAGTTTCTAAAAGAACATTTGGCTCATTTCAAAATTCCCCACCATTTTGAATTTTTACCGAATTTGCCAAAAAACAGAACAGGAAAAATTGATAAGACAAAATTGAGTTAGGAGAGACGCCATGATGCGACGCGATATTCACCTTAAGCCAAAGGATTTACTGAATTCTTTACAATTTAAAGAAGGAGATTTTGGTAAAGTTGCTCTTGTGAGTGGTCAGCAACAACGGGCAAAAATGTGTTTACAGAAACTCGAAAATCCTGTGAAAAATTTTACCTTTTTAGGATACACCTTTTGGACGGGTTTCTATAGGGATAAGAAAGTTACTGTAGGAAATGGCGGATTCTATGCCCCTGACTCAGCATTTGTGACAGAGCTCTTATGCGTGGGCGGTATTGATGCGTTGATCCGGCTGGGATCCTGCGGTGCGTTACGGGAAGACATCAGCATCGGCGACTATATTCTCGCCACTCATATTATCAGGGGCGATGGAGCAACGCGTTACTATGTGAAAGACGATTTTAAAAATTCCGTGAGCGATAACTTGAGCTCCAAACTTCAGGCGATTTTTGAGCCGTTGGGTAAAATCCACCGCGGTGGGGTATGGACTACAGACGCCCTCTTTAGGGAGACCAAGGATATCGTAAACTCTTATATCGAGAGAGGAGCGATTGCGGTCGATATGGTGACATCTCCTTTTGTGACAGTAGCAAATCTCTACGGAAAGAAAGCAGCCGCGATTTTAGCAGTTTCTGACAATCTTATTACAGGCAGCCTCGGGTTTGCTGATTTTCGTTTCTTTGAAGCAGAAATGAAGATGGCAGATGTAATATTTAACATAGTTGATGCAATGTAAGTTTTGGAGGAAGTTATGGATATCCAGTGGGGTGAGAGCGCGAAAGAGAACTTTGATAAGGTTATCAACAATTTACCACAATTTCATCGTACTATCGCGAAGCAACTTGTAAAAGATCGCGCAGAAGAACTTGCTCAAAGACGAGGATCTTCAGCTGTAGAGAATAAGGATTTAGTCGTTGCGTTTTTTAAAGAAGTGCCGCCGGCGTTTAAAGATATGATGAAGCGCCTGTTCCAGCACCTGAATATTGATTATTCAGAGTATGTGAAGGATGAAGAAATTGACGCAGCACCTTCAGGTAAGGGCTGATCCTGAGGCTGTTTTTGAAGAACTGATTAAGTGGCAAGATGCACAGTGGTGGCCAGATATTCCTATGAAATTTAGCAGGCTCTCAGAAAAAGAGGCAGAAGGCGCCCTCTACATACAAAAGGTGGCTGCTCCTTTTGCTCCAAGGTGGCATACAAAGTTAAGTTGTATCGATAGAGCCAAGAAGTATATCAAGCGAGAGTTTTTAGATGGGATGTTTAGAGGCGGTTACGAAGAGATATTTTTAGAGGACAAGAGCAGCGCGATAGATGTAGTATACAATTTTTGCTATTCAATAAAGAACCCTCTGAAGAAATTCTTATGGAGGAGTATTTTTAAAAGATTACATATCAAAAATATAAATTTAATTTTGCACTCATTACGAAGTTATCTTGAGGTACAAAAATGAAAGTTGCAGTAATTGGTTGTGGAGCAATCGGAGGTTTATTTTTGGCGTATTTGAGCTCGCATGGCCAAGAAGTAATAGGGGTTGTGAGAGATTACCAAAAGGAACCTTTGCAGAAAGGCGGATTATTCATAGAGGGTATAAGAGGACAGAACAATTACAAGGTCAATGTTGATACTCGCCTTAAAGAGAAAATAGATTTGACGATTTTTGCTACAAAGATGGGCGATTTAGAGAAAGCTTTGTCCGATAATATAGAGTGCCTTAAAGACTCCGTGGTCCTTAGCACTCAGAATGGCATTAGGGCAGATTACATCTTGGCGAATCATTTTCCTCGCTCACGTATTGCTACAGGA
>CP070807.1:644007-647836 GCA_020343695.1 Candidatus Omnitrophota bacterium | reverse complement strand
TTCTCCGGTAATAATTTCCCGCTGTTCTAGATCTTCGCTGTCCAATTTATCGATGCTTAAATCGTTGCCTCTTGAATCTTTCAAAGCGTAACCCAAAGCAAGATTAAAATCGCAGTCATATAATCTGCCGTCATATCCGACACTTAAAAACGTTCGGCACATCAGCGTCTCGACCGTAGCTGGATTAAAATTACGCTCCAGTATGTCTGAATATTTTTCATAATCATTATTTGATTCCAGATAGTCCTTGAATTTTTTAACCGGTACATTGGTAATGGTTAAAAGCCGGTTAAATTCAATGCCGTGGTTATCCTTGAGCGCTTTTTTGTAATCCGTCTCCAATGAGGCCTGTGAGCCGGGCAGATACGCGCCTAAGGCGTTATACACCAAGTCCATCTGAAGATCGCTCCTTTTGGTAAACCCCATTTCATTAAGCAGCTTGAGCGCCTTTATGCTTTTTTCAAACACACCGGCGCCGCGCTGGCGGTCCACGTTCTCCTTTGTGTAGCATGGCAGGGAGCATATAAGATGAACCTTATTTAATCTGAAAAATTCCGGCAATCTCTCTTTGCCATTTTCAAGCAATACCGTAAGGTTTGACCGCACGATAAGCTCATCAACAATCGGCCGTGCTGATTCAACAAAATACTCAAAATTCGGGTTCAGTTCCGGTGCTCCGCCGGTAATATCCAAAGCCCTCATCTTGTTCGCTCTTAAAAAAGCTAAGATGTCATCAATGACTTTCCGCGACATGATTTTCCGGCCTTTTGGAGACGCCTCAATATGGCAATGGGTGCAAGCCTGATTGCATAAATCCCCCATATTCACTTGAAGTGTTGTCAGCTTTGTTCTTCGTAGTGCCGATCTTTCTATCTCATGTTTTTCTAAAACATTTAAAAACGCGCTCATAAATAAACCTCCTTATTGGTTACAGCAGTCTTTTCCCTATTTTTTTTACTTTCCATTTTTTCACTAATTGATTTTTGGAATGGGATTTTAAGAAAACCTAAAACGCCTTGCCACCCATTTTCACGAAACCTGTTTAAGCCATATATGATGTTATTCGTATTATTTCTTTTTCTGAAAGTGGAAAAAAGTCTGTCCCAAAAAGAAAAAATGCTGCCGTAATTCGAGTTTGTTTCGAAGACTTCTATCGAATGGTGCACGCGGTGCATATTAGGCATAACCAAAATGGCGCGAAAAACCCTGTCCCATCCTTCCGTAAGTCCTACGTTACTGTGATGAAAGAAGATGACCATCTGTAAAACCAAATTGTAAACCAATAGTTCATTTAACCGAAGACTCAAAAGAACGATAATGCCGATGTTAAAAAATTGAGATAACACGATTTCCAAAGGATGAAAACGCAGTGCAGTGGTCGAATCCATCGTTATGTCATTGTGATGGGCACGGTGAATCCTCCATAATAATGTTATGCGGTGATTCATCATATGCCAGACATACATCCACATATCAAACAAAACAATTGCAGAGAATAACCTTAGGCCAATAGGGATATTAACTTGGTTCAATAATCCGAACCTACGCACCTCTGTCCAATGTGTTACTACTCCTATGATTGTGAAAAGAAAAACGAGGTTGACTAAGCCGCCCATCACGGCAATCGTCAAATTATTGCCCGTATGAACAGTGCGATCATCCCTACCCGGCAAATGCGGGAATTTAATTTCAAGCCAGTAAACGATGCAAAGAAATAAGAAAGGGATTAAAATAAGTTTACTCATTCAAACTCCAGTCATAATTGGTATATTTGATTTTCCAGCGCTCTGTGTCTTGGGAAAGTAAGTTTCCTTTTTCTTTTGGAAGATAACGGGCGATAAAACGCAAAACTGCCTTAGGCTTCTTTCCGAAATCCTCTTTAAACCATCCGAAAACAGGAGAAATGTAAGCAATCCTTTTATCAAACATAAATGAATTTTTATTTTCTTGCGCCAAAAATAACCTTCCCTGTTCATCCAGTTGTCGATCGAGCCTATCTGCCTCATATGCTTCGTTGCGTAAAGGGGGGCAACCTTTGGCTGCGCAGACAATCGCAAAATGGATTCGAGGGTCTTTAAAAACGGGGCGTAAGATTTTATGCTCAATATCGCTTAAAGAAGTTTTTTTATTATTTATGGTGACTAATTTTTTATCCCAAACGGTGGTTTTAAGAATCATGCCGATGGCAAGGCCGCCGGAATGAAGATCATTGATGCTCTTTACCGGATAGTTGTCACAGATAATCTTTAATGTCCAAGCATTATAAACGTTAATCCAAAAAGCAAGCTTTTCTTTATCAGAGCCAAGGTTATCAGTATTCGTGTTAATAAGCTGGTCCATATACTTGGTAAAACGTGCGTCTTCACATAGTGACCGGTAGTCAACAACACCATCCTTTACGTGATCTTTGAGTATTCCTGTAAACAGCTGGTGCTGGTCTTGCGCAAAAGAAGGGCTTGCTAACAAGAATATAAAAAACATCAAGCATAAAAATTTTTTCATTTTCGATACTCCTTTGCCAGGCGGACGGGAGAAATCCCAATAAGATACTTAAGAATCAAAATCCCGTTTCGGATTTGTTGTCTTATCGGGCCATTTTCCTTAAATCTTCTTGCTGAGGTAATAACTACTGATGGAAAAGAATAAACTTTTGTTTTAGTGCGTGCACGATGCAGAAAATCTAAGTCTTCAAAAAGCGGCCATTCTGAAAAACCATCCAGCTCGTCAAAAAGACTGCGTCTGGCAACAATACACTGATCTCCAAAACGGGTCCAAATTGAATCGAATCTCGCACAATAACCTGACACCTTCAGAAACCAGTGATCACTATCAAACTGAAGGCGAAAAGTGCCAATTTTAACCTTAGGGTCTGAAAAGAAATTATCTAAAACCAGAAAGACATCTTGCGGTAATTGTGTATCGGCATGAAGAAAAATAAAAATATTGCTTGTTGCCTTTTTTGCGCCGCGGTTACACTGAATGCCTCTTCCGGGCTCAGAGCGAATAACCTGTGCGCCTGCTTTCTGAGCGATCAGAAAAGTTCGATCGCTGCTGCCTCCATCTACGACAATAATCTGAAGACGAGAATTGAGTGCACGCAAGTTTTGGATGCAGCCAGCGATATTGGCCTCTTCATTAAGAGCCGGAATGATTACCGAATAATTTTGCATTGTTTCTATGTAATGAATTGATATAATATATTTATGAAAAAATTAATAGCTTTCGTGTTTATCCCCCTTTTAGCTTCTCTTGTATATTCTGAGCCTATTTCTAAATTTTTTCCTTTTAAAAAAGAATCAGACGAAGTTATTTTTATCGACAAAAAGACTAAAGAAAAACGCTCCGAACTAACATATACTTTTACGAGAATTCAATCCTCAGATGAACCAAATTTCGAGTTCTATCGTATCGGCAAAGGCAAATGCGATAAATACCAAAATATCACTTGGGAGACAACCGCGCGACTCAAAGAAAAGGACGGTTTTCTTTATCTATTAAATTCTTCTTGCTCTGCCAAAGACTCCCAAGGGAAAATCATCTTACGCTACGAAAAAGAGTTCGATTATAACAAACAAATCATTTACTGGCGCCAACTTGATGCGGAAGGAACTATCAAAAAACAAGCACGTTATCCTATCAAAGGTAAAACCACAGATGATGTAACACTGATGTATTTTTTAAAAACGTATGTCGCTAACCGAAACACACCGGGTTATAAAACTTACTACTTCCTCTCAAATGAGCCAAAGCTCTATAAAGTCAACATGAAGGTTATCGGCTACGAAACACTTAATCTTCCAATCGGACCCAGAACAGCTATTAAACTAAA
>CP070807.1:640022-643907 GCA_020343695.1 Candidatus Omnitrophota bacterium | reverse complement strand
ATATTTTGTTATGATTTGTTTATATTGACCTATATCAGGTATACCAAAGTATGACAAGATATAGAAGATGAAGGAAGAGACTTTCTACACAACAAAGGATGTTCTTAAGAAAACAAAAATTTCTCGCAATACCCTTTTTCTCTGGCTAAAGAAAGGTAAAATCCCTGAGGTCCCCAGAGATCGGAATGGTCACCGGCTGTTTACGGAGAAAGATATTAGTAATATTGTTCGATATAAAAATAAAAAGATTTTCCCTCATGGCGAGCGCAGTTAAAAAATATTGAACCTATGAAAATAAATCTTCTTCCCCAAGACGAAATATCGAAATCGCGTGATATAAAAATCATACTGAGAAAAAGCGTCTATGCCATCCTTGCCTCACTCTTCCTCATCGGATGTATAAATATATTTTTTGAGATCAATAAGAGGCAAAATCAATCGCGGTACAATGCCTTAAAGAGTAAACATGACAGCTATGTAGAATTGAAGAGAGAGGTCGATGAGCTCACCACGACTATTCAATATTTGAATCAGGAGTTTAATCTCATCAGCAGTTCGGTGCTGAATAAATTCTATTGGTCAGAAAAGCTCCTTGAGCTTTCAAAAATAATGCCGAGAGAAATTTGGCTCAAGCGAATCAAAATCGACAAGAGAGGAGAAATGAAACTGGAGGGGTATCTGCTTCCTTCAACGATGGAAGAAAGCCCTCTCTCCATTCTAAGTAGTTTTATAAAGACTCTCCAGAGTCATGAGGAATTTTCGAAAGATTTTTCAGAGATATCTCTTGGAAATGTACGAGTAATAACAATGAAGAAGCAAGAAATCCTAGAATTTAACATCACACTATTGTAAACGATATGGCATTAGATTTAACAAAAACAGTGCGAGTAAAGATACCGAAAGATACACTGATAAATAGTGCGGTCGCGATACTATCTATTGTATTGGTTATCATTCTATGGGCGTTATTGGTGAATCCTAAAATTTCTCTCATGAAAGAACTTAAACGGGGGATCCAATCAGTATCGGGCTTCAACGAAGAAGAAATGGCACGCCTCACACAGAAAAAGAGCACACTCACCCAAGAAAAGAACAAGATGGTTCAGGGGATTGCCTCCCTCAAGAAGGAATTACTTCAGAGAAAAGACATCTCAACCATTTTGGATAAATTAATCCTCACAGCGAGAAGGAGAAAGTTAGAATTTACTGCAATTAAGCCTCTCTCGAAAAAGGAAAGTGTGATAAAAAGTGAAGGCGTTACACGATTCATTCGGGAAATCCCTGTATCCTTGGAGCTTGAAGCAGGATTTAGTGAATTCCTTGGTTTTCTATGGGAGACAGAACACAGCGAACAGACATTTAAAATAACCGAACTATCTATTGAGAAAAATCCGCAAAACCCCTTGCGACACAAGGAGAGGCTAAGCATAAGTATTTATCAATTAGTTGAACCGCTGGAACAAGCAAAGTAGAAATGATGAAAAAGATAGTTATTAGCTTACCTTTCTTCCTTATATTGTGCGTCGGTTTCGCAGCCGATGAAGAACGAGTCTATTTTGACCTCCAGACCATACGAGATCCTCTCCTCGCTCCCGAAGGTTTCAGAGAACTTGGCTCAGATAGCCAAGTCTACCTCGAAAAAGTCCTCTCTGGTGTAGAAATAATGGGGGTCGTAACTGATGGCGACAAAAAATATGTGATAATTAATAATAACATTATAAAGGAGAAAGGTACCTGGCAAGGTTTGGTGGTAGATAGTATAGAAAAAGACTATATTGTTGTGATTTATCGGGGAAGGAAGACAAAAATTCCTTACAAAAGGGGGCATTACAAATGAAAAAGATTATTTTATTATGTGTGTTTCTGCTAAGTTGTGGGGTTTTAGCCCACCAAGGTATGCCTACGGCCTCAGCCCAAGAGTTTGATGAGTTTCCCATGGATTTGCCTCATCCCGATTTTCCGCCTGAGGAACTCGATGCTCAAAAACAGGACAACACCGATGAAGAAAGAAGGGTTGTCTCTGAGGTAAGAACTGATAAGTCGAATGTCTATTTGGATTTTCGAGACGCGGACATACGAGAAGTGGCGCGGATTATCTCAAAAATATCAGGAGTAAGCATCCTCGTGAGCGAAGATGTAAGCGCAAGGATTACGGTAAACATTGAAGGGGTAAGCTGGAAGGAAGCTTTAGAGTTAATCTTAAAGACCTATAATTTAGCTTACATAGAGAAGGAAAATTTCATTATTATCGTCACTTATCAGAAAATTAGAGAGGAAGAAGATAAAGCACCTCTTACAACCAAACTCCTAACCCTGAATTTTGTCAATATCAGCGAAGCAAAAGGTTATATTTCCAGCATGATGTCTAAAAGAGGAATTTTAGGGTTTGATCCACGAACAAATAGCCTGCTCATTACTGACCTTCCTGACAATATTGAGAAAATCGAAAAGATTCTTACACGGCTCGACGTCAAAACACCTCAGGTATTAATCGAAGTGTTGATGGTGGATAAAAAATGCACCGATGATTTTGATTTTGGAGTTGATTGGGCTGTAGCCGATATATTTGCTGGAGACTATGGTACAGATGATCTCACTGAAAAATCAAACTTAATAAGGACGGTAAGCCAAATGCTCTCCCTCACAACTGCCTCATCCTTCGGTGTCAGTTACGGAAATATCGTTTTCCATAAAGTGTGGCTGGAAAGCCTTATTGAAATGTGGCAACAGAATCAATTAGCTGATATCATTGCAAGTCCCAAAATACTCACCATTGATAATGTAAAAGCACAAATAAATATCCTTGAGCAAGTCCCCTATACATCAGAAACTACAAGCGCCACGGGAGGCACAAGCACCAGTACTCAATTTAAAGATATCGGAGTAAAGCTAAATGTGACTCCTCACATCACTCCTGACGGGCACGTGATTATGGAAATTGACACTGAACAGAGTTTCCTCGTTGGATTTGTCGGTGCTGGCGATGAACCTCAAATTGATTCTCGACAGTCAAAAACAACCATGATGGTAAGGGACGGTGATACTATCGTGATTGGAGGTATGCGATCGAAACAAAAAACCCGTATCGTAACCAAAGTACCAATCCTGGGAGATATCCCCATCCTAGGAAAAATGTTTAGTAGAATAGTTGATGATGATACAGCACGAGAGTTGTTAATATTTGTAACTCCCACGGTTGTAAAAGAGCCACTGCAATTGACTGACGAGTACGAAAAGGCCCGGCTTTCACGGCAAATTGCAATGCGTGAAAAGCTGCTTGAGAAAACCGCAAAGAGCGTGTTACCCAGAATGGACGAAGAAGAAATACTCAGAGACGCACAGTCAAAATTGGGCAAACCAATCAAAGCGCTACCTGCCAAACCCGCAAAGAAACCAAAAGGTTGGGCAGAGCAAGAAGGTGAGCTCAAAAAACAGATGGAGAGAATTCTTCCCACGTTTAATGATCTTGAACTTTTGCCACTAAGGGAGCCGAATGAAACATATTAAAGTAACTATTGTTGCAATTGTGCTATTTGTTCCTTTCTGCGTTCTTGGTCAAACGTATAAGAACGAAAACGCAATGGCAGCGCAGGTATCTGCGTACAACTACTACAAGAAAGGCAATTTGGCGAAAGCAGCTGCAGAGTACCGAAGAGCACTCAAATATGACCCCTACAACTATAAAGTCCACTACAATCTTGGGCTCATTCATGTGATGAACAAACAATATCCTTCAGCAGTGAATGAGTTGGAAAAGGCAGCACGGGGAGATTCTGTAGTCAAAAAAGATGCTCTTTACAATTTGATCATACTGTATGGAAAGTACCTCAACGATGTTGATAATGCATATCGATACTATAAGAAATTCAAACAGATACCATAAGA
>CP070807.1:635966-639922 GCA_020343695.1 Candidatus Omnitrophota bacterium | reverse complement strand
TACTTAAGAGAAATTTCTCTCAATAGTCTCCAGTCAATCTCATCGTTTTGTATCAGGTGGATGGTGTTGTAAATGTCAGAAATCCTTATATTAAAATGACGGTACATTCTCTGAAGGACGCATAAGAGAAGTCGAAATTCAGGGCGTAGAATATATGCGCTTCTCTGGGCGTGGGTTATCTTTCTACAACCTACGAGGAGGTCTTGGGCCAACAGGTTATCTTCGCCGAGCTGTCCTAATTTTGAACAGTGAACCTCTAAGATGGGGTAACCTTGCACTTTATAATTTCTCTTTTGAGAAAATCGTTCAGAAAGCGAAGGTTTCTGAAGTTTGGCTCCAAACACATTGATGAGAATATCATCGACGTCGTCTATGGGCGCGTTGGTGTATAAATCGATATCGTGACCTAAATCAGGGTAATTATCCAAAGTCTTAATCACGGCAATACGTAAACCCCTCTTCTCAAATTCTTGCGTCACCTTCTCGATAATCTCTAGAGCGGACTGCATGCGTTTTTCTTCATCACCCAAGAACGCATCAGCCGACTTTCTCTGTTCGCTGTTGAACGTTAAATAATTTTTTCTTAACCAACGAACCGCAATGCGGTTCTTATTGAGCACTTGTATCAAATCATTAAAATCTAAATCTTTAGCTTCCTCTGAATCGTGCAATCCACCAAAGAGCGAATTCATTATGAGGTCAACATGCAAAGAGTACCTATCCGAACGAAGGCGTGGGCCCAACCGTGCCGATTGGAATGCTCTCTGAACTTTGCGTTGCGTAGAGTCAATCCCATTAGAATGGATGACATACCCACTGGGAATCCTCTCAAAAATGCGTAAATACGCCTGGCGGCGCTCTTGGTAAACTCCAGGAGGGTATTCTGGTTTGCGCTTAAACGCAACCGCAGGGTGCGCATCCAAGAGTATGGCTATATCCGGCCTGGGGAACACTCTCAACATATACTTTATATAGACATCAGATTTCGTATTGAACAGATTGGCTAAGGAATCATACAAGTATCTATCCATTATAAGTATCCGCCTGCCTATGTGTTGATGATAGAAGCTCTTGGCTAAAAATATTAATAAATCCGCAATGTAGGCGATTCTTCGCAAAAATACAATCTGAGAATCTTTTCTGTTTTTATCGTATCTATAGGAATGTTTTCTTTTGCCGGCGTCGCTGCTGGTGACCTGTCTCTTCAACAATTTTCTGAGCAGTGCTGATGAAGAGATATCCTCATACATCCTCAACTGTTTAAAGGGATAATTATTTCTCCTCAAATATTCAGTAAAGAGCTCAATGTGGGTTGTTTTTCCTGCTCCATCGAGTCCTGAGAATGTTATGAGCATTATTTGGCTCCTGTTACGAGCACGGCGAGCCCTCATCTCTTCATCGAAAAGAGAGACGTCCGTACTCATCCTCTAATCGCACAATATCATCTTCTCCTAAATATTCTCCGCATTGAACTTCAACAATTTTTAAAGGGGTACCAAGGGCGTTTTCCAAACGATGGATGCCTCCTTTAGGAATGTAGGCACTTTCGTTCTCTTTTAGGTAACACACTGTATTGCCATTGGTAATCCGGGCCTGGCCTTCTACTACAACCCAATGTTCGCTTCTAAATTTATGTTGTTGAAGGCTCAATTTTTTATGCGGCGAAACCTCAACGAGCTTCACCTTAAAACCTTTACCTTTGTTTAAAATAGTGTAACTGCCCCACGGTCTTTGTGCTTTCATGAGTCTCGTATCGTAAAGAAATTTTAGTCTCTGTGTTTTATTTTATTTTCTGCCTCTTTCTTAACGCTGCTGCTGCCAACCCTCCTAAACCAATTCCAAAAAGTGTCAAAGTGGCAGGTTCAGGAGTAGGGCTTACAGGGTTATCAGGGGGACTGCCACCGCCAGCGTAAGAACCACCTGAGGAACCTGAACCTCCTCCTTTGCAACCCACAAGTAACATTGTAACTGCTAAAATGAGTAACCACTTTCCCATCGTTACAGCACCTCCCTATTTACCTATTCTATATCGACCCATTTGGACGGGGCGCGATATGCATTGCTAGAAAGTAAACACTGCTTCTGTATAACTCTCTATATCTGCAATATCAAGCCAATCTCCTTCAAAAATGTACCCATACACATGATCTTTTTTGCATAGCCACTCAATATAATCACCAAGATGAACTGCACCATTGCTTTCTGCATACGCTTTGATAGCTGGCAGAGTCTGACGAGGAAAGAAATAAAGACACGTTGAAACGAATTGTGAGATATCGATAGTGCCTGGCTTTTCGCAAAAATCAATCATTCTTGCATCTGGACCAAGCGTTGCGACGCCAAATTTATTAGGTTTCAGTTTGCCGTTTGCGTTGTAGAGACCTACTACAGGAGCCGGATAGATGTGCCTGGAAAATTCAATAAAATCATTGAGAGTGAAACTAAACATGTTGTCTGCTCCGATAAGGAGCACATCATTAGTTATGTTTTGCCTATCTATCACTCCCGATAAAGTCTTTATGGCTCCGGTGTTGTGGTGTCTGGTATTATGATCATCGGCAATAAGTTCTATGGGCAGACGGCAGCTATAGTTGTCAATCCACCCTTTAAGCTGTTTAAAAAAACGACGACTGCCTACGATTGTAATCGTAGCCACCTCATCTATCAGTTGGACTTTATTGATAATATGCTCAATGATAGGGGTTCCTCTTATCGAAAGGAGACAACGAGCTGTAGCTCTTGTGAGGGAATTAAATCGAAGTTTACCGTCAGCAGCTAAAATGATTACTTCTACCATCTCGTATCGCCTATCGATGAGAAATGAAAATAGAGAGGCAAAGAGAAACCCCTTATCCCTCTACCATCTCCTCTATTCCGATTTCCTTTTCAAAAGTTCTCGCTAATGAGGAGGCGATTTTTCTTACGAACAACTCATCGGCTCCTTCTACCATAATTCGCACAAGATCCTCGGTTCCCGAATACCTGACGAGGAGGCGACCCTTGCCCTTGAGTGCCTCTTTCGATTGAACAATGGCATTCCAAATGGGAGGAATAGAAACAAATGGTCTCTTTTGCTTCACTCTCACATTCACAAAAACCTGAGGATGTTTATGAATGCACCTGGCAAGTTCACTTAAGGGTTTTTGAGTGGCTTTCATAATTTTGAGAATCTGAAGTGCTGTGAGCAAACCATCAGATGTGGGGGCATAATCCAGCATGAGGATATGGCCGGATTTTTCCCCTCCAAAGTTGAGGCCTTCATGAAGTAATACGCTCAAAATGTTCTTTTCTCCCAGATGCGTATACAGTACTTTTGCTCCGTATTGTTCCAGGCACAGAATGAATCCTTGGTTACTCATCTGCGTCGCAACGAACGTGTTCTTAGAGAGTTTATTATTCTGGAGCAAATAAAGAACGATTATTCCCATAAGGTCATCACCATCCAGAATAGTACCTGTCTCATCGACTGCCGCGATTCTGTCGCCGTCACCGTCGAAGGCGAAACCAACATCAGCGTTGCTTTCTAATACAAGGGCTCTTAAGAATGAAGGATTTACTACGCCGCCGCAATTAATGCTCTTGCCATCTGGAGTATCATGAATGGAATACACTTTTATCTGTAACTGCTCAAAAAATTGACGGGCTACTTTAGAGGTGGCGCCATAGGCACAGTCGAGGGCAACTTTTAATCCTTCTAGGTGGCTAGCTAGAGCCACTGATTGGAGAAATTCGATATAAGAACGAGGAGCGTCTTTATGCTGGATGATGCCTCCTTTTCGTCGATGCGCCGAGCCATTTGGAGTATGAATCAAACTGCCTAATATAAGCTGTTCCATCCACTCCTCATCTTCGGCAGACAACCTATGTCCTTGCTCTGTGAGAAATTTTATTCCGTTCTCCGTGGGTTTGTTGTGGGAAGCAGAAATCATTATTCCCATATCCACCTCTAACTTCCT
>CP070807.1:631824-635866 GCA_020343695.1 Candidatus Omnitrophota bacterium | reverse complement strand
TTTAAGAGTTCATCCTCTGTGGGTGCACAAATGCGTTGATAAGTATGTTGTCGCTCACGATGAGGGAAAAAGAGATTTGGTGAATTTCGGTATCGGAGAAGGGAAAATCATTTCTGGATTTGTTTCGTTGAGAGAAGGTTTTCTCCAGGATTTCTCGGAAGAGCACCTAAGAGAGAAGAATTCTCTTGACACAAGGCCATGTCTTCTTTTTATGTCTTCTTCGCGGGGCCGATTCCCGCATATTAGAGAAACCATCCACCGCCTAAAAGACCACTTTAATATTTTAATCATTTATGGAAGGAATAAAAAACTAAAAAGGACCCTTGACGGAATAGATTCGGTTTCTATTAAGTTATTTCCATTTTATGAAAATATTTGGGAGTTAGTTTCTGTGAGCTCGGCAATTATTACCAAGCCAGGGGGTCAGACTGTTTTTGAAGGAATTTATAAGAAAAAACCGTTGGTCTTTACCCACTATATGCCTGGACAGGAAAGAGCAAACATGGATTTGGTTACGAAATACGGGGTGGCAAAATTTGTCAAAAATCAGCGCCAGTTCATGGAGGCAATCGCCGAATTTGCATACAGCAGGACATTGCCGCTGCATTACCCCATTGAATTTAAAGATATTCGCCGTGTTTTGCGCGAAGTGATTCATGAAACAATGACCGACAATGGGTAAATTGAAAATCGCAAAAGTAGTTTTACCAATTGCAACCTCCTTAGAATTCGATTATTTGGTACCCAGTGGTTTTATGGTGAGAAGGGGGACGAGAGTATTGGTTGACTTTCACGGCAAAAAAAGGGCAGGAATTGTCGTTGGGTTTGCCAAGAAATCGAAAGCTCAAAATATAAAGACGATTCTTGGTGCGTCTCCTTGTTTGAACAAAGAACACGTGCAATTTGCAAAAGATTTAACGAGAATCTATCCCTACACGTTGGGAGAGTTCCTCTTTATGATGTTACCCCCATATATTAGACGTGTAAAAAGAATTACCTTAAATGATCAGCGCTTTTTTCAACCCAATGCGCAAGGTATACAGGGAGAGAAGAAAGCTGCTCCGCAACTATTTTTCATTAAAGGGGATGATTTCCGTACACGTTATGAATCATTACGGATCCGTATAAAAGAGGCCTTGCGTGATGGTTCTGTCCTTATCTGCTTTCCGCAACTTTTATATCTAGAGGTGGCAAAAAAGATTATCGAGAAAGATTTTTCAGTACCAATAGCTGTTATTCATAGCCAGATGAATCCAAGGGAGTTATTTGGTCGCTGGGGCAATAGCCGCCAAAAATCGCTCATCTTGGGCACCAGAGTCTCACTCTTTTACTATCCCTGGGATTTGAAGATGATTGTGATTGACGAAGAAAATTCTCCTTTTTATTTTCAGGAAGAGAAACCTTTTTACCATATTTTTGATGTTGCCCATCTTCTTTCACACTTAAAAGGCACAGATTTATTTTTAGCTGGCGATTACCCTTCACTGCATTCGTACAAACTCATCAAAGAGAAAAAAATCCATTTTGAAGATAGAGGAGAGGAGAAAGTAAACATACAGCTCCTCAGTTTAGGCCAGCGTAGAAAGCGAAAGGTTCTACCCCATCTTCTAGTAGAGCTGTTAAGGAAGAGCATCGAAGAAAATAAAAGGGGTGTTGTGCTGTATAATCGAAGTGGGTTTGCTCGAGTCCTTGCCTGTTCATCGTGCGGACACATGCTCAACTGCACAACGTGCTCAGGTTTCTTAAGGAGCACATTAAAAGAAACAAGCGGCTTCTGTCCCTATTGCGGAAAGAAGGAACCTATTCCCAAAATATGTCCGCAGTGCAATACAGGATACATACGAAGTTTCGGCTTAGGCATTGAAAGGGTCGAAGCAATATTAAAAAAAAATTTTCCTGAAGCACGCATCGACAGTTGGGAGAAAAGAAACCAACATTCGCAAGTCATTCTTGCCACGTCAAAGATTTTAAGCTTTCTTTACCATAAGGAGCTATTCGATATAGGCTTTGTGCTTGATGCTGATATCTCTCTCTCCCGTCCTGATTACGACGCCACATTTGATACGTTCTTGTATTTTAGGAAACTCACATTTTTCTTTAAAGACCGCCTCTACATTTTCAGTCGCAATAGTAACCACTATCTTTTCCAGTATGTCACCCAAGGGTGGGAGAATTTCTATAGGCGCGAATTAACATTGAGGAGAAAGTTGCAGCTTCCTCCCTATGGGTGCATTGCTAAAATCACCTTGCGGGCAAAAAATCAAAATACCCTTTTCAAGCGCTCCGAATATTTATATAATAGATTAAAAACGAAAAGGTTAGAAGTCTACGGGGCATTTCAGGAACGCCCTTTTAAACTAAGGGGTAAATTTCGTTATTCGATTATTATTAAATCGACAAAAAGGTTGCTATTGCGAAGAATCATTAAAGAAGAAATTGTGCATTTGCGGTCGTCGAATTTGCAATGCGCAATAGCGATAAATTGAATCTGGGCAGCAATATTGTAGCAGGGGGTATTATCGGGCATGAAATTTGTGTATTTTGGTAGTTCACGATTTTCCTGTACTGTATTGGAGTACCTCTATTTGGGAGGATTTATCCCTACACTTATTATAAGTCAACCTGATAAGCCGAAAGGTAGAGGCCTTAAGGTCGGTCCTACTGAAGTAAGTTCATTTGCTGCGGAAAACGATATTTCCCTTATTAGGCCCCGTTCATTAAAAGATAGTGCGATTCATGAACAATTACAAAATACGCAGGCTGATTTTCTTATCGCCGCTGATTATGGGAAAATATTACCCGTCTCTATACTTTCTCTTCCTCAAAAATTACCGTTAGGCTTGCATCCTTCCTTATTACCCCAGTATCGTGGGCCTGCTCCGGTGAACTGGGCTCTCCTCAATTGTGAAAAGATGACCGGGATCACCGTGTTTAAAATAAATGAAAAAGTTGATTCTGGCGAAATAATTCTCCAGAAGAAAATTGCTATTGAGGAGAGAGATAACATATTCTCTTTAACAGAGACGTTAGCGAAAGAGGGAGCTAGGTTATTGCGCGAGACGATAAAATTGGTGATGGAAGGAAACCATACCTTAACCCCCCAAGATGAAAGCCTGGCATCGTTTGCCCCAAAGCTACGAAAGGACGATGGAAGGATATCTTGGAAAACCGACGCCTCGCGTATCATAAATTTGATCAAAGCAACCCTGGGATGGCCTTCTGCATATACCTACCTCCAAGATAAATCAATTAAAATACTCGATGCGGATGTTATAGATATGGCAGCCGATGTAGAACCGTCTACAATTGTGAAAATTGATCGAGAAGGAATCTGCGTGGTGACCTCACGTAGAGTGTTGAGGATTAAGCGCCTGAAGCCTGAAGGTAAAAAAGATATGGATGCATGGGCTTTTGCCTGTGGTCATCGAATCAAAGTAGGGGATAAGTTCTCCTGAAAGACCTCTGACAGTATAGGCATGAACCAGCGGGCAGTTCACATATATTTTGAAGGACGCGTACAAGGAGTAGGGTTCCGTTTTACCGCCCGGGACTTTGCGAATAGACATAACGTAAAGGGGTGGGTTATGAATTTAGCAAATGGGGATGTGGAGCTCGTTGCCGAAGGTAATTCTGAAGATTTAGATGGGTTTTTACATGAGTTGCACACAGAATTTAAGAGCTATATCACAGATTTTAAAGTAGAGAAGATCTCTACACAGGGAGGATTCTGCGATTTTCAAATCCGGTTCTATTAATGTGTATCGATAGTTGACGCGAGGCGGTTACATTTATAAAAATGAAGTATGGCATTTTTTCTGATGTCCATAGCAATTTAGAGGCGTTTGAAGTTACGCTGGATTATTACGAGAGCGAAAAAATCGATGCCTTCATTTATCTTGGCGATATTGTTGGATATGGTGTGGATCCTGGTGAATGCATCTTAAAGCTAAATCAGCTCCAACCTATTTGCATCGCGGGAAATCATGACTGGGCAGCGATTGGCAAATTCAATATCCGCTATTTTAATAGCTATGCAAAAGAG
>CP070807.1:627636-631724 GCA_020343695.1 Candidatus Omnitrophota bacterium | reverse complement strand
TGTACAGGATGTTGGGCAAAGATTATTTTGATGGAATTGATGTTGAGGTGTTCGATGTAGAATCAATGGAAGAGGCGCAGGAGGAGATTAAACAGCTGATTAGGAAGCGGCATCGTATATATAAAAATGAGGAAGACTATTTTCATATGCATGATATGAGCGAAATTCAGGAGATGTTAACCGGTACTACCCAGACGATGAGCATCCTTTTAGGGTGTATTGCCGCGATATCACTTCTTGTGGGAGGTATCGGCATTATGAATATAATGCTTGTATCTGTTACCGAGCGCACGCGCGAAATCGGATTGCGTAAGGCGGTTGGCGCACGGGCAAAAGACATAATGATGCAATTTCTTATTGAAGCAGTGGCAATGACTTTCAGCGGAGGCCTGATGGGTATTGTTTTAGGGGCAGGCTCAGCGTTTATAATGTCGCAGGTTTTAGGATGGGCTACCAAGGTTTCATTTTTTAGTATTATTCTCTCGACAACATTTGCTGTTGCCATAGGTATTGGTTTTGGCCTCTGGCCGGCACGCAAAGCAGCACAATTGAACCCCATTGAGGCGTTAAGATACGAATGAGATGCAACCAATACCCATCCAATTTTATCCACCTCGCCCCCCTTTGACGACAAAACAATTTTAGAGTATACTAATAAACAGGAGGATGACGAATGCCTATAAAAATTGATTACGAGAAATGTTGTTGGAAAGATGGTAAATGCTCATCGTGCGCATGTGGCAGTGCTTGTATTGGTTGTGTTGAGGCTTGTTCAGCTGGTGCACTTGAACGAAAGATGATAGTAGAATTTAATTCAGCTGCCTGCGTTGATTGCGGTGCGTGCGTTGACGCCTGTAAGTATGGCGCAATCTCTTTATCGAGCTGACCGTATGTGCACGTAGCGAGAAATGATTTTTGGTCGGAATTTATTGTGTAAATTCATTTTGAGATGAAAAGTATCTGTTTGGTTGTCCCATATTTTGGGCAATGGCCTCGGCATGTTAATCTGTATCTTGAGACTTGTAGATATAATCCCACTATTGATTGGTTATTTTTTGCTGATTGTGTTATGCCGAACGATGTAAGCCAAAATATTAAATTTTTTAAAATGGATTTACAAATTTTTAACTCACTGGCTTCTAAAAAACTCGGGTTAAAAATAAACCTTAAAAATGTCTATAAATTATGTGATTTTAGGCCTGCCTACGGCATAATCTTTGAAGACTATTTGAATGAGTACGATTTTTGGGGATACGCAGATATAGATGTTATATATGGAGATATAAGAAGATTTCTAACTGACGATATATTAGGAACCTATGATATAATTAGTGCCAGGAAAGAATTTCTCGCCGGTCATTTTACTCTCTATAGAAATTGCGATAGAATAAACCGATTATATGAAAAGGCAACACGCTATAAAATGGTTTTTAGTGATGTAGAAAAACATTACAGTTTTGATGAATGCGGTGGCCAATGGCACAGGCTGTTTTTATTAAGCGATGAGTCTATAAAGAGATCAAAAATTAAGAGGATAAAGTTTTCCATGTATAAGGTATGGTGGTTTTTGAAGCGGATTCATAGGTATGTTTTTGATGCAACGCGCAAAGTTGAAGACATGACAGAGTGCGTGAAGCGCCTTGAAAAGAAAGGTGAGGTGAAAAGCCTTTTTAGAACTATAGCAAGGGAAGATGTAGAGTATAGGCATAGGAAAATTGATAATTGGAAGCTTCGCTGGGATAAAGGAAAACTAATGGATACACAAACCGGCGATGAGCTCATGTATTTTCATCTTATGTGGTTAAAAACCATAAAACAATTCACTATACCGCAATGGCATAGGGTGCCGGAGAGTTTTTTTATAGGCAGAGAAGGGTTTTCAGAGAGTAAGGACGGGTAGGCTTTAAAATTTTTATACTTTCCCTCGGAAATCACTATAAGAGGTAAACCCCCAACCCAAAATAACTCCACAAAATCCCCAGAACCTGCTATAATACCTGCCTATGAGAGCTTGCCCTTCGGAGTTCGGAGGGTGCAGCAGGGTCTACATGAAAGTATTAAAGATGGAAGATTGTCTATTATGATGAGAAACAAGAGGAGAGATCAATGCTTGAGAAATTTAAGGTCTTAGGGTTGTCGAAAAATACATTAGCGGCATTACAGCAGAAAGGATTTGAGGAGCCGACAAAGATACAGGAGCAAGTCATACCATTGTTGCTACAGGATGATGTGGATGTTGTCGGGCATGCCCAAACCGGAACAGGCAAGACCGCGGCTTTTGGGCTACCTTTAATCGAGAGGCTCCAGGAAAACAGAAGAAAGCCACAAGCTTTGATTCTTGCCCCCACGAGAGAATTGGCAGTGCAGGTAGCAGAGGAGATTAATTCTCTAAGAGGCAAGAAGCACTTGGAAATCGCTGCGATTTACGGCGGCCAATCTATGGATCAGCAATTACGACGGTTACGTAGAGGAGTAGATATTGTTGTTGGTACGCCGGGACGCGTCAAGGACCATTTACAGAGGAGAAGCCTTGATATAAGCCAAGCCTCATACGCCGTCCTTGATGAGGCTGACGAAATGCTCAATATGGGATTTATCGAAGATGTTGAGGATATTTTATCTTACGCTTTTAACAGAAAACGTACGCTGCTTTTTTCTGCAACTATGCCTGAAAGAATATTGCTTTTGGCCAAGAAACACATGGGCAGTTACAAGCTCGTTCGTGCGCAGAAAGAGCAATTGACCGTAAGCTTAACTGACCAGATTTATTTTGAAGTGGCTCATTCTGATAAGCTGGAAGCTCTATGCAGAATTATTGATAGTGAAGTCCAATTCTACGGATTGATATTCTGCCGTACCAAAATCGATGTTGATGAGGTCTCCAAAAAGCTCTGTGATCGCGGATATGATGCCGAAGGACTCCATGGAGACATCTCGCAGTACCAACGGGAGCGAACACTAAAGAAATTCAAAGAGCGACGGATAAATGTTTTAGTCGCTACCGATGTTGCTGCCAGAGGCATTGATATTATTAGTTTAAGCCATGTGATAAATTATTCGTTGCCGCAGAATCCGGAATCGTATGTGCATCGTATAGGAAGAACAGGCCGTGCCGGTAAGGAAGGGACTGCAATTACTTTTGTTACACCGGCTGAATACCGTAAGCTCATTGCGATAAAACGGTTTACCAAAACCGACATACGTAAAGAGAAGATACCGGCGGTAGAAGAAGTTATTCGGTCCAAGAAAACGCGTATTAAAAATGATATTGTCGATATTCTACAGTCTTCTGAAGGAAGCCAATACCTGGACTTTGCTCAGGAGATGTTGTCAGAAAACGACCCTGAGAAAGTGTTGGCGGCACTTATCAAATATGCATTTCAGAATGAGTTGAGCGCACGCAGTTATAGTAAGATTCGCGACGTATCTGTTGATACCAAAGGCACTACACGCCTGTTTGTGGCCAGGGGAAGAGCCGATGAGATGGACCCTCGAAAGATTGTTGATATGATAAGAAACATTGCCCAGGTTGATCCTCGAAAAATACGTGATGTGCGTGTTTTTGATAAGTTTTCGTTTGTTACTGCGCCGTTTGAAGAGGCAGAGACAATACTTCGCGCGTTTAAAGAGAGAAAAATGAGTAAAAGGCCTATCGTAGAACGCGCCAAAGAAAAGAAGAGAAGGTGACAATAGCTACGCCTAAAATCTATATTAAAATAATAAATGTTTGCCGCAGTGTTTAGATAACACAAAGCCTTTGGCCGATGATAAATGCGTAAGTAAAAGAAACTTGCGATGAAAAAAAAATTGAAGAAAGCGAACGGATTAGTAAAATCAGTTATTACGCTATATTGCATGCTTTGTTTTCCAGGAAGCGATAGGTTATTAAAGTACGTTTACGGCAAGAGATTATTTAGCGACATCATTCCTTTGTGGGCGAAAAAGACTCGCGACTTCTTCTTTATACAGATAGGAAGCTGTGATGGAGTTAAGAGAGACCTGATTCATGGGCATATACTAAAATATTATTTTTCCTGCATATTGGTGGAACCGGTTAGGTTTTTATTTCAAAGATTAATTAAAAACTA
>CP070807.1:623419-627536 GCA_020343695.1 Candidatus Omnitrophota bacterium | reverse complement strand
ACTATCGGCAGATGGACTAGTGTGAGTTTGTGTGCAATTATAAGGCGGTGGAGAAATCCACCGCCTTTTTGTTTTCTTCAGCAATTGTGCCCTCATGTATTATCTACCTGAAGCCAGAAACATAGGCGCTTTTTATATTATAAATAGACGACGTGTGAGCAAGCGAGGATTGTATTTTTTTATACATATGATAATATAGTTTCAAGATGCCTAAGGCAAAAAAAAGTTTTTATATTTTTCTCTTTCTTCTGTGTATAGGTTTCAATATTTACCTACGGTTCATCCCTGCCTGGCTTCCTCAATTAAAAAGACAGGCCATTCATAATCTTGAGAATGCCCTTGTGCACAATACGACGAAAGCGATAGATGCAAAATATCCTGATTTCAATATTTTAATACGAGACAAGATAATTCGGCGCATAGTAAAGAACAGCAAAAGCCAGATAATACAGAGAACCCCCGCGGAATATAATAAGTTAAAGGAACAGTTTCAAGACCCTTCTGGTCAGACCTATCTTTTGGGTCAAGATTCCTACCAATGGCTATTCTACACAGGGAACGTTCTTGCCAATGGTCATCCCGGAAACAGAAGAGAAGCCGGCGCTGCCTATGATGATTACGTGCTTGCTCCCGTAGGCACAGAGGTGATACCGAACCAGTTCTTCTTCTATATATCTTCCTTTCTGTATCAAGTTTTTACTTTTTTTATCAAAGGCGTTTCCCTGAAGGCATTTCTTTTTTATCTCCCTATATTGTATGCCCTTGTAGTTTTAACTTTAATTTATTTCTTTACGCGATACATCTTTTCTGATGTAGCGGCATTCTTTGCCGTATCTTTTATTGGTTTAAATAGAATATTCTTGCAGAGGAGTTGTGCTGGTTGGTTTGATTATGATATGCTTACAATCATCTTGCCTCTCGTAGTTGTATGGCTGCTTATAGTAGGTCTAAAGAAAAGAGAAAATATTGAAAAGGCGATTCTCTACTCTTTTTTTGCCTCTTTCTTTTTAGGCGTGTATGCTTTTACCTGGGTGGGATATTGGTGGATTCTTGTTGTGGTGGGTGCGTCTCTTTTCGGGGGTTTTCTCAACAGCTACCTTGTTGGCGGGCAGGCAAAGAGAGAAGCGAGAGTGTATTTAGTATCAGGCGTGACATTCTTTTTAGGAGCGATATTTTTTTGCTTTCTCATTGCCCAGAGAAATGTGCTTTTTAGTATTTTTTCCGGCATCCAATACCGACTGCGTCTGGGGTCCTCATATTCTGCTTCTCTTTGGCCTCACGTTTTCTATACAGTCGCAGAATTGCAGAAGACAGCATTTGAAAATTTAGGCAAGAACCTGCATGACATAGTATTTTATCTTTTCTGCCTCATTGGGATGTTATGGATTTACCTAAAGCAGAAGCGTTCAGAAAAAAAGGATTTTCTGCTTATGATGATTCTCTGGGCATTCGTAATGCTTCTTGCTTCTCTGAAGGGGCAGAGATTCATCATGTTTTTGGCTGTACCCTTGGGGATGTTTTTTGGAGGCTTCATCGAGGAAATTATCGCACAGCTCAAGAAGCGCTTCGCAGAAAATCCTGAGAAGACCGCGGTTTTTATTGTTCTCTTTACGGTATTTCTTTTTTGGGCCTTGGGAACATTTATCCATACAGGAATTAATGCCGCAGTATATCATCACCCCTCAATGCGTGATAGTTGGCATAAGACATTGACCTATATTCGCAAGCAAACCCCCCCAGGGAGCATTCTTAATTCCTGGTGGGACTATGGGAGCTTCTTTAAAGCAGTTGGCAGAAGGAGGGTCATATTTGATAACCAATCACAAAATACTCCTTTAGCGTATTGGATGGCGAAAGTCTTAGTAAGCAATGATGATCGAGAAACCATGAATATTTTACGAATGCTCAATAACAGCTCAGATACGCTCTTTGATGATATCAATGTCTATATAAAAGATGATTTTGCATGCGTAGCGCTTCTGAACAGATTATTGAGAGGTAATGCGCAGGAAGCCAAAGAAGTGCTGGAGGAGTATCAGCTGCCTACAGGATTGAAAGAGAAGATATTGAAGGTGATATTTTTTCAAGAACCGGCTGGGGCATACTTTATTGTTGACAGAAGAATGATTGGCACAATGCACAACATCTCCTTTTTAGGTAATTGGAGTTTTCCTAAAGTGTATGTGACGCAGAATAGAAACATGCCGGAAGAGAAAGTAGTACAGTATTTGGAAAATACGTTTTCTCTGTCAAGGCAGGCCGCAGAAGCCACACGTAATGAAGTGATACTCTCTAGCCATGAAGAGGAGGTAAGCGAAGTGCTCTCAAAAAGGGAGAAATTTTACCTTGGTTATGCGAAAGGAGAGGTTCAAGGCAGCAGCGTATATTTTCATAACGGCATCGTGTTCGATATAGCTAATTTAGAAGCGCGGCAATATTTTCCCATGCAGAAGGAGTATAAAAAATTTAAATATACGTTTGTCTTCGACGGCCAAAAATTTTCTGTGAGAGAAGGTAAAGACACTGATTGGAGAGGAGGTTGCCTGTGCATTAAAGGAAAAGATGGCTGGGAATCCATTGGTTTATCAGAGGGCTTGGGAGAAAGCCTGTTTGTGAAATTGTATTTTCTGAAAGCAAAGACGCTTCCATGGTTTGAGTTGTTTTATGCAGATGATGAGGCAGGTATTTATGTATACAAAATAAATTGGAGGCAATCGAAAAACTGAAAACCGAAAAACAGAAAAACTAAAAAATGGAGGACATATTTAGATTTAGGGAATTTTCTGTCCACAAGGAAGATGATTATGGAGAGAAGTAGTAACGAGACAATAAAGGTATCAGTTGTTTTGCCCTGTTTAAATGAACAGGATGCGATTGGGGCCTGCATTGAGAAGATAAAAGATCTCTTTTGTAAGGAGAGCATCAAAGGAGAGATCATCGTCGTTGATAATGGGTCTACTGATAATTCTGCCCAAATTGCGAAACAGCTAGGCGCACAAGTAATCTCTCAGCCAATGCGAGGCTACGGTACAGCCTATATCGCAGGTTTAAATGAGGCACAGGGAAAGTATCTCGTTATAGGCGATGCCGATAATACGTATGATTTTTATGAAATACCTAAGTTCATTCAACTACTAGATGAAGGTTATGAGCTTGTAATGGGCAGCCGCTTTAGAGGAAAAATGTCCAAAGGAGCGATGTCGTGGAGTCATCGTTTCATTGGTAACCCTATTATTACCTTTGTGTTTCGAGTATTTTTTCGTACCAATCTTTCCGATGTGCTTTCGGGCATGCGTGCATTTACCAAGAACGCCTATATGAAAATGAGTCTAAGATGCTTAGGGATGGAATTTGGGACAGAGATGATTTTCTCAAGTTTACAGAAAAAGTTAAGAATAACAGAGGTTGCCATTGCGTATTATCCCCGAAAAGGAAAGTCAAAATTGAGGCCTTTTAAAGATGCCTGGCGATATTTCCGATTTATGCTCCTCTTCTCACCAGCCTGGCTCTACCTTTTACCGGGTTTTCTTTTGGCATTGATAGGGGCCCTGATACTCGTACTTCTTGCGCAAGGGCCTTTCTCTTTTCTGGGACGCACCTGGCATATCCATCCCATGTTTTTGGGAAGCCTTTTAACTCTCTTAGGGTTTCAGATTCTTAACTTAGGAATTTGGGCTAAACTTTTTGCGATAAGGGAGGGGTATTTAAGAAGAGACAAGTTAATTACGTTTCTTATGCGTCACTTTCGATTAGAGACAGGAATTTTACTGGGGGGGATTTTTTTCCTTGTGGGATTTCTCATCAACGCATTCATTCTCCTCGAATGGTGGGTAAGTGCTTTTGGTCCACTCCACAGAATACGAGAAGCAATTTTAGCAATGACTCTTATGGTGTTAGGGTTGCAGATGGTATTTTCTTCCTTCTTTTTGAGTCTTCTTGCGATGGAAAAATGAGATTCTCCGGTAAGTTAGTTTATTGCTGTTATCAGAATAGACAGCTACATATTTGAGAAGTGGAAGAGAAAGTGTGCGTCATTATACCCGTGAAAGAAGTTTCCTCAACCCTTAAAAAGGCTCTTGGGAGCATTTTCTGCCTCGAGTATCCTAATCTTGACGTG
>CP070807.1:619174-623319 GCA_020343695.1 Candidatus Omnitrophota bacterium | reverse complement strand
TATTGATCAGATGATTGCAGTAATTACATCTTCAATCGTAGTCGTCTACATGCTCTATACGGTGGATAAAAGGACGACAAGTTACTTTGGTACCAACCATCTCATCTATAGTATTCCTTTTGTCTATTATGGCATCTTTCGCTATCTTTATTTAATCCATAAACTGGGTAAAGGCGGTGAGCCCACGCGCCTTCTGTTCTCTGATGGAATGACGCAGCTCAACCTTATATTATGGATTAGCGTCTGTATCTCTGTGATATACTTTGGAATTTAATGTGATTGTAGATAGACATAAAGCGAAACGCGAACGATCACATACAAAAAATTTCTGCTATTTTTGCATATGTACAAATCTTCCCCTTCAATCTCACTGGATGAGGAAGGCGATATGATAAGGTGAGGGAAAAATCTATCGTAATCTGCGTTGCGCCACTTTTAGGAGGAGGAGTTCATGAAAGTTTTAATAACTGGTGCTCCGGGATGGTTAGGAACACGATTGGTCGAAATCTTTAGGGAAAGAAAGAGAGAGGTAAGGTGTTTAGTGTTATCCACGGCAGATGATGCCCACCTTAAGGAACTCGGTGTAGAGATGGTGAAAGGAAACTTAGTAATTCCCGAAGACCTAAAAGGGTTATGCGAGGGGATAAAAACAGTCTTTCACTGTGCCGGGATAATCCATCCCCGCAGAATCAGAGAACTTTATGAAATAAATGTGGATGGTACAAAGAATGTTTTAGCGGAAGCCATAAGGTCAGGTGTAGACAGGTTTATATATGTCTCTTCTAACTCTGTAGGAGGGGTGAATATCTCTAGGGAGAAGTTGATGGTTGAGTCCGACCCCCCTCGTCCCTATAAACATTATGGTGTAAGTAAATACAAGGCAGAGGAATTGGTTAATCAGGCTTTCAGAGAAGGTAAAATAAAAAGTACAGTTATAAGGCCCTGTTGGTTTTATGGCATACGACAACCAGAGCGTCAAACAAAATTTTTCAAGATGATTAAAAAAGGAAATCCCATTATTTTTGGCAATGGGAAAAATTTAAGGAGCCTGTCTTACATAGATAATATTGTAGAGGCACTTTGGCTTATAGAACAAAAAGATATTTCTGTAGGAAGGACTTACTGGATAGCAGATAAGTGCCCTTATCCTACAATAGAGATATATCAAACAATTGCTCGCTTATTAGATGTAAGAGGCTTTCGGCCTCGATTTGTTCCAACATTCACATCGACAATGTGTGAAGTCGCGGACACTTTAATCCAGGGAGCAGGTTTTTACGTAAAAGAATTTCATGTCGCTGGAGAGATGGTTAAGGATATCGCCTGCAGTATTAAAAAAGCACAGCAAGAGTTAGGATATGAACCTCAAATAGAGTTAGAGGAGGGGGTAAGAAGATCTATTGAGTGGTGCAGAGCCAATGGAATAGATATATAAGATGCAAAAAGTTTTAGTTACAGGTGGCTCAGGCTTTTTTGGTGTCTTTTTGGTGAGGAGGCTTCTGGATAAGAAGTACCGCCTTAAGGTCCTCGACGCAGAAGACATAAGCAACCACGAGATTAAAGAAAAAATAGAATTTATAAAAGGTGATGTAAGAGATAAAAGGATAATCAAAGAGATATGCAAAGACGTAGATTGCGTATTTCATAATGCAGCAGTACTGCCAATTTCCCGATCAAAGAAAAGAATTTTTTGGGAAGTAAACATTGATGGGACACGAAATGTTCTCGATGCGTCTTTGTGCAATAAAGTCAAAAAGACTGTTTTTATATCCTCCAGCGCGCCTTATGGTATCCCGCAAGAAATACCTATCACAGAGGATACAGAATTTAACCCTGTATGTGATTATGGACGTTCTAAGATAGAAGCAGAAAAAATATGCAACGAATATAGAGATAGAGGGTTAGACATTATCATACTGCGGCCTCGAACAATTGTAGGGAAAGGGAGGTTAGGACTTTTTCAAATTTTGTATAGCTGGATCGCTGATAATAAAAATATCTATATTATTGGCAAGGGAAACAATTTATTTTCATTTCTAAGCGAAAGAGATTTGGTAAATGCCTGTATCTTAAGTATAGAAAAAGATTGTAAAAATGAGGATTTTAATTTAGGCACCGATAGATTTAGAACTGTAAAAGAGGATCTTGGAGAGTTAATCAATTATGCTAAGAGCTCTTCAAAAATAGTCTCTTTGCCTGCAAAGCTTGCGAAGATTATCTTGAGAGCATTAGATATATTTAACCTTTCTCCTTTTACGGCCTGGCATTATAAGACACCGGATAAACCATTTTATTTTGATATCACTAAAGCACAAAAAATTTTAGGTTGGCAGCCTGAAATGAGCAATTTTGATATGTTTAAAGATAGTTATGATTGGTATTTATCCCATCGCGAAGAGGTTGATTTTACATTTGGGATTACCCATACAAAGTCTGTGAGACAAAGAATCTTAAAAGTTTTAAAAAGTTTCTCGTGAGGCCAAGGCTTTGGCGAGCTAGAAACATTTCGTTTCCATTTGTTTTCTGATCACAGGTGGTCAATGATTATAGTAATGAGATGTGAAGTGCTATTCTGTAATTCATGAAGAGGATGATTCCGCATGAGAAGATTTACACCTATTCATAAACTCTTCGAGGATCCTGTCGAAAACTCTCCCATGCAAAAATGGTTAATAGTCATATTTATTTTGTCTATAACCATTGCCGCCGTCTATCTTGTGGTTCCCAAAGCATTTACTGAGGGAGGCGACCCTTATTATTTAGTAATGGTTCAGGGTTCTCCAAACGATGTTCCTGCTCAATGGGCCTATCGGATTATGGTCCCCGCATTAGTAAAGGTATTGCCATTCTCACCGAAAATCGGTTTTTTTATCGTAACTTATGGAGCAACCCTGTTGTTATTATTGGCAATGTTTCAGTTACTCACTGAGTTGAAAATATCATATTGGTCTTCAATAGTGACCGTTCAATTACTCTGTTTCTCTTTTTCCATAGCCCACTATTTAAGCGTGTGGGGGATGGTTGATCCTTTAGCTAATTTCTTTATTGTTTATGCTCTGATATATATCATTAGAAAAGAATATGCATTCGCTTCCTGTATAATTTCACTAGGTTGTTTAGCGAAAGAGACAACTCTTTTTCTTTTGCCGCTTCTTTTCTGGAATATATTGAAGGATAAAAAGGGGCACAACCAATTAAGTACTGTTCAGACTATTTTTATTTTCATAGTACCTTTGAGCATCTGGTTTCTTTTGCGTATGGCGGTTATTCCAACATGGGACATTCAAAATATTGGGTTTTTTCGTGAGGCCTGGCGAGACATTTGGATGCATAATACTAAGGATTATGGTCTATTGCTTCGTATCGCAAGAGAGGTAACCCGCACTTACGGGTTCCTTTGGATATCAGCTTTTTTAGGTTTTCGATTTCAAAGGGAACGAAAGCTCGAAAGTCTTTATTTTGTCATAGTAGGGATAGCATTATGTCTCGTTGCCAGAAGTTGGACAAGAATGATCAGCTGGGGGTTTGTAGGAATTTTTATTCCCTCAGCCATCTTTATTGACAAAGTGCGCCAACTGAAGAGCCCTCCATACATTCTCGCTTCACTTGTCATATTAGCGCTTTTACAATGCTGGTTATCACAGATTGGCTATGAGAGACTTCCTCAATTCGAGCAAGGCCTCTTAGTGGCTGGGATTTTATCAGTTTTTTGTATCGGGGCAATGATTTGTGTCTTTGCTTATAGGAAGATAGTAAACATGGACGCCGTTGAGGATGCACGGTGAGAATTCACAAATCCTTTACAGAGTCGAAAAAGCAAATAAGAGCAATGAAAAAATGAAGATGGACGAGACAATTTAAGGGATTTTATCGTTGTTGTCCTTTGCTTACCCCTTTTTCCACCACCCCCTTTTTCTTAAGCACTCTCCAGGAGAGGCCTACTTATCAAAAATCAATAATATTTAGCATTTTTTAGCATTTTAAAAAAATCAAGAAATTTTAGTATCTTCTATTGACTTTTTTAACAAAATATGGTAAATAAAAGTTGTTTGGAGGGGTTATGAAAGGACATTCTATGAGGGAAAAAAGGCCTTCTCGTACCCAGATTATGACGCCAAAGGGAGCAGCCAAATATCTCGGTCTCC
>CP070807.1:614808-619074 GCA_020343695.1 Candidatus Omnitrophota bacterium | reverse complement strand
CGTGAGGGCAATCAAGAAATTATTCAGCAACAAATCTTAATAGAATCAAAAAAAGGGGGGCTCGTGCCCCCCGAATTCATTAACCCAGATGTGCGTCGTTTCGTGAAAGGAGGAGGAATGATTCTGGGTATTATTCTAATTTGTGCCGGTATTCTAATTGCCCTTTATCCGCCTTTACTTTCCCTCATCGTTGCTCTTACGTTTATCTTCGCGGGCATATTTTTCATTTATTTAGGCTACTATTACAAGAAAGTATCGCGGAGATTCCACGACCCTTTTATTGATTTTTTCTTCCGTACCTAGTTCTACGATTATCGTTTTGAAGGGTTTTCTCCTCACAAAATTGATAATAAGACAGGAGGGGGCTCTTCGCCCCCTTGGCTTGGTTAATTCCGCAAGCCCCTAAGCGTTTAAATATAACATATATAAATAAGCTTTTTCAAGGGCACAATAGTTATTTTGTAAAAACGCTTTCAAAATTGCCCCTCCGTCGCAGGCAACAAGAATTTCTCCTGCCTTTGAATTTCTATTATTTTTATTGAGAAGCTGCTCGGTAAGTGATAGAATTTTAGTAAGTAAGTTTACGCACAGCGTATCAAAGAAATGGACGTATTGTTACAAAGAGTAGATTTGTACACATTCAAGACAATGTTCCTCTCCCACCTTGATAGCTTGATGAACTTCCAATTTTATCTTCTGAATCCTGTATTCTGGGCATTTCTACTTATCCTCTTTTTGATACTGGCACAATTATGGGATAAAAAGAAGTCGTTTTCCTTCTGCATAACAATAGCCATCATTTTGCTGGGAGCTACAAAATTGGAAAGTTATATTACAGGTGCGATGCAGAGAGGAGGAGAGGTGTTTGATCCTACGATATTCAGAATAATAGTGTCTTTCATCGTTTTCATTACAATACTTTATTATGCATCTATGAAGCAAGGCTCTGAATTTTAGGCGGTGGGGTTATGCAAAATAATAAAAACAATGCGAATAGAAAGGATGTCCGAGAGCGGGTGATACCACTAGCAAATTTAGTCGATTATCAAGATGGGGCGGTAGTGAGCCGTACGGTAATTAAAACGAAATCAGGTACCGTCACGCCCTTTGCTTTTGATGAGGGTCAAGCGCTGAGTGAACATGTCGCTCCTTTCGATGCGTTAGCATACATCTTAGAAGGCGCAGTAAAGATTCGTATAGCTGGCAGGCCTTTCGAAGTGCAAGAGGGCCAGATGTTGGTTATGCCAGCCAATAAACCACACTCTTTGAGCGCGACGCAACAATTCAAGATGCTTTTGGTAATGATTAAAAAGTGATACTCTAATCACCGCGCATAACGATTCGTTGATCAGCGTCAATGCGAAGTATTTTTATCGCACACGAAAATAGTTTATGCTTATCTTAAGGCGAGGCATCCTAGGTGACTGATATTTTATTATAGGACAATACAGGGGCAAAGGTGAAAAAGAAAAGTTTAGCGAATGCGGTGATATCTGGAGCAATAGCGAGTGGTTTACTTTTTTTAATAGTAAGTGGGTGTACATCGAATATTAGTGAGCCCCAACAATTATCAAAACCGATGTTACCTCATTCTATGGAAGGATATGAGATATACAGTTGGCAGGAAAGGGGAGAGTGGTATTTTTCTTTACTCTCTGGGGCTAATCGTTCTAAAGTGTACGAAGAAGTTACATCGCCAGATGTGGCAATCAGCGGTATTGTTTCGCTTAAAGAGGAGTTGGTGCGACTCCCTAAGAATGAGTTAATAGTGTGGGCTACATACGGAATAATAGGTTTACAGCTTCCCCCTACGGAAGTAATCAGGGATATACAAATATATTGTGGTGAATTAGGCTTGACTCTCGTTACACCCCTTTCAATAGAGGAGCAGGATAATGTACCGGTGCCGCACTAAAGAGTTGAGGGGAGGGTTTTTCACGCTGTTGGGAGTTATCCTTGCAATCATCATAATCCTCATTTTATGTTCCACAGTATTAAATACGTATTTCAAAAAGTCCTCCCTTAGTAAGGAGGAAGGCAATTCTTTCATAAGCCAAGACAAGATGCAAGATATCGAGCATGAGCCAGACCTAAACATAGACACCTCGACCTATCAATCCATTGAGGAGAGTATGAGAGGTAAGATTAAGGATATCCAGAAAGAGCGATTTTCAGACCTTGAGAGGCAGATGGACGGTTTTTAGAGAGGAGGCATGTCATGAAACGGAGAGGTAAGCCCGATAAATATAAATTTGTATATTTATTTGTCGTGAGCGGCATTATCCTTGCAATTTTAGGTCCTCATAAGCTCTTTGCCAAAGATGAGAAAACTTATTTTAGTAAGGATACAAACTACGATATCTATTATCAAGTGAGCAAGCATAGAGTAGATACGGTTTCGAATGTGAGAATAGTGAGTACAATACTCGTGGAAGGCAAAAACTTTCTCGTTATCCGTGGGGGAGGCTTTATAGGTAAAGAGAAAGATGGATATATACTTTTCGAGCATATAGTAGCTATACTTCCAAGCAATTACATCAAACCCAACGTTAGTTATACTCCCGAGTAGATTAAGAAAGAATAAAGATACCCCGGCAGTAATAATAGGCCAAGATGGAGGAATGCGAGAGGAGGTAAGATGGAACAGAAATCTGCAGAAATAAGGTTGTACGGATTCACCGCTTTTATGGTGGCATTGATTTTATTAGTCGCCATATTATTCGTCCTGGTGTATACTCAATTAATTTTTTATACAAATCGAATAGTTGGGGCTATACTGTTAATATTGGGAACCTGCTTTTTTTTCAGGACTCCGTATCATCCCTGGGCGTCATTAAGAACTTTTACTCCCGTAGAAAGAGGAACTTTTTTGTATACCTTTCAAAAGACAGGTTTCATCATCGGAGGGGTAATTATTTGGCTTATGGGTGTTCTTTCAATTCTCGATGTGTTTGGATGATAAAGTTATATCGCTTCCGAGAGGTTATTTACTGAACAAGAAGGAGGGGCATGAGGCCAGAACACGCATTAAAAATTGCACGTGATTTTATGAACTTTATTAAAACTGGAAATCGGGAGTTAATATTTAAATATTCAAAGGAGGAACTTCAAGCTGCTTTAGACGTAATTTCACCTCATGATAAGCACAGACGATGGTATAAGGCAATGGAGAAACGTATAAGAGTACTTGAGAGAGAAGAAGGAGGTGCCAAGAGACAAAAAAAAGAAAAGGATGAACGTAGAGAATTGGCTGTTGGATTCTTTTTGGGAATCATAATTGGCTTAATCGGTATGCTCATTGTTGCTTGGATAATATACGCGGTTTTTTAAATCAATCTATACTTAAAATTCTGGCAAAAGGAAGATGTGAAAAATAAGAAAACAAGAAAGGAGGTGAAACATGGCGCAGAAAGTTTGTCAGTGTGGAATAAAAAGAGAACCTGGCTATCTTTATTTCGTTGATAAGAAAGGTGATGTTTCCCGAGCAAAGATGGCGAGGGGAGGAAAGCTAAAAAGGAAACCGAAAAAGAAGGCAAAAAAAAGGAAAGGCAAGAAAAGAAAGGCTAAAAGAAGAAGAAGATAGTCTTTGCTGTAAGCAGTATCTTAAGCCCCTAGAATCTATCCATTTAAGGATAGATTGAGAGGGGCTTTTTATCTAATGCCTCAGTTGTCCCAAGACAAAGAAGCAGTTTAGATGAAAAGGTTAATTTTTTTGTTGGGTATAGCGCTACTCTTGAATGGATGTGCTACCATAGCATCCATAAGACACCATTATGCAAAAATAGATTATTCAAATGGGGTTAACAAAGAGGAAGCTGTTCTTATCGCGAAACATCACCTGATTAGTACCGAGTATAAGTATAGCTATCGGGTTATTGCTCCTTGGGTAGAAAGCTGGGAAGAGCGCAATGCCTGGATTGTATGGTTTGCCCCAAAGAAACTGAGGTTCATTTTCCCGCAAGATTTTCTTGACCTTTTCATTCCTAAGAAGTATTGCGTGGTAATTGATAAAGAAACTGGCGAAGTACACCAAAAGGAGTCAGGTCTTTTCCGTGGTAGAATGTATCCTGTTGAGGAAGGAAGCGAAAAGGAACAATAAAAATTTGTGTAAATGAGAATTATATAGGTAATTAAAGCCTTGAGGCAGAAGTGAGAGTGCAAATTGCAGATAGATAATCAGTCAAGACGCAAGTATTTTAAATTTGTAGCTATATATTTATTGGTGATTATCATTGTTCTTATTATTGCTCTTGGCTTCCAGATGTT
>CP070807.1:610414-614708 GCA_020343695.1 Candidatus Omnitrophota bacterium | reverse complement strand
GTCCCTACCGTATAGTATTAATATTAGCACTAGAATCGATTTTCCGAGAAAAAACTGACCAGCCATATAGATATATGGCAGCCTTGTTTAATCTTTTTAATTTTCGTCCAGAAAAGGGTTGCTACGGTTGTAGCCGTATCTCAAAAAGAAAATGTGGTAAAATTATCAATACTAAAAACAGTATAGAATACGAGTTATCACTTAGTATTTTTAAATGCCCAGATCACGAATATACCCGACACTCTATTTACGAAATGAGCAAAAACGCCAAAACGTAATTCTCAGATTTAAAACCTGCCTCTTCAACTAAGTGGATATGCACACCGAATTCTAATTACTCCCACCCTAGTGTAATATAAGCACTTTAGCATCAAAGTTGACTGTTATCAACCTCATCAAAATCTTTAATAATTTTAATAAGTTGGTTGTCCCCCTACGAATCTGTACGCTAACTTATTGGAACTATTGTTGATTTTTTAATTATTTTATTCAAACATAGATCCGTTCACTTAATCTATTTATTATTTAATGAAAGAAAATAAATGGTAATTTTAAACGTGAAAGAAGTAACGCAAAAATTCCCGGCTTTTAAATCTGGGTTGCTGTATCACTGGGTGCGCAATGGTAAGATTCCCCACATTAGATTAAATGGTCGCATCTTCTTCGATGAAGAGCGTCTTAAGCAATGGTTCCGCGAACATGCAATCGAACCCAGCAGTGGGATATAGTCATACTACATTCGGCCAAATGACGCTAATGCCAGGTTGGTACGAGCCCGCAAAGATACCTTTGTACTGCAGAGAGGTTTCAAAACGGACAGTGGAAACCTGGATTCGCGAAGAGGGCCTTCGCTATGTGAAAATTCGCGGAAAGCGGTTTGTTAAGAAGGAGTGGATTGACGAATTTTTAATGGCACATGAAGTCACAGACCAAGGGCAAGCTGTGGACAAGATTGTTTCCGAGGTCTGCGAGGGGTTGGATCTATGATCTGGAACAAATCGTTAACGGGGTGTGCCGCAATTTGATTTAAAGTAAATTGGGACCGAGCGATTTTGAATATCGATGAAAAAATAAAGCGTCAAATTAAAGGGGCTAAAAAGTGGAGAGAAGCGAACCCGGGCTTGTCGTGGGTTAGTCAAACATATTCGACGGATGAAGAAAAAATTTATATCACCAAGGAGTTGTTGGCCTCAAAAGCCTATCGCTCGTTAAGCAGGGTTGGGTTGCTTGTTTATCATGATTTCTTGTCTAAAAGATTTATGATTAAGGATAGGCGTAATAAGCAATGGCAACTATCAAATAATGGTGACATCATCTATCCATACTCGGAAGCCAAAGAAAACGGATTCACGCCAAAGCAATTTAGGAATGCCATAGACGAACTTCAGTCAAAGGGCTTGCTTGACATCACACACCTTGGCAAAGGTGGGAAAAAATCAGAAAATGGAAGTGGTGACGTCACTACCTATTGGATTGACGATCGATGGCAGGATTATGGCACCGAAAATTTTAAACCGCCGAGAAATCCGAGAAAAAAGGATAGCCGACAAGACAGAGGATTTGCTTTATTGATGCGGGACCCGAAGAAAGCAAAAAATATAATAGAAAAGAGGAAAAAAACCGTCCGGGAAAAGGCCAGTAAAAAAACAAATCTTAAGTGTCTAAAAGGACATTAGTTAAGCCTTAACGAGTGTCTAAAAGGACATTAGTTAAAGGGATTTGAAAAACGGCTATTTTTCGTGAATCCTTGAAAATAAAAGAAAGTCAGTTTTTCTAACTAATGTCTAAAAGGACACTATCTTTAAAGTCTTTATAGGTGTTTTTGTTGAAAGGCGGAGCGAGCCTCAAAAGCGAGCGGAGCCGAAGAACCAAAAAAAATAAAAAAAGCGAGTGAGACCCAATCTCGGTCCTGGGTCTCGGGTATGTGGTGGGAAAAATAAAAATAGGAGAAGAAACGAATGGAAAAATTACCAGAAATCGAAGGCAAATACATTTTCAACCAGGACACAAAGCGGTTTCATCGGTTTAAAATTGAGACCGATAATGGCCTTGTAAATGGGACAATTTACATCGCTAAAGACCGAGACGGTCAAAAATTGCCGAAAAAGATAACCCTTAACTATGCTGATAAAGAAAATTAATGGGTCAACTCGAGTCTCAGTGGAATAAACTATGATGAAAAAGCTAACATACCTTCAAGAACGGTTCAAAAACAATATCCTTAAAGGGATGGATGCTAACAATGCCTTTATCAAGGCAGGATATAAAGTGCGAGGTGCGGTCGCGGGAGCAGCGGCATCCAAGCTGCTAAAAAACGCAAAAGTGAAGGCTGCGATTAAGGAAGCCCATAAAATGGCAAAACCGAAAACTAAATCAAAACCAAGCAAGAAAAAACACCCAGGCGGCCGCCCAACAAAATATAAGCTTGAGTATGCAGAGCAAGGCTACAAGCTGGCTTTGGAAGGCTTTACAGATAAAAAAATAGCAGACTTTTTTAATGTCAATCCCGATACGATTTATGAATGGCAAAAGGTTCATCCTGAGTTTTCTGAGTCCCTAAAAAAAGGAAAAGATGAATTCGATTCTGACGTCATTGAAAAAAGCCTGGCAAAAAGGGCTGCTGGCTATGAGTACAAAGAAGTCACCAAAGCTCCCTCAAAAAAGGTCGATCCAAAAACAGGAAAAGCCAAGTTGGTGACTATCAAGGAAGTAACAAAATCGGTTGCCCCAGATCCTACTTCAATGATCTTTTGGCTTAAAAACAGACGACCGGAAAGATGGCGAGATAAACAAACTATCGATATCGGAGTAAGTTTAGAAGATGTCCTTGCAGGTTTACCCAAAGAATTTGCCGACCAAGTTCGCGCAGCACTTGGCAACTTTGTATCCCCAAAGTGAAATTCAAAAAGCCTTAGATGTTGCCAACAAGCCCTTTCATGAATGGGTAAGGGATACGGATTCTGCCAATATCAAACGAATTTGGAACGCGTTTTTGTATCTGCGGGGTATGAAAAGCCGGGTTGGACTTAAAAGCATCCCTGTAGATTTCCTTTGTCTGGACGAACTCGACGAGGCCCCTCCGAATGCCATTGACATGGCTATGGAAAGAATGGGGCATAGCGAATTTAAAGAAGTCCTCAAGTTATCTAACCCGACCTTACCAGATTATGGAATCAACCGGGCTTTTCAGGAAACTGATCAACGTTTCTGGCTTCTAAAATGCGAAAAGTGCGGAAAGTATACTTGCCTTGAAGATACATTCCCTGATTGCCTTATCACGGTCCGCGGCCAGGTAATCCGCGCCTGCCGGAAGTGCCACAGCAAGCTTAATCCCTCTATCGGCGAATGGGTAGCAAAGAAACCGCGGATCACTGATAAAAGGGGGCGCCATTACAGCCAACTTTTCAGCCACTTTGTTGATCCGGCAGACATCCTTCATCAATTCAGGACCACAAATAACCTCACAGATTTTTACAACCTCAAAATCGGCGTTGCTTATGTTGAGGTACAAAATCGTTTAGGTGTTCAAGAGGTGCTCAATCTATGCGGTAATGAAGGGATAGCAAGCGAAGATTCTGGACCTTGTTCTATGGGAGTGGATCAAGGGAAAGAACTCCATGTAGTGATTGGAAAGCGGCAAACCGAAAAGGCCGGCAAAATCGTTCACCTGGAAATTTATAAAGACTGGGAAGAGCTTGATCGTTTAATGCGGAACTTTAATGTTAGCCGTTGCGTTGTCGATGCTCTTCCGGAAACCCGAAATGCCAGGGCCTTTGCTGAGCGCTTCAAAGGCAATGTCTATCTAAACTATTACAATGAGCGCCAGAAGGGGCATTACGCATGGAATGAAAAGGAGTTAATTGTGTCCTGCAACCGCACCGAAAGCCTTGATGCCTCCCACAAAGAAATTATGGACCAGACAATAATATTGCCGAAACAATGTGAGATTACACAGGAGTTCGCGCAGCATCTACACAACGTGGCCAAAAAGCTTGAAGAAGATGAGGAAACCGGATCCAAACGATATGTTTATGTGAAGCTTGGTCCCGATCATTTCCGGCATGCTTTTAATTATGAGGCCATGGCTCGACTATATGCGGCTGACAGTTTTTTTGGAGATTATGATTTAAACTAAAACCACAGAGGAGCTTAATATGAATAAAGAGAGACTAGTTAGGAGGGTCAAAGGCAAAGATCATATCGTGAACAAGCATATTGCTCAAATCACCGGCGAGAAGTCATATTGTGACCCGAATTATTTTGAACACGTTGAAACTGAGCAGAAATTTTCACA
>CP070807.1:605951-610314 GCA_020343695.1 Candidatus Omnitrophota bacterium | reverse complement strand
GATTCGCTCTACTTTGTGGGTCAATGCAACATCTTGAGCCAATCTATTGCTGCTTACTATCTCACTGGCCATGTTTCGGCCGATACTGACCTCTGTTGCCTCATCGATAAAATATATCTCTTTACGCTGTGTCGCCGGATTATAGAGAGTGATACACCCGGCAACAAAAAGCATAGAAATGGCTGAAAAAACAAATATTTTATTCATTTTCATCTAGCTCAAACTGTGAATTTTTATCCTTTAAAGAATCAGTCTGTGCCAAAATCTTCAGATTATACGGATTCCGCTTTTTCTGCTATTATAGACAAAATACGGAATAGTACAACATTTTTTTAACCAAATTACATCATTATGATATAATATTCGTCAAGAATATAAAGGGGTTGATTATGAAATTACGATTTAAACAAGGAATAATTATTGTAGTAACTCTCGCATTGCTCTCCGTGCTCTGGGGATTACGCATAGAGGTTGGCTCTCACGGTACGGATTCTCGCGGCTTTGGAATGATCAAGGACATACATGTTTCATACGGTGTTTTCGGCTATCATGTAAGCGGAACAGAAGGCGGCCAACCGATCCCCCCACAGATAAATTATATGAAGCTAGCTATTACGATCGCTGTCAGCGCTTTGCTTTTGGTATGGTGTAAGTTTATGCTCGCACGTTGTCGGAATTCTAGGAAAGATCGGACTGTCTAGAAATCAAAAATGCCTAACAACTCAATCCAGCTGACCCCACTCCGCCTTAAAGTAGAGTTTCAAGGGAGTAGGCTTCGTAGGAGCGGCTGATTTCTATGTTAGATTGAAAATAATTAAATGAAATGAAAAAAGGAATAATAATTTTTAGCATTGTATTTTTGGGTATGGGGTTTATGTCAAATCTGCTAGCTCGCGATACGCGTATTTCCGTTTTCGTCATTATGAATAATGACGTTACCTCAGTTAGAAAAGCAATAGAAAATGGAGCCGACGTAAACGCCAGAGATCATAACGGATGGACAGCATTACTATCTGCGGTTCGTCACAATTCTATGGATGTAGCAAAGCTACTCATAAAAAACGGGGCAGATGTTAATCTTGGAGATTATGAGGACGACACACCATTAATATCTGCGGCTGGCCAGAACTCTTTAGATATAGCAAAGCTACTCATAGAAAATGGGGCGAATGTGAACGCAAAAGACAGCCGCGGCCTAACAGCATTGATGTATGCTGCCTACAACAATTCTTTAGCTGTAGCAAAGTTGCTCATAGCAAACGGGGCAGATGTGAACGCAAAAGATAAAGTTGGTGGAACCTCATTGATAGGTGCGTCTCTAACCAACTCTTTAGACGTAGCAAGACTACTCATAAAAAACGGGGCAGATGTGAATGCAAAAGGTAAAGAGGGTATAACAGCATTATACTGGGCAAGCGCTTCTAATGAGATGAAAAGCTTTGGCGGCGCACTAGCACCTGGTCGCAGTAATTTAGATATAGCAAAACTTCTCATAGAAAATGGGGCGGATGTGAACATAAGAAACAGCAGAGGCGAAACGCCATTGATGATTGCGGCTGCTAGCACCTCTTTAGACGTAGCAAAACTGCTCATAGAAAATGGGGCGGATGTGAACGCCAGAAGCCATAATGGCAAAACAGCATTGGAGTCCTTAATTAAAATGAGCTCTTTTATAAATCAACCAGGTTCTCCTTTTAAACAAAATTACAGTGAAATGATAAAATTACTTAAAAAACACGGAGCAAAATAAACATCTAACAACTCAATCCACCGGATCGCAAAAGTGCAGCTTTTGCTCCCGGTGATTTCGGGTGTTATGAGTAAAATTAATAAAATAGAACAAAAAAGGAGGTTGCTATGGGTATTGCAAAAATTATTATCTTCGTAGTTGTCGTAATATTTTTTCTTGGGATTAGGATAATTCGGCCGACCCATAGGGGGTTGATTGAATTCCTAGGAAAGTACCGGAGATTTGCTAATCCGGGATTTAATTGGATTATCCCTATTATTGAAAGAATGTATACAGTTAACATAACCGAGCAGATGGTTGACGCAGAACCACAAGAAATAATCACGAATGATAATTTAAATGCTACTGTAGATGCTCAGGTTTATTTTAAAGTAAGGCTTGACGAAGGAAGTGTTAAAAATTCCCAATACAACGTTAATAACTACCAATGGCAAATAGTTAATCTTGCCCGGACAACATTAAGAAATATAATAGGCACTCTGACGCTAAAATCCGCCAACAGCGAAAGAGGAAAAATCAATTCCGAATTACATAAGACTCTTCGCGAAGAAACAACTAATTGGGGGATTGAGATTGTCCGGACCGAGTTAAAACAAATAGATCCTCCCAAAGATGTCCAAGATACAATGAACAAAGTTGTAAAAGCCGAAAACGAAAAAATATCTGCTATTGATTTCGCAACAGCCAGAGAGACTGTTGCAGATGGTGAAAAGAGAGCAAAAATAAAAGAAGCTGAGGGTATAAAACAAGCCAGGATTTTACAAGCTGCTGGCGAAGCCGAGGCAATAAAATTAGTAAACGAAGCTGCGGAAAAATATTTTGTCGGCAATGCACAGATCTTGCGGAAACTCCAGGCGGTTGAAAACGCATTGGAAGACAATGCAAAAGTAGTTATTCCAACAGGGACTGAATTAGTTAATGTAATAGGCGAACTAGCTGGAATATTGCCTATCAGAAAAAAAGACTAATAAGACTAAACTCATAACAAACCAATGCAGCCGACCCTCCTCGCCGCTTCGCGGCTCGTCGGGCGGCTGATTTCTATGTTATGAGAAAAATAAAAAATGAAAAAAATTAAAATAGACCCTTATAATACTGCCATACGGCTCTTAGGAATCTTTGTGCTTGTTTATATTTCTGGGCTAAGTATGGGGGCCCCCACAATTTCATTTCCGCTTCTTGGCAAAGCGACCGGCCTTATAGCAATTGGGATTTTTGCTAGCGGTATTGGAATTTTATTTTTAAAAAAATGGGCAAGATACTCTTTAATAATACTGTTAGCTATCATCGGTTTATTTTTTACCTATGAAATATTTGTGTCGTCTGATTACGGAAATTTAACATTTGTTTTAATTCATGCTGCAGTAATCAGCTGTTTATTTATACCCAAAATAAAAGGGAGATTTAGATAAAAAAACATAACAAATCAATCCAGCTGACCTTACTCCGCCCCTCCGGGGCTCCGTAAGGCAGCTGATTTTTATGTTAGACATAAAAAATAAAAAATGAGCAAAAAACCAAAAGGGATATTTATTTTTGCTATACTTGGCATTATTGTGGGTTTAACGTTGACCTATCTTATTTTAACGATAAAACACTTCCGGGTAGATTTGTCATATTCTCCTAACATATATGATTTGATTTGTTTTTTTGTTGCGGTAGGGTTTATTTCTTCTGGTTTAGCCCTATTTAGCCTTAAAGGTTGGTCACGAAATGTTTATCTGTTTTCAATGATGGGTTATGTTTTGCTTGGATTGATAGGTGCCGGAACTTTTAGGGTCTTAGATTTAGCACAAATAACTCAAGGCAATTATCCCGCTACTATTATCGGATTATTTATCTTTTTTATTCTGCCTGCGGGAGCAGCCTTATATTATTTTTCAAAAAAAGAGATTAAAGAATTGTTTAAAAAAAATGTCTAACAAATCAATTCAGCGGACCTCCTCGCGGCCTTTTTGGCCCGCGGGCTCGTCGGCCGCTGATTTCTATGTTAGATGTAAAAATAAATTGGGGGTGAATGGATGAAAAATAAAAATATAATTGCGAGGTTTATAGGTTTTGTTATCTGCCTTTTTTGTATAGCAGTTTTTTGTAATCCAGACTGTGTCTTCGGTCAAGAAACATGGCGCGAAAAGATAAGAAAAAAATGGGAAGAACTAAGGAAACAAAAAACAGAGTCTTCCCAGTTAAAACGTTCACGGCCCGGATTAGAGAGGGAGAAACCCAAAGTGCCTATAACATGGATTCCCGAGTCTAACAGTTATGGGCCAGGGGATTATGGCCGGCGTTTTCAGTTTGGTGGTAAAGAACGTTTTTATGAAATCCATGTTCCCCGGAATTACAAATCGGGTATTCCAATGCCGGTAGTCTTAGTCCTTCATGGCGGAGGCGGTAACCCAAGTTTAATGAGAAATATGACCGGAATGGATGATTTTTCCGAGCAAGAAGGCTTCATAGTTGTCTATCCGGCAGGGACTAATCCAAAATACACCGACCGGTGGCTTTTCTGGAATGCCGGCAGCGACAGAGAAGGCGTTGATGATGTGGGTTATTTCTCGAAAGTTCTTGACGATTTGCCAAAATATTTTTCTGTTAACACCAAGCGTATTTACG
>CP070807.1:601250-605851 GCA_020343695.1 Candidatus Omnitrophota bacterium | reverse complement strand
GCGGCAATGCCGATCTTATTCCTATTATAGGGATACTTCAGTTTAAGATGGGTTACAACATTGTTTCTTCCAAAAAAATGGAGGAATTGACCGCCCTTTCGCATTTTGTAAGTGAAGTGAGCAATATGGCCCATAGAGATAATCATCCCTTTGTAGGCAGAAGTGCCTTTGCTCACAAAGGTGGAATTCATATCGACGCGGTCTTAAAGGTCCCTTCTGCCTATGAGCATATTGAACCGGCGCTGGTAGGAAATAGGAGGAGGTTCCTTGTGTCGGAACTTGCAGGAAAATCTACGTTGGTAATTAAAGCCAAAGAGCTTGAGTTTGATTTAGATAAAAAATCTCCTCAAGCGAAAAAATTACATAAGTTGATTCAAAGCTTAGAGAAAGAGGGGTATCATTTTGAGGCTGCTGAGGGTTCTTTTAAGTTGCTTTTACAGAAAGTATTTAAGAAATATAAGAGATTCTTTGAGCTCTTGGGCTTCAGAGTAATTGTAGAGAAGCGCGAGGATAATAGGTTAATTTCTGAAGCAACAATTAAACTTAAGATAAAAGGCAAATTAGAACAAACTGCCGCGGAAGGCGATGGACCAGTGAACGCGTTAGATAATGCGTTACGAAAGGCTCTGCAGAATTTTTATCCCACCCTTAGCCAAGCACACCTTACTGATTTTAAAGTAAGAGTGCTCGATGCCAAATCCGGTACAGCTGCAAAGGTGAGAGTGCTCATCGAGTCGCAGGATAAAGAAGAGAATTGGTCAACGATTGGGGTATCAGAAAATATCATTGAAGCTTCCTGGCAGGCACTCGTAGACTCTATTGAATACAAGCTCCTAAAAGATTCTCCCAAAGCCAGATAAGATTTAAAATAACCTTATCCGTAAAGGTTTCTGCCTTGATTTTGCGCCCATTTTGAGGCACGATTAAGCGACAGTCCTGCCTAGACATCTTTAGAAAGGAATGTATTGTCTTTTTATACTTCAGTGATATAATTTAATAGTTATACGCCCTTATAATAGTATATTCAGGAGAGATAAATGGTCTATTGGTGACCGAAACAAGCGGAGCAAAAAGGTGAAAGGAGCAAAAATACTTATTGAAAGCCTCTTGAAGGAAGGGGTGGAGGTAATCTTTGGTTACCCAGGAGGATCGGTTCTTCCGCTCTTCGATTTTCTATACGATGCCCCTATAAAGTTTATCTTAACCCGTCATGAACAAGCAGCGGCGCACGCTGCTGACGGCTATGCCCGCTCTACGGGCAAACCAGGAGTTTGTGTTGCAACAAGTGGCCCAGGAGCGACAAATTTGACCACAGGAATTGCCACTGCACATATGGATTCTGTCCCTTTAGTGGCAATCACTGGTCAAGTAAAGACCGCCCTTATCGGTAATGACGCGTTTCAAGAGGCAGACGTGACGGGAGTGACTCGTTCTATCACCAAACATAATTACTTGGTTAAAGACACAAAGGAGTTAGCACGAACAGTAAAAGAGGCGTTCTATTTAGCAAAGAGTGGTCGTCCTGGCCCCATCGTCATAGATTTACCCGTTGATGTGCAAATGCAGGATGTTGAGTTTAAACACCCCTCTGGTATAGATTTGAGGAGCTATCGACCGACATACTTTGGCCATCCTGGACAGATAAAAAAGGCTCTTAAATTAATCTATAGTTCCAAGCGTCCGGTGATAATTTCTGGTGGGGGGGTGATTATTTCTGGTGCGGGAGAGCAACTGTTGAGATTTGCCGAAAAGATAAATGCTCCAGTTACCACCACACTTCTGGGGTTAGGAGGATTTGCCTCAACACACCCTTTGAGTTTAGGGATGCCAGGGATGCATGGGACAGTCTATGCCAATATGGCAATAACCGAAAGTGACCTTCTTATGTCTGTAGGGTGTCGTTTTGACGACCGAATTACAGGAAAGCTTGATGCTTTTGCTCCTGAGGCAAAGATAATTCACATAGATATAGACCCAACCTCTATAAGCAAAAGCATAAAGGTTGATGTTCCCATTGTGGGTGATGCAAAAAATATTTTAGGACAACTCATTGAGGAGATAGATGTAAAGAAGCTCACTGATTTGACTGGTTGGCACAAAAGAATAAAAGAGTGGAAGAAGCGTCATCCCCTCGCATACAAAAAAGAAACAAAGGGCAGGGTGAAACCCCAGCATGTTGTGGAGGAAATTTACAATCAAACAAAGGGAAGAGCGATTATTGCCACTGAGGTAGGACAAAACCAGATGTGGGCAGCACAATTCTATAAATATGATTACCCTCGCTGTTTTCTATCATCGGGTGGTCTGGGAACAATGGGGTATGGATTTCCTGCAAGCATTGGCGCAAAAGTTGCAAACCCTCAAAAAACAGTGATAGATATTGCTGGCGATGGGTCTATCCAGATGAACATCCAGGAGCTGGCAACCGTTGCTACCTACGATATAGGAGTAAAAGTAATTATTTTAGATAACAATTATTTAGGAATGGTAAGACAGTGGCAGGAGCTCTTCTACAACCGTAGATACTCCGCAACATATTTAAAGAACCCTGATTTTGTAAAAATTGCAGCCGGCTATGGCGTTAAGGGCTTAAGGGTGAAAAAGTCAAGTGAGGTGAAGAAAGCAATAAAAGAGATTCTCTCTCATAAAGGACCAGTGGTTGCAGATTTTTGGATTGAAGAGGAAGAAAATGTATTTCCTATGGTTCCTGCAGGAGAAGCAATCAATAGAATGATTGGGGGTATGGCGTGAAGCATACGATTCAGGCATTGGTTGAGAATAAATTTGGAGTTTTAGCAAGAATTGCCTCTTTGTTTAGCGCGCGAGGATATAATATCGAGTCCTTAGCTGTAGGAGAGACACAGGACCCTACAATTTCTTGTATGACAATTGTTATTGATGCTCCTGATGAGAGAATTTTAGAGCAGATAAAGAAACAACTCCATAAACTCATTGATGTGATTACGGTAGTAGACTTTACCCGCAAAGAGTATCTAGAGAGGGATCTACTTTTGATCAAAATTTCTAAAAAACAAGAGGAGTTGAAAAATATTGAGAAATTAACGAAACATTACCCTGTAAAAGTTATTGAGGAAAAGGATCGTTTTTTTATTTTAGAGATTTGTGCTGATCGCAATCAAGAGGAAGAAATTCTTAAAGACCTTAAAAGGATAGGAATAAAAGAGTTGGTGCGCACAGGAAGAATTGCTATCAGTAAGTAGTAAAGAAGTAAAATTCGAAGCACGAAATACGAAACAAAACTGAAAAACCTGAAATCCTAAATTCGAAATATGAAACTCCCGCTTAAGCGGGAGTTTCGAACTTCGATATTCGAATTTCGCATTTTTTAGCAGCTCTACTTTTACAAAGGGGGTAGATATGGCAAAAGTATATTATGATAATGATGCAGATATTGAGATTATAAAATCAAAGAAGACTGCTATTATTGGGTATGGCATACAAGGTCGAGGTCAAGCCTTGTGTCTGCGTGACTCTGGTTGTAAGGTTATTATTGCAGAACTTGAAGGTACAGCCAATTATGCAAAGGCAAAAGAGGATGGATTTTTACCTGTGCCTGCAGCATTCGCAGCAAGAGATGCGGATGTAATCCAGATTTTAACCCAGGATCATGTTCAGGCAAAAGTGTATAAAGAGAGTATTCAGCCAAATTTAAAGAAAGGTAAGGCGTTGTGTTTTTCTCACGGCTTTAATATACGATTCAAACAGATAAAGCCACCCAAAAAGGTAGATGTATTTATGGTTGCTCCAAAAGGACCAGGAGCTTTAGTGAGACGTATGTATGAGCAAGGTAAGGGTGTGCCCTGTTTAATTGCCGTGCATCAGGATGCTACAGGTCAGGCAAAGGCGCTTGCGTTATCCTATGCGAAAGCGATTGGTGGAACACGTATGGGAGTTATTGAGACCACATTTGCCGAAGAGACAGAAACTGATTTATTCGGAGAACAAACTGTTCTCTGCGGTGGAGTCACCGAACTTATAAGGGCAGGATTTGATACGCTCCTTGAGGCAGGGTATCAACCTGAGATTGCCTATTTTGAGGTGTTACACGAGTTAAAGCTTATTACGGATTTGATTCAAGAGGTAGGTATCAGCGGAATGCGGCGCAGAGTCTCCAATACTGCCTGTTACGGTGATTTATCTCGGGGGCCAAAAATTATCACTTCTAAAACGCGTCAGGCAATGAGGAAGATTTTAAAAGAGATACAGTCAGGTAAGTTCGCCCGAGAGTGGATTCGAGAGAACGAGGAAGGCCGTCCCAATTTCAACAAACTCCTAAAAGAAGCAGATGGGCACCCCATTGAGAAGGTAGGAAAAGAACTAAGAGAGATGATGCCTTGGATGAAGTAGATTAATGTGTTATTGTTCCAGGGCGGGTACTTTTCGTAAGTGGCGACTATACATGGCAAGGAGGCGAAAATGAGAACGATAATCGCACTTTGTATGGTTTTGGTGTTTTCTGTGAATTTTGTTTTTGGTCAAGAGAATGCCTTCGTGAGTGACGAAATGGGGGTGCGTATCGTTGGTCCCCAGAATTGGCATATGACCGCAGGCCAACTCCTAAAAAAAATGAGCGATAGAAG
>CP070807.1:596497-601150 GCA_020343695.1 Candidatus Omnitrophota bacterium | reverse complement strand
TGTTAGTATAAAGCATTTTCCTCTTTTGTCAATATTCAATTTAGAGAATCACTAACTCTTGAAATAGTTATAAAAAATCCCCGCTCTCATGAAGCGGGGTTTTCTGGTAGCCCCAACGGGATTTGTATGTACTCTTTGCCAAAGGCAAAGTGCTGCGAAGCAGCAATAGTACATCCAAATAATGTGTTAGGCCTTGGCAAAACGATGAGGCTTAGCTGGCAGGAAAAGCCAGAGTATGAAATAAGGCTATAGCCCCAACGGGATTTGAACCCGTGTCTTATGGCTGAGAACCATATGTCCTGGGCCATGCTAGACGATGGGGCCTTCGTAAAGTCATATTTTAGCTGTAAGCTCACGGATGTCAACTTAAATGTTCAAATTGAGATATATTTAGCTAATTGCTTGCTTGTAAACAGGATAGGGAGAGAAAGCGTTTTCAGGAATAGGTCTCTGAATTCTTGAAATCTGACCTGAAAAAATGTTATGTTTTAATGGGGTCTCTTTATGAGACGCCAAAGCCACGGACCCTCTCCCTTTTGGGGGAGGGTGTTTTATTTATATACAGATTGGCAGCGTGGGTTTTAGGGAAATATAGGAGTGTTTTTTGTAGGCAAAAAGAGACCCCCTGTTATTACAACAGGGGGTTCGTAAATTCCTCTTTTTGTCAAGATATGGCTTAGTACATGCCGGGCATTCCACCACCACCACCGGGTGGCATACCTGCTGGCATCTTTTCTTTTTCTTCTGGCTTGTCAGCAACCACTGCTTCGGTGGTAATTAAGAGAGACGCGATAGATGATGCATTTTGCAGGGCAGTTCGTGCTACTTTTTTGGGGTCAATGATTCCCGCCTCAAACATATCAGATATTGTATTCTTTTCAGCATCAAACCCAACGTTTGTTTTTTCTTTCTTGAGCTGTTCAACGACGACTGAACCTTCAAATCCAGTGTTTGTAACCAGCTGTCGCAAAGGTTCCTCAAGGGCACGCTTCACGATATTTGCTCCGATTTGTTCATCGCCCGTAAGCTTCATTTTTTCTACCGTAGGGATGCTGCGCAAAAGCCCTATTTCTCCTCCGGGAATGATCCCTTCCTCTACCGCTGCCCGTGTCGCATGGAGGGCGTCCTCAACGCGAGCCTTCTTTTCCTTCATCTCTGTCTCTGTTGCAGCTCCAACATTGATAACAGCCACTCCTCCTGCTAATTTGGCAAGCCTTTCTTGAAGCTTTTCCCGGTCATAATCTGAATCAGTTTGCTCAATCTGTTTTTTTATTTGGTTAATTCGTCCTTGAATTGCAGAGGTCTTTCCTACACCTTCTACAATTGTTGTATTTTCTTTATCGACACGTACGCGTTTTGCCCTTCCAAGATCATCGACAGGAACGCTCTCTAATTTTATTCCCAAGTCTTCAGTAATTGCTCTTCCTCCGGTAAGAATGGCTATATCTTCGAGCATTGCTTTACGCCTGTCGCCATACCCGGGAGCTTTTACTGACGCACATGCTAATGTGCCCCGTATTTTATTCACAACTAACGTTGCCAGTGCTTCTCCTTCAACATCTTCAGCAATGACAAGGAGAGGTTTTCCTGAACGGGCAATTTTTTCCAAAAGCGGTAACATGTCTTTGATGTTGGAAATTTTCTTTTCATAAATTAAGATGTAAGGGTCCTCGAGCACGCATTCCATTTTCTCGGTATCAGTCACAAAGTAAGGTGACAGGTATCCTTGATCAAATTGCATTCCCTCCACCACCTCCAGCGTTGTTGCCATCGATTTTGCTTCTTCAACAGTAATCACACCATCATTTCCAACCTTCTCCATGGCATCAGCGATTAACTGTCCTATCTTTGCATCTCCATTGGCAGCGATTGTGGCAACTTGAGTAATTTTTGTTTTATCGCCACGTACGGGTTTGGCAATCTTCTCAAGTTCCTCTACCACTACCACCACTGCTTTATCAATGCCTCTTTTCAGGGCCATAGGGTTTGCGCCGGAAGTTACATTTTTTAACCCTTCCTTAAAAATTGCTTGGGCCAGCACTGTGGCAGTGGTCGTTCCGTCACCGGCAGTATCTGAAGTTTTTTCTGCGACCTCCTTTACAAGCTGGGCACCAATATTCTCATACGGCTCTTCAAGTTCGATTTCCTTCGCAACAGTGACACCGTCTTTGGTAATCGTTGGAGAGCCAAACTTTTTTTCAAGCACTACGTTTCTTCCTTTTGGCCCGAGCGTGCAACTTACTGCCTTAGTGAGTAAGTCAACACCTCGCAATACTGCTCTTCGTGCATCTTCATTAAAAATAAGTTGCTTTGCCATATTTTCCACCTCCTGGATTAAACCGGTTTTTATTCAACAACCGCCAAAATATCTTCTTCGCGCACAATAAGGTATTCTTCGCCATCTACAGTGATCTCAGTTCCTGAGTATTTACCATAGAGAACTTTATCGCCGACTTTTATGGAGAGAGGGACGGTTTTTCCGTCATCAGTTCTTTTGCCTGCCCCTACGGCAGTAACTTTTCCCTCTTGGGGTTTTTCCTTTGCGGTATCAGGAAGAACTATTCCTCCTTTTGTCTGCTCTTTTCCCTCCGATGGTTTCACCAACACCCTGTCGCCTAAAGGCTTAATCTTCATAATGAACACCTCCTTTAATGAGTACATTTTACGTTTGCAGTGCTCCTAAACCGTGACTTTACTTAATTAGCAATCTAGTGCCTTGAGTGCTAAATTATACTCATGCCAAAATGTTTGTCAAGAGATTTTATGAATTTTTTTACTTAAAAGATAGAGACCTTTCAATGCCAAAAGGGGATCGTAGGTATAGGGAAAGTCAAGGTATGGCATGATCAGAGGGGCATCTCCCCCGGTAATAATTTGAGTAGATTGTGAGGGGATTTTAAGCAGATGCATATATTTCTTCACCAATGAATTTATCATTATCGAGAAACCTTCTTGTATGCCTTTCTGAATGCTCTCTTCGGTATTTCTGGGAATCAATTTTTTTACACGTTTAGGATTTATTTTCTTTATCTCTGGCAGCATCGCACATTGCGAGAATACCTGTAAAGTAGAACCGATACCTGGCAAGATAAACCCTCCCAGATAACTTCCATTTTTGGAGAGGAAATCGAAAGTAATTGCCGTACCAAAATCTATCAACAATCTCGATGAAGCATGCAACTGGTGTGCAGCGTATGCACCTACCAGCCGGTCCATACCAACCCTTTTCTTATTATAGAGGCAAGATATTGGTACATTGACATCCTTGCCAATGATGTATACCTTTCGCTTAAGCGCTTTTAGGAGACACGTAAGAGAAGGCACAACAGAACACACCAAAATATCTGCTGGAGGGTACTGAGCAAGGAAGCCCTCAAGGTCAGCCTTGGTGAGGTTGCGTGTTGGGTGTTTCCAAACACAAAATATTTTTCCTTTTTTTACCAAAGCGCAGTGCATACTGGTATTTCCAATATCAATCACAATTATACTTTCTTTAGGTGTTGGCTTTTTTGAGTACATTCTTAAGCTCCGTAATTTTATCTCTTAATTGCGCTGCTCTCTCAAATTGCAAATTTTTGGCGGCGATATACATCTCTTTTTCTAATTGTGCAATTATATCATGAATTTCAATTTCTTTTTCATCAAAATCTAATCGCATCTTCAGGCTATCCTCTTCTTTTAGATGCATCTCTATTCCGTGGCGTATTGCTTTTTGGATGCTTTTCGGTGTAATGTTATATTTTTGGTTATATTCAAGCTGAATCTCTCTTCTTCGCTTGCTTTCACGGATAGCGTTTTTCATTGATTCGGTTATCACATCGGCGTACATAAGGACTTTACCATTAATATTGCGGGCACATCTTCCTGCAATTTGTATGAGAGAGGTGGTAGAACGTAAGAAACCTTCTTTGTCGGCATCAAGAATTGCCACCAGCGATACCTCTGGCAAATCTAAACCTTCTCGGAGAAGATTTATCCCTACCAATGCATCAAATTTTTTCATTCTTAATTCTTTGAGGATTTTTGTTCGTTCAATGGTATCTATTTCTGAATGTATGTAGGTAACTTTTAAACCTTCCTCTTTCAGATAATCGCTCAATTGTTCTGACATTCGCTTCGTAAGCGTGGTCACTAAAATTCGTTCTTTTTGTCGTGCTCGCTTTTTAATCTCCCCGATTAAATCGTCAATTTGATTTTTCGTTTCCCTCACCTCCATTTCTGGGTCAGGTAGACCCGTCGGCCGGATGATTTGTTCTACAACCTTACCCTCGGATAATTGTACCTCATAGGGAGCTGGTGTGGCGGAGACAAAAATCATCTCTTTCGTCAGCGCCATAAATTCATCGAAGCGCAACGGCCGGTTATCCAAGCACGACGGCAAGCGAAACCCATAGTCAACAAGGATTTGTTTACGAGATTTATCTCCTTCATACATGCCCCGCAGTTGAGGGATTGTCGCGTGACTCTCATCAATAACTGTAATAAAATTCTCTGGGAAGTAGTCGATGAGACAATATGGTCTTGAGCCAGGGGCTCTGCCAGAAAGATGACGGGAGTAATTTTCGATTCCATGACACCAACCGCATTCTTTAAGCATTTCTATATCGTAGAGAGTTCGGGTGCGCAGGCGTTCCGCCTCAACAATTTTACCTT
>CP070807.1:591741-596397 GCA_020343695.1 Candidatus Omnitrophota bacterium | reverse complement strand
TCCATATTGAGATACGTTCCGCCGAAATGGATTCTGATGTGTTCCTTCTGGGCGTGTGCATAAACTATATTAGCAAAATCTTCACAGATTGGATGCGCAAAACTTATGTGCGCTACAATCCCTTCGTCAAAAAAAGTATAGTTTCTGGCTTGATTGGTTCTGTCCACAAACTGTGTGGGTATTACAAAATCTAAAGGCGCAAACTCCTCTTTGAGTGACCCGCAGGCAGTTAGTGAGATAATCCGGCCAACTCCTAATTTTTTCATACCGTAAATATTTGCCCGGTAGTTTATCCAAGAAGGGCCAATGGTATGAGATCTACCATGCCGGGGCAAAAACACGACCTCTCTTCCTTCCAGTTCTGCGAGGATAAATTTATCTGAAGGTACACCATAGGGGGTATCTAAAGAAACTTCATCTTTCTTTTTTAGCCCTTCTAGCTGATAAAGGCCGCTGCCACCGATTACCCCAACTCGCTCCATCAAGCCTCCTTGCTTGCGTTTATCCCCGAAAACAGATAGGTAACATAAATTGTGATATAGATAAGCGGAAAGAAAGGTATCACTATTCCTGATGCGTGCAGCGCTACTGCGGCAACTGTAGGAGGAACTAACGCATATACCCCTATATTCAACAAGTGCGTATAGGAGAGAGGGGCTTTGAGGCTGGCTTTGATGATAAGAGAAACGAGACTGAACATGAATAAATGCAAGAGTTTCCCAAGGCCATACATAAAGCAAAACCAAAAAAGTGCTATAGGGAAAAAGAAGAGATGGGATTTTTCCAATACATTTTTAATAGTTGTTGGCGTCACGTTAAAATCTCTCTGCTCAAGAGTTACCTTGAGGCCGGTCTCTGTAGGAACTACCTTAAGAAACTTTACATCCTTTAAACTATACGTGTTTATTTCTGATTCTTTAATGTCGGATTCTGTTGATTTGATAATAAGTTTATCTTTCGTGAGGAGTAAAACATTATCATGTCTTTCTAGGCGAGAGTACATATTTTCTGTGTATGGGTCAACAATAAATGCAAACTCATCTTTCCACTCTTTCACATACGTCTGCTTGGGAAGAGTTAAAGAACCATTTTGAATCTCTATGGGTGGTAAATCAGAAACAATATTGCCTAAATTTTGCCCAACCCATCGGTTAATCTGGGGAAACATACTTTTAAGAGACATAGCATTTTTATAAGAAACAATTGCGCTCACGATGATGACAAAAACGACTAAGAAACCAAAGCTTTTTGCAAAAGATTGCTTGGCTATTTTCTTGTAAAAAGGTGGGTAAAAGCCTTTTATGATACCGAGCATATTAACCTCCTTTTAAATTAAGCTCTTTGGCACGTCTGCACGCAACTGAAACAGCCTTCCTAAATAATTGGGGGAAATTATTCTTCTCCCACACATTCAACGCTGCCTGGGTAGTCCCTCCTTTTGATGCTACTCTTCCAATCCAGACCTTAAAATCATCAGGCTGGCTCTTAATAAGGTTAATCGCACCATAAAAAGTCTGGATTACCATTTTCTGTGCAATCGCCTTGCTGAACCCTAACGCACATGCACTCTCATAGAGACAATCCATGAAGTAGTAAACATAGCCTGGGCCACTGCCACTTAAGCTTGTCACTTTGTCTAAAAAAGATTCTTTCGTAAAAAACACCTCTCCCACTGAAGAAAAAACTTCTTTTGCAGTCGTCACATCTCTCTGGTTGGCGAATTTCCCCTTACAGATGAACGAAACAGATTGCCGCACCCTTGCTGCTAAATTAGGCATTACCCGTATCACCCTTACGCCAGGTATACGGTTCTCAAAGAAATTTGTAGAAACGCCTGCGGCAATGGTAACTAGAAGGGGCCTGCTTGTTAAGAAATACTCCTTGGTTTTTCCTATAAACTCTTTGATATCCTGAGGCTTTACCGCTAAAATGACAACATCTACGCTTTGGATTAACTCTTTGCTGCTGGAACAGCGGTAAAATCCCTTTGTGCGCTTTGTTTTTCTTCTCTCTTTATCATAGACATATACCTTGCATCCTCTTCTGCCTGCTAAAGCATCCCCTATAGAGGAACCCATGTTCCCAAGCCCAATAACCCCAATTTTATAAGCTTTTTTCATACGGAGGGTAAATTATCACAAAAGAAGATGGGTGTCAATCTATTAATTAGGGGGATTTGAAACAATAATCAAGATACTTGGGTATGTACGTGAACCAACTCACTCAAAACACGCTGGGTGGTTGTAAAATGCAATCCTCTTTTCTTCCAGAGAGAAAAGAGCCTCTCTTTTTCCTTGCCAGATATCTCCTTAATTGCATCCTCGATGAGAACAACTTCAAAGCCCATTTTCAGCAAACCTTCTACTGCCTCTCTTATGCAGTATTCGGTGGCTACACCGTACACGTATATCTTGTCAGGAAAAACCGCCTCCAATAAATTAATCGTATTCGGGTTAGAGAATACATTTAAATTGTTCTTCTCTAAGATAATCTGGGGGCAAACCCTTGAAATTGTCCTTAATTCCTGAGGAGAGCAAATCTTCTTAAAGGTTAAAACTGTGTGCTTATCGAGAAGTGTTTCTTTTATCTTTTGATAGCCTTTACTTCCTTGAGTGCAGTGCGGCGGAAATTGCTTAAACTCCGGATCATCGGCTTTATGCGTATCTTGAGAAGAAATAATAAGAATTGCGTTTTGTTTGGCAAAATCGGTTAATTTCTTCAAGTTCTTAAGAGTATGTTCGGAACCTTTCACATAGAGTGAACCCCCTTTGTTTAAGAAATCATACTGGGTATCTATATCTATAAAAACCACTTTGGGAGAAATCCTCTCTTGCATCTGCCCCTTAAGGCCGTCAGCAAGCGCAGAGAGCTTTTTGCTGATACGTACAGGGTAGTTGTGATCAGCCTTCATCTTCCTGAGAACAGAAGGCAGGGCCTTTAGCTTCTGTGCGAATATTTTTCTCTTCTCATCTAAGGTTTTCTCTTTATACGGGCGCCTGCCTTTATCCATCAACTTTTTGAGAAGCTTTTTGCCATTTATCCCTTCTCTATCTAACCCAATATAGTCTTTCTCCATTGCTCCTTTCTTGTTCAACACTCGAAATACCTGCTTTCGAGAAGGAAGAGTGGTCTTGCCCTTACTCAATTTCATAGTAGGAATAAAATCTCTTCCCCTCTCTTTAATTTCTACCAGTTTATAAATCACATCAGTAAAAGGTACGTCTGAAGAGCATCCCATATTTGTTCCTACTCCGTATGCATCAACGGGAGCCTTTTCCTTAATTAACTTTTCAATCTTATACTCGTCTAAATTTCCTGAGGCAAATATGAGAGTATCAATAAGGCCTTCTCTATCCAATACCTCTCGGGCATGTTTGGCATCCTCGGCTAATGCGCCGCTATCTAAACGAATTCCTAACAGCTCGCATCCTCTTTTTCGTAAGAATTTGGCTACCTGGATTGCGGAAGTTATTCCTTTTTTCACATCATAGGTATCTACGAGGAGAGTCGACTTGGCAGGAAACTGCTGAGCGAAAGCCAAAAAACTTTCAATTTCTCTCTCAAAGCTCATTATAAAAGAATGTGCCATTGTACCAACTACTGGTATCTTATATAAAAATCCGGCATACACATTCGATGTTCCTTTTGCGCCTACAACATAAGAATACTTTGCCGCTGCAAGAGCTGCGCTTTCGCCTTGGGCTCTTCTTAACGAAAAGTCATATACGCCTCTTCCTTGCGCTGCCAATACCACCCGCGCTGCCTTAGAGGCCAACGTTGTCGCAAGATTAACCGTGTTCAAAAGGAGGCTTTCTACAATCTGAATCTCAATGAGATTGCCGCTCACCCTCAGTATTGGTTCCTGAGGAAATACAATTTCTGGTTCCTCCAAGCCCCAGACCTGAGCCGAGAATTTAAATGCTTGCAGGTACTCCAAAAAATCATCTTCAAAAAGAGCAAGGCCTTTTAAATAATCAATATCTTCTCTTGTAAACCGTGCGTTTTCAAGATACCCTATGGCCTCGTCAATCCCGCAGGCAACATAGAAAGGCCTGCGAGGAGAACGGATAAAGAGGTCGAAGGTGGCAGATGCATTTCGCTTATACTTAAAATATACCTGAGCCATGGTCAACTCGTATAAATCCACAAGGAGTGCCTTATTGTTCATCTCCAAACACCTTCTCTATTAATTCTCTGTCAATAGAATATGACGAATGTATCGGTTTTCCTTCTTTGAGAAAAATATAAATTGGTATACCTATCACAAAAAACCTGCCCGTAATAGCAGAGTGATAATCGAGGAGAATACGCTGCCAAATACATTCTCTAAGGTCTAAAGCATCAGAGAATCTTTTTACTACTACTTCGGTTTCTCCCAAATTTACATAGAAAAAGTCAATATCATCGTATAGTTCACAGTTGTCACTGAGCTCACGCATCTCTTTTCGGCAATAAGTACACCACGTTGCCCATAAAAGCAATATTGCCTTTGGAGATGAAGCGATATCTTTATAAGAGAGAATATTACCCTCTAAGGTGTAAAATACCTCTTCTTGCGCCAGAGACGAAGCGCAAAAGGAAAAACAAAGTGCTATAATAAGAATCTTCTTCATCGTATGAGCCGGATAAACCCTCTTAAAAAATAACCTCCCATGC
>CP070807.1:586904-591641 GCA_020343695.1 Candidatus Omnitrophota bacterium | reverse complement strand
AAATCCTTCTGCAGCGCCAAAGATATTTACGGCAATGATTATAAGTTTAGTTTTTGCTCAGAGCTTGGCGCTTATTGCGATGTTGGTGGTGTTTCAAGTGTTTGTGCAGTAAGTGGATACCAACAGAGATTGGAGCAATACAGGTGCCCTTTGTAGGGGTGATTTCTTGGATATAAGAAAGGAGATTATATGGTTTTCCCAATAATATTACTGATATTACTTATTATTATATTTGTTGCTCTACTTTTTGTAGGTACCCGCTTCATAAAAAGTAATATGGCCTCTGCAACTCAGCATCTGGATTCGATTAGTCAGAGCTATGTGAAGAAGGAAGATGAGGCACGCAAGAAATTAGCAGAGGCAGAACGGACGGCTGAGGAGACAATCGCAAAGGCAAAAGGGGAGGCACTCTCTACGCGTAAAGATATTTTGGAGCAAACGCAAAAGGAAAAAGAAAAGATACTTCAGCAGGCGCACGCTCAATCCGAAGAACTCATCCGAGAGGGAGAGAAGACTCGCCATCTTCTCATTTCGGAGTTAGAGAAAAAAATCGAGACAGAATCGATAAAGAAAGCTTCAACGCTCCTCGGCGGGGCTCTGCCCGAAGATACTCGTCGAGAAATCCATGTGCGTTTAGTAAAAGAATTGATTGATGCAGGTCTTGCAACGTTGAAAAAAATGGATGTACCGGCTGATATCAGTGAGGTAAAAGTTGTTTCGGGATTCGCCCTTACAGAGGAGAATAAGAAGTCTCTGGCTCGTGCTCTGAAAAATCAAATCGGAAAAGAAATTAAAATGAAGGAGCAAGTGAGTACAGAGTTAATTGCTGGATTGATGGTTGTGTTAGGTAGCCTGGTTGTTGATGGAAGCTTACAGTTTAAAATACGCCAAAAAGTACAGAAACTGGTGAGTAAAGAAAATGAGTAAAACCCCCGAACGAAAAGCGCAAGATACTTCCACGTTCGAGATCCGTGAAGTGGGAAATGTGAAATCCGTCCAGAAATTTATTGTATTTGCGACGGGACTTCCTTCTTGTGTGAGCGGGCAGATGGTGGAGTTTGCCAACGGTATCAAAGGCTTGGTAATTGGGTTTGGCGAAGAAGAAGTTCAAATTTTAGTGTTAGGTTCAGCGTCAGAGCTGCGGGCAGGGGATGAGGTATATAACAAAGGTAAATTTCTGTCTCTGCCGGTAGGAGAAAATTTTTTAGGAAGGGTAGTAAATAGTTTATGCGAACCTCAAGATAGCAAAGGAGATATTGTACCTAAAGAGCACTACCCTGTGTTTCGGATAGCCCCGGGAGTTATGGATCGTATCCCTGTTAAGGAGACGCTTGAAACTGGTACGTTGAGCATCGATGCCACACTTCCTATTGCCAAGGGTCAACGTCAGCTTTTAATAGGGGACCGTCTCACAGGTAAAACCACCGTGGCAATTGATGCGATAATCAACCAGAAAGGCAAGAATGTGATATGTATATATTGTTGTATTGGAAAGACTTATTCCAACCTATTAAAAATTTTAGAGACATTGGGCGAGAAGAATGCCCTTGAGTATACGGTAGTTGTAAGCGGTGTTGCTTCAACTACCCCGGGAGAGCAGTATTTAGCACCTTATGCGGCGTGCATGTTAGGGGAGTACTTCATGTATAATGGCAAGGATGTATTCGTGATATTTGATGATTTAACGCGTCATGCCTGGATTTATCGACAGATTTGTCTTTTGTTAGGAAGAGCGCCAGGAAGAGAGGCATACCCAGGAGATATTTTTTATATTCACTCTCAACTTATGGAGAGAGGTGGTTACTTAAAACCAGAGTTAGGCGGAGGATCGATGACGTTCTTTCCTATTGTAGAGATACAGCAAGGAGATGTCACGGGATATATTTCCACCAATGTTATTTCTATGACCGATGGCCAGCTGTATTTTAGCACACCTCTGTTCAACAAAGGGTTTCGGCCGGCAATTGATTTAGGTCTTTCTGTATCTCGAATTGGTAGTAAAGCCCAATGGCCAGCAATGAAAGCATTCAGTAGGACACTGAGGCTTGAGTATCTTCAATATAAAGAACTCGTTCAGATGACGCAGTTGCGCGCCACAGGACTATCGAAGGAGGCAGAAGCATCCCTTAAGAGAGGTGAGGCGATAACCCAACTTCTCATACAGGATAAAAATAAGCCTGTTCCCATGGAAGAGGAAATAATGTACCTCTATGCCTTAAGCTTAGGCGTGTTAGATGAACTTTCAGCGCCAGATATACAAAAGTTTAAAAAAGATTTTCTTCAGAAAGTACAACAGTGGGATTCTTCTCTAATTACAGTGATGCGCGAAAGTCAAGAACTTACGGATGCAACTATAGAGCGATTAAGACGATCATTACAGAGATATTTTGAGAAAGAATAATCTTTAAAAAGAGATGCCGGTTATATCCCAGGTTAAAAGAGATGTGGAATTTTATAAGAATCTTTTCTCATTGCTGAAAGTCTTAAAGGGAATCGCAGTATCTCAGTTTCACATTCTGGAACGTAAAATTCGATCATTTGAAGCATTCTATTCCAAGGTGGAAAACTTTCTCGAAGAGATAGATACAACTACCATCACACATCCTTTTGTGACACCACAGAGCAATGTCCAGGGAATTATTACAATTACTTCTGATTCCGGGCTCTTAGGTGGTTTGAATATGCAGGTTATGCGCTCAGCGTTTGGACAATTAACAAGCAAACGAGACGTACTAATGATTGTCGGCGAGAGAGGAAAAATTTACGCACAAGAAGCTCGTATCCCGTTTGTAGGATTTCCTTCTGTTCGGGAGGAACAGAGAATGCGTTTAGCATTAACGGTGCGAGATTATATCTTTGAGAGAGTTTTAAAAAAAGAGATAGGAATTGTGAAGATTATTTACCCTAAGGCTTTTTCTCTCATGGTGCAGAAGATCGCAGAATTTCCACTCCTTCCTTACGGAAAGCGCGACCGCGCTGAAAGCACCCACCTTATCAATTTTGAAGAGTACATTAGAGAGTCATCAATCGGTGATATTGTTGAATACTTAGTGTATCTTTGGATGGGGCATAAGATGTTCGACATATTGCAACAGGCAAAATTGGCTGAGCTGGGAGCGCGATTTGTTCACCTTGAAGAGAGTTCCCAGAAGCTCGAGGATTTAAATAAGGAACTGAGGCTGAAGTACTTACGTATACGTCACGAGCTCACTGACAGGAGTATGCGTGAGCTGTTTGCGGCACGGCTGATTTACGGACATACACGATGAAGATAGATAAAAGTACTATTCGTTCTAGGGGTGAGGTAATTTCTGTTCAAGGCCCGGTTATCGACATCAAATTTTTTAAAAAAGAAGATGTCCCTGAAATTTTTGAGAAGGTTATTGTAGAGAGAGTAGATAAGGAGGAGGTCATTTTAGAGGTTGCTGAGCACCTTGCCGGCAATATTGCCCGATGTATTGCAGTTAATTCTACAATGAATATAAAGAGGAATGCAGAAGCCTACGCATTGGGATCCGCTATTGAAATTCCTGTTGGCGAGCCGTTGTATGGTAGATTGATAAGTGTTTTAGGGGATCCCATGGATCAAAAGGGAGAAATAAAGTCTATTGAATACTCCCCTATACGACGGCATGAAATGGGCACACGAGTTTCCTCGCAAAAGGAAAAGAAAGGTTTTGAAATATTGGAGTCAGGGATAAAAATCATCGATCTTTTATTTCCATTGGTAAAGGGAAGTAAAAGTGGAATTCTAGGAGGGGCAGGGTTGGGAAAGAGCGTTTTGACATTAGAGATCATTCATAATATTACTAAAAGACATCAAGGAAGTGCAGTTTTTGCTGGAGTGGGTGAACGAATACGCGAGGGAAATGAACTCTATTTTGAACTTACGCGTTTAGACGTGATTTCCAAGACCATGCTTGTGTTCGGTCAGATGAATGAACCACCGGGTGCCAGATTCATTGGAGCAGTTACAGGGATTACTATGGCAGAATCAATACAGCGAAGGAATGAAGACGTTCTTCTGTTTGTAGATAATATCTATCGGTTTGTTCAGGCCGGTGCAGAAATTTCTACTCTATTAGGGCACCTTCCATCTGAGACGGGATATCAGCCTACCCTTTTGTCTGAGGCTTCTGAATTCCATGAGCGAATTAGGACGCATCAAGAAGGAGGAGGTTCAATTACCGCGGTAGAAGCAGTTTATGTGCCGGCGGACGATTTGACTGATCCGGCAGTAGTAACCATATTTAGTTTTTTGGATTCTATTATGGTTCTTTCCCGCGAGAGAATTCAGTTGGGTCTTTATCCTGCTATTGACCCTCTCCTTTCTTCTTCCGCCAATTTAGACCCTGATGTCGTGGGTAAATATCACTATGATATTGCGCAAGAGGTAATAAGAATTTTTCAAAAGTATGAAGAACTGAGAAGGATTGTTATGGTGATTGGGGTAGACGAGCTGTCCGGTGCTGATAGAGTTGCTTATGAGAGAGCACGCAAATTACAAAATTTTTTAACTCAGCCATTTTTTGTTGCCGAAGCCTATACAGGAAGACCAGGGGCATATGTAAAGTTAGAGGAGACCCTTGGGGGGTGTGAGGATATTATTTCAGGAGCTGTGGATTCAAAACCGGAAAGTCATTTTTATATGAAGGGTGCTCTTTCCTGATACCTTAAATAAGATAGCTATTTGGAGAAACATATCAAGGTGTATGTATGGCGAAAGAGGTTAAGAAG
>CP070807.1:582042-586804 GCA_020343695.1 Candidatus Omnitrophota bacterium | reverse complement strand
AACGGCTTTGACTCCCGCTTTGCCTAAATCGTGAGGATCGAATCCTCTATCGAATCGGCTCAACAACTCCTTTTCTTCCTCCATCACAGGATACTTCATAAGAATCTTGAGCATAAACCTATCTACCTGGGCTTCTGGTAAAGGATATGTACCTTCGTACTCAATAGGATTCTGGGTTGCAATAACCAAAAATATCTCTGAAAGGCTAAAGTTTTTTCCGTCAATACTCACCTGTCTCTCCTCCATTGCCTCAAGAAGCGCTGCCTGGGTTTTAGGAGGTGTGCGATTGATTTCATCAGCGAGCAAAACATCAGTAAAAACAGGGCCTTTACGTAGTTTAAACGTGTGTGTTGAGAAATCGAATACATTGGTGCCTGTCACATCTGAAGGCATCAAATCAGGTGTAAATTGGATTCTCTTAAACTGCGCATGTAAACTGTGAGCTAATGTTTTACTCAAGAGCGTTTTGGCAATACCAGGAACTCCCTCAAGCAGAATATGACCTCGCGCAAGCAACCCCACAAGAATCTCCTCGATAAGCCCTTGGTGACCAACTATTGTCTTTGCCAATTCCTGTTTTATCCGTGCGCATAATTGATTAATGTATTCCGACATCACTCAACTCCTTTCTTATTTTTTCTAATTCCCTTGCCAACGATAAAGCACCTTCTTTTGAAATGGATTTGCCCGCTAATGCTTCTTCGCATTCCCCAAAAACTCTTTGAATGTCTTTATAGCTCCTATTAATCTTTTTCGCTATAGTGCGAGAAAAATCTTCCACATTCCAATTCGCCTCAGACCCTAAGGCTTTGAGCCACAACGCCTTATATCGTCGATAAATACCGACCAGACCAAGTTGGTGGGTCTGTGCCTTCTGGTAAATTCCTGCCATAGCACTTACATACTCCAAAACCGATCTCTTCTTTGGGAAAGTAAGCGCCATTGGCCTTCCAAAGTGCTTGCCTTGAGAGAATACATACACGCCGCCTACCAATAAAAATTGCAGAAATACCCAGGCAAGCGACGTACCTTTGAAATAATGAAAGAGGCCTCTTTCAACCCGATAGCCATGGTCAAACTCATCAAAATAGACAACCCCTGAACGTGCCTCAGTAAATAGTATGTTCCGGAGAAGATAAATATTGCCATCTCGAACAATCCCTTGGTTGGAAACGACAAAAGGATCGCTTATGAGCACTACCTTGCCTCTACCCTCCCTGAAACTAGTCACAATCTGACCCTCCGTATCTTGAAAATGCACAACCCTATTGCCCCTTTTACATTGAACGCGATTATATTGAGAGAGTTGGATGTTGCCGACTCCTAGACAATAAATTGTAGGAAGGTGTGGCGTGGCTGTGATAATATTCTCGGAGCTATCTTCCTCTGCAACTATACTCTGAAAAGGAAAGCTCTGTGGCTCTGGAGATAAAAATTCTGTATTCAAAATATCATTCTTTACATAAGGAGAATTCCCTATCAGCAAAAGAGTGTTGCCTCCTCTCACCCAATTGAACAACTCAAAAAATCTCTGCTGCCCAGCTTCTGGGTACCCTCCTTGAGGCAAACCCCAAACATCTATTACTACCATGACTTGACCTTGACCTCGCTCTGTTTTCAATCTGCGCAGAGGAACTTGCCAGCGTCTCGCATCAAATCCTATTGCTTTAAGATACAAATAGAAGGCTTTGCAGCCTCCTGGTTTCGCATTGTAGGTTGAACCCCGAGGTATATACTCTTCTTTTTTCTGCTGTAATACAACGGTTGAGAAGAAAGCAATGAGAACAAATATAGAAAAAATACCAGAAATGAGCAACCAATCCTTCAGTTTCATAAAAATCCTTTTATGATCTGATTGTAACCTCCCAGAAATTTATTATAATCGTCTACGTTGAAGGGTCTTATCCCATACCACATTCGTTCAAAGATATTTGTTAAGGATTGAAAATTTTGATGCAGAGAAGGGTGGCTTTTTAGCTGCCGAATATATTCCCAGTTGGTTGTGCTCTCATGGTATATCAAGAGTTTTTTCTCTTCAAGGAATAAAAGGAGGGCAAGATAGAGGTAGTGGAAGGCTAATTTCAAATCACCGTTTCTTAAAGCCTGTTCTGCTCTCTCCTGGGCAATCTCCCACCGTTGTAATTCAACTGTATCAGCAAACTCAAGAGACTGAGCATCAAACTTCTTTGTTCTTCGCAAAAAGTATAAATACCATTTATAACGGACAAAAAATACGACTGCTAATATTCCTATAAATACGTAAATGAAGATAATCAAAGGATTATGTACGCTTTTCAGCGACTCCAGATTGGGAGGAGATGGAAAGAGCTTAAGAAGTTTCTCCACAAGAGAGACTAATTTCTCTAAGATTTTCTCTAGGCCACCTTTAACTTTTAGAAGTAGCCCCTTTATCTTTTCGTTGAGCCGCTCTGCGAAGCTCTTTATCGCCGGATGTGTCTTCTTTTGGGAAAATTCTTTCCTGGATAAGATAGACGCAAGTAAAATCTTGGGGTTAGCTTCCTCGGGGCGTGGCTCAGCTACTACTTCGTTCAATAGAGAGGAAAGCTGTAACTTGAGCAATTTTAGCGCCTTTCGAAATTCAACTTCAGTTTCAGCGCCCTCAACTTTGGCTAAAGAATCCAAAAACCACCCATTCTGGATGTCAATATCCTCTTTCCCGGTAGATACCACCATCTCGGAAGGAAAATCTCTTTTAAGCTGGCGAAGAATCCGCGAGGGAACAGATGTGTCTTGCTCTCCAATCGACTCCAAGAGCTCTGCGGCAGAGGTAAGTCTTTCTCTAAATTGACCTGTAGTAATCGGTTCAGCTAAAGCGCCGTATACAAGACTCTCAATCTTTGGGTAAAAGGTGAAGGACAAGACTAAAAAGAGGACACAGATTTTTACTTTCACTCCCTTTATTTCTCTTGGAGATTTTGGCCAGAGGTATCGCGAGGTGATGACACATCATAGCCTAAACCATGAGCCATCACTTCCAAATCAAAACCTTCTTTGCGAATGCGAATATCGTAATACAGCAAAGTAAGGGCGACCATCCAGAATGGTGCGGTAAGAAGCTCAATGAAATTCGTGATCGCGATTTGAAGGATTTGTATTCCTAAAGGATATTGAAACTGGTGCATTGAGCCAATGGAGAAAGACCTTATCATTCCCCAAATAAAGAACGGTAGATACGCTGCACCAGAAACGACCAGGATAATGACATAGGCAACCAAACAGACCAAAAATGTTTTCCAAAAACTATATGCAACGAGCTCAAAACTACGACCAATAGAACCTCCTACCCCCTCTTTCTCTAACACCATTACATGTGCTACCAGGGATAAAAAGACAGCAAGAACAATACCGGGGATAATCAACATAACCTTGCCGATAAAAATCATCAGCCCTGCCAGAAACCCTACTCCTACCAATGGCCAAAATTGTCTCCATACGCGCTTATATGCCTCATTATATCGAATATCTTCTCCTAAATATGAGGCGGATACCGAATGAACTAACGCCCCTACTGCAACAAATTTTAAAATCCAGGATATAAGACCAAAAAGCGCTGAAAATCCTACACCAACCACACCAAAGCCTATATTTAAAGCTGCTCCCCTTCCTGGCAGGCCTAACGTTGCAATCGCTTGTTGATAAATTACGCCTGCGATAAAACCAAGTATATAAATAGGGGCCATAATATGAATGAATTTCGCAAAATTATTCTTGTATAACCGAAAAGCGCTATCTAAAATATCGCCGATCTCCATTGGTCTTAAGCGTAATTCATTCATTTTCACTCCTCCCAATAAACACTCTCATGCATACAATTCCTACATACTGAAAATATATTAACACAGAATACAGCCAAAAGGCAAGATAAAAGATGCAATAAAGAGTGCGGTGAGAAATAAAAACGTGCCGAGGGAGGCCTGCCTGCCGGCAGGCAGGGAGTCGTATGCAATCTTCGCCGCAGGCGAAGTGCCCAAAGGGCAATTATTGCATCCGACATTGCTTTTGAGTGAAAAACAAAGACTTGATTGGCAAGAAAACCTTTGGAGTAAAATAAAAACGTGCCGAGGGAGGGAGTCGAACCCCCGACGCAGGGATTTTCAGTCCCTCGCTCTACCGCCTGAGCTACCTCGGCACTTGAACGCCCACCAGAAAGATGAGCGGTTTATCAGGAAAAAATTATAGCATAGGGGGGAATTTAGGCAAGAAATTTTTGCTTCTACCTCAAGGTTTTAATTGCCCTCACTTAAACTGTTCCTTTACTCTAGAGAATCCTACAGGACAACTTCCCTTATCTGCATGAACAGTTGGTGCTGAAATCCCTGGCATATCTGATTTGCATACTTCGCCACGTTCATCTATATAGAAAATATGGTTTTTAGATAACTCCTTAGTAGGAACCGCCACAGCATAAAAACTATTCCTTGAAGCAAACACTGAAAAATTATACCCATATTTTGAACCACGGGCCAAGTCGGCACCAATAATAGGAGGTTTTAATTTCGCAAACTGGTTTAAACTACCATATGTAGAATGCGTTTCGTGGTAGTGCATTTCTGCGGCGGCGATGATATGTAAAGATGCCTCTACGGCTTTTTCTCCCTTTGGCTCCTTAGCCCGAAAATAGCCGGAATTGATTTTTAGGATTAAATACACAACACCTATTATAAGTATAGCTATAACTATAGAAATTTTTCTTCGCTGCATCCTCCTCTCCTTCCTATATCCCTACATCTTCCTTATTTAA
>CP070807.1:577161-581942 GCA_020343695.1 Candidatus Omnitrophota bacterium | reverse complement strand
GCTGCATTGTTCTTTTCTTTAATAAAGTAAGGAAAGGAGGTAGTACTTTGTGATAATCATAGGTAAGAGCAGTTCTTACGGCATTCTTTTTTAATAGCCGGGTTAGGTCATCATTTTTTAGTAGTTTTATTATTAGAGAAGCCAGCTGTTGTTGATTCACTTTTGGGCATCCTTTTCTGTCGTTGTAAATATCAAGTAAATACCCATTTTTTCCTGCCGTCACCACCTCGGTAATCCCTGCCCATTTAGTGGTAATAACAGGTATCCCACAGGCCAAGGCCTCGATGTTTACAATCTGAAAAGTTTCTTCAGGCGCTACTGTAGGAGTAACGAAGACATCAGACACCGAAAGTAATGAGTATTTACGTGAACCAAACTGCGCTCCCCTAAAGGTGACTTTGTTGTTCAATCCAAGTTTTTTTATTTCCCTCTTTAATTTTTTTACATAAGGAGAGAGAGGTTCATCCTTTAATCCAGAACCGCTTAACGGCCCTATAATTTGTAAACGCACTTTACTTGTATGCTCCACAATTTCTGGCAGGCATTGTATTAATGTCTCAATACCCTTTTGTTTTGTCAGGCGACCCATAAATGTTATTATTTTATTTTCTTTTTTAGAATCGTGACGAATAGCATTCCGGATAGACTGGATATCCAGACAATAAGGAAACATATGGATATTGAGCTTATCTGAAATTTTTAAAAAAGCTTCTTTTGCGTATTGGGAAGGGGCGTAAATGATATCATACTCTCTGATCAGGGGAATCACATATACATAATTATGTACCCAGGGATAAATTGTATGGAGAGGCAAGATAAAGGGGATATCTAAACCCAGCCGTTCCCTTAATAAAAAGGAGGAGAGCAGATAGGTGAAAGTATCGACAAAAAAGTAATCAAAATTATATTTTTCTATCTCTTTAAAGAACTTTTTTATTTCCTTATATTGAGCTAGAGAAACAATCTTTACGTCGGCATAGCGATTCAAAAGGTTAAGAAAATTATTATTTATTTCTATGCTGCTAATATGGCTTTTTTTGAGGAGGTTTACATACCCTATCCTGATGTTCTTTCTTTTTTTCTGCATCACATTTTACTTATTTTCAAGCAAATCCGCTTATATTCTACTTAGTTTTTCTAAGAAAACAAGCATTAAGAAAACAAGCGTTATAGGGGGCCAGTATTAATAAATTAAAGCTACGAGTTGGTTTTGCCCTCTTTCTTTATTTCCTCTTATCCTGTATAATATCATCCAGAAGCTATAGAAAAGTTGTGTTTTAAGAAAATCGCAAAAATATGCAGGTTAATAAATTTGATGATCTGAAAATCCAAGAAGAGCTTCTGCCTTGCCAAGATACTTACCTTAAAGATTTATGTTCGCAATACTGGCGTATTCTACCGTGCTGTGATGCGGCGGCATCAAGAGACAATCCATCGAGAGAACAAAATAAGATATTACAGCGTAAAGCTCACTGTGTTGACCTCTTTGAATTAAAAGGGTTGCTCTTGGAGAGTGGTAAGTTCACCTTCAAAGCGATGAGTTGGTCGATGTTCCCGGTTGTGAAAAAAGGAGATACACTGAAAATTTCCCCTGCCCGTATAGAAGATATAAGAAGGGGAGATATCGCAGTGTATCGCAAGCAAGACAGATTGTATTCGCATCGCGTAGTAGATAAACAAAATATCAATGGAAAGCAGTTCATCATAACGAGAGCAGATAGCGCCGTTATATTAGACTCTCTGCACCAGGAACGAATAGCGGCTGATAATATATTAGGTAAGATAGTTTCGATAAAGAGAGGGAAAAGATCATTTCCTCTGGCACCGAGAAAGGCTACGTTCTGGGAAAAATCTCTCTACAGGAAAACAAAAGCGCATTCAAACGTAGCAACCATGACAAAAAGAATTTTAGGAGCTATTTTGACTAAGATGCAATCTTTTCATTTTTATGAAATGTTTGGGAGTAAATTTATCAGAAAGTTAACTCCCCGTATTCATTTTGAAATTGCTGTTCCGTTTTCTCAAAAAATACTGAGTAGAGTTTATGATTGCAATATTCTCGAAAGCACCGATAGCATAATTTTTTCAAAGCTTAAGCAAGCTAAAACTTTTTATCTTGCAATCAAATTGAATAATACACCCATAGGCCAGGTAAGTTTTTTAAATAGGAAAGCCCCCTGTCCTCATAAAGGGTGCTGGTTGAACGAGCTCTCTATACGGGCACGATTCAGAAAATTAGGTTTTGAGAGAATTCTGCTGGAGAAAGCAAAAGAGGTTTTAGGTGAAGCAGGAATAGCCAATAGCGCCCTAGAGACAGACGGCTTCTTTGGCGATTTTGAGAAAAGCAGCCTTAAGAAAAAAACTCGCCATAGAAGAGCTCACCTTATTCATAATACTGAAGAATTGCTTTTTATGTGCGCACGTACTTACCTCAAGAAAAACTATACAGAGAGAGCTAAAGAAATTATGAGAGAGGGGGTTGACTGGAATTTTTTCTTTCATACTGCTCTTCGGTGCGGCCCACCATACTTATTTTACAATTCTTTGAAAACGTTCAATTGCCCGTCGTTGGTTCCAACAGCACCCCTTGAGAGATTAAAGAAGAGCTATCTTTATGCAGTACCAAAAGTAACCGATGCCTACCGGCAGTCAATGGCAGTTTTACAATTGTTCCTCAACAGCAATATTCCTGTGGTAGTATTGAAAGGACCTTTTCTTTCAAAAAGCCTCTATGATGATATCGCAGCACGAGGCACCAGCGCTGATATAGATTTACTTATCGAAAGAGAAAATAGAGAAAAAGCCCGAAAAATATTGGAGCAGGCCGGTTATGCACTTTGTACCTATGAAAGAGCCGGGCAACAGTTATGGCAGTATGTGTTTAAAAAGCCAGCAAGTGCATTCATAGATTTGCATTGGGAGATAAATCCGGTACTTTTAAGAACTGAGCGGATGAACGAGATATGGAGTAATACAAAGCTGAAGGAAGAAGAAGGCATTGGTTATTATGAATTGGGAGAGGAAGAGTTGCTCCTTTATCTTTCAGTGCATTTTGTAGACAGCGCCTACCTTTGCGACTTACGATGCCTCTGTGATGTAAATGCGTTGTTGACGAAATATCAAGGTGCTCTTGATTGGTCAAAGATTGTGAGGAGAGCAAAGAGATGGAAATTGTCGAATTCTCTCTATGCCACGCTTCATCTATCATGCTCGCTCCTTGGTTCATACGTGCCGCATCAGATCTTGGTGCAACTCAGACCACGTATTTTTAAGCGTTTTTTTATTATGATTTTTGCAAACAGCAAGATTTTGCTCCATAGAAACTCTCTCAGAAGACAGCTCCTGGAGTCGTTTTTGCGCTACCTGCTTTTCCAACTGCTAGAAGCGCACTCGGTGAGGGATTATTGGCAGATACTGTTTCCCCCAGCCGAGAAAATGGGAGACAGATCTTATTTTCAGAGATTTGCCAGAGGAATCACAAAGTTTATATGCAGTATAAAAAATGCAAAATGCTCCCGGAATATCAGAACGGAAAGATAGCAAAATCTATCTCTACTCCTCTTGCCCTCAAAGCTCTCGATTCGCTTCAAGAGAATTTGAAAAAATACATTGTCTATACCAACAGATGTAAAAGAATATCTACTCTTGCAGGATGCGATGTGCACTATGAAGGCGATTGCGCTCAGGCGGGCATCTGTGTTTTCGATTATAATTTGCAACTGTTAGAGAGAGTTTCAATAAGAGGTAAAGTCGCCTTTCCTTACATTCCGGGATATCTTGCCTTTCGAGAAGCGCCAATTCTCATAGAAGCAATCTCCAGATTAAAAATCAAACCTGACTGCTTTCTCTTTGATGGAAACGGAGTTCTGCACCCTCGGATGATGGGATTAGCTACTTTTCTTGGAATTGTGTTGGAGATGCCCACAATTGGCTGCACCAAGAACCTTCTTTTAGGAAATTATCCATCCTTGGGAGAAGAGCGAGGCCACTTCTCTCTTATACGATACAGAAAGAGGATTGTAGGAGCAGCCCTGCGCACCAAAAGTAACACCAGAGAAATATATGTGTCAGTAGGTTGGGGAATAACACTTAAAACAGCGCTCAGCGTTGTATTAGATACTTCTTGCTATAGAATACCTGAGCCTTTACGGTTAGCACACATGCAGAGTAAAACAGGGAGATTTGGAGAAACTAACATTATTGCTTCACAGTGTGATATCTGGTAGAATAGCATAAATCTCTAAAGGGAAAACATGAAAGAACTGAATGTGAAAATCGGGGTTATAGAAAAAATAAACCCACACACCTACCGTATAGGATTTAAATCTCCATATCTTGCTCAAAAAGCTAAACCTGCTCAATTTCTCCATATAAAAATAGATAATAAAGTTACCCTCTTGCGAAGACCTTTCAGCATTCATAAGATAAAAGCAGATACAGTGTATGTTCTCTTTAAGGTGAGAGGAAGAGGCACACACCTTTTATCTCAGTACAAAAGAGGTGATGTGTTGGATCTCATCGGCCCTCTGGGAAATGGTTTCAAATACGAGTTGAGGGCGAAGAGTGACGAGTGGCGAATATTGGTGGCAGGAGGAATAGGCGTAGCTCCCTTGTTGTTTCTGGGAGAAACAATAAGGAAATTCCAATCACCAAATTCCAAATCTCAAACCATAGTTCTTTTGGGAGCAAAGACAAAAAATGAGATTTTGTGCGGACAGGACTTTCAGCGTCTAGGATATAAAGTGCGTATTGCCACCGAAGATGGCTCAAGGGGATATAAG
>CP070807.1:572165-577061 GCA_020343695.1 Candidatus Omnitrophota bacterium | reverse complement strand
AAAGGGGGGAAATTTTTAAAGGGGAATAATGATGCGAAAATATATAAAAACATGCACCTAATTGGCGCCTAATTAGGTTCATACCCAAGCTTCTGCTTCTTTATCAGGTGCTTTCCTTTTCTGCTGCCAACTGCTCGGGAAACCCTTCTGCCATTTGGCTGCCGGAGGGATTCTCAATACCCAAAGATAATATTTCCTTCGCCTCAAATCCCGGTTTAAATAAGCCTTTTGTTTTTAAGCAAATTCTTACCAGCATAAGCATAACCGGAACTTCGATTAATACGCCGACCACTGTAGCCAATGACGCGCCTGACGATAATCCAAAAAGTATCGTGGATGTCGCAATAGCCACTTCAAAATGATTACTCGCCCCTATCAATGCCGAAGGCGCGGCATCTCTGTAGGGCAGTTTTAACCACTTTGCCATCGTATACGCCAAGGCAAATATAAAACACGTCTGTATAAAAAGAGGTATTGCAATCAAAAATATAACTTGAGGCTGGCTGATGATTAAATCTCCCTTAAATGAAAATAGAAGAACTAGCGTAATCAGCAGTGCCCCGATTGATACCGGCGTCAAATAATGGATAAACTTTTCTTCAAACCACTTAAACCCTTTTTTGGCAATAACCCATTTCCTCGAGTGATAACCCAGAAGAAGCGGCAGTCCCACATAAACCACAACGGATAAAGCAATCGTCTGCCAGGGAATAGGCATTCTATTTACCCCCAGCAGCCACCCGCCTAAAGGTGCATAGAGAAATAACATCGTTAATGAATTTATCGCTACCATGACAAGGGTGTGGCCGTCATTTCCTTTTGATAAATGTCCCCATATAAGGACCATTGCCGTACAAGGCGCAATTCCTAAAAGAATACATCCTGAGATATAAGAACGAAACAATTCCACCCTGGAACCGTCCTTGACAATTTCGAACCCCGGAAGCCAACCTTTAAAAAATACGCCCAAGAAAAGCGAAGCAATTGCTAACATAGTAAACGGTTTGATAAACCAGTTGACAAATAATGTCAGCGCAACCGGCTTGGGGGTTTTGCCTGCCTTGATAACCTCAGCAAAATCAATCTTTACCATGATCGGGTACATCATAAAGAAAAGACACACTGCTATAGGTATGGATACCTGGTAAATTGAAATCTTATCTAATGTAACGGCTGCTTGGGGAAACAGCTTTCCAAGCAGAATGCCTAAACTAATGCATCCTATAACCCATACAGTTAGGTACTTCTCAAAAAAACTTAACCTTCGCTCTTCGTGAATTACTCTTGCCATAACCTGCTTCCTCCTACAAAAAACTTACGATAAGATGCGCCCAAATAAAGTAGACTCCGACCAAGATAAAGATAACACCTGTAATTTTTCTTGTATACTTTTCAAACCTCACTATTTTATAAAACCATTTCGACAAAGATTTAACGCCTAAGGCAATACACACTGAAAACGCAACTACAGGAATCCCTGTGCCGATACCGTAAAAAAACGGTAAAACCATTCCGTAACTGCTACTCAACGAAAGAGGAATTAAACTGCCAAAAAATAATGCTGCAGCAATCGGACAGAAGGAGAAAGCAAACATCATCCCCAACACAAAAGAACCCTTTATGCCTGATTCCGCTAACGTGTTCTGTTTTTCCTGTGGAACAGAGAAGCTCGGCAGATTGAAAGAAATTATATTCAATAAAAACAACCCCACAATAAAAAGCACGGGCCCTAATATCATATTCATATATTTTTGGAGAAAATTAGCAATAAAAGGTATACTCACCAAGGAACTTATAATAATACCTCCCAATACAGCATAGGTAACCATCCGGCCTAATGTGTAGGCCAGGCCTGACCAAAGAACAAATTTAGGATGATTGATTTTTTTAGACAAGAAAGACACAGCGGCTATATTCGTAGCAAGCGGACAAGGGCTTATGGAAGTAAGTATTCCTAGCCAAATAGCTGAAGCAAAACTGACATAAACCTCAACCATTACAATTACTTCAAAAAATTACCAATTTCATCCTTAACATAATCGATATACTTCTCTTTATTACGAGCATATGCCCAGATTTTATCAAGATTCTTATATTTGACTTCTTTGCCGTTCTCAACCAATGATATAACAAGGGACTTGGTGTAAAGCTGGTAATCATTCACAAAATGCTCATTACCCTTCTCTTCCACGTTCACTACCTTGAATGTCAACTTGCCTGAGGTTAATTCATTTCTAAAATTATCTTCGACAGCTTCCCTGGCATATTGTTCCATCCTCAAACAGGTCGGACAACGAAAATGACCGTGAAAATAATAGACAGCTACATGGTTTGCTAGCGGATTCTCTACGGCAGGCACAGCGCAAACATTAACAAGAGTACCTGTTAATAAAATTGATATTCGTATTACGCAACGGAAAAAACTGTTGCGTATTATTCTTCTTCTCTGACCCATTCCTTCACTTCTTCCACTTTGGGGATACGGCCGCAGCATTTGACCTTGCCGTTTATGCGCAAACCAGGGGTCGGCATGATACCGGCCTCTACTATCTTTCCCACATCAGTTACTTTTAGTATTTCGGCGTTAAGATTAAGCTCGGCAACGGCATCTTTTACCGCTTTTTCAACCTGCTGGCAACGATAGCAACCTGGTCCAAAAACTTCTATCTTCATCTTGTCCTCCTCTCTAACTAAATGTAGGTACTAAAAACCAAAATACAAGCCCTGCGATAACTCCGCATATCCACATAAGTGTTGCATAAACTACAGGCACCTTTGGATTGACGATTTTACACACACCCAGTATAGAAGGCATGCTCAAAGCCGGCCCTGTCAGAAGGTGCGCCATTGAAGCGCCTGTGCCCATGCCCAAATCCAGCAACCCCCTTATAAGAGGTGCCTCTACGAGGCTTGGCGCGTACATAAGAACGCCCATTGCGGAAGCCAGCATGATGGGTAAAATGCCGACTCCGAGATATTTTACAATAAAAGCCGGCGGCAGAAATGCCTTTATGAGCCCTGCGAGTATAACTCCAACCAATATTAAAGGAAGGACGATTTTAACAAACTCCCAGGAATAAAGAAACATATTGAGCACTCTCTTTCCATACCCCTCTTTTGTCTGCTGAAGTGATTCTGCTTCAATACGGACAGGTTCGGATTCGGCTATTCTATTTTTCATAACCTTTTCTGTAATATAACCTACGGAAATCCCGGAAAGCATGGCAAAAATAATCCTCGCTATAGTAAACTTCCAGCCCAGCAATGCCAATGTCAAAAGCACTGCTGCAGGATTAAAAGCAGGTGCCACAAGAAGAAACGTAAGCGCAGGGCCAAGGCCTGCCCCTCTTTTATAAAGCCCGCCAAAAATCGGGATTATGCTGCACGAACACATCGAAAGCATTGGTCCGCCTGCCCCGCCTATGACATAGGGAAGAAAACCCCTGCCTGAACCCATAAGCTTAACTACCTTATCCTTTGGTACAAATTCCTGAAGCGCACCGGCTGCAATAAACGCTAACAGAAGACACAGCCAGGAATGTTTAATATATTCGATAATGGTAACTATTATGAGCATATAGACAGGTATGTTTTCTTTCTTGAGAAGCTCGGCGGTTATGGAATCGCTCTGCTCCATAGTTTTCTTGTATCCTTTCCAGGCGCCGCCCCATTCATATACGAGGATGACCGCAAAAATCAACAGCACAACCCCAACGGCAAAAATTGCTTTCTTATCCACGGATTTTATCTCCTTTTCTCTGTAACCTTGCAGCATCCGCCCTCTATGCGTATAGCCTTGACATTTACCAAAGCGTCAGCAATCTTTTTATGGGCGGAATCTAATATGCGTGAAATCGTTGAGCGATGGACTCTCATTTTCTTAGAAACTTCTTCTTGGGCAAACCCTTCCAAATCAGAAAGCCTCACTGCTTCAAACTCATCAAGAGTTAAATTTACACCTTTTAACTGGCGTGACGGCTTATATTGCGGCCGGAAACATCGTTCGCCCGGCTCGCACTTAACCCACCTGGTTTTTTTTGGCCTCACTGTCACCTCCTCTTAGTTATGCACAACGGAATTAATCAGGGGTGATGGGGCAAAAAATGGCGCTGCCCCATTTTCCCGGCTTGCTTACAATGACGGTCACAGATGGGAATTATTTTGCTACCTTCAAAGGATATATTACATGGCGAATGGAATTTTGGTTTTGTATTCATAATTCCGCCGACTTCCATGCCTACAATTACATTACAGTTAGTTCCTTTTACGGAATCGCGCACAGTTTCAATTGCAGAATCACATCCCAAAACAATCACCGCTTCATATTTTTTTGCATATTTTTGAATTTTTTTACGGTGTCGTGATGTCGATAAGCAAAGAAAAAATTGTTGAAGAACGCCACCCTTAAACCATTTTGTCTTTATCCCTTTTTCTCTCAATTGAAATTGCAACCTCTTAATGTATCTAACGAGGGGGGGTGATTTCAAAAAACTTCCAAAAACCTGCATAAAAGGTTTATTTTCTTTCATAGCTAAACTTGCTCCAGCGCACATGTTGCAAGCGACAATCAATGCAGAATCTAAGCCTTCGGCTTCAGGAATTACATCTAACTCAGTAAGATGAATCGGCATTTTTATTTCTCCTTATTTTTGTGTAAACTTTTATAAAAAACTATTCCCCAGAAAGGGGTTATCAAAAAAAGTGTGTATTCTTCGATAGGCAATAATCCAATTTTGAGACCTATTAACCCGGGCCCTTCAAAACTCCAATACCCTCTCCATGCCGCCAAAGAATCACTGGCTATACCAATCAAAAAAATAATTCCCATAATAAAGAATGCTTCTTTTTTTGTATTATAAATACGTATTTTATGTCTATGTTTAATAAAAAATGCCC
>CP070807.1:567069-572065 GCA_020343695.1 Candidatus Omnitrophota bacterium | reverse complement strand
AAAATTTCCCGCGCACAAGCAAAATTATCATAAAGACTTTTTCCCATGCCTACATAGTGTGTTCCTTCTCCGGGAAAAACAATCGCTTTCTTTCGCATATTAGGCTCTTATCACTGTAATCACCGTAGAATCAATGATATCCTCTACTGAACAGCCTCGGGATAAGTCTCCACACGGCTGTACGGTTCCTAAAATTATCGGCCCTACAGCTCTGGCTTTGGCTAATCTCTCTGTAAGCTTATAACAGATGTTACCGGCATCTAAATTAGGAAAAATTAAAACATTGGCTCTGCCTGCCACTTTGCTCTTGTCTAATTTCCTTTCGGCCACTTCTGGCACAAGGGCAGAATCTGCCTGAAGTTCTCCATCAAATGAAAACTCTTTATCCTTGGACTCGGCAATTTTTACTGCTTCCCTTATCTTATCTACCCACCTTCCTCCGGCGCTGCCCTTTGTAGAAAAACTTAAAAAAGCTACTCTGGGGCAAAACTCCAAAACTTCCTTGGCAAACCGCGCAGAAGAAACAGCAATATTGGCAAGTTGTTCGCTGCTGGGGTAAGGAACCACCCCGCAGTCGGCATAAATAAAAGTCCCTGCCTCGCCGTAATCGCAGTCAGGAACGACCATAATAAAACAGCCGGAAACCAGGCCAATACTCCTATCTATCTCTAAACAATTTAAAGCAGACCTTATTACAGAAGAAGTGGTGTAAATTGCGCCGGCAACAATACCGTGAGCATAGCCGCATCTTACCAGCATTGCTGCGTAATAGAGAGGATTTGTCATTAATTCCCTTGCTTCCTCAAAGCTTACGCCCTTGGCTTGCTTCCACTGATGAAAGAGACTGGCAAACTCTTCCTGTTTCTCTGGTTCAAGCTTATCTTTAGTAAGAAGCAAAGGATATGCAATTTTTTCTTTTTCTATATAATCTACCGCCTCCAAAATTCGTTCATCATCCGGTTCAGGAAAAACAATTTTCTTTGGCTTCTTTTTGGCCTTCTCTCTCAATAAATTAATAATATCCGCCATACCTTCCTCTCTGTTGTTCCCCAAAATACCCTCAGATTTCCTCTACTCTTGTTGGAACAACTATGGCAATCTAAATTCTCTTTGTTTGAAAATGAATATTACCATAAATTCTTCCTTTGTTCAACCACGAAATTATGCCAAAATCTTCAATCCGTTCCCCCATTGAAGAACTTCTATTTTTTCATAGAAAAACTTTCTTTAAGGGAAGGGAATTTGTTGCCACGCACATCTTTCTTAAATTTAACGGCTGCGTTTTTTACTTCTCTATATACATCTTTATACATCCTCACAAACTTAGGTCTTATTTCTTTGTAAAGACCGATTAAATCATACAACACCAGCACCTGTCCATCACAATATCTTCCTGCTCCAATTCCAATAGTAGGAATCTTTAGCTGTCTTGTAATAAGTTGGGCAAGTTGATAAGGGATACACTCTAAAACAATACTAAAAACTCCCAAAGATTCCAGTGCTTTGGCTTCATTCACAAGGTGCAGCGCCGATTTCCTATCTCTGCCCTGCACTTTATAGCCTCCCAAAAGATGCACAGTCTGGGGAGTTAAACCAATATGACCCATAACAGGGATTCCTACTTTCAGGAGGCTCTTTACGACGTAAGGACAATCCTTGAACCATTCTATTTTTACAGCATCTGCTCCCACCTCAATAAATTTTTTCGCATAATAAACACATTTTTTAGGGTCCTTCTGATAACTCACATAAGGCATATCAGCGACAACAAGAGCCTCGCTGGTTGCCTTGGCAACAGCTCGTGTATGGTTCAGCATCTCCTTGAAACTTACTGATCTAGTCTCCTTCATTCCCAGAACGACATTTGCCAAAGAATCGCCTACTAAAATGATATCGATACCTGCTTCGTCTAATATGCGCGCAAAGGAATAATCATAGCAGGTAAGCATTGCAATTTTTCCCTTCCTCTTCTTTTTTATAATATCTTTGATTTTCACTTTTCCCATGGTTATCCCGCAGATTTTCTGCAAAACATTTTGTTCAGAGAAAGAAAAGTACATCTATTGAAAAACGTACATACGTTCACTGTTACCGTCATGTGCAACCACAAATATCTTGATCATAGAAGGGTTCGCAGAGAAAAAATTCTGAATTTCCTCTAAACCCATGATAAAAAATGCAGTCGCTAAACTATCGGCTGCGGTGCAATTGCGACTGATTACACTCACACTTACAATATTATTGGCTACAGGATATCCTGTACGAGGGTCGAGAATATGGGAGTAACGCTTATCGGCGAATTCAAAAAATTGTTCATAATTTCCTGACGTGGCAATCGCTTCATCAATTAACTCTTGGGCATGTATGATGTCCTCTCCGCTGCCAGGATCCTGTATGCCTATTCTCCAGGGGCGCTTTCGATACCAGTGTTTAGGTCCTGACCTTTTAGAAGAACCAAAGTAAGAAATTTTACCCAAACAATAAATATCTCCGCCCGCATTTATAAGGGCGCTGTCTATGCCTGACTTTTTTAATTGCAAAACTGCTCTGTCTACGATGTATCCTTTGGCAATGCCGCTTAAATCAACCTTGAGCCCTTTTCTTTTTATTGTTACTGTCTGATCATGGGGCCTGACCGCTAGGTGGTTCATTCCCCCTAATTCTTTCAGTTGACTGATCTCTTGGTGTGAAGGAAACTTCTCTACCTTTCCTTTCTTTATAAGCTCTTTCCAAAAAATATACAATGAACCATGGCTTATATCAAACGCACCGCCGCTTAAATGATACACGCGTTGAGCAATCTGTAAGACTTCGATTAACTCTGGAGAAACTTCTAAAGGCTCATCGTAAGAGGTGTTTAATCGCGATACCTCTGATTCTGGATCATACATATTAAAAATTTTATCTAAACGCTTAAACTCCTCATGTACAATCTTTGCTGCCTCCTTGTGACTAGATACAACCTCCAGGTATGTTCCGGAAATAATAAACGTATCTTTGTAGAGCGGCTGCGAACAAGAACAAAGGGCAATACAGAAAATCGAAAGTATTATTTTTTTAATCATCTATTTTTCATTTTTTCAACCATTTAAGTAGCGCATCGACATTCATGCAATTCAGAATATCTCGTCTTTCGAGCCACCCACGGCGTGCCACACTCACTCCCAAATCAATTGCCTTGAACTGATCAAGAATATGAGCATCGGTTCCAAGAGCAAGCTTGGCACCCGCCTGTTTTGCTTTGAATGTATGCATATCGTTGAGATCTAACCTTTGAGGGTAACAATTAATCTCCAACGCAACGTTATAATCAGAGGCGGCTTTTAAAACTTCCTCAAAATCAATCTCGTAAGAATCTCGCACGCCCCAAAGCCGTCCTGTTGGATGAGCAATGATGTTGATATATTTATTTTTACAGGCAGCGATCGTCCGCTTGGTGAGCTGTGCTTTCGATTGCTTAAACCCTGTATGGATAGCAGCAATAACCACATCCAGCTTCTTAAGCAAACTGTCAGGATAATCAAGTGAACCATCTGATAAAATATCTACCTCTGTCCCGCACAACACGTATATTCCTTTCAACCGTGCATTCACCTTCCTTGTTTCTTCGATCTTCTTATATACTTCTTTAATAGGCAGGCCGTTAGCGACCTTTAGGCTCTGGGAATGATCGCAGATTGCGATAAATTGATAGTGGCACTCTGAGGCTTTCCTTGCGATTCTCTCAATTGTTTCTGCGCCATCACTGTATTTTGAGTGAACATGAAGATCTCCTTTGATATCTTTGAGCGTCACGATTTTCGGCAATTTATTTTTTAATGCAGCTTCAACCTCTCCCCGATCCTCTCTCAACTCAGGAAATATGTAGGCCATCTTCATTAATGAAAAAATTTCTTCTTCAGATTTACCTGCAACTTTTTGTTCTCGCCTGCTGCGAGCTGAAAATACCCCATATTCGTTTACCTTATACCCTCTCTTAATCGCCAACTGGCGAAGTTTTATATTAAACTCTTTTGAGCCTGTAAAATATAAAAGAGCTGAACCGAAACTCTGCTTCTGCACCACCCTTAAATCTACCTGCATATTTTCTCTCGAGATAATGGAGGATTTCGTCTCGCCCTTTGCTAAAATCTCTTTTACATATGGGAGGCGTGTAAATGCATCCATAACCGACGCAGGTTTTCGTGAAGTAACTAAAATATCAATATCTCTTACTGTCTCCTTTCTTCGGCGAAGAGAACCTGCGGGTTCTATTTTCTCTATTTCCTTCATCTTTTTTAGACTCTCAACAAAATTATGCGCGATAATTAATGCCTGATATATTGGCATTCTCTCTTGACCCTTCCTTACGAAGCCAACACCCCTTATTATGTTTTCCTCGGTCTTTTCTCTAATCCCCTCTAAAATGCGCAATTTTCCTGTCTTGGCAGCTATCTCCAGCTTATCAATGCTGTCTATCTTCAATTTTTCATAAATAAGCTTCACTGTTTTGGGACCTAAACCGGGAATCTCCATCATTTGCAGCACCCCTTGGGGAATTTCTTTTTTGAGCTTCTCAAACTGCCTTAGGGTCCCGGTGGTGATGATCTCCTTAATCTTATTGGCAAGATCCTCTCCTATCCCGGCAATAGTAGTCAATGCGTCCTGCTCAAAGAGCTTCTGGAGATCCTCTCCCACGCTCTCAATATTCTGGGCAGCTCTTTCGTAAGCCCTTATTCGAAAAGGGTTTTCTCCTTTTAGGTCGAGCATCTTTGCGATCTCACGAAAGATATGGGCAACCTCTTGATTCTTCATACTCAAAATTAATACCTTTTGATTAGGTCTATTTGCGCGCTTTATAGTGGGCAGACACTCTATTCCCTATACCGCCTCTGGTGCTAAATTCTCCTGCCACAGCAATTTCATAGGGATTTAAGGTACGTTTAAGGTCTTCGAGAATTTTATTCACCACATGGTCGTTGTAAACTTTCACATTACGAAATGCATACAGATAGTA
>CP070807.1:561561-566969 GCA_020343695.1 Candidatus Omnitrophota bacterium | reverse complement strand
GTCTCGACATGTTGCAGGAGGAAAAACCAGATATTGTCTTTTTGGACCTCAATATGCCGGTTATGGATGGAATCCAGACCCTCAAAAAAATAAGAGAGAATAATAAAACGATTCCGGTTATAATTATCAGCGCCTATGCCGATCAGCGCAAGCTAGCCGAGGTAGAGCCTTATGGATTTTCTGGCGTCTTCTATAAGGGTGAGGAGTTTGAGAAAAGTCTGGCTCTCCTGGAGGCTGTATTAAGGACCCATAAGAAACTTCAAGAATAACCAATATTTTCCCTCCTTAAATTTCTAATCTCAAAACTCTAAATTTTTCCCCTCGTTTTCTACTTAACCAGAAATAATTAAAAAAATGCTTGACAAAAATAAGGGTTTATATATAATTACTACCAATTCAATAGAAATAGTAGTGATTTAAACAAGGGGAATAGATATGAAGGTTTCTACGCGTGCTCGTTACGGAGTAAGATTAATGTTTGAATTGGCCCTTGGATATGGAAATGGTCTACAACTTCTGAAAGAAATTGCAAGGAAACAGGAGATATCAGAGAAATATCTAAGCCAGATCATCATCCCTCTTAAAGCCAAAGGCTTCGTACGGTCTGGGAGAGGGATGCGTGGGGGCTATATGTTGGCTCAGGACCCCCAGCAGATTACGGTAGCAGAAATCGTTGAGGCGCTGGAAGGTAACTTCGATATTGTGGAGTGTGTAGATAGACCTTCGGTGTGTAGAAGAGCCTCTCTCTGTGTGGCTAGAGACATCTGGGTGACGCTGAAAGAAAAGATGTATGATACCTTAAGGTCTATCACATTACAAGATTTAGTTGATATGTATAGAGAGAAGAAAGAGGGTGTTATGATGTATAATATATAAACGAGAGTGGTAGTCATGGCAAAAAGGAAAATTATTAAAATTGATGTGGAGAAATGTACTGGGTGTGGAGACTGCATTCCCAATTGCCCTGAAGGGGCACTCCAGCTTATTGACGGCAAAGCCCGCCTAATAAGTGATTTATTCTGTGATGGTCTCGGTGCATGTATTGGTAGTTGTCCTGTGGATGCTATTACCATAGAGGAGAGAGAAGCGCAACAGTACGATGAGAAAAAAGTTATGGAAAACATTATAAAGCAAGGCCCTAATACAATCAAAGCACATCTTAAACACTTAAAAGACCATGGCGAGACAAAATATCTTAAAGAAGCGATAGATTTTTTAAAAGGTGAAGGGATAGAGATGTCGAAGGAATTTCGAGAGAGCCAATCCTCAAAAGCATTCGGAGGGTGTCCAGGAATGCGTATGATGGATTTTAGCGAAGAAGAAAAACAGGAGGAATCAACAGGTACTGGAACCTCTCAGCTCAGACAGTGGCCCATACAGCTACATCTGATATCGCCATTGGCACCGTATTTTCAGGCAAAAGATGTGCTTATCGCGGCAGATTGTACAGCGTTTAGCTATGGAAATTTCCACTCCTCTTATCTAAAAGGTAAATCTTTAGTGATTGCCTGTCCAAAATTGGACAGCGAAAAAGAGGTGTACATAGAGAAAATAAAAGCTTTGGCTGATGAGGCCAAAGTAAATACCCTTACAGTAATGATTATGGAAGTTCCCTGCTGTGGCGGTCTGCTTGCGCTTACCCAGGAGGCCCTAAACCAGGCAAAGAGAAAAGTGCCTTTAAAACGCGTCATAGTAGGCATAAAAGGAAAGATTGTTTCGGAGGATTGGATAAGTACATAGACCTCTGTGAATTCGTATTTTTATGAAGGCAATTGCGCTATTCTCTGGTGGATTGGACAGTACATTAGCGGCAAAGGTAATTTTAGAACAAGGCATTGATGTAGTCACTCTGCATTGTTTAACCCCTTTTTGCACGTGTGATAAGAAGGGGTGTGGAGTTGATACGCGAGATATGGCAAAGCAATTAGGTATAGAATTAAAGGGAGCGTTTCTCGGCGAAGAATATCTTTCAATAGTAAAGAATCCTAAATACGGTTATGGGAAAAATTTTAATCCATGCATAGATTGTCGTATTTTAATACTCAGGAAAGCAAAAGAGGTTATGAAAGAATACGGAGCTTCATTTATCATCACCGGCGAAGTATTAGGTCAGAGACCTAAATCTCAACACAAAGATGCATTGAATATAATAGAGCAAGAGAGCGGTCTCGCTGGCTTGATTGTAAGACCTTTATCAGCAAAATTACTTGCCCCAACAATTCCTGAAAAGGAAGGGTGGGTCAAAAGAGATAGGCTATTAGATATTTGCGGAAGAACGAGAAAACCGCAAATACGCTTAGCCCATCTATTTGGAATAAAAAATTATCCTTGTGCCGCAGGAGGCTGCCTATTAACCGATCCTGCATTTTGTAAGAGGCTTAAGGATCTTTTTGATTACGGTGAGTTTAATCTCAGAGAAATTGAACTCCTTAAAATAGGACGACATTTCAGGCTGAACCCTTCATTTAAGTTGATTGTGGGCAGAGATGAGAAAGAAAATAAAAAGCTTATTCAGCTGGTACAGAGGAATGATGTTATATTTAGGGCCAAAGAATTAGCTGGGCCGACGGGTATTGGAAAAGGTATTGTTGATGAGCATTCGAAAATATTGTCCGCTCAGATAATTGCACGATATGCACACCCAAATGGAGCGGTCAAGATAAGCGTTAAAGTTGCTCATGAAGAGCAAGAGGTGGTCTGCGTGGAGCGTAAGGATCAAAAAGAACTTGAACGGTTAAGAATTTAAATCAGTATGCGATAGTAAATAGAGGAGACCAGTAAAATGGGAGGCAAGACATGAAGATTGCAGAAGATGTAACTAAGACAATAGGCAATACCCCTTTGGTGAGGCTTAATAGCATAGTCAAGGGAGTAGGTGCAACTGTTGTAGCTAAACTAGAGTCTTTTAATCCGCTCTCGAGCGTTAAAGATAGAATTGGTGTCAGTATGATTGAGGCGGCAGAAAGAGCCGGCGTGATTAAGGAAGATACAATTATTATTGAGCCTACCAGCGGTAATACCGGCATAGCCTTAGCCTTTGTGTGTGCTGCCAAAGGCTACAAATTGCTCCTTACTATGCCTGATACGATGAGCTTAGAGCGAAGGAGTCTGCTCAAAGCGTTGGGAGCCGAGCTTCTCCTTACGCCAGGAGCCGAAGGTATGTCAGGAGCAGTTAAGAAGGCAGAAGAGTTGGCAAAAGCCGATTCTCGATATCTCGTTTTACAGCAATTCAAAAATGTAGCGAATCCTGAAATTCACCGTAAAACCACTGCTGAGGAGATTTGGCAAGATACTGATGGCAAAGTAGATATTTTAGTTGCAGGGGTAGGTACTGGCGGAACAATTACAGGAGTAACTGAAGTAATTAAGAAGAGAAAGCCAGGTTTTAAAGCAGTCGCTGTTGAACCGAAGGATTCAGCAGTGCTTTCTGGAGGCAGCCCTGGCCCTCATAAAATTCAGGGTATTGGCGCAGGATTTGTTCCTGATGTTTTACGAATGGATGTGGTAGATGAAGTTATCCAGGTAAGCAATGAAGATGCTGCAAAAGTCGCCAGACAGTTGGCAAAAGAGGAAGGGCTATTTGTGGGAATTTCTTCTGGTGCTGCTGCCTGGGTAGCGATAGAGGTTGCCAAGAGAGAAGAAAATCAGGGAAAACTTATTGTGGTAGTTTTGCCTGACACAGGAGAGAGGTATTTATCTACAGGGTTGTTTGATGGCGCATAGGCGTTGCTGTAAGAGAATAATTTTTTTCTTCTGTGTTATTCTTGCGGGGTGACCGCGAGCCGAATTAAACATCTTTGATTTGCTCTTTAAGGCGAGCATCAAAAGGGGCAGAGCCCCTATGAACGCTACTTACCCTGGATGGCTAGGAAGAGGGAATAGTGCCTGAGTGGCAGGATATTCGAATTAAGCTTAAACGGTCTGATATGGAAGTGCGTCAGCACTGTAGCGTGTGGAGGTGATGGCTATGGTATGGATCATGCGTATTTTTAATTCAAAAGGGCGATGTATTTACCGTAGCGCTTACAAGAAGGAGGTCTTTGAATGGCTAAAACGATAAAAGAAATCAATGAGAAAATCAAAAAGGGTGAGGCGGTTGTGGTGACTGCTGAAGAAATGATAGAGATTGTCAAAGAAAAAGGAACAAAAAAGGCAGCCCAGGAAGTTGATGTGGTTACCACTGCTACTTTTGGCCCGATGTGTTCCTCCGGCGCATACCTAAATTTAGGGCACGCTAAACCCAAGATAAAACTGGGAGGAGGAAGAGCATATCTTAACAGTGTGCCGGTATATGCTGGTTTTGCGGCTGTGGATATCTACATCGGAGCAACCGCTCTTCCTGACGATGACCCCCGGAATAAAGTTTACCCTGGAGAATTTGGTTATGGGGGAGGGCATGTAATTGAAGATTTAGTGAGTGGCAAGGATTTAGTATTAGAAGGTACCGGCTACGGAACAGATTGTTATCCCCGAAAGAAAATAGAGACACTTATTAACGTCAAAGATGTAAACGAAGCAGTGCTCTTTAACCCGCGCAATCTCTACCAGAACTACAATGTTGCTGTAAATGCATCTGATCAAATCATCTACACCTATATGGGAACCTTACGGCCGAATTTAGGAAATGCCAACTATTGCAGCGCGGCTCAGCTGTCTCCTTTCTTGAACGACCCACTCTATAGAACTATCGGGGTCGGAACACGAATCTTTTTGGGGGGAGGCGTTGGGTACATTACCTGGTGGGGAACGCAACATAACCCTGGGGTTAAGCGCGCAGATAACAATACCCCTCTTTCGCCAGCAGGTACAGCCGCGGTGATTGGTGATTTAAAACAGATGAGTCCAGATTGGCTTAAGGGAGTAAGTTTCTTGGGGTATGGAGTATCCCTCTCTGTAGGGATTGGAATACCTATCCCTATACTGGATGAGGAAATAGCCCGCTCTACAGCTGTGTCTGACGAAGAGCTTTTTACCAATGTCGTTGATTACAGCAACGCATATCCTCAAGGAATCGCCGAATCCCTTGGGAAAGTAAGTTACTCAGAGCTTAAGACAGGAAAAATTAAAGTTTCAGGCAAGGAAGTCCTCACTGCAGCTATATCTAGTTACCCAAAAGCAAATCAGATAGCACAGATTCTCAAAGGATGGATAGAGAGAGGCCAATTCTTTCTTTCCGAACCTGTAGCGTCATTTCCTGGTCCTGACTCTGATTATAAGTTTAAGCCTCTAAAGTTGCGAGAAGTCAAAGGAGGTGAATAGTTATGTACGCGCAGAAGATAGTTCTCCATTTTCCCTCTAACCTTGTAGACAAACCGATAATTTATAAGTTGTCGAAAGATTTTGACTTAGAGTTCAACATTTTAAAAGCGTTTGTAAATCCTAAAGAAGAGGGTCTCATGGTTCTTGAA
>CP070807.1:555822-561461 GCA_020343695.1 Candidatus Omnitrophota bacterium | reverse complement strand
GCCTCGAGAGAAGAAGGGGCGTGTGTTAATTATCACTGCAGGAACATCTGATATCGGAGTCGCCCAAGAGGCAGCAGTATTTTTAAAATTAGCCGGCAATGCGGTAGAACGATTGTATGATGTGGGAGTGGCGGGTGTACATAGGCTCAACCCTTTTAGAGATAAAATCCGAATGGCAAAGGTGATTATTGTTGTTGCTGGTATGGAAGCAGCATTGGCGAGTATCATCGCAGGGCTTGCCAAAGCACCAGTTATCGCTGTGCCCACCAGCATTGGTTACGGAGCATCGTTTAAGGGTCTGGCTGCTCTTTTGGGGATGCTCAATTGCTGCGCTCCGGGAGTAGTAGTGGTAAACATAGATAATGGTTTGGGAGCGGGGTACTTCGCTCACCTGATAAATTCAGCAAGCGATAGGTGAGCCGAGTTTCTTGGTGTTTGTAGGCTCGCTGCAGAAAGATAATGTTTTTAATTTATCCTCTTAGCGAGAAGCAGAAAGTAGTTCTCAGGCTCCTAGAAGATAAGAATGCGCAACGCCTCAAGCGTTATGTAAAGAGCTTAAAAAAACAGGGAGTAAATTGTCTCGACATCTGTTTTCAAAATGAGAAAAGATTATTTTTTGTTCTTGACGCACTCAAAGGAATAGACATCGATTTATCAATTGATACTCATAACAGATACCTTCTGAAGAGTGCATTGAAAAGAGCCAATTTCGTTTTCATCAACTCCTCCTATCCCGCCAGAGAGAATTTAAAGTTCTATTTTAGACTCGCAAATGAATACAGAACCTGTCTTGTTATCCTTAGTGTACACAAGAGAGAGGTCGCAATAGATGTGAGAGCACGAAAAAGTTTAATTGATACTATTGTGAAAGAATCTGAAGAATTCTCATTTCCGCAAAACAGACTATTTATCGATGTAGTGATCTTGCCTTACAGATACTATCCTGAGTATATGTATGTCCCGTTGCTGCTGGCCTCCTACATAAGAAAACATTTCCCAGATATTAGAACATTGGCAGGGTTAGACAACTTTACTTATAAAGAGCCTAGTAATTTGTTAAAAAAAATGTACTATCTTCTCCTTGCTCCCGCTATAGACGCGTGTATTACCACCGATTTTTTTCTATAGATTTTTTCGTGCCCAATGATATAATTCTTACCATTGGCGGCGTAGCTCAGGCTGGTAGAGCAAACGGCTCATACCCGTTGCGTCATCCGTTCAAGTCGGATCGCCGCCATTTCGCCAGTTCGCTTCGTTCGTTTCTTCAAACGAGCGATGTTTTCTCATAGAAGTTTTACGCCATCTCTAAGTTTTAGCCCACCACATCACCGACTTTCTAGTAAAATTTCCTACGAATTTTCTCATTTTTGCAGTATAATAAAAGAGTAAAGTACATTATAGATGTTTAGGTGAATAGGAAAATGAGGGTACTGACGATGAGAGAAGCTATGAAAAGAATGAAAGGGATTTTCATTTTCGCATTGTTCATTTCTACTTTCATTCTAATTGGTATAGCAGATGACAATGCTGAGGTAAGACTTCCTTCCATGTGTGTTGAAGGAATTATTTCTGACCCTGCGAGGCCACTGGCGATTATCAATGGTGAAACCATAAGAGAGGGTGAAAGTGTAAAAGGAGCAACAGTAGTGCAAATTAGTGATTCTTGGGTAAAGCTACGATATATGGACAAAGCGTTTTTTAAAAACTTGGGAGAAGATTGTCCAAAAAAAGCTACCCTAGACTACGACGGTAACGTATGGGCTTCTCGGGAGGAAGAACCTAGAGGATTTTCAGTGGATGTGCCATTTCAATACGGAAAAGATTCAAAAGAGCTGGAAGGATTCTTGCAAGTATTTTTTGGTTTAGGAATAGTATTTTTTATCATTTCATGCATAATTTCTTTGGCAATATACGCCTATCAAGCAATTGCCTTCCAGACTATAGCGCGTAAAACAGGAACAGAGAACGGATGGCTTGCTTGGATTCCCATCGCCAATATGTTCCTTTGGTGTATGATTGCGCGAAAGTCTCTCTGGTGGGTTCTTCTTTTATGTATTCCCCTCATAAACATTATTGCTGTGATTATTCTTTTCATTGAAATCGCAAAAGCATGTGGTAAACCAGGATGGTTAGGGGCTCTTATGCTCTTGCCTATTCCTCTGGTGTACCTTATCATTCTTGGATATTTGGCGTTTTCAAAGCCGACCTCTCTGATTCCTTCAGTAGAGAGCGGAGCAGATGAGGTAACTGTCCAAGAGAAAAAGGGAACGGAATCAGTTTGAGTGCCTCCGAAAATATTTTCATAGCTCGATTCATTTTAGAAGGATGACAGATGGCAGAGAAAGACAGAGAACATCTTAGAATGTTATCAATTTTCCATTATGTGCTTGGCGCTTTCGCCGTTTTGTTCACCTCCCCATTTATTATCCACATTGTTATTGGGATCATTATGCTCATAAGTCCTGAGAGCATGGCAGGTAAAGACAGTGCAAATCCTCCTCCGCCTTTTGTCGGTTGGATGTTCACCGTTATGGGTGGCGTTGCTGTGCTTGGTGGATGGACGCTTGCAGTGTGCCTGGTGTGTGCGGGACGCTTCCTGGTACGACAGAAGCATTATTTGTTCTGTTTGATCATAGCCGGCTTAAGCTGCCTCTGCGCACCACTAGGAACCGTTTTAGGTGTGTTTACAATCATCGTCCTTCTTCGCCCATCGGTTAAAGAGCTCTTTGTGCAATCGAAGCAGCTCAAATCGCCGACAAACCAGAATACCTAAAAGGAATCTACATTTCATAACTACACTCACCACAGACGCAGGGAGCTTCGGCCCCCAATTTGGCATATATACCCCTCTACTCTGAAAAGAAAGCGTTTTCTCAAGAAGGTGCTTTTAGAGTAGAATATGGAGGGTAAATATGGTATAACTATTTGGTATAATATAAAATATGAATGAAGGTCTAAATATCCATTCTCTGCCACCATTACTAGTATCTATTATCTTCTTTTTAGTGCCATTCTCTGTTTTGCTCAAGAATAAGAGGTCAGCAGTCAATAGGAACTTCTTCGTGCTGGGGTTTTGCGCTTCTCTTTGGCAATTTTCATATTTTGTCGCCTACAATCTAACTCAAACTTCTTCCATTCTATTTTGGCTAAAAATAGCCTACGCGGGAGTAGTTTTTGTCCCTGCCGCGACCTACCATTTTATTATTTCGTTTTTGAATTTGAGTAAAAATCGATGTGTATATTTATTCTATAGTCTGGCTTCTCTCTTTGCTTTTATCGCCTTACGAAGCAATTCTATTATCATAGGAGCAAGAACATTTCCGTGGGGCAACCGTCCTGTAGTGGGGATGGCGTATACACTTATTATCTTTTTGTGGGTTATCCCTTTTGCTTTATCTTTGCGGCATTTATATAGGGAACAGGAAGCCACGACATCCCCCTATAATAAGAAGCGAATTAAATTTTTACTCATGACATTTCCTGTTGCACTTTTATCGGTGGTAGATTATCTGCCTAACTATGGATTGAATATGTATCCCTTAGGATTCATACCGCTTCTATTTTTCGGCTTCGCTACCTCGTATGCTATTGTTCGATATAGATTGCTGGATATAGAGATTATCGTTAAGAAAGCATCTTTGGTTGCTGTAGGCTTTGTGCTTGCGATGAGTCTTATCTATCTGGGTACCTCTTATTTTCAACCATATCTTTATGCGCTGGGAGGCAAAAACTGGATAATATTTCCAATTATTATTTCTTTTCTCACAGGGACTGGACTTCTACGCTTTATAAATTTTGTAAGGCATATAGAAGAAAATGAACTATCTAAGAGATTCGCATATCGGCCAATCCTGAGGCGGGAAGCTTTAAGAATTTCTGAAGCACGTAATATGAATGAACTCATTACATATGTTGCCCGTGACTTAAGCTCATGGGTTCGCCTCGACTATATAGGGATATTCATTTTAGATGTGCAGAGTAAGAAATTTGTGCTGGCCAGAAGTCTTACCCGTACGAAGAAGAGAAAAAAGATCCCTCTCAATTTAGGGTTAACCTACGATAATCCCTTAGTGATAGAGCTTGTCAAGAGAAGAGGCCCTCTCATTTATAGTGAAATAGAGTATTATTTAAATACCACAGAGATTTCTGCTGAGGAGGAAAAATTACTTCTCAAAGTAATGAAAGAAATGCAGAGGTTAGGTGCAGAGATAGCGATACCGAGCTTTTGTGAGGGCAATCTCCTCGCAATAATAAATATGGGCCATAAGCTTAATCCTCACGAGATTATTACCCACGAAGATTTAGAGACATTTGTCTCTCTGGCGAATAATATGGCCAGAGCTTTTTATGGCTTCATGCTTAAGAAAGAGAAGACCAGACTCATCGTTGCTTCTCAAAATACACTTATCAGTGCGATTGAAGCTAAGGACAGCTATACTCGTGGCCACACTGATAGGGTAGCACATTATACTACTCTTCTCGGACAGAAACTAGAGAGGCAGTTACGTACTTTTTCCTATGATTTACATCGCCTGAATTGGAGCGCTCAGCTCCATGATGTAGGAAAAATTGGCATTCCTGACAGCATTCTTCGTAAGCCCGGTCCCCTCAATGAGGAGGAGTGGGTAAAGATAAAAGAGCACCCCTTAGATGGGATGAAGATTGTCGGTCCTGTACGCGAGTGGCTCGGCGAAGATATTTGCGCAGGCATGCTCCATCACCATGAAAATTATGATGGGAGCGGCTATCCTTCTCAGCAGAAAGGCGAGGGTATTCATGTGTTTGCGCGGATAATAAGAGTGGCTGATGCCTTTGATGCTATGGCAAGCGAGAGAGCGTATCGGCCTCCTTTAAGTAAAAAGGCCACCTTAAAAGAGCTTAGCAAATATAGGGGGATACATTTTGATCCCGATGTTGTGGAAGTGCTTGAAGACATACAGCAAGATCTTACGGTCTAAATTATATACGCCTTCATTCATTCTTTCGGTAATGTAAGCATACTCCATCACTTTAATCAAATTACCCCTTTCGCATCATGAAAAATTCAAATTACAAAATTGAAAAAATCGTGTAGAATAATATATATAGTATTTATTGTTGAAAAGGAGGAAATATGGAATCAAGCATTATTGACAAAATAGTTGGCTTACGCGATCGATTGAATGTTCTATTACCGAAATCGATTGATTTAAGAAATCTTGTAACGTTTGCAAATGTTATTATTGTATCTTATTTTCTCTATCTTTTAGGTATAGCGATATATATCCTTGATGCATGCGCTGTAGACAAAAAGAGGCAACCTTGGAAGAAGGCACTCACTGCCTTAGGAAAAGTAATCGGTTTTAATATAATTCTTTACGGCGCCGTTTTTCTTAGTATATTTATTTTCCCCGAAAGTATGTTTGTTATATTTTTACGAAAGGTTTCGAGCGAATATCCTTTTGTTTTTTCTGCAAGTTTTATACTATTGATAATTGTTGGGATTGTTTCAGCATGTGTAGGAGGCCTCAGTAACACATTAAGAGCAAGAAGGTAGTCAAATGAGGCTTATCCGCCAAAGGCGGATGTTAGCCGAATTTGACCCTTGACACAATACATTGCGTCAAGGGTTCAATTCCGACATACAAGTTATGTCGCCC
>CP070807.1:549911-555722 GCA_020343695.1 Candidatus Omnitrophota bacterium | reverse complement strand
CATCAAGATCTTGAGAATCAACAGTAGCAGGTGTACCTGCTTGGCTATCGTAATAACCTGTGGAGAATGTGACATCGTGCTCCTCGCTCAGTTCATATCCCAATTTTGCATCAAGGGTGTGGGCCAAATAATCCGAATTATCCCTATGGCCATGGGAACTAATATAGTCGTAAGAAATAAAATAATCAAAATTCTTTAGCTTATTCCCATGAGAAAACATTACGTTCTTTGTGGCGAAAGATCCGAATTTGGTGGTGAGCGTGGTACCGCTTTCGTCTGTACCGCGTTTAGTAATAACATTTACTACCCCTCCTACGGCATTTGATCCATACATACTCGATGCCGGACCACGAAGAACTTCTATGCGCTCTACATTCCCAAGCGATATCTCATTTAAATCCGCGAACGCATCTCGGGGGGTATTGAGCGGACGCCCATCAACAAGCACAAGAACCTGCTCACTAGTTACTCCTCGGATGTGAAGTGATTTTGTGGCGCCCAATGAACCCTGCTCCCACACATCAACAGAAGGCAGCATATCTAATGCTTCATCGAGCCCGAAAATAGCGCCTTCCTCAATATCATCACTGGTGATCACGCTGACGTTTTGGGACAAATCACCTTCTCTCTGTTCTATTCTCGAAGGAGTCACCACAATTTTCTCTAACTCAATAGCTTCCTGGGGAAAACACGGCTGTAGCATAATATACAAAAAAAGACCAAGGAAAACAAAAATCTTAGACATATACCCCTCCTTACTTAATACTTAATAAAAAACCCCGACCATATATGGTCGGGGTGCACCCTGATTTCTTTGCCCGAAAAGAAAAAACTTTAGACTTATTCCTCGCAAATCTAAAGGCTCGAACGTTCCGGCAGGTCTTCTGGCTTCCCCTCATCCTTAGCTACCTTCCCATCCACCTCAGGCGGACAGTGGTTTTGTGCTAAAAGATTTCTCCTTTTGCCTCGTGGAAAAGGGAGGGGTTACAGCTCCGGGAGAGCCTCCGAATTCCCCGACGTTACGTCGGGGTCACAGAGTTCCCTATTAAGCCTGGCGGCACCGGAAACATACTTCACTTTATTTTTTAAAGAACTAATTTATTTTAACCTGCCTTAATGCTATGTCAAGTAGTTATTTATTTTAAAATTAAATTTTGATTTTAGTTCTTAAGTTTTGTTACGTGATAATGCCCCCACCCCGACTCGAACGGGGCTCCCAGCCTTAGGAGGGCTGTGCTCTGTCCATCTGAGCTATGGGGGCTCAAGCTATAGCTAATCGCGGATGGTGTGGGGATAAAAATATGGCCTACGAAAATCGCTAATATTTAATTAGAGAATATAGGGGATAATTCTTGAGTTTATCTCTTCCTTTAAGTCCGGTCAATTCAATAAGAAATGCAATGCCTACTACTTTGCCTTTTAGCTTCTTTACAAGATTCGTCATTGCTTGGGCAGTACCACCCGTAGCGAGCAAATCATCTAAAATTAAAATTTTCGCATTGGGAGGAAAGGCATCACGGTGAATCTCCAGAGAATCTGTCCCGTACTCCAGGCAATAGGTATGACGGCAAGTTTTATAAGGGAGTCTGCCCGGTTTGCGCACAGGAATAAATCCGCAATTTAATTTATATGCGAGTGCGCCTCCAAAAATAAAGCCTCGAGATTCGGCAGCAATAATATAGTCGATGTGTCTCTTTTTAAATAATTTTGCCAGTTCATCTATCGTGTGTCCAAACGCCTTCTTGTTATTCAAGAGAGTAGTGATATCTCGAAAAAGGATTCCTTTCTTCGGAAAATCAGGAATGCTTCGAATGTATCTGTCTAATTTCATCTTAAATCTCCAGCTCCTTCTTCTGCTCTGTCACTGCATTCCTTCTTAATTTTTTAAGCGCTTCTTTTTCAATCTGTCTGACTCTCTCTCGTGATATCCTTAAAGACCTTGCAACTTCTGCGAGAGTGTGGGTTCTTCCATCGGTAATTCCAAAACGCAAATCTAAAACCATCCTTTCTCTCTCGTTCACAATATCAAGAAGGTGAGTAACTCTCTCGCGATTAAAAATCTTCTCTACTTCTTTGCCGGTATCAGCATAATCTTTGCTCCTCATGAAATCACCCAATTGAGATTCCCCATCATCACCTACCGGCGCCTCGAGAGAAGCTTTCTTTTGCATCCATAGCTCAATCTCGCCTACCCTCTCGGCAGACAGCTTCAATTTTTTTGCCACCTCTCCCCTTAAAGGCTCTCTATTGAATTTCTGGCGCAAAAATTCTTTTGCCCTTTTGTACTTAGCCATTAACTCGCTCATATATACAGGAATACGGATGGTCCTGCCTTGATCAATAAGCGCGCGGGTAATTGCCTGTCGTATCCACCAGGCAGCATAGGTAGAGAATCTGTAGCCTCTACGAATATTAAACTTATCAATCGCGCGCATAAGTCCGATATTTCCCTCTGCGATTAAATCCATAAGGGGAAGGCCAAAGCGAGAGTAGTGTTTTGCAAGGTTGACTACCAACTTAAGATTAGAGTTGATTATTTTACGGCGTGCCTCTCTGCCTCCCTTCTTTGCTTTTCTAATGAGGTCTTCTTCTTCTTTTTTGGTGAGAAGTGGAATATCTTTTATCTTTTCCAAATACGCTTTAATCGCTTCCATACAAATCCTTCTCTACGCCTACAATGTTTTTACCTATAAGTATAAGTAAGCTACCGTTTCTTTTTCTTTGAACGTCCTTTCTTGCGAGATGTATCTTTTATTGCGGCCTGAGCAGCAGCAAGTCGTGCGATAGGAACTCGGAACGGAGAACAGCTCACGTAATCCAGACCTGCGGCATGACAGAAACCGACAGAAGCGGGTTCTCCACCGTGCTCACCGCAAATACCGATTTTTAAATCTTTGCGGGTCTTTCTGCCTAACTCTGTGGCAATTTGTACTAACTTACCGACTCCTTTTGCATCCAATACCTGAAAAGGATCATTATCATAAATTCCCATTTTCACATAGTCTCCTAAGAATTTTCCTGCATCATCGCGTGAGAAACCACACCCCATCTGGGTAAGATCATTTGTTCCAAAGGAGAAAAATTGAGCAGTCTCCGCAATCTCATCGGCGGTAATGGCTGCTCTGGGAACCTCGATCATTGTCCCTACCTTAACTTCAAAAGGAAATTTCTTTAACTTCCTCTCTTGCTTAATTTTCTCTATTGTTTTAAGAATTACTTCTTTCTGAAGATTCAACTCTTCCACATGTCCTACTAAAGGGACCATTATTTCCGGCTGTACTTTTGTCCTTGAAGCTGCAACGGTGAGTGCTGCTTCAATAATCGCCCGTGTCTGCATCTTTGTTATCTCAGGATAGGTAATTCCCAGGCGGCAACCTCGATGACCAAGCATAGGATTAAGCTCTTTTAACGATTCGACAATTTCCTTAACTCGCTCAAAGTTTACCTCCATGGCAACTGCTAAATTTTTTTGGCCGGCCTCATCGTGAGGCAAAAATTCATGCAAAGGAGGATCCAGGAATCGAATTGTACAGGGGTAGCCTTTGAGTTCCTTAAATATCCCCTCAAAGTCTCCTCTCTGAAGGGGCAAGAGTTCATCTAAGGCTTCCAGATACTGTCGCAGGGGAACTTGCAGTTGTTTTTTGAGTCTTGCCTTTTTCTCTTCGTCATTTTCCTGCTCAAATAAATCACGTAATCGCTTCACTTCAGGCGCAGCTAAAATCATTTTTCTGAAAGAGATGATTCTTTCGCCCTCAAAAAACATATGCTCTGTGCGGCACAACCCGATTCCTTGTGCGCCAAAATTAATTGCTGCCCTCGCATCATTGGGAGTATCGGCATTGGTTCTCACTCCTAATACACGCATCTGATCTGCCCATTTCATGAGGAGTGCAAAAGGACCGCTCACCTCTGGAGGGATAAGCTTAATCTTACCAATATACACAACCCCTTTACTTCCGTTGAGCGATACACACCCTCCCTCACTGATTGTTGTCTCGCCACACCGCATCTGTCGTTTGTGCTCATCCATTACAATGTCTCCGGCTCCCGCAACACAACACTTGCCCATACCTCTGGCAACCACTGCTGCGTGTGAGGTCATACCGCCTCTGGCGGTCAAAATACCACTTGAGGCATACATACCCCTGATATCCTCAGGAGATGTTTCTAATCGACAAAGAATTACATTTTTTCCCTGTTTTTTCCACTCTTCAGCATCTTTGGCGGTAAAAACTGCTTCCCCTACTGCAGCACCGGGGGAAGCAGGCAATCCTGATTTTGAAAATACCTTTGCAGTTACCTCCTCCTTGACATCAAACATGGGATGAAGCAGTTGATCAATCTGTGCCGGCTCAATACGCATCACCGCGGTTTTTTTATCTATCAATTTTTCCTCTACCATATCAACCGCGATTTTTACTGCTGCGTGTGCGGTACGCTTACCTGTACGCGTCTGAAGCATATAGAGAGTACCTCTCTCTATAGTAAATTCAAAATCTTGCATATCCCTATAGTGTTTCTCGAGCTTTGTGCGTATTGAGAGAAGCTGACTATATAGGCGCGAGCTTTCTTTTTTAAGGTCTTTTATAGGCAGGGGTGTCCTTACTCCTGCCACCACATCCTCACCTTGGGCATTCATAAGAAATTCACCGTAAAGTTCGTTTGTACCCGTAGAAGGGTCGCGGGTAAATCCTACACCTGTCCCAGAGTCATTGCCCATGTTACCAAACACCATTGTCTGGACGTTCACTGCTGTACCCAACAGACCCCTTATCTGATGAATCTCTCTGTAAGCAATAGCTCTCTGGTTATTCCATGAACCAAAAACTGCATCAATCGCAGCCATAAGTTGCTTTTTAGGGTCTTGAGGAAAATCTTCTTTTGTATGCTGTTTATATATTCTCTTATAACGAGATACTAATTCTTTCAAATCGTTCATCCCCAAAGCGATATCAGGTACCTGTTTGTTTAACGCCTCCTGCACTAAAGATTCAGCGTCTGATATTCTTTTCTTTCTTGCAATTGACCTTTTTACCTCTTCTAATTCGTGCTCAAATGCATGGCGAGGAACTCCTATTGCTACATCACCAAACATCTGTATAAATCTTCGGTAGGCATCCCATACAAACCGTTCGTTTCGCGTCAGCTTTATCATTCCCTCAACGACCTCGTCATTGAGTCCTAAATTGAGAATCGTATCCATCATTCCCGGCATAGACACTGCTGCTCCGCTTCGCACTGAAACTAAGAGAGGGTTCTTTTTGTCGCCAAACTTCTTGTCGACAGTTCTCTCTAATTTTCGCAAGTTCTCCTCAACCTGGCTCTTAAGTTCTTTAGGATATTTATTATTATGCTCATAATAAGACTTACAGACCTCTGTGGTAATTGTAAATCCTCCAGGAACCGGGAGTCCGATATTACACATTTCTGCCAAGTTTGCCCCCTTGCCTCCCAAGAGATGCTTCATCTTGGTATTTCCCTCTGCCTTTCCTTTGCTGAAGAAGTAGATGTACTTTTTTGCCATAGCGTCTCCTTTCTGCGGTTAAACTGACACAGATATCTCCTAAAAGCAAACAGCGCGTACTACTCTATTTGTTATCTGTGCGTATTTTTTCCTGAATAAATTCTATAATCCTGTCCTTTGCAACTCTTTGCTGCTGCATGGTATCTCTATCACGTACGGTCACCTTCTGGTCGCTTAAACTATCAACGTCGACAGTAATGCAAAAAGGTGTGCCGATTTCATCTTGACGCCGATAAAGTTTACCAATTGCCGCAGTGTCATCATAGAGAGCCGGTATTTTATCTTTT
>CP070807.1:543904-549811 GCA_020343695.1 Candidatus Omnitrophota bacterium | reverse complement strand
CTTCTTCATCTATAACTGCCTTATTTTTCTGGCGTATTACTTCTACTTTCCGCAGGCCAAAGTCAACTGTCAGGGCGAAAGAGGTCCCTTGTTTTTTGCCCTTTATATAATCGAATTCGGATTTAGTAATAATCATAAGCATATTATAGTCCTTCTTTGGAAAATCTCAAGAATTTGGATGTTACTGTCTTTTTTCTGAAATCTCATTAAAATCTCTTGACAACCTACGGCAGGATTATAAAATATTAAAAAGGGTTGAAAATATTAACTTTTTTAACAGGAGGAGGTGTTTCGATGAACAAGGCTCAGTTAATTGAATCGGTAGCATCAAAGACAGCCACGAAGAAAGAGGCTCAAACGGCAGTGGAAACAATTCTTGATTCGATTAAGTCTTCACTCAAGAAAAAAGACCCTGTCACAATTTCTGGCTTCGGCACATTTAAAGTAAAAGAAACAAAAGCAAGAATGGGCAGAAATCCTAAGACTGGTGAAGCAATCCAGATTCCTGCAAAGAAGAAAATTGCTTTTAGAGCGTCGAAAGAATTAAAGTCCATTCTTTAATTCCGAAAAATTAAAGAATTCAGAATAAAAAAGGCACACTCATAATGTGTGCCTTTTTTATTGGTCTCGCTAAATCCTTATTAGTAGGCGATTTTCTTCAATTTCGCAACAAAAAGCCCTTCCATATATTCATTGGGGATAACTCTCTTGGTCAAGGCAAGATCAGAAGAAAATTTTTTATCTTGCCACTTCACAAGTCCATCCTGCACGTTGTCTAAAGGGCTCCTTATCGGCAAAAGCTTTACTTTTTCCTTGAATTTGTTGATAAACCAATCGATTATGCCTTCATTTTCTTCTGGTGAAAACGTAGAGGCAGCATAGACCAAAACACCCCCTTGTTTGAGGGCAAAAAAGCAGGCTCGCATAAGTTCTTTCTGAGTATTGACCATCTCCTGTACTTTTGTTGTGCTCCAATATTTGAAACTCCAAGGATTGTGTACATAAAATTGTGCTTCGGCTGAACAAGGTGCGTCAATCAAAACTTTATCAAAATACTCAGGAAACTTCTTTCTCACCCATATACCCTCATAGAGATAGGTCTTGACGGTTTTGACCCCCTGTCGATTTAAACTTGTTAAGAGCTTATAATAACGGGTGCGGGAATTTTCAAATGCAACCACCTCTGCTCCTTGAGCCAAAGAGGCAATTTGGGTTATCTGGGCACCCAAAGAGGCGCACAACCCAAAAACTTTCTCTTTTGCCTGAGGTTCAAGAATGATTGGGGGTAGCATTTTCGATACATTTTGTACACACACCAAACCTTTCTGATATAATTCAGTATTCTGAAATTGATGCAGATGGGATTTCAGAAGAAACGCTCCTTCAGGAAAGGTAAGTTCCCTAAAACTTATCCGCGCGCGACGCAGGCGCCCTCTTAAATCAGATAGATCAGTTTTAAGAAAGTTGGCCCGGAAGCTCGGCGTCTTTTTTTTAAGAAAAGTCCTAAGGACATGCTGATAAGAACCAGGGTAAATCTTTCTTAATTTACTTAAGAGTCCTTGGGGCAATGTATGTACAAGATCGTCCATAGAATTATTTCCTCGCTTCGATAGAAGGTGATGATTTGAAAAAGAACCTTGAACCAAGGTGAAAGATGAAATCTCCCCTTTGAGTATCCCACATATCATTGATGAAAAAATCTTCCTCGGCTTCAGCATAGATAACCTCTCCTAAAAATAGGTAATGGTCGCCGACTTCTTTTATGTCCCACAGGCTACATTCGATATTTCCTACGCACTCATCGACCTTTGGTGTTTTTACTAAACTGTGCGCTTTCTGTGGTGTGAGATGTGCCTCTTTAAATTTATCTACCTGCCGACCAGAGACTGAGCCGCACACGATAACTTTCTCCAAGAGCGACCAATGCGGGATGTTAATAATAAATTCCTGGGACTTTTTAATGAGCTCTGAGGAAAAATGGCTCTTCGCTAAAGCGACACCAACGGAGGGCGGTTTCTTTGAGAGAGGTAGATACCAAGCACATGGGGTAATAGTACTTTTGTCCTTATAGGCCGCGGTCACTAAAATAATCATTCCACAATTCACCAATCGAGATGCTTTACTCTCATCAACCATCTTCTTCATCTTCTCATCAACTCCTCTCTACAATATGTTATGTGGTGACAACTAGAAACCTCGATGCAGACCAACCCTCTTTGCATACTCAACTGCTTCTGCATGCTCATCCATGGTAATCCTCCGGGAAAGCTCCTTGAAAGCTGAAGCCTCATGACAAGGCCTGTACTGATCCATAATATTCACATAGGTATGAGGAGAAACTTCTTCTTTTATAAATTGAAGGGTCTTAAACGATCCTGCTAATCTAGAGGGGAGCAGAAGATGCCGTACAAGAAGACCTCTTTTTGCAGCTTTATCTTTTACCACTAAATCTCCTACCTGACGATGCATCTCTTTCAATACCTCTTGAACTACATCCCAGTAATCAGGAGCAGCGGAGAATCTTTCGGCAACCGTATTGTCAGAATATTTTACATCAGGCATATAGATGTCAAAAATCCCCTCAACTAATCGTAAAGTATCCAGGCTTTCGTATCCTCCGCAATTATACACTAAGGGAAGGTTTAAGCCTTCTTCTACGGCAAGACATAATGCCTCTACAATCTGCGCGATTACATGCGTAGGCGTTACAAAATTAATGTTCTCTGCCCCTTGCTTTTGTAAAGCGAGCATCATTGTTGCTAATTGGGGGGCCTCAACTTCATCGCCTTCACCTAAGTGCGAAATAGTATAGTTCTGACAGAATCGGCACCCTAAATTACAGTAAGAGAAAAAAATTGTCCCTGAGCCACCTCTTCCTACGAGTTCCGGCTCTTCACCAAAATGAAGAAAGGCACTGCTTACCAGTGCGTGTCTTTTTGTGCGGCAGAAACCAATTTCTCCATCTATCCTATTCACATTACATTGACGAGGACACAATCTGCATTTTTTCAGATTATCCAGCAATATATCCCTTACCTGTTTGAGCTTGCCTTCTCTAAAGAGCCTCTCATCCATACCTACACCACGCTATTTTGACTCGGGAGTTGGTTTTGTTCTTATGAAAAATGGCGTTACACACACAATGATAAGATAGAAGAACATCAACCATACAACATGCATATGTTCCATAAAGTATGTCATCCACTTATCTATAGAAAACCCTCTTATCGCCGCCAAAGGAAACTGAAGCCAGAATATTCGCGGCGGCGAAGCAATAAGAACTGCGAACAAATACTTCTTAAAAGAGACCCTACTTAGCCCAAATCCCACATCTAAAACTCTGTAAGGAATAAGGGGGTTTGCGCGTAATATCACTACTTTTGCGAAACGAATGTTCTCCAGTTTATCATAAAATCTCTTAAAACCTCCGCCAACTTTCCTTTCTACAAAATCCTTTCCAAACTTGCGGCTCAGTTTAAAAAAAACAACAGCATTTATTATCTCGGCAATATAAATAAGCGAGGTACTAACGTACGCACCAAAAAGGATTGCCCCTATAATCTTGAGAGGTTCTTTCAGCGTCCACACCGCAAAGGTTCCAACAGTATAAAGCAAAACAAACACTAACGTAGCATAACCTATCGACACTTTGTTTAAAAACGAGCTAATCTTTTCTTCATCGATTGAAAACGTGAAACCAATAATAATAATGATGATGAAAAAAATTATAAACACTAAAAAACGATTGAACGGTTTGGATGCAGTCCCTTTCATACAATCACCTCCGTGGCAAGAGTCTTTCGGTTAAAGATCAACCTCTCTTGCATCCTGCATATGCGCGCAGCTGCCCGCAGGCAGCGTTAATATCTTGTCCTCTGGACTTCCGCAAGGTAGAGAACACCCCTCTCTTTTCTAACTCTCTTTGGAAATCTCTTATTTCAACTCCCGAAGGCACTTGAAACCGGGAATTCATGCGGTTGAGAGGGATGAGATTAATTTTATACTTCAGGCCCTTTAGGAGTTTTGCTAATGCGAGGGCGTCCTCTTTCTTTGTATTAAGTCCTCCGATTAAGGCATACTCAAATGTCACCGGATACCGCTGTGTTTTGTGGAAATGTTTTACTGCTCGTATGAGCTCTTGCAAAGGATATTTCTTATTTATGGGTACCAGCTCACTGCGAATACGATTATCGGGCGAGTGCAGAGAGATAGAGAGCTTAACGCCTAAGTTGAGCTTCTCTAATTTCTCTATTTGGGGGGTGAGCCCACAGGTTGAGATACAAATCCTTCTTCTTCCGAAATGAATCCCTTTCGGTTCGGTGAATATCTTGACAGCATTAACCGTGTGAAAAAAATTATCTAACGGTTCTCCTATCCCCATAAAGACAATGTTGGTAATTTTACAGGCCCCAATAAGACCTTGAACATGTAGGTATTGATTGATTATTTCCGAAGCTGTCAAATTCCTCCTAAAGCCTGCTTTCCCGCTCAGGCAAAATACACAACCGAATTTGCAACCCACCTGGGTGGAGAGGCATAGGGTGGTTCTTGCCTGCTGAGGGATAAGTACAGTCTCAATGCAGTTGCGATCATTGAGACCAAACAGAAACTTTTCTGTCCCATCGCACGATACTTCTCTCTTTGCAAGTTTTAAGTTTGAAAAATAAAAAGCGCCCTTCAGGACACTTCTTGCTTTTTGTGAGATATCTGTCATCGAATCAAAATTTTCAATTCTTCTTTTATAAACCCAACCAAAGATCTGCTGAGCACAAAAGGGGGCAAATTCATTCTCCTCTAACACACTCTGTAACTTTTGAATTGTATAATTCTTTATGTCTTCCATCTACCCTCGCTTTAGGCGACAGAGCCGACGATTACTCTTAAGAAAGGTTTGTAACCTGAATCGTGCACTCTCGTGGTGGTTGCGCTGAAAGGATAAAGGGGTACTCGAAAGAAAAACAAAGGTAAAAGAAAATTACAATAATGATAAAGAGGGCGTATAAATAGCTGCTGCCAGAGAACCATTGAAAAAGCCTTCAGAAAACCGTCGCCGATGCGGTTAATAATTACAAATTACTTCTTTACGAGATCTTGCACATTGATTGCTATGGAGAGAAGTAAGAAAAGTGCTCCCAACTGCACAAAATGTCTGGGGTATATAGCAGTGAGCCAGAGACGAATTGGTACATTAAAAAGTTTCATTATCATTGCTGCGGTTATGAGAAAGGTGCCAAGAGCAATAAAGAGATCTTCTCCTACCTTATATTCACTCTTCATATATCGCCTCCTTTGGATTAGAAGAGACTGTCATGTACTGGTGCTATTCGAGCGAAAGACGCCTGATGATACCTTCAGGCGTTTGGAGTTCCACTCCGTCTTTAGAGACGCTCACCAGCAAAGCCCCGTCTACACGTTTGCCTACACCTACTCTTTTGCCATTGATAAAAGCGAGTGGATCCTTATCATCATAGATGAGTCCTTGAAGATGATATTCTATCCTCTCTTCCGGGCCTTCGTTTTTCTTCGGCAAGGCTACTCGTTTTGCTTCCTTAACCTGTCTTGAAGGCGAAGAAGAGGTGCGAGGCAAAGAACCTATTGGTGTCTTCTGAACATCACTAGGCCCACGAAAAAAAAATCCATAAAGAAGAACCACGGCACCGATACTTATTCCTATAATACCGACTATGAGAATGCTTTTACGTACGGGCCGCAAGGAGGTATCTTTCGTTTGCCGGTTTTCAGTCTTTTTTAATGCTTCGTAGATAATACTCATAGGAGTTCTTCTACGCAGACCTGGAAAACTTCCCTATCAATAATCCTTTTTTCTTTTACGAACCCGCAGAGCAACGCTCGATCACAGAGCATATTCACCAGGCGAGGAATACCTTTGGAAAATTCATAAATGAT
>CP070807.1:537811-543804 GCA_020343695.1 Candidatus Omnitrophota bacterium | reverse complement strand
ATATTATTGGCAACAAAGGGTGTGGGGAGTATAAAAATTCTTGAAGACAAGAATCGAAACTCTTCGCCAGGAATACAATTTCTTGTACCCGGACTTTTCTTTACATAATCTTTCAAAATATCTAAGAATGCGGCACGTAAATCTTCTATGTCTTTAAAACGAAATAGATCGACACTGGCAATTATCTCTCCTAACTTTTTCAGTCCTAAAAAGTTTGTAATCCAATAAGAAAAATCATTAGGGTGTTCAGGAGAGAAATACCTATGTTGGGCTAAATATCTGTGGGTATGATGATAGATGCTGGAGGCGGGCACCTTCTCTAAGCCACTAAGTAAGTCCCTCACATTTTTTGCTACTTTGCCTAAGAGTTCTACTTGGGTGATCCGTGTGTAAAAATAGAATGGAGACATATAGTTTTTTTAAACCGTGAATATGGTAACTTCAGTTAGGTATTCTGTGAATCCCGTCAAAATACATTTTAACAAAGTCATATTTAACCTTCAATGCATTTCTTATCTTTTCAAAGTAACTTTTATCGGTTTTCCCAGAAAGGGAAAGAAAAGCTCTCCATTTACTTGGATAGTAAAAGGGACTGCGCCTTTTTGGCACTCCTGCACTAAGATAACCACTTTGTTTCGTGTAAGGGTAAGAGAGAGCCAGTTTCCTCTATAGCAGAATGTTACCTTTAATCTGCGCCAGGCTTTAGGTAGAGTCGGTTCGATGCGTATTCTCTCTCCTCTCAAATGAATGCCTAAAAATCCCCTCATCAGAATGTCGAGAGCACCACCCATGACACCCACATGAATACCTTCAGGAGTAGTACCTCCCTGGCTGTCATAGAAATCCGATTCTAAGACGTCTTGAAATAACTGCCACGCCTCTTGGTGGCTACCAAGCCTATGAGCAACAATGCATTGAGCAACTTTGCTCAATGTAGAACCATGAGTGGTCCTCTTGCTATAATATTCGTAATTCTTCTTCAACATATTTTTATCAAAATGGTATCCCAGTTCCTTAAAAATCTTTTTTATCTCTCCGAGAGGGAGCAGGTAAAATATCATGAGTACGTCAGCCTGTTTTGAAACCTTATAATCGTCGGGGGACCGGCCCTCTGCCTTCAAGATTCTGTCCATACGCTGAATATTCTTGTGCTGCGCTCTATACTTATCCCAATCTAACTCTTTCAATTGAAAATACCCGTCAAATTGACTAACGATACCGCTCCGGTTAAAAATAATAATCATCTTCTTGGTAATCTCATCCCACCGCTTAAGCTCCTTGCTATCTATGCCCAACTTCTTAAGCAAATGCATTCTCTGCTGATGGGGCAACACACAGATAATCTCTTTTGCCTTCAAGATAGTCCACACAATCATAAAATTCGTGTAGGCATTGTCTCTTAGGCCAGGCGTTGAGAGGTGCGGATACTTCTCATGGAACTCATCAGGCCCCATTGCCTTTGTGGTATGGAAACGACCGTCTTTGGTATTGTAATGTGCCAGGCTTGCTCCGAACTGGGCAATAGATAAGATAAGCTCTGCTGCGAAGCGGATGAGAAAATCAGAATCACCAGCGATTTTCCAGTAGTGCCACACATTATACGCGATCGCGAAAGAGACGTGTCGCTGAAATCGGCTATAATCAGCCCCCCATTTACCTGAAAGCGGGTTGAGATGTATCACTTGAGTCTCTTCTTTGCCGCTGGAGCCACTCTGCCAAGGAAACATTGCTCCTCTATAACCTTCTTTGTGTGCATACTGACGGGCGGCCTCAAGGCGTCTGTATCGATACATGAGGAATGACTTTGAGACTTCAGGAAAGTGAAAATCATAAAACGGCATTGCAAAAATGCTATCCCAGAAGATATGACCTCTATACGCTTCGCCATGAAGACCTCGTGCAGGCAAACCCACATCGCGCCCACAACTATGCACTGAACCAGTCTGTAGAAGATGAAACATATACAACCTCAATACCTTCTGAGAGAAGGAGGAACCTTTCACTTCCACATCAACTTTCTTCCATAGCTTAACCCACGCATTGGTATGAGTTTTAAGGAGGGTATCAAAACAACCAGAAGTTTTTACTGAATGTATCGCTGCGGAAGCTGCATTCTTTACCTCTCTATCTTGCGATGTATAGAGAGAAACTATCTTTTCGACCTGGTATGATTTATTTTTAGAAGCCGAAAATTCCAAATCTTCTCCAATCACCTTCTTGTTTCTGGTGAAACGTTTTCGCCTCACAACTACAGGTTTTCCTTTAGAAAAGATGTTCACTCGGGCAACCTCACAGATCTTGACTTTTAACTGGCTCGTCACCACAGAAAGATACATGATATTTCTTCCGTGATAACCTGAATTGTGGGATTTTAGGTGTTGGTAGTTGAGGTTACGGTATCGTTCAACTCCGGTATTGCAAACGCTGCCATCGAGCATTGTACGAACAGTAATCTGCTCACTGTAATTCTGGGGAGTAATCACATACTTAATTGCCCCGAGGTGGGGATTTACCATGTGAACAATTCGAAAAGTTTCAATTAATGTTTTCTGGCCCTTCCAGTTTTGAAAAATAACTTTTCTTCCAAGAATACCCCTCTGGGTATCGAGCTCTTTATAGTAATCCAATATTTTCGTTGTGGATGGCGAAAACCATTCACCATCTCCTATTTTGAATGTTAAAAATGTCCAATTGGGGCAATTGACGAAATCTTCACTCACTATGGTTTTACCAGCAATATGGCTGCGCAGACGGTTGTACAAACCTGAGATGTAGGTGCCGGGGTAATGAATACCTGAGGCAACACACTCACATTCTGCTCCACGTGTGCCCATATATCCATTGCCCAAAGTAAAAAGTGATTCTCTTAAGCCCTCTTGAGCTGGATTAAACCGCTTGTAAAAAATTTTCCATGTATATTGGCTCTGTCTCATATTGCTCTCAACATTTCTCCAAGACCATCTCAAATATTTTTTTTACTTCACCGGGGTTCATAACTCGAAAGTCAGCAGCAGATATCTTTTTGTCTTTGGCCACTAAAATTCCTGTTCCTCTCGTGCGAATAACCCTGAATACATCCTCATCAGTGGTGTCATCACCAATATATATAACAGAGGAGTTTGCCCACTTCATTCGCAATGCGCGCATGATGCCTCTTGTGGCTTTGCCTTTATTCCAATCAAGGGCAGGAAGAATCTCAAAAACTTTCTTTCCCTGCATTATGCGTAGACGAGGATTGTCTTTGACAACGCTCTCAACAAAATCTCTCACTTGGGGAACCTTGCTCTGGTCCGCAAGACGATAATGGACCGCCACACTAAATTTCTTCTCTTCAATCAACACTCCCTTGATGCTCTCAAGATTTCTTTTAAGCGTCTTAATTGCCTGGGCGATAAGAGGAATCGCTTCTTGTGCTTCGGGTAAAACAAAAGAAAAATCTGGCCCTGAGATATCGAAACCGTGGCTGCCGGCATAAAAAATTCCCTCAATTCCCACAAGATTCTGAACATCTTCCCGCAGCCGGCCACTCACAATTGCAACAGTAAAATGTTTACACATACGCTCAAGAGTTTTCTTCATGTCGCTCGAGATAACCGCAAGTTCAGGCCGCTCAACAATGGGAGTCAAAGTGCCGTCGTAATCAAGAAAAAACACAGGTCTTTTTTCTCCAAAAAAAACAGATTTTCCACTACGGAAATAATGAGGATTAAGAAAAAGATCGTTTTGACTGCGCTCAATGCGGCTGGTTAGGGTGAGAATCTGTTCGGGAGCGCCATCCCAGAATGAAAACAAAGAATGAGGTATTTTCTGAAACCACTTCTGTATCCAGCCGATATGAAGGCACGATAAATCAGAAACAGCTACATCTGCCCCATTGCGGAGAAGCTCCAGAGGTACTCCTTCCCGTGCTATTCCTACCACCAACCCAAAACCGCCGTTTCTTCCTGCCTCAACACCTGCAAGGGCGTCCTCTACAACAACAGAGTGTGCGGGCAGTGCCTGCATATTGCAGGCAGCTTTCACAAAAATATCTGCTTCGGGTTTTCCTTTAAGTTTTAGCTGTGCAGATACGCGCCCATCGACAATTGTCTCAAATAAATCTTTAATCTGGGCTGATTCAAGAATATACTCGCAGTTTTTTGAAGAAGAGGCCACACCAACCCTTACGCCCTCTTGCTTGAGCTTGTTCGCTAATTGGATGGTCGAGGTGTATATTTGCGGCTTTTTGGTTTTCAGGAGTTCAAGAAACTTTTGGTTCTTTCGATTCCCAATGCCGCATATGGTTTCTCTATCGGGAGAGTCAGAGGAATTTCCGAAAGGAAGGCTAATCCCTCGTGAGGCGAGGAAACTCTCCACGCCCTTATAACGCGGTTTTCCGTCGACGTATGGAAGATAATCATATTTGTGAGTAAACTCACGAAACGATTCTTTATCGCGGTCTGCCCTGAGATGCAAATATTCATCAAAAACTGATTTCCATGACTCGAAATGAAGAATTGCCGTTTTGGTAATGACACCGTCGAGATCGAAAACTACACTTTTTAAGAAATCTTTCTCCATCAGTCAGAAAATTAAAAAATAATTTTTATATTCCTATTATACACTAAGAATTACAATTCACAAAGTAACAACCGCTAAAATAAAAACGGGGAAGGACCAAAAGTATTTAGGCGCTGCGGGAGGGGGCACAATCTATTTTGGGGTATCGGCAATAATTTTTCCTGTCCACTTCCAGATGTTGTTCCGCTGAACTGTCTGCCGTAACTTTTTCATCTTCTGTCGTATTTGGTCATCTTTGGCGGAGAGTGCCTGATAGAGACCTTCGGCTGTTTCCCTATGAGAGTAAGGGTTGACAAGAATTGCATCGCTTAATTCCCGGCTTGCCCCTGTGAATTTGCTTAAGACGAGCGCACCTTTGCAGTCAATACGAGAACATATAAACTCTTTTGCAACGAGATTCATTCCATCGTGGAGAGAACTCACCACACATACATCCGCAAGTCTATAAAAGGCAAGTAAATCACTGAACTTGAGGTGCTTACGTACAAAAATAATCGGTTTCCAGGTATGTTGGGCATGCTTGAAATTAACTTCCTCAACTAATGCATTTATCTGATCGTTAAGCTGTTTATACTGTGGGAGGTGAATCCGGGAAATCTCTCCCATCTGAATAAAAACAATTTTCTCCTTCAACTCCGGGTGCTTATCAAGAAGTGTATCAACTGCTAAAATTCTTTCACTTATGCCTTTGGTGTAATCAATTCTGTCCAAACCGACAACCACCTTATAACCTGAGAGGCCAAATTCCTCTTTCAATGAAACCATGGATTGTTCAACATCTTCTGACCGTGCAATTTTATCTATTCCCTCAAAATCAACACTTATTGGATAAGGCCTTACAAGACAGGTTTGGCCCTTATAGACCACTGAGGAATTTTCACGATTCACTTTTGCTTCCATTTCATTAGCCACTGCACTAAGGAAATTATTACAGAAGTGTCGTATATGGAATCCCAAAAGATTATAGGATAACAGTCCCTCTAAGAGCTCCTGTTTTTGCGGTAAAACTCTAAATACATCATAGGTCGGCCAGGGAATATGCCAGAAAAGAAGGGTAAGAGCATCGGGCTTGAGCTCCTTAAGATACTTACTCACCAGACCCAAATGGTAATCTTGAACAAATACAATTGCCTTTTTTCCTTTTATCTCTTCATAAATGTTTTGAGCAAATTTTTTATTCACTTCTTTATAGGTAGACCAATCGCTCTCTCGAAAAATAGGCTTTACGTATACAAGGTGTGAAAGGGGCCATAGGCCTTGATTCGCATAACCATAATAGTAGCCTAGATTTTCGTCTTTACTGAGCCAGACATATCGCAGCTCATATGCGGGGTCTTGAGGAGGAACTTTTACTTTAGATTTTTTGGCCACTAATTTATCGGCTTCGCCACTGCCGCAACACACCCACAGACCTTTGAGTTCCTGCATGATAG
>CP070807.1:531474-537711 GCA_020343695.1 Candidatus Omnitrophota bacterium | reverse complement strand
TCCCTGAAGGCGTTGCCGAAGTTATTCTGGAACTTAGTATGGCTAAAATCCTTGATGATTGAATTCCTGAAGGCATTTTGGTAGTTGCCGGAAAAAGTCGCGTTCTTAAAGTTGCTTATCTGGGCATTCCTGAAGGCATTGCCGTAGTTGTTCTGAAACGTCCCGTGACCAAAATTTCTGATTTCAGCATTCCTGAAGGCATTACCGTAGTTGCCAACAAACGTTACTCTCATCAAACCGCGGCCGTCAAGCTTTAAACCTATATCCCCATATACGCCGTGTGCATCAAATCTTCCAACACCCTGCACCCTCCAGTCACTATTTCTGCCAGGCCCGCTCAGACTCAAAGCACCACCATAAAGATCAGCTTTTACTTTCGTATGAGGAGCCCACGTTGGTTTCATAGAACCGAAAACCCCCACCTTTATGGTACTATCGCCCTTTAATTTAGGCACTCCCTTCACGCCCGCACCATAATAATCTATTCTCCCCGGTGTTCTGGCTGTACTTCCTATCCACTTATAGTAGCTACGATTTAGAGCATCTCTTCCTCCCGTTGCTTGATCAACGATTCTACGGGCCGAATTCCATAATCCCTCAGCCCCTCCTCCTGTTAATTTATCAAAACCCCTCCATGCAGAGCTATCATGTCGTGTGACAACAGATGAAGTAGGTGACTGTCGATATTGCGTTGATCCAACAGAACCATTTTGCATTGCATTATAATATTGAGTAGTTGTTGTTTTTGCCGCATTAATATATGGCATTGCAGTACTTTTTACTGCATTATAAATCCCAGTGAAAGTTGAACCTCCACTACTTCCTGTACTTGTTGAGCCTGTTGAACCACCGCCTCCTCCGGTATTCGTACTCGTTGAAGGTTTGGGCGGAGGTGGTGGCGGGGGATCATTTTTCTTTTCCGCCGCATACACATCTTGAATAAATAAAGCCTTAAGTGGAGAGAGTAACGAACCTAGATTAAGGGGTTCTTGGGTGACTGGATGAGTAACCGGAGGGGTTGAAGATTGAAATTGTAAGTTGCGCGAGGTTACATAATCAGGACCATAGGCGGCTGCGAAATCCTGATATAAAAAGCAAAAGATTACAATCCATGCGATGAAACGTATAACCGGCTTAAACCGTTCCTGTTGAACTTCATTAAATATCCCGGAATGTTTACTACCGCTTTCGTCCATTTTTATCCTAATATACCTCTATCTGCGGGAAAAAAGATGAAAGTTCCCCCTTTCCCCCAGATTAAATTTATTTTTATTGGCTTTCGCCGCTTCATATTCCCAAAAAAAAACCGGGTTGCCAAATTTGGATTTTCGGCAACCCGGTTATCCTGTCGATAGGCACTAATTGTATCAAATTTAAATTAGCGCCTAATTGTTACTTTGAAGTCTTGTTGTCAGGACCCGTGGCTTTGCGCACCCCGATCTGTGTCGGGGATTGCCTTTTTCGCTCTCCACAACACTGTCACTTCGAGATATAAAAGAAAACCTGCAAAAGATGTCAATTAACCATATAAATATAACATATAGACAATATAAAAGTCAAGGCGATTTGGCAAAAATTTGCCATTTTTTTTCAGATTTTCGCCGTTCAGCCACAATAGCCCACAAAAGAGCCTTATGCAAAACCATCTTCTCCGCAAAAGGAGAGATTTGAGAAAGAAGGAACGGGAGTGAGATAACCGGCATGAATTTAACCCTCTGAGGGCCAAATCTCCATATGATTTCTCTGGACATTTACATTCATAACTTCCTGAGAAAAAGGCGACTATAAATCGATTTCGTATTAATGAGCAACAATTCTTGACCTTTTCCTTGGGTTAACCTCCTTACTCTCCCGCGTAAACTGCCTTGGGACAAATTGTGTGGACATGGATCCCTTTGCATCCTTTGGGTAATTCGTATCTATACAATATCGCTATAAAAGTGCATTGAGATGATAATAACAAGCTACTAACGACACCGGTCCTGGAAAACCACATACAGCACTTATCTCAATTGCACGCCAATCTGATTATAATTGATAATTTAGTTTTTATAACCTTTTATTTCAAGTATTTATGAGCATTATTGTCCACACAATTCAGAGCAATATGCAAGGAATCTGCCTATTCTGAATGCCTGTTATCTAGGGAGTCATTGTTGCGCTGGATGCATTCATCTCTTCATCGGGGTTAGAAAAGAGTCCACCATGAAAAGGCTTTCTTTTTCTTTGTAGATACGATTGACTTACCTATATGTAATATGTTATATTGTAATGGTATTAGCCTATGAAAACGTTCACCTTCCTAATTATAGGTTTTTGGATGATAGTAGGGGGTGGCCTTGCTATAAGCGAGAGCGCTTACGCTGGGCCTCTTGGCGATTCCACCCAAAGCCAAGGTTCCCGTTTAGGAGGGGGGTTGAGTAAACCTACCTACAATAAGAGCAGCTCATCTCAAAGCAGCTCCTCCCAAAGCTCCTACAACAAATCTCGAATTCGCCTGGAAGAGAAAATCAAAAAACAGTACAATCAACCTCCTACAGGTGAACTTCCTGCCTTTGATATAGACAGCTATACCTCATCTTATAAGGAAGATTCTTTCCAGAGCCAAAAGCCCACCAACCCTGTTAACTCCCAGCAACTTAAGGGGTTAGAGGCAAGTAACCTCTCTAAACTTGATTGGCTGAAGAAAATGAATGTCCCCGAAGATGACGATTTCATACCAGAAGAGCCGCGGATTATCTATAGAAAACTTGAAGAGAGCGTCCCAGAGGAAGATTCTGTGCACATTGGCGATACTGGCGCCTATGAAGCAAGCCCTGATGACTCCGAAGAATATAAGGGCTTCGATTACATCTTTGACTAATTTTACATCGCGAGAGGCCAAACTACCCATTCAATCCGGCCAGCCAAAAATACTGAAAGCGTTTTTATAATTTGTGCTATTTTTTGCTAAGGTATATTGACTTTTTTATAGTATATATGTTATATTTATATGGTTAAGAGTTCTGTGTAAACCAACGTTTTAAACAAAAGGCGAACCTCGACGTATTGTCGGGGAGCGCAAAGCCACGGGAATAGTCTTTAAAAAATATTTTAAAATGGAGATTTCCGTGGCTCTCAAAATTAAATTTTCGGAGAAAAGGGAGGCGATAAAAAGCCTCTCTTTTTTATTTTGGGGTAGACAATGAAGATAAATAAGAAAGAACATTACAGCGCATCGAAAAAGGCACAGAGGCTGCAGATAAAGCTGTGGCTACAAATAGCAGCTCATGTGGTTATTCTATGCATTTTATGTCAAGGAAACTTTTCTGTTGTCTACGCCGACAAAGACAACGGTCCTTCTCCAAGGGCGGTTCCTGTATCGGGAGGCGGAAGTTTTATGTCTTCTGGAGATCAACAAAAGCATCACGTCACAAATTTCCATGCGCCTTTCCGTGTGAATGATACGACGACAGGTGCGTACTGGGCTCAAGTGGAAATTCGATCCGGAAGACAATGGGTTGTTCCTGTTGCAGCTCCAGGAGGCGGCACATTACCTGGATCTGGTCAATCCCCAATAACACAAACAAGATCATCTCCCCAAATGCCGCGCAGTATAATTGACCAAACCACGCCAAGGCCACGTACAACGAGTCCTATAAGTGATTCTGCAACGCCTGCTCCTGTAGGTGCCCGCAGTCAAAGTTTAAATAATTTCTTAACACAGCAACGCCAAGCCGAACTTACTCGACAGAGAACTACAAGGACAGATACACCAACGGTAGCCAGCATAGGTGTTGCACAAAGATTTCAACAGGGTCAACTAACTGCTACAGTAAGTGGACAACGTGCCTTTCTACAACAGCAACGGCTAAGTCAACAGGCGCAAATGCGTCCAGGAATAGCACAAAGAACTACCCCAACATCTCCTCAGCTGCCTAATAACCAAGGACTACCGGCTTCTCGGCCTCTCTATAGAGAAAGTGTGCGCAGAGACATCGCGGGGACAAGCAGAGGCATGGCAGAAAGAATTCCTGGAGCAAACAATCGACCCCTTAATCTTACGAGACGTCCTGCAGCAGCCACAGTAACCCCTTTTGATAATCTTGCTGGGCAACGAAATCAAGCAAATCTTGCAGGCAGCCCTGTGCCTGGGGCGCTCGCTCCTCGATTAGGCTCACCCCTTTTCGATGTAAATGGGGCCGCATCAACAAGACCTACGTTTCGCAATCTATCTCAATTATCAATACCAACGTCTTTCGCCAGTTCTTTTACTAATCCTTTAGCGAGAAACAACTTCTCCATAAAAATAAATCCTGCCCTTACGCATTTGACAAGACTCTCTACGAATATGTCTCGTCTTAATCCCAATATAAATACAGCCTTTTCAAGGGCAATAAACCCTGCATTTAAAAAACTTGCTCAAAACTCCCTCCAGACCCTTGGGCTGCCTAGTATAAAACCTAATACAAATCCTTCTTTCAGCAAGCTGACAAACACTCATGCAATTCCTAAACTTGCTATGCTCTCAAAGCTCTCAAGTATGCCAAGACTTGAAATAAAACCAGCGAATTTACGCCCTTTCATCTCAAAAATACCAAAACCTATTGGCTCTGCCTTTGAGAAACTTACGGCAAAAAACATTGCTTTATCAATGAGTCCAGCATTTAAGAAACTCACTCAACGGCCCCTGAAACCCGTCGGGATATCCAACATAAGACCTAATTTGAGTAAATTCAATATAAATACCCCTGTAATTCCTAAGCTCTCTATGCTCTCACGTCTGTCAAAACTTGAAGCAAAACCGATAAGCATGCATCCTCTAATCTCAAAAGTACCAAAGCCTATCACCCCTGCTTTTGAAAGGCTGACTGCAAGGAATCTATCTTTGGCACTGAGTCCTGCGTTCAAGAAATTGGCTCAGCAATCTATAACTACCTCGATGGTGAGACCTCGTCCGGATATCATTCTCCCAAAAACGTTCAATTCTACTCTTACAAGGCTCGCTCAATATAGCACGATAAGCTCCAAATTAAATTCTCACTTAGAGGGATTTACATCAGGCACAATATCTTCTCGATTTGCGAAACTGGCCCATCTCTCAAATAATACCGAGGCACTTACTCCTGCTTTTAGGGGACTTTCTCAAATTAAACTCTCTACAGAGGCACCCTTTGCTCATGTTCACTATTTGAGGAGAGATATTCCAGCGGGAATAAATGTTGCTTTCCAAGACCTTTCTAGGGTAGCATTGCACCCCAAAGCCCTATATTCATTCGCAACAACCGAGAGAACTCAAGAAATATTCTTCTTAAAATTTATCCAAGGAAATAGAATGCACAGAGAACAGGCAATGAGAACGCTCCACTCCTTAGGCGCAGAACGGTCTTACCTCAAAAAACTATATACCCTCCACCAGTGGCGCCAGAAGTACGATGCGTATGCTCATGCAAAGCAAGCCCTCGCAAAGCCCCAAATGCACAAAGGGGTCCGCATGAACACTTTGATTCGTAAACTCGAATACACAAAGAGAGAATTAGATAGCAAAACCAGGGAAATCACCGCTTCAAAGCTCCTTAAGAACAATATTATCAAGCGATTTATGACCCAAGAAAACCAGAGAACCCATCGTGTAATTTTAAATGAAAAATCTCCCCCTGTGAGAACGCACTTGAATCAACCCACCAACATCGATCTTCCTTCTGTGGCAATTCAACCATCGCTTAATAGAGATGTCCATTTTTTCTTTACCTCCCAGGATAAAAAGCTCTTGCTAAAAGCTCGGGCAGCGGAAGGAATCGATCAAAAATTTATACACGTCTTAGATATTGAACCTTCTGGTGGGAAGAGAGAAATTAGTATGCATTTCTCTGAAGAAAAAGCATCTCTGAAAGATGCAACCTTAAAGAGAGACCCGCTCTCGCGGAGTGACCATCCTGCAGGAGGTATTCAGGGAGGCCAGTTCTAAAATCTTAAAAGTATCCTGCCTTTCTTTCACTACAAAAAACTAAATCCAAAAAGTCTATTCTTCTACACATCACCTTCAAGCACAACTACACAGTGGCGCGATGAATAATTATTGTGAGAAAACGGTTTCAAAAATATCTCATTTTCTTTTAAATTGCGTTGCAAAAGGATAGCGATGTATGTTATATTTGAATGCCAATATTCTGTTTGGGGAGGCGACAAAGGCAAACTCAGCACTAATTGGCAATAAAGTGAATAAGTACATTTGGTGCTGGGAGCACAAAGCCACGG
>CP070807.1:525066-531374 GCA_020343695.1 Candidatus Omnitrophota bacterium | reverse complement strand
ACAGGGTCGTTCATGGGGCTGAAGCCTTTAGAAGGCCCCAGATCATTGACAAGAAGGTAATAAAGAGAATAAAGGAATGCGAAAAGCTAGCGCCATTGCATAATCCGGTGAATCTAGCGGGAATCATTGGGTGTAAAAAAATTATCCCCAAAATTACTCAAGTAGCAATGTTTGATACCGCGTTCTATCAGACAATTCCACCGCATGCCTATATGTATGCACTTCCCTATACCTATTATAAGAAGCATGGAGTGCGTAAGTATGGTTTTCATGGGACATCCCATCAGTTTGTGGCTCAAGCAGCAGCGCGTCGGCTCAAAAAACCCTTAAATAAATTGAAGTTGATTACCTGCCATCTGGGTAATGGTTGTAGCATTACCGCTATTGATAGAGGAAAATCAATTGATACCTCTATGGGGTTTACACCTCTGGAGGGGCTCATCATGGGTACACGTTCGGGCGATATCGATGTTGCTGCTGTCTTCTACATTATGGAAAAAGAAGGATTGAGTTTGAAGGAGATGGATTCTATTTTGAATAAGAGGAGTGGGTTGTTGGGGGTATCTAGAGTAAGTAACGATATGCGAGTGATAAAAGAAAAGGCGAAAAAAAATAATAGGTTGGCTCTTCTGGCACTGGAGATGTTCATATACCGAATTAAGAAATATATCGGCGCCTACTATCTTATTTTGGGAGGGGTAGATGCAGTAGTGTTTACCGCGGGAATCGGAGAGAATAACCCTGATATAATTAAGCGGCTCAAAAACCAGATGTATAAAATTATGCCTAAAAAGACTAAGGTTTTGGCGATCCCTACAGACGAGGAGTTAATGATTGCCACATTAACTTATAATACGGTACGGAGGGTAAAACGATGATGCGAATTATGCTTAAATCAAAAGTGTATTACGCCACCATTAACGATTTAAGGCTTTACTATCGAGGTAGCATCACTGTTGATGAAGAGATAATGCAGAAAGCTGATTTGCGGGAAGGAGAGCGGGTTGAGGTTTTAAACCTCAACAATGGGGCCAGACTCAATACCTATGTAATCAAAGGCAAAAGAAAAAGCGGCCTCATCTGCTTAAATGGCCCGGCAGCGCGGCTGGGATACAGAGGGGATAAGATAATTATTCTCTCATACGGTTTCTACAGCCCCAAAGAGGTAAAAAACCTTAAGGCAAAATTTGTTGAGCTTAACGAAGCCAATCGCATAACCAAGGCGTATGCAGCTTAATCCCTGCTTAAGTATAAAACAGGAGGATAGGTGCAAGAAGCTAAAGGAATGAAGTTAAGGATATACACCTGGCCTGAGCAGATTTTAAGAAAAAGGTGTAAGGATGTGCTCATTGTTGACGATGAAACCAGGAATATCCTTTCAGAAATGTATGCTCTCATGAAAATTCATAAAGGAATAGGTCTGGCTGCAAATCAGGCAGGAATAAATTTGCGTTTAATAGTTGTGGAGGCCGAAGATAAAGTGTTTAAATTAGTAAATCCTCAGATCACAAAGCGAGAGGGCCGTATAGCTCTCAAAGAGGGTTGTTTAAGTTTTCCTGGATTGGAACTGGAGGTAAAGCGCGCAAAAAAAGTGTGGCTGAGCGCTCTTAGCGAAAAAGGTGAACCTATTGATATCGAAGCCGAAGATGTATTGGCAGTTGCCTTTCAACATGAAATTGATCATATCAATGGGATTGAGTTTATTGATCGGATTTCGTTTTGGCAGAAGTTCAAGGTGCTACCTCAATTAAAGAAGATAAAGCGAAGAACAGTTGAGAGAAACCGGTGAGTCGGATATCCGGATAGCCGAATATCCCGACATTTTAATAAAGGGGGGGGTCAAATGGAATGCACAAACAAATCTAAAAATATGAAAGTCTGCACGTGCTCTTATCCTTCTTGTTCGAGGAAGGGTATGTGCTGTGAGTGCCTTCAGTATCATCTTACGAAGAACGAACTTCCCGGATGTGTGTTTCCTCCTGAGGCAGAAAAGACCTATGACCGTTCCATAGAGTACTTTGTCTCTATTCAAAAGAACAGATGAGGCCCATAAGAGACCTTGCTATTATTGGTGGTGGTATCGGGGGGGTAAGCAGTGCCATTTATGCCAAGAGAGCAGGCTTAGATTTCCTTTTCTTTGAATCAAATGCCGTAGGAGGGCAACTCCTCTTTATGGAGAATGTGGATAATTACGTGGGCCTTGAGATAGGAATAAGGGGTCAAGATTTTGCGAAGAAATTAGAAAAAAACCTTAAAGATTTGCGGATTGATGTCTGCCAAGAAGAAATTGTGAAGGTGGAAGAAAAAACTGCAAAAGTGGAAGTGCATTCTGGCTCTTCTTCCTATGAAGCCAAAGGTTTGATTGTTGCAACAGGAGCGTCTCCTCTGAAGTTAGCAATACCAGGAGAAGATGGGTTTGTGGGCAAGGGTGTATCGTATTGTGCTATCTGTGATGGGTTTTTCTTTAAAGACAAAGAAGTTGTAGTGGTGGGGGGAGGAAACACAGCTGTTGAAGAAGCCCTTTATCTTGCACAGCTTGCTCGGAAAGTTACTCTCATTCATCGAAAGAATCATCTGCGCGCACTACAATATTTGCAAGCGAAACTGTTTCAAAAAGATAACATAGAGGTTATCTTTGAGAGCGTGGTGAAAGAACTCAAAGGAAAGGAGTTTTTGGAGGGACTTATTTTGGAAAATACACAGACTCACCAAAGGCATACGTTGCCGACCTCTGGCCTTTTCATTGCGGTCGGCGTAAAGCCAAATACAGAAATTGTGAAAAATATAGTTTCAACCGATGAGAAAGGTTTCATTATTACCGATAACGAGATGAGGACGTCTTCTAATTGCATCTGGGCATGTGGAGATTGCCGCCTAAGGCCCCTGCGGCAACTTATTACTGCCGCTTCTGAAGGAGCGTTAGCAACTTTGAGTGCATATAAATATCTTAAAGGCCACTATATAAGTACCTGATTTTTTAATAAGCCCATGCGCCTGAAACTGAATAGAAAAGTCTTTTTTATTTTTAGAATTCTTGTAAGCTTTGCACTTCTGTTTGCGCTCTTTAAATTTGTTCCCTACCGCCAATTAAAGGAAATTTATCGTGATTCTCATAAAATTTATATTCTCCTGGGTTTTGTGATTTTCTTTTTTCTGCACATCATTGGAGTGGGCAGGTGGAGATGCATTTTGCTTTCCTTGGGAATAAAAGTTCGTTGGAGAGAGGCATTGTATGCATTTTTTTCGGGGTTATTCTTTAACCTTTTTTTTCTTTCTTTTGTTGCGGGAGACACCTTTAGAGGGTTTGGCCTCTCCCACCGCTATGGGAACCTTAAAGGTATTGCTTCCTCTGTATTGATGGATAGGCTCAGCGGAGCAGTTGCGCTTAACTGTGTCGCCCTCATTTCCTTTCTTATCGGCAGACACCTGCTTCCTCAAAGAGAAGTTCTCTTTGCACTCATTTTGCTTTCTCTTATTATTGGAGGCGCGGCTCTAATAATTTTCAGTAAGACCTTTTTTTCTTGTATGTTAGTAATTTTTAAAAAAGAGTCGTTCTTCAAGAAGCAATTGATGACTTTCCATGATCAACTCTATTTTTTCCGGCAACATCCCAAAGCATTTATGAGGACGCTGGCGTATTCCTTTCCTATCCAGTTGCTCACCCCTCTTTCTTTCTTTGTTGTCTCCAAGGCATTTGGGCTCCAGTTACCGATTCTCTATTTCTTCATCGTGGTACCAATCGTTTGCGCGATAGCCCTGATTCCTATTACGATTGCCGGTGCAGGTACACGAGAAGCAGCGACTGTGTATTTTTTCTCACTCGTGGGAGTCGCAAAGAGTATTGGTCTTGGTATCTCTCTGCTCAATTTAGTTTTCATAATTATTTTGGGAATTTTAGGAGGAGTTCTGTATGTTAGTGTATATCATCGATGGTTGCAACCTCATTCATAAAGTCCCTTCGTTGAAAAAATCTGCGTCTGCTCATGCACACCTCATTGGCTACATTAAAAAGAATAAACTAACCGGGAGTAAAAATAATAAAGTTATTATCGTTTTTGATGGCGAGCCGTACTCCCTCCCGCATTATGATTTCGAGGTCATTTATAGCCATCAGATGACTGCTGACGAGATAATTAAACGCAAGGTCCAAAAGCTAGAAAATAAACGTCAGGTCATTGTTGTGAGCGATGACAGAGAGATTCAAGATTTCGCAAGAAGCCAGGGCGCCCACACGCAGAAGATCACAGAGTTTGTAAAGGCAAAGAAGTCTGGTAAAAGAAAAGAGGATGAGAAAGCAATAAGCTATACACTCGCTCACCAGATTACTGAGGAAATGAGAAAAATCTGGCTTAAGGAATAAAGTAACTAGTAGCAAGTAGCGAGTAGCAAGTAGCAAGTAGAGAGTAGCAAGATTTTCTCGCTACTCGTTGCTCTCTACTCGCTACCTTTTTAATGGGTAAAGTATGGGTTTTGTAAAATTTCTAGGTACAGCAGGAGCGCGGTTCGTGATGATAAGGCAGTTGCGTTCCTCTGCAGGCATCTGGATAAATCATAAATCGACCAATATCCTTATTGATCCAGGACCGGGGTCATTGGTAAGGTGTAACGCGAGTAGGCCCAAACTGGATCCTACCGGTTTAGATGGTATTATTTTAACCCATAAGCATCTTGACCACTCAGGCGATATCAATGTGATGATTGAGGCAATGACTGATGGGGGATTGCGGAGGAGAGGGGTGCTTTTCGTACCAGAAGATGCCTTGGGCGAAGACGGGGTAATCTTTTCATATCTTGAGAACCATGTTGCAAGAATCACTCATCTCAAAGAAGGTAATTTCTCAGTGGGAGATTGCAGCTTCGAAGTCCCGCTTAGGAACGTACATTCCGTTGAGACCTATGGGCTGAAATTCTCTATAGGGGATGAGATTGTTTCGATTGTTTCCGATACCAAATACTTTGATGGTTTACTCAAAGCCTATAGTGATTCGACCCTGCTTATACTCAATGTTGTATTTTACCAGCGCCGGGATCAGTATGAACACTTGTGTCTTGAGGACGCCTTAGAAATCATAAAAAAGGTAAAGCCAAAAAAGTCAATTATTACGCATTTTGGCATGACAATGCTTAAGGCAAAACCTCACCTATTAGAGCAAAAAATACGCAAAGAGCTCGATATGGATATACAATTTGCCTACGACGGTTTAACCTACAATTTTTCTTAATCTCCCACCTTTTTACCATAGCAGGAGTTTGCCAGAAGAGGTTCCTTGTGGTGATATCTCGACTCGATTGAGAATGAATCTTTAACTCAATCCATTTCAATAGGTTATGAATCCATAGTGCAGCTTGAGTTGCCAAAATCGTACAGACCAACGGACATTTTGGCAAGTCTCCTTGAAAAGCGCCAAAAAATATGTTAATATTCAATAATTGAAAGCGTTTACAGTCTAAATTAACATTGAAAAGAGTGCAATGAAAGATTGTTGTAATCGTACAAATATACATTCCCCAGAATGCTTGAGAAGAGCACTTGTTATATACGCGTGGCTAACTTTATTTCTGTTTCCGGTGTCGGGATGGGCAGATTTTTCCTTTTCTGTGCTTCCAGTTGAAGGTGGTACGAGTTTGCGGTTCGGCAGAGTAAGGCAGCAAGAGGGAGTAAGCAAGGAGCTTCGAGTCAGGGTTACTTCTGGGCAAGCACAGCAATATCAGGTAAGACAACGACTGCTTGAAGATTTGCGAAATGAGCGAGGCCAAACACTAAGCCGTGATGCAGTTACTTTTTACACTTTGAGGGGTTCAAACGCACATGGAACATTGTATCAAGATACCCCTTTCGGGTTAGATACGATGGAGCGGGTTATTTATACCTCATCGGTGCAAGGAAACAGCGATTCTTTCATTATTGTGTACCACGTTGATGGCTCCAAGCTGAACGTTTCGGGAAATTTCTTTGGACGAATTCTTTACACCCTTATCCCGTTGGGAGGGGGCCAACAGCAGCAGGTAATTTTCAATGTATACTTGAATGCGGACAGCGATTTTACCATTACAACAGAGAGTTCTTCCCATAGGACAAATAAATTGTTCCTTATGCCTAAGAGAGATCAAATACAAGGATTTGTAAAGATGCATATCAAAGGCACCCTGGGGCGGGCCTATCAGTTAGTGCAACGCATCCAAGCTCCATTCATGAATGAGAATGGAAAAATGTTTCCGTTCGAAGATATTCAATTTTTCGTAACAAATCAGCATGGGGATTCTTTTTATTCCACATACACACCTTTAGCTCAAAAGCCCTTGGTAGT
>CP070807.1:518448-524966 GCA_020343695.1 Candidatus Omnitrophota bacterium | reverse complement strand
TAGAAAAGAGCGGTGGCCGGTTGATATACTTTCTGAAGAATTTAAAAATTTAGTCCTCTCTACAGGAATTGAAGTGGCTGATTGTGTGATTGTAAAGAGACCTCAACCCACACCTTCTCTCTATATTGGTAAAGGTAAGGCAGAAGAACTCGCAAATATTTCCCAAGAAAACAGGGCAGATGTAGTGATTTTTAATAATAATTTAAGTTTTACTCAACAGAGAAATTTAGAAGATATTTTTGGAATAAAAATAATAGATCGCACACAGCTTATTCTTGATATATTTGCCCATCATGCCCAAACCCAAGAAGGAAGTTTGCAAGTAGAGCTCGCCCAGCTTGAATATCTCCTGCCTCGCCTCAAAGGCAAGGGAATTATGCTTTCCCGTTTGGGAGGTGGAATTGGAACGCGAGGACCGGGAGAGAAAAAATTAGAGGTTGATCGGCGCAGAATCACTGATCGGATACATCTTCTGAAGAAAGAATTGACTACCGTAAGACAACATAGAGATACCATGAGAAAAAAGAGACAAAAAGAGAAACTAAGCATATATTCTCTTGTAGGCTATACCAATGCCGGTAAATCCACTCTCTTTAATACGCTTACTGAAAGTAGAGAAGAAACCTCTTCTTCTCTCTTTACCACTTTAGACACTGTAAGTCGCACTTTTTCTATCCATAATAGTTTTAAAATCCTTCTCACCGACACTGTTGGCTTTCTTTATAAATTACCCCCTCATTTGGTTGAGGCTTTTAAGGCAACTCTGGAAGAATTGCAGTATGCGGATTGCCTGCTTCATGTTGTTGATGCAGCAAGTTCCGATATTCTACGCCTAACCAATTCCGTAAACTCTATTTTGGCGAATTTGCAGCTTCATGAAAAACCCACTCTTTTAGTTTTTAATAAAATCGATAAATTAACCCCAGAAGAGCTGCAAGGACTGCAGAAGGATTATCCTGAGGCAATTTTGGTCTCGGCATTAAAAAGAGTCAATCTTGATACTCTGCGGGAGAGAATGTATGAAGTTCTGTTTAGGGATATGATCGAGGTGATTTTGAAGTTTCCTTTCAAACTCATGGAGGTGGTTGATTACATCCATAGAAATTGTGAAGTGATAAAAACAAACTATAAAGAGGATAATGTGATATATTGGGTGAGGGCAAGACAGCATAAATTAACCTATTTACAGAAAAAGGGAGTTGAAGTTCAGGGGATTTGACCAAAATGCATTCCCCGATGAGGGAATATTTTTCCTGTTACGGCGTAACTGTCGTGGAGGAGAACATGTCTCTATGTAATTCCTTGACCTGTAATAGGTTATGAATATAACTCCCAACTAAGATGTGGAAATTCTTAAGAAAAAACTAAAAAATTTTTAAGAAAAAACTTGACAAAATTTCATGAATATGTTATATAATAACTGAGAAAAAAATGAGAAAAAAAATTCATAAGCATATTTTAAATATTGAGGATTTCGATATTGACATACCCCTCGATGAACCCATTTACACCTTAAGCGTCATATGCAGGCTCCTGCACATGGAATATTACAGGCTGCATGAGATATTGAAAGAGGGGATTGTTAAGCCAAAGAGGGTGGGCAAGAGAAAAAAAATGTTTTCCCATAAAGATATTAAGCGCATTAAATATATCCAGTATCTTATGGAGGAGGAAGGGGTTAACATCCAGGGAATTCGAGTGATTCTGGAAATGGCAGAAGAGGAGTGATTTTTTTTGGTTTTCAATTAGCACTCTCAGGCTGAGAGTGCTAATAAATGAGAGTGGTGGAGGTCCCGCATCGCCTAAATATTGCAAAATTATCTACGATAATTTTGCAAGGCTCGCGGGATCAATTCCCCCGACGTAACGTCGGGGTCATTGAGGAGGTATGAAATGAGATTTATGCGTTGCAATCCATTTGATTCGTCTCGTGCATTGGATCATCTCCAGGGTGAAATCAACAGGTTGTTTGATGTTAGCGTTAACCCTTCGGCGATAAAAGATGTTTATGCTCCTTCTGTTGACATCTATGAGGATAATGGTAACCTTTATGTTGAGGCGGACCTTCCAGGGTTTGAACAGAAAGATATAAGCATCAATTTTAAAAATGGTAATTTAAGCATCTCTGCTGAGAAGAAGGAGATAAAAGAAGAAAAGAAAAAAAATTATTATCGTAACGAACGATCTAAAATCAAATTCTATCGGGTAATAGAACTTCCTTCAACTATCGATGCATCTAAAGTGAAAGCAAATTATAAAAGTGGAGTGCTTAAAATAACTCTTCCGAAAAAGGAAGAAGCGAAAGAGAAAGAAATTAAAATTGATGTAGAATGAAAAATAGGCTTCAGGCTATAGATTTCAGACTATAGATAAAAAATATTTTATTTTTTATCTGAAACCTGTTATCTATAGTCTGAGGTCTTGTAATCTAAGGATTAAGTGATGATACCCTTACGAGATAATATTCCACATAAAAAGTTGCCTATCGTTACAGTAGGTTTAATGATTATTAATATTGTAGTATTTTTGAATGAGCTGATATTAGGAGAAAATTTACAAGAATTTATTTTTCTCTATGGATTTATTCCTTCAAGAGTTTTTTCGTCTGTCGGAGTTGGAGAAAAATTTTTACCTCTTTTTACAAGTATGTTTTTGCACGCCGGATGGATGCATTTAATCGGAAATATGCTCTTTATGTGGATTTTTGCCGATAATGTTGAAGATAGATTAGGCCATTTTAAATTTCTAATTTTCTATATTATATGTGGTTTGTTTGCTGCATTCGTTCATGGTATATTTAATTTACATTCTGCTATACCTGCGATTGGCGCTTCAGGTGCAATTGCGGGAGTATTAGGAGCTTATTTTGTGATATTTCCTCGCGCAAAAGTTTTAACGCTTATTCCGATTTTCTTCTTCTGGCAGATTGTGGAATTGCCCGCATCTTTCTTTTTAGGTTTTTGGTTTCTCTATCAGCTTTTTTTAGGTGTAATTTCTACAGGAACATATGCGACAGGAATCGCGTTTTGGGCACATATAGGCGGATTTTTAGGAGGAATGCTCTTTTTGAAATTATTTATAAGAAGGTTGAGATTTATTCGCAATTAGTTGAGCCAGGAGGTAGTAGCATGAATTTAGATAAGTTTACATTAAAGGCACAGGAGGCCGTTATTGGAGGAATTAATCTTGCAAAAGAGTATCACCATCAGGTACTTTTTCCTGAACACATACTCTCCGTATTTCTTGGAGAGCGAGATGGTATTGCCCAAGATATTTTCCGTAGATTAGGGATAAATATAGATGAACTCAACACAAAAATAAAGGATTTTCTCTCCTCTCAACCGAAGATTTATGGAGAGAATGGAGAGGTGCGTGGTTCGAATAGGTTTCTGGGAGCGTTAAATTATGCACAAAATTATGCACGCGATTTTGGTGATGAGTATGTAAGTTCTGAACTCCTCCTTGTAGGTATGGCCAAGGAAAAAGATTCATTCTTGTATAACTTTTTGTCAAAACAAGGACTTTTCGCTGACGATATGATGAAGGTCATAAGAGAAATAAGGGGGCCTAAGAAGGCTGATTCTCAATCAGCAGAAGATACATACCGGGCGCTTGAGAAATTTGGCAGAGACCTCACCGAGTTAGCAAAGAAAGGCAAACTCGATCCTGTAATCGGCAGAGACGAGGAAATACGTAGGGTTATACAGGTATTGAGCAGGAGGACGAAAAATAATCCTGTATTGATAGGCGAACCCGGAGTAGGAAAAACCGCCATCGCAGAAGGTCTTGCTCAAAGGATTGCTTTTGGAGATGTTCCTGAAGGCCTGAAAGAGAAAAAGATAATTGCTCTTGACATGGGTACGCTTGTTGCAGGAACAAAATTTAGAGGAGAATTTGAGGAGCGCCTAAAAGCCGTGTTAAAAGAGATTGAAGCGAAACAAGGCAAGGTAATCCTTTTTATCGATGAATTACATACATTGGTAGGAGCAGGGCAGGCTGAAGGAGCAGTCGATGCTGCCAACATGCTTAAGCCTGCGCTGGCGAAAGGAACTTTGCGTTGTATCGGAGCCACTACTCTCGATGAGTACAGAAAGCGCATTGAAAAAGATGGCGCTCTTGAACGCAGATTTCAACAGGTATTAATCAGTGAACCGACCGTGGAACAAACAATCGCGATTCTAAGGGGATTGAAAGAAAAATACGAAGTCCACCATGGTGTGCGCTTGAAAGATTCTGCCTTAATTGCCGCAGCCTTGCTTTCTTCTCGCTACATAAGCGAGAGATTCCTGCCAGATAAAGCAATTGATTTAATTGATGAGGCGGCTTCGCGGCTGCGGATAGAAATTGATAGCAAGCCCGAAGACATCGATAAATTAGAGAGAAGAATTATGGAGCTCGAAATCCAAAAGCAAGTATTAATGAAAGAGAAGGATGAAATAGGCAAGCAGAAATTACAAAAATTAGAGAAGGATATAGGCACATTAAGCACTCAGCTTAAGAGCAAGAAAGAACAGTGGCAGCAGCAGAAATCTCTTATTATCCAGACGCAAAAAATAAAAGAAGAAATTGAAAGGATTAAGTTGCAGGCCACCGATTATCAAAAGAATGCTCAGTTAGATAAGGTAGCAGAGATTCGATATGGCAGAATGCCTGAACTAACCAGACAATTGGAGGGATTAAATAAAAAGCTTCTTGAAATTCAGAAGAAAGAAAAGATGCTTAAAGAAGAGGTTGATGAGGAGGATGTGGCTGCAATTGTTTCGCGTTGGACAGGAATTCCTGTGATTCGTCTTATGGAAGAAGAGATGAGAAAGCTCTTGAAAATGGAAGAGGCTATCGGCCAGAGAGTTGTAGGCCAGGATGAGGCGATCGGGTTAATTTCAGACTGTATCCGTCGGGCTCGCTCTGGACTCGCTGATCCCAGAAGACCTCTTGGGTCATTTTTATTTTTAGGACCTACGGGAGTAGGAAAGACAGAAACTGCCAAAGCTCTTGCCTGGTTTCTTTTTAATGGTGAACAGAATCTGGTAAGAATCGATATGAGTGAATACATGGAGAAGTTTTCTGTATCGCGACTTATCGGAGCTCCTCCTGGCTATGTGGGGTTTGAGGAGGGAGGCCAACTGACAGAACGAGTGAGGCGTAAACCCTACTGCGTAGTACTCTTTGATGAAATTGAAAAAGCCCATCCAGATGTGTTTAATATTCTTCTGCAAGTTTTGGATGATGGACGCTTGACCGACTCTCAAGGAAGAGTTGTCAATTTTAAAAATACAGTTATAATTATGACTTCCAATATAGGCAGCCAGTACTTTCAAGATCCTACAGTGAGCATCAAAGGGGTAGAGGAGAAGCTGAAAATAGAGCTTAAGGAGCATTTCCGTCCAGAATTTTTGAATAGATTAGACGAATTAGTAATCTTTAATCGCCTGGAGCTGAGGGACATTAAAGGAATAGTGGATATTCAAATGAGTATTTTGAGAGAGAGATTAAAGAATAAGAAAATTGAAATCGAATTGACTTCGAAAGCGCACCAATTTCTTGCAGATAAAGGATACAGCCCGGAGTATGGTGCACGACCCCTGCAAAGGACAATTCAGAAATTGATTATTGACCCCTTAAGCACCAAGCTTATAGGCGGAGAATATCAAGAAGAGGATAATATAAAAATAGATGTGGAAAATAGGAAAATTACATTTAAGAAGGCAGGCCAAAAACTGACAAATAAAAGCTAGAGGTATCATCTAAAACCAATTGGGAGGAGGAATAATGCGCGTAGACGTTTCATTTAAGCATTTGGCCAGGAGCGAATTCATTGATAATGTGATAGATAAAAATTTGAAAAAAGTGGAAAGGCGAATAAAGATTTTTCGGCGAGACGACCCTATTCATATTTCTATACACGTTGAAAAGAACCCCAATAGGGAACAGTATTTTTGTCGCACGCATATCTATTTGCCTTCGAAAGTATTAGTAGTAGATGAGAGAGGAACGAATTCCTCCATGGCGATTAATAAGGCATTTAGCGCCATCTCTAAACAACTGGATAAATTTAAGCATAAGATGGAGAGGCACTTACGAAAAAAGTGGTAAATTCGAAGCACCCCTGCTTGCCTAAAGGCAGGAGGCTGGAAACAATGTTGGATTTAATATTGTGTTTTTCTTGACGAATGAAAGGTTATATGCTACTATATCTGGCACTCTCAAGCTAAGAGTGCTAAATAGGAGAAGTTATGGTACGGCTTGCGAACAGTAGAGAGAGAGAAGAAGAGCTCCTAGATTTACTCGTAGAGAGCTATATCCAGGAGTCTAGGCCGATAAGTTCTACCTATCTCTGCGATAAATACCATCTTCCTTACTCTTCAGCAACGGTAAGAAATATTTTAGAGAATTTAGAGAAGAGAGGGTATCTTTCTCATGTACACACCTCTTCAGGAAGAGTCCCCACTAAAGGCGGATTTAAACATTATGTATCTGGCCTCCAAGAGACAGATACGATGAATAATTATCCCGTTGAT
>CP070807.1:511816-518348 GCA_020343695.1 Candidatus Omnitrophota bacterium | reverse complement strand
CTAGTGGACTTTTTTTATCGTGCCCGAAAGAAGCGGTTTCTCTTTGAAGGTGCACAAGGTACATTTCTTGATATTGATTTCGGAACATATCCGTTTGTGACGTCGTCTTCTACTGTATCAAACAACGCATTGCTTGGATCAGGATTTTCTTTTGTGAAAATTGATGAGATAATTGGGGTAGCAAAAGCGTATACTACAAGGGTAGGAGAAGGCCCTTTTCCCACAGAATTGAGAAACGAAATTGGAAGCTATTTCCAAGCAAAAGGAAAGGAGTTTGGCGCAACAACGGGTCGGCCTCGACGTTGCGGGTGGTTGGATTTGGTTCTCCTCAAAAGAGCCAAACTCCTCAACAACCCCACCAGCATTATCCTTACAAAGCTCGATGTACTTGACCAGATAGAAGAAATTCGGGTTTGTACTCGGTATCGGGAGGATGGCAAATTACTGCGCACATTTCCGTTTAATTTATCGAAAGTAAAACCCTGCTACGAAAAAGTGAAGGGGTGGCAGGAGAATACAGAGAAAGTGCGATCGTATCGAAATCTTGCTGCGAAAGCAAAAAAATATATAGAAAAAATTGAAAATTTTGTTGAGTGTCCGGTAAGCTATATTTCTGTGGGGCAGAAGAGAGAAGCAATCATCAAAAAGTAGCTAGGTGCGGGCGGGGCGTGCATTTACAACAGCATCATATACCCTGTATTATCATAAATTTGCGATGTGTTGCCTCTGCCGGGGGCACAACATCGCGTGAGTGTTTTACTAAAGAGAGCCTCTTATCTGCCCACCCTTTATTTATTATTTTTGTACATCAAGAAAGGAGTAATCTGTGATTAGTGTTGTGTTAGGAATAGTTTTCTTAAGCGCGCTCATTGCTATAGGGTTTGCCTTTACGTTGATACGGTGGCTTTTCCGCCAGTCAGAGGGAACTGATTCAATGAAAAAAATTTCTTCATATATTCAAGAGGGAGCGTTAAGTTACCTCAAGCAGCAATATAAAGTAGTGGGTATTTTTTTCATCATTGTCTTTTTGATTCTCCTCTTTATGGCATACAAGAAACTCTTGACAATTTTTGTTCCCTTCGCATTTTTTACGGGAGGATTCTGGTCGGCATTGTGCGGATTTATAGGGATGTATGTTTCTACCCGGTCAAATGCGCGCGCGGCATATGCTGCCAAAATGAGCCTCAATAAAGGGCTCAAAGTCGCTTTTGGGGGCGGAACTGTAATGGGGCTCATGGTAGTAGGGTTAGGCCTTTTGGATCTGGTGCTGTGGTTTGTTTTTTTAAAGTGGTGTTTTGCGCGCAATCTGTTTTCAACCGGCCTCGATGAGCTAACTACGATCACCCAGACAATGCTCTGCTTTGGTATGGGAGCTTCCAGCTATGCACTCTTTGCCCGCGTGGGAGGAGGAATTTACACCAAGGCAGCAGATGTCGGAGCTGATTTAGTGGGAAAGGTAGAGGCAGGTATTCCTGAGGATGACCCAAGGAATCCAGCTGTAATCGCTGATCAAGTAGGTGATAATGTAGGTGATGTTGCCGGTATGGGTGCGGATTTGTATGAGTCCTACGTCGGTTCGATTGTTGCCACTATGGCACTTGCCGCCACAGCAGGCTTGGGATTTGGAGGAGTGTCGCTTCCCATGATTATTGCAGCGTCGGGTGTGATCGCTTCAATTATTGGCTTTTTTCTCGTAAAGACAAAAAAAGAAAAGCAGAGGGATTTAATCAATGCTCTCCGGAGAGGAGTTTTTTCTTCAGCAGCGCTTATTATCATTGGTTCCGCGTTGGTTGTGTTTTTTATAGGGCAGAATCAATATTGGGGAGTTTGGGGAGCAATTGTAACCGGGTTAGTTGCGGGAGTGCTTCTCGGCGTCTCAACTGAGTATTTTACTTCTGCATCATTTGCACCTACAAAAACCCTCTCACGCAGTTCTCTCACAGGCCCTGCCACTACTATTATTAGTGGAATATCACTCGGCATGCGTTCAACGGTTATTCCTGTATTGCTTATCTGTGCAGCGGTTTTCTTTAGCTTTTATTTTTCTGGTGGATTTTCCGATTACGGAAAAGGTCTGTATGGAATTGGCATTGCCGCTGTTGGGCTCCTCTCAACACTAGGGATAACTTTGGCCTCAGATGCCTATGGTCCGATTGCGGATAACGCAGGAGGAGTTGCTGAAATGTCTGATCTTGAGAAAGAGGTACGTAAAAGAACTGATCAGCTCGACGCCCTAGGAAATACTACCGCAGCCACAGGCAAAGGATTTGCCATAGGCAGTGCTGCTCTTACGGCATTAGCGCTAATCGTCGCATATAAGGAGAGAGTTAATATATTCGGCAAGTCCTTGGAACTTTCCCTTCTGGACACAAAGCTTCTCATCGGCCTATTTATAGGTGGAGTTATGCCGTTTATCTTTTGTTCTCTGACCTTGCGAGCAGTAGGCAAAGCTGCCGAGTTCATTGTCGAGGAAGTCAGACGCCAGTTTAGAGAAATAAAGGGGTTGCTTGACGGTAAGGCAACAGCAGATTATTCTACCTGCGTGAGAATTACTACCCAGGCAGCACAGAAAAAGATGATTTTGCCAGCCCTTTTGGCGATTATCGCTCCTATACTTTTAGGAATTATTTTAGGGCCGGAGGCAGTTGCCGGCCTGCTTGTGGGCTCCTTGGTATGCGGCTTTATTTTGGCGGTGATGATGGCCAATTCCGGAGGAGCATGGGATAATGCGAAAAAATATATTGAAGAGGGAAATCTAGGCGGCAAAGGCTCAGATGCACATAGAGCGGCAGTAGTGGGAGATACTGTGGGAGATCCTTTTAAAGATACCGCCGGCCCTTCACTCAACATCCTTCTCAAACTTATGGCAATGGTATCTATCGTATTTAGTCAGTTTATACTAACCTATACCATCGTTAAGTAGGAATCTGGGTATTTTGTTGTGTGAAGGCAGATGTCATTATTTCTACCTTCACTTTTGCAAAACCATTGCGGTAACGTCTGTTCAGCGACGGGTTGCCTAAGATATGCAGCAGGATATGGATAAGCTGACGCGTACTATCCGATTGATTGAGAAACAAGTGCAAGGGTTTGATCTTGCCGGGGTTACAGAGGTATCGAAGAAACATGACCCCTACAGAGTGCTTATTTCATGCATCTTGAGCCTCAGGACAAAAGATGAAGTTACAGCAGAAGCCTCCAAGCGATTATTTAAAGTTGCGCATACCCCCTCCAAGATGGTAAAATTACCAGAATCTACTATACAGAGATTGATTTACCCCGTGGGATTTTATCGCAACAAGGCAAAAGTGATTGTAGATGTGAGTCGAAGAATTATAGAGGATTTTGGTGGAAGAGTGCCTGCTACCCAGGAAGATTTATTGACTTTAAGAGGTGTTGGCTTAAAAACAGCCAACTTAGTTCTTGGCTTAGGTTATAATATCGCATCTATTTGTGTGGATACCCATGTTCATAAAATTTCGAATCGCCTTGGGTGGTGTGCTACGCCTACGCCAGAGCAAACCGAAAAGAGACTGCAGAAATTGGTTCCCGAGAAGTATTGGATACGACTCAATACGTTTTTAGTTGCCTTTGGACAACGGATATGCACATCAATTTCTCCGCGCTGTAGCGCCTGTTACGTTACTTCACTGTGTAAGAAGGTGGGGTTAAAGAGGTATCGCTAACCATGAAACTTAAGGGTTTGAATATAGGTGGATGGCTACTTATGGAGGGATACATTCTGGGAGGAAGAAATCTTGCCGAGAGTGTATTTAAAGAGAAATTTCAAAAGAAATACGGCAAGAAGGCATTGGGAAACTTTGTGAGTCTCTTTCGAGATAATTTTATTGACGAAGAGGATTTTAAAAATATATCTTCAATGGGTGCGCAATGCATACGACTCCCTTTTAATTATAGTTTATTAGAAAAGAAACCGTTCTCCTATTCAGAGCAGGGTTTTTCGTATTTAAAGAAGGTTTTTGGTTGGGCCAGGGCCTATAATATAGGAGTAATTTTGGATTTGCACGCTGCGCCAGGAAGTCAAAATTGTGACTGGCATTCTGATAGCCGCGGGAGAGCTTTATTTTGGGAAAAGCAAAGATACCGACAGAGGGCGATTTTGTTGTGGGAGGCGATTGCTTCTCGATTCAAAACTGAGACTGCACTCATCGGATATGATATTTTGAATGAACCGGTGTTAGGCAGGAGAAGCACGGATATTTTAAAGAGGTTTTATAGGGATGTGATTCGGCAAATACGTTCCATTGATAAAAAACGCCTCATATTCTTAGAGGGAGATATGTGGGCGCAGAGAATTGAATTCCTTAAAGAGCTTGTTGGCACGAATATCTGTGTGAGCATCCACGCCTATCAACCCCTCAACTACACTCTCAATTTTAGCCCTTTCTATAAATTTCCTGGTGAAATTGATGGCCTGGTGTGGGACAAAGAAAGAATCCGGAGAACCTTAGAGCCCTATTTTCGTTTTTCCTCCAAACATAAAGTAAAAATTTTTGTAGGCGAGTTTGGGATTAATTGGAGAGGAGGTTGTTGGGGAGAATCACAATGGCTCCAAGATGTATTAGAGTTGTTTGAAGAGTTCAATTTTAGCTATACGTACTGGACGTATAAAGCAATAGCCAATAGCGTATTCCCTGATGGAATTTACCAGTATATTCACAATTCTCCTTACATAAACCGAGAGGGGCCTTTTTTTGGATGGGAGACCTACCTTGGACGATGGAAAAATGAGAGAAGGAAGATAGGGGAGTTTTGGCAGACGAAAAATTTCGTTCCCAATAAGAAAATCATCGGGATTTTAAAAAAATATTTTAGAACATGATAATCCCCGCGCTTCTTACTGCGAAAAGAGATGAATTGATTCAAATGCTCAGCGTTTGCAGGGAGTTTACTGATTATGTCCAGATAGATATTATGGATGGTAAATTTGTCCCTTCAATGAGCCTTGGCCTTCAGGATTTAGAGGCAATATCCCCATTGATACAAAGTGAAGCCCATCTTATGGTAGAAGAGCCAGGCGACTGGTTAGATGCGTTTGCGAAATTCGGCTCTCGCAGAATAATCTTTCATGTTGAAATTGAGAATGATCATAAGGAAATTATAAAAAGAATTAGAGCTAGAAACCTTGAGGTAGGGATTGCCATAAATCCGCCTACACAACTCAGCGACTTTGTAGACCTCTGTGAACTTGTTGATGTAGTTCTGTTTATGACAGTAAATCCTGGGTTTTATGGTTCAGCTTTTGTTCCCCAAGTTTTAGAGAAGATAAAAGAGTTTAAGCGGTTATTTCCTCGCAAGACCGTAGGAATTGATGGCGGTGTGAAGCTGGCAAATATTCAGCAGATAGCAGAAAGTGGGGTAGATTATATATGCGTGGGGAGTGCAATCTTTAAAGCCCCCAGGCCAAAAGAGGCCTATTTAAAATTTTTGAAATTGTTCAAAAAAAAGTAAGATCGAGGCTTGTTGTTAACAAATTCATATGGATAAAGCGTGGCGCCTAATTCTTCTTCTCATTGTAATTGTGGTCCCTTTTCTATTCTATAAGTCATTCATCGGAAGAGAGTCTAGGCAAGAGTCGGGTTTGCCGCGTATTAGCAAAACGACACAATTTCGCGAACCAAAAGTTGCACTTGTATTTGATGATTTGGGGGAAACCCTGAAAGATTTGCGCCAGATATATGCTCTCGATATACCAGTGAGTGTCTCGGTTATACCAAAATTGAAATTTTCAAAAAACATTGCTCATATTGCCTATCGTTGTGGATTCTCTGTACTTATTCATCTTCCTCTGGAGCCGAAAGAAAAAGACAGCTACAGTGCAAGACGATATAATTTTATCAACAGCACATTGTCAGAGAGAGAAATTAAGTTTCTGCTCAGACAATACCTTAACTCCATCCGAATTGCAATAGGTGTAAATCACCATATGGGGTCAGCAGCAACCCAAGATGCCGAACTTATGAGAATCGTTTTGAAGGAGATAAAAAACAAAGGGCTCATTTATATTGATAGCCGTACATCGATGCAATCCTGTGCATATAGAATTGCAAAAGAAGAAGGTTTGGTGTGTGGTTATAATGAAGGATTTTTAGATAGTGTCAATACTGTGCCGGCTATCGAGGCCAAACTTACGGAACTCATTCAAAAGGCGAAGGAAAAGGGAAAGATTATTATTATTGCCCACCCACGAGAGAATACATTTTCTGTGTTAAGGCAGAAACTATCAGTTCTTAAGAAAAACGTTAAGTTTGTGACATTGAAAGATTATTTCGAGCTCTAAAGCAAAAAGTATGAAGAGGGTGTTGCTCCATATCTGCTGCGGGGTATGCGCATTTGGTGCGATAGAACAATTAGCCAATGAAGGTCATACTATTAAGGGTTTATTCTTTAATCCAAATATTCATCCCGAGACAGAATACCTACGGCGTAAAAAATGCGTCCAAGACGTAGCTCTATTAACTCACATGCCTCTGCTTGAAAGCGCCTATGAGCCGTCAGCCTGGTTTCAGGT
>CP070807.1:504798-511716 GCA_020343695.1 Candidatus Omnitrophota bacterium | reverse complement strand
ACTGGGCCCCGTGGTCACTCATCGTATCCCTTGAAGATTTTTAATAAATTCTTCTAACGCGGATACATATTTTTCTTTGTCATCTAAGAAAGCGATATTGTGACTGCCTCGTATTTGCACAAAATGTTTGGGCTCTTTGGCCTCAGCAAAAAGCTTTTTTGCTAACGCGAAAGGAAGTATCTCATCATCTAGGCTATGGATGAGCAGCTTGGGAACATCCACCTTACCGATTTTAGAAAGAGAGTCGAATGTATTAGAGAAGAAGAAGGAAGGAAGATATGGATAGAATATTTTTGCCATGTCTTTGCCGCATGAAAAGGTTCCCTCTGTAACCAATCCACCAATCTTTTGCTGCGATGCCAGATGAATAGCAACGGCACTGCCTAAGGATTCTCCATAGAGGATAATTCTATGCGGTTCAATCCTACGGGTCTCTGTTAAATAGCGGTAGGCTGCTTGGGCATCCAAGTAAAGGCCTGCCTCTGAAGGGTTCCCTTTGCTCTTGCCATAACCCCTGTAATCAATCATGAACAGATCCACGCCTAACTGATTAAAGATGGCTATCTTGTCTATCCTATGCCCAATGTTTCCGGCATTGCCATGACAAAAGAGAACCGTATGATAGGCCTCTTGGGCAGGGATGAACCAACCGTGTATCTTGATGTGGTCCTGAGTTTCTAGAAAAACGTCTTCGAAAGATAAATTCAAAGAAGAGGGGTCAAGCCCAACCTCACGCATAGGGTAATAGATTCCCCTCCTCTCAATATACTTTACATATATAAGAGTCAACCCAAAGAATATGAGCGCATATACGAATAACTTAATAATCATTTTACTCCACATATATATTCGGCAGAAATACTCTTGGCTACACAGTGATCGCTCAAACGGATTTCGTGCACAAAGAGTATCAGCACTCTACTAAGCATTCACTGATTCTTGACTCAAGCATTCCTCAATAATCCCTTGGCAGATATGACTTATATGCTTTCTTTTGGGGGGTGCCTGATGCTGATACTTCACTACAGGCTCACTTACCGTAATCTCGACTACGATACTCCTTAGACTAAGAACGCCAAGAAGATGAGGAACAAACGTCATGTCCCCATACCAATAAATCAAATCTCTATTTTCATTATTTACGTCTTGGTTATTGATGCGGTTGTAGCGAATCGTCAAGGGGACAATTTTTGCTTTTGCCTGCAGGGGTGCCTCAAAGAATGAAGTTTTGAAAGGAAGGATTTTTGTACCGTCGGTCGATGTCCCTTCAGGAAAAAGGATAATATTTATATTGCGATGAAGAAAATACATTATCTTCTTAAGTTCCTGCTGGATCGCATATGGACTGATTCTGTTGACGTATATTGTATGCGAGAGAGACGACAATACCCCAAATAAAGGCCAACTCTTTAAATCAGACCTTCCGATAAATACTAAAGGAACGAGGCTACTTATCACTATACCGTCTAAGTAACCTGTGTGATTACTCACAAAAAATATTCCTCTCTCCTTAAGAACACTTCTTTGACCGTTCACTTTTATCTTTATCCCTAACATGAAGACCGCGAATTTACTGCAAAGGTATACTAAATAAGATACTGCTCGCATCCTTCTCTGGGGGGAAAACCAAAGCATATATCTTGTGATGGTAATGGCAAAGATAGTGAGGCTAACATTAAGAAAGAAAAGTATGGCTTTTAGCGCAACTCTCATAGTAATTTTTTTGTAAAGGTAGAGTCCATCCTGTTCATATCGAGCATCATAAAAAAGTCTACTACCCCGAAGATTTTATCCCATGCAGGGTCGCCGCACACCCATGCTCCCGCCTTAAGATAACTCTTTACTAACGAGGGCAACTCCTCCCCTATCTTCTTGGGATCAAAATCACCTTGAGCTTTCAGACAGCGATACCTCTTTCCCTCCAAAGGAAACACCCTAAACGCTACCGGAGAAAAATAATTATTTTGAAAGAATTTGATAATTCTGCCAATCTTGTGCGGTGACGGATTCTCAATGCTTGCGCACCCGATGAGATACTGTATTTTATTTTTGATGATGTAAGAATATATCTGCTTCCACATAAAATTGAGTATAGGATACTGCCTATACGATTCTCTCACGCACGCTCTGCCCATCTCCAGGACCTGGCCTTTACAGTTCTGCTTTATATTCTCTAAGTCAAACTCTGTCTCTGAATAGAAACCGCACTTTTCCTTTGCAATAGAACCTAAGAGTAACCTGTATGTTCCCACGACCCCATTTGTATCTTTGTCGATCACGATAACGTGTGTACAAAATTCGTCAAATTGATCTTCGTCTTTCCCTGTATCTTTGAAGAAAATCTTGCGTCTCAGCGCTTTTGCCTCTTCAACAAGAGGACCGCGCTCCATAAATAGAGTTTGGAATCTCTTCGTATCTGCACTCATCTGGACTTCTGCTTAAAACAATTTTTACGGCTCTCTATCCTAAAACAGGTGGAGTTGCGATTCCTGCGAATGCGCTACTTTCTGTGCCCAATTACAAAATTTGCACCCATTATTCTTGGGGGGAGGTTCATTAAGAGAGAGAAGCTCCACTGCCTGCCTAAAGGTACGATGCACCTTATCTAAAGGAAATGTTTCTACCTTTTTTACTTCTATCTTAAAATGAACGAGACCTTCATCGCTTACCTTTGAGGGAATATAAAAGACAAGATAGGCATGCTCAGAGACAGCATAACCATTGCGTGCAAGGAGAAAATTATAACTGCTCATTTGCAAAATATAATAGGATGTAGAGTCCTCTTTTAAATCATATCCCCGTGTTTTATAGTCTACCGGTATATACATTCCGTCGCAGACAAGACACTCATCAAGAGCGCCAAAGAGTCTTGAGCCATCACTGTCAATAAATTGTAACCCTGTCTTCCAATTCCTCCACCTATGAATGAGTGACTCTTCTATTAACTGGCCTGTTACCTCAGCCTCTATTTCTGGAGGTAATGCGCACTTTGCCCTGTATGTATCAAAATATATTTTTATCAAATTATCCATCCCTCGAGGAAGCGTAGAGGTAGGTCCCTCAGGCCTCTTGAATTCGGCTCCTTTTACCATGTGAAACCAAAAACAGCGAGGGCAATTTACATAAATATTTAATGTACTTGGAGATAAAGAAAATTTTCGCAGTTTCTTCATAGCAAGCTACTGTCTGAGTTGTTCCAATAAAGATTTAATCGGAAGCACTGGATTTCTCCTCAAAAACCTCATGCTCCCAATACGCCAATTTCGCATCTTCGTCAAAATACAAGTATATTTTATCAGAAGAAAAATATTCGGTGGGGTGACGATAGAGAAGAATCTCCGCTATTTGGGGTAGATGAGGCGCATCCTTTGACAAGACTGGATCACCATACAAGGAAATAGCCCTCCTTTTGGTGATACCTTCCTGTAACTTATTGTTTTCCACATCTTCTCTTAACTTATCAAAAAGCTCCTCTTGCCTCTCCAAATACCGGGCAATCTCTCCCCTGCTATTTGCCAGCCGCTTCAAGGTAAGTAATTCATTGTATTTGGTCGCAATCGTACATCCGCTTATGGCAAAGACAACGCAACACATTAACACTTCTGCAATTTTCACAAGGTGACTCATACCATGCAAGGGCTATCGCGATATTTCTAATATTTTGTACTTCAATTCTCCTGCAGGAACCCGTATCTTTACAGTATCGCCTCTCTTGTGCCCTAAGAGTGCTTTTCCTACGGGAGAAGTTGTGGAAATTAACCCCTTGGGGGGGCTTGCCTCATCGGGACTCACAAGAGTATATTCTATCTTCTCATTTGTATCTAAATCGTGCAGAATCAGCCGTGCTCCTATATATGCTTTATCAGGAGAAATCTTTAACTCATCGACTATTTGGGCTCTGCTCAATTTATCTGCGAGGGCTGCGATTCTCTGCTCATTTTGAGCAAGAGCCTCTTTTGCTGCGTTATATTCAGCATTCTCCCGTAGGTCTCCTAAAGAACGAGCGTGTTCTAAGGCTTTGGAGATTTCTCTCCTCTTTACTCTCCTTAAATGCTCTATCTCCTGTTCCAATTTCTCATAGCCTTCTCGTGTTAAATATACTCTCTCCATTATTACCTCACACCAACAGAGTTTAAATCTTGCGAACGCACTCCCTATAATTTTCCTTTAATTTCGTGTGATAAGATCACCGCTTCTGCGATCTCTTTCATGGGCAGGCGCTTATCCATGCTAGATTTTCTTATTAAATTATATGCCGCCTCCTCACTGACGTTCTTCTCTCTCATTAAAATTCCTTTTGCTCGTTCAATCTTTTTACGCGCCTCTAATTCTTCCTGGATTATTTTGGTCTTCACTAAAAGCTCTGTATTCTCAATTGCGACTGCTGCCTGATTTGCCACGGTACTGAGGAGGATAATATCACTCTTGGTAAATCTGTAAGGGAACGTCGTATAAATATTGATTACCCCAGTAGCTCTCTTTTTTACCATCATTGGAACGCTGAGCATAGAGACTAAACCTTCTTTTTTTGCTAACTGCTTTTCTTTATATCGCTTATCCTTTAAAACATTCGCAATAAGAACTGGCTTTTTTTCTCTTGCTACAAGACCGACAATGCCCTCCCCTACCTTAAGTACCCTCTCCTTCAAATACTCTCGACTCAATGCTTGCGTAGCTCTGATCCTTAATTCCTGCGTTTTGCCATCGAGGAGCCAGAGAGAACATATCTTGGCTTTCATTACATTCGCAGTTAAGCTCACAATGAGTTTAAGAACATCTTCGAGATAAAGGTCACTGGTAATCGCCTTACTTATCTTACTTAATGTGTCGAGATATTCTTTGTAAGAAGAGTGCTTTTTCATCCAATATCCTCTTTCCGGCTGAGTATCCTCTCTATTTTAACAAATTTATTGTGAAAGGAAAGACTAAATTTGTATCTTTTAGACATAAAAAGTCTTGGGGGTAGTAGGAAAAACCATTGGATTTATTTACAATATTGACTCGTCAATGCCTGGACGGTACAGAAACCCTATTGGCGTCGAATAGTCTTGGGGATACGTAGAAGAAAAACGAAACTAATAGCGATAAATACAATTAAGCTAAGGCAGGCTAGACGATATCCTGTCTCTCCAAAGCGAGACAGCACCAGTAAGATACCCCCCCAGTATAACGACCCTACTATTCCTCCGAAGTAGCCTACGAAATTAAACAGACCAAATACCTCTCCAATTTTTTCTTCGGGGACAAGCCTTATCACTAAAACACGAAAAATTACCCACGTTGAGCCTAAACTTATCCCTACCAACGCTCCCACAAGCCAATGGAAGGGGGCTTCTAGTAGCGCTCCTCCCAAAAAAGAAACCCCCCAAAGAAAAAGTACCCCCATCATAGATCGCTTGTACCCTATGTAATCACTTATGAAACCAGAAATAAAGCTTGAGACGAGGGCAAAGAGGGTTGAGAAAACGAACAAATGTATCGCTTGAGCATCTGTTAACCCAAACACCTTGCTCACATACACCGACATAAAAAGTATAATCACATTGATTGCGCAGATACTAAAGAATGCGGCCTTGAAGAAATCGAGGAGTCCTGCGAATCTCGTACTATCAAGCATAGTCGATTTCAATCTTCTCACTACCTCAAACAACATATTTTTTTTAAATAAACTCGCCAGGCTCAATGACCCATTAACAGCTCTATCCCTTACAAAAATCATGCATGGTAAAGCAAAAAATAAGAACAAAATACCTGTAATGATAAATGTTGCCTGATAACCCTTCTGCTCTATGATAGGTTTGGTAAAACATAATGCCAAAATAGCTCCCGTGTAACCAAAGGCCCTTCCTAACCCTGATACTAAACCAATCTTATTCTTGGGACTGACATTCACCATCAAGGCATTATAAAATACCACTGCCTCTTGACAACCGAAGTTTGCGATTGCAAAGAAGATGAGCGCCAAAAAGATATATTCTGAAAATCCTAACAAGGTAGTAAATGTGACAGAGAGCAATGTCAAAAGAATGAGAAAAAGTCTATGTTTTCCCCTCATATCCGCAATTGTTCCCAAGAAAGGTGCACATACAGATACGAAAAACATAGAAATGCCGAAGGAAATACTGTATAAAATCTCAGGTGCATTCTTTTCTAAGACGAGCCACCGCGCAAAATACAGAGAGACTACATTTACGGCAAAAAATTGGTTGGCTAAATCATATAGCATCCAACTGACAAGCGGCAATTTTCCTTTCATTTTTTTCGTTTTGAAGACTGAGGGAAAAATATTAACTGATTTGCTTTATGAAAAACGCTCTTGTAGCGTAAAATTCAAAATCCTCTATCCACTGCCCGCTTAATATATGGCGGAAGGTTTTCTAATCCTTTATCTGCGATTACCTTTACGATTGGCATCACCTGTATGCTATATCGTGCAGAAACATTGATAGGGTCGAGTCCCGGCCAGCTCCAACAGGAGGCATGGATTACCCCATCAACCTCGTAAGCGATAGCGTCTAACGTCGTAGGGTGCATCGTCTCTATAGGGGATTGGCCCGGTGGATTGGAAATTAAATCAACAACAACAGCGCCTTGTTTAAAGAGCTTTAGCATATCGCGTGTAACAAAAAATACCTTTCCCCTCAGCTCCATGGGCCAGTTAATCGCATTTACCAAAATATCTGTTCCAGGGATATGACTGCCCATATCCTGAAAATCTCGTTTATTGAGTACAATTACGTGGGCAAATTTTCTCGAAGCGCATTGAATTGCTCCTGCTGCAACGTTTCCGTATCCCATCACTTTCACCACACACGTTGAAGGGTCTCTGCCCCACAACTGGAACCCTTTCTCCATGCCTAAATAACCACATTCATACAACGCCTCTATCATGCGTCGACCGAAAGAGTTTTTGACCTC
>CP070807.1:497559-504698 GCA_020343695.1 Candidatus Omnitrophota bacterium | reverse complement strand
GGGTCTAAGGCGGTAATAACTCCACCTGGGCCTTTCTGACATTCTACTTTTCCTCGCGAAAGTTTATGGATGTAAGGTTGGCGGTTGGAGACAACGACAAAGACATAATCAGAAAATTTATCTTTTACTAAATCTAACACAACCTTTTTATTCCAGACGCGTAGCATAATTGCTCCTTAGACGAGATTACTGGTAATATCCGATAAGACTTTTTTATACACAGAAATCGTCTCTTTGGTAACTTGTTCTTTTGTGTAGTGAGACTCTACCATCTGCCTTCCGGTATAGCCCAAGCGCTTGCGTAACCGATGGTCTTCTAGGAGAGTGTTCACTTTTGCTGCAAGAAGCTCAAAATCCCTTACGGGAATCACGAAACCGTTTATGCTATCCTTTACGACCTCGGGCATGCCTCCGGCATTGGTTACCACCATAGGTTTACCAGAAGCCATAGCCTCAAGCATTGTCAATCCAAAAGGTTCAGGACCTGTGGAAGGATAAAGACAGACACTGCTTACCGCATAGAGTTCCTTTACTTGGTCTAACGAATACATATCAATCAACACATGCTCTTCCAAGTTAAAATGTTTGATAAGACTTACCAAATAGGCGATGTCTTTCTGCTGAGTCCCTCCCCAGTCAATAATGTTCTTTGAACCAGCTAATACCAGCATCGCATCAGGATATCTTTCCCGCACCAAACTCATTGCCTTGATGCTTGTGTCGCATCCTTTGGCCAGACCGATTCGCGCAGGATGGAATATTACTTTCCTTTCTTTCAGTTGAGGGTATTGTTCAAGAATTGTTGTAGGCTGAATATCAGGATGAAACTTTTCTTCATCCACTCCGTGGTGTACCACAGTGATTTTTGTATCATCCACTCCGATACCAATGATTTCTTTTTTTATAAAGTGACTTACGGCAATGATATGAGACCAATCTATCCGGTGGGTAAGTTCTAAAAATAAAATCTCATCCCAGACGTTATGGGCGGTAATGACTAAAGGAACCCCTCTCTGTTTTGCCAACTGCTCTAATGTTCGGGCATGAACCTCACTGAAATAGTGCATGTTATGCGCATGAATGACGTCGGGTTGCGTTTCGTCTAAAAATGAGGAAAAAACTTCCTCAATTTCATCATTAAGGCCTTTAAGGCCTCTTTTATAGAGCCAGTTTAAATCCATAAGAGGGGTACGGACAATTGTTGCTCCGGCATAGGTGTACTTACCCCTTATACCCTCTATGGCGCCTGTAAGAAGACCCACTTTGTGGCCCATTTTTACCATCTGAGGCAAAATAATCGTAAGATGGGTCTCTACCCCGCCTATGATAGGGGGAAAACCCCAGTGAAGATGAGCAATACTTAAGCTCTCTTTATTCATATTAGTAGTGGTAGCCCTCTTTGTATCTACCCACTTTTCGCTCAAAAACATAGCGTTTATTGGGTTTAAGGGCCATTATTCTATCAAAAACTCCTATCTCTACTGGTTTCTTTTGAGAAGAGATGGCTTTTATGGCTATTGTATGGTTGGTTAACTCTAATTTTACCAGATTTTGCCTCCAAAGTAAAGAAAAAATCATTGTGTTCCAAGTCCTTGGCATACGAGGATTTATAAATAATTTCTCTTTTTTTACCTTTATCCCTGCAAATCCAAACACGGCTGCTTGCCAGGTTCCCCCTAAGGAGGCAGCATGGATACCTTCAGGGGTATTACCATGTAAATTGCTGACATCTGTACGCAAAGAGACATTAAACAGATTATAGGCCCTATGTAAATCCCCTGCCTCAATAGCAGAAATTGCATGAATTGATGGGCTTAATGAGGACTTGTGAACAGTCCTCTGAATATAAAAATTGTAATTAGCGATTTTAGTCCTCAGACTAAATACATCATCAAGGAGGTAAAGGAGCATTAAAACATCGGCCTGTTTTACCAATTGAGTTTTACCTAACCCCTTTGCCTTTAAACTAGCGGGGATAAGGGGGATGCCATTCTCATCTGTCCTATCGAGACGAACGCTTTTCAACCGACAGAAGTGGTCAAATTGCTCAATAACCTTATTCTTCTTAATCGTAATCGCTATTGCAGAAGCTGTCCTCTTCCAACTTGCCACCTCTTTCTCTTTCAGGTCCAGCTTGCCTTTCAGCCTCTTATATACGCTGGATTGCTTTACTTTTAGTGTGCAAAATAATCTATGGGCAGTAATCAAGTTCCACTTTGCCATCATATTTGTGAAAGCATTGTTGTTTACGTCGCGATGGAATTCATCAGGCCCCATTACTTGATTAATCTCATATTTCTTCTTCTTTCTATTATACTGGACACGTGAAGCCCAAAATCGCGCTGCCTCAAATATCATTTCGTATCCACAGCGTTGCATGAATTTCTCATCACCAGTAACCACATAGTACTTATATATTGCATAGGCAATATCAGCAGTGATATGGTGCTCTTGCTGGTGGGTATGAATTTTTATAATTGTACCATCAAAATCCTTTGCCCAGGCAGGAGTCTCATCAGTTCCTACGCCTGCTGATTCCCAGGGAAACTTGGCTCCCTTAAACCCTTCTTTTTTTGCGAGCTCGCGCGCTTTATTGAGCCTCTTATATCGATAGAGGAGCATATTTTTTGCTACACGAGGAAGATTAAAAAGATAGAAAGGCATAAGAAAGATTTCCGCATCCCAGAAAATATGACCACGGTAACCTTCCCCGCTCAGACTGCGTGCTCCAATGCTGGACAATCCTTCGTCACAGTGGGCACATATGAGCATATGGTAGATATTAAAGCGGAGATTTTGTTGTAAGTTTGCTGTACCGGCAATGACCACATCTGATCGTTTCCATAGCTTCTGCCACGCTCCCATGTGAGCATCAAGAAGGATAGAAAATTTGGTTCGAAAGGCTTTGTAGAATATCTTGAAAGCATCGTTTTTATAGGATGAGTGATTTTCTTGATAGGGGAAATGCTTCATGCAGAATATTTTTGTAAAAATCAATGTCTGGTTTTTCTTTACTCTGAGACGGAATACATTGTCCTTTGCGAATATTTTTCTACCATTGAGCTCGTAGGAGAAACCAGCCCAAAATACCACAGTATGTTTTTTCTCCAATGTATCTATTACTAAGTATCCTGCGTTGTGAGACTGACCTAGTTCTCTTACTCGAAAATGCCGCTTTCTGCCTTCGCTGATGCCCCCCATATTGCTCACAGAAGTATCGATTCCAGTATTGATATCAAGGACGCACCCTGCATCCAGAGGCGTAAGGGCAATCTGCATTACCCCGATATTCTTATTATGGAAAGAAAGAAATCTCAACGATTGGTAATCATACTGCCTGCCTTTGGCGTCTTTATAGAGGGTATGGCGTACTAAAACCGCCTTTTTCATATTGAGAATTCTCTTATGCCAGATGGTATCCATTGCGATTACATCGAGTTTTTCGCCTTTTATCGTAAACCGGAAATTAATAGGGTTGGGTAAATTCACCAATTCGTCAACTTGAGAGCCCATCTTATCGTAAAGCCCAGTGATGTAAGTCCCTGGTATAGCATCGTATGGTATCTCCTCCAATATACCTCGCGTACCTAAATAGCCGTTGCCTTGGGCAAACTGACTTTCCCGAATATTCTGCAAGGTACGTACCCACTCTGTCTCTTTTATAAACCAGAGTTCATCGCCTGCATATTGCGAGTAAAAATCCTTCATTTCAGCCGCTCCTTGCCATAGGTGTAGTTAATAATCTTACTCTTGCTCAAATCCACGTTGGGGACAATGATGATTGCTTTATCCTCAGATAAAAATTTCGACCTCCTTACCCCTATCTCTAAAACCTCTACAATCTCTCCTGTGGGAAGCTTAATTTTATCGCCTACCCGAAAAGGTCTATCAATCATAATAAGAAACCCGGAGATGATATTGGCAATAGTATCCTGGGCAGCTAAAGCTATTGCTAAGGAGCTGACCCCTAAAGCCGCAATCAAGGCATTAATATTTACTCCGTAAAAGGGCAAAATTACAAGAAAAGCAATAATCCAGATAATTACCTTAAAGGACCTGCGCATGATAGGCAGAAGATCATCATCCAGAGTCGTTGTGGTAGCGATTACGATGTTTGCACGGTACCAATCTATTACCGCAGAAGCAATTTGATGGATGAGAAAAGTAACGCAGAATACAAAAAGAGTCCCTATATATTTTCTTATATCTGCATGCAGTTCGGCAGAGACATTCGGAAAGACATACATTTTGTAAAATGTGTAGGCTCCTATAAAGAGCCCAATAGCTACAACAGGCAAAAAAGATCTCTTTATGATTTCCCAACTCACTTTTTTCGATACAGGTGTCATTGCAACCTCCCTCTCTATGCAATAGAAATTGCTCTCACCGATACTTTAAGTGACGTGGCGTCAAATCAACGATATCTTCCACCTCCACTTCGATGAGGTATTCCGGTAAAGGGAATTTGGCTTCGGGATGATGAGGGGATTTTTTGTCAGCCCTTACATCCCGAATTACCCTTTGGGAAATTCTCTGAACTACCCTCTTCTGCCATTCCTCTACCATATCACGGCCAATTTTAGCTCTCTGTGAAATCTTTGCCCTTCCTTTGAGGGTGTATCCTATAAATTGGTGTCCATTTACCGCAGTAATACTTATCCGAGGGTCCTTTTGCAGATTGGTATATGTATGTGCCTGATAAAGGTCGATAAGATAGATTTTTCCTCGGCTGTCGATATCGACAATGCCTTTTGCTGCACAGTGAATCTTTCCTTGCGAATCTAATGTAGAAACAATTACAAATTCTTGCCCTTGTAAGAAATTAATAATATCTGCTGAAAGTGGCTTCATTTTACTTGCGTATTTACTTTATACCACAGTTACACTGCTCTCGCGACAAGCTCAAGAAGTGCATCTATTATAACATAAACTCCAATTTTCAGTTAGCAAAATTACAAAAGTATACTTTTTTGAAATTGAATAAATTATAGCGAATTCCATGAAATTACGCTATAATAGGGAACTCCCATGGATATAAAACAACGTCAAAAATTAAGCCAGAGACTTGCATTAACCCCCGAGCTTAAGCAATTTATCCATATACTGAGCCTGCCTCTCCTTGAGCTTAAGGGTTATTTGGAAACCCAAATAGAAGAAAACCCTGTACTGGAATACAAAAAACCCGCTAAAGACCTGGAGACCCCTCTCTCTGAGAAGCAAACTAAAGAACTCTTTGGGTCAGGCGAAGAAAACATCGAAAATATCGGCCGCTACAACCAAGAGCCATCTCAATTGAAGAAAAAATATGAATATCGGGAAACTCTTATCACGAAGCAGGAAACATTACACGAACACCTCTTACGACAACTCAAGTTCCATCATCTAAAAGGTAAAAACTACGCAATAGGTGAATTTATTATCATCCATACAGATGAAAATGGGTATTTAACTGTCTCAGCTGATGAGATTGTCACCGCACTGAATAAACAGCTGTTACCTGAAGCTCAAAAAATAACAAAAAAAGATATAGAGAAAACCCTTACGCTTATTCACACATTCGACCCAATAGGTGTAGGAGCAAGAAACCTTAAGGAATGCCTTCTTATCCAGTTGCGAGCAAAAAAAATGCACAATTCTTTAGCTTTTATAGTTGTAGAACATCACCTATCTGCATTGGCCCAAAAGAAAATAGCACCGCTTTCCAAGAAGCTTAAAGAACCTGTGGAAGCAATCCAGCGCGCTCTTAAGATAATCTCCTCATTAGATCCCAAACCAGGAAGGGCATTTTCTCAGGAAGCGAAAACATGCATAGCCGCTCAGCCTGCTGAAATAATCGTAGAAAAAGTTGCGGATAAATATGAGGTTATTATTAATAACCGGCCATTGCCGCACTTAAAGATAAGTTCTCGGTATAAAAAACTTATGCAAGCACCTAAAGTGTCTAAAGAGACGAAAAAATATATTCTGCAAAAACTTAAATCTGCCCTCTGGCTAAGAAAAATTCTTCTTCAGCGAGAGGAAACGATAAGAAAAATTGCTCATTGTATCTTAAAGATTCAAAAAGAATTTCTGCTCGATGGTGATGTAGCTCACTTAAAACCCCTTACGCTTAAAGAAGTTGCCCGCCTCATCGGCAGAAACGAATCTACCGTAAGCAGGATAGTGAGAAATAAATATATTCAGACACCTTACGGAATATTTAAATTAGATTACTTTTTTAGCCCTCACTTAAAAACCATCCAAGGAGAAAAGGTATCCACCGCAAACATAAAATCTCTTATCTTTAATTTCATCAGTGAAGAGAGCCACGTAAGACCGCTCAAAGACAGTCAAATCGTTGCCGCGCTTAAAAAGGAAGGAATAAGAATTGCCCGACGGACAGTAGCCAAATATAGAGAAGAATTAAAAATTCCTCCTTACCACACCAGAAAATCAAAATATCAAAGCAAGACTACTTAAATGTTTTTTTAGGTGAGGATTCAGAGATGAATTTATTGAACGTCTACGTGTGAGAGGTTTGTGAGAACCGTCTCGACGAGTTCAGCTAACTTGTCGATAGTCTCTACGCTTGAGGTGGTAAATTTATCTGAGTCGTCTCGGCAAGTACCTACGTTTAAAACTCCCACTATTGCATCTCTGCCTTTGATAGGAATTAAGATGGAGTATCTTAGCTGAGGGTTGTTAAGGTGAGCCAAAATTTTTTCGTCTTTCGTATTTCCATCAATAAACAGGGGTTTTCCCTCTTGCATTACAACCCCTGCGAGGCTCTCTCCGGCCTTAAGGCGTGTCTGCTCTACAACGTCTCTCTTTAGGCCCTTAGCCACTTTTATATACAACTCATTTGTTTCTCGGTCCAATAACATAATTGATCCTCGATCTGCATCGGTAAAGTTATAAGAAACCTCCAGGAGGGCATTCAATAAACGTTCTATATAGAAACGGTGCACCCTATCCAAAACAGGGGGCGCCTCAGGCAAGAGTTTCTTCAATCTGGTGTTTTGATACCCGAGCTCACACACATAGGCCCCGACATCATAGAGAAACTCGATAACCGAACTCATTCCATAGAAAGAAAATATTTTAATCTCTCTCAGAGCATCGAAAAATACCTCTGGATTAATACCTAAATTCTCTGACAA
>CP070807.1:490177-497459 GCA_020343695.1 Candidatus Omnitrophota bacterium | reverse complement strand
CCTATTGACTTAACTACGCTCAAAAATAAATCTATCAATGCAAATTTCACAATCTTGTAAAAATTAATCGGCAGGCTATAAGCGAAATATAAAATGAATCTTATGAAGAGTTTAGTCTGCAAAAACCTAAGCTTTAGTCGTCTGTCGGTTGTCTCTGTCTGCGCTCTTAGGAAAGAGGCGGTTTTTGCATTTATCACGCCGCTATATTCAAAATTAGTGATAGCGGTTATAATTATCGATTTCATTGTTTCGATATTAAAAATAAGCTCCAAGACCCTGAAAGGCGAACGCAATATCACCGGTTCAGAATTACGCCACTTATTCAAATAAAACTTAAACGACTCGCAATTATCTTTAAATTTTAAGATGCGTTCTTTACCAAATATTTCTGATAATCTTAAAGTTTTATCTAAAACTTTCCTGCGATACTCATAAAGCCTTTTAATATCCACGGCATCTCCAAAAGGTAAAAAGTTTCCTGTCGCAAGACCCTTAAAAAAATACTCCAATTCAAGTGGCAAGAGCCATATCTGGCCACCCATGACAGCAGGGGTTACGTCAACGAGTTTCATTTTATTTGTATTTTCATCAACGATAAACACATTGCTGGGAGAATTAATATTCCTGGCATCACATTGCCTTGCAATACCCCATAACCCCAATTTATCAGCGATAAAATTTTTCCATTCCTTCAGCTTTTCTTTCAATAGGTGTTCCTCAGAACCAAATCGGATAGGCCTGCCCTCAACATATTCATAAGCTGTGACATACCCACCGCTCTCTGCATCATAGGAAGTATATTCCAGGCAAGGCACAATAGATTCACCGAATTCGAATTCTGATGCATCAGCGATGATAAGACTTGCGTAATGGTTAGCCATTGCAGCATAGAAATTGGTCCGATAGGAGGCCGATGCCTGCCTGAATAAGAAGGAAACTGCCTCCATGATTTTTTTACTTAAACCTTTTATCCTGCTTTCAAGCGGAAGGCTTGCGGTAAACTTCTCCACTACCTCTTTGCCATTGCACCTACCTTTATACACAACACTTCCTAATCCGCTTCCCAGCCGCCTGGTAAGAACAATCTCTTTTTCTGTAAGGTCTCCATATCGGGTTAAAACTTGACGGCGTATGGGGATATCTAAGATAGGTGGGGTTTTTTTAGCCTTGCCCTGGCCGGCAGGCGAACCTATGTATTGTCTTGTCTTGCCGGCAAGTGTCTGCTTCGGTAACTTGCCTACTTCTCTTTCTTTGGTGGTTTTTTCTTCCCATTTATGATCCGGTGAGGATTTCAACGTAGGCTCCTGCATAGCTCTAATATTGTATATGGAAAGGTGAAATTAGACAAGATTAATTGAGGGTTAACTTAGGTAAAATAAACTGCAGCCGAATTCTCTATTGTTAGACAAATTTTTTTTGATGTTACTGATAACAGGCGCCAGCTATAACAGTACAAACCAATCTCGGCCATAATCAGCCCCAAAAAGAAAATTAATCTTGGGATATTAAACTCAAACGGAAACCACCATAAAAAGAGTAACCACGCGCAAATAATATAGCTCGCTATAATTTTTGCATATACCGCATTGTCAACATTTCGTATCTGTTTTAACAAAAAAGGAAGCAGAATAAAAAATAAAGGCCAGGCAGTAACATAATATCTTATCATGTCTAAACCCATAACTGGACTTAGTATAAATAATATACATCCAGAAAATAGAATCGTATTAATTGGCACTGACTTACCAATTATTTTTCTGCCTATTCTTTTTAAGAAAAACAACACCACAATCGGCCCTGTGCCAAACACACTAAGTGTTATAATATATGTACGGATTAGACAGTTTGCATCCCATTTATAAATTCCCCATTGTTTAATTGATGAAATGGCCTTAAGCCAATGGGGGGCTTCAAAGATAAGAATAGGCTCATCAACGTATCCAAGTTTACGTGGAAATGTATCAACCCAATGGAGTAGTCCCAAGAAATTCCTAAAAAAATAGGCAGGTATTCTCAAGAAAAACGAAAAAACAGCGGGAATATTATGTGTATTCATACTAGACGCTGATATATTTCCCATGATAATTTGACTTAAAATTATTATAATAATTGCAGTAGAAATATAGATATACCACTTCCTATCTCTTAAATTTTTTGCAACGTGTATTATAGATGCTAAAAGAAAACTAACTGAAATAACAAGTGCCTCTTCCCGCGCCAATAATAATAGAAAAAGGACAAGCAAGCTTATCCAATATCTTCTGTGCAGCAGGAGAAACCAATATAGGCTAGTTAAACATAAGAAAAATATCGCTGGAAGGTATAAAGACCTATAAAGATAAAAAAGATATGGTAAGTAAATAAAAGCTATGGAGGCACTTAATGGTATTTTGACATCGTAAAAGAGTATCGTTGTAACAATATAAAGAAAGAAGAAAACACTTAAGGTTCCTACAACAAAAAAAGCAATATCTAAATTCATAAACAGCCCTAACTTACCGACTATCCAGGGATGTAAAATGCGTCTGGCATAAGGCATGAGGGCTTTTTGGCTTTCTCCTTTTGCCATTGCTATATAGTGTTCTGCATCTGGTATATGTTTAAAGTTAGAAAAATTTCCAAACTGTGAAAGAGCTACAACTAATGTCAAGAAAGCTGCTATAGCTAATATTATTAATCTTTTAGGCGGGGGTCTTTGCTTCATAGTCTTTAAAAAGTTCGCCCGAATATTCGGATGTAGACTTTTTTCATAGTTATATATTGTTATATTGTATATGGAAAGGTGGGATTAGACAAGATTAATTAAAGGGTAACAGGCAAGATAAACTGCACCTGCCTGCCTGAAGGCAAACAGGAATCTGGGAGAGAAAATAAGGGGTAAAGAAAAATCTATCCTCTCTTGCTTTTCTTCCGAAATTCTCTAATATCGTCTCTCTCTGCCGTATCTTGAGCCACCACCAAAGTCATCTCTTCGGGGCCTCGACTTTCGTGCTTTACTTACCTTCAATGCTCTTCCGTTCAACTCTTTTCCGTTTAACGCGTCTATTGCCTTTTGAGCATCTTCTGCGGTTTCAAACTCTGCAAATCCAAAACCTTTTGACCTTCCGCTGTATTTATCCATTATGACAGTTATCTCTTTGGCATTAATCCCCTGCTCTTCAAGCACTCGCGCCAAATCACTTTCAGCCACGCTGTACTCTAAGTTGCCAATGTAAATTTTCTTTTCTTCCTCCATTCCACTCTCCTTTCTCCTTTACAGGATTTTTACACTACACTCAGCTATTCTACCGATACAATCTTCACCTCAAAAGTCAACGTTTTTCCTGCAAGAGGATGATTTAAATCAATTATAATTGAACTCTCTTTAATTTCTGTGATCTTCACAGGTAATGCTTGGCCATCGGGTCCTTGCGCCCGAAGATACATGCCTACTTTTGGATCTAACCCTTCGGGTAAAGAGGTTTTTGGAACCTCCTGAAATGCTCGAGAATCTACGAGGCCGTAACCCTCCTCAGGAGAAACTTGAATGACTCTTTCATCTCCTGTGCCTAAACCTTCAAGCTGTTTGGCAAGTCCAGGAATAATCTGTCCTTCTCCGTGAATATACTCCAAAGGTCCTTTTTCTTCTGAACTGTCAACAGTCTGGCCATCTACCGTAAGTTTATAATCAAAGGACACTTTGCTCCCCTTTTGAATGCCCATCTTCTCCTCCTTAGTTCCTGCATCGCATATGTCCGTAAATAAGAATAATCCTAGACATATAATCGCTAATAAGCACCTCATCAAACTCTCCTTTCTTTATCCGGCGTATAGTGATATTCTTTTGAGCTACAGTACAAAAAAAACCGCAAAGCTCAGCTATCTTGGAACTTTGCGGCCTCAAGATATCTAACTTAACGCCTTATACCACGCTTATTTTAGTTTACATCTTTTTAATTCTTTGTCAATGGATTTAAGAAGCAACGGTAAAGGCGTCATCGAAATCAGAGGTTTTTGGCGTATATACTTTCTAACTCTCACCACGAAGAATCCGCAAAATTTTATATCGAAATGTATCGTGAGAATTACGTTCTTGAACGGGAACCGGTTTTAAGAGATCAGGGGCGAAACCGAGTCCTCGTATTTCTATAGTCGCGTCTCTAAGCCATATTCGATATCTTTTCGCATGCTTTTTCTGATGAATGTATCGGTACGCGGTATCAACCATACAATTTGCCGTGTATCTCACAATATCATCGGGCACACCGCTAGGGGTCTCTGAGTACGTCCCCATATCGCATTGGTCATTTACATAATCAATGGCAAGAAAACGTCTCTGGTTGAATTTATTATCAATCGCTATCTCCGTTGAAAACCAAGCCATTCGCGTAAGCGCTGCAATTTTGGCAACTATTTTTACTAAAGGATACAGTCCAAAACTGTTAAATTCCTCATAAAGTACATGTTCGTAATAATTTTGCTTATCATCCCACCAACAAGGAATAATCGTATTAAAAACATTAAAAACCCGAAACCACGCACGTTTATTTCCCAATTCAATTGGAGCAATCGTTTCTTGAAGGAGAAAATTATCCCCCCTATCAAAGTGTCTTGCTTGTGCAATCTCCCGTATTGAACCGCGCGCGTCGCGTATGACTCCCAACTGGCCGTATCCAAGTGCCGGTTTTATCACAAAGGGGATGCCTAATTTTTGCCTCTCTTCATCTGTCAGGCGGTAACTGTACGGTTCCCAGTTGCGCACAATAACAGTGTAAGGAGCAAGAATTCCTGCATTGACCAGCTCGTAATGCGTAACTGACTTATCAATAGCCACCTTTGCTCGATCAGGATCATTGATAACAGCTCCTCCTGCATCTTTGACTGCATAGCATACGCGAGCGTAGGGGTCGCCTTTCTTATTATACGTAGCCTCGGTGTCCAGAAGCGCGTTTATTACCAGGCGGTTTCGTTCCAATTCCCGAACAACTTCTTTTACATTCCCTTCAGAAATCCATAGGAACGAAAGCTTCTTCTCTTCGCATGCGCTTTTTAGAAAAGCGATAAAGTTTTCCTCAGTTGAACCGCTCCAGTTAAGACCAAAATCATACTTTTTCATAAGTATCTTGAAGCTACTATTGCATTATATGACAGCTAACTGATTGGTGGTATGTTGGACTGGCTCTTTATTCAGAAAATCTACCAAAGGTTCTCTTCCTTGCCCTATCTACTACTATCAGGCGCTCTTGGAGCTTTCCCCAGGGAAAATATTTACCTGGACATTCTGTGATTGCTCCTGGAACATCGCCATGACCCATAACGCGATAGAGGGGAATATTGTAGTGCTTTCTTAAAAGATGTACCAAATGAACGAGGGATTCCATCTGTTTTTTGGATACCCTTTCCCTACTAAAATCTCCAACCAAACAGATCCCGATACTTTTACCGTTCATATCGGCAGCTTTACAGTGTGCACCGTTCTGTTGTTTTATCCAACGAGGAGTAGCTTCAATGTGTCCGTCAGATTTACCTTTTGTACCATTGGTGATAATAAAATGATATCCTACGCTCTCCCATCCTTTCAGGCGGTGTGAGTTATGAAAAGTTAATGCATTTCCTTCACCAGTGGCGCTATGGTGGACAATGATGTACCTCCACTTACTCGATGGATATAAGGGGACTACTGCTCTCAGAGGTGCTGCCTGGGGGATATAAAGACACTGACCCATCCTTAAACTCTTTGGTTTTCTTAAACGATTTGCCCGCATAATATCTCTTACACCTACATCGTACATCTTACCAATACGCCACAGCGTCTCTCCGGGAGCCACTGTATGAACTATATCTCTCCTCACAAAGGAAGTAGAAGGCTCCAAAATCATCTCTTTTGCCGGATAATACGTAGATTGCAAGCGGGCTGTTGTGCAAGAACCCATAACAGTGGCTAACCCTACAATGACAGCAAATTGAGCAATTTTCTTCATTTTTCTTCGTAAATGGGGCTCAGCCTATAGATTAGAAACAGGGGTATAATAACACAAACGCTGCGATAAATCAATACCCCTTGAGCAGGGCATATCTTTCTGTCGAACGATAAACCTTTATTTACCCCTATTTTACTCTATCTTTTACCTTCGATTTGACAGTTTCAAAGACTTCCTGGACAGTAATCTTCTTCATGCAGGCAGCAGGTTCAAAGGGCTCTCGACACTTGCAAGAGTGTTGATCCCTAAAACACACCATACCACGAATTTCTTTCGGTCCAATAATATTATGACGATGAAAATACGGATACACGTAATCTGCTGGTGTGGGACCATACAAACCAACAGTTTCGACTTTTAAGCAACTTGCGATATGCAGGAGGCTTGAATCCGGGCCAATAAACACATCGCAATATGTAATTAAGGCTATTGCCTGTTTCAGTGTGGTGCTGTCAATAGCAGAGATGATATCGGGGCAAATGCTTTCCAATACTGCTTTTGTATAGGCATCTGCGCTGCTTTTACCGAACGCTATGGTCTTAATATTACATTCCTGCTTTAAGATTGTCGCCAGCTGATTCCATTTCTCAATCGGCCAGTTTTTAAAAGACCAGGCGGCTAAAGGCAAAATTCCTACTATCGTATCGTGAGGCGCTATCCCGTTTTGCTGTAGAAACTGTTCACAAAACTCTATCTCCTCATTGAGAGTATATTCAAATGTTATTTCGTCAGTTCCAATTCCTTGTGAACGAAAAAATTTCATATAGATATCAACGGGATGTATCTTTTTGCCCTTAAAGTCTCTCTTAAAAATACGCTGGACATTCCAGGTATATGGCACATTGAGAAAAGTATGTTCAAAAGTATCTTTAAGGGTAATGACCAGATCAAATTTTTCTCGCTTGAGCATATTATGAAATCGTATCCGGCCAAAAAATCCCCTGTCACGTTTATGTTTATCGAATATAATGACTTTTCCGATACCCCCATAGCAATCAAAGAATTCTTTTGCTCGGGGAGAAGTAAGAACAAAGATTGTTGCTCCAGGAAAGTGTTTACGCAAGGGGCCTAAGAAGGTAACATCATAACTTATATCACCGATGTTGGAGTGAGCAATAATCAAAATCTTTTGAATATCCCTGGGGTTTATACAATCAATTCGCTTCTTGCCAAACATTTCAAAATCCAACCGCTTTTTATGATGGATTAGCTCAAGGGTAATTCCAATTTGAATCTACGCACACGCAGAATTAATCTTTTTTAAGATCTCCGGGAATAAGAGAAATTTGTCCAAGAAAAGATAATAAGGTTATCAGGTAACC
>CP070807.1:482467-490077 GCA_020343695.1 Candidatus Omnitrophota bacterium | reverse complement strand
TAGAAAAAAGCTCTTTGGCATGCTTCCGAAAATCGAAGATATTGGGGTGAAACATCTGAATATTACAGAAGTTGAAATTAATGCAAAAAATTTTAAAAGAATTTCAGCACTTCTCCCCGAAGGAGAAATTTGCCAATGCGGAGAACTACAGTTATACGATGGCGGGTTGGTCTATGACATTATTGAGGAAGTTATAAGAAAAAGATACTCTTACTCTGTTCTTGATTGTAACTGTTTTGTAAAAAGTATTCAACGCACTCCTGGAAAGTGGGTATTCCATGAAGATGTAAAGGGATTATGCGCTGAATATTAATCAAAAGCCTCTACAGCTGCTTTTTGAAAGAGGAAAAATATGAAAAGAGATGTAAAAATAAATTTTATCATACCTCCAAACCCGTATCTTGGAGATGATAGGCGGAATGTGCCACTTGGCATTTTATATGTTGCCTCAATGGCGGAAAGTGCAGGATATGATGTCTCAATAACTGACTTGAGGGGAATATGTGCTGAAGAGTGGCGTAATGCAATTGCTGAAGCGGATGTTTATAGTATAGTAGCCGCTACACCTGATTACCCTTTAGCGGTCACGATTGCAAAAACAGTTAAGGCGATGCATGAATCTTCTTTGACGGTTTTAGGCGGAACTCATGCGACTTGTGTGCCTGAAGAGATTGGCAAGGAGTTTGATAAAGTAGTGATTGGAGAAGGAGAACTAGCTTTTTTAGATATTCTAGATGATTTCCGAAATAACAAAAGCAATAAAAGATTTTATCATAGGGAATTGATTAAAGATCTGGATAGCATACCTTTTCCTGCAAGACATATGCTGCCATTTAATTCTTTATTTAGTAAAAATGCCTTAGCAGTGGGTGGGGAATCCACAGGAACAATCATTACTTCCAGGGGATGTCCAAATTCTTGTAGTTTTTGTGCAAATACAAAAGTTTGGAGGAGAAAAATAAGATTTAGAACTCCTGATAATGTTACAGATGAAATAAAGCAGATAATTTATAAATATGGCATTAAAAGCTTTAGATTCCAAGACGATAATTTACTGTTTAAGAAAGATAGGATGGTTGAGTTGTGTAAAAAGATGGAGCCGCTTGGAATAAAGTGGAGAGGTCTTGCAAGGCTGGATTCATTAAATGATCTAAGCGTATTGAAATTAATGAAAAAGGCTGGATGCTTAGAACTGGGTTTTGGAATAGAGTCATTAATGCAGGAAGTATTGGATAAGAATAGTAAAGCGGTTAAATTAAAGGATATACACTCTGCATTTGAGAATATGAGACAGGCAGAACTAAAATCTAGAATATTTCTAATTTTAGGTCTCCCAGGAGAGCGGAAAGGATTTACGAAAAGACTGAATGATTTTTTGGATAATGAAAACCCTTATGCTGTTAATATTGCAACAATGGTTCCTTATCCCGGAACAGATATATACAATAATCCCGAAAAATATAATATCAAACTAAAAACAAAAGATTTTTCACAATATCTCATGAGTGTAGGGCTTATGGAGCATGAAGCAGACAAGCCTCTGATTTTTGAGCACGACTGTCTAACAGAGGATGAGATATTAGAGGAAAGGAAGAAAGCTTTCGTACTGCTTAAGTCGCGAAACAAAATAAAGAATTTCTAAGAAGATATATGTTTGAATAAATAGTAACATAGGCCTAGATTGTTTTTAATCTAACCACCAACATTATGTACTGTTAAATAATTTGCCCCCATATTTCTTGTTGTTTAGCGATCTGTTCTACTGTTAGATATCCTTTGAGTAACATTAGAAAAACTCCGTTTTGGGTAATACAACATTATCCACATCATACCACATTCAATATTTTTATGCAATGCAATTTCTGATGGAGAATTGATCATATAAATTCAAAGCCTTTTTTTCTGAAAAGGGTAACATGTTCTTGTTGTGGCCATTTATTACAGGTAGATACTCTCGCGCTTTCTATGGCCTCAGTAAATATTGTCTTGTCATGAATAATTTTATCTAACGTCTCAACTACTAATGCCGTGCTTACCTCATAGGAATATTTAATAGCGTTATGCAGCGTCTTTGCTCCATCTAAACTAAAAGCTTTTTGTGCTATAATAGCTCCGGCGTCTACATTCTCTGTCATTTTGTATATTGTTACCCCTGCTGCTCCGCCATTTAATAGGGTCCAAAATAATGGTTCTCTGCCTCTGTTCTCGGGAAGTAGGGAATAGTGAGTATTTATACAACCTATTTTTGCAGCATCTAAAAACTTTTTTGAAACAACTTGCGAAAAGTTGCAGAGGATTAGATCGGGTTCAAATTTCTTAATTCGTTCAATATATTCTGGTTTGTTAAGATCATTTTGTGGGCATTGCAGTTTTCTAATTCTATGTTTATCTAAAACAGAAGATACTGAAAATGGTCGCTTAACAAAGCCTAATTTGTGAAAAATATCGGCGGTTTTAAGTACTGTATAAAGAAAACAAAATTTCAAAAAGCTTTTTAAGCCGTAATAATCGAACCGCTGTTTTATTACACGCAAAGGCTGGCCAGAACTATAAGGCGTAAGGTTAGGCTCTTTTAAAGGAGATAGTACAGTCGCTGCAACAATATGATGTCTAAATTTTTTTACAATAGCTTCAATATAATGCGTTGTATAAATTGGCTCATCAATGGTTATGATAACTATTTTACAGCTCATGGGTTAGCTAAATAACATTTTTGCCATTTTGTACATAACCGGGATGTTGAATTTATTAATTTCAGAAGCCTCTATAGTTGCTCCATAGCCACATTTCTCACAAATCCTTCTATCTGTTCGGGCACTTTCGCATTGCGAACGTTCCTGGTATGTTGCCGATAAACAGGTTGATAATGGTCTTTTCCACCTATTTGTTTTAAAATCTATCAAGGCTGACATTGTATTAAAAATCGGCGCATTCTTTCTTTTGAGATCGATAATCTCATCTATTACTTGAGATCGTAATGGTTCTTCAATATAGAGATGCTCTGTGCCAGGATAAGGCACATGAAAGTTAAACAGAATTCCTTTTAATTTAGGATGTACTTCGACAAACTGCACAAGTCCAGATAAGTCCGGGTAATTACTTGTATTTAAAGTAGTTTGCACAATGATATTTTTGTGAGTTGAAGAGGTAAGGTTTCGCATAATTGCATCGAAAGAATCTTCGCGAATTAAATTATGCCGCTGTCTTAAGCCGTCAATGCTTAGCCAGATTATATCTGCATTTGTATTTAAAGGATAAGTCCCATTAGTGCAGACATATATTCTGAAGAAACCCAGTGATTTTGCATAATGTATGATTGACTCCAAATCATCGGCCTGATCTTTCCAAGCAAATGGTTCCCCGCCCTGCAAATAAATAATCCTGACCCCATCCCGATATAGTTGTTGTAGGCACTTTTTTAACTTATCAAAGGGTATATGGCCGAATTTATTGTCGCAAATGGTGCAATGTTTACACTGTAAATTACAAAAGTCCGTTACAATAACACCTTTAAAAAGAGGTTTTGTCCGGTGGGATATAAAATTCCTTGCTCCACATCTAATAAAATAACTTACTTCTTGCAAGGTTAGCATTTTTCTAAATTAGTATAGCTCAAAAACGTATTTCTTTAGGCCAAGGATTAAAGATACAAGTACCCCATATTTTCTGAATATTGCTAAGGGAAAATTCATTTTGTACCCTATGCACCCAATAAGACCCTTTGCCTGTTATAAATATCTTTTCTTTGTCCTCTGTTGCAAATCCAATGAGTTTTAAAAAAGAAAAGATATCGCCATAAATTTTATTGAAATCCTTGTTAAATAAGCTGCTGAATTCATCTCTATTTATATACATCTCATAAATACGCCAATATAACCAATAAGCCATCTCTTGTCTTGTATTGAATGGCATTGACAAAGCAATAGGTTCCTTATTATTTTCAAGGGTTTTGCAATATTCATCAACATTAAAGGTATTCACATAAAAACTGTCCCCTAGCATTGATCCGGAGCTTGCACCAAAACCTTTATAATAATGTCTTGAGACCGAACTAAATTTTTTGTACTCTTTTTTAATAAATGACCAGACTGCGCACCTTACATAACCGTTATTCAAACACTCCTGCTCTATAATCGCCAACATCCTTCTAATTACTCGTCCTGGTGGACGCGTGACATTTTGAATCTTCATTTCTTTACCTAACTCTGTATAAGGAAAAGCAAATAAAGGATACGCAGATATTTGATGAACCCCGCATTCAACGGCTGTCCTTACGTCTTTACGCAATTCCTCAAATGTCTGTGTAGGCAAGACAAACATCAAATCAACATTTACAGAATCAAATCCAATAGTCATAGCCCTCACAACCGAATCGTAGATTATTTTCCCTTCCATTTTTCTGCCAAGCTTTTGATTTAGGCGATCATTGAAACTCTCAACGCCTATGCTTATCATAGTTACGCCGGCATTCTTCAACTGCTCTAACACCTCTTGAGACATATCGTTAGGCGCTAATTCGATACATATATCATTCCTTAATGTATTAAATTTTCTTTTTAGGTAGTCGATGATATTCAACAATCCTCGTAGCATTGTTGTTGGAGTTCCTCCGCCAATATAAAGGGAGCCCATTGGTTTGTCTTTGAGGCGTTCTTCAAACATATCGATTTCCTTAAAAACAGCTTTTTCATAGCGCCTAGCTTTAGCTTCATCAAATTCGATTTTATTATATGGGCAATAAGGACATAAGTTTTTACAGAAAGGAATGTGCAGATATAATCCTATCCTATTGATTGTCTTATTAGGATTAGGAATTGTATTTGTAAGCTTAAAGCTTTTAAATTGACCTGTAAGCCTATACTTTAATAGTCTTTTTAGAAATTTTTTAACATAAATATTCATATTACAACCACCTCTGCATCCACGAAAGATTCGGCTTCCCAGTCGCCTGCTTCTCTCCCCTGAAGTTCTTCTGGCGGCTGGGCGGACTCGACCGAGCAAAAATCAAATACCTTTTAAAAATTTTTTGGCCGCCGCCGCAATATAAAAAGGACTTTTTTATTTATGATTTTTGCGAGGGAGAGAACGCAAAGTGTTTGGCGGATTTTGCCGCCGCCCAAAATCCGCCAAACACGAAGAAGCCAAATCGAAACCCTTGCATAACCACCAAGCGAGCGGCTCAAGCAGAGCGAAGCAGTGAGGCCGAGCCCCCAGGCGAGGCCGAACGGTGCATACACCACCAACGTAGCCCGCCCAAGCGGGCGGTGCAATTGATCATTGAATTTTAAAGAACGAAAAGAGAACATTGTAAAGCCGAAACAAAAGGCCAGCCGAAAGTCTTAATATGGGTTTTAGGCATTGTATTATTTTACATTCTTTATGAATGAACGCTTGATGGTATCCCATAACCTACCTTTTTGTATTTCGCGAGCTAGAAGGCCCTTTAACATAAGGGGTAGGGAAGCTAATATTGCCATCATTTCTCTAAAAGTAAATATCCTTACTACAAAAAAGCATTTTATAAACATCTTTAAATACCTAGGCGGTGTATAGAAAGCAAACTTTATCTTTCTGCCTATTTTCTTTAAATCAGCATTGCTATAGGTGTCGGAATAAACAACACCGTTATTACCAATATAATAACCGGGAGTCCTCTCTACGATTTCTTTCAGCGGTGAAAATCTCTCTATTCTTAACTTAAGAAAAGTAATCGAATCAACCCCGATTTCTTTTGCAAATTTTGCGATATATAGCATCTCCTCTTCAGTCTCAGTTATATTGCCATAGATAAAATAACCGTGATAAAACATATTATATTTTCTTAATGTTTTAAAATATTTTCTTACCGTATCACTATCGAAGCCCTTATTAAGCTGAAAAAGTATCCGATCATGCGGAGATTCTATACCTATTAAGAGCGTCTTAAATCCTGCCTTGACCATTTTTTCCAATAGTCTGGGATATTTTGCTATTTCAATACGGGTCTGTACAATAAAACGTTTTTTTATTTTGCGCTCTATTATCAAATCACAAATTTCCTCTGCCCTCCTGGGATCAACAGAAAAATTCTCATCGCTAAAAAGTATCATTTCGGCAGGAATTTCTTCTATCTCTTTGATAACTGATTCGACATTACGGGCAGAATAATCTCTTTTTTGGCCCAAGGGGTTTAACTTAAATGTACAAAATTTACAATTATAAGGGCACCCTCTAGCGCTTAAAACAGTATCAAAAGCCAAATTTGCTATATTGATACCGCTTAAAACCAGACGATATTCATTGCGCCTTAAGCTACGATCTGGAAAGGCTATGTCATCTATATCAGGAAGCGGCCTGTGTCCATGATGAATTACCTTACCATTTTTTCTGTAAGAAATGCCTAAGATATCTTCAAGGGAAACACCTCCTAGTATCTCTTTTATGGTCTCCTCTCCTTCACCCCTAACAATGATATCTATATTAGGACAACGTTCAAAAAGTTCCTCAACCTTTTCTGTCGCTGTATACCCCCCTACAATCAGAGGTATATCGCTGGGCATTAGATTCAGAAGATTACATATTTCTTTAAATTGACGATCCCACCCAATTCCGACGCACAGAATATCTATCTCCTTTTGTATAAAATGTTTCAATCTATTCACATCCTGTAAATCTTTTTCATACCTCAAATCAAGAAGAGTCGTCTTACCTACACAACCTTTTGCGCTTTTAGCTACATACTCAAGGCCTGTGGGTGGAAAAAGCATCATAGCGCTTGTTGCGCTACGCTCTATATAAGGATTTAGAAATAGTGCGTGCTTATATTTCATTTAAGAATAACTCCTTCAACAACCCTAATATCATCTCGCGCCACTTACACCATCGGTCAGCCGAAGGTGCGTATATACACACTGGGTCAGATTTCTCCATAAACGCTTGTGTTTCTTTGAATTGACACTTTACTTCTGTATTTTTCCACAAATCTTTGAATTAATTCTACTGGCAAAATTACGAAAATAACTTTCAATTGCTCTAAAAAGGAAAATGGTTGATAGGCAAAAATATTAATTCCGGCCTTACAGAACAAATAACCATTCTCCCTGAGTAAGCTTTTACTTTTTTTGCAGTCTCCATCACACAAATGCCTATGTTCAAATAGAATCATACCTGGCTTAATATCTTTGAAATTAATCAATTTTAATATTTCATAGTCATATCCTTCTGCATCAATGTGCAATAAATCTATCTTCTTGACCTTATATTTGCGGATTAAATCTGTAAAAGTAATAGTTTTAACTTTCTCGGATACGATATATTTTTCAATATTAGGAATCGCAAATTCATGTTTTAACACATTGTCTTTAAAAAAAGAGCCTATCTCGTCATACCATGATGGCATGGGGTCGTTTGTCTCTCTAAGATAATAAAAATCTCTATAACCACCTTCTCTAGATACAGCTATATTCTCAAAAATCAAGTTTTTTTCACCGTGATAGTTTTTAATTAATCTTTGAAATAAATACCTAACCGGTTCCACCAATATGCCGGACCAATTATATTTTAGTATATGCCCATGAATCAGGTCTCTCTTAACTCCATCACAGCTTCCTATCTGTATAAAGAAGAAGTCG
>CP070807.1:474130-482367 GCA_020343695.1 Candidatus Omnitrophota bacterium | reverse complement strand
ATCCAATTTTGCATTGCGAAGAGGGGGGGGTTCCTTCTTACATGTTTCTATTAATTTATCGTAGAGTTCTCCAACATTAATGGGCTTTACAAACGCACCTTCAAGGGGACTATCTTTAGAGAGCTTCTCTATTTCATTTGAATATCCGGATACGACAATAATCTTACTCGCAGGGTACTTCTCCCTTATAGTCTTGGCGATCTCTGTGCCTTTGATTCCCGGCATCATAATATCGAGCAGAACTAAATCTACCCCCTCTCTCTCAAGAATACGCAATGCTTCCTCCCCGCTCAGAGCACCGATTGCTTCATACCCTTTAAGCTGAAGAAAATGCTTTAAAATAGCCACCATTTCAGGCTCATCATCAACCACTAATATTTTCGCTTTCTTCTCTTCCATTGGACTTTGCTCCCTCGCAAATAAACAAAGCCTAAAACGCAAGAGGGGGGGGTGGCCCTTGGTGGGGAAAGCCGGACCCCGCAAAGCACTCTGGGTTTCTTACTTGCAGAGAAGGTGTCTCCAAGGGCACCCTAATTCCTTTATACCATATCAATGTGACATTTTTCAAGAGCATTTTAAAAATTTATGTCATAATGATGTATTGTTGCTCATTACATAACCAGCTTGTGCTCAGTATTTTATATACAAATATTGTTCTCAAAACTTATTATGACAAAATTTTTCAAAAAATAAATAAAAACGTCATTTTACCCTTGACAAATGGCTTATTTTGCTATACATTTTACTTAGAAAAAGGGAAATCTTAAAAAAGGGGTCTGGGAATGAAACTTCACCAAAAAATAACTACGCTAAGGAAAGAAAAGGGACTCAAAATCAAAGACCTCCACACAAAACTCAAAGAAATCTTTGCGGATAAGGCTTTAAGCTACAGGACATTATTGAGGATTGAAAAAGGTCATACCGATGGAAGGGCATCCTCCCTCTACCAGATATGCGTCGGTTTGGGTATAACTCTGGAAGAACTTAAGGCGGGCACAGAAGAAGAGAACACTGTCGCCGATTATATAAAGAGGAATAAACGGGAAGGCAGATATACTTATAACGAAAGGGCTTATGCGGAAATTCTCACGGGACCAAAGAGAAAATTTTTAGTTTTAGAATTATTTCTGGGGCCAAAAGGAAAAACCAGCGTAGAAAAAGATCCTGAAGGCGGAGAAAAATTTGAGAAGTGGATTTATGTTACTAAAGGGAAATTAACCTGTGTGATAAAAGGTATAAAATTCATCTTGGCAAAAGGGGACTGTATATGTTTTGATAGCCGTCTGGCTCATTCCTTTGAGAATAATTCTTTCAGGAGAACACGCTGCATTATCATTCAGAATCCTGCCCATCTCTAATTTGCCTTATAGCTTATGCTTTTTCAATATATCTACCCTTTTTCTCTAAAATATTTTTAATTTTTATTTTTAGCGTTTCAAGCATGATCGGCTTAGGAATATAATCTAAAGCTCCTTCTCTGATGACTTCATCGGCAACTTGAGCGCTATCCCATGCAGTAATTACTAAAATATCGGGAAGCCGTGTCTCTTGTTTTATATTTTTTATTACATCTAATCCACTCAATCCAGCCATTTTTATATCTAGAATTACTAAATCGAATATATTATTTTTTATCTTATTTATAGCATCTTCTCCGTTATTAGATATATCAATTTCACATTGAAGAAATTTTTTAAGATTATTTCTGATCGTTTCCATTGTATCGATTTCATCTTCTACGATAAGAATTTTTATATTTTCCATATAACAGCCCTCCTCTGTATTAAGAATTAACTTTTATGCAACTGCCCGGCCTAGATTCGAACTAGGACTAACTGGTCCAGAGCCAGTCGTGCTACCGTTACACTACCGGGCAAGAATGAAAATATTCAAGATTAAATCAATATGTACAGATACACTCTGTCTTTGCTTATCTGTCTTTTGGTTCTTAAGAGACCTCTGTAGACAGATAGATACGTATATCTTATGTAAAAGGAATTATTTCTTTTCTATGAAAGAAACGATAGCGAGGATGAAGGTAGATTCTTTCCTCAATCAATCTTTTATTAATTTAGACTAGAATGTACATACACAGGGGAACATTTTTCTTTATATTCTCCTGTGTATGTACGGCAATCAAAGGCTATTTACCTAAAAAGATCAAGAATTCTTCTCAGCAATCTCTCCAATAAGAGGCAATTTCAGTTGTTCCCCTTGCCATGACTTTACCATCAAAATTATCGCGAGAATTAAAGATGCAAGCCATATGAGTGGAATGATCAAATTTAACAACGGTATAAACCCAAGAACAATACCGCAGAGAAAAATCGCTACGGTGAGAAGGATTGACTGCATCGCATTAAAACGTACAAATTTGTTTTCTTTCTCGATGATATAGAAAATAATTGAGATGATCAATCCTACCCCAGGCAGATAACACAAAAGAGCGGCAAGATTAGCTTGCATACCTGTTGATGTTTTTCCCAAATCTTTCTGTTCCATGCTCCCTCCTTTCTACTGTCCCCCCATGAGGACTTAAACATAATATAAATATTGTAACTCAAACTCGAATACTGTTCAAGCAAAGCTTTCTACCAGTAGTATTCCTGAAACCATTTATCAGCTTTATCTAAAGTCGTCCATGCGTTATATACGTCATCTGCTAAACCTTTGGTAAAACCATAACCTGTTGCTCCTATTCCTGTGAGAGCACCTTGGGTAGTATTACGGATAGTGTTGCAGCCACTTATGCATAGCAAAAACGCTATGAAGCATATCCATATACATTTATCCATTTTTTCCCTCCCAATATTCAAGCAACCTTTGCAATCGCTCAATTACTCTTTTTTTACCTAAAACCTCCATTGTCTCAAATAATCCTGGGCCAATTTTTCTTCCTGTGAGTGCGACTCGTGTAGGATGAACTAAATCGCGCGCTTTAAGTCCTTGGGTCTCTGCAACAGCACGAAATTCTTTCTCAATAATCTCTCTGTTGAAATTCTCAACTGCAGAGAACTTTTCTATTAAGACCTTGACTTCCTTCGATAAGTCTCGCTTTAAGACCTCCTCGGCATCCGGATTGTACCTATATGTATTATAAAAGCAAAATTGTCCCCAATCAAGTAAATCTGCAAGTTTAGAAATCCTCTCCTTAAAAAGCCCTATTACCTTCCTTAGGTATTGCCTATCGAAATTTGCAGGTAGAAGCCCTTTCGACTTTAAATATCTTTCTGTGTAATCGGCTAACTCTTCTATATGTTTGCTTTTTATATATTCGGCATTGACCCAATTCAATTTATCCAATGAGAAAATTGCTGCTGTCTTATTTACATTTTTTATATCAAACATTCCTTTTACCTCATCCAGAGAGACAATTTCTCTGTTATTTCCGGGAGACCATCCCAAAAGTAGCAGATAATTTACGATTGCCTCAGCGAGATACCCTTCCTCCCTATATTCTCTTATTGAGGTAGCTCCAAATCGTTTCGATAATCTACCGCCTCCTTCAGATAAAATTAAAGGAAAGTGAGCAAACTGAGGAATGTCAAAGCCTAATGCCCTATACATTAAAATTTGTTTAGGGGTGTTTGAAATGTGATCTTCTCCTCGCATGACATGAGAAATAGCCATCAAGGCATCATCAACTACACAACTAAAGTTATATGTGGGGGAACCATCACTCTTTATAATTACCTCTTCTTCTTTGGGAAGCTCTTTAAAGACAATCCTTCCTCGGATAAGGTCATTTATCTGGATTTGCTCAAATTCATATTTAAAAAAGATTGCTCCCTCTTTCCTATAAGCTTTGCCAGATTCAATGAGCTTTTGTGCATGTTGTTGGTACTGTCCGAATCTCTCTGATTGATAAAAAATGCCATCCCAATTCAAACCAAGCCATTCGATACTAGAGAGTATCTCTTCTAAATACTCTTTTGTGGAGCGCTCTTGATCAGTATCCTCAATCCTTAAGATAAACTCACCGGCTTGCCTGCGAGCAAAAAGCCAGTTAAAAAGAGCGGTACGTGCTCCTCCAATATGTAAATACCCTGTCGGTGATGGTGCAAATCGTACTTTTACCATATTTGGCCTCAGGTTAATTGCCTCAAGCGTTATTCGTGGCTATCCATGCACTAGCTTCTGGCCCCTATAAAACGCTTCCAGATTCTGTTCAAAGATTTTCTTATTGTGTCCAAACATCTCCTTCAGAACTACCATAATCGTCTCTGGGCCAAGAAGAGAGGATTGTAATGCAATGAGTGCTCCTAAAGCAACAGTGTTTGCTACTTTGATAGTACCACACTCTCGTGCAATTCGGTTGAGGGGGTAAATTCCCTTCCTTATATCTCTGCGAAAAGGGGCTCTCTGGACAAGGTCAGAATTGAGGACTAAAAGGCCTTTTGTTTTTAATGTTTTTTCAAACTTATCGAGGGAGGGTTGGTTTAAGATTATTGCAATATCAGACTTCTCAACTAAGGGAGAATTTATGGGCTTATCAGAAATCTTCACAAAGCAATGAGCGGTTCCTCCTCTCATTTCGCCACCATATGAAGGAAACCACACTGTATACTTGCTTTCTTTGAGAGCAGCCCAGGCTAAAATTTTTCCTAACCGCAAAAGACCTTGGCCGCCAAAACCAGAGAGAAGAATCTCCGTTATCATCATTGGATAAATCTATATATCTTTCATGGCCCCTAAAGGGAAAAATTTTCTCATGTGTTCCTCAACCCACCTCATTGCCTCCACAGGCTCTTTCTGCCAGATGACTGGACAAGGACTTAAAACTTCGACGATAGAAAAACCACGTCCTTCTGTTTGATTCGTAAATGCTTTTTTTATGTACTGGTAGGTTTTGAGAATTTCTTTGGGAGAGGAAAGAGAGCAACGCACAGCAAGACACACTCCTTCTAAATTCAACAACAGCTCACTTACCTTCAGCGGCCAGCCATCTCCTTTTTTGGGATCTCTTCCCCAAGGAGTAGTAGTTGTCTTTTGACCAATAACTGTCGTGGGAGCCATCTGCCCTCCCGTCATGCCATAACAGGCGTTATTGACAAATATACACGTTAGACTTTCTCCTCGATTAGCTGTATGAATAGTTTCGCAAAGACCGATAGAAGCTAAATCACCATCTCCTTGATACGTAAATACGACTAAATCCGGCCGCAGGCGCTTCATCCCTGTGGCAACTGCCAAGGCTCTGCCATGAGCAGCTTCAGCGCAATCAAAATCCCAGTAATTATATGCAACGACTGCACATCCTACAGGAGCAACCCCAATGGTTCTCTTTCTTATACCTAACTCGTCTATCGCCTGGGTAACGAGACGGTGTAAAATACCATGGCCACATCCAGAACAATAGTGAGTATCAGCATCTTTTAATGATTTTGGCCTCTTAAACTTATGCTCCATTATTGGCATCGCCTGACCCCTAGCGACTTTTTAAGTAGAAATATAAAGGGTAACTCTGTTACCTTTTCCTTGCTATTTTACTCTTTACAAACCTTACTATCTCTTTGGCGGTAGGGACTCCTCCTCCCGCTCTTCCTAAAAAGGAGATTTTTTTTCCAGGTAGGCTCAGGCGAACATCTTCTACCATCTGCCCTAATGATTGTTCTACAACAAACACCATATCTATCTTGTCTGCGATACCCACCAAACTCCTCTCGGGATAAGGCCAAAGAGTAATAGGGCGAAATAAACCTGCCTTTACGTTTTGATTTCTTAATATATCGACGGCAACGGTTGCAATTCGCGCTTGCGATCCATAGGAGATAATTATGTATTTGGCACCCTCTGTCCTATATAAAGCGGATCTCTGCTCCGCCCTTCGTATCCTTTCCCATTTCTTTCTTAATCTTTCATTGTGTTCCTCTAAAGCTCCCTCTTTAAGAAACAAGGAGCGCACGATAGAAGAAGATCTTTTTTGCGTTCTACCTAAAGTCCAGTTTTTCGGAAGAATCTTCTTCTTGAATCCACTTTTTGAAGGTAAACTCATTGCCTCCATCATCTGACCAATTATGGCATCGGCTAATACGAGCACAGGGGTCCTATAGTAATCTGCTAAATCAAAGGCAAGCATTGTTAAATGTACTGCTTCCTCTACGCTAAAAGGCGCGAGCACCGGTGTGAAGTAATCGCCGTGGCCTCCCCCTCTCGTTGCCTGAAAATAATCGGCTTGGGAAGAAGCAATATTTCCTAGGCCCGGGCCGCCGCGCATTACATTGATAATCACAGCGGGAAGTTCGCAACCTGCTAGATACGAAATCCCTTCTTGTTTTAGTGACATGCCGGGGCTCGAAGAAGACGTCATTGCTCGTGAGCCTACGCATGATGCACCAAATACCATATTGATTGCTGCCAATTCACTCTCTGCTTGAATAAAAACTCCCCCTTCTTGATTCAGCCTCCTTGCCATATACGCGGTGAGTTCGTTCTGAGGAGTTATAGGGTAACCTGCGTAAAATCGACAACCTGCCTGTATTGCTGCTTCTCCCATTGCTTCATTTCCTGTCATCAAAATCTTATCTGGCATTTTACTTTTTGCCTTTGTTTTTGGCCCCATACACTTCAATACAACTCTCTGGACATACAGTAAAACAAAACCCACACCCCACACAACGACTATACTTTTTTACTTCTGCGTACATGACCCCCCTTCTATTGAGATCTTTAGATAATTCTAAGTGTTTGGTAGGGCAATAAAAAATACAGAATTGACACCCTTTGCATTTATTTTTTTTAATTTTTACCATATAGAGAAGACTGTGTGAGGTCGAGTGACTATTGGAGGTAAAAACGTTCTTTTTCTTTGGCTTATACTGTGCCATAACAGGGGGCTTCCTTAAGATTATTTCTGGCATATAATCTCTGTCTTTAATGCTCTTCTTATTCTTTCTGCCAAACTATGTGCATCGAGACCATACAACTTTAACAATACGCTTCTTGCTCCGTGAGGAATAAATTCATCAGGAAGCCCTGCCCGTATAACTTTAACTTTATCAAGGAACCCTGCTCCTTCATACATTTCTAAGAGTGCGCTCCCAAAACCACAATGCAGACTACCCTCTTCAAGCGTAATTATCAATTTAAAATTATTGGCGACATAATGAAACAGCTCTTCATCCAAAGGCTTGATAAATCGTGCATTTACCAAGAGCGCACCAATCCCCTCCTCTTTCAGGAGCAAGACACTTTCTAAACCGACTTTTACCATTGAACCAACAGCAACGATACATATGTCTTTACCTTCATGCATAATTTCAGCTTTTCCTAATTGAATTTTTTGGCTTTTATCTTCTGCAGACAGGGTATAGGCCTCTCCCTTGGGGAAGCGAAGGCTTACAGGAGAATTTAACTCTAATGCAAACTCTAGCATCTCTTCGAGCTCTTGCGTATCTTTCGGCGCCATACTCACCATATTGGGAATTAAGCGCAAATATCCACAGTCAAAGACCCCATGATGCGTTGGGCCATCTTCTCCTACGAGGCCCGCCCTATCCAAGGCAAAAATAACACCTAAATTCTGCAAAGCGACATCATGGAGTATTTGGTCAAAGGAACGCTGCAAGAATGTAGAGTAAATTGCAACCACGGGCCTCAAGCCTTGTTTTGCCAACCCAGAAGCAAAGCCTACCGCGTGAGACTCGGCAATACCTACATCAAAGAAACGTGCAGGCAATGCCTTTTTAAAAAGATCCAAACCCGTTCCTTTCGGCATTGCGGCAGTAATTGCAATGATTCTTGGGTCTAGGTTTGCTAAAGAAACTAATTTCTTCGCAAATACTTGGCTAAACGTTTCTCTCTTTGTCTCAAGAAATGTTCCGTTCTGTATATGGAAAGGTGAGGCACTATGGAAATCTTCAGGGTTATTTTCTGAAAAGGTGTAACCTTTACCTTTCCTCGTAAGAATATGTAGAATGCGTGGGCCCCTCAGGGTTATTACATTTTTTAAGGTAGGGATGAGAGTATCTAAATTGTGCCCATCAATAGGACCAAAATATCTAAATCCTAATTCCTCAAAAAATATCCCAGGAATAATAAGACCTTTAATGGTTTCTTCGAATTTTCTCGCTTTGAGAGCTACTTTTTTACCCAAAGAAAAATGCTCTAAAAATTGCTCTAATTCGCTTTTTATCCGGTTATAAATCGGGGCGGAAATTATTTTTGTGAGATAATTGCTCAACGCTCCTACTGAAGGGGAAATGCTCATCTCATTGTGATTGAATATAACGAGCACA
>CP070807.1:465648-474030 GCA_020343695.1 Candidatus Omnitrophota bacterium | reverse complement strand
TCAAAGGGATAATTTATGGTGGCAGAGATTCGGATACCTCTGTTTCTGTTGAGCAAGCCCTTAGCTGGGAACAGGGAGTCATTATTAAGGCGGCAAGCCTTGAGTCTGAGACGACGGCAGCAACATTAGGTCAAGAGGGAATCCGGGTATTTAATCCTATGTCCAATATCGATTTTCTCTCCATACCCTTGGGCAGATATATCAAGATGCATCTTGATTTTGGAGCTCAACTCCAAAACCCTCCTTGCATTTTTTCGGTGAATTACTTTTTAAAAGATGTTAAAGGAAAATTTTTAAATGCTATAGAGGATAAACGAGTATGGCTTAAATGGATGAGACAGAGAGTTGATGGGACAGTCCCTGCGTTTATTACCCCTACAGGCCTCTTGCCCCAATATGAAGATTTAAAAATACTCTTCAAAGAGGTATTGGGTAAAGACTATTCAGAAGATGAGTACGTCAAGCAATTCACATTAAGAATTCCAGAAAATTTAGCAAAGCTGGAGAGGATAAAAAATATCTATAGTAAAGATTTAAAAGAGGTACCTGTCCTGTTATATGAAGAGTTAGATGCACAAAAGGAGCGACTCCTTGAATGCCAGAAGAAGAATGGCGATTATGTTTCTCCTTTTGTCTTTAAGGAGAAAAAATGAGTATGGTATATCAGACAGATATTAGAGAGTTAAAATTATTTAAGCGGGGTAAAGTGCGGGATGTCTATGGGCTGGAAGATAAACTTTTAATTGTTGCCACCGACAGAATATCCTGTTTTGATTTTGTGTTACCGACACCCATTCCTGAGAAGGGAAAGGTTCTGACAAAAATATCTCTTTTCTGGTTTTCGTATTTGCGGGATATTGCAGAGAACCACATTGTCTCTTCTGACATAAATGATCTGCCCCCCTCTTTAGAAAAATATAGAGAGGTGCTCGATGGAAGGTTTATGATTGTAAAAAAGTGCCAGGTGGTCCCTTTTGAGTGTGTGGTGAGAGGTTACATTTCTGGGTCTGCATGGAAAGAGTATAAAAAGAGCAGCACCATCTGCGGCATTCAATTACCTCCAAACCTTAAAGAATCACAGAAGCTCCAAGACCCTGTTTTTACTCCTGCCACGAAAGCAGAAGCTGGTCACGATGAAAATGTTGACATGGATTATATGGAGAAGAAAATTGGCACAGATACAGCAGTGAAGATAAAAGAGATGAGCCTATCACTCTACAGAAAGGCTCGTCAATACGCAGAGCAAAAAGGGATAATTATCGCTGACACAAAGTTTGAGTTTGGCTTTGATAATGAAAAGCTTGTTTTAATCGATGAGGTTCTTACCCCTGATTCATCTCGTTTCTGGCCTCGCAGTTTGTATAAACCAGGAGGACCTCAGGCAAGTTTCGATAAACAGTTTGTGCGCGATTACCTCGAGAAGATAAAGTGGCCAAAAAGTCCTCCCGCTCCAGAATTACCTGCAGATATCGTGAATAAGACCTTAGAAAAATATCGAGAGGCATTAAAATCATTGACAGGAGCAATTTAATTATCGATAATTAATTAATATATAATTTTTACAACATAAAAGTCGATGAAGATAATTGTCTGTATCAAACAAGTTCCTGAAACCGGTGAAGTAAAGATTAATCCCGAGACCAATACCCTTATACGAGAAGGGGTATCTTCCATTATCAATCCTTTTGATATGTATGCGATTGAGGAGGCAGTGCGGCTCAAAGAGCGATTTGGGGCAAAGACCATTGTGGTGACAATGGGTCCGCCTCAGGCAGAGGCTGCTTTGCGAGAAGCACTTTCTCTTGGACTTGACGAGGCAGTTCATCTTTGCGATCGTACCTTTGCTGGGTCAGATACGTGGGCAACATCTCTTGCCTTAGCCAGAGTCATAGAAAAAATCGGTGATTATCACTTAGTAATCTGTGGCAAGCAAGCTTCCGACGGTGATACTGCCCAGGTAGGTCCAGGAATTGCTACTCACCTGAATCTTCCCCAAGCTACATATGTACGCAAAATTGAAGATGTCGATTTAGAGAAAGGGATTATTCGTCTTGAGCGCCTCCTCGAAGATGGGTACGAGGTGCTTAGCGTTAAGCTTCCCGCGCTCATTACAGTGGTAAAGGAGATTAATGAACCGCGGATGCCTTCTTTGAGAGGTAAATTACGAGCAAAAAGCCAGAGCATTTCTCTCTGGTCTCATAAAGAGTTAAATCTTAACGAAGAAGAGGTGGGCTTGAAAGGTTCGCCCACACAGGTAGTAAGAATATTTACTCCTCCGCCGCGCTCTAAAGGCATGATTTTTGATGGTGAACCTGAGGGAACGGTTGATAAGTTAGTCGGAGAGTTAAAAAAACACCTTGTATAAGATGAGAGAAGCAATAAAAGTAATCGTTGAGAAGTGTGTGGGATGTCAGCTTTGCGTGAAGGCATGTCCATTTTCGGCCATCACCATGGTGGATGAAAAGGCAGTCATTGATTTAACTCAGTGCACATTATGCGGGGCCTGTAAAGATGTATGTAAGTTTGATGCGATTGTTATTTTTAAACCCCACATTGCCAAGGTCGATACCTCTTCGTATAAAGATGTATGGGTATTTGTGGAGCGAGAGAGAGGAAAAATTGCAGGCGCTTCTTACGAGCTCTTAGGAAAAGCCAGAGAGTTAGCACGCGATCTGGGCAGCAAGGTTGTTGCAGTATTTCTTGGGCATAAAATAAGAGAAGCAGCAGAGAGTTTGATTTTTAAGGGTGCAGATAAGGTCATTCTTGTCCAGAGGCAGGAACTCGACCACTATATTTCAGAAAATTACGCACATATTCTTGCTCACCTTATTGCTAAATATAAGCCAGAAGTGTTTTTAGCGGGAGCCACAACTACCGGTCGCTCTCTGGTGTCGCGCATCGCAGTAAGGATACACACAGGTCTTACCGCAGATTGTACTGGTTTAGATATTGACAAAGAAAATCGCCTTCTCGTCCAGACCCGGCCTGCCTTTGGGGGAAACATCATGGCGCAAATAATTAGCCCCAATCACCGTCCTCAAATGGCCACTGTGCGGCATAAGGTGATGAAAGAATTAGAGGAGGATACCTCGCGAAGAGGAGAAATTGTAGAGGAAGTAATAGATAGCAAGTTTTTAGACGAACGCATTCAGTTTATTAAATTTATTCAAGAAGAAGCTTCCACCGTCAATTTGTCAGAGGCAGATATTATTATCTCTGGTGGCAGGGGTCTGCAAGAAGCAAAGAATTTTGCACTCATCGAAGAATTCGCCCATACATTAGGAGCAGCGGTAGGAGCTTCTCGGGCAGCGGTGGATAATGGGTGGATTCCTTACTCGCATCAGGTGGGTCAGACCGGGAGAACCGTTGCTCCCAAGATGTATGTTGCCTGTGGAATATCAGGGCAAATCCAGCATCTCGTCGGCATGCAGTCTTCAAAGATAATTGTTGCTATAAATAAAGATCCAGACGCTCCAATTTTTAAAGTAGCAAACTATGGAATTGTGGGAGATCTCTTTACAATTATACCTCTCTTGACGAAAAAATTTAAAAACGCTTTGCATCAGAAACAGTTCATTACGAATACCGAATAATAAATTGCGATTTGAACTATGTATTTGAAAGAACTAGAGATATTCGGATTTAAATCTTTTCCTCAGAAAACTACCCTTAAGTTTGAGCCGGGCGTCATTATCGTTGTAGGCCCAAATGGGTGTGGCAAGAGTAATATTTTGGACAGCATAAAGTGGGCATTGGGAGAGCAGCGTCCCAAATCTTTGCGTGGCTCCAAAATGGAAGATGTAATTTTTGGTGGCACCGAGCACTACCCTCCCCTTAACTATACCGAAGTAACCTTGACGTTTTCAAACGAAGATAAATATCTGCCGATAGATTATCGAGAGGTCTCTGTGACGAGACGTCTCTATCGTTCAGGTGAAAGTCAGTATTTCATTAATAAGAGCGCTGTTCGCCTGAAGGACATTGAGGATATCTTCATGGGTACAGGAGTTGGGGAATCTATGTATTCCTTTGTCGAGCAGGGAAGAATTGAAATATTTCTCGGATATAGGCCTGAAGAGAAACGGATTATTTTTGATGAGGCTGCGGGTATCATAAAGTATAAAGAGAGAAAGAAAGAGGCGCTCAGGCGATTAGAGGAGACAGAGGATAATTTACTCCGCCTTGAGGATATTCTCTCTGAAGTAAGAAGACAGATACGGTATTTGGAACGGCAAGTTGATCGAGCAAGAAAATATAGAGAGCTAGATACTAAACTCCTCGGCGTAGAAAAGAAAATTGCCAGTTTGCAGATTGCTGGGTTGGAGGAAAAGAGCAATCGATTTCTTGAAGAGTTAAATCGCCTCAAAGAAGAAGATCAGAAAAAAGATATATACCTGCAGGAAGCCAAGCGAGATTGGGACTCACTCAATACGCAGATAAAGAATTTAAGAAAGAGTTTAGAGGAAGCTAATGCGGAGATTATTTCGCTCAGTGCTCATATTGAGACACACACTACTCACATTGCAGTACTGGAACAGAGAGAAGCCGAGCTTGGGGAGCGAAATAGAAATATTGAGGATGCGAAGGTAAGTCTCTATCAACGGCTAGAGGTGCAAGAGGGCAGGATTCAAGAGGAGAATGTCCAGCTTTCCAGCTTTGAGGTGAGGATGAGCGAGCTTGCCTTGAGCGTAGAGAATCTCAAAGAGAAAGAGCAGCTCTTGAAGGCCCAAATACAGGAAGCCAGAAGAATCATTGATGAGGAGAAAGGAAAGATACTGGAGTGGGAGAGTCAACGAACCAATTCTCACAATGCACTCATTGAACTTCAAGCAAATCTCTCGTCTTTGCTTAAGAGAAAGCAGAGGCTGCTTTTGGATAAAGGCAAGCTTGAGGGATTTCTTACAGAAAGTAAGGAAAACTTGGCAGGGACAACAGCGGATTTTGAGAGAATCGATAAAAACTTACAACAACTGAGGGAGAGAAAAAACAACCTTTCTCTGCAGGAAAAGGAATTGTCAGTTAAAAAAGAAGATTTAAAAGATAGATTAATTGAGAAAGAAAAGGAACTGGTTGAGTTAAATTCTAACTATGAATTTTTAAAAGATTTGCGTATTAAATACGAGACCTTTTCTTTCAAAAAGAAGGTTACCGTTATTTTTGATGAAGATCCAAAAGATATTAATAAATTTGTCGCTTCGCTGAAAGATGTGGAATTTAAAAAGGAAGGGGGCGTATATAGCGCTTCTCTTGAGGTGAAAATAATATCGCTGGAGGAGCATCAGCTCGAAGAGAGAATCAACGCTGTGCGTGCAGCAATTGAAGATACGCGGACGAGGCTCCAGCTTCTGGAAAGACAGCGAGCAGAATTTGCGCAAAAGGTTATCTTGGAAGTTGACCAGATAAAAGAGAAAGAAAAGAATTATCGTACCACATTACAGGAGAAAGAGAGGCTGGAGAACGAGTGGGCTCGATTGAATGAGGAGTTTCAGCTCGTCGGGCGAGAGGTGGAGACGATTCTCGGAGAGATAGCTGATTTGGAGAGAAACCAGAAGGATATGGAAGAGAAATTACTCCTTTGTGAGGAAAGTCTCAATAAGGCGCAGGAGAATCTCAAGAGTAACCAAGAACGAGTTTCCGCACATTCTGAAGAGATAAACAATATAGGTATTGAGCTTGCAAAGAAAGAGGAACAGAAAGTATCCCTGCACAAGGAAAAGGATGCCTTTGTGTCGAAAATGAACCTCCTCCAAGAGGAAAAGAGTAATTTAACCAGCAATATAGAAACAATTGAGCAAGAGAAAGATGAAAACGGGGCACGTATCACTACCTTGGGTCAGGAGATTGCCCAGTTAAGGGTAAAAATTGAAGAGTATAAGAGAAACATTCAAGAATATACCGAAAAGAAGAAGATATATGAAACCGAAGAAGGAGCGTTGGGTGAGCGAATAGAGGGGAATAGAGAATCTTTGAAAGCGCTCGAAGAGGAGACTCAGCAGATTAAGGCTTCGATTTACAATAAGAAACTTGAGATCCAAAGCGTTGATTATGAGAAAACCAAAATTAAAGATTACCTGCAGCAGGTCTATCATGTAGAATTTGAGCCTCTCCCAGAGGAAGCTATCGAAGGCACAATAGAGACTTTTTTAGGCGAAAAAGAGAAACTACAAAAGAAGAAAGAATCATTAGGCGAGGTGAATCTGGTTGCCATTGAGGAGTTTGAAGAGCTTAAAAAAAGAGAAGAATTCCTGCAGGCTCAGAAGCAAGATTTAGTCATCTCGAAAGAGAATTTGAAAAAAGCTATACAAAAGATTAATCGCACCTCTACCGAACTTTTTCTGGAAACGTTCGCCAAAATCGAAGAGGAATTTAAGAAGAATTTTAAATTTCTCTTTGGTGGAGGTAGAGCCCAATTGATTCTCCTCGATAAAAGTAATATATTAGAATCAGGGGTAGAGATTGAGGTACAGCCACCAGGCAAGAAATTACAAAATGTGTCACTTCTATCCGGAGGAGAGAAGGCATTAACCGCAATTGCGCTCATCTTCGCGATTTTTAAAGTACGGCCTTCGCCTTTATGCGTGCTCGATGAGATAGATGCCCCTTTAGATGAGGCAAACGTCGATAGATTCAACCATCTTCTCAAACAGTTTACCGCCGCTTCTCAATTCATCGTGATTACCCATAATAAGAAAACGATGAGCAATGCAACGTGTTTATATGGGGTCACTATGGAAGAGAAGGGTGTTTCAAAACTCGTCTCAGTCAAATTCGCCACCCAAGAAGCAGCTTCCCAATAAAGAAAAACCCTAAGCACGAAATCCCAAACACTAAACAAATTCTAACGAGCAAAATCCTAATGTTCCAAACGAATATTTAGGATTTGTTTCGAATTTCATATTTAGGATTTTAGTAAGGTTAGGCGAGGACTACCCGATTCTTTCCTTCTCGTTTAGCCTGATACAGAGCATCGTCTGCTTTTTTTATTAAATGCTCTTTTTCCTGAGCATTTTGCGGAAAGGTTGCAATACCAATACTTACAGTAAATCTGTGTCGAGCGATTTCTTCTTCTGCCACAGATTGTCTCATCCTCTCTCCCAGGTGGTAGGCATCTTCTTTATTCGTGAGGGGCAGAATAAGCGAGAATTCTTCCCCTCCGTAGCGGCAGAGCAAATCGAGCCTGCGGCAATTTTCTCTCAAAATTGCACTTACCCTTTTTAAGACTTTATCTCCTTCTATATGGCCATACGTATCATTGAAATTTTTGAAGTTGTCAAGATCAATCATCATGATTGAAAGCGGTTCATTCCTCGATTTAGCGCCTACCAATACTTCATCAAGTTGATATTGAAAATAACCATGATTCCAAAGGTCTGTGAGGGGGTCGGTGTGAGATTTGATAAGGGTATCTTCAAAGACTTGAGAGTTTTCGATCGCTCCTTGCGCCTGCTCTACAAACATATTGAATATTCTCGAATCGTCATCAGTGATTGGTTTCTTCGTAATATAGTTGTCTACCAATATTGCCCCTTTGGGGTTTCCTTTAATCCATAGGGAAGAGATAAGGAACTCTCGTAATTTGAGATGATGAATGAGAGGGTCATTTCTTAAATCATGTAGTTTATTCTCTTTTACATGAAGAGGACCTTTCTCAAAGAGCGCCTTGTAAATAAAGCCTTCTTGGGGGCTGAAGGAAAATGAGAGGCGTTGAATAAACTCCATGAATCGGGGTTTTTTACCTTCTTTGATACGATGATAGGCTTGGATAAGACCATAGAGGTCCATCTTTTGCTCTTCGATGCTTTCCCATACCATATTTGCTTCTTGAGCATCCATGGGGCCTATACCCATAAACCCCTTTATGTGTTCATTCTTTTTGTCAGCGAGGAAGAGCATCGCACGGTTGAAAGCTAACCCCTGGTGCGCGGTAAGCCCCGTTAATATTATATAGACGATTTCATCAAGCCTTAAGGTAGACCGCAGTGCCTTGGTGAGTTCGTAAAAGATGTAAAGTTGGGAGCGGAATTTTTCTACTTCTTCCTTGAGTTTTTTTGTATCTTCCATACCGATTTACTATTACATAACATAATTCTACAGGAATGTCAACCTATCCTTTATCAGTGTGACGAGGCCAGCTTCTTCCTTTTTTCAAAATACACCTCCTCCTACGTTACCGGAGTGGCGAGGTTCTTAGTTATAGTGAAATTTCTTCTCAATTTTTCTTTGTCTGGTAAAATAGAGAACACTATGAGATATGAGAATTTCAAACTCTCCGCCTATGAGTATAATATTTCCCCTCACTGTATCGCCCAGGAGCCAGTAGCACCTCGAGATCAAAGCCGACTTTTAGTTATCGATCGAAAAAGAGGGGTTTCACAAGAAGGC
>CP070807.1:457005-465548 GCA_020343695.1 Candidatus Omnitrophota bacterium | reverse complement strand
GAAGAAAGAGAATTTATCAACGGAGCCAGAGAGAAAAAAGGAGACATAAGAAAGTTCATTGAGACCTATAGCGGAAAGCTAAAAACGTGGTTTGTATCATCAGAGAAGAGAAAGCTTACTTGTCGCTGGCCTTTCGAGAAATCTTTTATTACAGTAGATGGGTTTGTTACGCCTTGCTGTATAAGAATGGATCCGGAAGTAATAAATTTCGGAAATATTTTTGAAACTCCATTTAGAGATATTTGGAATTCAAAACAATATAGAGATATCAGAGGAACACTGGTTGGAAACTTGTCCAACCCAGTTTGCGATAACTGCCCAGACTAAAAGAGCAAAAATTGGAGTAGAGAAAATGTTACCTGTAAGTGTAGCTATGTGTTGTTACAACAGTGCTTCGCGCCTGCCCAGGGTGTTACAGCACCTCGCCGAACAGCAGATTCCTGGGGAACTTGAATGGGAAATCGTGGTAGTTGACAATCTCTCTACGGATAGCACAAAAGAGGTAGCTCAAACATTATGGCGAAAAATGAGCTCTGTTCCTATGCGTATCGTAGAAGAGAATAAACAAGGAGCAGGCTTTGCACGATATCGAGGGTTATGTGAAGCTCAATATGAGGTTATCTGTTTTGTCGACGACGATGTATGGCTTTCTCCCGATTATCTACGGTTGGCAAGCGAGATTATGTCTCAGCATCCCCAAGTTGGCGTTCTCGGAAGTTTAAATGAAGGCGTCTGTGAAATTGCCCCACCTCATTGGTATGAGCGCTTTCATTGGAGTTATGCGCTTGGACCTCAAGGGGAGCAGGCCAGTGATGTTACAGATTCTCGAGGATTTGTTTTTGGAGCGGGACTGGTTGTTCGTAAATCAGCCTGGCAAGAGATTATCAATAAGACACAAATGAAATCCCTTCTATGCTCTGGACGTCAAGGAAGCCACGTTGCCGGTGCGGGAGAAGATAGTGAAATATGCCTTATCCTTACTTTTGCAGGGTGGCGTCTGTGGTATGATCCCCGTTTGCGTTTATGTCATTTTCTGCCTGCGTCGCGTTTACGATGGGGCTATTTATGCCAGTTACACAAAGGTTTTGGGAGTGCCACTGTTCACTTTGATGCATACTATAATATAGAAATCTTACCTATGGATTTGAGAGAACAACACAGGCAAAAGTGGCAATATCAAGTTTTTGGTTTGATAAGGCAGCTGCTTTGTTCTGTGGGCAGAATAGTGCTAAAACCAAGCCTTCTGAAAGAAGGCCAACAGCATATGCTTGACATATACCACAAAGTCGGGCGTTTGAGTGAAGTGTTGAGGCAACGAAAAAAGTATGATTTGACGATTATTGATATCCGAGAGCGGTTCAGACCGTTTAAGAATGCAAGAAGCAAGGAGCACAAGCAAGCATAGTGCAGTTATTCTTGGTGCTGGTATAACTGGCCTTACGGCAGCGATAAAGTTAGGCTTACCAATCTATGAGGCAGAAACTACACCGGGAGGCATTTGTGCATCTTACTATATGCGAGCGGCAGACAAAAAACGCCTGAATCAGGCACCCGGTGATGATGAAGTCTATCGTTTCGAAATTGCCGGCGGACACTGGATTTTTGGGGCCGATGAAAGTATTTTGCAGTTTATCCGTAAGTTTACGTCTTTTAAAAGTTACAGGCGCCGTTCCGCGGTTTATTTTAGCGAAGAAGGCCTCTATGTTCCCTACCCATTACAAAATAATCTACGCTTTCTAAGGAAAAGGATTGCCAAAGAAGCCTTAAAAGAATTATCCTCTCCGTCTAAAGATTTATCCGCCACCACGATGAAAGAGTGGTTAACGAAAAACTTTGGTCTAACCCTTTGTAAGCTATTTTTTTGGCCCTTCAATGACACATTTACAGCAGGATTATATGAACACATTAAGCCGCAGGATTTTTATAAAACACCTATTGATAGCTCATTAATTATACAGGGCTTTGAGAGCGAGGTGCCTCCGGCAGGATATAACATAACTTTTGTCTATCCAGAAGGAGGATTAGATGTTCTGATTCGGGGTATGGCCGAGAAATGCAATATAACTTATAAAAAGCGTGTTACAAAGATTGATGTAAGAAGTAAAGATGTTTATTTTGCTGACGGCAGTATTGTATCTTATAAGAAGTTGATTTCTACTTTGCCACTGAGAAAAGTAATGGAGATGACAGAGTTAAAACTAAACCTAAAGCCATGTCCTTATACATCAGTACTCGTGTTGAATATTGGGGCATTACGTGGGGAGCGTTGTCCTGATGAACATTGGCTGTATATTCCGGATAGTAAATCAGGCTTTCATCGAGTTGGTTTTTATAGCAATGTGGATTCCTCTTTTCTTCCAAAATCATCGCGAAATTCTGGTAACCGCGTAAGCATCTATGTAGAGCGGGGATATCAGGGCGGTCAGAGACCATCAGAGCAAGAGATAGAGGCTTATGTGGATTCTGTTGTAGCGGAGTTGCAAGGGTGGAGTTTTATAGCGGACGTAGAGGTGATAGATCATACTTGGACTGACGTAGCTTACAGTTGGTGTTGGTCGGATTGTTATTGTAGGCAGAAGCCATTACAAATATTAAAAGAGCATGGAGTCTACCAGCTGGGTCGCTATGGCCGTTGGAAATTTCAGGGAATCGCTGATTCAATAATGAGTGCATTGCGTGTAGATAACGATATATTTGGAGATTAGATTAAGTATAAAACGGGAACCTACAACCTAGCGATTGCTAGTTTCTAGGGAAGTTGCCCCGTAGACGAATAAATTTTCTCCCTCGAGATGCCCACTACTGGCTACAGGAAGAACGGTTCTTCCTTGCTCGAATTAAATCCTGTAAGTTGGTTGGAAACGATTTCAAAAAAAGTCGCTATTTACCCTAACAATTTGCAAAAAAATATGGTATATTTTAATGCCCTGTCTTTCTATTTTTAGAAAATATGGGGGGCGAGGTGTGCACAGCCACACACAAGGGGAGAGTACAGCTTACCATTCTTGCTTCCTTTTGGTTCTTGCCTCATAATTTTGCAAAAATGAAGCGATACTGTCTTGGGTTATCTTAAATAGATTGCTTTTATATTACTTTGTCAAAGGGGGGCGCGTGTTCACACCTGGTGTCCTTGCGGAAAGTAGGCAAGGTGTGACGCGGGGGAGATGAGAAACAGAAGCAGTCATGAGGAAAAATTTGCCTGGCGTTTTCTATTTTTTACTTTCTTCTTGCTTTTGTTGATACTTCTCTCCTTAGCTCTTACCACTCAATCTCCAGAGAAAAGAGAATATTTATCTGTTCTTGTGATGCCTTTTTTTGAAGAGCCCGCATGGGCGGCTGAAGAGCCGCAGGACATTTCCCCTCGTATTGATTCCATTATGCCCTCGAGTGCTGTCCCAGGAGATGTGATTATTATTTCCGGAGCAAATTTTGGTGAGTATCATGCCGATGCATTTTACAATCCTGCTATGGATATAGAGCATAGTGGTAAGGGCAAGGGAAAGATAGATAAATACGATGTAGAATCCCTTGAGGCAGCATTTGGTGCGCATCAAGGTGAAGAATTATACAACCCTTACGCAGACATAAATCCCGATGGGCCTGATGGTAAAGTGGATGCATTAGACGCGAAAACCTTTCAGGACAGTCGTAGTTTTGAAACGAATCGCGGCAAAAATTATGTGGAGTTTCCTGAAGGGATCGAGGCAAAAATTGTGAAGGACGAAGGAGGATATTTTCTCTGGACCGATACTTTCATAATGTGCAGGGTCCCTTACCATACCTCTTCTGGCCCCATATTTGTGATAACGGAAGTAGGGATAAGCGACCCAATATATTTTGAGGTTATTTTGGAATAAGAGAGAGGAGGGCAAGATGGAGTGGTGTAAGGTTAAGAGTGCTGTTTCCCGAACTCTCCTTTTCGCTGCAATTATTTTTTCCCTCGCATATGTTTTCTCCCTCATATTCATATTTTACCCATAAGATAAACGATAGTTAGATATTTTCTTATTAGTGAAGAAATAGAGCATTTTCAATATTTTCTTCCTCTTTCTCACCCCCTAATTTTATATACGTTACCTTTTTAAGAATATAAAGTTTGAATTTTGCCATCCCTATGATACAATAAATTCGCATAGATTAGTGAGGTTACAGATGAAGAAGAGGATTTTAATCGTTGATGATGAAAAAGATATGCTGGATATCATGGAAGCAATATTGACCGTTGGGGGCTATAGTGTGCTGAAGGCCTCAAGTGGTAGAGATGCCATCGCAATGGCAGATAAGGAACACCCCGACCTTATAATACTTGATATTAAAATGCCGAATATGGATGGAGTTGCGACAACGGATGTATTGAAGAACCACCGCGCCACAAGCGAAATACCCATAATCTATTTGTCCAACTTAGTGGGTGAAGACGAAGTGGAGGATGGCCATGTTCCGGGAAGCAAAATAGGAGACATCCATTTCATCCCTAAGTCCTATAGCCCAGAAGAGCTGTTGGCGATAGTCAGAAAAAAACTACAACCTTAAATCTTGAATCCTTCGCCTTCCAAAGATTTCATCAATCCTTATCTTTCAGAGGTTTTTACGTTAATTACGGATTCCCTCGGATAAAAAACAATCCCCTCTTGTCCTTATATGCTGTATACAAGACAAATGGAGACCTAAAGTAGAGTATTGACAGACAATAAACTTGTGAGAAAATTTTATGAATTAGCCAGGAGCGAAAATGATTGAGCACCAGACTTGTAAAAGTTTTGCAAAGAAACTTCGCGCAAAAGCAAAGAGCCTCAACCCCGTGAGCGCACAAATCGAGCTTACCTATAAGTGTAATATGTCATGCGTGCATTGTTACTGCAAGGGTTCCGAGAAAGGCACAGAATTAGATACTTCAGACTGGAAAGACATCTTAAATCAAATTTATAAGGAAGGTTGCATTTGGCTCACAATAACAGGAGGCGAGCCACTCTTGAGGCGAGATTTTTTGGAGATTTATTCTTATGCGAAACATAAAGGATTCTTAATAAGTATATTTTCAAACGGATTTATGATAGAGAAGGGGTTGATTGAGCATTTTGTAAAATTCCCTCCCTATTCTATCGAGATAACCCTCCATAGTTTAGATGAGAAGACCTATGAAGACATAACCCAAGCTCCCGGTACATTTAATAAGGTTATGGCGAATATAGAAGCAATTGCTGACGCAGAGCTTCCTCTTGTATTGAAAACAGTGGGCTTAAAACAGAACAAAGAGGAAATTCACAATATAAAGATATTTGCCGAAAATATTTTAGGGAAAAAGAAATTTAAATTCGATAGCCTTGTTATTCCCAGACTCGATGGTGATAGAACGCCATGTCTTTATAGGCTTTCCCCAGAGGAAATTTTAGAAATTGAGGAATTGGATCCGGATATGCTCACTCAACGAGAAAAAGAATTTAAAGAACATACCTCTCACTCCAGAGAGCTGGAATATAAGTATCATTGTAATACCTGGTTTAATCAGTTCTATATAAATCCATATGGAAGGCTAAAATTTTGCTATATGACTGATAAATATTCTAGTAACCTTAGAGAGGTTTCCTTCAGAGACGGTTTTTATAATAAATTCTCTGCCATTTTAGACGAAAAGTATACATCAAGTTCAAAATGTATATATTGTAATTTGAGAGAATTTTGTTATCATTGCCCTGCTAAAGCCTATCTTGAGGTAGGCGATGAAGAAAAACCTGTATTGTATTTCTGTGAACTTGCGCATGCTAAAAGAGAGAGAATAGACAAAATAAAAAAGATGCCAAGAGTGTAACTTTTTGTAGTTTGTACAAATAATGCTATGCAGACATTGAAGCTTAGAGAATTTATGGGCAAATTATACAAAGAAAACCGGTATAAAAGAAGGCCCCTGCGAGCAATAATTGAACTTACTTATAAATGCAACCACAGGTGTTTACATTGTTATAACTCTATGGATAAAAATAAATCCGAACTTTCCACGAAAGAAATCCTGTCCGTCTTAGACCAACTCATAGGTATGGGGACAGTGAGAGTGACTTTTACAGGTGGTGAAATATTTACAAGACCCGACATAATGGATATTGTCTTTTACTCCAGAAGCAAAGGGTTTCAGGTTACACTTATGACAAATGGTTCTCTTATAACAGAGGAAATTGCTGACAAACTTATCTCCAGGGGCATTAACAGATTCGAAGTATCCTTCCCGGGAGCGACAAAGGCGACATTTGAGGAGACGACGCAGACTGAAGGAAGTTTCGAGAGGATTATATCGGTTACAAAGATGTTGCGCAGAAAAGGCATAAGACCATGCATTAAGACCTGCATAACCAAGATAAACCTTAGGGAAGTTAGTAAAATTATGGATCTTGCCAGAGAGCTAAATGTTCCCTTTAAGTATTCCCCGTTTGTTATCCCACGGTTAGACCTCGGTCAAGAGCCAGTACATTTCAGCGTTGATCCAGAGGAATTTTTAGATATAAGAAAAATGCTTAAAGGACTTCGTAATAAGAATGAGAGAAAATCGAGTTTCCCAAAAAAACGTAAAAGTAAACACAAGCAAGGAAAACCTGGGTTTTGGGAGAAAGAATGTATTTTTGGCTGCATGGCTGGCCACACTGCCATATTCATAAATCCCTATGGAGAAATGAAAGTGTGTCTTATGTTGCCTGAACCAAGTTACGATTTAAGAAAGGGTAGCGTTAAGGAGGGGTGGGGCAAGATGAAAGAGTTTGTAGATAGAATTAAACCACCTCAAGATTGGCAATGCGTGTCATGTGAATACCACGACTGGTGTTCTTGGTGTCCAGGAAGGGGATATTTGAACACAGGAAATATTTTTGGATGCCCTGATTATTTTAAAGAAATGGCAAAGCGCAAGAGAGAAAGATACGAGAAAAATATAAAAGCAAGAACTAGTTTGTAGCGAGTGATAATTTTTTCATCATCAAGCTGCAAACTTCAAATACCTAACTGTACGAGACAATGATTCTCAAGAAACAATACAAACACTGGTCCGCTCGGTTTCATGCGGACCACTCAAAAGAGCCCATTGCAGTACAGATGGAGTTAACCTATAGATGCCCTCTGCATTGTGTTCATTGTTACTCTGGTTGCTACAATAACCTAGAATATGCAAAAAAAGAGCTAGCCACTAAAGATGTAAAAATACTTATGGATAAACTCTACAATGCAGGATGTCTATGGTGTGCCTTTACTGGCGGTGACCCTATGGCAAGAGACGATTTCCTAGAGCTCTATGAGTACGCAAAACAGAAAGGTTTTATACTCACCCTAATGACAAACCTGGTTGCTTTAACGGATGAAATTTTGGAAAAGATGATTGAGGAACCCCCTTTTTCCATTGCTATGACATTGAATGGCGCCACAAGAGAAACCTATGAGAAAATATCTCAAGTGAAAGGCTCCTTTAAAATAGTAATGTCTAACATAGATAAAGTTTTAAAGGCAAAACTCCCTCTTAAAATAAAAACACTTCTTTCAAGAAATAATATTCATGAAATAGACAGGATAAAAGCTTTTGTAGAGTCAAAAGGTCTCAAATTCTACCCAACTGCAAACATTTATGCCAGACTAAATGGAGATACGACCCCGTGCCAATACAGGCTACCCATTGAGAGGTTCATCGCCAATGGAATTGATGGGGAAGATGAATGTGGCAATGTCGTGGACCACAAACTCCAAACCAAAAAATTCAAACTTCAGAATAGATTCTTCCGTTGCGCCATTGGTAATTGGCAATGGCACATTGACCCTTATGGTGAACTTAACATATGTTCTTTTGTGAGAGAACCCGCCTATAGCCTCTTAAGTGGAGATGCAATTGAGGGCATAACAGAATTGGCTGATTATATAAAAAATAAGAGATTCTCCAGGCATTCAGAATGTGAGAGTTGTGAAATTTGGTATCGTTGCTATTCTTGTCCGGGGAAGGCAAAGCTTGAAGTCGGCGATGAGGAAGCCCCGGTTCCTTATTTTTGTAAACTTGCGAAAAGACAAACGAAAACAATAAAGATGTAGTTTATGAACCCAATGGCCTTAAAAAATAATAAGAACAATAGGTGGAGCCGTTTCAATAGATATCTCTACAAGTACTGGAAGCTGCAGGCGATTGTTATCACATTGAGCCTTCTTGCAACGCCACTGGCCCTTATCAATCCCTATCTTACCAAAATCATTATCGATAAGGCATACGGAAATAAAGATTTGAAGTTGTTTTTTACTCTGGCGATTATCGGAGGCACAATTTTTGTAATAGGTGGTCTCATGCACTCTTTAGCCAGCTACCTTTCAAAACGGATTAATAGAAAAGTGAATTTTGATATGACTAAAGATTTCTTCAGGCATCTTCAAAGCCTGCCTTTAAGTTTTTACACAAATCACTCCACAGGTGAATATATTTACAGGCTACACAGTGATGTGAGAGGAATGGCAGATTTTGTGTGCAATATTATTCCTCAGATAGTCACATTGATTCCGAGATTTATATTTATTCTTGTCATTGTTTT
>CP070807.1:448349-456905 GCA_020343695.1 Candidatus Omnitrophota bacterium | reverse complement strand
GGGGCGCAAAGCCACGGGTCCCACGCAACCGAGATACCTCAAAATAAGTAGAGTCTCGCTATAACAGATTAAGTTAGTATAATTAGGGCGATAAGGGATAGCCGGGCTGCCGAAAGTCTCAAAAAAGATTTAAGGCAGCTCGGCTTTTTGTTTTAGGGGGGAAGATGAAGAAGAGAGACAGAAATTGGAGATTTTCCCAGTCAATGATCGAGTATATCTGTGTGTGCGTGGTGTTTGCAACAGTTGGAGTTATTACATTCATCGCAGCAATTAGAGGTGCAGCTTTAGCTCGTCGGGGAACATTGGCAACCTATGCATCGCCGGGTACGCTCATGGGTAAAACCTTAGCCGATGGAGTTGCTGAGGGAGATCACAGGTTGCCTTCTACTTGGGGTGACCAAATGGACCAAACAGATAATTTTGACGGAACAGTATCCCCAGACCAGATTGCTAATCCCGAAGGGGAGACAGTAGGTACGCCAAGAGGCGACTTTTATGATTGGAGTCAATGGGGAGGCCAAAGTGAATAATAAGAAAATACGGGCGCAGGCTATTATTGAGTATGTATGGCTTGTGATTATTGTTTCCCTGGCAATAGGAGCAATGACTTTTTATCTTAATAGGAAAATAGAAATAAGAGTCCGGCATTTAAATGAAGAGTTGAATGAGGCATCAAGGGGTTACGGCCTCATATAAAATGATAGAAGGGGAGATATGAAGATGCATACCACACATAAAAGTCAAAGCATTATAGAATATATAGTCTATTTGACGGCAGTTATTATTCTCATCCTCGTCGGTGTATTAGGATTGAATGTAGGAGTACGAGGAGGCCTCGACGCAGCAGAAAATAAGATAGATGATGAACTTCTCGACAGAACAGAGCCATCTTCTGATATTATGGAAGAGGAATTTTATACACCGAAAGAAGAAAATCATTTTGATGATGAATGGGCAAATAAAGACTCTTACGGAGGACCGGAGTATGCGCCAGATGAATTTTATTATCACGAAGGTCCTAGCAACATGGATTATGTGCCAGAGGATGGCAAGGTGCTCCAGACATACGAGGGTTCTGTTGAGTGGCGACCACAGTAGTCAAGGAGTGTTATGATTATGAGACGTAAAGCTCAGAGTTTTCTTGATTATGCGGCGTTAATAGCGATTATCGCTATTTCTTTGATTGCCATGATGGGATACATATATAATTCGGTTAAGGCAAGAGTTCATCATGCGTGGGCGGATATATACCATCCCGTGACCGGCGTAAGATAAGCGAGACAAGGAGGTGAACCGTGATGACGAAAAGGAAAGGGCAAAGCATCTTGGAGTACATTATTGTCCTCTCTGCGATTGTTGCAGCTGTCCTTGCGGCGAGTAAGGAACTCATTAAACCAGCGGTGAGAGACATGATGGATGACGCTTCAAAGGTTATTCAAGAAAAGTCAGATGATTTTCTGCTTCACGCAGCTGGTGGAAGTGGAGGCGACGGCAATTAATGTGTTTAAGAGGCAGCAATATTATCCAAAAGAGAAGAGTGATATGAGAATAAAAATCGCAATAAAGAGGGAGGTGCAGGAATGTTAATTAAGCTCAAAAAAGCACAATCTACTGCTGAATACGCCATTTTGCTCTCCTTGGTGATTGCCGCAGCAATGGGAATACAGAACTATGTTCGAAGAGCTCTGCAGGCAAGAGTCTATGATGCGGTCCATTACTATGCTTCAGAGACTTCTGAGTTAGGAGATACAGTTCAATGGGAGCCTAGCTCAGGACAGCGACATACGAAAGTTGTCAGTTCTACGAAGATAAGAGAGGAAGATCCTGAAGCTGATTTTGAGACGGTTATCAAAGAAGACTCAGAACAAGAATTTGATTCGGATGTCACCAATTAATGTGTGCATTCCCAGTTTAGGAGCATAACCAATAAGGAGGTGCAGAGGTGTTAATGAAAATGTGTAAAGCTCAGAGTACATTAGAGTACGCGCTTCTCGTAGGAGTTGTCGTAGCAGTACTCCTTGGTATGCAGAATTATTTAAAACGGAGCATGCAGGGAAGATTAATGGTTGTTGCTGATGAAATTGGAGACCCTTACTCCCCTGGGCAGACAAAGAGACATGAGGAAATGACTACTGAAAGTGATACGGTAGAGCACATAACGTCTGGAACAGGTGGCACGACCAGAACAGTTGTGACAGGCGGAAAGCAGACAATGACATCCAAGAGAGAATTAGGGCCTCTGGAAGATGAGAAATGGTACAACCAAGAATGATAGGCTCAATTCATCACCGCAGCTCAGTAAAGGTTTAAGCGAGGAGCCATCAATACTGAGGAGGAAGTATGAGAAGTTCGCGTTACGGTCTGCGTAATTCTAATTCCAAAAAAGGATTGTCAGTCTTAGAGTATGCCTTTTTAATAGCGGTAGTCGTGGGAGTTCTTATAACAATGCAGGTATATTTAAAGAGGAGCATAGGCGGCAGGCTTCAGGTGGCCGGTGATATGCTGGGAGACCCTTATGCCTATGGATTAACTGATTTACATGAACATTTTTCCTCTCATACGTGGGTAAGAGAGTGGAAATTTCCCGGCCCTGCCGATGTCATTAAAACCAGAGGTTCCTTTCACTATGAATCTGAGAGAAAATTGAGGCCGCTTGAGGAGAGTTCAACTCTGGCAATTAAATAGGTAAATATCATAAAGAAAATAGATAATGAAAATAAAGGGGCGAAGACGAAGATGCGGGGAGTCAAAAAAGTAAATGAAAATCATTATAAATGTGCTTTTAAAAAAGCGCAGTCTTTTTTAGAATACTCTTTTCTTCTGGCAGTCGCTGCCGCTGTACTCATTGTAATGCAACACTATATGGGAAGAAGCCTCCAAGGTCACTTAAAACAACATGTAGATAATCTCGGTGGAGAGAAAGTTACCGCAGAAAAATTTAGCCCTGGCCAGTGGTATGGTGCAGGAGATTTATCCAGTGTTGTAGAAATAAGAAATACAGGTTTCGATTACGAAGGAACATACGTCTCATATATGCATAACACGCGCACAATCAACCAATTGAGTACAATCACGGGAGTGGTTATTCCCGAGACGCCTCCTGAAGGAGAAGGCGAGGGCCCTCAAGCAAAATAGAGGATTGAGCGATGATGAAGGTAAGAACAAAAGCAAGTGCAATTATTGAGTATAGTATTTTACTGTTTATTGTTGTTGGCTTTTTAGCAGGAATTCATTATTTCTTAAAGAGGCATGTCCAGGCACGTATAAGAGCCGAAACCAATAGATATGTTCGTCGCCCTATGGCTTTTTTATGGCAGAGTTCAGTAACTACTACTACGCAAGATACTGAACACGACAGAAGAGAACGCGTTGGCGGAGATGTCGTTGTTCAGGCAACAACGAGAATCAACCAGGATACAGTTGCAGTGTCACCGCCTCCTATGGGTGTGCCGGTGGCGAGTTTACATGTACAGGATGCTGCTACATCTCCGCCGGGACAGCAGAATCCTAAGCAGAAGCGTACTCGTGCATTTCCCAACAGAGAACGGCATTAAGGATGAGGGTAATTATGAAGAAAAAATCATTTAGGAGACGCGCACAGTCAATGGTGGAGATGGCGATTTTGGGACCTCTGCTTTTAGTAGCAATGGGAATCGTAGTTACCTATGTTGCAAAGTTGAATAGTGACCAGTGGTCCCTGATGCAGGCATTCCGTAATGCCCTGGCAAAAGCCCATAGTACGAATAAAATTGTCAGTTACGGAACCTGGGATGACCGTAGGCAAGCTTCAGTCACGGAACCGATTATTGGGAGTAGAGTCACCTCCAGCGGTTCAGCGTGTGTGCACTGGTCTATTCCCAGCGTAAAAGGGTCGGGACAAGACCCTCAAGGCGAGACCTATGTGAAAATAAACGGCGGAATAATCCCCTTTTTATATGAGTATAAAGTTAAAGGAGACGGAGGCATTGAGCCTCGGTATTTTACCTTCAAAAATTCAAAACTTACTATTAATACCCAGAAGGACTATACTCGATCGTCGAGGTCAGGAGGAACCGGAGAGGTTATGATATATAAGGTAGGTAAGAGTAACATTTTTGTTCAAGGAAGATACAGCGGTGCCTCAAGACGTCTTTCAGGAAGCCAAAAGTCACGGGTAGAGTAAGGTAAGGAGGAATGCCGTGAGAGGCAAAAAATCACAAAGCACATTAGAGTCAGTGGTTACTTATGCCGCGGGTGCGATGATTTTAGGCGCGGCAATGGGCATTTTTGCATGGGGAATTGCTCATATTCCTATCCGTCAGGTTACCTATGAAGCAACAAGGATTTTAGCAGGAACTCCTGGCATGCGGAATGTTGATGAGAATGGTGCAAAACCGACATTCGCAATGCCTATTTGGCCGACTTATTCTACAGGTGCAGGCCTTGCCGCCTACTAATGTTTCTCAAAATGATTAGGAGGTGTGATAGGGAATGATAAAAATTTTAAGAGCATATCGTAAAAGCCAAATCTCAATTTATTTTATCTCTATTATGGCGACTCTTATCGCGGTTACTTTTATCATTATTAATGTTGGTAAAGTGGCGAAAGATAAAACCCACAGTGCCAATGCCGCTGATGCAGGAGCTCTGGCGGCCTGTTCTGTAATGGCACAAGCGTTTAATTATAATTCTGATGATAATGGCGATGATGGTCCCACTGAGAGGGAAGCTGTCTCCGACCAAATGGAAAAAGATATTGACGGCCAGATGGATACAGCTAACCTAGAGTCTGATAACGGTTTTGATAACAACACGTCTATTCAAGGAACTTCCAACCCTCATTTCGAGACAGTAAGCCATACGAAAAACATAAAGAACTATGACGGACAGAGGGGTAACCAGGATGCAGCACGACGCAATGAAGAAGAATGGCATCGTGACTCTCAAAACAATGATACCAATTCAAGAAAGGCGATGAAAGACTATTATAAAAATGCTCTTTACATGGGATACATGCTTAATTTTCAAAACTCTGGCACCCATCATCGCTTGGGAAAGCTCAGCTCTAAGCTCTATGAGCAGTTTTTAAAGAGTATCACCCCTGAGACTGTCCAAAACGGGGTTCCCTATACTTTTGTGTGGGTAGATGGTGCTGCACGCATACATTTGGTAACGGCAATAGTGGAAATCGAACCGGTAAATAATGTAGTCAACAGGAATCAGCAGAGCGGCATTGCCGAACAGGAAGCTGTTTCTGCTGATGTGGAAAGTCAATATGCGGGAGCCGAAGGAAGCCAAACAGCTGGCCTTGGTCTTAATGAAGGCTCTAAAGCGACGTGGCCTTGTGAACCAGGAGCTTCAATGGAAAGAGCTGCAACCGGCGAAAGTGCTGGTGCGAGAGCACAAGGCAAAAGCGCAGATGCGCAGCGTGTAGGGCAGTTCCAGGAGGCAGGAATTAAGACTGAAGAGAGCCAATTAAGTACGAATGATCTTGATAACCAAAACGATATTATTAAATATCGCGATGATATTGTTCATTCTCGTATGGTGTATTCTGTAAATTTTCAGTTCCACATGGGTAGCCCAATTAAAGGAATAGGTGACATTGATGAGATGACCTTTTATCCCCCTGTTATGAGTAGCGCCATTGCAACATTTAATTATACAGGCATGGGGAATATTCACCGCCGAGGAGGGAAAGGTTCTGACCCTCGCCATGAGTGCGGCCTCATTGCTGCTTTTTAATGGGAAGGGGGGATTGATGGCCAGTATAAGTCGAACGATAATCATTCTTTTCCTTTTGTTTATTCCTCTATTGCATCTTTACACCCAACCTTTTACCGAAGAACTTTCCTTAGATTTTGTTCAACCTCCTGGTACTGAATTAATTAACAGAGAGATAAAGCCCCTTGAAGGAAAGTCAGAAATGACTACCTATAAATATCGTTCTGAGCTGTCCCGTCAGCAGGTACTTTATTTTTACCGGGACGTTCTTTCTCAAGAGGGGTTTAGAGAGGTAAAGGATGCCTCCGGCGCACCAGTACATGAGCGAAAAGCATTTAATTTTACAAGAGGATTTATAAGTCGCGCGCTCATTACGCCTTTTGAGGCCTACGAACTCCTTGAGGACAGAAGACTTACCTACTATGTGAAGATGTATGAAAATCGCGATATCTTGAAGCTGTCTGGATATACATTCACAAAGCCCAAGCGTCCCAAGTTTATCCCTGTGTCTCCAGGGGCAGTGCAAGGCGTAAAGACGGTAGAAGGAAAAACCCTTGATACACCATATACGATATATTTGAAGAAAGGAGACGTGGATGAAACTATTGAATTTTATGTAGACAGCATGCGGCTCTATGATTGGGCTCTTTTAAGCAATGAGCTTTTCGAGGGTAGATATAATTTTGGTGATGTTTTCATGCAAAGCGCTCGTAACAAAAAACGCGTTGCTGAATCAGGGCTTGCAGGGATAAAGATGGAGGAGCTCTATCCTGGTATAGAGGTAGATGTCAAAGGTGCAGAGCTAAGTTATGAAAAAGGAAACGATATATGTTATGTAACTATTGTCGAATTTAGAGACCCTCTGGAGACGCTTAGGCAGATGAGGTTCTATGTTGAACCTTTTCGTAAGTACGGAAATATTTATATTAATGTGGTAAAAATCGATAAACGTACTGAGGAAAAGTGGAGACAGCAAACTATAAAAGATAGAGAGAAGAGCGCGCAAATCATACGTAATTTTCTGGGATATTGATTGAAAAAAAGGTATAATAAAGACAGGTGATTGTATTATGAAGAAGCATACGTCACAAATGGTCCTTACCTATGCAGTTTTAATTGCCTTTGTCATCGTTGCCCTCATTATTATGTCAACCTATATTCAGCGGCGTGTGCAAGGGGTGTATCAGTCAGCAGGTGATGCTATTGGTGAAGGCGAGCAGAAAGATTAGGTGCACACGTTGATATGCTTCAATGCGCAAGAGGTAACTAAGTATAGGAAATCAACATGGTCACAAAAACCCTTAAAATAAATCTTATCTTTATTTTCCTGCTCATGCTCCTACTTCCTTTAAGCGCTCAAAATTATAGTCCTTCCTTGCCAAGAAGTACAGAATTGATTGATCAGAGCACAGAAACACGAGACTATTCAGTGACGAATACGTATGAGTATCGTTCTCGCCTTTCCAAGGAAGAAATAGTAGGGTTTTATAAGAACCTGTTTATTTCCCGAGGAATGAAAGAGATGAGTAAAGGTAGGTCTGCAAGAGCCATTGCATTCAGAGGCCCTTTAAAAATAGAGATTATATCTTTTTTGCCTTCACCTGAAGAGAAGGGAACGCTATTTCGTAGAGTGACCCAGGCGATTACAAGGCTACCGATAATTCCGGGTACAGGTTTCACAGCTCCCAAAAAGCTTGATTTTATGCCTGTGTATCCTGGAGCAACACAGTTTATCTATAATCCTTACAATGTTCCTATGGTAGGAATTGGTTATCTTACCAAAAGTAGTACTCAAAAAGTGAGTGATTTCTATCTCAATAATATGTCTTCCTTTGGATGGACCCTTGAAGATAAAGAATCTCATCAAGGCCGATACAAATTCTATGAGTGGTTGAAAATCGTTGACCCTTTTACTGATGCGGCACCTCGTCTCAAGATTATGGAATACGGAAAGATTATCCCTCCTCTCAAAGTGAGAGGTACAACCCTTCTCTTTACCCAGGGAGAAAAGAGTTGTACGATTACGATTTATAAATTTGACGATATTGTTGCCAAGGCCAAAGGAAGAGTGTGGGACGCAACTCCTATAGAAAAATATGGGGATACGTTGATTTGCGTATATCATTTCTCCCAGAAGCGGTAAAAAATAAAGGAAATAGGAATGAGACTGATACGAATAATAGTGTATGCATTAATTTTTTTCTTCGTGGTCTATTGCCCTGCCCAGGAACAAACGCTCGAGGAACGCTTAAAGCTTCTACCTCAAGGAACTGAATTGATTGAACACAAGACAGGAGGAAACGAGGCAATGGCGATTACCAAGCATAAGTATTATTCTGAGAGCATGAAAGGAGAAATATTAAAATTCTACCGGCAGATGTTTGTTGCGAGTGAATTTGAAGAAATGGAAGGGGTACCTGCCGGCCAACCTGACGAAAATAGACAAGTGTTTTTCTTTAAAAAGCCTAATTTAATGGTCATGCTCAGTTTTTTTCGCCATTCAGAGAGAGGTGAAACTACGTACTACCTCGTTGTGTATAGAGCAAATCCTTCAGCAATCCAGCAGATGATGCCTAGGGAATAATTCACCTAGGTTCATATCTTTTCATTCATTGAACCCCTCTATTCGATGATACCATAAGAGAAAATGGCTCGACTTGGCGAGGAATAGATGATACAATAATTTAAAATAAAAGGGGATAGCCGTGATAGTTGCCTATATTTTCCTTTTCTTTTCCATCGTTATCATTTCCTACTATTCAGTTAATCTTCTCCTCAAGAAGTGGGATGAGGCTCAGCAGAAGAAAGCAGAACAGACCGTTTCCCAATTCGAGGAGATGTTCATATTTGTAA
>CP070807.1:439508-448249 GCA_020343695.1 Candidatus Omnitrophota bacterium | reverse complement strand
AAGGCTATTCGGCGCTGAGCACGTTAATGTCCAGCCACACTCCGGTACGCAGGCAAATATGGCAGTGATGATGGCAGTTTTAAAGCCTCACGATACGATTCTTGCCATGGATTTAGCCTGTGGTGGGCATCTCTCCCACGGGCACCCCTTAAACTTCAGTGGTAAATTCTACAAAATCGTCACATATGGGGTCAATAAGTATAGTGAATGTTTAGATTACGGTGAAATAGAGTATCTTGCCCAGGCTCATAAGCCGAAAATGATTATTGCTGGCGCAAGTGCTTATCCTCGCGCGATTGATTTTAAAAAATTTAGAGAAATTGCTGATAAAGTGGGTGCCTATCTCTGTGTAGATATGGCCCACTTTGCTGGACTCGTTGCCGCAAAAATTCATTCTAACCCTTGTGAATATGCAGAGTTTGTTACTTCTACTACCCATAAGACATTGAGAGGACCACGGGCAGGATTTATTCTGACGCGTGGAGAATTTGCCAAGAGAATTGATACGGCGGTATTTCCAGGAACTCAAGGGGGCCCCCTCATGCATGTGATCGCTGCCAAAGCTGTTGCCTTTGGTCTTGCGCTTAAGTCTGAGTTTATAGAATATCAAAAACAGGTTGTAAACAATGCTAGGTTCTTTGCCCAGTGCATGGAGCAAAAAAAGTATCGTATTGTAGGTGGGGGAACAGACACTCATCTCTTTCTCGTTGATTTGCGATCAAAAAATATGAGCGGAAAGAAGACGGCTACAATTTTAGAGGAAGTGAATATTACCGTGAATAAAAATCTTATTCCATTCGACCCCAAGCCTCCCGCAGTTGCCAGTGGCATAAGAATAGGAACGCCTGCGGTTACCAGCCGGGGTATGAAAGAGGAAGAGATGAGAACGATATGTGAATTTATTGACAGTGCGCTCAATAGCAAAGAAAATGAAGGCGAGCTAAAAAGAATCAGGACAGAAGTGGTTCAATTTACGCAGAATTTCCCACTCTATGCAGGAATAGAGCACTCCTGTAATGTATAAACCGGTGTAATTATCATGCCAAAACAGACGAGGCCTCAGTGGGACGAGTATTTTATGAAAGTCGCTCGTCTTGTAAGCGAACGTTCTACGTGCTTGCGCAGAAAAGTAGGGGCAGTTTTAGTAAAAGATAAGCAAATTCTTGCCACTGGCTATAATGGGGCACCTTCAGGCATTACTCACTGTGAAGTTACAGGGTGTCTGCGCAAAGAATTAGGTATTCCTTCCGGAGAGCGCCATGAGATATGTAGAGGCCTGCATGCTGAGCAAAATGTTCTCTTGCAAGCTGCACGTCACGGTGTTTCTGCGAGAGAAAGTACCCTCTACATCACAAATGTACCGTGCAGTATTTGTGCGAAAATGATTATCAACACGGGGATTAAGGAGGTTGTTTTTTGTAATGAGTATCCCGACAAAATGGCGCAAGAGTTTTTGGGCGAAGCAAAAATAAAATTGCGTAAGGTTAACAGACAACAGATTTTGAGGTCTGGGGTCTAGGGCCTATAGTCGCACAAACATAATATGAAGTGTCCATTCTGCAACCACAATGAAGATAAGGTCGTTGATTCTCGGGAGACTTCTGAAGGGGCAGCCATCCGCAGAAGGCGGGAATGTTTAAACTGCAATAGGCGTTTCACCACCTATGAATTTGTGGAAAAGACCCCCTTAATGGTAATCAAGAAGGATGGGAGGCGCGAGCCGTTTAACCGCGAAAAGATTATTGCCGGGTTACTGAATGCCTGCCAGAAACGACCAATCAGTATGGATAAACTTGAGAAACTCGTGGGTGAGGTTGAAGCACAGATACAGAAAAAATTTGATAGAGAGGTGGAATCGCGTCACGTTGGTGAATTAGTTGTTGAGAGATTGGCGAAATTGGATGATGTGGCCTACGTGAGGTTTGCCTCGGTGTATCGCCACTTTAAAGATATTAATCAGTTTATGCGTGAATTGAGAGAGATTCTGAATAGACGAATCAAATAGAGGGCCGATGATAGAGGTTGAACTTTCTCGGATTATTATTGATGAGGAAAAACGAGAGCAGGTTATTGTTCTTAAAGAGAAGCAGGGCTCAAGGCTCCTTCCTATTGTTATTGGGATGAGTGAAGCAGCGGCAATACGTATGCAGTTTGGTGGATTTTCACCCCCTCGGCCTCTTACTCATGATCTTATGCGCTCCCTCATTGATGCACTCGATGCGCAATTAGAGAAAGTAGTGATAGATAAATTGGTTGACAGCACTTTCCATGCGAAATTGCACTTTCTTAAGAAAGACGAGGGCATAAAGGTGGTCGATGCGCGACCTTCCGACAGCATCGCTCTAGCGGTGAGGACCAAGTCACCCATCTTCGTTGAGGAGGGAGTTTTCGATAAACTTTCTGGCGGAATATAATACAATGCAACCTGAAGCTACATGGATGAAGCAAAACGCGTCAAGTTTTTCTGTCTGCGCATATTCACACAGATGAGCATATGTGTTATTTGCGGTAATGCGATAGTATTGAGCAAGTACCGTAATTCCTTCCAAATAATTTCCTAATGTACCTAAACGACTATTTAAAAAAGATTCCTTATTTATCTCTTCTGTCTTTGCTTGCAAAGAAGCAGAAGATAAATGTGTGGCTTGTTGGAGGCATTTTAAGAGACGCTCAGCTTAGAAGAAAAAAAGAATTTCTTGATTTTGATTTTTGTGTAGAGAAAAATGTATTTTCTTTTGTAAAAGATTTTTCTAAAAAAATATCTTCTAAATATATCATTCTTGATGAGCGGCAGGGAAGTTTTCGTGTAATCGTAAAGCGAAATTCTAAAGTATATACATATGATTTTACCCGTATAAGAGGCAGAGATTTATGTGAAGATCTCATCTTAAGAGATTTTTCTATTAATACATTGGCAATTAATCTGAATGATAAAAAGAAAAAAATTATTGATTATTTTGGAGCCCGAGGTGATTTAAAGCGAAAAACTATTCGGGCAATCAAAGAGAAAGTTCTTTTTGACGACCCTTTGCGAATCCTAAGAGGGTTTACATTTACGGCACAGTACAACTTTACAATAGAGCCATCTACCTTGAAGGCAATGGCAAAGTATAAAAAATTTTTACATAATGTCTCGGGAGAGCGAGTGACGGAAGAACTGTTCAAAATTTTTGCCTCTGATTATTCGTATAAAGTTTTCATGCTCATGGACCGATTGAAAATCATTGATGAAATCATCCCCTATATTCAAAAAAGTCGGGCTGTATCTCAAGGGCCTTATCATCATCTTGGTGTCTGGAAGCACTCTCTGGAGACTCTTCGTAAGTTTGAACTTCTCTACCAAAGGCGCTTTAGAAATAACAAAGACATTTTTACGTATTTACACGAGGAGTTAGTACAGGCAAGGAAGAGAATCCAGATTATTAAGCTGGCCTGTCTTCTTCATGATATTGGTAAGCCTTTTGCTAAGAAGAGGTTACGTAAAAAAACAATTTTTCATACCCATGAAAAGATCGGCCGAGATTTAGTTGAGAAGTTGAGTTGTAGATTGCGTCTCTCTTTCCGAGAGAAAGAGGTTTTGAAGCGTCTGGTATATTGGCATCTTCGCCCGGGATATTTAGCTGACCAGAAGGTCCCTTCACAGCGTGCGATTTATCGCTTTTTTCGAGATACTGAAACGGAAGGCGTGGGGGTGATTCTTCTCTCTTTGGCGGATTGGCGCGCAACGAGAGGGCCTCTTGTTGATGAGAGAAAGAGGGCAAGACACGAGAGAGTTATGCTTAAGCTCATCGAACATTATTTTCGGCAAAAGACAAAGATCCCTTTACCAAAAATAATAGACGGCTATGATGTGATGAGGAAATTTAATCTTTCTCCTTCTCCCATAATAGGCCAAATTTTAAGAAAGGTAAAGGAGGAGCAAGCCTTAGGAAAAATATCCACTAAGGGGGAGGCGTATAAAGTAGCAAGAAAAGTAATTGTAAAAAAACGTATAGAATCATAGATTCTATGAGAGCATAATTTTGAGCAGAGAGGAGGTCAACGTGAAGATTAAAGATACAGAAGTTTTGATTATGAAAGGAGACATTACAGAAATCGAAGTTGATGCAATTGTTAATGCTGCCAATAATCGTTTCCTTATGGGTGGAGGAGTGGCAGGTACTATCAGGCGAAAAGGAGGTAAAATTATCGAAGAAGAAGCAGTGCGTCAAGGACCAAAAAATGTTGGGGAGGCGGTTCTTACATGTGGAGGCTCTTTGAAGACACGGTTTGTAATTCATGCTGCAACAATGGCAATGGATTTCAAGACAAATGAAGAAATTATAAGAAACGCCACGCGTAACTGCCTTCTTGTAGCACAACAAAATAATATTACATCTATTGCCTTTTGCGCTTTAGGATGCGGAGTAGGAAAATTTCCTTATGAGGCATCATCGAAAATAATGGCACAGGAAGTATTTCGATATTTGAGAGAGACAACGAAAGCGGCGTTGAAGAAAATACTTTTTGTCTTATACTCGAATGATGCATTCCAGATTTTTGAGAAAAATGTTTGCAGTTATTTAGAGCACATAAATAACAAAATCTCAAAAGGTCCGTTTCTTACTGTAGATGGCATAATAGAATATGAGAATGGAATTGTTATGATCCAGAGACTTAATCCACCTTTTGGCTGGGCTTTACCGGGAGGGTTTGTTGATTATGGAGAGAGTGTGGAGGAAGCGGTAGCACGAGAAGTCAAAGAGGAGACTCACCTTACCTTTGTCGATTTTAGACAGTTTAAAGTCTATTCGCAACCTCAGCGAGACGCGCGTTTTCATACTGTTTCAGTGGTGTTTGTCGGCAGAGGCAAAGGTAATCTGCGTGCAGCATCTGATGCCAAGAATGTAAAAGTAGTTACGCCTGATACGTTGCCTGACGATATTGCCTTTGACCACAAAAAAGTTATTGAGGATTATATCCATTCTCAACAGAATGATTGAACTTGCCTCCGTGATCTCCAAAAATTTATAAGTTCAGAATATGCAAAGCACCCCTATCCGCTATCTTAAAGGCGTAGGTCCAAAAAAAGAGAAGAGCCTTAACCGGTTAGGAATCCACACTATACGAGACCTCCTTTATTATTTCCCATTTCGCTATCAAGACAGGCGCCATCCCAGGCGTATATCAGAGCTTGAGGTAAATGAACCCGCGCTCATTAAAGGTAAAATCATGACGCGACGCTTCACAAAAATACCCTATTTTATTCGTTCCCGAAAAATTAAAAGTATCTTTGAGGTTATTCTGGAAGATGGGAGTGGAAAGATACGGTGCGTATGGTTTAATCAAGGCTATCTTGCCGATGTGATTGGTGTAGGGCAAGAAATCATACTATACGGTAAACTCGCTCACTCTAAAGGAAAATTTCAATTTGTTGTTCAGGAATATGAATTGATAGAGGAAAAAGACAGTTTGAATTTAGATAGGATAGTGGGAATATATTCTCTGACCGCAAGCTTATCTCAGAAGTTTATGAGAAAAATTATTTACTCGGCTTTGGCCGATTGCAAAAAAAATATATCTGATCATTTGCCTTTCTATATACGGAAAGAGAAAGCGATACCCAATATTGCCAGGAGCTTAGAGGGGATTCATTTCCCAAATGATTGGCAGGAGGCAGAACAGGCACGAGGACGGTTTATTTTTGAAGAGCTCTTCTATTCTCAAATTTTAGTGTATTTACGCAAGTCTCAGCATCGCTCGCAAAAGGGGGTAGCGTTTCCTTCAAAGAGCCATACTTTAAGAAAGATAAGAGAAAATTTGGCATTTCGGCTAACCTCTTCGCAAGAAGAAGCTTTAGCAAAAATTTTGAGCGATTTAGAAAAGTCTTATCCTATGCACCGTCTCCTTCAGGGTGATGTGGGGTGTGGTAAGACTGCCGTCTCAGCCTTTGCAATTGGAGTATGCGTTGATTGTGGGTGGCAGGCGGCGCTTATGGTTCCCACAGAGGTTTTAGCGTATCAGCATTGTCAGACCCTTAAGGAAGTATTTCGAGGCTTCAATTGGAATATTGAAGTACTTGTTTCTTCGCTCCCCGAAAAAAGGATGCAGAAGATTTACCGTGAAATGAGAAACGGAAAGGTTCATATTGTTGTTGGAACGCACGCACTCATCCAGGAACAGATCGAATTCCAAAAGCTGGGATTGGTAATCATTGATGAGCAGCATAAGTTTGGTGTTGGACAGCGCGCACTTCTTCCAAAAAAAGGAAAAACAGCCCCTCACTGTTTGGTAATGAGCGCCACACCCATACCGAGGAGCTTAGCTCTCTCCCTCTATGGGGATTTAGATCTTTCAGTCATCAAGGAGTTGCCTCCAGGTAGAATCGCCCCTCATACTATGTGGCTAAGAGAAGAGAGGCGCCAGTGGGTCTATGATTTCTTACGAGAAAGGCTACAGGAGGGAAGACAGGTCTATATTATTTATCCCGTTATTGAGGAAAGCCAAGAGGAAGATTTACAATCATTGGAGCAGATGTGCGAAGTGCTTACTGAGGAGTTTGTACCTTTCCGGGTAGGGACATTTCATGGGAGGATGAGAGCAAAAGAAAAATTAGATGTAGTGAAGGCGTTTCGAGAAAAGAAAATTGATATTTTAGTCGCTACTACTGTAGTTGAGGTAGGAGTAAATATAGAGAATGCCACCGCAATGGTTGTAGAGAACCCTGAAAGATTCGGCCTTGCGCAGCTCCATCAGCTACGAGGCCGCATCCAACGCTCTCTCTATCAGCCGCACTATATTCTTATCAGCAAGGAGAACCTTTCCCAAAAAGCTTTAGAGAGGCTCAGGATAATTTCCCAGGTAAGCGACGGATTTAACATTGCTGAGGAGGATCTTAAGATGAGAGGACCTGGGGATTTTTTTGGTTTCTCTCAGCACGGATTCCCTCAACTGCGAATCGCTGACCCCTTACGCGATCTGGAAATGTTAAAGCAGGCGCGTCTTTTTGCCTACAGAGTAATAAAAAGTGATCCTGATATAGCCAGGCCTGCTCATCGATGCATCAAAGACCATCTTGACTTTTGGTTTCAGAGATAAGGGAGGTTGCCCGTTGCCAGGATTACTTTATGTGGCAGGAAGAAATACTTGCCAAGCTTAGAAGAATATGGTATATTAGCGGTTTCAGGCTCCATTGGATTACCATCGCTTGGAGGGCTGTTGAGTTGCCGCATATGGGGCAAGGAGAGAGTCGACTAAGATGAGAGCGATCTGCCCGGGAACATTTGACCCTATTACCAACGGTCATATTGATATCATAAAGAGAGCTTCCCTTATTTTTAATGAAGTAATTGTTGCAATCGTAAGAAATCCCGCCAAATCTACGCTTTTTTCATATGAGCAGCGCCTAAGCTTGGTAAGAGAAGTAACCAAGAGTATAAAGCGGGTAAGAGTAGAGGGATTTGATGGGCTGGTAGTTGATTTTGCATGCAAAAGGAAGGCAGCAGTTATAGTGAGAGGGATACGTATGATTTCCGACTTTGAGTACGAGTTTCAAATGGCGCTCACCAACAGAAATCTATCCCCTCAAATAGAGACAGTGTTTCTCATGCCTCATCCGCAATATTCTTTTATCTCGTCTCGGTTGATAAAGGAAGCAGCTCTCTTAGGTGCTCGTTTAGACACATTTCTACCTTCAGCTGTACTTGGAGTTCTCAAAAAGAAGCTGCACGAGCAGAGAAAGAAAATACTCAAAAAAACAAAGCAATAAATACCTCTTTGTGAGGTACAGCTTTCAGTAGAGAATGAAGATAGCAGTTGAAAAAATAAACGAGATAGAGGTAAAATTAGAAGAAAACGCTGCAGCTTCTCTCTGGGACATGGATAGCTTCGATGTGAAATTTGTCGATCAAATTCACCTCGATTGCGGATTTTTAAGAGCAGGCGGAGAAATTATTGTAAATGTGATAGCAGCTACCCATAGGTTGATTACCTGTTCACGTTGTTTGGAAGAGACGGTACAAGACGTGAGCCACGCATTTACATTAAGCTATGAAGCCAATCACTTGGGTGACTATTTGGAAATCGACAAGGAGATAAGGGAGGAACTGCTTCTTAATTTCCCGATGAAGGTATTGTGCAAGACTGATTGTAAGGGGATATGCCCCCGCTGCGGTGTGAATTTGAATAATCAAAGATGTAAGTGTCAAGTGAAGCCCAAGCTTACGGAGTGAACGAAGTAGCGAGGTAAGTTTGTTGGCTGAACTTTCCGCCAGAGGCGGATCTGTTCATTGAAGGAGGTTTCATGGCTCATCCTAAACGAAAGCATTCGCATTCACGAACATGCAAGAAGAGAACCCACCAAAAGCTCCCAACGCCTCTTTTGGTGGAATGTAAGGAGTGTCGGCGTCTTAAGCCGGCGCACATGGTTTGTCCTTTCTGTGGATATTATGCGGGCAGAGAAGTAGTGACAATAAAATTGAAAGAGAAAAAGAAAAAACGATGAATTATAGAATCGGAGTAGACGTATCAGGGGGAGATCATGCCCCTTATGAGATGCTCAAAGGGGCATTTCTTGCAAAAGAGGAGTTTGACGAAGAGATTGTACTCATTGGAGTAAAGGAAGAAATAGAGAGAGAGGCCTCCAAGAGAAACATACGCATTGGGAGTGATTTTTCAATTGTCGATGCGCCGGAAAAAATTGATATGGCAGAATCTGGGGCCACCTCTGTGCGTAGGAAGAGGAATTCTTCTATCGTCGTGGG
>CP070807.1:430599-439408 GCA_020343695.1 Candidatus Omnitrophota bacterium | reverse complement strand
CTGAGAGAAAAGGCAGCTTCTCTGTACGATGAGGCACTCTCCCTCTATAAGAAACAGCGCTACCAAGAAGCTCTCAATAAATTCAGGCAGGTCCAGAGACTCATTCCGGATTACGGCCGTACAGAGCGCTATATAAGCCGCTTACAGGACATTATGAAAAGTGAGCGTAAGATAACCGATGCAGACCAACTAAAAGAGCGAATCGACAATCTTTACAGACAAGCATACTCCTACTATCGTGACGACCAACTAGATAAAGCGACGGAGATATTTCAAGATATTCTTTCTCTGGATCCAACTCACCGAAAAGCACGGTACTTTTTAGAGGAAAGGATTCCCCAAAAGATGCGAAAGGAAAGGGTGAGGCAAGAATACGAAGAGCCAGAATTCCCAAGAGAAGAACGCATAAGTCAAAAAGAAGAAGAGCGCCGATTAAGAGACGAAGCATCTTCTCTTTATGATGAAGCGCTCTCCTTGTACCAGAGGCAGCGCTACCAAGAAGCTCTCAATAAATTCAGGCAGGTCCGGAGACTCATTCCGGATTACGGCCGTACAGAGTATTATATGAGTCGGATACATAAAGATATGGAGGGCCAGGTAAAAGAAGAGAAAAAAGACCGTAAGTTAAGGGCCCGAGCAGCAAAACTCTATGATCGAGCGCTCTCTCTGTATGAGAAAGGTCGCTATCACGAAGCTTTGAAAAAATTCAGACAGGTCCAGAGACTCATTCCGGATTACGGCCGTACAGAGTACTATATGAGTCGGATACATAAGGATATGGAGAAGGAACGTAGGAAAATAGAAGATGTCGTATTGAAAGAAAAAATAAGCGCTCTCTATGAACAGGCGTGCTTCTACTATAACACTGATCAGCTTGATAAGGCAAAACAAACGTTCAAAGAAATCCTTTCCCTAGACCCGGCTCATAAGAAAGCGCGATACTTTTTAGAGAAGAAAATTCCTCATAAGATACGAAAGGCCCAGATACGAAGAGATCGCGAAGCAAGTAAGCGCCGAGGGCAAGAAGGATTTGGTCGCGATGCGTATCAGTGTCAATTAGAAGACCGAGCCGCAGTACTGTACCACGAAGCACTCTCTCTGTACTATGAGAAGCAATACGAAGAGGCTCTCAAGAAGTTTGAAGAAGCGCATGCCCTCATGCCTGGGTATGGCCGCACAATTTACTACATTAACCGCATACCGCAGGATATAGCGCAAGAGAAAGTGGGGTCAGAACAGGCGAGACAGAAAAGGATACGGAGAATCCTCTGGGAAGTAGAGAAAAATCGAAATTAGAATTTTTCTTTCGGAAGATTAAAATAACCCATCTTTAACTGCGGAAATTCCTTTTTTATTACCTCCACCAGATACAGAACCCCTTTTGACTGAATATTACTTTGGGGTAAACTCTGCAAATAGTAATCCGGATCAATATTCAAATTCCTCCACTGAATCATATCTACCCCTGTCTGTCTTATAAATTGAATGAGTGCTTTAATTTCCTTTACAGAATCAGAGAGTCCAGGAGAGACGAACAAATTAACTGACACAAATTTTCTATACTTTTTTGCGATTTCGATGGATTTTAGCACGTCCCTGAAAGTATAGTTGCGGGGCCTAAAATACAATTTATAGAGGGTTCTCTGAGCACTGTTTAAACTCACCCTAAAAGAATCAATCCCTGCTTTGCAGAGAATCTCTATGTTTTTAGGAATGCTGGCATTGGTATTCATGTTTATTGTACCTCTCTGAATCTTCCTCCTTACCTGTTCAATGCTGGGAGCAATGGTATCGACCTCTAAGAGCGGCTCTCCTTCACACCCCTGGCCGAAGCTGACGATTGCCTCTTTTGCTCCTTTTAGATGATTTTCCATCACTTGCACAATTTCTGAAACATTCGGCTTAAAATGAATCCGTTGGTGAGAAGGCAGGCACTCTGCCTCTTGAAAAGATAGGCACCCAATACATCGAGCATTACACACTCTTGCTGTAGGAAGAGGGGCTTCCCATCTCCCTAAAAAAAGGTTCTTTGCAGCTAAGCAGTTATAATTGAGGGCGCAATTGGCTAAGTGTTTGTAGAGTCTATTTTTTGGATATTTTTTGAGGAAAATTCTTACTTTGTTTTTTATACGTCTTGCGTCATAGAAACGCGGGCTTTGACGTATGCGGTTATCTATCCTCTTGGCAGTCACATAGAAACTATCTCCATAAAATCCAACTGCAGTATATGCCCAGAGAGGAAGAATTTTTCGTCTTTTTATGACAGTGGCTGGAGTATATAATCGTAAATATGCAGGGATTAAGAATGCACCAACCGCATATATCTCTTTTCCTTGGAATTCAAATACTGGTTCAAATTGTTGTGTGCGGTGGTTAAATCCCAAAGGAATTCGGCCAGGAAGATGAAAAAAGGTACTGCCTTGGGGAAGTCTTATTAATTCGCTCTCTTTTGGTACGGTAGATGCATGAAGGTGGGCAGCAGCCATCCGCAAAGATGGATGAGAGTAAATCTTACCATTTTTATCAGAAAACACTAAAAAAGGAAGGTGCATTTTGAAAGTTATTAAGCTGGTGCGAGCCAATACCCTCTTTCACAAAAGCGGTAATTCGTAATCGTATAATGCTGTGCTTGGAGTCTAAGAGGAGGATTTCCTGAGTGGTTTGACCCCTATACTCTTGAGGATCGAATTCAACTTCTACGATGTATTTTGATGCAACCTCGTCCCTATACACTTCTGCCTGGATGCACTCGCAAAGGCTCACAGCACTTTTAATCTCTTCATCAAACTCAAATCTATGTGCAACTCTCCTGCTGTGCGCAATTTCTCCAAAGTCAAACTCAATCATTTGAGAGTTTTCTTGAGCGTAACAGGAAAAAATAAATGCTAAAATAATACCTATCTTAACCATTTTTTTCTGTGATTGTGGTAGATTGCCTCACAATACAACAAATGCGCTAAAGAAATTATACAGTTTCTGAAACAGCAGGATTATCACAAACTCTATTTTATCATAAAAGAGAATGAGCAAACCTAAGCCAAGGAAAAGTAAAGCCATAAGAATTTTTATTGCCCCTAAGCGTCTCTTCAAAAAATTATTAAATGCCTGAGAACGAAGTCCCACAAGAGAAAGAATAAAAATAATGACTAGGGGCAGAATAAACATAAGGTTGTAAAGAAGCAAATAGAAAAATGCTTTCAATTTCAAGCTTGTATTCTTGAGAATAAACACTATCGTGGGTAGATACACTTGACCAGTGCAGACTCCTTCCAGTAGAGAGACGAAAAATCCCACAATGAAAGAGCTGATAATCAAATCTGGAGCGCCTCTCTCCTGTTTCTGGCGCAGCTGCGAACCAATGACAATATTTATTCGCTTTTTTAAGAATTTGGGTAGTTGCAGCATTAGCTCTTCTGATTCACCAGTTTTTTTAAATTTGAAATAATCGTATAAGGCTAATCCGCAAAGAATAAAACAGAAAAGTGCAACAAAATAATAAAAAAGCTTTATAAAAATGTATATATGGGAGAGTGAGTAGAGAAAATTAAAAAGCCCTAACCCAATAAGAAAATATGTGAGAAATACTGCTGTACAGTATGATGAGCCAACATAAATGATTTCTCTTTTCCTATATCCATATACAGCTAAAAAAGAAACAAAAAATACAATGACAGCAAAAGCGCAAGGGTTCACTCCGTCGATGAGACCGCTCCCCATTACTGTCAATACAGAAATTTTTGCGAACACATCTATGATATCTACCTTCAAAAAGGAAAAAGGATGAGCTTCTGTATCTAGAGAAACCGTAATTGCCGTCTCGAGTTCACCCTGTATCTGCTTCTTACCTACTAACAAGAAGTTACCAATCGCAACAGAAGGAATTAAAGCTTTCTTGTCACCGCGAAGACGCTTATTGAGCGAAAGCAGAAGGCTTAAATTTTCAGGACTGGCAGTAGTATCGATCTCTCTCCATTCCAATTTATCTTTGTACTTTTCTTTCATGACCCCAAGAAACTCTTTTTTTACATCGAGGCATGATTTGCAGCGAGGTGAGTAGAATAAAATTGCTGTGGGCTTGCTGTGAGCGTACAGACAAGAAAATAGGAGAATACAGAGAAAGCAGAGAAGAATGACTTTTTTCATCTCTTTTAAATTATACCAATTATTCCTTAAAAATCTACACTATTTACTAGTTCAGCGCTTGCAATCGATATTTAAAAAATATTAGTGAAAAATACAAATTTAGTGTAGAATATTCAATGCCGACATCCACCGCAGGTAGATATGTCGGAACATAATCGCTGACTATGATTTACAAATTTATAGATACCAAAGGTACGTTTATTGTTAAACATCCTTCTCGATATAATCTCTACTTTCCTCTCACCAATAAGGCGGGAACCTTTTTGAGTTCTATCAGCCCTCAGTTAGCGGGAGATATAAAAAAAGATAACGATCGTTTTCTTACCGTTCCTGCGAGTATCGAAGACTTAAGGAGCAACCTTCTATGTCGCAGAGAATTCTTCATTAAGGTAAATGGCGAGATAATAAGATTATCCCGGGCTTACGATGACATTCTCGAAGCAGGGTTTCTCTATCATAAAATTATTAAAAACACTAAAACTCTCCATATCGAAATCATAAACTTCATTCCTTATAACCTCGATGCTGAAGTTATGTGGATAAAGATTAAGAACAAAACTCATAAGACGGTAAAAATTACGCCCACTTCTTTTATCCCCCTCTATGGCAGAGGTGAAAACAACTTACGGGATCATCGCCATGTGAGCTCTCTTCTTAACCGCCTCGATTTAACTCAATACGGGATTATCCTTAAGCCAACGATGGTGTTTGACGAGAGAAAGCACAGAGAGAACGAAACTATGTATTTTGTCCTTGGTTACGAAGGGAGAGCGGTTCCGCCGAAAGGTCAATTTCCCACTCTTGATTACTTCTATGGGAAGGCAGATGCGTGCTTTCCTGATGCAATTACAAAAAATGTTCCGCCCGTCAAAAAGAAATATCCAGAGTTTGATGGAAAAGAAGCCTGCGGAGCATTGCGCTTCAAAGAGACAAAATTAAAAAGGGGCAACCAGATAAATTACTTTCTCATTATGGGAATATGCGAGAACAAAAAGAAACTGTTATTTACCTTTCAGAAACTAAACTCTCCTCTCAAAATACAATCGCGCCTGGAAGAGACAAAAAAATACTGGTCCCGTTATCTTACCAGTCTAGAATTTGATTTCAAAGATTATAACTTCAATAATTGGCTCCTGTGGGTGAAATTACAACCGACCTTAAGGAAATTGTTTGGCTGTTCGCACCTTCCTCATTTTGATTATGGAAAAGGCGGACGTGGCTGGCGAGATTTATGGCAAGATGTATTAACTCTGGTGCTCACTGAAGAAAAAAAAGCAAAAGAACTTATTCTACACAATTTTAAAGGTGTAAGAATTGATGGTTCCAATGCTACTGTTATTACAAAAAAAGGGGCATTCATCTCTGACAGGAATCGCCTCGCCAGAGTGTGGATGGACCATGGGATGTGGCCATATCTTGCATTAAAGTTTTATATCCACCGAACCGCTGACCTCGGAGTTCTCCTCACAAACACAACATATTTTAAAGACCATCTACTCAAAAGAGCAAAGGAAAAAGTTCCTAATTTTTCTCAAAAAGATTTCTCTTTACAGGGCGCACATAATACAGTGTATAGAGGGACGATTCTGGAACACATCTTGATTCAAAATCTCGTTCCATTCTTCAATGTTGGCAGTCACAATATTATTCGACTCGAGAACGCTGATTGGAACGATGGTTTAGACATGGCCCCTGGCAAAGGAGAAAGCATTCCTTTTAGCTTTATGTATGCTCATAATTTAAAAGACCTCTGCTTTTTCTTAGAGAGACTTCGAAAACGTACTGAAACAGTAAAGGTTCTTAAAGAATTGCTCCTGCTCTTAGACCGCCTAAAAATTCCTCTCAACTATAATAATTTTAGGGCAAAACAGAAGAGATTAGAACGATATTTAGAGGAAACAAAATCAATCAGCGGAAAGAAAGTAGAAATAAAAATAAGCGACCTCATATGCGATTTGCAACAAAAATCTGAACATCTCTCCAGCTGGCTCAAGAAAAAAGAATGGCTTACGTGCGGCTTCTTCAACGGCTATTATGATAATAGAGGTAGGCGCGTCGAGGGAAAATACAGAGGCAAAATCCGTATGATGCTCGCCTCATCTGTATTTCCTATTATGGGTGGCAGTCTTAGGTCTCAACAAATTAGAAAAATATGGTCTTCTGTAAAGAAATATTTAAAAGACAAGAGACGGGGAGGATTTCGACTCAACACAGATTTTGGCTCACTTTCCCTTGACTTAGGAAGAGCTTTTGGTTTCTCATACGGAGATAAAGAAAACGGAGCGTTTTTTAACCACATGGTGGTGATGTTCGCACATGCTCTCTATGCACAGGGGTTTGTACGAGAAGGGCGCCAAGTGCTGAATTCGCTCTACGCGATGACAACCTCTCCACAGGCAGAGATATATCCTATGATTCCTGAATATTTTAATAACGAAGGCAAAGGCCTTTATCTTTACCTTACTGGTTCAGCAAGCTGGTACATCTATACACTCCTAAAAAAAGTGCTGGGAATAGAATTTATCTTTGGTAATATGGCGATTGAACCTAAACTGCTTGCGGCGGATTTATCTCACTCACAGATAAAAACAACCTTTAATTTCGCAGGTAAAAGAATCAATGTCTGCTTTCTCAAAGAGCGATCAGACAATAAAATGTTAAAGATAAGAAAAGTACTATTGAATACCCAAAGAATTTTGCCTCTCTCCAAGAGATACATGATACACCGAGAACAGTTAAAGGAATTAAAAGAGGTGTGTATTAAAGTATTTCTCTCATAGCGCCTGTGTAGGCACAACAGCGAATAGACCAATAATGCGCTATAGAGAAAAACATATAAAAAGATGATGAAAAAAAATCTCATTGTTATTGCCATCCTTATCACTCTTCTTTCTATCGCTTCTTACCTTATCAATATATCGCTTTCGAAAAAGATAGAATCAGGAGTAAAAGAGCTGGTGAGAGAACATCTTAATAAAGAAATAGAACTTTCTCAAGCGAGGGTGAGTATTTTCAGGGGAATTATATTCAAAAAGATGACTATACGCGAAAAGAAGAGCACAGAGATATGGGCAGTGGCACAGAACGTGCGCTTCATGCCTCTGCTTACATCTCTCTTTTCTCAAAGGAAGTTACTCTGTTCCTTAACGGCGGATATTCTTTACTTTCAACTCAAAAAGCGAAAAGGGCAAACATTAGACATAACTCAACTGGCAACGCCCTCTGAAAAAGTGCCATCGCTTTTAGTGAAAAAAATTAGAATACACGATTTGCATGTTGATTTTGAGGATGAAGAAAAAAATATCAAGAAGGAATTCACAAACATTACTTTCTTTGCTGATCTTTCATCCTTGAGCAAAATACATTTTACAATAGGGTGGCAAGATAAGATTATCTTAAAAGGCACCTACGACAACTACGAAAAAAATCTCGAAAGTGATATGGCTCTAAAAAATATTGACCTGGCTGAATTAAAACCGTTCATGCGAAACTTCAAAGACCTAAAAAACATTGACCTCAAAAGAGGTGTTGTGCAAAGTGGGAAATTAAAGATACGAGGAAATAAATTCTACACCATAGAGGGGGATATGGATATAAAAGATCTATGGTTTTCCAAAGAAGAGAAGGGTTTTATTGGAGATCTCCGAGTGTCGCCAACAATCCATTTCCTTAAAGGGGATATTCTTTATGCTCTCGAAGGAGAAACAAAAGGGGCAGAAATAAAAAATGTGCCATATCTTGATATGCTCTCTGAAATTGAGGCTCGCTTTGATTTCGACCACAAACATCTGGCTGTCTCATCGCTAAAGGCAAAGATAAAAGGTAACCCCATAAGAGCAAAAGGCACAATAGATTATACCCTCGAACCAGCATTTTCGCTTCAAATCAACGCTCAACTTCCTCTAGAGAAATTTGTAAAAATCGCAAAGACAATAAAAGTTCCCTCATCTTTTCTTGCGCAAAAAGAAGAACAGGAAAAGACCCTGCAACGAAAGAGTAGGTCAGCCCTTCCTCAAACATTTAAATATCAAGGCAAAGGAGATATCAACTTGGAGCTCATTCTTCAAGGCAGGCTCGATAGAGAAAAAATTGACTATTATGGGGAGTATGCGATAAAAGGCGTTGAATACAAAGAGCTAAAAGATATTGCGTTGAAAGGTATTCTCAAGGAAGGCGAATTGACTGTGCAGGAAGGCTCTCTGCAGTATAGAGATATTCCTTTGAAATTGAGAGGGAACTTAAAGGGATTTGACTCTCCTCGCATGAATGTAACTATTGAAAGCGAGCCATTCCGTCTCTCGACAAAAGCTCACTATACAAAATCGACGTTAGAAATAGAAGAGTTATTCGTAGAAGGCACAGAAACAGGTATCTCTTCTGAGGGGTACATAAAGGTGAAAGAAAAACCAGTAGTGAAAATGGTAGGAAGAGGTACACTTGATTCATCCGACATATGGAAAGCGATTGAACTTTTGAAAATAAAAATTCCCCTCCTCGATAATCGCAATACCCACGGAAAACTCAAAGTAAAGTTTATGATTAATAGCGAACGTATTGCAAAAGAACAAGGCCAAGAGCCTTGGCAAGCACATCTTGCTGGCTACACGCAAGATTTTAACCTCCACAATATAAAATGCCGTGAAGCGAAAATCAATGTATACAAGGA
>CP070807.1:421039-430499 GCA_020343695.1 Candidatus Omnitrophota bacterium | reverse complement strand
CCTGTTTCTGGAGAGAAATGCTCTTTGCTAATTCTTTCTTATAGATATCATCTAAGGAATTCATTTTCACTAAGAAGGAAACTCCTACAATCACCAAAATCGCTACTAAGCCGCCGAGAAGACCCACTATCAAAGGCTTATCTTTCATTTCAGTTCCTCCCCTTCAAAAAGCATTTCCTCAGACTCCCCTTCAGCCCCTGTCTCGATTCTCTTTATCGCCCTTGGTAATATCACAATCTCCACGCGCCTATTAAGCTGTTTTCCTTGAGCCGTATCGTTCGATGCGACTGGCTTATGCTCACCATAGCCAATGGCTGACAACCTTTCAGAAGCAATCCCTTCATCTTCCAGATAATATAGCACACTGAGAGCGCGGTGAGCAGATAATTCCCAGTTCGATTTCCATCCTGAACGCTTAATTGGTTCGTTATCGGTATGACCTTCTATTCCAATGTTATGCTCGGCAACCTCTTCCTTAAGAATCGCCACTACTTTACTCAAAATAGGTAAACTATCTTTGCGTAGCTTCGACTTTCCTGAACTAAAGAGAACCTCAGCAACAAAGGTAATCACGAGTCCCTTCTCAGCCATACTTAACCTTACTTGCTGATCTCCTATCTCTCTGGACAGCTTTTCCTCTAAGACAGCTTTCGCATGTCTTAAGGTTTCCAGTTCGTCCTCTAACATTCGTATTTTATGAACATCTGAACGTCTTCCTGTCTGAAATATGAGTGCGCATCCATTCATAAGAAAAAGGAAAGAAAAGAGAAAACACAAAAAACTCTTTCTCATCGTACCCTCCTTTAATGAGTCCATGCGGACAACTTAACTCTGCGTTTCTTCACAGAATTTCTTAATAATACTTATGCTCGGACTTCACTTACATTATCATAATTAACTTTATAAGTCAAGTGGTTTAAAATAAGTTCTTTGGCCGCATCTTGAGTAATAGAAAGAACTTGCAAATCCTCTTCTGCGAGGCCCTAGACTCCTATCACCTTTACCAACAGGCGCTTGGGACGCTGACCGTCAAACTCACCGTAGAAAATCTGCTCCCACGGACCGAAATCCAACCTCCCATTTGTGACTGCGACCACAACTTGCCTTCCCATCACCGTGCGTTTAAGATGTGCGTGAGCATTATCCTCACCTGTTAAATTGTGTCTATACCTACTCACATCCTGAGGAGCTAACTGTTCAAGCCACACCCCAAAATCTTGTTTGAGACCCTCTTCCTCGTCATTGATGAAAACAGCAGCAGTAATGTGCATTGCATTCGCCAGGCACAAACCTTCTTTGATTTTACTCTTCTTTACAATTTCCTGGACAGTATCCGTAATGTTAATAAATTCAATCTTCTTTTTTGTGTGAAAGGTTAAATAGTTGGTAACAGCTTTCATGGCATCTGCCTTTCTGTTTAGGCTACGCGATTTTTTAATACTCCTATATGGTCGATTTTTACCTCTACCACGTCCCCTCTTTTCATCGCTCCCACACCTTTAGGAGTCCCTGTAGAGATAATATCTCCGGCAAATAATGTCATTATACGGGATGCAAAAGAAACGATACGTGAAACAGGAAATATAAAATCTGCGGTCGACGAATCCTGTCTCAATTCTCCATTTAAATATAGTTGAATTTTCAAATCGTTCGTATTAATATCTGTTTGCACCCATGGGCCCAGGGGACAAAACGTATCAAAAGACTTGGCTCTTGTCCACTGTCCGTCTTTTGCTTGCAGGTCTCTTGCCGTCACATCATTAAGACAACTCACTCCGAATATATACTCGCCTGCTTTTTGTGGAGAAATATTCTTTGCGCTCTTTTTTATAACTACAGCTAGTTCCGCTTCGTAATCGAGTCTTTTGACTCCTGGAGGATACACTATTCGACCGTTATTGCCTATAAGCGAACTCGGGGGCTTCAAAAAGAGAATTGGCTCTTGAGGAATTCTCATCTCCAGCTCCCGAGCATGCTCTCTGTAATTTAAGCCTACAAGGATAATTTTACTCGGTGTTGCCGGTGGCAATAATGTCGCTCTCCTAAGAGGTAAAACGCAAGAGGTGTATCGTATTTTTTTATAGGGGTCGTTGCGCAGCAGCCTGGCGCTTTTGCCTTCTATAACTGCCCAATGTATAACACCGTTGTGTTTTAAACGCGCAATTTGCATGCTATTGAGCCAGGAGTGTCATTAACGAGATAAATTCTGGAAAAGATTTATTAATACACACCTCATTATCAAGAACGCTCTCTTTTTCTAACGCTGCAGCAAAAATAACCATGCTCATTGCAGTGCGATGGTCACCGTGACTCATAAATTCAGCTGGCACATATCTTCTGCCGCCCTCAATCACAATCTTCTCATCATCGCCATCCTGCTCACTATGAATATCGACACCGGCTTTAGTTAAATTGCTCACTATTGAGGAGACCCTATCGGTTTCTTTGACTCTTAGCTCTTTTACTCCTCTTATCTGGGTTACGCCGCTGGCAAATGCTGCAGCAACGCAGAGAAGAGGAACTTCATCAATCATAAGGGGTATGAGGCCTGGTTCAACATTCACCGGTTTTAATTGAGAACTCTCCACGATAATGTCCGCGCATGGTTCATATTCTCCCCTCTTGTTCTCTATACGAATATTGGCACCCATGCGTTCTAATACACTCAATAACCCACAGCGTGTGGGATTAATATTCACATTCTTCATTGTAAACTTACTATCTTTGAGAATAAGTCCTAAGGTAATAAAAAATGCTGCGGAAGAGAAATCTGAAGGTATGAATAATTCACGAGGCGATATTAGCTCTTTGACAGAGGTACACGTCACCGTCGTACCATCTATCTGGACATTCGCACCGAATTGTTTAAACATCTGCTCTGTATGATTACGTGACTGATACGGTTCAGCTATCGCAGTCTTCCCTTGTGCGTAGAGCGAAGCAAGCATAAGTGCAGATTTGACTTGAGCGCTCGCAATAGGTAATCGAAAATCTTTGCCTTTTATTTGATCCGTTGGGTCAACCTCTAAAGGAGGGTATGTCTCTTCTCTGCCGTTCTTATCTGGCCTTTGAACACCACAAATCCTTGCTCCCATCTCTCGTAAGGGCAGCACTATCCTTCCCATGGGCCTGTCAGCGAGAAACGGTCCGGCTTCAAATCGTGAGGAAAATCTTTGAGCAACAAGTAAACCGCTCAAGATACGCATGGTTGTTCCAGACTCATAAGCCTGAAGTATAACCTGCTTGTTTTGAGGAAGATATAAACCTTTGCCCCAAACTGTGAGTGAATTATCGTGGGTTAATTGCACTTTTATTCCTAATCGTTCTATACAACTCAAAGTGGCGAGAGTGTCGTCACTACGCAGGAAAGGCTTTATGAGAGTATGCCCATTGCAGAGAGAAGAAATCATCGCTGCCCTATGAGAGATAGATTTATCCGGTGGTATGTGAATTTCCCGTTTTAGCCCTCTTAGAGGTCTTACTGTATACATTTTCTCTCCTCTTTGCCCTTTAGGGTTGCGTGCGTGCACCAATAAATTTCTGAAATCTGGCTGGTAACGCAGATGTAAACTCAACGAATGTATCCTTTGTAGGATGCATGAATCCTAATTTGTACGCATGTAAAAATAAATCATCGTAACTATCTTTGATGCCGTATTTCTTATCCCCTACGATGGGGTATCCTAAGAATTTCAAGTGCACCCGTATCTGGTGCATTCTTCCGGTGTGGGGCCTAAGAGCCAGATACGTTGAATCCTTGTACTGCCCTAACACACTCGCGTCAGTAAGTGCTCGCTTTGACTTAAGAAAACTAATTTTCATTTTGAGCCAGTTTCGTGAATCGCGCGCCAAAGGAATATCAATAGCAAAATGCTTCTTTTTAATCAAACCCCAACAGATTGCGCGATACTCCTTCTTCACCTTCCGCTCTCTAAACTGCCCTACAAGATTGATGTGGCTTAAGTTATTTTTTGCCAACACCATTACTCCACTGGTCTCTCTGTCTAATCGATGCACCACACCCGCTCTTAATGCAGAAACATTCGATAAGCTCTTCTTCATAAAAAGGAGCGCGTTCACCAATGTTTTCTGATGCCTCAATGAGGGAGGATGAACTGTTAAATCTTTGGGCTTATCTACTACAAGAACATCTTGGTCTTCATAGATAATCTTAACCTCAAAATCAAATGGCTGCAACTCCTCTTTTACTTCTTCGACTTTGAGAAAAATCCTCTCGCCGCCTCTTAATTGATAGCTTGGTTTTGTTACCCTTCCATTAACCGACACCGCCCCTTTTTGAATAAGAGTGCGTAATCGTGTGCGCGAACAAGACCGAACTTTGCTGCTTAAAAATTTATCCAGCCTCTCTCCTTGTGTATCGTGCGGTACGGTAATTATCTTTTCCATGCTCTATCTCTCAAAGTAGGGACAGTTTTACTGCTTGGGTTGTGCTTTGCTGCGAAGGGAACTTCGAAACTGCATGAGCAGTAAAATGAATATCCCCACGCTGATGCATGTATCAGAAAGGTTAAATACTGGCCAAATCCTCAAATCTATATAATCGATCACGTATCCGAGAAATACTCTATCACACAGATTGGAAAATGCGCCTCCCAGAATCAGACCGTACGATATCAAGAAGGGTAATTTTTTCTCTTTTTCTTTGCGCATGAAAAAGAGAAAAAATAGTATAAAAATTAATCCTATGTAAATTAAAAATGTGGTTTTGCCTCTCAAGATGCCAAATGCAGCCCCTTTATTGAAAACCACGGTGATGTGAAAAATACCTTTTATGATAGGTATGGATTGGAAAGCAAAATTTGAACGTAGGTAGGTCTTAATGAGAAGATCTACAAAAAATACTGCAGAAGCTACCGTCCATACGAGGACCATACACTATATTCTGTTTCCTTTCTCTGTTTCCTCCTGACATTTCTTACAGTACTTAGCATAGGGTATGGCTTTGAGGCGAGTTTTCGCAATGGATTTCTCACACATCCTGCAAACACCGTAACTTTTTTCCTCTACCCTTTTTAAAGCCTCCTCAATTTCAAGGAGTGTTTCTCTTTCGCCAGACACAAGGCCTAAATTAAATTCCCTGTCATAGTTATCTGAGGCAACATCAGCCATGTGTATAGAGTAGCCGGAAATATCTCCGGAAATATCTTTCTGTGACTTCATGAGGGTGTCCTCGGAGATATCCCTTATCTGATTTATTATATCTTCCTTAAGGTTAATTAATTTTTCTTTATATATTTTTAGGTCTTTTCTCGTCAATCGGCGCTTCATCGTTTTCCTCCTTTCAGTGCTTCCACACATCGTCCACATATGCCAGAAAATTCTCTGTCGCTGTCAACATCATTCCTCCAATTCCAACAACGTAAACATTTCTTTCCATCGGATTTGTCTACTTTTATATGAAAGCTCCCTTGCCCAATATCGACTTGAGAAACAATTAAAATTTCTCGTAGCGTCTCTTGGTGCCCTTTATAAAATGTATAATCATCTCCGTCAAGCAGCACGCAAACCCGCGCTTCCAATGAACTACCCACAATTCCCTTTTCCCGCTGTATTTCAATCTCCTTCAATATCCTATCCCTCAAAGAAAATATCTTTGCCCACCGCTCATTGAGGTCTCTGTCGATCCATTCAGGCACATAATCTTCATCGAACTGAGAAATAAAGATTGAATCTTTCTTACCCTCAAGGCTCTGGCAACTACGATATGCTTCTTCGGCAGTAAAAGAAAGAATAGGGGCAATCATCTTCAGAAGCATTTTCAAAATATGGCAAAGAACAAACTGCGCTGAGCGTCTGGCAGTTGACTTTGGAGAGAAAGTATATAACCTATCTTTTAAAATGTCAAGATAAAAAGAGCTTAAATCTATATTGCAAAAATGAAAAATTTTCTGACAAGCCTTATAAAAGCTCCAGCTCTCATAAAAAGAAATCACTTCACCAAACGTGGCCATTGCTTTCGACAACATAGCCCGATCAACTTCTAAAAGTTCCTCGTAAGGGAGCGAATCTCGTTGGGGGCTATAATCTGCAAGGTTACCAAGAAGAAACCGTATGGTATTTCTTATCTTTCGATAGACATCCACAAGCTGACGAATGATCTCGGGTGATATCTTGATATCTTCGCTGTAATTACTCGACGCTGTCCAGAAACGTAAAATCTCTGATCCATATTGATCAATTATCGGCTGGGGGGCAATCACATTTCCCAGCGACTTAGACATTTTTCTGCCTTCGCCATCAACGACAAATCCGTGAGTTAAAATTGTCTTAAAGGGAGAACTGCCGACTTCTGCTACCGAAGGAATCAGAGAGGCCTGAAACCACCCTCTGTGTTGGTCACTGCCTTCTAAATACATATCAGCGGGAAGCTCAAGCTGTGGATGGGGCTTTAGCACAGCGGCAAAACTTGCCCCCGATTCAAACCAAACATCAAGAATATCATACTCTTTTATAAAATGCCTCTTGCCACACCCCGGGCACTTAAGCCCGGAAGGAATAAACTCCTCCACATCTAAATGGAACCAACAATCAGAGCCTTTCTCCTTAAACAGAGAGGCTGTTTTTTTAACAACCTTTTCATTCAGAATAACCTCTTGGCAGTTCTTGCACCGGAGCGCAGGAATAGGAACTCCCCATAATCTCTGTCGAGAGAGACACCAATCCGGCCGCAATGTGAGCATCCCTCGCATTCGCTCTTTACCGCTTGAAGGTACCCACTCTACACTCTCTGTCTCTGCTACGAGCCTTTCTCTTAAATTCTTATGATCAACATTTAAAAACCACTGAAATGTTGCTCGAAAAATTATAGGATTTTTGCATCGCCAACAGTGAGGATAAGAATGAGTCACTTCTCCTACAGAGAGGAGATTGTTCTGTTTTTGCAATGCTTCAATAATCTTTTTATCCGCCTCATGGACATGCATACCTGCGAATTGGGCTACCGATGAATCAAACTTGCCTTTCTTGTCTACAGGCATAACAACTTCCAGATTATATTCTCTACCTGTTAAATAATCCTCTTGGCCGTGCCCTGGTGCAATATGGACACAACCTGTTCCTTCTTCCATAGAGACGTACTCAGCGCATACAATTTTACATTTACCTTCACGGAATCCAAAAGGATGCTCATAGATAGACCCTTCAAATATCTTGCCGGTTCTGCCAAAAGAAGGAAACCGCTCCAGATACTGGCTCTCATTTCTTCCTAATGTTTTTAAGAATCGCGATTTTAATTTTTGAGCGATAATCCAAACCTTTCCGTCAGGTCCCCATAGAGCAACGTAATCTTCGTGAGGACTGAGGGCTACCGCCACATTTGAAATCAACGTCCAGGGAGTGGTTGTCCAAATCACAAAAGAGATATCTGCGATGGGCCTGGAGTCAGGATTCGATGCAAAAAGTTTCTTCTCAACCCACATACGCAATTGATCAGATCCAAATTCTTTCACTTTAAATGTGACGTAAATCGAGGGAGAACTTCGCATCTCATATTCCACCTCTGCCTCTGCCAGGGCGGTTTCGCACGTCGCACACCAGTTTACTGGCAGGCGTGCTCGATAGACGTAACCTTGCCTGACTAAAAATTCCAAAAGTTTAATAACTGCGTATTCATACTGCGGATCGAGTGTAAGGTAGGGGCTCCTCCAGTCACCAAACACTCCCAAACGTATAAAATCTTCTCTCTGCAATTCGACAAACTTGAGAGCGAATTCATGCGCCTTCTTTCGAAACTCACCAACTTCAACATCGTGCTTCGTTAAATTGAGCTCTTTGAGCAACTGGTGCTCAACAGGAAGACCGTGACAGTCCCAACCTACAACAAAGGGACAGTCATATCCTCGCATTACCTTATATTTGATAACGACGTCTTTAAGAACTTTGTTCAACACATGCCCCATATGGATACGACCATTCGCATAAGGGGGGCCGTCATGGAGAATGAATTTGTCTTTACCTTTCCGCTCCTGGCGTAAGCGGTGATAAATGCCTAATCTTTGCCAATGAGAGAGAATCTCTGGCTCAAGACTCTTTAAATTAGCCTTCATCGAAAATTGAGTATGTGGTAAATTTAATGTTTTCTTGTAATCCATATCAAAAATCTGTAAGTTTTTTAAATTCTCTCACTCTTTTCGTAACTTCTGGTTTACGTAACGACACAAGGCGCCTGATGCTAAAATCCTCCACCGCAAACGTAGCCATCACACTTCCATAGACAACCGCCCTCTTTAAGTTCGCCTGGTTTATCGTCTTACATCTCGATAGATACCCTACAAATCCTCCTGCAAATGTATCACCGGCTCCTGTAGGATCAAATATCGACTCTAACAAAAATGCTGGGACGCAAAATACAGATTTTTTCATAAATAATAAAGCGCCGTGTTCTCCTTTTTTTATCACTACGGTCGCAGGACCCAATTTAATAAGTGCCTGGGCTGCTCTCACAACATTGGCTTCATGCGTCAACATTCGCGCTTCTGTTTCGTTCAGCAAAAACATATCTACTTTTTTTAAGAGTTTTAATAGGTGCTCGCGCTTATTCTCTATCCAATAATCCATCGTATCGCAGATAATCAGTTTAGGCTTCCGTACCTGCCCTAAAACTTTTGCCTGAATCTGTGGATCTATGTTTGCCAGAAATACATATCTGCTTTTCGTATAAGCGGCTGGTATGCAAGGGTCAAACTGAGAAAATACATTTAAATGAGTAGCGATTGTCCGCGGATCACTAAAGTCCCAACCGTACTCCCCCACCCATCGGAAAGTTTTGCCTTCTTTAACCTGCAATCCTTCTAGACTGATCCCTTTGCGCTTGAAAATATCAAAGCAGTGGTGCGGAAAATCAGTACCAACTACTCCTACCAGATTTACAGGGCCAAAAAAGCTTGCACTCAGTGAAAAATACGTGGCCGAGCCGCCCAAGGCATCGTCACAACTCCCTAAAGGAGTCTGAATAGTATCAAGAGCAACAGAACCAACTACTAAAATGCTCATTGTTTTTGGCCCTCTATATGTTTAATAGAAGTAAACAGAAAACCTTTGTTTCTCTAGCTCACTGCTCCTTTACGATATGTATTTGCCAATGATAATGCCGAGCTTCTCTTTTGTTTCTTGGGGGATAGCTTTAGGATTGGTGACAATTGCGTATTTCAAAACCTCTCTGCATGAACATGTTCTCTGGTGGGGCATCTGTGAGATGACTCTTTTTAATATCTTTTTTGCATTATCGATATTCTTGGCGAGGTTGTCTAAAATCACATCAACAGTCACAGCACCTTGAGTCTGGTGCCAACAATCATAATCAGTAACTGCCGCTAACGTCACAAAACACATCTCTGCTTCTCGAGCAAGCCTTGCTTCAGTCATGTTAGTCATGCCAACAATATCCATGCCCCAACTTCTATAAAGGTTTGACTCCGCGAGCGTGGAAAACTGAGGACCT
>CP070807.1:411344-420939 GCA_020343695.1 Candidatus Omnitrophota bacterium | reverse complement strand
CCTTAAGTTGCCTTTTTTTCTGTATATCCCTATCTATTGCCCGATCAATCGCAGAAAGCAGGTCTTTCTCATCAAAAGGCTTGGGCAAAAAATCCACAGCTCCGCCTTTCATCGCCTTAACGCTCATAGGGATATCGCCGTGACCGGTGATAAAGATAACCGGTAAAGAAATCTCTCTTTTAGCCAACTCTTTTTGAAGGTCAATACCACTTAAGCCCGGCATGCGCACATCAAGGACTAAACAACTGGGGCCCTTGTGGAATTTGCGGTGTAAGAATTCATCGGCTGAGGCAAACGTTTCTGCCTTAAACCCCACCGACTTGATTAACCTTTCAAGGCCTTTACGAACCGAGGCATCATCATCAACAATACATACGGTAGGAGGTAATTTCTTCATCGTCTTTTTTCTGCTACAGGCAACGTGAAATAGAATGTTGCCCCTTTATCAGGATTATTCTTAGCCAGGAGCCTACCTCCGTGAGTTTCGATAATCGCCTTGTTAATGGCAAGACCCATTCCCATACCTTCTTTTTTAGTGGTAAAAAATGGTTTAAATAAAATGTCTATGTTTTTTTCATCAAATCCACATCCAGAATCCTTTACGCTAATAGTTATAACTGCTTTATCCTCTTGCGCGGTGCGGATGCATAACCTCTTCGAATCCACATTTATCATAGCCTCGAAGCCATTAAGGATAAGATTCAAGATAACCTGCTGCAACTGTATGCGGTCGCCGGAAACAAGGGGAATATTATCGTTGAGTTCAGTGCTTAAGGATATATTTTTTATCACTGCATCACTATGTATAAGAGGAATTACTTCTCCAATAACCTCGTTAATATTTAATATCGTAGATTCCAACTCAGATTTTTTTAGTAATGAGCGCAGCTTGGTAATCACCTCGCCAGCTCGTTTGTCGTCTTTAATAATATCGGAAAGTATTTCCCGTACCTCATTAAGGTCAGGCTTCTGCCTGGCCAGAAATCGCTGGGCTGCCTGGGCATTACTTAAGATTGCCGCAAGGGGTTGGTTGAGTTCATGTGCTAATGCCGCGGTAAGCTCTCCCATCGTTGAAACGCGCGTTACATGCATCAATTCCTCTCGGAGTCTGCGAGAATATTCTTCTGCTTTCTTATGCTCGGTGACGTCTTCCCCCGAAGATAAACTCCCAAAAATCTTACCATCGTCATCCCACAGGGCGGCATTATGCCAGGCAATAATTCTCTCTTCTCCGTTTTTCGTCAAAACAGGATTTTCATAGTATTCAACATATTCAATCTCTCCGGCACATATTTTTTGGAAAACATTTTTTACCTCATCTTTAATTCTTTTCGGAAGAAAGTTATCAAACCAGCTTTTACCTATAATTTCCTGTTGCCGGTATCCTAATATTTCGCACCCTTTTTTATTTATAAGGATAACCTGCCCCTTATCATTAATGGCCACAAACATAACTCCTGCGATTCTCAGGTAGTCTTCCGCTTTCTCTTTCTCTTTTATCAATGCCTCTTCTGCTTTCTTGCGCTCAGTAATATCCTGTACAACGCCTATTCCGCGGATGGCCTTGCCTTTTTCATTGAATTCTACTTCGGCTTTTTCTCTGACCCATTTTACCTTACCGTCAACAATGATGCGGTGCTCAATATCATAAGGTTCTCTATTAAGTGCCGCACTCCACCTTTTATCAACGTAATCTCTATCCTCGGGGTGAACAATGCCGAGGAACTTCTCGTAAGTCATCGCCAAGCCCAAAGGTACGCCAAAAATGCGATAGATTTCGTCCGACCAAATTAGCTCATTTTCTGTTAAGTCAAGACGCCAGCTCCCAAGATGAGCCACTTCTTGCGCTCTATTAAGATGGGCACTACTTATCCTTAGTTTTTCCTCCGCCTCCTTGCGCTTAGTTATATCACGATTGGAGACACGAAAACCCAAAAATCTTCCCTGTTCATTGATCACTGGCTGGCAGGCATGTTCAATCCAGCGTATTTGGCCGTCTTTCCTGCGAATACGAAATTGCATTTCTCGTAATCTAAACTCTTTTTTAGCGTTAAGATGATGAATATGCCAGCTATTGCTATCTTCGGGAATGATTATCTCCTCTAATAAAGAAGGCCTTTTTATAAACTCCTCTTGCTTATAGCCAGTAATACGCTCGCAGGAAGGAGAAACGTAAAACAGCGTCTCTTTGGGGCTCTGCCAGTATACCCAGTCATAAGTAAAATCAGCAATGGTTCGATAGCGTTTCTCAACCTCGCGCAACTTTTTCAATAATTGCTGAGGGTTCTTAGGCGTTTTCTTCTTTGCAGCTTTTGATTTATTAGCCGCTGCACCTTTAGTTTTAGTTTGTGACTTACGTTTCATCTTTCTAATCATTCTGTCAGGGAAAATATTCTACCTCAAACAAAAAATCCTTGCAACACAATACTATCTCAGTATGCAGGTCTATCAATTACCTTCTAGGGGGGGAGCAGACTCCCCCCTTCGCATCAGCCAGATGAGCCAAAGGCTCACCAGCCTCAGGCTGGGATTGATCCGCCTTTGGCGGAAAAACTACGGAGGGTAAATTGAGCGCAGGGAAAAGACGCCTGACCACCCTATTTTACCGAGGGGTGAGGATTTTTAAAAGGGAATAATGATGGGAAAATTTTGAAAAGATGGGAAATTATCTAGCTTTCCTCAACTGTCTTTCCTTTATCCAGCAATACAAAACCGGAACCAGAATAAGATTCGAAAGCGTTGCCGTAACTAATCCTCCCACGGTGGGAGAAGCCATTGGCCTCATAATTTCAGAACCAGTGCCCGTAGCCAACATCACCGGCATAAGAGCGATAATTGTTGTCATTGTGGTCATCATTGCCGGTCTTACCCTCAGAAGACCCCCTTCAATGACAGTCTGGCGAATTTCCTCTATATTTTTAGGCATTTTCTTTTTAAATAAATCTTCTAAGGTTGACAACAAAACCACAGCGTTGTCCGTTGCTACCCCAAATAAAGCAATAAATCCTACCCATACGGCTGTTGAGAACTTAAATCCCAACAAAAATAACAATATTACACCTCCAATAAGTGAAACAGGCAGCCCGGTGAATAGAACAAATAGAGCGCTGAAACTTTTAAAAGCCATGTAAAGCAAAAGCATAATTAACGCCAAACATATTATTACTGCGGGGATAAGCCTCTTTCTTGACTCCATCTCTGATTCAAATTGACCTGACCAAGAAATAAAATAACCGGCCGGTAATTTCAATCTCCCGGTTTCTATCTCATTCTGAACAGCCCTCTGGGCGTTCTTCACAAAATCTATCAACCCTACCTTTTCTTGGTTCACGTTTACAAAGACTCTTGCATAAGTGAGAGTATTTTCGGAATTAATCACAGCAGGACCTTCTGTCTTCTTTAATTTAGCCACTTGAGCTAAAGGGATATGGGTACCTCTTGATGTAGAAACGAATATTCTCTGGAGCGCTTCAGGGCTATCTCTCAATTCCCTCAAGTATCTGAGGCGAACGGGATAGCGCTCTTTGCCTTCCACGGTAGTAGTTAAATTCATTCCTCCAATAGCAGTCATAATGATATGTTGGATATCAGCAATCTTTATACCGTATTTAGCAGCCTTCTCTCTATCTATCTCTATTTCAAAATAAGGACGCTCTGATATACGCTCAGCATAAGGACTTACCGCACCTTCAACGCCGCTTACAATCTTCTCTATCCGGACAGCAATAGCCACTATCTTATTTAAATCTTTACCAAAAACTTTTACTCCTACCGGCGTCTGTATACCCGTGGCTAACATATCAATTCTATTTCTGATTGGCTGCGTCATAATAGGGCTTACGCCGGGCATCATTGTCTTATTTTGAATCTGCTGCATTAATTTTTCGCGAGTCATCCCCTTACGCCAAAACTTCTTATCTTTAAGATGAATGATAGTCTCAATCATTAAAACCGGGGCCGGATCAGTGGCAGTTTCCGCACGGCCGAGTTTTCCTACCGCCCATTCTACTTCTGGAAACTCGTTCTTGATGATAATATCCTGCTTTTTCATCACCTCCATTACCTGGGTTAAAGATGCACCGGGAAGAAGCACCGGCATAAATAAAAGGTCGCCTTCGTTTAAGGGAGGCATAAATTCCTGCTTCATTAATGAGGCGCATAATAATCCCACAAGGATTACTGCTAAAGATGCGATAATCACTTTCTTTTTATTGTTCAATGACCAACCTATAATAGGTTTATATCTCTTATACAAAGCTTGAGCAGTTCTATTTTCCTCAACAGGACGTAATCTGCCTCGTAAAAAGTAATAGGAAAGTGTGGGAAGAAGTATGATGGCAATAAGAGCAGCGCCTGCCATAGCAAACGTCTTTGTAAAGGCAAGGGGCCTAAAAAGCTTACCTGCCTGCCCGGTCAACACAAATACAGGAATAAAACCGACAATTGTGGTAAGCAGGGCAAAAAGTACGGGTTTGCCTACTTCTTGGGCAGCTCCTATGCACACACTAAGCCTCTGGTCAGCAGGAAGCTTCTGTACGTTCCTTTCTTTTCTGCTTTCAGTAATCCTTCGATAAATATTTTCGACCAAAACACAACCTGAATCAACCATCACCCCAATGGCGATGGCAATGCCCCCCAATGACATAATATTGGCATCCACACCAACCTGCCTCATGAGAATGAACGAAATGAGTATGCCTATGGGAAGGACTATTGAGATTACAAGACTCCCCCAGAAATGCAAAAGGAATACCACAATGACAAATATTGTAATGATAATTTCCTGAGTCAATGCAGTTTTCAATGTATTAATTGAGCGCAAGATGAGACCGGTACGGTCGTAAAAAGGTACGATTTTTACACCCTTAGGCAGCCCCACGGACAACTCCTTGATTTTCTCTTTCAGGCGCTCAATGACTTTAAGGGGATTTTCTCCGTAGCGCATGAGGACAACACCGCCGGTCACCTCTTGTCCGTGCTTATCTAAGGCACCTCTCCTGAATTCTGGGCCAATCGTTACCGTCGCGACATTCTTCACATATATAGGCACCCCATTCTTTGCCTCTATGACAATGTTTTCTATATCAGAAATATTTTTTATAAAACCTACGCCACGAACAACAAACTCCATACCCCCTTCTTCAAAGACTTTCGCCCCCACATCGATATTAGACTTCTGCACGGCATCTATTACCTGATGAATCTTTATATCATGGGCAATGAGCTTATTGGGGTCTATATCAATCTGATATTGTTTCACGTAGCCGCCGACTGAGGCAACCTCAGATACGCCCTCAACGGCATTTAATTGGTAGCGAACATACCAATCTTGGATAGAACGAAGTTCGGCTAAATCATAACCCTGCCCCTCTACCGTATACCAAAACACCTGCCCCAAAGCAGTTGCATCAGGCCCGAGGGTGATTTCTGCATCTTGGGGAATCCCGCGTTTGGCAAAATCAAGACGCTCAAGCACGCGCGTGCGCGCCCAGTAAAAATCAGTCCCGTCTTCAAAAATCATGTTCACCAGACCAAAACCAAAGGCAGATGTGGAGCGGATTACCTTAACTTTAGGAGTTCCCATAAGGCCGGTAGTTAAAGGGTAAATCACCTGGTCTTCTACGTCTTTAGGGCTTCTTCCCGGCCAATCGGCATACACGAGGATTTGAAGTTCGCCAATATCAGGAATGGCATCTACAGGGGTATCCTTCATTGAGGAAATTCCCCACACGATAAGTAGCGCAAACGCGGCTATTACAAGAAATCTGTTTTTAAGACAAGTCTCAATAATTTTGTTAATCATAGCTTACCGCTTACTACTTACGACTAGATTAATGCTGATGCACCGGCGGTGCTTCCTCTTTGCCTAATGCGCCTCCATACCCAGATGCTGCTGCTCCCAGTTGCGATTGAGAGTCAATTAAGAAATTTCCTTTGGTGACAACTGACTCTGCCTCTTTTACCCCTTCAATTAAAGGATAGAAGTCCATTTTTACATTATCAACGACGCCTCTGGCAAGCGGCCCTACAATTACTTCTCGCAATTGAAACTTTCCGTTCCCTAAATCTACATAAGCAATCTTTCTCTTGCCGGTATCTAATACTGCGAATCTGGGAATGCTTAAAACCAACCCCATATCGCTCTTTAAATTGACATCTACATACATGTTGGGCTTTAAAATATTGCCTTCATTTTCCACAAAAATCCTCGCTCGTAACGTCCTCGTTTTCTCTTTTATAACCGGCTCAATACTTTTTATTTCTCCTTCCAAAACAAGAGAAGGTTCGGCTTCAGATACAATGCTTACCTTATCTCCTATTTGAGGCCAGGTTGCCTCATACTCATAAAAGTCAGCGTTAACCCACATAAATTTATCCGGCAAAATTAAACTTTTCTCAGGACTGCCTCTCTTTTCTAATTCCTTAATCGATTCTTCATCGAGACCCAGAAGTTCTAACTTTATCTTTGTAGCCTCCACCATTTCTTTGGCTCTTCCTTGAGCATCCCCAAATCCTGACTGAGAAACTTTCTGGTAGGTATTCAGCGTCTGTATATACTCTTCTTCGGCTGTGCGCAGCTGGGGGTCATAGACGACAATCCCCACTGTTCGTATCTCTTTAAACAAAGGCAAGATCCTTACCTGGAATGTTTCGATTTCTGCCAGCGATAAGTCTTTGGAAGGTATGGATATGACATCGATTTCTGGAACACTTTTTTGTTCCCCTTTTTGAGGAGAATACACAGGAATTAAAGCCATCTGGCATATAGGGCAATTCTTGTTTCCCTTTTCGTAATCAGCCGGGTTTACCCTCACCGAAGGATGCATGCCGCAGGTGTAGTATAATATTTGCGCCTCATGGCCTGCTACGTGCTGGGAACCTCCAGAAGCCGCCTCCTTCCGGCTTTTTTGCCTATTAATCTGCAAAGCAACAACTGTAGCCCCAACAACTAACACTATTAAGATAGTCATTATCTTTTTCATATCCATAGCCCCCTTTACTCTAAATCCTCGCCTATAATATATTCAAGTTGCGCGATTGTCTTCTTATAATCAACAATTTGTTTCAACTCAGCAATTTTTATGGAAATCAGGTTTCTCTCCGCATCGAGAAAGCTTAAAAAATCCACTGAACCGCTCTCATATCCAATACGAGATACAGAAAAATTATGCTCTGCCTGAGGCAAAATTACATTTTCATATAAATCTACGAGTTGCTCTTCAGTCTTCAATCGAAAAAAAAGGTCCTCAATTTTAAAAGACAAAAAGTTCTCCTTATCCTCAAATACAAATTTTTGCGCATCGCGTTTCTTTTTTTCAGATTCTACCTCAGAGCGTATCTTCCAAAACCATAAGGGAACTCTCACGCTTAAGCCGACCATCCAGGCGTCTTTGCCATCATTGGCACTGCTTGTTTTGCCTTCACCAATCTCAATATACTCTGCCATAATACTAAAATCAGGAATATACCCTTGTTTTGCCAAAGAAAATTTATAATCTTGCTTCTGGAGCGCTATGCGTTCTAAAAGAATGTGGGGGCTTTCGGAATGGGCCTTCTCCAAGAGGACGGTTTTTTCCATTTGAAGTTCTTTCGGCGTAGGCGTATATCCTAAAGGAATATCGATAGCTGTACCCTGCGGTCTATCCAAAATCCTATTTATTTGCGCCCGCAGGAGATTTTCCTGCTTTCGTAGCCCTAAAATCTTGTCCTCAATCTTAGTGATTTCTAAATCTGCTTTTACAAGGTCCTGCTGGCTCGCCTTAAGCGCTTCGTATTTGGTCTGAATGCTTTTACGAATGCTCTCTAATATAAGCTTTTCCGCACTTAAAATATGAATGGATCGGACAACAAAATAGTAGTCATAAAAATAAGCTTTTAGTTGTTCTGTCAGGCCCCTTACCCCTAATATATATTTTGCATAGGCGATTTCCGCTTCCTTCTTTGCAATCTTGCCCTTCAAGGAAAGTTTGGTTGGAAAAGGAATGGGCTGCTTTACGCTGTATTTTCTTCGCATTGGCCCAACCCGTGTCTCTACTGACTCCCCGTAATAGGTGAAGCCGAATTCCGGCTGAGGCAGGCTCTTCTCTGATGTAATCTTTGCCTTTTTAGATTCCCATTCTTTTTTGAGTGCCTTAAGTTGAGGGTTATTCTGCAGCACCTCGCTAACCAAATCATACAAAAAGTTTTCGCTTTGAGCCCACAGGATAGAAGGGACCGCAATAAACAGAAAAACTATAATTATATATTTACTCGATACTTTCATAACCTATGCAATTTCTTGATTACATTAATCACTTCATTAATTTTCTGTTGTCTTTGACGCTTAGGTTTACTCCTGAAAGCGTCCACCACGCACGATTCCATATGCTTTGCTAAAATCTTCTCTGATACTCTATAGAGGGCATGAATGACCGCGTGGATTTGAATGATAATATCAATGCAGTACTTTCCATTATCAATCATCCGTTGAATCCCTTTTACCTGGCCTTCAATCCTTCTTAAAGCTACCAGATTAGCTTCATGTGTGGTTTTATGCGGCATTTTGCTTCCTCCTTATCTCTTTTATAACCCATCCGATTCCAAAGGAATCATCCCTCCTCACAGATAGAAAAACTGCTGCTCCCAATAATCCAATGTCTCTTATCTCCTGAAATTGGAGCAAAATTAAAATACCGATTAACTGCAGGGCGGCAACAGATGCTGCAATCCGCACAAAGAGACCGATTATCAAAAATATCCCTGTTAGTATCTCTAAAATTCCGACTCCGTATATGGAAATATTTACATCCCACGGTAAATTCTTAAAGAAATCCATAGTGCTCATCGTCTGCGCCCAGATATCACCTTGGAGCTTGCCAATACCAAAAATAAGAAATACCACTCCCAATCCTACTCGCAAGATAAAGAAAGCAATCTTTTTCTTCATATGCTGCTTCTGGTCTTTATTTCACGATTAATTTTGCTTTCATCTGGTGATGCCCCCGACCGCAATATACCGAACAAAGAATAGGAAACTCCCCTGTTTTGTCGGCAATGAATTCTATTCTTTGCTCCTGGCTTTTTTTCACCGATACACTAACCCCGTATTCCTTTATATGCACTCCATGAGTAACATCCCTTGATGTGGCAACTATTCTGACTATATCCCCTTTATTTACTGTGATTTCTTCTGGCTCAAACCCAAACTGATATGCCTGAAGATGAAATTCTTTTATTTTGGAGATGTATTTTTCGGGATTCTTTTTAAACGCCTCTATGCAGCTGGGGCAACAGAAATAGTAGGTTTTACCTTCATGGGTGTAAGAGTGCTCTTGGGTTGCCTTTCCACCCATGACCGGACAAATTCCCAAATCTTGCCCACCGCCAATAGTCTGCTCCTCCATTACGTGTTCGTGGCCGTGGTGACCATGATGGTGCTGCTGTGCTGCTATGTAGCCCGTGCTCAAAACACTCACTAAAAATATACTCAATATTATCCTCATTTTAGCCTCCCTTTGAACTGGTTCCATCATACTCTATCCCTCACTAAAGTATACTATACCCCCGGGGGGTATGTCAAGGAGAAAATGGAAAATTTTTAGACGGCGTAACGGCC
>CP070807.1:401643-411244 GCA_020343695.1 Candidatus Omnitrophota bacterium | reverse complement strand
ATAGAATAAAAATGCCTAAGATAGATTTTGCCTGTGTGCCATCTTTATCAAGAGAAGTAATAGAAAAGCTCGATAGATTGAAACCTCTCACATTAGGTGATGCTCTAAGGATAAGTGGTATCACTCCCGCGGCAGTTTTAAATATTTATAATTTCATCAAAAAGGGCAAGTACTCTTCAAAATCATCCCACCAGAAGGTGGGTCCGCAAGGGGCGCCTTGAATTGTTGAATGAGGTGTAGCCAGACTTCATTTCTTCAATATCACGCCGAGATCTTCCAGGAGAGCCTGTAAGTCTTCTTCGTGCTCTACTTCATCTTGTAATATTTGTATAGCCATATTATATGTGACAGGGTCCTTCATCCCTACCTCTTGAATCATTTTGTTGTATACGCTTATGGCGCATTGTTCTCCTTTGATATTCTGCTCAAGAATTCTTTGCACAAAAGGGTCTTTGGGAGCATCATAGCCGCAGTTTGTATGCTTAACCCATTCTTGCGGTGAAAGAAGAGGCGTTCCGCCCAATTGAATGATTCGTGTTGTTACCATATCGGCATGTCGCAGTTCATCAGCGGCGTGTTGCATCAGTTCCGCAATTACCGCATCTTTCATAGGCCCGCTGACAACCTTTGAGCCAAGCCAATATTGATAGTATGCAAGCCACTCATCAGCGAATGCTTTATTGAGAAGTTCCAAAACCTTCTTTACATCCATTCCTACAATCTCTCTTCCTTTCGTCCCCATGCGGGTCTCCTTTCTTAACTATTATTGCTTCTACTAAAGGATTAAATTGCCAGATTTATTCCCGAATTATTTAGGTATGATTATCATCAATATTACAGTGAGTAACCAGAAAGTACCAAAGAGAAAGCCGCAAATAATTCCAATCCATGCATGGACAGTACCTTTAATAACAGGATTTTTCTTTTTCAGCCTTAAACCAATAATCCCTAATACAAACGCTGTTATTCCTAACACTATCCCTAAGAAGGGGATTACTGCAAAAAGGCCAAGGTAATACGCTAACAGCGCTGGAAGATTTTTGTATGGTATTATCCCTCCTGTGGCATCGCCTTTTTCCTCACGCTTGATATTATCCTGATTTGCATCCACCATACTTTCCTCCTTGGTTAGATTGGTTTATAAGATTTTTTAACCCCTTGAATTCTATAAAGACTATTGTTTTTTAAAAAGCTTTACAATGTTAGGGCGTAACAGTGCGACTAACATGTAAATTATTATAATAACGAAAATAAACATAAAAATGTTAGTGAAAATTAATATACCCTTATCAGCCCCAGGTTCTTTCAGCGTCACAATAAGAGATGAGCAGCCTAAAAGAAGAGTAAATAAGCCGTAGATAATTAAGTTAATTAATAAAATGATAATTCCCAATATTCTCCACCCATTCCTAAGCTTTAAAATACCAAAGCCTATAAATACACAAACAACATTGAAAAGATCTAACCCTATTTTACAACTTCCGGTTGTAGCCAGGGATATCCCGCCAACAATAAAGGGAAGTAACCCCGTAAGAATAAAAAGATAACCTACTATTTTTAGAGAAACAGGGATTTTATGGTTTATTCCAATTCTTCTACCCATTTTCTGCGTTGAATGATTTCTGCCAGCTTTTGTTTTGTTTCTTCACTCATTTCAATGAATTTGAGCCTCGTTTCATAAATTTCACCTCGCGCTAATTTCTCGCAAGAGATAACTCTTGCGAGAACCATGATTTTTTTTCTGGCAAAGGGAAATTGGATATGCATTTCCAGCTGTTGTCCTTGCTTAAGCATCTTAGGAGTAAGCAGAAAGATTCCTCCTAGGCTGATATTTTTTGTTTGGGTGACTTCGTAGTTGGTTTTACTATAACGAGGCTTATACCTTACAATATAAGTCGTTGGTAAGCGTGGATATTTGCGTCTATCAGCTGCGCTGGTCATGGCTTATGTCTCTTTCTTTTATCATCTCATATTCGAAATCCCATCTGTAAATACCGCCATCATTAAACCACCGGCGTAGAAAAGGAATACAAGAATTACAATGATTAAGGCGATAATATTAATCATTAAAGTCAGTTTCTTACTTGAAACACGTGACTCTTTGATAATGAGGAAAATAAATACACCAGCACAGAATAAGACGAAAGATAAATTTCCCCAAACAGATGATAAGAATTTAACCAAGGCGGGGAACGAATTGAAATCTCCATAGAGTTCTTTATATATTTCAAGGAGTCTGACTCTTACGATTGAGATTATTATAGAAGTTGCTGCGGTAACGAGCAGGGTGATAATGTTTATAATGTTGCTTGCGACTCTCCATTTATTAGATTTACTCATACTCGCACACCAACCTTTTTTATATTGTTACACTTAATAATTAATAGCTTAACTTTCTAATTCTGTCTCTAATATTACCACATCCGCTAAAAATCTACAATTTTAAATACTTCCCAATATATTCACTTAATCTTTCTGTCGCGCCGTGGGGACTTAAAACTTTTTTCAGCTTTTTTAACTCATATTGTATCTGTTGATATTTATCTTTATCGGTCAGATATTGCAGGGTTTGTTTGGCAATATTTTTGGGATTTGCCTGGTTTTGAAGAAGTTCTTTAATGATTTTTTTCGATGCGAGGATATTCACCATTCCGATACATTCTGCCTTCACCATGCTTTTTAAAATATACCAGGTAAAGGGATTGACTTTATAGATTATTAAAAAAGGTACTTCCAGAATCGCGATTTCCACTGTGGCTGTGCCGGAGGAGGTAACAATAAATTCCGATTCGGCAATTGCCTCATAACTGTGCTCGATCAATTCCGCCCCAGGAGCAAACTTTTTATAAAGAGTATCTTCTAGGTGCAGAGGTTTTATGATACGGAAATGGTAATCTTTAAGTTTGCTTTCCATATTTCTTTTTGCTTTCTGCATTACCGGAAGGTGTCTTGCGATTTCATTTTTTCTTGAGCCGGGAAGAAATGAGATAATTTTTTTTGGTTCTTTTTTTTCTTCCAAGAGCTTAGGAGGAATTATTTCCAAGAGAGGATGGCCAAAGTAGAGGGCATCCATTCCTTCTTTCCTGTAGAAATCCTCCTCAAATTTGAAAATCACAATCATTTTTTCCACATATCTTTTTATCAGCTCAATTCTCTTTTTCCTCCATGCCCAGACTTGGGGGCTTACATAGTAGAGGATAGGGAATTTCTTGTTGAGAGTTTTTGCCAGGCGCAGGTTAAAATCAGGGAAATCAATAAGGATTATTAAATCAGGCTTTAAGGTATTTATTTCTTCGACGGCTTTATTAAACATGGCGATTATATCTTTTAGGTGGCAGGCGACTTCAAACAGACCAGCAACAGGATGGGAGAGAAGGTTAAGTGTTTGGACGGAGTGTTGCGCCAGGTGCGGTCCTCCGAAAGAGAATAATTCTAGGCCAGGGTAGCGAGCGTTTAGTTTCCGGCAGAGGAACCCTCCATAGAGGTCTCCTGATTTGTCTCCAGCAACAATAACGATTTTCTTCATTACTTTTCTATTGCGCGCTGGATTTTTAGGGCAAGGCTTAATGCATCTTTTGCTTTTGCGGCGTATTCGATTTTAAATGTGTTATTTTTTGCCAAATTAACGAATTCGGTAATTTCCTTTTTTAAGGGCTCCTCTTTATCTATCGATAAAGTTTGGTGGAGTATTTGCTTTTCTACTTTTCGATAAATCTCTACATTCTGATTGGCATAATCCAAGGAAACATAACAGTTCGGCAGAAATATGCGAATTTTTCGCTCTCGTTTTACTGATATACGGGAAGAGGTGATATTTGCAACACAGCCCTTTTGAAAAGTGATACGGACATTGGCGATATCTTCTGTGGGCGAGAGCACCTTTACTCCTTTTGCGTCTATTCTCTCAGGTTCATCTTTTACAAGATCGAGAATAATATCTAAGTCGTGAATCATCAAATCCAGCACAACGCTTATATCGAGGGAACGCGCAGGATAAGGGCTTAAGCGGTGGCATTCCACAAATAATGGTTTGGTGATAAGCTTTTTTGCCGCCAGGTATGCATTATTGTATCGTTCCACATGGCCGACAGACAGAAGCGTCTTGGTTTTCTTGGATAACTCGATGAGCTTTTCTGCCTCGTTTGCATTTTGAGTGAGGGGTTTTTCTACCAGAGCAGGAATTCTATTATCCAGAAAGAATTTGGCTATTTCAAAGTGAGTAATGGTAGGAGTGGCAATACTTACCAGGTCAACCTTGCCTTTCAGTTCGCGGTAATCTTTAAAGGTACTAAGATCCTTATGGGCCAGGAGCTTAGCTTCATCGATATCAACAAGATATATCTTCTCTATCTCATTGATTTCCTTATAGATACGAAGATGAATACTTCCTAATTTGCCTACACCTACTATGCTTGTTCTCATGTTCGATATAGATTCACATGCATTTGGCCACAGACGAAATGGACAGTCTGTGTTGTGATTGTATCAAATCTCTTGAGGAAAGTCAATTGATGTGGTAAAATCCCCTTGCCTTTGTGAGCCCCAAGATGCTATGAAAGACTACTTTAAAGAATACTTCAAATTACTCAAGTTCGTTATTCCTTTTAAGGGTATGCTTTTCCTTGCTGCTCTGTGTATGGGTGCATCGACAGTATTTGAAGGCGCAACTCTGGGGATGATTGTTCCTGTCTCAGATAGAATCCTCACCAATAAAAAAATAATTCTCCCTGGGAATTTGCCGCAATTTCTAACCTCTTTTATAGAAAAGCTCAATGCGTTGGAACCCATGCGGTTGCTCAATTTTATGGTTATTTTTATGATTTCCCTTTTCTTGCTCAGAGGTATATTTATGTTTTTGCAAAGTTACCTCATGAACGCCGTGGGCCAAAGCGTGGTCAGAGAAGTAAGGAATAGATTGTATGCGAAGTTTCAAGAGCTGTCTTTAGAGTTTTATGCGAAAAAGCGCGCCGGGGAGCTGATGTCTCGTATTACCAATGATGTTGCGGTGATTACCAATGCGCTCTCGTATGCACTTACTGACCTTATGTATCAGTCAATGCTTATTGCCTTTTTTGCCTTCATTGCTTTTTCTCTCGCATTTCGAATCTCTTGGGTTCTACCGCTCATTGCTTTTGTAATTTTTCCTTCGATAATGATTCCTGTGGTCCGGCTGGGAAAGAGAATTAAAGGTTTTACTGTGGAAATTCAAAAAAGGATGGCCGATTTAAATTCACTCTTAGCAGAGACTATTCAGGGAGCCTACATCGTGAAGGTTTTTTGCCGCGAGAACTATGAGCTGAAGAGGTTCAAAGATATTAATTACCATTACTATAAATTTACACTCAAGAACGTAAAGAGGATACTTGCGATTTCTCCCTTGACTGAATTTATCGGTGCCTTAGGAGCAATACTCATCTTACGGATTGTGGGAGGAGAGGTTATTGCCGAGAGAGTTTCTTTTGGTATTTTTGGGTTTTTCTTGGCATCGCTTCTTTCTATGATACGCCCGCTTAAAAAATTGTCTAATGTTCATGCGATTAATCAGCAAGCCTTGGCTGCGTCTGGCAGGGTTTATGATATTTTAGAAGAGGAACCAAAGGTAAAAGAGAAAGCAGGTGCGTGTACGATAAAAGAGATTAAGAAAGGGGTTCAATTTGAAGGTATTTGGTTTAAATACCACAAAGATGAAGATTTTGTTTTGAAAGATATAAATTTAGAAGTAAAAAAAGGTGAAGTGATTGCTTTCGTTGGCCATTCAGGGGCAGGAAAGTCTACCTTGGTGAGTTTGCTTCCGCGGCTTTATGACCCCCAGAAGGGAAAGATTTTAATCGATGGCATAGATATAAGAGAATGTAAATTGGCAAGCTTGCGCTCTTTGATTTCTGTTGTATCGCAAGAGATGGTGCTTTTTAACGCCACTGTCGGAGGCAATATTGCTTATGGAAGAGAGGGGGCCAGCGAACCAGATATAGTAGAGGCAGCCAAAAAGGCACATGCCCTTGAGTTCATTCACAACTTGCCGAAAGCGCTCAATACAGTAGTTGGTGACAGAGGTTTCAGGCTCTCAGGCGGAGAGAAGCAGAGGATTGCAATTGCTCGGGCGATTTTAAAGGATTCACCCCTTCTTATTTTAGATGAAGCAACCAGCCAGCTCGATTCAGCCTCAGAACAACTCATAAAGGATGCGCTCTACAGTCTTATGGAGGGAAAAACCGTATTTGTCATTGCGCATCGGCTTTCCACAGTGCAGAAGGCAAACAGAATCGTCGTTATCGAGAAAGGCCAGATTGTTGAGCAAGGAACTCACAGCTTTCTTATTTCAAAGGGCAGTTTATATAAAAAGTTGTATGAGCTGCAATTTAATGTATAATATTAGCACGTATCCTGACCCATGAAATCTTTAAGTTTCCGCCATAGATACCCGCCTTGCCAGACGGGCAAGAGGGAACCTCGGGCTTAAGATTTGCGTAAATCTACGGTTACTATATAATACGAATAACACTATTGAAAATATAGGGAAATGTGATATACTTTCCCAATCATCGACCTATAGGGAACGAGAGCTCTTAAGGGGGAGGGACTCTTTGCGTAAATTTTTGAAGGACGAACGGTTATGCTAAATTAGGAGGAGGATGAACAGAGATGGCGATACCCGAAGTAATTCGAGATTTACTGGAGAATGGCGTGCATTTTGGTCATTTGAGTAAACATTGGAACCCGAAAATGAAGAGGTTTATTTTCGGAAAAAAGAAAAATATCTATATTATTGATTTAGAGAAAACGGCTCAAAAGTTAGCAGAAGCAAAGGATTTCGTCAAAGGTATCGCAGAAGAGGGCCAAAAGATTCTTTTTGTGGCCACCAAGAGACAGCTGCGTGATTTAATAAAAAATGAAGCTCATTTATGCGGTATGCCTTATGTTGCAGAGAGATGGGTAGGAGGATTTCTTACTAATTTTTCTACCATACGAGCGAGAGTCACAAGATATATAACCTTACTTGAGAGAAGAAAAAGTGGAGGATTTGATAAGATTCCCAGAAAAGAAGTGGTAAGGCTTAATAGAGAGATAGAGAGGATGGAGAAAAACTACAGCGGAGTGACTTCCTTGGAGGATTTGCCCGGCTGTGTGTTTGTGGTTGACCCCAAGAAGGAAGTTGCCTGCGTACGAGAGGCTAACAAGCTCGGTATTCCCATTGCAGCATTAATTGATACCGATGCTGATCCGGGAGCCATTGATTATCCGATTCCCGGAAACGATGATGCGATAAAATCGGTAAGATATATCACTTCTTGTATGAGTGAAGCGATTAGAGAGGGCCTAAAGCGTCACGGCAAAACCATTGAGGAAGAGAAAGAAGAGGTCAAAGAAGAAGAATCAGATGGGGCCAAATATGAAGAAATGGCTTCTCCCGCGGTAGAGAAAGAGGAGAAAGAGGAGAAAGAAGTTCGCAAACGCCGGGGGCAACGGAAAGGAGAAACCGTTTAAGGTGCCATTGCAGTCAGGAGGATGTAAAATGAGTTTGGATGATATTAAGAGGTTGAGAGAGCTCACTTCATTAGGTATTGGTGATTGTAAGGACGCGTTGAAAGAGGCAGGTGGAGATTTTGACAAAGCTCTAAAGATTTTGAAAAATAAAGGCATTCAGCTCACCAAAAAGAAGCAAAGTAGAACAGCGTCCCAAGGACGCATAGAGGCCTATGTGCATTTTGGAGGTAATCTCGGTGCTCTTGTGGAGGTAAATTGCGAAACCGATTTTGTGGCTCGCACTGAGGTGTTTAAGAATTTTGTCAAAGACTTAGCTATGCAGGTTGCCGCGACGGCTCCCAAGTATATAACACGGCAGGATATTCCTCAGTCTGAATTGAAAGAGGTTGAGAACCCTGATGAATATGTAAAAGAGAGTTGTCTTTTAGAACAGCCATTTATAAAAGATAACAAGATAGCTGTCGAGGACTATTTACGTGATGTCGTTTCCCAAACGGGTGAAAATGTGATTGTGAAGCGATTTGTACGTTTTTCATTAGGAGGATAGATACAGGAATTGATACGTCCCGCTCGCTATTTTTATATAGCGGGATCCCGCCAGAGGCGGGAAATTGCACACGAATATTCGTGGATATTCGTGAAATAAATATGAGGAGGCATTATAATGCATCCACAATACAAAAGAGTCCTTCTTAAATTAAGTGGGGAGGCGTTTTTAGGTAAGCAGTCTCACGGGATTGATACGTCTGTGTGTGCTCATCTAGCTAAGCAGATTAGGGAAGTTGTGAAATTGGGGGTAGAGACTGCACTGGTGGTAGGAGGAGGCAATATCTTTCGAGGGGCACTTCGTTCGAAAGAGTTTGAGATGGAACGAACCGTTGCTGACTATATGGGGATGTTGGCCACAGTGTTGAATGGTTTAGCTTTACAAAATGCCTTGGAGAAGCAAAATATCCCCACGAGAGTGATGACTGCTATTGAGATGCACCAAGTTGCTGAGCCCTATATCAGAAGGAGAGCAATGAGACATCTTGAAAAGAAGAGGGTTGTGATATTTGTTGCCGGAACGGGTAACCCTTATTTCACCACAGATACTGCTGCAGCACTGAGAAGTGTGGAGATTGGCGCAAACGTATTGCTGAAAGGAACAAAGGTAGAAGGGGTTTACTCCAGCGATCCAGTGAAAAATAAAACTGCCAAGCTGTTTAAAAGATTAAAGTATATAGACATGATCAACAAGGCTTTAAAAGTTATGGATTCAACTGCAATCACTTTATGTTTGGAAAATGAATTACCCATAATCGTTTTTAATTTCATGAAGGATGGAAACTTGAAAAGGTCAGTGTGTGGTAAAGATATCGGAACGCTTATCAAATGAGGACATAACTTAGCGAGCGTAGCACCTCTAAGTTATTTGTCCATTAAAGGGGTGAGCAATGGCAGCAAGACAGGTATTGAAGGAAATAGAAGAGGAGATGAAAAAAACGATAGAGGCGACGAAGAGAGAGTTCGCTGAGTTGCGTTCTGGACGCGCGAATCCTAAGATGGTAGAAGGAATCAGAGTCAACTATTACGGAACATTTATGTTGCTTAAAGAAATTGCAACAATAGGTGTTCCGGAAGCCAGACTCATTGTGATAAGCCCTTATGATCCTTCTTCCCTTAAAGAAATAGAAAAGGCGATTCTGCAGTCAGATTTAGGAATTACACCCACCAGTGACGGAAAGATTATTCGATTGGCTGTTCCTCCTTTATCTGAAGAAAGACGTCAGGAATTAATTAAGATAGCGAGAAAAGTCGCAGAGGAAGGTAAAGTTTCAGTAAGGACAGAGAGAAGAGATGGCAAAGAACGAATAAAACGCCTTCAGAAAGATAAGAAGATTTCTGAAGATGAACGGTTTAAAACTGAGGATGAACTTCAGAAATTAACCGATAACTCCATTAAAGAGATAGATAGGATATTAGACGAGAAAGAAAAAGAACTCAGAGAGTTCTGAGCCATGAATAAATTTGCATTGAGCCGCTTTTAATGAGCCGCTAGCTCATCAGGTAGAGCACCGGCCTTTTAAGCCGGGTGTGCCGAGTTCGAGTCTCTGGCGGCTCATATATAGAAAGT
>CP070807.1:391735-401543 GCA_020343695.1 Candidatus Omnitrophota bacterium | reverse complement strand
TCTCTACTGCGCGAACGGCCTCGCAGATGGGGAATTTTACAAAACGAACAAGCGTTATCACATCCATCTTGGATTTTCACAAATGCACGATGATTAAAGAATTTGGTTATACCAAACGACCATATATCTTTAGAAACAGAGGATTTCCCTAAAATAGCATCGACAACTCCTGCTTTATTGTCTTGAGGAATAAGATAATCAATCCCTAAATCTTCTATGCGGTTATTATTCCGCTGGATGAGACACCCGCAGGCAGCAATCTTTGCTTCAGGATTCTCTTTTTTCGCTTTTAAAATCGCCTCTCTTGATTTGCGGTCCGCACGTGAAGTCACGGTACAAGTGTTAATTATACAGAGATCCGAACATTGTTCAGTCACTTGATGGCCTAAGGCTAAAAACTGCTCCATCAACGCCTGGGTTTCATATTGATTCACTTTGCATCCAAGTGTATAAAATTTAACTCTCATCTATGCACATCCATAGAGTAATTTATCAATCCTACGCCAAATATGGCAGCGGTCTCCGTTCGCAAAATATGGGGAGCAAACTTTACAAACCCAAAATCACCCTCTCGTAACTGCTGGTATTCACTGGGAGAAAAATCTCCTTCAGGTCCAACAATAAAAAGGAGTTCCTTCCACTGTTTTTTTATTACACCTTTTAAATTTTGTCCATCGACAGATGCGGCAACTTTTATATCAAATTCTCTTGCAATAAGGGTCTTGATGGATGATGTCCGCATAATCTGTGGAAGCCACACTCTATTCGATTGCCGCGTGGCCTCAATGACAATGCGGCGCCACCTCTCTAACTTTAAGCAAGAAAACTCACCCTGCATGCTACGTTCACAGGTAAATGGCCAGAACGCATATGCGCCGAGCTCTGTAGCTTTCTGCAAAATAAAATCTACTTTATCTTCCTTTATGAGAGGGAATCCTACAATTATCTTTTTGGAAGGAGGGGTTTCTTTACGTTCGACACTCTCCTGGTCAATCAGAATGGAACGTTTATCCATTTCCCGGATACGATAGAGGTACTCTGCCCCTTGCCCATCAAATACGTATACTCTTTTAGTCTTATTAAGGCGCAATACGTCCTTAGCCTTATGGATTACTGCTTTTTCTTTTATCTGTATCTGGTTTTTAATGCCGGCGGGTTCAATATAAATTCGGATTTTAGACATGAACTATCCTCGTAATAGAGCGAATAATGAGATTAGAGGCAGCTTTCTATAACTTCTTGCCTCTTAGGTACGCCTATTCGCTATTTTCATTTGAGTCAGATTCGCCAAATACAATCGCTGAAAACCTGTAAAGAGTTGCTCCTTTATCGCTATAGGCGGAAGGTGGAAGTCCTGCTTTTAGGCAGGTGTGCTGCAAGAAGGTTTGCCTATCCCACCCATATTCAGTGGGAACTTGAGGTAGAAGCAGTCCAGAATGAAATCCTTTGCGAATCATAAGTCCGTGGGTGCCTACCTCAATTTCTTCAATGTTTTTTACCTCTGTAAAAGGAGTCAACACAGAAATTTCGATTTCGATATCCTTTAATTCTTCGTATCGAACAGGAGGAAACCTGGGATCATGAACTGCAGAATCAATCGCGACATTGCTGATAACATCATATAAAGGGGTATCGGCCACTATCCGGCCGATACAGCCTCGAAGCTGACCTTTCTTCTTCAAGGTAACAAACGCGCCTCGCTTCTGGCTTAGGTTGGAAGAGTCTATCTTGAACTGAGGTAACTTTTCTCCCTTTAGGTGTGCCTCTAAGATTTTGCGTGCGATTTGAAGCAATGTCAATTTTTCTTCTTCGCTTAAAGTATACTCCTGCATTTTTTCCTCCTTACTATGCACCTTATTTGATTTGTAGTGGGTTGGTTCAAGGTACGCTACGGCACTCACATACCCCACCACCCTTCCTCTGCCGCCTGCGGTATCCCCGGAGTTTGCGTATTTCAAAATTTTTATTTTTGCTGAACGTTTTTTGGAATATTCAAGAAATGTGACGATTGGACAAATTCCACAGGCGCGTCCTCCCTCGTATTCCCGGGTTTCCCAAAGGCGACGAGTATTGCAAGTCTCTATTAATTGTATCGTATCCTGATCGATTTTACCTGCTTTATAATAGGGGTGAAAATGAGAGAGGTCACTTGAGACAACAATGAGAATATCGGTACCAGAGGCGATTTCCAGCAATTTTTGTGCCAGTTGTTGCATCTGGTCATGAGTTACCTTTCCAAAAAGAATTGGGACAATTTGTGCTGCAGGTATAATTTTCTTTATGAAGGGGAGCTCAACTTCTAAAGAGTGTTCACGCATGAAATATTTTGGTTCAAACTGCACAAAGGAAAGATCACGAAATTGCGATGCCAGTTTTGAGTCAACCGTCAAATTTCCAAGGGGAGTTTCAAATGAGCCTTGAGGATAAATGCTTACCCCTTCAAAATAATACTTGTGTGAAGCTCCCAAAAGAATAACATGCCTAACCTGTTTATTTTCTAAGATTTTAAAACCCTGGGCGGCAACTGATGCAGAATAAATGTATCCTGCATGAGGAACTATGATGCCTAATATTTTCTCCTTTTCTAAATCTGGGGCTGCGTTCCTCAACAGCGTATCCAGCATAGATTTAAGCTTATCGGGATGAGCTGGATACCAACTACCAGAAAATTCCGCACGCTTTAGTTCTTGCGAATATCCTACTCCATTTAGCACAAAGCCAAGGATAAAGACCAAGATTAAAATGCAGATTAATTTCTTCATGCTCTAGGCTTCGATTCTTGCATCTCTCCAAAAGCTATATCTATGGAGCCGAGCGGATTTGAACCGCTGACCTCCTCGTTGCGAACGAGGCGTTCTCCCAACTGAACTACGGCCCCGACAAAAAAGTACCTATTTAAGGTTATTCCTTGTTTTTTGTCGGCGCTGAGGTTGAGTAACCGAAGTGCCTTGTCTGCGGCCGAGAAATATAGTTACTCCAAACTAAGAATATATAATTGTGGCAGAGAAATACCGTTCTGTCAAGGGATGCTGAAATATGTCAAATATTCTAGGAAGGATAATTAGTTCTACCGCGAATAGTCAACGCCCACAAGTACACAAAAATCAGAAGGGGCGCTATTCGGGCAATCTTGAGGATCGCTGCCTCTTGCCATAACCGTAATATCCGCCTCTAAACCGTTAATTATGGGATCATCGGCGTTAATAAGTGCTAGGGTAGCGGCGTCTGTTCCCTCTGTTCTCAATCTCTCCAGTGCATGTATCATACCGCCCTGGGCAGTAAAAAGAGCTCGAGTCCTTCCAATTTTGCGTTCTGCAATGCGTGATTCTTGTGTCATTAATGCCAAGGCAGCAAACGCTAAAATAACAATTACAAACATTATACCTATTACCACTACCAAAATGACTCCTTTTTTCATCATGACGACTCTCCCCTTAAATTGACTTTATATTGATCCTCTTCAAACTTCACCAAAACATGCCCTTCTCGCGCAAGCCATCCCAAGCTCATGAGGATAACTTCTTTTGGTTTTTCTATACCTTTCAGGAGCTGTAATAAACTCACTTCGCCATGGCTATCCAAAAAATGCCAAATTTCTCCTGCGACTATTCCAATCTCTGTAAACATACTCTCCTCTTTGGTATTCCGTACTTAGCTTTGCCAATCTATGTTTTTTGCCTCAATCGGTGCAATTAAATGCCTTTTTTGAGAGAATCCTTGTTTATACTTCCACAAAAAGGACAGTACCAATACCTAAAAGACGGGGTTGTAAAATAAACCGACATACAGACTTCACACTGTCTGCGCTCGACGTGTATATCCTTTTTCACATTTATGCATCGCCGATTGTCGATATATTCCTTTATACAAATGGCAACAATCCAGCCACTTAATACCACGCTGAGAAACAATGAAAATTCGACTTCCATTTTATTTTACTACTCCTTCCAGTTTTGTCCAGAAGAATTTGTCTTTCAAGAAAAGGGAGGCTTCACGAAGGTATTCCTGATGCACCAACCCTTCTTCAGAATCCAACGGAAACTTACAAGGAAAGGAAAAAATAACCTTTCCATATGGAGAGACAAAAATCTGATAGGGAATAACCTCCTCTTTCCCTGAAGGAAAAAGTAGTTTCTTCTCCCATAGATAAAGATGATTGGTGGGTTCTTGGAAATGACTTCGTGTAGGAAAAGAAGGATGTAAGGGTTTGGCGTGGAGAGGATACCACTCCTCTTGAGGGGCCAAAGCTGAAGAAAAATAGCGCTTTCTCACACCGTCAAGGGAAATGGTGTATTTTTGCCACTCAGACACTTTCGCCCTTTTCTCATAAAGGTCATCCTTGCGAAGGATATCAAGCCAAGAGTATACAACCGGTACGCGAGGTTCTTCAACCTTGAGAGAAAAAAACGACGCAGGCAGGAGGTGTAAAAAAAGGGACAATACCAACGAAAAAAAAATAATATTTCTTTGCCACATCTGTCACCTTCGGCGTAAATATTACAAACCCCCGGACACCACGAAAGTATGTATCTATTCGCCACCGGTAGTGGCTATCCCTATCTTTTCAATCTCGAATCTTTTACAGGCATCCCAAATTCCCACCACCGCTCCTAAACTAGCATCGCGATCAGCTTTTATAAAAATCGATGCATACTTTTTATGCTGGAGGAGTTCTTCGACTTCTTTCAATGTCTTGGGTTGACCCTGAATATACAATATATCCTCACTGGAAATGACAATGGTAAGGGTCTGGGTCCCTACATCGTCAGATGAGAGAGCTTTCGGAAGCTTTACATTGATCCCAGGAATTACAACAAAACTTGAGGTAAGCATGAAGAAAATGAGGAGCAGAAAAATGCAATCAATAAGGGGTGCAATATCAAACTGACGTAATCCTGCTTCCGTGACAACCCGTTTTTTAAATTTCACTTACAACCTCCTTTCACGGAGATGCTCCAAGGTTTCAGTTGCTGCCCTTTCGGCCTCAAGTACTGATAGATTTACTCTATGGACAAAATAATTGTATGCAATATATGTTGGAATTGCGATGCACAGCCCGGCGACCGTTGTAAGGAGAGCCTCCCATATCCCCCCTGCTAAATCAGAAGGATTCACTAACCCTACAGTAGCGGCCTTCTGCTCGATGATGTAAAAACATTTTACTAATCCCACGACAGTCCCCAGGAGTCCCAAGAGCGGAGAAATATGCGCAAGGGTACTTAAGAAATTTAAATTCTTCTCGAGCTTCGGTATTTCATAGAGAGAAGCGTTTTCCATCGCCTCTTTAATAATTTCCTTCGACTCTTCATACCGAAGAAGTCCTGCCTTGAGAATATTTGTCACATAATAAGGGTTTTTCTCACAAATATCAATCGCCTCAGTAATCCGATTTTTTCGTATCGCCTCTAACACCGCCGATACGATAGAGACCGTATGAAAACGACTGATACCGAAAAAATAAAAAAGCATACGCTCGACGATTATTGTGACTGCGAAGAATGAACAGATGAATATAGGTGCCATCAACCAGCCGCCTTTAACCACTAACTGCCACATATCACCCTCCTTATTTTTTTATGTTCTCTCGCGCTATAACAATTATCTACTTTCTAGCTCCTTATAACGCGCCTTTGCGATTTTACTTTCTTCTACTCCCAAATCAATAATTTTCTTATAGATTTTTTTCGCCTCTTTGACGTTGCCTTTCCTTTCATAAATTTTCGCCATCCGAAAATAGGCTTTTACCTTATACTCCTCGTCATTAAATTTATAAATGAGGTTAAAGTATTCATCTTGAGCTTCTTTCAGTTTATTGCTCTTCTCTAAAGATATCCCCAAAAATAATCGTATTTTTGGCGAATCAATCCCAGCTTCAATTGCTTTTCGAAAAAATACTATTGCTTGAGAATATTTTTTCATTTCCTTAAGAAGAATGGCTTTTTCTAAGAGTGCGACCTTTGAAGCTTCCAGAGACGAATTAATCAGCCCATCGTACAATGCTAAAGCGGCGTCGTTTTCACCTGTTTGGCCATATATCTTTGCAAGGTACAACTGCGCTTTCAAAGAGAGAGGCGTATCGGTTTTTTGAACTTTACGGAAATATTCTTGAGCAGTATCCAAATCACCCTGGCGCCAGTAGAGGTGACCTAAAGAAAGGATTGCTTCAGGCATCAGGAGTGAACCTTTATAGCTTTTAATTACTTTTTTATAGTATCGTTCTGCTTCGGGGTAATTTTCCTCTTTCTCATAGAGCCCTCCCAGATAAAGTATCACCGCCGGGGCATATTGCGATTGAGGAAATTTCTTAAGAAAAATAAGCCATATTTTCTTTGCGTCTTCAAACTTGGATAAATTGAGGTAAATATTGCCCATATCAATGTATACGAGCTCTTCGATTTCTCTGTTTTTAAATTTTTTCATTGTGGTTTGAAAAATTTCCAATGCTTTGCTGTAATTCTCTTCATTGAAAAAACACTTTCCATATAAATAGTATGCTTTCGACAAAAGATCGCCTTGGCGGTATTTCTCAATGATCTCTTCCAATAAATTTTTAGCTTGGCGATAATCTTCCTGAGAGAAATACCCCACGGCGAGAAAATACTGTGCCTCGGGAATAAGCTTCGAGAAAGGAAAATTCTTTTGGAGATTTCTCAGGGCAAGAAAAGCATTCTCTAATTTATCCATCTTGAGAAAAACTAAGCCAATTTGAAATTGAATGTAGTCAGCGTAAATTGTATTAGGGTTATTCTTCAAAATTTCATTGTAAATCTCTAATGCCTGCTCGTATTTTTCACCTTCTTGATAGGCATCTGCAATCTGTATCTGAGAACTTATCTTGACAATAGGATTCTCTGTGTACTTAAGGGTATTTCTGAACTCCTCTATCGCCTTTTTAAATCCTCCACTTTTTAAATAACACCACGCCAAACCATAGTGAGCCTTATCGAGAATATCCGTATAGGGGGTATCTTTAAACTCATCGAGAATGAGTGTATACATAGACAGCGAATCGTTTACTCTGCCCATTTCATAAAGTGAATCTGCTTTGTTTAAATACACATTTGGCAAATATTCACTCTCCGGGAATCGTTCGAGAAAATCGTCAAACTCCTCCAACGCCTGCGCATAACCATTCATTTTGAAATAATACACTCCTTGAGAAAAAAGACGTAGCTCCTCGTCTTTAACCATATTGATTTTCTCCTTCGCCCCAGAAGAATTTCCTTGTGCCAGAAGCGTAAAACCCATTCCTTGATAAATTGCATCAGCTAAAGCGGGGTCTCTATTTAGCCGCAAACTTTGCTGATAGTGGTGAAGGGCCCTAGCGTATTCATTCTGCGCATACAGACTTTTCCCTAAATAGAAGGAGACTTTCGCTGCCAAATTTCCCTGTGGAAAATCCGACAAGTATTTAGTTCCCAACTCGATTACCGGGGAGTAATTATTTGTCAAAAGGTAGAGATTTAGGAGCCGGGAAAGCGAACCTTCGATGAGTTCGGTATCATCACACTCGTTTACGATTTCCCTAAAAAGACCCAACGCTTTTTCATTTTCACCGAGTTCAAGATGAGATATTGCCGCTAAATAGCGGGCCCACCACTCAAACTGAGAGCCAGAATAGTTTTCGATAATTTTATTCGCGTACTTGAGCGCCTCCCTAAAATCTTTACCTTTGATGGCGAGTCGGCACAACCAGTAATAAACCTCGTCATGTAATCTTTTCGCGGATTTATTTTGAATAAGCTCATTGAGAATTTGTAGAGCGCCAAAGTAATCCTCCTTGAAATAGTAACACTTTGCTTTATGTAATTTTGCTGTATGCACTTTTGAACTTTTTGGGAATTCTTCAATAAACCTATCAAGGAGAGAAACGCTTGCATCATAAAAACCGTCATCAAATGCTTTTATCGCGATATAAAATTTCTCGTCTTCCTCATCCCGCGCAAAACTCATATCCAGCGTACACAGAGCCATTGCAAAGAGAAAAAATACCATTTTTCGCTTCTGGGTTATCTTCATTCTATTCTCCAGCATGCACTCGAGTGCATACTCTTTTTTTGAGTTTTTGTTTTAGAAATTTTGCCGTAAACGATCCGGAGATAGATAAAATTTCTTCGGGAGTTCCTGCAGCCACAACGTACCCTCCCTCATCTCCGCCCTCTGGCCCTAAATCAATTATGTAATCAGCGCATTTGATTACATCTAAATTGTGTTCGATTATCACAACCGTATTCTTTTTATCAATTAATCTTTGCAACACAGATAAGAGCTTTTTGACATCATCAAAATGGAGTCCTGTCGTTGGCTCATCAAGAATATAAAGAGTTTTACCTGTTGCTTTCTTTCTCAGTTGAGAGGCAAGTTTAATTCTCTGCGCTTCACCTCCAGAAAGAGTGGTGGCAGGCTGGCCCAATCCAATGTAACCTAGCCCTACATCTTTTACCGTCTGCAAAATATTCTTTATCTGGGGGAAATTCTCAAATAACTCAATAGCCTCATCAACATTCATCTCCAATACATCTGATATGTTTTTGCCTTTAAATCGTACCTCCAGTGTTTGTTTATTGAATCGCCTGCCCGCGCATACTTGGCAGGGAACATACACGTCAGGAAGAAAGTGCATCTCAATTTTTCTTGTACCCTCACCGCGACAGGCCTCGCATCGGCCTCCAGAAACATTAAAACTAAACCGTGCGGGTTTATATCCTCTCATCCGCGCCTCAGGCAGTTTACTGAATACCTGTCGTATATATGTAAACACACCGGTGTAGGTAGCGGGATTTGAACGCGGTGTCCGTCCGATAGGAGATTGATCTACAATAATCACTTTGTCGATTAAATGACTACCTTCTATCCCTCCATGCCTTCCTGGCTTCTCCTTTGAGTCATAAATAGCTCTTGCCAATCCTCTGTAGAGTATATCCTCTACTAATGTTGATTTCCCTGATCCTGAAACCCCGGTTATGCAAACAAAAACACCCAAAGGGATTCTCACGTCAATATTTTTTAAATTGTGTTCCTGAGCCCCTTTTATGAGTAGATACGACTGTTGCAGATGCGGTCGCCTCTTAGAAGGAAAATGTATACTTTCCTCTCCTCTAAGGTATTTTGCTGTGAGTGTCGACGCAAGGAGAATATTCTCCTGTTGGCCGGAATATACGACTCTGCCGCCCTTAAGGCCTGCCCCTGGACCAAGATCAATCATCCAGTCAGCATTACGGATCATCTGCTCATCGTGCTCTACCACAATGACGGTATTACCCAAATCCCGTAAATTTTTTAACGTAGTAATTAGTTTCTTATCATCCCGGGGATGCAAACCTATAGTTGGTTCATCAAGAATATAGAGCACCCCGCTCAAAGAGGAACCAGCCTGAGTGGCGAGCCGAATTCGTTGAGCTTCTCCTCCCGACAAGGTAGAACTCAATCTATCCAACGACAGATATCCTACCCCCACGTCAATCGCAAAGGCAAGGCGTTTTTTAATTTCCTTAATAATGTGGTGGGCTACCTTTTCCTCAAAAGAGGTTAACTTCAGTTGATCAAAAAATTCACAACAGGCTCCGATATTCATCTTTATTATATCCCAGATAGATTTGCCTCCCACGTACACCGAAAGGCTTTCTTTCTTTAGGCGTGCTCCTCCACATTCAGGGCAAGCCAGTTTCGACATATATTTTGAAATTTCTCCTTTCATATAGTCACTGGCGGTCGTCCTGAATATCCTCTCTAAGTGAGGAATAACACCCTCAAACGGTTTATCCCAAACCCACACATCTTGGTTTCCGTGGAGAATCACATTCTTTAT
>CP070807.1:381532-391635 GCA_020343695.1 Candidatus Omnitrophota bacterium | reverse complement strand
ACTCATCTGATAAATATTTTGATTTGACGTATAAAGGCAAAGTTTTTGGCGAACAGGACGCATCCTTAAAATTATTCCACACCATTGATCGTCTGGAGTTCGTTGAGGCATTCAACCCTCTCGATAAGGATACCAATACAGTAAAGCTCTATGGAATTGACGGCTATTATTCGCATCGATTTTGCGATATACTGCGAGCGATGATAGGATATACCTATCAGGAAAACAAAATTAATAGTAGCGTATTTTCAAAGCACAACTATAATTTTAAAGGGCTTTATTTTGAATCTGAATTAGATTTGTGGCAAAGAGGTAGTCTCGTTGGTGGTTTGCGCTGGGATAATTATTCCAACTTTGGTGATAGGGTAAACCCTAAAGGAGGCTTAAGCATTTGGTTGTACGAAAATATTAAACTTCGCGCGTCTTACGGAAAATCATTTCGAGCCCCTACATTTAATGAAATTTACTGGCCCACCGATGATTGGGGACTGCCGGCAATGTTTTGGCCACTCTACGGTAGGGGAGCGACAGGAAATACAAATTTAGATCCTGAAAAATCAACTTCTGTTGAAGCCGGATTTACGGGTTACTTCTTTGATGCACTGCAAACCGATGTTACTTTTTTTAAAACAAAATTTAACGATTTAATCACCTGGGCTATGGATGAGGAGTGGTGGTGGAGGCCGAGCAATGTTAATTCTGCAACAATCAAAGGGGCTGAACTGGAGGTTGCTTTCGATTTCAATGACAACCTCAGGAGTAATTTTAGTTATACATACTTAGAGGCCATAGACGTAAATACCAAAAAGTGGCTGATAAACCGACCCCGGCACTTCTATAAACTAAAGGTTCTCTATTCAGTAACTCCTCAGTTGGATATAGGTTTAGGTGCCGCATATAAGACGAAAAGATTTACTAATCCGGCAAATACATTTCGCCTTAAGCATTACTATACTATAGATTTAGACTTTAATTATGAGGCTAGCGACCATCTAGAAGTGTTATTTGCGATAAAGAATATTTTTGATCAAGAATACCAGGAACAGAGAGGGTATCCGCTTCCCGGTAGAACATTTTATGGAGGCCTGAAGCTTACATTTTAAACCATGAAAGAAAAAGTTATTTTCTGCTGGAGTGGAGGAAAAGATAGCGCTCTTGCCCTTTATGAAACGAAAAATAACCCAGGTTATGAGATTGTCTCGTTGTGTACGACTATCACAGAGGAGTATAGGAGGATAAGTATGCATGGTGTAAGAGAGGTCCTCCTTGAGCGCCAAGCGCAATCCTTGGGTTTGCCGCTTGCGAAGATATTCATTACAAAAGATGTCTCAAATGAAGAGTATGAACACACAATGCAGGCTTTCCTCGCGGGATATAAGGCCGTGGGTGTTTGTTCAGTAGTTTTTGCAGATATTTTTTTAGCGGAGGTAAGAAAATATCGGCAAGAAAATCTATTGAAGATAGGGATGAAGGCAGTTTTTCCTCTCTGGGGAAGAAACACGGCCGCCCTTGCCCGTAGGTTCATCGATTTGGGTTTTCGGGCGGTGACCAGCTGTGTGGATTCCAATGTACTTGGAAGGCGATTCGTCGGTAGACAGTTCAATAGAGGGTTTTTACGCAAACTTCCTTCGTCAGTCGATCCTTGTGGTGAACGCGGCCAGTTCCATTCCTTTGTGTACGATGGGCCACTATTCAAAGAGAAAGTATCGTACAGAAAAGGAGAGATTATTTTGCGAGATAATCGATTCTATTATTGTGATTTGATACCCGTCTAAGAAACTCACCCCCCATAGATTACCCAGTATTTTTCTTGCGATATTGATTATCTGTGATATAATTCACTAAAATAACCGAGGAGGAAAGATGGCAGAAGTACAAATACAAAAGAGAGAAGATTTCGAGAAGGCTTTGCGAGTATTTCGAATGCAGTGCAAAAGAGAAGGTATTTTGAGAGAATTTAGGCAGCGGCAGTACTACACGAAACCCTCCCAGAAAAGAAGACATACTGCGAAGAAGAAAAAACGGTAAAATCGCGTGAGCAATGTACCTTCTGGAACAATGGAGTGCGATCAAATAAGAGAAATGATTCCTCGCTACATTGTTCATACTACCTCCGAGGATGAAGTGGGGGCTATAGAGGAGCATCTCTGTGTATGCAACAGCTGTCGTCAATTCTTGAGTCGACATATTGATAAATCTGCAAAGCCACAGGTGCCTGAAGATGGGACTGTTTCCCGGCGGAGAATTGGGTCATGGGAGTACGCTGTTTTATTTATCGGGATTCTCATATTGATATTTTTTTTGCGCCTATTACTGAAGGGTTGAACAAAAGTCTTCTTTTTCCCGCGGCTACGCCCAACTCCAATAGAAGAAAGGCAACTCTATGAAATTTTTCCTTTTTGGCATTGTGCAAGGTTTAACAGAATTCTTGCCTATAAGCAGCTCAGGGCATCTCTATCTTTCACAGAGGTTGCTTGCTCTCGAGGCAAATCTTCTTCCCTTTTTTGTATTTTTACACCTTGCCACACTCGTTGCAATAGTTCTCTATTTATGGAAACAGATATGGGTGTCGTTTTTGAACAAAAAGGTGCTCGTTCGTATTCTGATTATTACTGCAGTTACTGCAGCGGGGGCTACAGGTATAGATCATTTTTTAAAAGGCTTTTTCGGGAATAAGTTTTTTGTTCCTCTGTGCCTATTGGTAAATGGATTGATTCTTCTGACTACAAAAAATATCATTGGGGGCAGGCAGCATCAGGATATTACATTGAAAGAGTCTCTTCTGTTAGGAGTTTTGCAGGCTCTCGCATTCCTTCCGGGTATATCCCGATCAGGGATTACAATTGCCGGTCTGCTGCGAATGAAGTTTCGTGCCAAAGAAGCATTTCATTTTTCGTTTTTAATTGCGATACCTGTCATCGTTGGAGTATTCTGTGCAAAATTTAGCGACTTAGCGCAAATGGACGTGTCTCGCTCACAGATGATTGTTGGTTTTTTTGCTGCCTTAATTTCAGGACTAATTGCATTAAAGATATTGAGAGTGGTCCTCACAAAGGCACGGTTCAGCAGTTTCGGATATTATTGCGTAATTCTTGCGGTTATAAGTTTATTCTTCTGAGTGTTTTTAGGCAAAGGAGGAAGTAGGTGTTTACAATTGTACTGATTGCTATCCTGCTGGCAGTAGGTTTGGCGGTTTATAGCATGTTGTCTTCAACGAGTAGTACCAAAGAGAAAAGGCAGATGAAAGATAATCTGTACGGAAAAGAACAGAAAGTTTTTCTCTTGAGAGAACAGATAGGTACCTTGAATGCGAAACTTGGGCATATGCAGCGTGAGAATGATATGCTCAAAAAGGCGATGGAGGAGGATAAAGGAGGTGCCTCTGAGCTCAAAGAAGAGATTGCTAATTTGAAGGGGCTTCTTGAGAAACAGCAAAAGGATACGCAGATATTCCAGACAGAAAACGCCACACTGAAAGAAGCATTACTGGGCAAAGAAAAAGAGGCGAAAGAGTTTGACGAGGAGAAGAGAAGGTTTCGAGTGATAGAAGAGGAGAACAAAAAGCTTGCCGATGAAATTAAAATTTTAAGACAGAAAGTCAGGCAGCTAAAAGCCGAAAGCGGACCGATACCCTCGCCAGAAAAGGAGGAACCCACGCAAAGCACAGCAGACGAATCTTCTTCGGAAAGTGAGCCTCTCAAGAGTAAAGAGCAGGGCCCTCCAGAGGAAGATGAGCGTCGACAGGATACATCCTCTCCCCAAAAGGATACCACCACCCAACCTTCCCAAGAAAACCCTCCCACCGATGTCGCAGATAAACAAGACATCCAAGGAGAGAACGATCAAAAAGAGAGCGACAATAAACTTTGATAAAAATAAGTGAAGTGGTACAATGGTATACAATCCCTAAAAAATCGTAAGAAATGAGAGCTACTCTAATTCTTTATAGGACAGTATGTATCATCTTCTTTTTTATTTTTACTGCTGCTGGATTCTGCCAGGCGTATAATCTGAAAATGCGCGTTTTTCGGCTAAAACATAGCAGTGCGAGATCTCTCTATCCGGTGATTGAAGGACTAAAGAGCGATGAGGGGAAAGTAAGTTTTGACCCTCAAACGAACACTTTGATTGTCCGTGATTACCCCCAGAATATAAAGAGCATTTCCGAAGTTATCGAGAGCTTAGATGTTGTGCCCCGACAGGTAGAAATAAAAGTAGTTATTGCAGACGTAACTGATAGCGTTCTTGAAGAGATAGGAATGCAGACAGGTCAGCTTATTGTTCCTTCCGGTGAGTTGAATGCAGTCTTCGGTTTGCTCGATACCAGTGATGATTCCCATATTCGTTCTCAGATGACAGTTAAGACCTTAAGCAACCATCCGGCACAAATTGGAGTAAGTAAAGAGGAAATTTTCGGACAGAATGTAATTATTTATAGGGACAGTACGTACGTGAGCCCAATTACGAGAAGTGTGGGAGATTCTTTGGAGGTGTTGCCGGTTGTGAATAATGACGGAACAGTTACTGTGACGTTAAGGCCTTCGATGAGTAATCTCAATGAGGCGAGTCTCTACGAACGCGCTGTATTTACCCGCGTTATAATGAACGATGGAGATACTATAGCCATAGGAGGTCTTGATAAGACAGAACGGAGCATTCATCGGCAAACCTCATTTTTGGGAATACCTCTGTCGAGAGAGAACCTCAACGAACAGAAAAAAGTGGTGATGTTTCTTACAACGACAATTTTGGATTAGGGTGCTTTACGCAGTCACCGATTTCTATGAGAGGCAGTGCAGGCAAGACCAAAAAAAATTCTCTCAAGAGAAGAATGGATGCTCTTGATATTCGAGAGAGAGACTTAGAAGAGAAATTTATTCGGGCAGCGAAAGCTGGTGGCCAAAATGTGAACAAAGTTTCTAGCTGCGTCTACTTGAAACATCTACCAACAGGCATAGAAGTAAAGTGCCAGAAGAGTCGCTATCAGGCTCGCAACAGATTCTTGGCGCGAAGGATACTTGCGGATAAAATTGAGGCGTTCCTTCTGGCAAAGCAGGCAGAAGCCAAAAAGCAGAGAGAGAAAATAAGAAGGCAGAAGCGCAGGCGTTCTGCAGATTCAAAGGAAAAGATGCTTAGAGATAAAAAGAGAAGGGCAGCGAAAAAGAGAACACGTGCCTATAGGCCTAGCGTAGATGAATTCGATATCTGAAGTTAGTATGTGTAGAGGGGGTAAGTGAAGTGTTGTTGGACAAGAAAGGAGGTTGAGCTATGCAGGGGTTAATTCCTGTTATGAAAGCGCTGTTTATGGTAGTGACGAGCTTTTTTGTGCTCTTTTGCGTCACTAAGACTGAATCGAAGGGGTTGAAACAATTCGGCAGAATCATCGCCTTTACGCTTTGGATTATAGCCGCATATTTAATTATTCTCGGTTTATATGCACGTATTACAGGTATTCCTTGTAAACATGGAGGTTTATCGTTTCGGAAGATGCACCACGGAAAAATGATACATAGGTAATATATAAATAATATAAGTAAAGGGTATCGCGGCAGTTTCTTTTAACTGTTCCAGATACTTTCCTGTCACCTTTGGCAGAACAGAGGAGTAGGGGAGTGGCCGGTATTTTAGACCAATTCAGGAAAAAGGTAATTTCATCAGTGTGGAGAGATAATCCCGTTGACATCAAACCGCGCGATATAGATGATAAAATCGCACTGGGGGTACTTCTGTGGATTGTCGCGGAAGCTGATGAGAAATTTTTGCCTCAAGAGGCAGAGAAAATTAAGGAGATACTGGCTACATACGGCAGGCTCTCAGAGAGCGAAATGCCATATGTGATGAATTCAATTGAAGAAGCAGCTAAAGAAAGAATAGATCTCTACCAGTTTACTCATGAAGTGAGCAAAGACTTGCCGCATGATGTGAAAGTGAAAATTATAGAGGACCTTTTTCGAGTTGCCTGTGCGGATAAAGACTTAGATAACAATGAAGTTGAGGTAATACGTAAAATTTCCAATCTGTTTCGTCTGACTCACAAAGATTTTATTGATACGAAAATCCGCATAAAAAGTGAGTGTGGCTTAGAGACTTAAGAATTTTAATCGCCAGAGCTTCCTATTGCAAGAACCCGTAGCCAGACCGAGCGAGTGTAGAAAAATCTATGAAGTGGAAGAGAGAAGAGCGCAGGCGCGCAATACGGATGCAGTTTCCCTATACAATCAACATTTCTGTTGCTGACCAGGAGCGGATTTCCACCTACACAGAAGATATTAGTGATCAGGGAGTAATGGTTGTGATTAGGAAAAAGTTAGATCTCTTGTCTCCGTTAGATTTGGAGATTTATATTCAGAAGAAACCAGTTACCTGCAAGGGAAAGGTTACGTGGGTGAAAGAGAAAGAGGCGTTCTGCCTTGAAGATGTGATCTTCTTTAATACAGGAATAGAATTCTATGAGATCAAAGAAGCCGATAAGAAACTTATCAAGAGGTGCCTAGAACGTCTAGGCAAGGATGGCAAAAAAAAGGGCCAAGAAGAGAGATAATCCTTTATAATAATATCCGCGCACCCGTACATTTAACCTACCTTTGTCTATCGTCACGTAATAATAATGTAATCGGTTAAGGTTTTAGCACTCCCAGAGGAACTCTGGTTTCGGCAGCCGTATTTAATGCGGTTTTTAGTAGTTTTCTGTGTTTTTTTGTATACTTGAAAATAAATAAAAAATATGGTACAATAATATAAAATCTAAGGAGGATACATTAATGAGGACAATGACGCAAAAAGCAGGACGTCGAGGAAGGCCAAAAAAGGCGGTTAAATACACCAAGACTATTAATGTACGCCTGACGCGCGAACAGTGGTTGGAAGTGCTCAATTGGGCACAGAGAGCGAACTTAGAGCCCTCGGTATATATTAGGAAGGTGCTTTTAGATTTCCTTAATATAAGCCAGCAAAAGGTCGTCGGCTAATAAAAAACTCAAAGATTCATTCCGCCTGTATATTCAAAAATATCCACAAGATTCTGTTATAAGCAATACTTTCTTAAATGCTGAACCAAGAAAACCTCGGATAGAGTTAACTTCCTATAATATATCTTATGTAACCTTTTATGAATGGGTAAAATGAGCCAATATATCAGGAAAACAAAAGCGATTTTTTATTTTCATAAAAAGCTGTGAATTGATGCGGCGGTTTTTACCTCATTATATATATAGTTATATATCTTTACTTCTATATTAGGAGTAAGCCCGGGATTAATGAATATTTTGCAGTATCTTAAGCAGATTGTTAGGATGATAGAATAGCTAATACATTATTTATTCTGCCCTCAGCATTCCCGTATGTCCGTTATTTCTATACCCTAGATAATGGATTGACGTTTAAGAAAAGGAAATTGAGTTGACAAGTAATGAATACTCTTTAAAATGGATAAAAAAGGAGGCATAAATGGATATTACCGCAATCAAAACAACTGAGGAGTTTCTTAAGGAAAGCAAAAATAACTCAGCTCTCATATACCTTAATACCGGTCAATCGTATGAGACGAAGTTTATCTACAAGATTGTTGAACCAAGCGTGGGCCATTTTCAACCTTTGATAATAATAGACGTCCTTCTTGAGCAAGATGATTTAGCGATTATCCCCATAGCCAATATTCACCATATCGTCATTAAGGGTCCTGAGAAAGATCACAAGGTAGGTTTTTTCATTGAGAAGACACAATAGAAGGTTTTAGCCGGGCTTTTGGGCAAAGTCCTCTTTAGCTTGCCTAAAATTCAATATGAGGTAAAAAATGTATCCCTGCCAGGTCTTGCGAAGGATTAAATTCTTGAAGCCAGCCCTCAAGGTCTAATTCCTCCACAAAATTCCTTATTTGGCTATACTCTGAACGATTTATGGGTCTGTTTATCTCGGGCCTTGAGGTTGCTTTAAAATATGGTCTATACTGAAACATAATGCTTACCAGAGCTTCTGGGGTATTTGCCTTTATCCACGCCAAAACCTTCTTTGATTCTTCAAGGTGGCCAGGCAGGGCCAAATGGCGGATAATTAGGCCCCTTTTTAGCAAATTATTGGCCCATATAGCCGTTTTCTGCTGGTCATACATATGGATGGTGCTCTCTTGGGCAAATATAGGATAATCCGGGGCTTTTGAGTAATTTTGGGCTGTCTTGAGGGTTATATACTTCATATCGCTTAGATAGATATCGATTACTCCTCTAAGCTGGGCCAAAATGTCCTTTTTCTCATAGCCCGAGGTGTTATAGACAAGGGGGATGCCAAGCCCATTTCTAAAGGCCACTGCCAGGCTTTTAAGGATTTGAGGCAGAACATGGCTGGGAGTGACAAAATTGATGTTCTCTGCGCCCTTATCTTGAAGAGCGAGCATAATTTTGGCTAGCTCTTCCTCCTTTACCTTTCTTCCTGTGATGAGATGTGAAAACTTATGGTTCTGGCAGTAGATACATTTAAGATTGCATCCAGAAAAGAATATTGTGCCACTCCCCCTTGGGCCACTGATCGGCGGTTCTTCGCCAGAATGTAAGAAGGCAGTATACACCACGGCATCTCGGTCTATCCCGCAATATCCGGTTTCACCCTTTAGCCTATTCACCATGCAGTTGCGGGGACAGAGATCGCAGCATTGCAGACGCCTATAGAGAAGATGAGCCCTCTCCTCTGTCAGTCTAATTTTATCAGCAGGTACCATTTTTCTGTCGCCGATAGAGGTCTCTTATAGATAGTAGAATGTGTTTATATGCCGGCGTGCGATAATCAGGGTATGTGGTAGGAAGGTCACAGAAATTTCCTTTTCTGTAGGAAAGAGTAACTTCGCCGTAGATGCCTTTCCCTAAATAGATTCGATGAGAGAAATCTTTGGTGGTAAAAAGTACAAGCTTTGCTTCGTTCAGATAGCCAGGGTCGATATTGACCGTTCTTCTTCCCTCTCGTGATAATTTCCTCTCTACAGCGATACAGAATGTCTTTATCTTCACGCATTCTTGAGGATTTCTTAACTTTTTAAAAGAAATGAACCTTCGAAAAAGAGGTTTGCCCATCTCTTTTGTGTAGTAATCCGTAAAGTGAAAGTCAATGCGTTGACTCTCAAAATCGAAATTGCCAAACTTTTTTATCAGTATACGTTTGGCATTATTGTATGCTTCTTCGTGGGAATAAATTGCACCACAGAGAAACTTTACTTTATTGCAGGGAGTGCTTTTCTTCAATCCATGCCGCATGCCAAAATTCATCATAGCAGTAATTCAGTCTTAGGGATTACGTTGGCAAGAATTGCCTAGAGAGCCCATTTATTGATTTTGGTAATTACCGGTAAAGGCTCGCTTATTACGAAAGGAATTTATATAGGAAAGAAGAACTTTTCTATCCTTCTCGCTTATTTCATTAAAATAGATCCCCACAGTGTAGGAGTGCTTCCCATTATCCTTTAAATATTCACTCCTCACAAGCACCCCACAGCAGTTTATCTTTTTTACTACGCGCCCCCTGCTTTTACGGATAGGTACCAGAAGCACGATGTCGAGTTTTGTCATGATCGGGATAGATTTATCGACGGAACAGTAGACGCCGCAACCCGAGATATTTTTTGATTCTGTGAGGACATCAAATTCGGAATCAGAAAGTTTGAGCGGTAGGGTTCTGGTAATACGAGGATATTTTCTTCTTTCTTCCATTAGGAAGGCGCTTGTTTTTTAAAGTGCGATTTGAAGCAGGCTTTGTTGCAGAAATAGTTGCCGTCCCTGTAGTACCAACTTACTACCTTCAACGATTTATTGCACTTTAAACAATTTCTCCTTTTTGTTTCACTTTTCGTCATCTCTATGAATTATAAATGTAACTGAGGAATTCTGATATTGTCTGATTATTTTCCTCATTCATCTCTATAAACTCTAACCCTGCACAGTATCGTTCAGTCACTCTCTCTTTATTGCACCATGCAACTTTCGTTTTTACCCCCACAACTCTATCGATAAGATTGATATTTACTTTCAAATAATTTCCCTTGGGAAGAAACTCACTGGCAAAAATTTTTATCCCTCCAGCACTCAAATCTTTGCTCACCGTACAAAAGTAATTTCGTACAG
>CP070807.1:371306-381432 GCA_020343695.1 Candidatus Omnitrophota bacterium | reverse complement strand
AAGCTTTCTTTAGTGCAGCAAGAAATCCTTGATGAGGTTTATATCCTACTTCTTCTGCCATATTAACACCGTTCCAACTCTTTTCATTTTCTCTTATTTCAAAATAAGCAACTGCACGGTCATTGTATGCTTGCCCATTGTTTGGCTCATTTTTAATTGCCTTACTAAAATCAGAAATGCCCTGATTAAAATCGCCTTTTCTGCAATAATCGAGCGCTCGATTATGGTAAGCCTTAGCATAGTTAGGATTGAGTTGTATTGCTTTAGTGTATAAATCTATTGCTTCGTCAGGACGTTTCTGCTCGCTCATAAGGAGCCCAAAACCAAAATAAACTTCTGCATTATTAGGGTCGAGTAGCCAGGCTTGATTAAATCTCTTCATGGCAGTTCGTGAATCACCATTGTGATAATAATGCCAGGCAAACTCAATATGTTTTTTGGCTGCTGTTTTTCTGCTACCAAATTGCTTGACAACTGTGTTAATAAATTGTTCATCTACTTTCTGCTCATATGCTGTCCTTGGAATATTACCGTACATAGGCTGCTCATTTGTTGGGATTTCTCTACTGCAGCCAGAGCAAAAGGCCAGAAAAAATACTACAATGAGCATTAGGAAATTTTTCATCATACCTCCTTTCTAAACTGCTCCCTCACTTTGGGGCGGGTGAAGAAATAATTTGTGCTTTCTCTTACTTTTTAAGGAGAACCCGTTAATTGACCGGCTATAGACTGCCGGAACCAACACAAAAAAATAAAACCCAAGAGGGATAAGCTAATGCCAAATATAATGGCGCTTTTTCCCTTAAAAAACAAGATGATTCTCGTAGCTTCCTCATTGCGAATTTTTTTATTTCTTAAAGTATAAATACCGTAAACAATATAAATTATTCCAAAAAAAATTAAAATCCCTGGCATCGCATCCGCCCCCCTCTCATATACCCTCCTCAACTATGAACTATCAACTATTACTCTCTTTCGCCTTCACTTCGTCGTGTGTAGTAAACATACATAATAAGGCAGCTAAAAATATGATACTCCTACAGATAAAGTCAGTCAAATTAAATAATGGGGTGGGATGGTGGGGTTAGGTCCGGTGAGGTGTTATATGGTTTATGTGGGCAAGGAGAAAGGTCGCAATAACGATTGAAGGTATAATTATATCTTGTAAACTAAAATAGCTTTTATTTAAAAGAAGAACAAAGCAGTACAATTGATAGATTGCCGCAGCTAAAACAAGATATTTTACGTAAATAAAATATTTAGTTGTACTCACAATAAGAGCGAGAGACGCAGTGGCTGTGTATAAAAGACCGATTATAATACCCACTCCTCCTTTGTTGCGTACATAGTTTAATAAAATTTTGCCAGACTCATCCACTACTCTACCTGGAACGCCACACAGGAAATAGCAACGTAATACATAATATATTCCATAAAAGACTAATGCATATAGTACAATAATAAATATACTATCTTTTACCTTAAGTAAGTTTTTCTTTCCATAATTTATCATTTTTTTCACATAACAATCAATATACTTACTCCTATCTCCAGCATAGCAAATTATCTATGAATGGGCAATAGGAATAATGTAGGTTGGATGGTGGGGTGGGTCAGGTGGGTTGAGTTGTTAGATGATTTTATTATACGGCATCTATTTATTTTGTCTTTAATTCTTCAATCTTTTTTTAAAATGATCCATATACTTTTTATCTTTTTCAATTCTTTTTTTCTTCTCTTCGATTCTCTTTTCGTACATCTTAATTTCTTCCTCAGTCATTACGTAATCCTCATCTCCTTCCTCATACTCTTTAATCCACTCTTTCAACTGTTTAATCCGTCCTTCATAGGCTTCGATTTGGGCTTCGATTTGTTTTTTTTCCATATTAATTCTTTCTTCAATCATTTTTTCTTCCCATTGTTGATCCTTTGTTGTCTCGCCATAATCCATATCTTGTTTTTCCTGATTGTGCTTTATTTGAGTATTGCTAGTGCTTTTTTCTATATTAGCTATATCATCTTTGTAATAAGTTAAGAGTATGCCAGAAAAATCTACTTTTATAAAGCTATCTGTTTCTTGAATTATTTTTCCTTCTAGGGTTTTCCCTGATTTAAGAGTTATCTTTTCGGCGAAGACTGGAAACGCTAACGATAAAGAAACGATAAGTGCAAGGAATATATTTTTCATTTTTATCCTTTTTGTTTTTTCATATAACATAAAAATCAGCGGCTTAAATGCGACTCTCCCCATCTCCAGCATACCAAATTATCTATTAATGGGCAATAGGAATAATGTAGATTGGATGGTGGGGTTAGGTGGAGTGAGGTGTTAGAAGTTTTACTCTTTGCCGCTCTTTAAGGAAAACCTTGAGTTGCCCTATAGGGCGTGAAGTAATGAACGACAGGTTGTGGGTTCGAGCCCTTTCCCCGCGTCCTCTCCCTCGCAAAAACCCTGTATAAAATTATCAATCTGTGAGCGGCGCGGCAAAAATTTTTAAAAGGTGGGGATCTTATTTGGGAATTAAGAGAGGTTCTTGGAGTTTAATAGTTAACTCAGTTCCCACAGGAAGTTTTACTTCCATTGCGTTAGATAAAAGTACTGCGCTTGCACCAGCAACTGTACCTACCACAAGGCCACGTTGAGCGCCTTCTTTGCCCTGAGTTCTGCCAGCAAGCGTCCCGACAAGAGCGCCTCCTCCAATAATTGTTGCATCTTTGACGGCTTTCCCCTCTATCTTGATAACTTTAGAACCTTCATCTGTATCTAAACTCGCTACTAAAGGAATCTTTTTACCATCAGGCAAAACAATTTGGTCAAACAGTAAAAGAAGATTTGCCCGATCACCCAACTTTTCAAACCTAGTGGCTCTTTTCACTAATCCTCTAATTTGAGTATTCTTGGGTAATATAGCTTTATCTTTAAAAGTTAATGCCTCCTTTAAGTGGCTAACAAATGAATCTCCTCTTTTATTTATATTGGATGAGAGAGGGGTCTTGAGAATAACAACAAGAGTGGTACCTTTTTGTATTTGATATCCTTCAGGAATCTCGCTCACTGGTCCTACTAAAGACTGGCATGCTAATAATGATACAATTACAACAAAAGTAAAAATTCCCATTATATATCTCATATTTGCCCCTTTGTTTTTCTAATTATTTTTTTAGTCAGCTCTGAATTCGGCACTATTATCAGCTCATTATCCTTGCTCTTTATCTTTGTAGTTGTACAATCGATGGATATAAGTTGTCCAGAAATTGAATCAAACTCTATTATGTCACCTCTCTTGTATTCATTTAAAAGCAATCTTCCTGCTAACGTATTTGCGATTATGTCTCTTCCTCCGACAAAAATTATTACGGCAGCAATAACCGGCACTACGATAAAAATAATCACGGTATATTGAACCGTTACCGTAACCGCCACACCTAAATATTGGAGTGCAAACATTATGGCTAAACCAATTACAACATAGCGACTGACTCTATCGATTGCCACGTGAAAGGGTATTTTTGCCAAACGTGCAGAAGTGGCGGCAAACTTGCCGACAAAATTACTCAAAAATATTCCCAGAGCAAGAAGAATCAGAGCAACAATAAATTTAGGGATATAAAGCACTGCCTGTTTTAACAATTGAGAGGCAACCGGTAACTCCAAGGTATTAAATATCATGATCAATGTGCTGAAAATAATAAGCCAATAAAATCCCAGCCCTATGAGCGAAGAAGAATTTCGCTGAACACCTCCCTTCTCCAATAATTTTTTTGCGCCAAATTTTTCTGATAGAACGTCAAACCCTAAAGCCTTAAGGAGTTTGGCAGTAATTTTCTTAATAAGGACCGCACAAATCCAACCAATTAATAAAATAATTATCGAAAGAACGATTTTAGGACCGAATTCCATTGCGAATTGATAAACTTGCTGCAGCCTCCTAACAACTAAATCTTGAAAGATATCCAAAAACTTAGCCATAATTACACCCCCTTATTAATCTTCGTCTTTCAAAAAATCCTTTAATTTATCAAGAGGCTTTTTAATAATCTTTGCTCCCTTATCTAGCGCTTTTTCAATTTTCTCCTCAGATTTTTCTGCCAACCCATCAGTAACTCTATCCACTTTTCTTAACACGTCCTCGCCCTTTTTAAATTCAACCATTAAAAAATCAGCCGCACCACCTATGCCAACTTGAGGATTTAAGTCATTTTTAAGCTGCATAATAACTGCAACGGGCGTTGAAGCTTTGGGCTCTTTTACTTTCAAAATAAAGAAAATCGTAAGCATCTGCAATACTGATGAAATAAGGAATATGATATGGAGGTTTGTAATCTGGTAAGCGTAGAAAGTGAAACTAAAACTTTCCAATATTTTTGATAAACTGCCTCCCAGAATTGGCGCAACTGCACCAACAAAACCAGTAATGGCAGCAAATAATGCTAAATATACGGAACGGCCCTCACCAGGCGAAAGCTTTATCAAAATATTAAACTGAGAAAGGGTGGCTCCCGCCATAAATGCGCCGCTTAGGATATGGGCAACTAACACAGGTAAATAATATTTGCCGGGAAGAGCAAGAATCCAGATAAAAGGAACAATAATGAGAACCCAACCTGAAACAATGATTACTGGTTTGTTACCTAGTTTATCTGAGATTGGTCCCCAAATCTTCATCATAAAAAGGGTAGCAAGAGTAGCAAAGGTGCCAAGAATAGTAATGGTAGAAAAGTCAATCTTTAGATTATTAATCATAAATACGCCATAAAAAGGTCCCGCAATTTGGATACCGAACATCCAGGCTGATACAAAAAGAATAAGGGTTAGAAAATTTCTATCTTTTAAGGGGTTAAAAAATACAGAAAGACTGAATGCTTGGGCCTTATCTTTTTTAGGACTGCCGAGCTCGGGAGTACGCGAGATAAACCAGGTGGCAATTAACCCCGCTGCTAAGCCCGCGATAAAAAGGATAATGAAACTATAGGGGTTAGTCTCTGAGAAGCGATTTTCCCACAGGGTGATAAATTTACCACCTGAGAGTACGACTACCATACCACAGGCTGAGGCAATCATATTTCTCTTCCCGAAGTAGCTACCTCTAATATCTTCTGGAACTAATTCACTCATCCAGGCAAGCCAGGCGACACTTGACAAAGATCCAAAAAGACTTGAAAGACCAATTACTGCCACAAGTACCCACACTCGGAAATCTGCCAAAGGGGCAAATATTTTGAGGGGGAGTAAAATTATGAGAAGCCAAAGGGCACGACTTGCAAAAACGCAGAGAAAGCAAAGCATTTTTTTCTTTCCAGTTTTCTCAATAACGTAAGAGCCAAAAATCTGAATAAGATTTGCAAACATGGGGAGTGCTGCCAGTATTCCTATCTGTTGGGGTTGGGCTTTTAAGATTTTTAAAGCAAAACCCATTAAAAATATTCCTCCTGCCAGAGAACCCATAACAGCAGAAAGGGCACCGTCTATAATAGAGAATTGAAGCGCTTTTGCTTGAATCTTATTATTCATACTTTATTTTACAATCCTATAAGTAGTGTACGCAAAATTAACTTTATCTTCTTTATCAAAATCATCTAAGATCGCTCGACAAAGAACATCATGGGTAGCACGACGCTTTCTCGCTTCGGTTAAATAGCGAAGAGAAAGTTCTACACCGCTATCTTTAATATCAATATATACGATAGGTGTCAATTTCTCATAATAAATCATGTAATGCCGCGTCATCTGAGTAATTTTCTTTTTTACAATCTCTTCCATACCCTTTGCTTCTTTAACAGCGTGATGTATCATAATCTCTTCTGCTCTCTTCCAATCACTCTCAAAAGTTACCAGCACCTTTATCTCATTCCAAATAAACTCAAATCCTCTACTGTAGTTATAGTTTTCTCTTTTAAATATTTCACTATTGGGAACATTAACAATCCTTCCAGTGCTTTGGTCGGCACCCACCCAGTTTCCTATTTCAAGCAGAGAGACTTGAAAAAGGCGAATATCTATCACATCACCCTTTACCCCGCCTAACTCAATTCTATCTCCGACTTCAAATGGACGCCGCACCATAATCAGAAACCACCCTGCCATACAGAGAATTACTTCCTGCAAAGCCAAAGCAATCCCAGCGCCTATCACACTTAAAAATATAGTTATAGAATTTATATTACGGAGCCATATAAAAATTATATATAAGAGAATAAGTATATTAAGAAGATAAATTATATTTTTTCTTACGATATGCTTTACTCTTACATTTTGTATGCGCCGGTTTACTATTCCCACAAATATAAAAATCAATACATATCCGATCAAGATAACAACAAAAGTCTGAATAACTTTCCTAATTATAAGGCTTTGGGTTATTTTAATCTTTGCTTCAGCAATCTCTGCTCTCTCCTGAGCTACTTTGAGTTTTTCTTCGGTAATTTTAACTTTACCTAAAGCGGCTTTTGCCTCCTCTTCCTTTTGCTTAGCTGTTAGGGCGGCTTCTTTAACTTCTTTTTTGCTCTTTGTTACATCTTTTATTGTTTCAGCTTCTTTCTTTGCTGCTTCGGCCTCCATAAGTTTTATTTCGGCATTTTTTTTCTCCAACTCAAGGGCTTTCTGTTGAATCTGGACTTCCTTTTTAACTTCCTCTGCTTCTTGGACAACATCACCAACTTTCTCCTGTGGGCCCTGTTCGATTACGGTCTGCGCATAACAACTAACGAGTGAACCTTGCATGAAGAGGCATACTAAAATGGGTAATATAATATTTCCTAAATACAATTTTATATCAACCTCCTCAACGTTAATGCTTCTTAGTGAAAGATAAAGTCCAACCTAAAATAAAACCAACAAGTAATGATGAAAATATTATGAGTGCTCTACTCGTTTTAAGCGACCAGAATAAAAATTGAATCGCCACCACCTCATAATTCTGAACTGTAAAAAATAACAAGAAATATTAATAACGCCAGTATAAATGACCATTTCCAATGCACGAGTAGTCTCCCTTTAAACTAAAATTCCTTTTTAAACTTTAACAATACCTTACCGTTTGCTTTTGATTTTTCCTGGTCCTCAGGAGTTTTGGATTCTTGTTCTAATTCTTTCTCTACTCCCACGGAGACGCTGTCGGTAATCTTGTATTCGACTCCTACCTTATGGGTCGTAGTTGTTGCTTTCTCTTTTATCTGGGATTGTTCTACTCCGTAACTTACTTCTGCCTTCTCTGAAATATCTTTCTTGACTCCCAGGCCTCTCGCGTCTTTATCAAACCGTATGGAAAACTCTTTTACTCCCAATTTTTCTGCCAATTTACTACCTGAACCTGAAAAAACAAAGTAATCAATAAAATCCTTAACTACATCTGTTGAAATCACACCCTCCTTTATTGCCGCCTCTGTCCCCTTCCAACTCTTTCCTGTTGCCAGCATAAGGAGAAGTTTTTGTGAAGGTAGGGGTGGCGCTGAGGTTAGCTGCAAATCAGGTTTCTCTATTGTCCCTTTTAATCGTACAGTAATTTTTACACCTTCAATGCTTGAGGTACCTTTTAAATCAAAACGAGGAACCTGGGGCTTGCCGGCAAAAGATATTTTACTCGGCTCCAATGCTACCGTTGCTGTCTTATGCCCTGATACTGTTCCGCCCGTAAAAAGCACCTCTCCATATAATTTAAAATTATCTTCTCTGCCTTTAAGATTTAGATGAAAAGAACCGGGACAATTCACTACGGAAAAACCATTATGGGAAATCTCTTTAATAATAAATTTTCCTGATAATTCTGGCTCTGAAAATGAACCTTTGGCATATATATCTAGCTCGGTTATTGCCCCGGAAAGTTTCTTTAAATTGCTACTCTGGGGAAAAAAACCTAAAATTTCCTCCACATTAATATGCTTGGAATAAGCATTGAAATCTAAGGAACCTTTTTGATGAGTTCCATAAAAAAGCAATACGGCTGAGGCGGGAAATTTAAGCGTACCGTTATGAATATTTATATTTATACCTTCCAATGATAATGATTTCACACTCATATCGACCTTTTTAACTTTAAGCGTGCTGGCAGGAGGTAACTTTTCTATATCCTCTACTGCAATATCTTGTAGCGAAAACCCCTTAATAAGGTTTCCCTCTATTGTTTTAATGCTGATGCTTTTTGATTGTAGGGCCCGGGAAAGTATAAATTTTACCAGGAAGCTTGAACCCGAGGTCGTAAATAAAAGGTAGTATCCTGAGCCGCAAATTATTAAGCTGAGGATAAATATCACCACAAGAGCGCGGGGAACTTTTTTATGCTGCATAGAAGGTTTTTAGATTTAATTTATTATTTCATCGTATCACTAATGGTCGCTGCCATTGAAGCAGGAAAAGCAGTAATAATAACTCTTTTTATCGCCAGGATATTGTTAAGGCCCCAGGGGCATTTTTCAATGATTGTTAATAAAAGGCCAACAACGAGTAAGGATAATCCATAAGTGGCTATTACGCGTTTTATATACTCTGCAACGTAACCTTTTAGATGGAATCTATAAAAGTTAAAATATACAAATAGCGCAATAAAGAAAATAGAAATAAAACCGAGCAGCAAGACATTTTTCATTTTAAGTTGCTCTGCAAGCATCCAGGTTTCTTCCGTAAGCCCCACGGGAATTGCAAGAATAGTAGCCCCAACTATTATCTGCAAGATATCTTTTGGTTTTAACTCAACCATAAAGGGAGAAATCACAGTGTTCACAACCTTACCAGTACTATCCATAATGGGAATAACTTTATGAAGATACCCACCGATTCGTTTAATTGTTGATTTAGGCTTTTGGCTATCCTCCATCTTTACCTCCTTTCAAAACTTGGATTACTTTACTCTCAATATGTACGTTTGTCAATTCTTTTCAGGGGGGGGATGGCTCGGCGCGCAGGGAGCGGAGACCCGACTCTTCTAACTAACCTATTTACCTTTGTGTAGCACATTGTCGGGACACCTAAAGGCGAAATTTTTTATCTACGGCCCTTGAATTTGCGAAAGAGCCAACGGAAGAATTCGCTTATGGTGTCAAATCCTTCCCGCATTGCAGTAGATTTAATTTCTTCTTTCTCCTCTCTTGTCACTCGAACTTCAATTTTTAAGTCCTTGCTTTCCTCTCTCATCCTTTTACTTCAACATAACAACGTACCTTTTTAATCTTTATCTAACCATCAATATACCTACTCGCCATCTCCAGCATAGCAAATTATCTATGAATGAACAATAGAAAATATGAATTCCAAAAAATACGTAGTGCCGTGAGAGTCAGTTTACCAGGATATTTGGATTGGTAGAAGTAAGCTTCAGTTGCTACTCTCAATCAGTTGATAGAGAGCGTATCCTGCTGCTGCTGTTCCTAAAGCTGCACACCCTTGCAGGAATGACATCACTAACAACAATAAGATTATTATAAGCTTTTTCATCTTTTCTCTCCTTTCCCAAGAAACTGTTAGTATGTATGCTTTCCTTATTATTTCATCTAAAATTTAACAACCAAATTCTCTATTTCCTTGGCTGCAGCCATATCTTGAAATGTTCAGCGGGAAAAATATAACAGCAGAACCGCTCATAAAAAGATGGGATTTTATTAAATAGAGCATGAAGAAAAATACCTCTAAAAATCTTATGGAATGTAATTTCTTTTTGCAGGCAGATAAATTTCTTTTCTGTTACCCATGTGGATTTGCCTTCCAGAAACCCATCAAATGCAAAATAATTGAATCTTAATGTATGCAATGGGTCATTTGCACACCAGGAAGTATGATGCGGGACTTCGATGTATATACGCCCTTGAGGGGAACATATCCTGTGAACCTCATTCATGACAGAACATACGTCATTTAAGTGCTCGACAACATGATGTGCTATGATACTGTCGAATTGATTATCTCTAAATGGCCAAGGAGTTTTATTAAGATCGTGGAGAACATCGGGGGAATGGATGGGATTGATATCCAATGTCACAGCATCTGGATGTTTCTTGCCAGCACTGCCAAGAATGAGTTTACGGCAACTACCCTTAGTCACATTGGACTCCTTTTCCTCTCATCTGGCTAAAACTTATCCTCCCAAATTGAAATTTCTAAGCACTCCTTTAATGAGTAACATCTGGAAGCCAAGAG
>CP070807.1:360713-371206 GCA_020343695.1 Candidatus Omnitrophota bacterium | reverse complement strand
CGATGCTTGAGAAAGAAAGTGTACTCCTTAAGGAGGAGGCAGCCCGGTTAAATTCTCAAATGATAGAGCTAAAGGAAGAGTTTTCCAAATTGGAAAAATTCAAAAATAAACTGGAAGAGAATCTGAAAGAGGAATTAATGAAAAAAGAGCTAAAAGGGAGATAACAGAAAAGCGAAATTGGCGTTGTATTCAAAAGGGGGCTTTAGCCCCCTTAAATTTTTTGTCCTGTAGTGATGAAAGAAAATAAGTGTAGCATTAAACGCCAGGGAGAGTATTGAAAAATGGAAGTACCTCATCATATCGCAATCATCATGGATGGAAATGGACGCTGGGCACGAAAGAGGGGTTTGCCTCGTACTGCGGGACACCGGGAAGGAATAAAGAGAGTGAAGGAAATAACAAAAGAAGCCAAGAGATTGGGGGTTAAAATCCTCACAATATTTGCTTTTTCCACAGAGAATTGGTCCAGACCCAAAAAAGAATTAAGTTTTCTTTTTTCTTCTTTAGAGAATTTTTTAGAGAGCTACAAGAAAGAGTTAATCAGAGAGGATATAAGGCTTGTGATGATTGGCAGGCGTGACAGGATTAACCCAGAGATCATCAAAAAGATTGAGGAGACCGAAAGAGAGACCGCCCGTAATAAGAGTTTTATGTTAGTGATTGCCTTAGATTACGGAGGAAGGTGGGATATCGTAGAAGCAACAAAGAAGATTATGAGGGACTATGAAAATAAGAAATTTAAGCTTGAGGAGCTCAGTGAAGACGTAGTGAGTGCGTATTTGTCCCTCAGAAGCATTCCTGATCCCGATCTTCTTATTAGGACTTCCGGAGAACAGCGAATGAGCAATTTTTTGCTTTGGAATTTAGCTTATGCAGAGTTTTATTTTCCTCAAGTGAGCTGGCCTGATTTTAAAAAAGAGGAACTTAGGAAAGCCCTTCAGACCTTTGCTCAAAGGGAGAGAAGATTTGGCAGTTTATAAGAAAAAGACGTCAATCAAGAAAATGTTTGTTTTAAATGGAAGAGAAGTTTTAGGAAAATCTATAAGTAAGAGAGTGATTACCTCTTCATTTTTGGGACTGCTCGCAATTTTTGCGATTCTCCACAAGGAGGTATGTTGGTTAGCGGTATCCCTGTTTACTTTCATTGCTCTCTATGAGTTTTTTTATATGGTAGAAAAGAAAGGAGTGAGGTTATTTAAGCCGTTTGGACTCACAATAGGGGTGCTTATACCAATCACAGTTTATTTTCGGTTTCCTGTAAAAGAGTGGGTGCAATTTTCCTTTGTCATTCTTGGGTTGTTTATTTTGTTCCTCCTTGAGCTTACAAAGAAAGAAACGCATCAGCCGATTCTTTCTATTTCTGCGACGGTGTTCGGTATTATTTACATCTCCTGGTGTTGTAGTTTCTTAATAAGGATTCGGCAACTCCCGGAAGGTGCAATTTTACTTGGTTTTTTACTCTTAGTCACAAAATCTTCTGATATAGGAGCCTATTTATGGGGAAAGAAATTTGGCAAAACCTTATTTCTGGAGAGAGTGAGCCCTAAGAAATCATTAGAAGGGGCGATAGGAGGTCTGTTCACAAGTGTTGGTGCGGGCTTGGTTTTTTCTGTTTTTGTGACGAGCATCAGATTCCTGGAGAAATTTTTGCTGATACTCATTTTGGCAGGCATCTCTCAGCTGGGAGATCTTTTCGAATCTCTCTTAAAGAGAGATTGCCAAGTAAAAGATTCTGGAAAACTTTTGCCTGGTATGGGTGGCGTGCTTGACGTGATTGATAGCGTAATCTTTACTGCACCCACCTTTTATCTTTATCTTACAATGATGCGTTGAGATGAAGAAAGTAATGATTTTTGGTTCAACCGGCTCTGTGGGGAAAAGCGCTCTTGATGTGCTGCGAGCACAAAGGAAGCAGTTTAAAGTGCATGGGCTCTGTGCCTACCGAGATATAAAAACCCTCTCTTCTCAGATAGAGGAGTTCTTGCCAAAATATGTGTGTGTGGTAGATGAAGGTCAAGCCCAGCGACTCAAAGAGCGTATCAATACAAAAGTAAAGATATTGAAAGGTTCCCCCGGCTTGGAGGAGTTCTCCCATCTAGAAAGCGATGTTTCTCTTATGGCAATTTCTGGCATTTCATGCTTAAAGCCCCTCTTTACAAATATACAATACACAAAGCGGGTTGCTTTAGCGAATAAGGAATCTATTGTAGCCGCTGGAGATTTCCTTTTTTCCCATGCAAAACGGCACACCACAGAGATTATCCCTGTGGATAGTGAAATTAATGCCCTCTTTCAACTTTTTAAGATGAAGGACGACCATTTACACAAAGTGTATCTTACTGCTTCAGGCGGAGCGCTGAGCAATTGTAGAAAAAAGAGCTTAAAGAATATACAGGCGAAAGACGTGTTAGCCCACCCTACTTGGAGGATGGGCAGGCGTATCACTGTGGATAGTGCGACGTTGGTGAATAAGGGTTTTGAGGTTGTGGAAACTCATCACTTTTTCGATGTACCGTATGAGAATATTGATATCATACTTCATCGACAATCAATGATCCATGCGTTAGTGGAATTCAAGGATAAAACTCTGTTTGCGTGTCTGTATCCACCAGATATGCGAATACCAATCTCTTTCGCGCTCAGGTATCCTTTGCGAGTCCCTCATTTTCAAGGAATTGATTTTACAAAAGAGTTTTTTCTCAGCTTTAAGCCTCTCAACCATGCACAATATCCACTCTTTCAGATTGTGGGGGAGGCTGCGAAGAGAAAAGATAACGCCCTCGCGATACTGAACGCCTGCGACGAGGTGGCGGTAGACTACTTTTTAAAAGGTAAAATTAAATTCACTGATCTCTACAGAGCAATGGGTTATATGTTTGAGCATTATCCTTCAAAGAAAATAAAAAGCATTGAGGATGTTTTTTATTGGGATAACTGGGCACGAGAAAAAATACAGCAGTATCTTAAGACGCTATGTTAGGGTTTGTGGTTTTCGCCATTATTGTGAGCATTTTGATTATCGCGCATGAATTCGGCCATTTTCTCGCCGCGCGCAGAGCCGGGATCAGAGTTGAGAAGTTTGCGATTGGATTTGGTCCTGTTTTAATGAGTCTGAAGAGAGGCGACCTTGAGTTTCTGATTCGTCTCGTACCTTTAGGGGGGTATGTGAAAATGGCAGGGGATATACGGTCTCAATGCCAAGGGCGAAGCTTTGAATTTTTCTCACGATCTGTGGGAACGCGCACAAAAATCATATTCTTTGGCCCTCTTTTTAATTATCTCTTAGCAATGATGATTTTCTGGATTGTTTTTATGGTTGGGTTCCCTTATCCCGATACATTTATAGGAGCAGTTAAAGAGGATTCTCCTGCCCAAAAGGTGGGTATATTGCAAGGAGATAAGATTCTCCAGATAAACAACAAGAAGGTAGGCAATTGGATAGAAGTATCCGATTCTATCACTGATTCTGAAGGAACAGTTGAGATTATGCTCTTACGAAATGGAAAGGTAATCTCATTTGAGCTCACCCCTCAAGAGCAAGAAGCCACAAGTATCTTTGGTCAGGCAATCAAGAGGAAGATGATTGGCATAGCCTCTTCTGATAAGATAAAGATTGTAAGAGAAAATGTATTTGTCGCTTTGTATAAAGGTATAAAGAGAACCTTTACGCTCACGGCTTTTATGATTAAGGGGATTGCCTACACGATTATGGGAAAGATTTCTGTACGGGAAGCAATCGCTGGCCCAGTAGCTATCTATTACGTTACGTCTGAGATGGCAAAAGTGGGTGTTGTTGCTGTGTTAGTACTTATGGGCAGTTTAAGTGTGAGTTTGACAATAGTAAATCTTATCCCTTTACCTGTGCTTGATGGAGGACATCTTCTTTTTCTCTTTTTGGAGAAAATAAGAAGGCGGCCTTTAACTGAGAAGACAGAGGATATTCTCACTCGCGTAGGAATAGCAATTTTGTTTTTCCTGGTTGTGGTTGTTTTCTATAACGATATTTATCGGTTTGGGCCAAAAATATTAGGAAGAGAAGGCCAGACACCAGGCGGTCAGTCTCAAACCACAGAACCGTAGTTATGACGAGGACAGTAAAGATAGGTGATGTAAAGGTCGGAGGACGGTTCCCTGTAAGGATACAGGGGATGCTTAAGGGCAACCTGAAAGATAAATCTTCAGTCTTGCGAGAAGCAAAGAGGCTTCAGCAGGAAGGAGCTGAAGTATTGCGCGTTGCAGTAAAAGAAGCTGGTGATGTTGCGCTTCTGAATCATTTAAGGAAGCAGGTACATATTCCTCTTGTGGCAGATATTCATTTCCGTTATAAATTGGCATTACAGGCGATTGAAGCTGGTTTTGACGGAATACGTCTCAATCCTCTCAATATTCATAAGAGAGCTCAAGTGCGAGAAGTTGTACGTCAGGCAAAGATAGCAAAAGTCTCTATACGGGTAGGAGTAAATGCTGGAGGGTTTAAGAGAAAATTTGCGAATGAACAAGTGTTAGCAAAAGAAATGGTAACGAGCGGAGAGCGCTTCATAAGAATATTGGAAAGAGAGGACTTTTTTGATACGATAGTCTCTATGAAAGCCTCGACAGTAAGGGCAACTATTTTGGCAAATCGAATTTTTTCTCAGCGTTTTAATTACCCTTTACATTTAGGAGTTACTGCGAGTGGGCCGTTTTTAGAGGCAGTGGTAAAATCATCAATGGGTATAGGAGCACTTCTTCAGGAAGGAATTGGCAGTATCATACGCGTCTCTTTAACTGCTCCTTCTTTTTGGGAGATAAGAGTGGCTAAGTTCATTATGCAGGCCTTAGGGGTGAGGCAATTTTTCCCTGAGATTATCTCCTGCCCTACATGCTCGCGATGTCAGGTAGATTTGATTCACATCGTGAATAGTTTTCAGAAAGAAATGTTGAGATTACACCAGAAAGGATACGCATTTCCAGAGAAAATCGCTCTTATGGGGTGCGAAGTCAATGGTCCCGGCGAAGCACAACAGGCTGATATAGGTGTTGCCTTTGGCAAAAGGCGAGGAGTGATATTTCAGAAGGGCACTATTGTAGGCACTCTTTCAGAAAAAAATTCTGTGAGAGAATTTATAGATAAAGTCAAAATGAAACCCAGATGTATGGAGCGGAGCAAATGTTCCTGATGTGCTCATTTAAAAGGGGGGTGACTTAATGGAAGCAAAAGAAATCAAGAAATCCCTGAGGAAAGAGTTGAGTTTCACTTTAGGCGAGGACCAGAAACTCACCGCGGAGATTATCAGAGACCGAGTAACGAAAATATTTGACTTCTGGGAAAGCCAGAAACAGCGTCGCATAGAGAAATCCGTAAAAGAGCTTGTGATTAAAGAACTCTGTGAGGAATTTCTAGGGTTCGGTCCTCTGCAAAAGTTAATGGAGGATTCTGGGGTTACTGAAATAATGGTCAATGGGCCTCATAAAGTGTATATGGAAAAAGGGGGAAGAAAAGTCCCTACGAATATAAAGTTTGATGACGAACACCACTTAAGGCGCACTGTAGAGAAGATGATTATGCCTACAGGCAGACGCGTGGATGAGTCATACCCTTATGTAGATTTTTCATTAACCGATGGGTCACGCGTCAATGTGATTATACCTCCTTTATCCGTGGGGGGGGCTACAGTCACCATTCGCAAGTTTTTGCGCACCATCAACGAGGCAGAAGATCTGGTAAAGTTGGGTACTATTGACAATCGTATGGCAAAATTTCTTGTAGAATGCATACGGGCAAAAGTGAATATTCTCTTTTCAGGAGCAACGGGCAGCGGTAAAACAACTACCTTGGAAGTTCTCTCTTCCTACATTAATCCTCTCGAGAGAATTATTGTCATTGAAGATACATTAGAGCTCACCTTAAGACAGGATCATGTGGTCAGGCTCCTGGCGAGAGCACCAAATATTGAAGGTAAGGGTGAGATCACGATAAGGGATTTATTTATTAATACGTTGAGAATGAGACCAACGAGAATGATCTTAGGAGAAATACGAGGAGCAGAATCGATGGATTATCTCCAGGCCTTAAATAGTGGACACAGAGGCTGTTTAGCGGTAATCCATGCATCGAGTCCTTCTGACGCTCTGACTCGTCTTGAGACCACAGCGCTCTACGCAGGATTAAACATACCTGTATGGGCTCTGCGAAAGCAAATTGCGTCGGGAGTGGATCTCATTGTTCAACACGAACAGCTCACTGATGGCTCAAGGAAGATCACTTACATGACTGAAGTAGAGCGACTGGAAGGTGAAGAAATAGTTCTTAAGGATATTTTTCGATACGACATTGAGCGTGTAGATAGCGATGGTAAAGTGAGGGGAACGTTTAAGGCCAAGAATGTACCTACATTTTTCCCCATATTTAGGAAGAAAGGCATAGATTTAAAAGAGGATATTTTTAAAGATTAAGTAGCAATAGCTATGGAGCGGTTTTCTCAGAGTTTTATATTCACCACAAAAGAGGTACCTAAGAGCGCAGAGGCTCAAAGTCACATATTAGCTCTTCGGGCGGGGCTGCTTTTTATGGTCTCAGCTGGAATATATTCGTATTTACCGTTAGGGTACAAAGCATTAAGGAAAGTGGAAGCGATTATTCGAAAGGGTATGGATAGGTATGGTGCACAAGAGCTCTTTATGTCTGCGTTACAGCCAATAGAGATGTGGACTAAGACCGGCAGAGACAAAGATCTCGAAGAGGTGATGATTCGTTTTAAAGATAGAAAGCAGCGCCAGTTATGCTTGGGTCCCACCCATGAGGAATTAATTACTGAAATTGTGAAGAGATACATTTCTTCGTATAAACAGTTACCGCTCATTCTCTATCAGATTCAGAGTAAATTTAGAGATGAACCTCGTCCCCGATATGGTCTTATACGGAGTTGTGAGTTCATCATGAAGGATGCCTATAGTTTCGATGCTGACCAGGAAGGCCTACGGCAGAGTTACGAGAAGATGCACTCTGCGTATCAGGATATATTTAAAGAGTGCGGTTTAAAATTTATTATGGCAGAGGCAGATCCGGGAGCAATGGGAGGAAGTCTGTCTCATGAGTTTATGGTACCTGCCCGTATCGGCGAAGATATTCTTTTTGCCTGCCCCAGTTGTGGGAAATATTTTAAGAAAGAGGGGGCCTGTCCGCGGTGCAAGAAAGCTTTAAGAGAAGAAAAAATGATTGAGGTCGGTCACATATTTCAATTAGGGACAAAATATTCTATTGCACAAGAGGCATTTTTTCTCAATCAGAGAGGTAAACGTTTGCCTTTCATTATGGGTTGTTACGGCATAGGAGTAAGCCGGGTTATTGCCGCAATCATAGAGACAAATTGTGATGAGAAAGGGATAAGTTGGCCCAAAGAGGTAGCTCCATATGATGCCATCCTTCTTGTTCTTGAAGACAAACTTACCTCGGAGGCGCTCTCTGTGGCCACCAATCTTGAGAAAAATCAAGGTTTAGCTATCTTGGTTGATGACAGAGGCGTAAGCGCAGGAGTCAAATTTAATGATGCACTTCTTTTGGGCATCCCGTATATTCTGGCGATGGGCAAAAACTATATGAGTTCGAAAAAAATAGATGTAGAGAGAAGAAAGACAAGAGAGAAGTTGACCTGTACACCCCAGGAACTTGTGAGGTTTTTTCAAGATGAGTATAGCCGATAGTCAGAAAGAAACTATTAAATCAAAAATTTTAGAGTGCCTTGAAAGTGAAGGAATGGAATTGGTCGAATTGAGAATTTTTCACTCTCAAGGTAGGTACACCGTACGTGCACTCATAGATTACCCTCAAGGCGGCGTTACCTTAGATGAATGCGCTAAGCTCAATAGTAAGATTTTTTCTTTTTTGGAGAAGAGTAATGAATTGGGGCAACATTTTATTGTGGAAGTGAATTCTCCTGGATTAGATAGACCGCTCAAAAATCAGCAGGATTTCTTAAAAGCTGAAGGCAGAGCCCTTTGCCTTTGGTTGAATGAACCAGTTGAAGGAAAGCAATATTATGAGGGAAAACTTAAGAAAGCCGATGAGGAGGGTTTACAATTAGAGACGAAAGGCCATATATTAACAGTTAGCTACAGTCAAGTGAAATTAGGCAAAGAGAAGATTATATGAGGGTGCAGACTCCTATAAACTTGGCATGTACATGCAGACTTACCCAGGGGAGTCTGTGCACATTAAAGGAGGGATCTGGCGGTGAATAAAGAGTTTTTAAGTATCTTAGAGCAGTTGGAGAGAGAGAAGGGGTTAGATAAGAATGTTCTCGTTGAAGCAATTCAACACGCACTTACTGTGGCAGCAAAGAAGATTGCTAAGATTACGTCTCCGGGCGCAGATGTAAAAGTCGAAATTGATACATCAAAGGGCGATATCCATGTATGGGTGGGAGAGAAGGAAATAGTTTCTAAGGAGTTTGGCCGTATTGCCGCACAGACTGCTCGACAGGTGATTATTCAAAAGATAAGAGAAGCAGAAAAAGATAATGTATATAATGAGTTCAAGAGCAAAGAGGGAGATATTGTCGGAGGAGTGGTGTATCGACTTGAGCGAAAAGCAGTTATTTTGGATCTTATGGGCAAAGGAGAAGGCATTATCCCACAGTCTTTTCTTTCGCCTCTCGATAGATTTCGCATGGGAGAGAGGGTGAAGACGATAATATATGAAGTGAAGAAGGAAAAGGGTGTCCAGATAATACTTTCGCGCAAGCATGAGGGTTTGGTAAAAAAACTATTTGAATTAGAAGTGCCAGAGATTTATGAAGGGATCGTAGAGATAAAGTCTATTGCCCGAGAGGCAGGGGAAAGAACCAAGGTCGCTGTTTTTTCAAAGGACGAGAAAGTTGATTGTGTAGGAGCATGTGTTGGTGTGAGAGGCTCACGCGTAAAAAATGTCATAGAGGAGCTGCGAGGAGAAAAAATTGATATTGTCCGGTGGCATGAGGATGTCAAAGGATTTATCAAGGCAGCGCTTTCGCCGGCGGCCGTTTCTCGCATCGAACTGAACAGAGATAATAAGCGTGCAAAAGTAATTGTTCTGCCAGATCAACTCTCTCTTGCAATTGGCAAGAAAGGGCAGAACGTGCGCTTGGCTTCTAGATTAGTAGGTTGGGAGATTGATGTACGTTCAAAAGAACTTATGGAAGAGGGAATCAAAGAAATTATGAAGCTGAAGAGCGTAGGTAAAAAGATAGCTGCTACGTTAGTAGATGCGGGATATAGTAATTTAGGGTCCTTGAGTGGTGTTTCACCAGAAGGCCTTTCTCGATTGAAAGGGATTGGTAAGAAGAAGGCAAAGCAGATTATTGAGGAGGCAAAATTGGGAATTGCCACGAGCAAAAAAGAGGTAAATGGCGAATAGGGGGTTGTAGAAACATGCGAATTCATGAATTAGCGAAACAATTGAATATCGACAGTAAAGAGTTAATTGAGAAGCTCAAAAGTATGAATTTCCCTGTTAAGAGCCATATGTCCAGCGTTGATAGCGAGACCGCAGAAATTATCAAGCACGAGATAAAGGAATTAAAGCATAAGGAAATTGAAGAAAACGTCATTGAGGTAGATTTTCCTATTACAGTCAAAGACCTAGCTGTGAAACTCAACAAAAAGTCCTCTGAGCTCCTCAAGGATTTGATTAAAGAGGGTAAGTTTTTCACGATAAATCAGAATTTAGATGAACAGCAAGCGTCCGCTATCGCCTATAAGTATAAAGTGAATTTAAAGAAAAAACTTTCTGCTGAAGAGCAAGTTTTAAAAGTAGAGGTAAAAAATTTACAAGCAAGAGCTCCGATTATCACTCTTATGGGCCACATAGACCATGGCAAAACCAGTATTCTTGATTATATAAGAAAAAGTACAATTACTGAGCGAGAGACAGGAGGGATCACGCAGCACATTGGTGCCTATCAGGTTAACCTTGAGAAAGGAAAAATCACCTTCTTAGATACTCCGGGTCATGAGACGTTTACGGCGATGCGTTCAAGAGGCGCTAATATTACTGATATCGTTGTGTTAGTGGTAGCTGCGGAGGAGGGGATAAAACCTCAGACTATCGAGGCGATAGATCACGCCAAAGTTGCGAGCGTTCCGATTATTGTGGCAATTAACAAAATTGATAAACCAAACGCCAATGTTGATATGGTCAAGCAACAACTCTCCAAACAAAACTTGGCGCCTGAAGATTGGGGTGGTAAGACCGTTACTATAGGGGTATCTGCCAAGACCGGTAAAGGCATAGAAGAGTTGCTTGATTTAATCCTCCTTCAAACAGAGATAATGGAATTGAAGGCTGATTTTGGAAGACCAGCACTAGGGGTAGTTGTAGAGGCAAGGTTATCGAAGGGTAAGGGGCCCCTTGCAACAGTTCTTGTGAGAGAAGGGACACTGAAAACAGGTGAGTGTTGTGTATGTGGACTCACCTGGGGAAGGATAAAGGCTATGTATGATGACAGAGGCAATGCGGTAGTCCAGGCACAACCGTC
>CP070807.1:349917-360613 GCA_020343695.1 Candidatus Omnitrophota bacterium | reverse complement strand
TACCTACCGGAGTTTTCTTTTTCGTTGCCCCGGCATCATTAAAGTTATGTGTTTGTGAAGAAATTCAAGCATCAATTATCTCTCTAGGTTTTTTCGAACGGGCAGCTTTCCCAGAAGAAGGTAAAAAGGAAGTTGCCACGAAGATTGCTGCAATTATCATTAAAATTATTGCTATCCAGACCATTCCTATCACCTCCTCACTCACTATCCATATTCTTCTCTGTCTCTGAGAATCCACTGCCAACGCTCTGCTTAATCTGAAAAATCTCAAAGGCACCTTTAATGGGATGATCAGTTTTTTCTAACGTGTACCCGACCCCAACCAAATCACCGCTAATCTCTACTCCCCAGGCAGCGCTTTTTCCCTGTTTAGATGCGTCGCCGAACTTTTTTACTAAGACCGGCTTATAAGGGGTACTAATATCGTATACGTACAACCCGTCTTTAGCAGCGCTAGCAAAAGCTAAATTACCTTTTACTTTAACCTGAACTAGACTACCCGGCCTTCTGTTCCATTGGACATATCCCCAAGGAAGTAAATGGGCTACCTCTCTTGGATTTTTAATATTTGAGATATCAAGGACAAGAAAACCCCGGTGATCTAAAGCGATGTAGGCATAGTCACCCGAAACAGCTACGTCATTAAAATAGTTGGGTTGACCGTCAGGGTCTTTTTTATTGAACGAACTGACCTTTCGCGGATTTACAGGGTCCGAAACATCTAATATGTGTAACCCTAAAGAATCAAAACATACAAAAGCATAGGGAAATTTGAAATCAAACCACCAGGCATGACCCGGTTTTGATGAATCAACCCTATCTAACATCTCATCAATTGTGTTAAGGCCTAGCTTTTTACCTTTCTTCAAGGCAGTTTCAGGATCACTTAGAATCCTTTCTTTGATGTTTTCTCTAACCTTCCTTTGGGTTTCGGTAAGTTTACCGTCCCAGCTAGGTGCAAATTTTGACAAAACAAAGGGTTTCTTTGGATTTGATACATCAACTATGAAGAATCCTGCACCATATCCTCCCACGTAAGCTAGGTTATCTTCTACAATCAAACCAACCGTATTCTCAGGAAAGACTAAGTTATTTTTTATTTCTCGGACTGCCTTGGGATTAGATATATCAAAAATTTTAAGTTTGCCGTTTATGCTATGAATCCTACCAGTAGTAATATATGCGTAATTACCTTGAATAAAAATGTCGCGGAAGAGTTCATCCGATAAAACTGTCCTTATCCGCTTAGGATTAGAAGGGTCAGTTATATCTAGAACAACCATACCTTTCATCCCGACAACATAAGCGTAATTATCTTTTATAGCTGAATCAGAAACAAACCCAAAATTCTGAGTCATAAATATACTCTCAATCTGTGGTTGTATATAGTGATCTATCGGACCTTGGCCAGTATATCCACTGCCCACACCAACACTTAACGTAAATGCTACGACCAATAAAACTTTTGTTATTGTGTTGCGCATGTTTAAATTAGATTATGGAGAGGGCCCCTAAACTTTAGGAGCCCTTAGCCACTGTCTATTTCTTGGGATCCCTTAATTTTCTCTCTTCCCTTTTATCCACTGCTTAATCTTCTCGTACCTCTCAGGGTCTTCTTCTTTGAGCTCTTTCAGCAGGTTCTTGATGTGTTCGACTCTGCGCTCTTTAATTTCTTTGCACTTTTGGGGATTTTCTTTGCAAGCAGCTTCCACTTTTTTCTTCATTTCATCTCTTCTCCATGCCACTATCTTCTCAAACTTTTCCGGGTCTTTGGCTCTGAGATGCTCCATGCGGCTTTGTAACTTTTGGTGTGCTTTGTGGGTAACTGCTTTAAATTTCTCGGAATCAGTTTCTTTTAAGTTTTTAAGGTACTCGTGTTTCTCTTTTAACCTTTCTGCGAGCGCCTCTTTGTACGCTTCAGGATCCTTCTTTCTAAGCTCAACCAATGCTTTCTTGTCTGTATCGGAGAGGCTCTCAAAGATGAGCGCTGTAGTAACTTCTCTCTTAATCACTTTAGAACGCAACCCCTCAACAATCTCCCTAAGCTTTTCAGGGTCGGTTTCTTTCAGCTCTTTTAGATATTCGGCTTTCTCTTTCAGTTTCTGCTCAAGTACTTCTCTGAGCTTCTGGGGGTCTTGCTTTCTTAACTCTGCTAAGGCCTGTCTCTCCTCATCTGTAAGGTCTTCGAACACAAGCCCTCTTATGGCGTTTTTCTGTTGAATTTTACGATGCACCTTTTGGGCAACCTCTTTAAACTTCTCAGGATTCTTCTCTTTGAGTGCCTTGAGGTACTCACCCTTTGCCTTTAGCTTCTTCTCTATAGCCTCTCGAAACTTTTCAGGGTTCTTCTCCTTAAGGTTGGCTAAATTCTTCTTCTCTCTTTCTGAAAGGCTCTCAAACACAAGCACTTTGGCTGCCTGTTTCTGCCTGATTGTGCGGAGCGCTTTCTCTGTAATCTCTTTAAACTTTTCAGGGTCGCTCTCTTTGAGACTGTTAAGATAGACTCCTCTTTCCTTAATCCTCTCTTGCGCTACCTCTTTAAACTTTTCAGGATCCTTGTCTCTTAATTCAGCCAAGGCTTCCTTTTCTTCCTCAGGGAGCGTCTCAAAGATGACCATACCGATTCTGCGATGGTCTCCGCCTAGGCCTTGCCTCTGACGAGGCCCCCTTTGGGGTTCACCTTCCTGGCTATACGCTCTCAGGCCACCACACGCAAATACGATCAGTCCACAAAGAATTACTGTTATTGCGAATATGTTTGCTTTTTTCATCTTGCACCTCCTTCACCGAATTAGACGTACTATTATACCATAAAGTTGACAGGCTTCTTAGGGGCCTAAAGACATTTCGTTTCATCTTGCCATCCTCTTTTTCTTAGCCTCATCATCAGCCGTATTAGCTGGGGACTATGTACCAGATACACCTTTTTATGCTCTGATACCCACCATTTATCCCGGGTAAGTTCGATTCTGATTGTTTTTTGAAGCTTTTTAAGTGTCATTTTTAGCCTGTTTTTATGGGTTGCTCTACCCTTTACACACTAAATTAGACGTACTCTTTCCTAGACAAGGTCTACAGAATATTTCAGAATATTGCCGATATGAAAAAGCGTTTACGGTTTAAAAAAAGTGGTGATTTTAGCTGGTATGATTAGAGAGAGAAAGCTTACATCTACATAAAAAGGGGGATTCTGGTAGCAAGATAAAAATGTATATTAATCTACTTGGAGCGGCAGCAGTGAAAAGCATTAGAGGAAAAACAATTTACCCATGTCTTTTGGCCACAACCTCCTGACCCACGTTGATATGCACAACCAGCGGCTCCACCGACAAAATCATCAACCCATTCCCAATTATTGGTCATATTAATTAAACCAAAAGCTGCGCTATTCACACAGCCATTATACCACTCGGAATGGGTACAAAGTCGGGCACCGAAATTAGTTGCGCAATATGCAGCAGCGCCATCGAAACTGGTGGCAGAATTTTCATTTATCTGAATGCAATATCCAAACCCTGTATCAACAAATCCTGCAGGACATGCTGTCTCAAACGCACTCCTCCATTGTGTCCCATCACAATATTCTACTTTGTCAGTACCAGTATTATATCTTATTATACCTTCATCATTGGGGGTAGCGGCGTTGCAGTTTGCATTGGTATTTGCTATCTTAATCGCGCCCCCAATTTCAAGTTTCTCCTGAGGGCTCACGGCGCCGATTCCAATACCCACCTCTCCGGCAATCCACACATCTCCAGGATTAGTATCAGGATCAGGGGCATCATTACTGTCAAGTCCGGGTTGTGGCGTAGGGTCATTATCACCAACACCAAACGTCTGAGTAACTAATTGATTATATACTCCGTATGGTGCGGGATAGTAGGTGGTGAGGGTGAGTTCTTCCTGGCTGAGGGCAGTAATAGTTAAGTTAAAGGTAAAAATTAGGGCTAGTGCTGAGGTTAAAAAAAAGTTAAAGCTCCTTTTTCTCATGGTTATACCTCCGTTTTTAAGGCTCTTGAGGATCTGTAAGGCTGAGTTTATAAAACCTGTTCTCATAACCAATGTCCAACGACCGAATTCAGACCTCAAGACTACAGACATCAGGCCTGAAGAAAACAAAACCTCAAAAAATCATCTAAAAAGGGCAACAATTTTATAGTATCCCTTCGTATATGAATAACTATACTGACATTTGTATTGATCCCCCAAAAGTGAAGCAGAATATATAGGAGCGATCACTGTCCTTTCGGTATGCACAATAAAATTTCCTTGAGTATCACTTATTTTCTTGTAGTAAACTCTCGCACCATAATTGGCGGTCTTATCATCACCATACTTAACAGTGGTCTCGTCGTTTCCAGACAATTTTAGCATAATATTAGGTTCACTATAGCTTTTAAAATAAACTGTATAATTTATAGGGAATTTATCAATATAGTTAGTAATATTTACATCTATCGTATATGCTCCACTTGCTTCTACTGCCTGCCAGCCACTGTCATAAACATCAAAACTTCCTCCAATCGGTTTCCACGTATCTGTTGTTCCGTCGCAATGCTGTAATTCGTTACTACAATACCTCAAAGTTCCTGCATTATCCGCAGTACAGCCGCCTGCACCACAACCAGCCACACTCCCTACCCGCACACCTCCGCTTACATCAAGTGTTGCCTGAGGATTAATCGTTCCAATACCGACGTTACCTTGCAAAACTAAATCTGCATCGGGATTAATTGGGGTCTTACATGCACCTTCCCAACAATATTGACTAGTATCAATGTAATTATCGCCGATTGCCATACGCTGGCTCCTTAATTCCTTATACACCCCATACGGAGCAGGATAATAAGTAGTAATGGTGAGTTCTTCTTGGCTAAAGGCACATACACTAAAAAATAAAGCTATGAAAGAGACAAAAGAAAACTTACACACAAACTTAATGGCAGCCTTCATAACAAACCTCCGCTTTTTCACAACCAATTAGTCTTGTTATCTCTATTTATAACTTACCGTTTAAATATACCCCATGTTGCGTTAAAATGCAATAGAGCCTAGAAAATTTTTACAATTCAATCTCTCTATCTTAAATTAGACTCCCCTTACAGAAGAAAAGTCTACATAATCTAAGAAGAAATGAGACTTAACGCTTCCTGCCGGGTTTTCTGATTTGTTCTAAAAATGCCTCTTACCACAGACGTTGTGGTAATCGTTCCGGGTTTTTTTACGCCCCTCATTGACATGCAGAGATGTTCTGCCTCGATTACTACCATTACTCCTTTTGGCTTAAGCTTCTTCATAACCGCATCAGCAATCTCGGTAGTGAGGCGTTCCTGGACCTGCAGACGCTTGGAGAGTACATCAACGACACGGGCAATTTTACTTAAACCGGTTATTCTCTTTGCAGGAATATAGGCAACATGGGCTTTACCAACAAAGGGCAAAAGATGGTGCTCGCAGAGAGAATACAGAGGGATACCCTTTAAGAGAATAATTTCGTCGTGTTTCTGCTCTAAGATTACCTCTAACTCCTCCTCTGCTTTCTTAAACTGGCCGCTTAAAATTTCATCATACATCTCGGCAACTCTTTTAGGAGTTGTACGTATATCCTTTCGCTTAAAATCTGCCCCTACTGCTTCCAAAATCATCGTTACTGCTTTCTCAATTTTTTTCTTATCCATGCCACCTCACTTCCCAATACAAAAATTACTAAAGATACCTGAAAGGATGTCTTCTGAAAGTACCTGACCTGTTAATTTCCCTAAATCATCTAAAGACTCTCGCAGGGCAATATTAACAAAATCTATTGTATAACCTTGCTCTAAGAAGTTCTTTGCTCTTGCAATACTCTCTACGGTTCTGGCAAGGCACTGTTGCTGAAAATGATTGAGAAATATGATATTTTCTCTGTCTAAACCCCTTTTATACACACTCTTAAACACTGCCTCCTGAAGCCCTTTGATGCCAACATTCTTTAAGGCACTTAAAGAAACTCTACGGCCGTTGCGCTTTGTAATATCCTTTACTCTTAAGCGCTGCTTTAAATCGCTCTTATTTACTACTAAAATTGTATCTTTATTTTTTACTTTTTCCAGTAGAAAAAAATCATCTTTATCCAAAGGTCGTGAACCATCGAGAACAAGAATTACCGTGTCTGCTGCATCAAACGCAGAACGAGACTTCTCAACAGCTCTCTTTGCAACCAAATCCTTGGGTTCTAAAATCCCTGCAGTATCATATATCCTTAACGGTATACCCTTAATATTTATCGTCTCTTCAATCACATCGCGGGTAGTTCCCGGAATTTTACTCACAATAACTCTCTCTTCTTTAAGAAGGCGATTAAAAAGCGTGGATTTGCCAGCATTGGCTTTTCCGCAAATCACGCATCGGAGGCCCTCCTTAAGAACCCGCGCCTCCTTGCTTGCCTCAAGAAGTTTTTTCACTTTTTTTTCTATATCCCTTATTGCCTTCTTAAGATGAGTAAGAGAAATTGCGACATCGTCTTCAGGAAAATTAATATAGGCTTCTGTCTCAACAAACACACTCTTAATCTTGTCTTTTAAATCGTCTATCTTTCGAGAAATATCTCCCCTGAGCTGCCTGACTGCAAACATGAGTCCTTCTTCGCTTCTTGCCTCCACGATATTGAGGATACTTTCTGCTCTAAGTAAATCAATTTTTCCGTTTATAAGCGCTCTGTAGGTAAACTCTCCGGGAAGAGCAAGGCGGGCGCCTCTCTTACATGCAGCCTCTAAAATTTTATTCAATACCAATACCCCTCCGTGAGATGAAATCTCCACCATATCCTGTCCTGTGTAGGAGGAGGGTTTATGCATCAGGCTCACGAGAACTTCATCGACAATAAATTCGGTTTTCGGTTTATGGTTAGGGGTCTTCGGTTTATCAGTAATCCAGCCGTAGTGAAGAGTATGAGTTTTTGCACTTTTTAAATCTTTCTTTTTTTTCGGTACAAAAATTTGAGTAATGATAGGGAAGGTATCTCTGCCAGAAATCCGTATTATCCCTAAGGCAGCCTTAGAGACAGGAGTGGCAATGGCGGCAATGGTATCTTTTACATTGTAATCCTTTAACCTAAATTCTTGCATAATGATGATATTTGTCGCTGGCTGCTTGTACAGTGAACATTTTTTTTGCTTCACTCACTAAAAACAATGAGCCACTGATAAGAATAAGAGAATCCTTTGTGTACAGTTGTTTTGAAATATCATACGCCTGGTGTATATCGCAAGCAACAATGGTTTCTTTTAATGCACACTTTTTTCGTATTTGGTGAGGCGCAAGAGAACGAGGGCTGGAAAAGCTCGTAAGAATGATTCTGGAGTAACGAATTTTACCTAACATAGCTTTTACGTCTTTATCGTCTGAGACAGCAAAAATGAGGATGATTTTCTTGTGAGGAAAATATGTCTTTAGATTCTGCTCTAATACAGAAAATGAAGAAGGGTTGTGGGCAACATCCATGATCACAAGAGGATTGTGTTGTACAATTTCAAATCTTCCCTCAATAGCCGTTTCTGCGAGACCTCTTTTGAAATTCATGGTATTTATCTTGAGCGGACCAGGCGCGCCTTTGCTTTGTTCGGATTTAAGTGACATATTCTCATTAAATAAGACAGTTGCGGCAAGGCTCAACGCAGCATTCTCTACCTGAGAGTTGCCTTTAAGGTAAATCCTTACATTTCTCAATTGAAAGGCGTGAAAGCAAAAATCAAAAAGAGTGCAGTCTCTTTTTAGGCGTACATTCTCAGCAAAGAAATCTCTTCCAAAAAGATAGAGAGGTACATCGAGCTGAGCGCATTTTGCCCTAATCACCTCAAGTGCACTCCTCCTCTGAGAAGAAGAAACCACCCAGGCACCTTTCTTCACAATCCCGGCTTTCTCAGAAGCAATATCTGCAAGCCTATTTCCCAATTTATCAGTATGGTCATACCCAATATGAGTAATAAGGCAGCCGCAGGGATTTACTATATTTGTGGCATCTAACCTTCCTCCCAGACCGGTTTCAAGCACCGCAAAATCTATATTGCTTTCTATAAAATACTTAAGAGCTATTGCAGTGTAGACCTCAAAAAACGTCAATTTCCCAAGAGTGCGTGAAAACCTCAATCTCTCCAGCTGAGGCTGTATCTGATGAATAATTCGTACCACATCGCTCCTCGAAATCAGAGAATTTGAGACCTGTAAACCTTGAGGCGTAAGAATCTTTATTCTCTCTCTGAAACTGAAAAAATGAGGAGAGGTATAGAGACCTACCTTAAACCCTGAAGCAACAAGTAAGTAAGCGCAGAAATGGGCGGTAGAACCCTTTCCTTTTGTTCCTGCGATGTGAATGACTTTGAGACGGCGGTAGGCTATACCTAAGACATCAAAAAGATGCCTGACTCTCTTTAACTTTAACGCTCTTCTGTAAGAGAAAGATGTATTACGTTCGTAATTTACGAAACTATCCAGATAGCTTTTTGCCTTCTCATATTTTCTTGCTAACATAGTGTTCCTGTGGTTTTCTACAGTACTTACTTTTTCCATAACTGTATCACGCAAAGAGAAGGTTTGCAAATGCAGAGTGGCAATTAGTGGCGAAAGTGGCGTATCCCCGTAAATACCATGGCAATGTTACACCTGTTACAGCAAGCAATAATCTCTCTGTCTTTGAGAGAACCTCCGGGCTGAATAACTGCTTTTATGCCTTTGCGGTGGGCAAGCTTGATAGAATCTTCTTTTGGGAAAAATCCATCTGAAGCCAAGACGGCTCCTTGAGAAGATTTGATTGCTGCATTGCAGGCATCTTTGACCGCACCCACACGTGATGGTCTCCCGCCGGCAATTCCCAAAACAGAAGAATTCTTTATAACTACAATGGCATTGGACTTTGTGTGTTTTACCACCTTCCATCCTAAGAGAAGGTCTTTTAATTCTCTCTGGGTAGGTTTTCTTTTTGTAACAACTTTCAATTTCCCTTTCTCGAGCGTCCCTATATCTTGTTCTTGAATCAGATAACCGAAAGAGGTTGCTCGTATATCAAGTGTATCGGGCTTGTAGAGAAAATCTATCTCCACGACCCTTAAGTTCTTTTTCGATGAAAAAATCTTCAACGCTTCTTTTGAATAAAAAGGTGCGATGACACACTCTTTAAAGCCGCTCTTAAGCACCTGCGTGGCTGTCTCTTTATCTACTTTTCTATTAAAACTTATGATTCCGCCGAAACTTGAAATAGGATCAACTGCAACTGCCTTCCTGTATGCACCTGCCAGCTTCCTGTCAACGCCTACGCCGCATAGAGAAGCGTGTTTAACAATCGCAGCTGCCGGTTCATTGAACTCCCTCACGCACCGAAAGGCTGCATCTATATCCAAAAAGTTATTGAAAGAAAAATCTTTGCCTTGAATCTGAGAATATGCTACAGAAGGTTTACTTACTAACCGATAGAGGCCGGCTTGCTGGTGGGGGTTCTCACCGTAACGTAAGGGTGCGACTCTCTCTAAATCCCAGCTTAAAATTTTCTTCCTTCGAAAATAGTTGTAGATGGAATTGTCGTACTCTTTGGTGAGGAGAAAAACATCGATGGCGAGCTTTTTTAAGGCTGGCTCTGGCAGAAATCCTTTATTCTTTTCCAATTCCTCGAGGACAAATTTATACTGAGAAGGCGTAGATATGCAAGCAACATTTTTATAGTTCTTTGCCCCTGCCCGCAAGAGAGAGACTCCTCCTATATCAATATACTCCATCATCTCATCCCAGCCCAAACCTTCCCTTAACTTGTCGGCAAAGGGGTAGAGGTTCACCACAACCATATCAAATGGCGGCATGCCGAGGCTCCGTATCTCCTCCATATGCAAGGGGTGCTTCTTGTTTGCTAAAATACCTCCAAATATTTTGGGATGCAGTGTTTTTACCCGCCCGGAAAGTATTTCAGGAAAAGAGGTAAGAGAAGAAACTTCTTGGCTAGGAATTCCACTCCTCTTCAATAAGGAGGCGGTCTTTCCTGTAGAGATAATCTCTATCTGGAATTGTGCTAATTTTTTGGCAAAATCTACCAATCCTTTCTTATCCCACACACTTACAAGAGCTCTTCTTACGCGTAACATCTTACTTGAATTTGATATTAATTACGTCTCCGTCTTCAACAATATAATCTCTATCTACAACCTTGACGATACCGCGCTGCTTGCCTTCTTCTATGTTTTTAAGCGCCTCGAGATTCTCGATGTTGTAAACCTCTGCTCGTATGAAGCCTTTGGCTAAATCAGTGTGAATCTTTGAGGCGGCACTCACTACATCTATCCCTTCCTGTATTAACCATGCCCGTGCTTCATTCTTATTCACCGTAAAAAAGACGCAAGAACGAGTTTTTTGAATAATTTCTCCAAAAAGGGCATTCAGTTCTTGATTCTGCCATATGATGAAGGGTTTAGCAGTAATAAATGAATAATTCTTAAGAGCGCTTAGCTCTTCGCTGCTTAGTTCTTCACAAAGGAGCCTTTCTCTATTGAGAATTTCTAAAACTCTATCAATGAGCGTTTTGTTTTCTACTTTCTGAGAAAGACCCTCAGCTTTTTCTAAATCTTCAACAACAAAATCTAAAACTCCCTCTTGCGGAATGACGCAACAGCCACAGCCTTCTCTATCGGTATCGGTAAACTCGATGCTCAAGAAAGAAACTTTTGCCGGAGAAAAT
>CP070807.1:339093-349817 GCA_020343695.1 Candidatus Omnitrophota bacterium | reverse complement strand
AACCTTCTCGACACAGAATAACTTTTCTTGTAATCGTAATTTCTCCAAGCAGGTAAATAATATCCTGTCTCAACAAATAATGAGAGGGGCCTCCCGAGCTGCTGAGCACAGAGCAATTCTTTTACTTTTTGATACAGAGAGTGATATCGCAAATTGAATCCAACAAGTACGGGTAGGTTTTTTCCTTTTACAACTCTTACTAATTTTTTGGCATCTTTGGACGATACACACACAGGCTTTTCAATAATAAAAGGGATACCTTTTTGAGCTAAAAGGAGGGCACTCCCCATGTGTAATGCCGAAGGATTGGCAACGATAGCAAAATCAATTTTGTGGCTGTCGATATCGTTCCAGCTGAATAGATAATCATCAATGTAAGAATTATCTTCTCTCGTTTTCGTCTTCTCTCGTAAGGCAAAAATGATACACCTAGCTGATTCCTTCAGAATTCGTGCATGCCGTCTTCCTATCGAACCCAAACCTATAATCAATGCAGTATATCGTTTTGTAGCCATCACTTTCGGTTTAGACATTTTTTGATGAATGGTCGCAACCTAAAAGTCCATGTCATCTTCATCGTACGCCCCACAGAATCCTTTATAGAAGTTTTTGCTTTGCCATGTGGATGGAGTAAAATATCGTATTTTCTCAACATTCCCTCATCAATCAAACAATGAACAATTCTGTCTATAATGTTAACTGATTGACGTTTGTATTTTTCTTTTCCGCCTCTGATATGCAGGTGGTATTTGGCGTACGTAATGGTATTAAACTTTTTTGTGAGTTTATAAGAGAGAGTAGAAGGCGCAAAGGTAAGTTCTCCCAAAAAGCGCCGACCTCCATGTAAATCAGCGAGCTTGCTCGTAATTTTCTTAAAAGCCTGCCTTACCTTCTTTCCGCTATAAAAATATATCGGTTTGACATACGGTGAATCTTTTTTTCTATGCAATTGGAACGTATAGGAGTGAAAATCTATATATACGCAAGGGCGTATTCTTAGAATATATTGCCATAAATAGTAGCTTTCCGGTGCATGCAATTTATCTTTCTGACGAAAATCCCAATATAAGTTAATACCCTTGGCATTACATCCATTATACCCATAGAAGAAACCATCGGGATTGACAACAGGGATAATCACAAAATTAAAATGTTTTAATAAATCCTTTCCTTGGGGTGTGCCCAGATGCTCCATAATCGCCTCTGCTGCAAAAGTATCTGCTTCCATGGGATGAAAACCTGAAGTTACCAGAATCAGGGGTTTTTGATTGTCGATTCTTCCATCTTCGGAATAGAGGTATGAAAAAAGGCTTCTTTCTTCAACTGACCTTCCATATATCTGTTTTCTGCAATGCGGATTTTGCGATATATTTTCAAAAATACCATACACGAGCTTTAAATTCCGAAAAAAAGTATTAGAAATATAAAGAGTTTCGTTCGGCTGCACAAGGGCTTTCACATAATATTTTTTAAATGTGTCAGTATATGCTTCAATATCACCTAAGGGAGTAAAATCTAAATCCAGAGACCGCTGCCCCAATAAGTATGCCTGGTGAGGAAGCCCACTTTTATTTTCACAGTTAATAAATATCTCGATTGCTCTTGCGTTATCTGAATGATTCTTTACCCCAAAGGCGAAATGCCAATTATAATTGTGGACAAGCCCATCTTTCATAACGAGAGGCTCTTCTCTAAACTTCACAAAAACTCTATCATTGTGGACGTAATCTTGACCCACAGAAGCTCCTTCAAAGTCCTTAATCACTTCGAGGCCAGCTATCTTGCTAAGAATAGTACTCTTGCTTTCCTCCATCCAAGTTTCCTTTTACTCCTCTAATGCTTCTGCGTATGCGTTCAACTGATCCCATTCGCTCTTAAGATGGTTGTATTCGGATTCTTTTCTCTTTAAGAAATGGTATGTGAGATGTAGCTTCGTTTCGAAACCTTTTCTCGTCAAAATATACTTTACTTTCTTAAGTTTATTCTTGCGGCGAGAAAAGTTTCTAATCTTTACGAGGTTCTTTCGAATGAGAGAGTTTAAGAGGTAATTCGTTTTGCCGAGGGAAAAACCTAGGTGGCTGGATAAATCTCTTTGGGTGAATGAGTCGTTTGAGGAAAGAACTCGCAGGATTTTAAAAATATCCTCTTTTAGACCGTGTTCATCCATTGAACAATATTATAGAAAGTTTTCTCTTTTTGTCAATAAAATAATAATTTTTCTCTAAAAGCGGGGCGCAGGAAAAATGCTTTGCTGGTATTACAATTTCATGTATTTGAAGGATGGTGCCTGAAAAAATTATTTATTATCTTGGCTATATAGTGGATTTCTGTTTCTTTCAGAAAAGAATATATGGGCAGACTTAAGGCCCTTGAGGCGACAACCTCTGTTGCAGAGAGCCTCCCTTGGGTCCTTGCGCACCCAAACGCCTTCATTTTATGAAGCGGTAAAGGATAATAAATTCGTGCTCCTACCCCATGCTGATGCAAAAATTGTAGAAGCTCACTTCGGCGATGCGCAACTTTAATCGTATAAAGATTATAAGTATGTAAGCAATATTGCGGTTCATAGGGAAGATGTATCTGTTGTATACTCCTTAACGACCGTGCATACTTTTGTGCAATTTTTCTTTTCAGTGAATTGAATCTGTTTACGTATCTTAGCTTTACCGAGAGGATAGCCGCTTGAATCGCGTCAAGACGAGAATTATATCCGATATATTCAGCGTTATATTGCGTCTTTTGACCATGATCTCTTAAGATTTTGATTTTCTCCATTAATTCATTAGAATCAGTGGCAATTAAGCCACCATCGCCGTAGCCTCCTAAATTCTTTGAAGGGTAAAAACTGAATGCTCCTGCAGAACCAAATGTGCCTAACTTTTTGCCCTGATAGAGCCCGCCAAAGGCTTGGGCAACATCTTCTACGATGAATAAATTATGCTCTTGGGCAACCTTTAGGATCTTGGTCATATCAGCGGCAAGACCATAAAGATGGACAGGGAGAATCCCTACGGTATTTTCTGTAATTGCTTTCTTTATTGCCTCAGGATCAATGTTGAAAGTATGAGAGTCTATATCAACAAATACAGGAGTCGCTCCCGCTCTTATAATCGCCTCAGCTGTCGCAACAAAACTAAATGGGGTAGTGATAATTTCGTCTTTGCTGTCGAAATATTCTTTCTGTCGGCGTTGAATTGCCAATCCTCTTAAGGCAAGTATCAACGCATCTGTTCCTGAAGCAACACCTATGGTGTATTTTGCTCCCAAAAAGTTTGCAGCTTCTTTCTCAAATTGTTCTACCTTGGCTCCTAAAATCCATCTCTGTTCTTTGAGACATGTCTTAAGCTTTTTTTCAATATCTTTTTTTAAAAATATATATTCTCTTTGCAAATCTAAGAAAGGAACTTTAATTTTTTTTGCCATTTTTTAAAAAAGGTGGGTACGTTTGTTAGACATTCGCTCTCCACCAATTCAGCAAATCCTCTAATGTTGTCTCGAAAGGTATTTGGGGCTGCCATCCAGTTTCGGCTCTAAATTTTGTAGAGTCTCCGACCAAAATAGGTAAATCGGATGGTCGTAGCCTCTTGGGATCCTCTTGCACTTGAATTTTTACATCTGTGAAAGACAAAAGTATGTCAAGAACCTCTCTTATTTTATGACCTTTTCCCTGGGAAATATTATACGCCTCTCCCGGCTTGCATTTCTCCAATGCCAGCCAATATGCCTGCACAATGTCTCTGGCATCGCTAAAATCTCTGATCGCTTCTAAATTTCCCACATAGAGCATTGGCTTCTGTTTCTTTTTCTCGATCAGCGCAATCTGCTTAGCAAAATTTGAACATACAAACGGTTCCCCTCGCCTTAAACCCGTATGATTAAAGGCGCGTGTTCTTACAATATTTAATCCATAACTCTTGAAATACTGATATCCTAATAAGTCTTGAGCAACTTTACTCACACCGTAGGGTGAAAGTGGCCTAAAAGGGTTCGTTTCTCTCACAGGAAGTTCATTTTCGTACACAAGACCGTAACTTTCAGAAGAACCAGCAATCTGTATAAAAGGATTAATCTTAAGCAACCGTACTGCTTCAAAGATATTAAGTTGACCGATGATATTTGTGGTGAGGGTCTCTTGAGGTGTATGAAACGAGGTTCCTACGAATGACTGTGCAGCGAGGTGAAAAATTTTATCAGGCATAATACTTTCTATCGCGCTTCGCATGCTTGTTGCATCCCTCATATCAGCCTCATGGAGAATTAATTTATCTCGTAGATGACTAATATTCTTTGTATCAGAACGCCAGCGAATTATTCCGTACACTTGTATATTATTCTTATTTAACAAATACTCCGCTAAATGTGAACCAACAAAACCAGTTATTCCTGTAATTAAGATTTTCATACACTCTCCTGTTTCAGTAGTACCATATATCACTAATCAATGTAACCCTTCTTCAATCGTGCTCTGAAATACTCAATGGTTTTCGCTAGGCCATCCTCTAGACCCACTTCTGGTTGCCAACCCAGAAGGGTTTTTACCTTCCCTATATCTGGACATCTTTTTTTTGGATCATCTTCGGGGAGAGGAAGAAATTTTAATTTTGATTTCGACTTAGTTAACTTTAAGATGATTTGAGCTAAATCAATTATCTTAAATTCGCACGGATTGCCTAAATTTAACGGCAAAGCATAGTCTATCTGTATAATCTTTAATATGCCTCTGGTTAAATCATCGATATAGCAAAAAGAACGCGTCTGTTCTCCATCTCCATAGATTGTTAAATCATGCCCTTTCAGGGCTTGGACAATAAAATTAGAAACTACTCTTCCGTCGTCTGCCTGCATTAAGGGGCCATAGGTATTGAAAATTCTTACCACCCTCACACCGAGGTTATGTTGACGTAAATAGGCATAGGTTAACGCTTCTGCGCCTCGCTTTGATTCATCATAACAGGAACGTGGACCAGTAATACTCACATTCCCATTATACTCTTCGCATTGAGGATGAATACCAGGATCGCCATACACCTCGCTCGTAGAAGCTAGTAAGAACTTGGCACCTTTCTCTTTGGCTATACCCAAACAATTATGGGTTCCTAAAAGACCGCTCTTGAGTGTTTTAATGGGGAGTTCGAGGTAATGTTTTGGAGAAGCAATGGAGGCAAAATGTAAGACCCAATCTAAATCTTCCTCTCGATAGAGAGGAGTTGATATATCATGGTCAACCAATATAAATCGCGGACTGCCCAGAAGCTCCTTTATATTCTCTTTCGACCCCGTAATAAAATTATCTACACAGATGACGTAGTCGTTTCTCTGAACAAACCTCTTGCATAAGTGTGAGCCAATAAATCCTGCTCCTCCAGTAATTAAAATATTCATATCAGTACTTAGCTTGCCTAAACCATTCGACGGTTTTTTTGAGCCCTTCAAAAAAATCAATCTTTGGCTGCCATCCCAACATTTTTTTTGCCTTCTGGATATCGGCATGGGTTTTTCTCACATCTCCTGGCCGAGGAGGAAGATAGCTGGCTTCTCTCTCGTGGGAGGTAACCTTCTTTAAGGTGTCGAAAAGATAATTCACTGACTTTGGCTTTCCGTCAGCGATATTGAACACGCCCCCTCCAACTCCTTCTTGCATCAATGCGAGTATGTTAGCCTCCGCTACATTCTCAATATAGGTAAAATCCCTCTCTTGATTACCATCGCCATACACAGGAGGACTTTCCCCTTTTAAAAGAGAGGTAATAAATTTAGGGACCACAACAGCGTATTGGTCCTCCAAAGATTGGCGTGGCCCAAACACGTTAAAGTATCGCAACGAAACTACCTCTAATCCATAAATGTGCGTAAAAATATAACCGTAATATTCACCGAGGAGCTTGGTTGCTGCGTAAGGAGAGAGGGGGTTGGGACGATCCTCTTCTCTCTCTGGAAAATCAAACCTTTCTCCATACACAGAACTGCTTGAGGCATACACAATGCGTTTTACACCCTTCTCTTTTGCCTTCGCAAATAAGCGTAGTGTTCCTGTGCCGTTTACCCGGTGATAATCGAAAGGATTGTCGACTGATTTAGGTACACTCCTTAATGCTGCCTGATGAGAGATAAGTTCCACCCCTTCTAAAGCTTGCTCCAATACATCCTCGTCAGTCAAATCTTTTTGAATAAATTTTACTTTATCTAAATTGTGTTTTATATTTTCAACCTTGCCAGTGACAAGATTGTCCAAAATAACTACTCGGGCTCCTTTCTCTATGAGCTTATCGACGATATGTGAACCAATAAACCCACATCCCCCGGTGACTAAAACTTTTTTATTTTTTAGCGCATCTACGCTATCCCCCATGAATCCCTTTCTCCTTTCAGTTTCTGCCTCTACTCACAAAGTAGCTACCTTTCTATCTTTCTTGTTCCTGTAGACGTTTCTCGTATCAAATATCAGCTTGACATTTCTGCGGATAAATTCGTAATTGACTCCGGAATGGCTCGTCACAACAACTACACAATCGTATTTTTTGAGGTTGTCCCTTGAGAGGGTAACTCTTTTAAGATTAATATGGTTTATCTTCAAATAAGGGATAAAAGGATCATAGTAATTTACCTTTGCACCTCTCTTTTGTAAATATTCAATAATATCTAAGCCTGGAGACTCGCGCAAATCTTTCACATTTTCCTTGTATGTTACACCTAAAAGGAGTATGCGCGCACTCTTCAAGGCCAGACTCCTCTCTTTAAGTAACTGCTCCAGTCTCTGAACCACATATGTTGGCATATAGTGGTCTATATAGGAAGCCAAATCGATCATCTTAGTCTTAAATCCTAATTTCTTGGCTTTCCACGAAAGGTACAGCGGGTCCGTAGGAATGCAATGACCTCCGATACCTGGGCCTGGGTAAAATGGCATGAATCCAAATGGTTTTGTCTTTGCTGCTTCTATTACCTCCCACACACTTATCCCTAATTTATGACACACCATCGCGAACTCATTCACTAAAGCGATATTTACTAAGCGGAAAGTGTTTTCTAGGAGCTTTGCAGTTTCAGCAGCTTCAGGGCTTGAAGCAACAAATACCTCCCGTATGATCTTTGAGTACAAAAGCTTCGCCAATCCCGATGATCTGTGAGAAAGTCCTCCCACTACTTTGGGAATTTTTGTTAGGGGGTACTTTTTATCTGCGGGATTGACCCGCTCAGGAGAAAAGCAGAGAAAAAAATCTTTCTCCTGTTCTAATCTGGACTTTTTTAAAATTGGTAAAACCACTTCTCTTGTAGTTGAAGGGTACGAAGTACTCTCCAAAATAATGAGTTGTCCTCTCCTTAAATATTTTCGAATAGTCTTTGTTGCTGCCATGACATAAGAGATGTCGGGAATCTTGACTTTTCGCAATGGAGTAGGAACGCAAATAATTATGACATCGGACTTACTTAAAATTCGTGGATCTGCTGTAGGAAAGAATTTCTTTTTCTTAATAAGAGATAGTGCTTCCTGGGGGTCAATATCTACAATATACCGTTGTCCTTTTTTTAGCTTTTCAATGCGCCTCGTATTTGTATCAAAACCATATACACAATAGCGCTTTTTACTCAATGCGAACGTTAAAGGAAGCCCCACATAGCCCAATCCCATAACACAAACTTTTGCATCTCTATTTTTAATTTTCGTTTGTAGGACTTTATATATGTTGTGTTGAGAATCAGGCTTCATAGGAATAGTTGTCCTCTCTCATTTATTTACTTCGTGTCATACCCTACCTATACCTATGTATTTAAATCCCATCTTGCCTAAAACCTGGGGAGTAAACATATTTCTTCCGTCAGCGATGAGAGGATAATGCATTAATTCTTTTATTTTTTTAAAGTCTATTTTCTTAAGCTCGTCCCACTCCGTAATAAAACATGCACAATCGCAGCCTTTAACTGCCTCATAGGGGGTTTTCGCAAATTTTATCTGCGCGATTGTTTCCTCTGAAGAAGATTTCTCCTTTTGGCTCCTCAAGGACCAAAAAACCCTTTCTTTCTTTACTTGGGGATCGTAAAGGGTAAGCCTTGCCCCTTCTTCTAAAAGAAGACGGATAATATCAAGGGAAGGAGCGAATCGTATATCATCGGTATTGGGCTTAAAAGAAAGGCCCAAGATACCAATACGTTTGTCTTTAATAACCCACAAGTGTTCCTTTATTTTCTCTACGAAATATACTCGTTGCTCTTCATTGATCTTCTTTACCTCTCGAAGAAGTCCAAAATCGTACCCTAACTTCTTTGAGATATACAGAAAGGCCTCTAAGTCCTTTGGGAAACAAAATCCGCCATACCCTACACCAGTCTGCAAAAATTGGTTTCCGATTCTTTCATCCATCCCCATTGCTTCTGCTACTTTCTCCACATCAGCACCCGCACAATCACAAATTCTTGAGACTGCGTTGATAAAAGAAATTTTTGTCGCTAAGAAAGAATTGGAGGCATGCTTGATCAGTTCGGCGGTATTGATATCAGTTACAATAATAGAAGCCTTTAACGAGTGGTAGATTTCTTTTAAAATATTTTCTGCTCTCCTGGATTCAACTCCAATCACAATCCTATCCGGGTGAAAAAAATCATATACCGCTTTGCCTTCCCTCAAAAACTCTGGGTTAGAGGCAACATCAAAATGAGTGGTATTCTTTTTATATCGCTGTATCGTTTCCTTAATTTTCTGTCCAGTCTGTACAGGGACGGTAGATTTCTCTACTATCAATTTATAGGAAACTAAATTTTTGGCGATTCTATGGGCAACATCCTCGATGGAGGTAAGATCCGCTGAACCATCTGGCTGAGGGGGAGTCCCCACCGCAATAAAAACCACATCGGACTTCTTTATCCCCTCATCTAAGGAAGGCATAAAGAGGAGATTCTTCTTTTTTGTATTTTCCCTTACAAGTTTCTCAAGATCAGGCTCATAAAACGGTACAATCAACTTTTTAAGGCCTTCTATCTTCTTCTTATCACTATCTACACAAATAACGCGGTGGCCTAGCTCAGAAAAAGAAGCAGCGGCAACCAGACCGACGTGACCTGCCCCAATTACACAAATTTTGTATTTCTTAATAATCTTCTTTTGCACCACTGAATGTCCTATCAAATCCTACATGAACGTCTGGAAAAGATTTGAGCCTGAAGATGACCCAAAAAGTGAAATCTTTACCCTCATCTATATTTACACCAACATCCATCCACCAACAGTGTAAATCTGTCCTTAAAGAATACTCTTGCTCTTGGAACTCACCGGTTTTATATTCATAACGGAGATAATTCCTTAACTGCAGTTTAGAGGTAAGTTGGTAGGACCCCTGGAAAGTACTCTGGGAACTGTCATCGCGGGCATATCGATGTCCAAAAGAAATTGAATATTTATCGGCTTCAGTATCACGCCAGGTGAAATCAACATTCGCCTCTTTAAATGCGCGATCAACAACATCGTACTCTGTGTCAGAGGTGAGAGAAAAACTCTCTCTAGGATAAAATTCGAGCTCTGCTTTGATATTATCAAAAAAACTCCCCTCACCTTCCCTGTTAATCCTATATTCCACAGAAGGACTGAAATAGACAAAATCCCACACTCTATTTTCGTTTTTTGCCTCCAATTTATTCGTAAGGGCAAAAGTGATTCTTTCTTCTCTGACCAGCTCATCACTCTCATCAAACCGAAAAAGGTTATCACCGGAGACTGTAGGGTCATGAATGTAGGCATAATCGAGCTGGGGAGTTATGACGTGCCTCATCTTATCTATCTCTTCTCCAAAAATACTAAATCCGCCCTCACACATCTTATAAATTTTTGTACTCATACTTATCCCTGCCTCAAGAGCTTCTCTAGAAATATTCTCATCGCCAAAGAAATTTTTAGAATAAAAAGTAGAGAAGGAACCTACGTAAGGGGTAAGATGTAACCACGCAATTCTTTTAGGGTAACTCAACACATTGTGAGAATAAACCCTTACGGCATCGTAATCAAGGCTAGAACGCTCAAATTGCCTTGTCAAATTTCCTATCTTACTCTGTGATTCAAAATACAATGGCGAATCGAACAGAGGTTGACTATAAAAGTCATATTCTAATTGCGGCAGATACTCTGTTTCAGTAAAAAATCGGTTTGCTCTTTTCTGGGTAAGAAGCGAGAGAGAAGAACGCTCAAAAGAGTAATCGATGAGGGTATAGCTTAAAGGGTGAGGTTCAATTTCGTATTCGCGCTCAAAAAAATCCTTCATGAAATTCTCATCAGAAAATTTATTAAACTCGCTCGTCACTGACAGATGAGGGGTGGGTTGCCAGTGATAAGAAAATTGCGCTTTGTAGCGGTCATCCTCTAGGTACTTTGCATCGATAGCGCTTCTTTCCGGGTACTCATCAAAAAGTTCTTCTCTCTCTTCCAGAGAGTAAAGTTCATCATCAATGTAGTAATAATTGAAAAGCCCCTCCCCGAATTGGCTACTCTCCATCTTGTGCGTAAGACCTCCTGCCCTTCCTCTCTTCTCATACCAATCAAAATGAATTTTACCTTTATGCTCCTCGTTGAGATTATACCGCCATCTGCCGAGTACATGGTAGCCCCACTCGCTATTCTTACCAGGAATCAACTCTATAGGAAAAGATTTGTCTTTGAGTGACTGTGAAAAATAAGGAATATACAACACAGGGATCTGACCTGCTTTTAAAATCATATTTTTTGCGACTATTCGTTCTTG
>CP070807.1:328201-338993 GCA_020343695.1 Candidatus Omnitrophota bacterium | reverse complement strand
GAGGGTAAATATCGAAGGAAGAATTCGCACTCTCACTTATGGCCATCCCTGCACAATTCATGTTGACCCCGTCGAAAAAAAACCTCTATTTCACTTCTATCCTGGCTCTTCCATCCTTTCCCTTGCCTGTGCCGGCTGTAATCTGCATTGTAAAAATTGCCAAAATTGGCAAATCTCCCAGGTAAATCCTGAAGACGTTTCTTCTTATACGATGAACCCTGAAAGTGTTGTGCGTCTCACCTTAAAAGAGAATTGTTCTATGGTCGCCTATACCTATACTGATCCCTTTGCCTTTTACGAATATGCCTTAGATATCTGCGCTGCTGCCCGAGACCGTGACCTCAAAAACGTTATGGTCACTGCCGGGTATTTAAATGAGAAACCTTTAAGGAGGCTCTATGAAGTTACTGATGCAGCGAACGTAGATCTTAAATTCTTTGATGATGAAATGTACAGAAAGATTACCACCGGGGCTCTTAAGCCCGTTCTTGATGGATTAGTGGTTGCCAAACAGATGGGTGTCTGGCTTGAAATAACTCATTTAGTTATCCCTACATTAAGCGATGATTTCATTCTCATTAAAAAGATGTGTACGTGGATAAGGGATAATTTAGGTAAAGACGTCCCTTTGCATTTTTCTCGGTTTTACCCGCACTACCTCTTAAAAAATTTACCCCCCACGTCAGTTTCCACATTAAAAAGAGCGAGAGAGATTGCCAAGGAAGTGGGTTTGCATTTTGTCTATATAGGAAATGTTTGGGGCCAAGACGCAGAAAGTACGTATTGCCCTTACGACGGAAAAGTTCTCATCAAAAGAGTAGGTTATACAATTCTAGAGTACAATTTAGAGAAAGGAAAATGTAAGTTTTGCGGCCACTCTATTTCCGGGAGGTGGAAAGAATGAAGAGAATTACGAGGAGGAAATTTCTTGCCGTTTCAGGAAAAATATTCACAGTAGGATTGTTGGCATGGGTATTGCCAATAGGGTCCCTTTTCGGGCAAGCCGGATTATATAGATTCTCATTGGTTTCGAAACCTTTCAAGAGAGGCGATCTCTACAGGAAACACAACTGGGCAGGCTAACTCTTATAATTTCATCTTTTATTAAGAAGTATGCGTAAAGCTCTCCTTTTATTTTTCGCTCTTGGTTTCTTTTCTCTCCTTTCCCAAACTCTTATTATACGGGAATTTATTGTTTCCTTTGGGGGCAACGAGCTAGGAGTTGGGCTGTTCTACTTCTTCTGGCTCTTTTGGGTAGGGATTGGTGCGATCCTTGCTCTATCTGCTTTAGGCAAGTTTCTCTACAAACACTTCTTGAAATTTCTCTTCTTCTATCCTATCGTATCGTTCATTCAGATAATTTTATTTATTACCTTGAGAGGATTCGCAAATCTTAGCTGGTGGGAGTTTTTTACATTTGAGCGAATATTTCTTTATCTCTTTCTCTTTACTTCCTTTACCTCTCTTTTCACAGGAGTAATTTTCACGTTAGGGATTATGTGGGCCAAGAAAACAGAAGAGTCCTTAAGGACCAAATCAGGGCTTGATGATTCCGCAATTGTTGCCTCATCTTATATCTTTGAATCTTTGGGAAGTTTCTTTGCAGGAGGGGTGGTTACTTTTTTCATCATCAGATTGTTTGCTCCAGCCAGCGTCCTTCTTATAGGAAGTTTATTTTTTGCTTTCGTCGCTTTCGTAGTGAGTATTTTTTTGAAGGATAAAGGAGCAATTGTTTTACATTCAGCATTTCTTATTCTTCTCATTATTTTTACTTTCCATTCCAAAAAATTCATAAATTTTTTTCAACAACTGAGAATGAAAAATCTTTTACCTACCGCAGAATTTGTGAATGAAACCTACTCTCCCTATCAACATATTCTCGTGGGCAGGCTGTCGTCTCAACTTGTAGTGCTCTCCAATGGAGAAATTGTTACCAATATTCCTGAAGAGATAGATGCCGATAGAGAGAGCGCTCTCTTTATTGCTCAGGCAGATTCTGTCGAAAACATTCTCATACTTGGTGCCGGTACAGAGAATGTGATAGGGTCTCTTTTAAAATTTCCAGTAAAAAACATTACCTATGTTATAGAAGATCAAGTGTATTACCAGACAGTTCAGAGAAATTTACCCTGGGAGTTAAAAGAAAAGTTAAAAGATGGCCGCCTTAAGGTAATTTTTGAGTCGCCACGCCTATTCCTTAAGGAAAATGGTTCTGCTGACACCGACACTACGTCGATAGGACAAAAGAGGCAGAAGTTTGACCTTGCGGTTATTTATACTGCCGACCCTTCAAATTTAGTGGTCAACACATTTTTTACCAAAGAGTTTTACGCTCTCCTTAAAAGAAATCTCCACAAGACCGGTATCGTAGCCACGCGCATAACGAGTGCAGAGAATTTTATCGGTCAGGAACTCATAAATTACGGTTCCTCTCTCTATTATACTCTAGGGGAGGTTTTTCCTCGCATTGTAGTGGTTCCCGGCAAGATCAATTGGTTTCTTGCAGGAGACAACCAGGCCCCTTTAACAGAAGACCCTCTCGTTTTAGAGGACCGGCTTAAGAGGAACGTTGCCGTACAATTTTCTTTTTCTCCCCAGGGTTTCAGAAGCATGTTTCTTAAGAGACGAGTTCAGTTTACCAAAGATATCTACAGTCAGAACCCTCTTTTTCATAATACCAATCTTCGTAATCGCGACTCTCAGCCTCTTACCTTTTTTCTCAATCTTTTGGTCTTAGCGCGCTACTCTAATTCTTATTTGATAAAATTTTTTAAAAATGCGTATCTTGTAGGAGCTTCTATTTTTCTTGTCCCTCTCTTATTGTTGTTTTTGGGGAGGTTGCGGTTCCTCTTAAAAATAGAAAATATACAAGCCAGACGCCTCGCATTCAATGGTAAGCTCTTTCAGTTTGCTTCGGGTTTTTTGGGGTTTTCTTTTCACCTTACTCTCATTTTTCTTTTTCAGAATAAATTTGGGACAATTTTCCAGCTTATTGGTTTAGTAAATTCCCTGTTTATGCTCGGATTATGTGGAGGAGGGATTTTAGGAAGAACGATCATAAAAAAAGGTTCTTCTATCAAAGCGATTATCGGAGTATTAAGCATCCAAGGGGTAATTATTCTCTCAGCATACCCTCTTTTTGTTCATTCTTTAGTGAGTACATCACCTGCAGTGCAGTTCTCTCTTTTTGTTATCTTTTTTCTCTTCGCAGGAATGTTTACGGGCTCTTCTTATCCGCTCGCAGCAAAAATCTTTGAGATGACTGGTTCCAATCTGCGGACAACAGCTGCCCGCCTAGAACTCCTCGACCACTGGGGAGGCTCATTGGCCGGCATTCTCACAGGACTTTTTCTTCTCCCTCTCTTAGGTATTGCCAAATCTCTGCTTTTTCTCTTTATTATCTCTTTTATTTTAATAATTCTCTTTTTGGGAGAAGTAATTCCTTTGAAGGTTTTGGCCCAGGAAAGAAAACCACGCGTCTTATCTTTCCCCTATATACGAACTTCCTATATTCTCGTAATAATTGTTCTTTCCTTTGTGATTAATTCATATCTTCTGCAGAGAAAAGATATTATTTGGAAAGGTACAGCACTCAGCATGTTCAAGGTTCAAGAGAACTGCTTTACGCAAACAGACCCTTTTTTCGCGCAAGTGTGTGAGACTAGAGATAAACGTAAGTATATTTTAGAGTCAAAGAATTACGCTCCTCATATAAAAGGATTTTCTGGACCGATCAATTGCCGTATCATAATAGACTCTCTCGGTTATATAGATGGAATAAAAGTCATTGAGCACAAAGAGTCCCCTTCTTACATAGCAGAGATGGATACGTTTGTGGAGCAGTTTAAGGGGCGCAACGTAAGAGAAGCGTTTTCTCTGGAGGCCATAGATGCGATCAGCGGAGCAACAATTACCTCTCAGGCAATTGTTGATATCGTGAATGAGGTCGGGCTCGCGATCGGAAATAACCTCGGGGAAAAAACGTCAGCAGGAGATCTCATTCCTAGTGAGAAGAGCAAAGCGATTGTGTTTGATAAGGCAACGGTTGTTCTTCTTGTATTCACCTTACTCGCAGTTGCATTTCATATTTCACCGCACAATACATTTTTGTCTTCTTCATTGAAGACCGCGGGGTTAAAGGAGTATTTGGACAGACAGATTTTGAGAAAAATATATCTCTTTTTGGTGGTGATTGTTTTAGGATTTTCTTTTAATCTATCTTTTTCGTTTGCACACTTGGCAAATCTCCTCACACAGAATTTACCACTCTTGGAGTTTTCGTCCGTATTCTTAATCTACTTAGTCCCTCTGTTCCTTGGTGTTTTTTTTGGCCAGATGTGGTGTGGATGGCTTTGTCCTTTTGGCGCACTTCAGGAAATCTTGGCATTTACCTCGTTTCACAAAAGGCCCAGTATGCTCTATTCAAGAATTACTCCTTCATTAGATAGAAAAGCCCGATATTTTAAATATGTATTCTTAGCGATATTTATTATAATTATATGCGTACAGAGAGATGCGCGTCTTTTTACGCAAGAGCCCCTTTCTATCTTTTTTCTGAATCCCAGCCGTATTGGGTGGGATAAATTATTGAGTTTTGTTGTGTTATTTTTCTCGTTATTTTTCTTTCGGTTCTGGTGTAGATATTTTTGTGTGTGCGGAGCATTTCTTTCACTCTTTAATAAAATAGGTATTTTTAATAAATTCTTTACAAAAAAATACAATAATTGCCCGTTGGGAGTTAAAGATTATCATGATATAGATTGTATCCAGTGTAATGCGTGCATGCCAGATAAATGAACAAAGATGACAAACGATAACTTTTTTCGATTGGCTTTCTTGTGTACGCTCTTGGTTATGGGTATTATATTTTCCACCAATATTGAGAGGACAACGGTTCAGCGCTCTCATAAGGATGAAGGGGAAACCGTGATTTTTGAAGAAGTTGATGTGGAGAAGATAAAAAAACTTATAGACGAACAGAGCGTCTCTGGCAGAGAAGCTCTCTATTACAACCCTATCAATAATCATCCATAGTTTCTTTTGAACAGGAGGTAGATATGTTTGATTTTTCTAAACTCGGGGATATTTCCAAAATGGCCAATCAGGCAAAAGAGATTCATCAAGAGCAGGAGCGTTTCCAGAAACAACAAATTGTGTTATTAACAAAAATCACAAGTCAGTTAGAGGAACTCCTCGCTCTCTTAAAAGAGAAAACCAGATAAATTTTTATTCGTGGGGCCCATTTATGCGAGAAGCCTACCTTAGATGTATTTGGTAAAAGATGAGGAAGAGTCAGAAGAATAAAGATTCGAAATATTTGATTCTGGAACTTTTAAAATCTCAGCAGCACTATATTTCCGGAGAAGATTTGGCCCAGCGCTTAAAAATTACTCGTCAAGCCCTCTGGAAACATATTGCCCAACTCGAGAAGCACGGATATGAAATTCTTGCTGTTCCCCACCGTGGTTATCAACTCATTTCTATTCCTGATAAGCTGTACCCTTGGGAAATCCAATATAAATTGAATACCCAATTTATAGGAAAGGAAATTCATCATCATGAAGTCGTCAATTCTACTCAAGATATTCTCTGGGAGCTAGGTTTGGAAAATTTTCCAGAAGGAACGATTGTGGTGAGCGAAAAACAGAGAAAGGGAAGAGGCCGCCTAAAGAGATATTGGATATCCGGCCAAGGGGGTATATATAGCTCTTTGCTCCTTAAGCCTCATTTTATGTCGCTTACCCAGGTTCCTCAAATTGCGCTCTTGGTAAGTTTGGGTTGTATTTATGGAATAAAAAAAGCAACCAATGCCAAATGCGTTCTTAAGTGGCCCAATGATATTCTATTGAATGGGAAAAAATTAGGTGGCATACTCTGCGAAGTAAATGCAGAGGCTGATAGGATTAATTTTGTCATTGTTGGCATTGGCATCAATGTGAATACACAGAAGAGATACTTTCCTTCTGGTGCTACCTCTCTGGTGTTGGAGACAGCCAGAAAAACGCAGCGAGCAGAGTTGCTGAAGAAAATTTTAGAGGAGACGGAAAATCTCTATCTCCTATTGGAAAAAAAAGGTTTTTCTCCGATCCGTACACAGTGGGAAAAACTTTGCTCTCTGTGGGGGAGCCGTATAAAAGTGAAGGTGTTCACAAAAGAAATAGAAGGCCAGGCAATTGGGATTGATGAGGCTGGATGTTTGATTCTTAAGAAGGATGCTGGAGGCGTGGAAACAATATCCGCAGGAGACGTAGTGAAACTTGAGTAAATGTCAACACGAATAAAAAATTGGTTGACAAATTATTCCATGAGGTATAAAGTTCTTTATTCCTTATATGCAGAAGAAATATACGCGAGTTTCGGTAATGAAAATTGCCTTTATAATCTTCATTTTCCTTTCCTTCTTTTTGTCTCTTGCATTCTGCCAAACTATACAACTGGAAAAAATCACTGTAGAAAAGTACAGAGATTTCCCTGTCGCGGGCATAGAATCCCTTTACCTCCAAGATTTTCCTCAGTTTTCCACAGAAGAAATCATTGATTATTCTTCCAGTATCGATTTAAGAAAAAGATCTCCATTTGGTGTCCAGCAAGATGTATCTTTGCGGGGGTCTATTTTTGAAGATACCGCAATTCATATAGGGGGTATCGAAGTGAATGATCCTCAAACCGGCCATTTCAATTTAGAAATACCTCTCACAAGCGCAGACATAGAGAATGTAGAGATTGTTAAGAACGCTCAAGCCATAAACTTTACCCTTAAAGAACCCCAAGAAGAGGGCCTCTTTTTAAAAGCTTCTTTTGGTCAGCATGCTTTATGGGAAGAGCTCCTCTCTTTAAATTTTCCTTTAGGAAAAATAAATAATAGATTATCCGTAGAACATAAAATATCTTCTGGAGCTCGGCAAGATACAGATTTTGAGATATACAATTTTTCCTCTCATTCCTTGTGGCAGGCTTCGGCGGCTGAGATTGAATTTTTGTTTGGTTCAACAGAGAGAGATTTTGGAGCCGGCAGTTTTTATTCAGCAGCTCTGCCGCAGGCGGAGGAACACACAAATCAAAGGTTTTTTTCTCTAAGAGCGGGATTAAAAGGAGACTTGTTTGATTTAAATAATAATTTATATTTTAGAAGGCATGGTGATAAATTTATTTATAATCGTAATAATCCGCTTTCTAGAATCAATGATCATACAACATATGTATATGGTTTACAAAGCAATATTGTTTTTAATAATGATGCATTTCTTAAATTGAATATAGAGCGCGAAAAGATAACGAGCACCAATCTTGATGATCATCGCCGTTTAAAGAAAGGTTTTTCTTTAGGCGTAAAAGAAAAAAAATTCGGTGATTTTATTTTTGCCCTAGAAGCAGGCTTGGATTATTATGAAAATTGGGAATATCTTGAGAACATTCACGTACATTTAGGTTATTGCTTGAAAGATAATTCGAGGCTAAGATTCTCTTTTGATAGAATTTGGCGAGCGCCGTCTTTTACAGAGTTATATTATAATGATACTTTCTATAATATAGGGAACCGTAATCTTACGGTACAAAAGTCAAACAATTTTGAGTTAGGCCTAGATTATTCTTGTACCGATAATTTTAGTTTCTCTATTAGCTCTTTTTTGCGAAACCAAGATGATACTATTGATTGGGTAAAAAATAATTCTCAAGATCCCTGGCAGGCAGAAAATGTAGGAGATTTAACATTTTATGGTTTTGACTTTTACCTCGAAGCTGGCCTAGAGGATTGTTTGTTAGAAGAGATAAGCTTAGGTTACACCTACCTTAATTCACACAAGAAGAATCCTTCTCGCTTTTCCAAATACGTTTTTGATTACAACAGCCACAAGTTAGTAAGCAATTTTGGATTTAATATTAAAGATATTTTGCTCCATGTGATTGTGAATTTTTCCCACCCCCTGGAGAGAAAGAAATATACCACAGTAGACCTGAAAGTAGAGAAAAAGATAGAAGATTTTACGTTAATCCTTGAAGGGGTAAATATATTTAACAAAGATTTTCAGGAGTTGCAGGATATCGAAAGCACCGGAAGGTGGTATAAGATAAGCGTAGCTTACGATTTTTAGCATTTCCACTTTTTTTAATGAGGGTTTACTTTTCTTAAAAGCTTGGTATAATAGAGAGAAAATGGAGATGGTTGCAAGTCAAAGAAAAAAGTCTGTTAGGCAAGAATTATTGAGTAAACTTTTGTCTTTAACGAAGGAAGAAATAAAAAGGAGGAGCATTAATGTTGAGAAGATTTTACGCGATTTACCCATATATAAAGAAGCAAAACTGATTATGATATATTACCCTTTAAAAGGGGAAGTTGATGTGTTGGAGATGGTAAGGAAGGCAGAAAATAAACGATGGTGTTTTCCCGTGATGGATTTGGAAATGAAGAATTTACTTCCTTTTGAGGTTCACAACATATGTGAGGATTTTGTTGCAGGACCTTACGGAGTGATGCAACCTGATCCAAGAAGAGCGAAAGAAGTAGATATCAAAGAAATAGATGTTGTAATTGTCCCTGGTCTTGCCTTTGACTCTCAAAGAAATAGACTAGGGCGAGGAGGCGGATTTTATGACCGCTTCCTAAAATGCATAAAGCCTCCTACTAAAACGATAGGGGTTGCTTTTGATTTCCAAATCCTTCCAAGCCTTCCCATTCATCATCCTCACGACAAAAAAGTCGATCACGTTATCAGCGAAAATTTCTTGATTTAATATTTAACTGCAAAGGAGGTTGCAATGGTGATTCTCTATATAGCAGGAGGAGTGGTTTTCGGCTTAATTGCAGGTTGGTGGTTAGGAGAGCTCTTTGAGAAGAATAAGTTGAAGAAAGCGAAAGAAGATGCGGGAAAAATTTTAAGAGAAGCGAAAGCTCATGGGGAAGAGGTTGTAAGAAAGGCTGATTTAGATGGAAAAGAGTTGCTCTATAAATTGAGAGTTGATTTCGAAAAACAACACGCTTCCAAGAAGGAAGAGCTTTTTCAGCTCGAAAAGAGACTTACACAAAGAGAAGAGAATTTAGAGAAAAGGCTTGATTTTATTGAAAATCGAGAGGTCGAGTTAACAAAACGAAATGAGAATCTTAAAAGGCTCTCGGAAGGGTTAGAGAGAAAAGACGCCATGCTTACTCAGTTAATTGAAGAAGAAAAAGAGAAGTTGAAACGGGTTTCTTCTTTAAGTCCTCAGGAGGCAAGAGAATTACTCCTTAAGCGATACGAGGAAGAATTGCGAGCAGATAAAGCGAAGATGGTAAGAAGTATGGAGGAGGAAGTTAAGGAAGAGGCAGACAAGAAAGCAAAGGAGATAATTTCCCTTGCTATCCAGAGGTGTGCTGTGGAGCACACTACAGAAACAACCGTAAGTGTTGTTCAACTGCCCAATGATGAAATTAAAGGTAGAATTATAGGGAGAGAAGGCAGAAATATACGGGCATTTGAGATGGCCACAGGGGTGGATTTAGTAATTGATGACACACCGGAAGCAGTGAGTTTATCCAGTTTTGACCCTATAAAACGGGAAGTTTCTCGTGTTGCCCTAGAGAAGCTCGTTCAAGACGGAAGGATTCATCCTGCACGGATTGAAGAGGTAGTTGATAAAACGAAACAGGAGTTCGATAAAAAATTAATCGAGGAAGGAAAAGCAGCTGCATTTGAAGTGGGCATGCACAACCTTCATCCAGAGTTACTCAAACTCCTAGGGAAGCTTAAGTATCGCACGAGTTTCGGTCAAAATGCCCTTCAGCATTCAAAAGAGGTTGCTTTCATAATGGGTATTTTGGCGTCAGAACTCGAGCTGGATACCCGTATCGCTAAGCGTGCAGGGCTTCTACATGATATTGGTAAAGCCGTTGATCATCAGGTAGAAGGAACCCATGCCCAAATTGGTGGAGAGCTTTTAAAAAAGTATGGGGAGAATGAAATCGTAATTAATGCTGCTGAATCGCACCATGAAGAAGCAGAATTCCAATCGCTCTATTCGCTCCTTTCCTTAATTGCTGATGCAATTTCTGCCTCGCGACCAGGAGCACGGCGTGAAACACTAGAAACATACATCAAGAGACTCAAGCAACTAGAAACAGTTGCCAAATCGTTTGAAGGCGTAGATAAGAGTTATGCGATTCAAGCTGGTCGAGAGATAAGAGTGATTGTTCATCCCAACAAAGTCAAAGATGAAGAAATATCTCTTCTTTCCCATGACATAAAGAAAAAGATAGAAGAGGAGATGGATTATCCAGGTAATATTAAAATCACAGTAATCCGTGAGACGCGAGCGGTAGATTATGCGAAATAATTCAGACTGCACCTGCCTGCCGGCAGGCAGGGACCCCAGACTCAAGACTCCAGATTTAAAGATGTTTATTTTTCTGGTCTGATGCCTGATGTCTTTTATGTTGTGCATTTTTCAATAAAGAGTTAGAATATAACAACAATGAGAGTGCTTTTTATAGGCGATATTGTCGGTAAACCCGCACGTACCTACTTGAAAGAGATACTTCCTGTTTTGAGAAAAGATCTCGAGTTAGATTTTGTAATCGCCAATGGAGAAAATACTGCTGGTGGTTCAAGCATAACCCCAGATACAGCCAGGGAGATCTTCAATAGTGGAGTTGATGTAATTACCACCGGTGATCATATTTTCAAGAAGAGAGAGGCAAAAGAGGCGCTTGAAAACTTTGATATTGTAAGGCCTCTCAATTATGGAGAACTTGCCGGCGGTCGGGGCTATCTGATTAAGCACCTCAACGGAAAAACTGTAGGAGTAATAAATCTTTTAG
>CP070807.1:316999-328101 GCA_020343695.1 Candidatus Omnitrophota bacterium | reverse complement strand
ATACCTCATATCTATAGTGTAGAGGTCCATCTCTTCATTCATGACATACCATCTTATTTGGCGCAAAAACCTCTGCAGCTTCCTTTCGCTATATGTCCGATATTCTTCAATGCGAAGCGGCTCAACAAATACATTCTCGCCAGCAAATTCTTTCACAAAATATTCTTCAGCCGTATTGGGCGAGAGTATTACAATTTTTGCGCCTGAATCCTTTAGGGTAGTGAAAATATCGGTTCGCAAAAGATACCGCGATGCAAAACCCTGCTGTATGGCAATAAAAATTGTCTGTTGTGGTTTTAGGCTCATGAATGCTCTCCAGACGCGCGTTTTAGCCCTCCTATGAAATATTTTAATTTTCTCAACCTTGAATTGTTTCTGTAGTTATTCTTCATCGCTTCTTCGGCAGCATATTTGCGCGGATATATCTCATCGTCAGGCCATTGAGTAAAATTGACATGAACCTTTCCAATGCCAAAACTTTTCTCAATTGCACATAAATACTCAGGCTCATTTTTAATTAAACCCTCTCTTATGCAATAGCTATAAAGGCTTGACCCTGGCAGGGGAACTATCACATTAAAGCGCCTGCCGGGATGATCAATTCTTCTAAATAAATCGATGGTATCCTGAATGGTAGTTTCGTCTTCACCTGGATAGCCGAATATCAATTGAACCTTAACAGGAATTTTTAGTCTTTTGGTCTGGTTCATCACTGTTTCAATCTGTTCAACTGTTATCTGTTTATTCATATTGTTCAATATCTTCTGACTCCCAGACTCAATCCCATACCCTATACCGATACAGCCTGCACGCTTAATCATCGCAAGAAACTCCTTATCCATAAGGTTAATACGTGCTTGCGCTCCCCACCGTATATTTAATGTCTCAAGCTTGGGGGCAATTTCTTGAAATTTCTTCTTGGAAATCAGAAAAAGTTCATCTCCGAAGGAAACCTCGTTAATGCCGAATCTGTCTTTGAGTGATTTAAGCATTTTAAATATTTGTTTTGGTGAAAGAGAACGATAGTACCTTGAAGATTTAGAACAGAAATTACAGTTATAGGGGCATCCACGAGAGGTGATAAACATAATTGACTTTCCAACTAACTCTTTTCGGGCATAGGCATTGTGTTGACTTAAATACTTTTCCATATCAAAGATGTCAAAATCTGGCTCTAACAGCTCATCGAGATTGACCAAATTTTTCTGAGGTTGAGTGACTACAATATTTGCATCTTTCTTGAAAGCAACACCAGCTACTTTCTCCAAATTATCGTAATTATTTAGCAATTCGACTACGGCAAACTCTCCTTCTCCAATCACACATATATCTACATTTGTTGTCTCTAGTACAAGGCGAGGTTGATAAGTTGCCAGGGGTCCGCCAACAACAACAGGAATGTCTCTTTTCTCTTTAATGTACTTTGACAGATATCTTACGGCATTATATTGGGTAGAAAAAGCACTAATGCCGATTATATCCGCATCGTACCTATCAAGGCAAGCAGCCAACTCCTCTTTTGGTAGCTGAAGGACTTGGCCGTCTAAAAACTGCACATTACATCCTACAGCCTTAATATAGGAAGAAAGGTAGGCAATGCCCCAGGGAAAATTAAAGGAAGATCTCTCCTTTCTGTCAGCTTTCTCATGCATGGGTTGAATTAAAAGGAAATTTTTAAACTTCATGCTTGTGCAGCATATTCTTTCTTGTGTACGTCCCAGACACCAAAAAGATGCTCTGTTAATCGGTCTATCTGTACCTGGTAGTCTCTGTTTTCCATCGTTTCGCCATCGGGCCGATACACACCTCTTTTCTTTAAGAGCACAGAGTAAAAATCAACTGGCAGAGAATTTTCTGCGACTGCAGTTATATATGAAATTAATGCATTCTCATCGTATCGGTAGTTTTTTAAAAGATCGTGTATCTGCCAACCAAGATTTTCTAAATTATCAATGTGGCGAATCATGCAGTTAGGCAAGAAACCAAAAGGAGTGCGTCCAAAAATAATCACCGGTTTCTTCATTATAATTGCTTCTAGCCCTACAGACCCACTAATAACAGAAACCAGTTCAGCATGACCAATAAGTTCTCTACTTGAAAGCGCCGGCGAAGCTAAGAGCACATTGGGAATTGCCAGAAGTTTTTTATAGTACGACAGGGGACGATATCCAACAGCTGCGGGATGTTCTTTCACGACGAGGTGAGTGCCCACCTTAAGACTCCTTGCGATATTGCGTATGACCTCAATCTGGTTAAGATAAGGCCTGCTATACACAAGGAGGGTTACTTCTGGTTCCTTGTGAAGAGGAAAGAAAGCATAGCGAAGAGAAGTCAAATCCTTCGAATATATGTATTTCTTCCTCAAGAAAAGATTCATCCAAAATATTCTGAGGGGTCGCTTAATCTTATAAAACCAAATAGGATAGAATGTTCCTCTGTGGTGCGTGTCAAACCGGTATCGAGTGAAGGTATACGTATAGTACTTTTTTATTAAATTACACACCCTGTCCATCAGCCCTTTTCTTTGCATATTAGCTTTTGTGGTTGTAAGAGAAGAATCTTGTGATGCCGGCACCACCCCTTCATACATCGCATGTGTCTTTCTTACTTCCTGAAGATACGAAAGAATTTCTTGCCTTTGAGGTTCTGGTATGCCCTTTGATACCTTCTGAAGATATTCGGCTCTCAATCTTTCTGAAGGCTCATAGATGCCCTCAGCAGCATAAAAGTAATTTTTTATCCGCATGGGACGTAGATTAATAAATCGAATACCTCTCTTTTTTGCCAAAAGATATGCGATATACTCTCCAATTGTGACGCAGATAAATCCAACCACAACATCAGGCTTTACCTCATCAAAGAGCCTCTGAATTTGAGTAAAAGCAGTCTGTAATATCGACAACATTTCTTGATGGTTGAATCGAGGAGCGTAATCCTGCTCAAGAGCCGCGCGTCTACCCAGAAAGATACGCCGATCAGCTGCGAGTGCATTCCATAGTATTGGGTCAGCATACTCCTCCTCATACTCTTTAAGTTTCTCTATATCAAAACGGCTCTGTTTTGATTTTTCGATAATCTCCCATTCTTTTAGGAAGCTGCATCTCTGTTTTGCAAGCCCAGGATGTGTTTCTGCAAATGACTTGAAGAATTCTGAATCAGTAACGTAAAATCCAACCCTGCCCAGGCTTCTTTTCTTTGAAAGGCTTAAAGAAACATCACAGAAAACTTCTAAGGTTTTGCTTTGGGTAAGAAAAATGATATTCATAAGACGTAGGTCTGTGGTCGAAAAAGTTTAAGGTTATCTCTATACCCTTCAGTGGTAATTTTAAGACCCTCTTCCAACGTATATTTTGGTAACCAACCTGCAAGTTTCCTGGCACGCTGAGCATTACACAGTAATCTATTCACTTCACTCTGCTTTGGTCTAAGACGCCTCTGCTCACATATAATTTCTGCTTTTGTGCCTACGAGTCTAGTTAGAAGCTTTACTAAATCTCCTATAGAGATTTCTCGTCCGGAACCAATATTGACGGTCTTACCAACTGTCGCTGCTGTCTCTGCTAAAGATATAAATCCTGCCACAGTATCTAATACAAAATTAAAATCTCTTGTAGGGTGCAATGCTCCTAATTTAAGGCGTTTTGTTCCTGATAAAAGCTGAGTAATAATAGTAGGAATTACCGCCCGTATAGATTGCCGTGGGCCATAGGTATTAAAAGGCCTTACAATAGTAACCGGTGTATTAAAAGAATGGAAGAAGCTCTCTGCAAGCATATCCGCACCAATTTTGGTTGCCGAATAAGGCGATTGAGGCTGGAGAGGATGTGTTTCATCAATGGGTATGTGGAGTGCAGTGCCATACACTTCACTGGTTGAAGTATGAATGAAGTGTTCTATCTTGAATTCTCGGCAAGCTCTCAAGATATTCAAGGCACCTTTGATATTTGTATCGACGTAACTTTGGGGGGCATGGTAACTATAGGGAATTGCAATCAAACTTGCAAGATGAAATACAATATCTTGGTCTCTTACTGCTTCTCTCGTGCGTTCATTATCTCTAATATCACCTGGAAAAATATCTATATGCTTAAGGAGTCCTTGAGGTGTATAATCAAGCCATCCCCATCTGTCAAAGGAGTTATAAAAAACAAATGCTTTTACTTTAGCTCCCCTTTTGGCCAACTCCTCAACAAGATGCGAACCAATAAACCCATCGGCTCCAGTCACCAATACTCGTTTTCCTTTCCAGAAATTAGTCATAGGATCTGCTCTTAAATAATTTGTCGTAGGCGTCTTGCGCTTGACGATAATCATTAATATTTCCTATATCAACCCAGTGCTCATAGAGAGGAAATACTCCGATAGGCAGTGACTTATGGATAAGAATCTGGATCAAATCTGTCATGTCAAATTGCCTGTCTTTAGGAATAAATTTTAAGACTCTGCGATTCACCACATACATTCCTGCATTGCAGAAAAATTTCTGAGAGGGTTTCTCTTCAATGCCCATAAGATACCCTTGGGAGACGTTAAAGACTCCAAAGGGAATATCAAATACATACTCTTTTGCTGCCACGCACATCAGGAGATGATGCTCTTCATAAAAACGTATTAAGCTTCTTAAGTTTGTTGAGGTGAGCACATCGCCATTAATTACCAAGAGAGTTTCGCTTTTTAAGTCTTTCGGTAAAAGCGAGAGTGGTCCGGCGGTTCCCAATTTCTTCTTCTCAGTCAGATAGTGCAAATTCACACCGAGCTGTGAGCCGTCTCTAAAATATTCTTTAAATGCAGAAGCCTTGTAATTGAGAGCAAGATAAATCGTATGAATATGGTGTTCTTTCAGTTGTAATATTACCTCTTCCAATATGGGTTTACCTTTAATCTTGAGCAATGGCTTAGGAATGCCTTTTGAGATATCCTGAATGCGCCTGCCCTCTCCTCCTGCCATGACCACCGCGACAATCTCTCTATGAGCATCGTAGAGCGTATCAGAAACAATAAATTGAAGAAGCTCCTTGTGTTTGCCAAGAACAGGAATATGGCGTATCCGGTACTCTGCCATTAACTGCTTTATATCTTGGGGTGAATCTTTCTTTGTATGTACGAAAGAGGTATTCATAACCTTCGCGCACTTGGCATCGATGTCGCCATTTTTAAGAATGAACCTTCGTATATCTCCATCGGTAATTGTACCTAAGAGTCTTTTCTTTTCATCGACGATTAAAGCGATTCCCTCTTTATTGGCATCAATTGTCTTTAGTGCATCTCTTATCGAGGCTTTCTTCGAAACAATAAATTTCTTCAAATCTTCTGCTCGTATCATACCTAATAAGTAATTTTTTTCTGAATAAGTTTTTTATTGAGGGAGATGCCCGCCAATACATCTGCAATTATCTTTGCCGCTTCGCCCTTCCCGTAAGGATTCTTACACCTTCTGCATTGTGCACGAAACTTCTCATCAAAGAGAGCTTTCTGGATAGCACCTACTAGTCTATCTTTATGGTAGCCAACATCGAGGACGTTTGTTGAACGCAATCGTTTATTTTGACGGCTACCGATATTCACACACGGACAACCGAACACAGGGGTTTCTTTAATGCCGCTGGAAGAATTGCCCACACATACGCCTCTTACGACTCTGCCACACACATCCAGAATTCCATGATATAAATATCTTCCTAGATGAGGCACAACAGTAATGTTTTTGGTGCCTTTTAGTTTTTTAAGCTCCTCTATCACGGTTCTACCACCGGCATCATTATTGGGGTAAGTGGCAATGACCTGTATATCGTGCTTCGCACAATATGTAAGAGCTTCCAGAGACGGCTTCAGCTGACGGCGCACACTCTCCACTTCTGTTGTTACAGAATGCTGGGTAAAAATAATCAGTGGTTTTGTAGTGTCCAGAGGAACTTTAAGCTGTATCTCTTTGAGGCAAGCAAATTTTCTTTGTTTTATTAAATCAATCACAGGAAATCCTACGTTAAAAATTCTCCATTTTTCTTCTCCCAGGCGGGCTATACGCAAGCTCGCAGCTCTATTCGTAGTAAAATGCAGATGAGAAAGTTTTGTCATCGTGTGACGCACATAGTCGTCTAACGCTCCTCCTTCTGTGACGTCCCCTCCTTCAATGTGTGCGACAGGAATTCCCATTTGAGCCCCAGCAACAACTGCAGCTAATCCCTCGAACCGATCCGCATACACAATAAGGATATCTGGTTTGAGCTTATGTAACTCCTTGCTCAAATTGACAACAATGTGACCCACTGCCTGGGTAGTTGAAAATAAATTATCGGCTCTCACTTCGGCTTTAATTTCTCTATAGACTTTAAATCCGTCTTTCTCTATCTCCCTTTTGGTATACCCGAAATTCTCATCCAGGTGCGCGCCGCTTACGAGAAGGAAATAGCTCAATTGCCGATGGCGGGCAATCGCCTGAATGATAGGGTATTGCAGACCGTACTCAGCTCGATTTCCCGTAAATATGGCGATCTTTCGCTTTTTCATTGACACTGCTCAACATCCTTTCTATTCCTTCAGTAATTGATATTGGACTCCAAGTCTTTACTTCGCAAAAAGCTTGCTGGGCACATAACCAATCCCTTAATTTCTGAGGAGAAAGCACAAGGTGCTCTTGATATCCATGGTCGATAACTGTTTCTCTCTCCGGAAGTAAGTATGGCTTCTGATAGTACTGCGTGAGTGCGGAGGCAAGATCATAAATCGCAATCCCTTTGCCTGTTGAAAGATTGAAAATCGGAGATTCGTCTCCAAAGGGTCTCAGAGAACCTTTTGCATCGGTGTGGCGATCAGTAAGGCAAAGAGTCATTCGTTTGAATGCTTCAACAACATCGTCAATATAGATAAAGTCCCGTACGGAATTATAATCAAAAAGAGAAATCCGCTTATCCTGCTCAAGCTGATATACGATTTTTCCGACCACAGTTTTATCACTCATCCTTCTCCCGTATACATTGGTGATCCGAAAAATAACACACCTCTGCGAAAAATCACTCAACAGCATATTCTCTATTTTCTGTTTTAACATGGCGTAACGAGATTTTGGTGAGGGCAGAAATTCTTCAGTAATGACATCGCGGTATTTAAGCCCGTACAAAAGGGCTGTCGAAGGATAGAAGAGAAAAATGTGAGGATGTTTCTTAAGAAACATTCCTAAATTCTGCACAAGTAGAGTGTTAATTTCTTCCATATCACGCTCAGGTGAAAACGCAAATGCCAGATTGATTAAAAATACTAAAGGGTATGAGGCGAAATCATTTAACTTCTCCCACTCTTCTAGCTTAAGCAAATCTAAAGCAAAGGCGCCTTCCTGCCCAGTTCTGTCAACGTTAAGCACCTGGCACTCATTCGCAAACGAAGCCCGTAAGGATTTGCCTAAGAATCCGCTTCCTCCCGTAATGAGAACGCGAAACTTCTGGTTCATTGCTGCCATACCACGTCTTCCTTTTTTAGCTGGACATCGACTGACAAATTTCGTGTTACTGTCTTTCCAAGGAGAGTATAAAGCTCTTCACCGATGAAATCACCTGTTCCCGGTCTTTTTACCCAGAGATTATCTAAGCTAAGAATTTGGCCTTTCTTCACCGGCTTTATAGTTACCACAGACGCATAGGCAAAATCAATCACCGGCTTCTCTTCCGGTTGAATCTCTTTTTTCCCTTCCAGTGCCTGCCATATCGCTTTTGCCCCAACAACAAGCTCCTTTAATTCCTGAGGTTCAATAGAAAGAGAGGTATCAGGACCAGGCCATGAACGGCTAATTGTAAAATGTTTCTCTAATGCCGCTGCTCCTAAGGCAACTGCCCCTAAACAGGCGTATATTCCTAAAGAATGGTCGCTTAAACCTACGGGTACGCCAAACTTCTCCTGAAGCTGAACAATCGCCTTCAATCTTAATCTCTCATATGGGACAGGATACATTGAAACACAGTGCATGAGCATAAAAGGGACCTTGTGTCTTTTTAGCACTTCTACGCTCTTACCTATAGAAGATATATCATTCATGCCTGTTGAGAGAATAATGGGTTTACCTTTCTTTGCGATATGGTCTATGAGAGGGATGTTATTGCATTCACCAGAGCCTATTTTGAAAGCAGTTACCCCCATCTTCTCTAATCTATCTGCTGCCTCTCTTGAAAAAGGCGTAGATAGATAGATAATCCCTTTCTCTTCGCAATACTGTTTTGTCTTTATCTCTTCCTCTTCGGTCAATTCACATCGTTTAATGATATCCCATAGCTTCTCGTCCGAAATCTTTCCTGGCTTCATGTCGGTAGGGATCATTTCTTTCTCGGTAATATGACACTGAAACTTAATACACTCAGCGCCAGCACGTTTTGCAGCATCTACGAGCGCCATTGCTTTTTTAAAGTCTCCCTCATGATTAATTCCTGCTTCTGCGATAACCAAGGGAGGTGAATCTTTACTAATCTCTCTATTTCCAATCTTTACGGCGTTCATCGTACACCTTCCTTCTTCACATATATCCTCTCAAAAAATCCATTATCACGTTTAATCAATTTTACTAAGCTTGATGGAATCAGTAACTTTTTCCCGTTCACTAAAACGACTTTTTTTGGAAAAGGGCGAAAACCAATCTTGCCCATGAAAGAATCTAAGGTTGTCTCGTAGAAATAATTTGCATGCTCCAAAAAATGAGCTTTTACAAATAGCCCCTTTTTATTTTCCAATTTTATTAAATGCGGGGAAACCCCATTGATGTATAAAATTGTCTTTTCTTTTGAAATCATATCAATAAACGAAAGAAAATCCTTCAAATCAATGATATGTTCGACCACGCTCTGACAGATAATAATGTCAAATTTCTGATCCATTGATTTTTTCTTGAATTCTTCAACAGAAAATACCTTCAATCCTAAATTTTTGCAATAATCCAATCGAAATGTATCTATTTCTACCCCCATGCCATTAATGCCGAATGAATCCGCTAAAGATAAGGTGTGGCCGAAACCGCACCCATAATCAAAAAGGTTGAGAGACTGATCTCTGCCTGCAATATTTAACACTCTCAATAAGATATTTAAGTATTTTAACCTCCTCTGCCGAGTAAATTGTATATTCTCTGAAGTATTCAGTTCGAATTTCCTGTTTTCTTTATACAGGTTATATTTACTCTCGTTGTAGAGGAGACCCTCATATTCTTTTTTAATCCTCGGGTTTACAAAAACAAATTTACACCGATTACATTTATCAACCTTTATAATTGTTTCTTTATCTATGCCTAACAAAGAATAATCGAGACTCTTTTTCTGCTTTAATCTTCCATAGGGGACGCTAAAATGCATACTTAATCTATGGTTTCCACAAATAGGGCAATTGATATACTCGAAATACCTATTGCTATTTAAGTCTTTGCTCACCATACTGTCCATCCACCATCTACTATGAGAGTCTGGCCTGTCATGTACCGTGATGCGCTCGTTGCCAGAAATAAAAGTGCACCGTTATAGTCACTCCACGTCGCCATTCTGCCTAGAGGCACCCTCTTCACATATTCCTTATAGAACGTTTTATCTTGGTTGTCATAGACTCCACCCGGTATCAATAGATTTACTCTGATATTTCTCTTTGCAAGATACACTGCCAAATACTTGCATAGACCAGTAAGCCCAGATTTACTTGCAGAATAGACGGCTGGTGCAGATAAGGGGTACCTACCACCATACATATTGGACTTTACATTTTTATATATCCGCAAATCAGGAGCAGCGATGCCGTAGATGGAACCTATGAATATAATACTTGAGGATGGATTCATCAGAGGAAGAAGCCTCTGCGTTGATAGAAAAGCTCCTGTAAGATTGGCATTTAGCACATCTTGCCACGCTGAAAACTTATACTTTGTAAAGGGTGCATAGTAATCTGTGGGTTTGCTCATTACAGCGTAAATAACTACATCGACCTTCCTGATATCCTTTTGTAGACGTTGGACAAACCGAGCTATCTGTTCTTCGGAAGAAGCATCACATCGCAGACCAATAACTTTACAGTCGCCAAATGTTTTTTTAAGTTTGCCTGTTACTGCGTTGAGTCTCTTTGTGTGTATATCAGCCAAAACTAATCTCTTGCACCCTGCTGATAGTAGTGCGGAAGAAAAAGATTCTGCCATTTTTCCTGCACCACCCATAATAACCACATTCTTGTCCTTTAAGGAAAAACACTCTTCTAAAGAATTGAGTTCTTTCTGACCTTTCTCTTTTTTCATTGAAAAACCCTCATTTTTTTCAAATACCATTCCAACAGCTCTAAATCTTCTTCTCTATCTATATCGACATATGGTCCTTTAATTTGATAGGCGATTGTCTTCTTAGGGATACGCCACCCACTCAATACTGCCCGGCGGGAAAAAATCCAACAGTTGTTCGCAATATCAAAAATGTGAGGCGCATCTTGCCGGCGACTGAAATTTGCTTCTAATACGAGCCCTGCGTAGCGTTTTCTTCTCATTTTCAACATATTAAAATAGGGGTTTCTTCTACTCTTTGCCACTCCAACAACTAAATCTGGCTTTTTTTGCATAAAAATTTTGATCATCTCTTTTATGTCTTCTCTATCCCGCAGGGGACTTGTGGGGTCAAAAAGAATAATACCATCGAATTGAATATGATACTTTCGCTCACATTCACTCAATGCATGCCTTAACACATCGAGCATAGAAGTATTGTCTTTTGCCAATGCTTTAGGCCTTATAAAAGGAACTTCCACATTATACCTTCGTGCAACTCTGGCTATTTCTAAACTATCAGTAGTAACGATAGTCTTATAAATTTCTCTATGCCCTAACGAATTTTTGATAGTGTAGTAAATTAAAGGCCTACCACACACCTCCCGTATATTTTTATTCTTTATTCCTTTCGAGCCAGCTCGCGCAGGAATCACTCCTAAGAGAGAAAATTGCATTCTCTTCAACTTATCTTTACCCATCGCTTCTCCTTTGATGAATTATGGGAAGCAACAGCCAGTTGAGATATATAGAGCCCATCGTGTAAGGAAACCAAAGGTGTCGCTCTCCTTTCAAATACACAAAACCAATGTTTCAATTGCTCCCTGAAAGTATCATC
>CP070807.1:305468-316899 GCA_020343695.1 Candidatus Omnitrophota bacterium | reverse complement strand
TCCTCAAATAAAACGAGTCTTTATGGGTAGAGCCAGGGTCAAAACCGTATTTAAGCTTTCAAAAGCAGGGATTGTTGCCGGCTGCATCATCGAGAAGGGTAAAATCACAAGAAATGCGGTGTGCCAACTCTTACGAGAAAAGGAAGTAGTTTTTGAAGGAAAAATTCAGTCCTTGAAAAGATTCAAAGATGATGTTCGAGAGGTAGCCGAAGGTTTTGAGTGCGGTGTCAGCGTTGGGTATGCAGAGATAAAAGAAGGCGACACTATAGACGCATTTGCTGAAGAAGTCATTACCCGTCGCCTCAAGTGAAAAGTAACAAGTAGCAAGTTTCAACTTTCTTTATTCTCTACGTGCTCTTCGTTTCTTTTATGCCATAGCATGATGAAGAAGAAAAAAATAGTCTTAAGCGGGATGAGGCCTACAGACAAGTTGCACATTGGGCATTGGGTTGGTGCGCTCTCTAATTGGGTGAGCTTGCAAAATGAGTATAGCTGCTTTTTTATGGTTGCTGATTGGCACGCTCTCATGAGCGAATATAAGGATTCTTCACGGATAGGTAAGTTTGCATTTGATAATGTGTGTGATTGGTTAGTATATGGTGTAGATCCCCAGAAAAGTATCATTTTTGTTCAGTCTGATGTGAACCAGCATCTGGAGTTGTTCCTTACTCTTTCTCTCATTACTCCCTTAGGCTGGCTCTTCAGGTGCCCCACATTTAAAGAGCAAATGAAGCAATTGAAAGACAAAGAGATAAACACCTATGCCTTTTTAGGATACCCAGTCCTACAGGCGTCTGATATCCTCTTGTATAGAGCCAATTATGTCCCTGTGGGTCAAGATCAGCTTCCCCACTTAGAGCTTTGCCGAGAAATTGTACGTAGATTTCACACTCTCTATAAAAACGGAGTGTTTGTTGAACCGCAGCCACTTTTGACTTCCACCTCTCGGCTCCTGGGGCTTGATGGCAGAAAAATGAGCAAGAGCTACGACAATTTTATTTCTCTTGATGAAGAAGATAGAACGTTAGAGAGGAAGGTCCTGTCTATGTTTACCGATCCTCAGCGCCAGAAGAAGGCAGATCCAGGACATCCCCAGAATTGTAATGTGTATACATATTATTCAGTATTTCAACCTCAGATGAAAGACGAAGTAGAGGATTGGTGTAGGAATGCGAAGAGAGGATGCGTGGAGTGTAAGAAAATTTTAGCTGGAATCTTACGAGAGTTTATTGCTCCAAAAAGAGAAAAAAAGAGAGGATTTTTGAAGAAAAAGGATTACATTTATGATATACTAAGAGAAGGAAAGGCAAAAGCAGAAAAAGTTGCCTCAGAAACACTGCAAGAAGCAAAGAGGACAATGAAATTGCTATGAAGATTCGATTAGATATATTTGAGGGACCCTTGGATTTGCTTCTCTATTTAATTAAAAAAGATCACCTGAATATCTATGATATTCCTATTGCAGACGTTGTAAATCAATACATGCAGTTTTTGGAACTCATGAAGCTCCTTGATATTAATATTGCTTCTGAGTATTTGGTAATGGCAGCAACGCTTATTAATATTAAATCGAAGATGCTTCTGCCACGGTCGGATGTTGAAGAGGAGGTTCTTGAAGAAGACCCTCGCGAGGAGCTTGTGCGTAGGCTTCTTGAATATGAGAAGTTTAAGGAGGTGGCAGAGTTTCTCAAACAGAAAGAGTTCCAACGACTTAAGTATATAAGTCGACCTGCTCCCGCCGGCGAAGAGAAAGAGGTATATTTAGAAGCCTCGATATTTGACCTCATCAGTGCTTTCAAGAGTGCCTTAAAAGAGGTACCGAAGGACATTTTCTTTGAAGTTATCAATGATGAGTTTACGGTGGAGGAGAAAATCCACGATTTGCTTCATCTGCTGGTGGTGAAGGACAGAATGTCATTAAATGAGCTATTCTCTACTGCAAAGAGTAAGTTAGAGATTGTGGTTACTTTTTTAGCGATATTGGAATTGATACGCTTAAGAGAGATTGTTGCTGTTCAGGAGCAACTTTTTGATCCAATCCTTATTGCCCGCAGAGAGAACGTCTTTACTTCCCTGTAACGTAGGTGATGTAGGCGTATGTAGTCACGTTCTTTCAAACTCACAAACAACAAACTTCCCCGTAAAGTCGCTACACGCCAAGGGGACAGACAAACAACAAACTACGCTTTATTGATGGGCGTGCTATGAACGAGGAAAGATTTATTGACTATTTAGGAGAAAACGAAGAAGAGAAAATTATAAATCTTTCCCTGCGACCACGTACCCTGGGAGAGTTTATAGGCCAGAAGAACGTCATCTCTTCTTTGGAAATTGCCATTGAGGCAGCAAGAAGGAGGGCAGATGCCTTAGAACACATTCTTCTCGCAGGCCCTCCTGGTTTAGGAAAAACCTCTCTTGCGTACTGTATTGCCCACCAGATGGATGCCAAACTCACTAATACCAGTGGTCCTGCCATAGAGCGGGCAGGAGATCTGGTAGGGATCCTTACGAATTTAGAGAAGGGAGACATTTTATTTATTGATGAAATTCATCGTTTATCCAAAGTGGTAGAGGAGTTTCTCTATCCTGCAATGGAAAATTTTCATATCGATTTCGTTATTGATAAAGGCCCCTATGCCAAGACTGTAAAGTTTAATTTAAAACCCTTCACTCTTATCGGAGCAACTACACGCAAAGGTCTTTTAAGCGCTCCCCTGCGGGGCCGGTTTGGTATATTTTTCGATTTTGATTTCTATGCTCCCCAAGAGCTCTCATTGGTTGTCCAAAGGAGTGCGCAGCTCCTTGAGGTCCAAATTGATGAAAGAAGCTGCCTGGAGATCGCTTCTCGTTCCCGCGGGTCTCCTCGGCTCTGCAACAGACTCCTTAAACGTGTGAGAGACTATGCTCAGGTAAGAGCAGAAGGGGTGATTAACCGAGAAATCGCGCGGCAAGCTCTCGATCAGATAAAGATTGATTCGCAAGGTCTCGATGAGATGGATAGGAGATATCTGCGGACCATTATTCACTTGCACCAGGGCGGACCTGTAGGGATTGAGGCAATCGCTGCTTCGCTCAATGAAGATAGAGGAACCTTGGAAGATGTGATTGAGCCGTATTTGTTAAAAAAAGGATTTATTGTTCGTAGCCCTCGAGGAAGGGTGGTTACAGAGGGTTCCTACCAGCATCTCAATATTCCATATCCTCACCAGGCTCAAGAGAAGCTCTTTTAGTATAGTTTTTATTCGAAACTCTCACCTTAAGGTATTTTTAAGAGACATTTTCTTGCTTTACAAAAAAAAGGCGATGGTTTAGAATATCTTACCCATATAAATTTAAGGCTACCCAACGAAGGAGCTTGTTTATAATGAAAAGGCGCATAAAGAAAAAGAATATTTTATTAGGCGTATGTGGAGGAATCTCCTCCTACAAAACTTGCGAATTGGTACGGCTTCTTGTCAAAGACAGTTTTTCTGTAAAAGTGATGATGACCGAGGCAGCGACAAAATTTGTTTCTCCATTGGTATTTGGAGAACTTTCTCAGAATCCCGTTTATTTCGATATGTTCAGCCTCGTAAGAGAGGAAAACATTCAACATATCAGCCTTTCTCAGTGGGCTGATCTTTGTGTTATCGCGCCTCTGTCTTCCAATACCCTTTCTAAAGTAGCATATGGCATATGCGATAATCTTCTTACCACTGTCGTATGTGCTTTACCCTTCAATACAAAGGTCTTGCTTGTTCCGGCGATGAATGAAAATATGTGGAAGAACCCCATTGTTCAGGAGAACGTAAATAAATTGAAAAAGTTAAAAAAATATATTGTTATGCCTCCCCGCAAAGGTATTCTTGCCTGTGGTGTGTATGGTGAGGGAAAAATGGCAGAGCCTAAAGAGATTTTCAAACACCTAAAGTCTGTTTTCAAAAAATAGAATTTGTTATGTTCATTGCACTCACAATTATTGTATCTGTCTTGCTATTGGTTACAGGAACAATACTGCTGTTATTATTACGCTTAGGCAACAAGCGCACCGATACAAACGACAAGCTTTCTCAACTAGAAAAGAGCCAGGATAGAATTGAAAGAGTGGTAAAGGAAGAGATATCTCTTAATCGAAAGGAAACCAGCTTAGATGCTCATCGGTCACGAGAGGAGATATCAGCTGTTTTAGAGCGAATGAGAGAGGCGGTGGAAGGTAAGTTGCAGTCAATTCAAGAGGATAACAGCAAGAAACTGGAACAGATGAGGGTTGTTGTTGACGAGAAACTGCACGATACCTTAGAGAAGCGGTTTGGTGAATCGTTTAAACTGGTAAATGATAGGCTCGAGTCAGTATATAAAGGATTAGGTGAGATGCAAACCTTAGCTTCGGGAGTGGGCGATTTAAAAAAAGTTCTTACCAATGTGAAGATGAGGGGGACTTGGGGTGAAATTCAGCTGGGTAATATTCTCGAACAAATGCTAGCCCCCGATCAATACGCAAAAAATGTTGTTACCAAAAAAGGGAGTAGTTACCAGGTTGAATTTGCCGTGAAGTTTCCTGTGGGAGGACAAAAAACAGTATGGTTACCTATAGATGCAAAGTTTCCTAAAGAAGACTATGAGCGGCTTATTGAAGCTCAAGATAAGGCAGATGTAGAGTTGATAAACGAAATTGGTAAGTCCTTAGAAAACAGAATAAAAATTGAAGCAAAAGATATTAAGGAAAAATACATTGATCCTCCCAATACTACAAATGTAGGATTTCTATTTTTGGGGACCGAAGGATTATATGCAGAGGTTCTTCGTCGCACAGAGCTGGTTGATTTTCTTCAGAGAAAATACCGAGTAATCGTTACGGGCCCCACCACAATAACAGCATTTTTAAATATCGTACAGATGGGAGCACAGGCTTTTGCTATCGAAAAACGTGCTGTTGAGGTATGGGAGCTCCTGGGAGCTGTGAAAAGCGAGTTTGGAAGATTCGGTGAAATTCTTGAAAAGACCCATAAGAAACTCCAGGAGGCAGGCACGGCTATCGAAGATGCTTCAAGAAAATCTCGTACTATTGAGAGAAAGTTGAAAAACGTACAGCAGTTACCTTCCTGCCCACCATCCCAGGCAGTTGGGGACGCCTTGGAAGTAGAGTATGAGGGTGAAAGTCAAGGTAATTCCTAGCGCAAAAGAGACGCGGATAGAAGTGTTTGGCGACGGTATAAAAGTTTATCTCACCGAGCCGGCTCTTAGAGGGAGAGCAAATAAAAAGCTGATTGAGGTCCTTGCCGACTATTACAATACAAAAAAATACAACGTTACCTTAGTCAAAGGCCAAGCTCAGAGAGAAAAGGTTATCGAGATACGTGAGGCTGATTGAGCATAAGTGCTGTTATATTTTAGAAGATATTTTTCCTCCTCCTCTTTTAGCGGGTTTTACCAAGAAAGACGTAGAAGGAAAGTTACCTACCGACATCCAAAAGGTACTTCCGTTTCTTAAGCGAGACTGCAAAATATCTTACCTTACGCAGCCGCACTCTCCACAGATTAATTTTGTAACAAAAGAGGGTGTATATGAAGGGGATGGGCTCTTCACAAAAAAAGATAGCCTGGTCCTTGTGGTGAGAACCGCAGATTGCCTTCCGCTTTTTTTTTATAGTAGAGAAGCCAAATTGATAGGTATTGTGCATATGGGGTGGCGTTCTGCCCGAGAGGGGATACTGGATAGAATTGGCGGTGTCATGAGACTGGCTTGTTCAGAGAAAATGGAGTCAAACCTTCGTTCTTTTAAGGTTATTGCAGGCATAGGGTTGCGTGAATGTTGTTATGAGGTAGGAGAGGAATTTTTAGATTTCCCAAATTTAGCCCCCTATATAAGCGAACGTAAAGGTCAGTTATATTTTAACCCTATTGGGTTTGCCAGAGATGCATTGATCAGAGGAGGCTTAAGGAAAGATAATTTCTTTGACGTGAATATATGTAGCTTCTGTTCAAAAAAGAAATTCTACTCTTTTCGTCGTGCCAAAACAACCCTAAGGACTCTTTCCTTTATTGTAAAGCAATGAAGGATGTTGCTTCTCGTATTAAGAAAGGCAATGTGGTAGCTTTCTGTGGTGCAGGTCTTTCTGCAGAGAGCGGTATTCCTACTTTTCGGGGAAGGGGGGGGTTATGGGAAAAATATGATCCCCAGCTGTATGGAAGCGCAGAAGGCCTCAGCACCCTCTTATTGTCTGAGCACAAAAATGTAAGAGATTTTGTGACTGATTTCTACAGCATCCTTTTGGAGGCAAAACCAAATTATGCCCACTATGCATTGAGCCAGTTAGAAGAAAGAGGGTATTTGAGGGGAATTATTACTCAAAACATCGATGATTTCCACTTCCAGGCTGGTTCAAGGAATGTCGCTGAGATTCACGGTAATGCCTATGTGTTTAGATGCGAAATGTGCGATTTTGCTGTCAAGAAAGAGAAAGATCAGGTAAATGCTTTTTTGAAGAGCCTGGCTGCCCTCAACGAACGAGAGGATGTCGTAGGAGAGATTTTTGGCTTTATGGGATATTGCCCCCACTGCCACCGGAGGCTTGAGCCGGGCATTGTATTGTTCGGACAGAGCTTACCGCTCAAGGAAGTAGAGAAGTGCTATGAGTACCTGGACAACGCAGAGGTTGTTTTGTGTGTGGGAACGAGCGGTACTATGTATCCGGCAGCCTCATTCCCTCTCTATGCGCACCAAAAGGGAACAGAGGTAATCATTGTCAATCCCGAGGATAGTTTTCTTGACAGCATCTCTGATTGTACTTTCTATCAAGGGGCCTGCAGTTTTTTTAAAAATTTATTCTTACACTTATAGGATTATGTGGTAAAATTGTAGATTATTTATAGAGGGATTGAGTGTTTCGTCTAGTAGAAAGTTTATCATCGTCAGAAAAACATAAGGTTTTCTGGCTATCCGTTAGGCGTAAAAGTGAAATACACACCATTTTATCAAGAGTATCTAGAAAACCAGGCGCGAATAGTTGATTTTGCAGGATGGGCTTTGCCTTTAGAGTATACGAGTACTCTTAGTGAGGCAAAGGCAGTACGGAGCAGATGCGGATTGTTTGATGCCTCTCATATGGGGCAAATACTCATAAGGGGCGCCGGCGCACTCTCTCTCTTGCAGAAACTCACCCCCAACGATATCTGCCTCATTCAAGAAGGTCAGCAACAGTATAATCTTTTTCTCAATTCTGAAGGAGGAGTGGTTGATGATTTAATGGTGTATCGCAGGCAGAATTCCTTTTTGTGTGTGGTGAATGCCTTAAATACAGACAAAGTATACAGGTGGCTCAGAGCCAATGCTGAAAAGAATGTTGAGATAATTGATGTAAGTACGAACACCGCACTCCTTTGTGTGCAAGGACCTTGCGCAGAAGATGTCATGCAGGCAGTGATGGGAAGAGACTTAAGCGATTTGCAATATATGCATTTTATCGAAGGCGACTTTGACGGTAAAAAGACCCTTATTTCACGTAGTGGTTATACAGGCGAGGATGGATTCGAGATATATACTGCTTGGGAGGATGGCATTAAATGGTGGTGTGGGATTATGGAGCAGAGGGCAAAGTATGGTCTGCAGTTGTGCGGATTAGGAGCGCGGGACATTTTGAGGATAGAGGTAGGATACCCTTTATATGGACACGAGCTGGATGAGAAGATTAATCCCCTTGAAGCTTCTTTAGAATGGGTGGTGAAATTCGAAAAAGACTTTATTGCAAAACAAAAAATTCTTGACGCAAAGAGAGAGGGAGTAAAAAGAAAGAGGGTTGGTTTTGTGATGCAAGAGAGGGCAGTTCCGCGACGCGGATACTCCTTATATTCTCAAGGGAACTTCATAGGGAAAGTTTCAAGCGGAACATACTCTCCCCATCTTGACCAATTTATTGGTATGGCATATATTGATTCTCAATATGAGCAGGAAGGGACTCTGGTTGATATTGAAATTAGGGAAAAGTTCTGCAGGGCAAGATTAAAGAGCTATCCTTTTGTGAAGCTTGGGATAAAACATAAAGGAACGTAATGGGGGAGGGTAAAATGGCAGATGTAAAATTTGCTCAGTCCCATGAGTGGGTACGAGTTGAAGGTGAATGTGCAGTTGTGGGGATTACTGAGTACGCACAGAAACAGTTAGGAGATATTGTTTTTGTAGAGTTACCGAAAGTGGGAGATAAGCTCAAACAGTCTTTTCAATTTGGGGTAGTGGAATCCACAAAGGCTGCAAGTGAACTGTATGCACCCTTGAGCGGCCAGGTCAATGAGGTGAATACCGATTTGGTTCACAATCCTCAATGGGTCAATGAAGAGCCGTTCGGTAAAGGATGGATGATAAAGGTTAAAATTGAAGATAAGGATGAGCTTGGGCGTCTTTTAGATGAAGAGTCTTATAAGGCGTTGGTGCAGAAAGAGGGTCACTAAGTAACCTATTTTGTTGTTATGCCGTATATTTTAAATACTGATAGAGATAGAGAAGAAATGCTTAAAGCGATTGGGATTGATTCCATTGAGGAATTGTACTCACAATTACCTGCCCGGATAAAGTTAACAAAACCTCTCAATCTTTCTTCAGGTTTAAGCGAGCACAAGACAAAAAAGAGAGTGAGTGCCCTGGCGAAAAAGAATGTTCCGGCTGAAGAGTTTAATTCTTTTTTAGGAGCGGGCTGCTATGATCACTATGTTCCTTCAGTAGTCCCATTTATTCTTTCAAGTTCGCAATTTCTTACTGCCTATACCCCTTATCAACCGGAGTGTTCACAGGGAGCGCTTCAGGCAATATATGAATATCAGAGTTATATGTGCCTTCTGACCGGTATGGATATTTCTAATGCTTCACTTCTCGATGGTGCTTCAGCATTTGCAGAAGCAGTGCTGATGAGCCTGCGCATCACAAAAAAGAAGAAGGTTATTGTTGCCGGCATCTTTCATCCTGAATATCGCCAGACCCTCAAAGCTTATCTGGCGGGATTTGATTTTGTCATCCGGGAGATTGCAGAAGGAACCGATGGGTTAGTGGATACAGAGGCATTAAAGCAGGCTTTAGATAACGATACGGGATGTTGTGCGTTTTCAAGTCCAAATTTTTTTGGCCTCATTGAAGATGCCCCTAAACTTGCTGATATTGCAAAGAGATACGGTACCCTCACCGTACTCGTTACAAATCCAATTTCTCTGGCAATTTTGAAAGAGCCAGGTGCATTTGGGGTAGATATTGTATGCGGCGATGGTCAACCCTTAGGTTCAGGTCTTAATTTTGGTGGACCGTCATTTGGATATCTGGCTACAAAGAAAGAGTATACAAGACAGATGCCCGGCAGACTTGTGGGCAAAACCACTGACAGAGAAGGAAAATGTGCCTATTGCCTTACCCTTCAGACACGAGAGCAGCATATTCGTAGAGAAAAGGCAACGAGTAATATTTGTTCCAATCAGTCACTCAATGCAATCGGTGCAGCCGTGTATCTTGCTTTGATGGGGCCGCAGGGCTTAAGAAATAGCGCGCTGTGTTCTTTTAACAACACCCTGTATCTTTACAATCAGCTCAAGCCGCTCAAGAAAATTAACCTTCCGTTTGGACCTCGCATTTTCAACGAATTTGTGTGGGAAGTGAAGAACGCACAAAAAATAATTGAGCAGCTTTACAGAAGGAATATTATCGCAGGATACTATTTGGGTGAGCAATTCCCAGAGTATAAAAATGGTATTTTGAGTTGCTGTACAGAGAAAAAGACAAAAGAAGAGATTGATGAGTTGGTTGGGGTTTTAAGAGAGGTGCCAGGTGGATAGAAAGACTGTATTTGCCAAGAAGACAAATGTAAAGGAGGTAAATTATGTAGGACCATCGGGAGTTCCTCTCCAAAACCCCCAAAGCTACCTTCCCCAAAACCTTGTACGTAAAGATTTGCCTTTACCTCATTTAGGAGAGGCGGATGTTGTTCGCCATTTTTTAGGCTTGGCGCAACGAAATTTCTCCATTGACACCCATTTCTATCCTCTTGGTTCCTGTACTATGAAGTACAACCCCAAAATTAATGAAGATATGGCTAAGTTAGATGGGTTTGTGGGGCTGCACCCATACCAGGCGCCTCATACGGTCCAGGGGACGCTTGAACTTCTCTATGAGTTGGAACAGATGCTCTGTGAAATCACAGGGATGCAGCGTTTTACTTTTCAGCCATCGAGCGGCGCTCACGGGGAGTTAGCCGGGATGCTTATGATTCGTAAGTACCACCAAGCACACAAGAGGAATAAGACAAAAGTAATTGTTCCTGATTCTGCGCATGGGACAAACCCCGCAACTGCTTCGATGTGTGGATATCAGACAGTTGTTGTAGAGAGCACCCTTGAGGGATTAGTTGATGTCGATAAATTAAAAAGCTTGGTGGATGACGAGACCGCAGCAATTATGCTCACTAACCCCAATACCTTAGGTTTGTTTGAAGAAGATATCTTAAAGATAAGCGATATGATTCACAAGAAGGGTGGCTTTCTCTACTACGATGGAGCAAATTTCAATGCCCTTTTGGGGATTACCAAACCAGCTCTCATGGGTTTTGATGTAGTGCATCTGAATCTGCACAAGACATTTTCTACGCCACATGGCTGCGGCGGTCCAGGTGCAGGAGCGGTAGGGGTTACAGATGCATTAGTTGATTACCTACCAGTGCCTCTGTTGAAGAAAGAAAGTGGTGAGCTTTTTTTTGATTATTGCCTCCCGCATTCTATTGGAAAAGTGAGAGCTTTTTATGGTAATTTTGCTGTACTTGTGAGAGCCTACACCTATCTTTTGCGGTTAGGAAGCCAAGGTTTAAGAAGGGTTGCCCATAATTCTGTGCTCAACGCCAATTACGTAAAAGAAAAATTAAAAGATTACTATGAAGTTCCTTTTCCAAAAAGGTGTATGCACGAGGTTATTTTCTCTTGTAAAAAACAGAAAGAGAGAGGCGCTTCTGCCTATGATATCGCCAAGCGACTCATTGACTATGGCATTCATCCCCCCACAATGTATTTTCCATTAACCGTACCTGAAGCATTCATGGTTGAGCCAACAGAGACAGAGAGTAGGTGCGCTCTCGATTATTTTATTGAAGCGATGAGGCAGATCGACAGAGAGATAAGTCAAGATTTAGACAAGGTAAAGAGTGCACCCCATACCTCTTTCGTGAAGCGAGTTGATGAGACCAAAGCCGCAAGATCCCCTGACTTAAGATGGAGAGAGAATGGCGTCTGATTTTAGATGGGAGAGGAGACGGCTACGCGAACATGGCCGTTGATGAGGCGATACTTCTCAATTACCCTCACTACAAAATACCTACCTTGCGTATCTATGGCTGGAAGAGTCCCTTTGTGAGTTTAGGGTACAATCAAAACCCTAAAGAGGTGCTGCGCGGGGATGGTCTTTACTTTGTGAGGAGAATGACTGGAGGGT
>CP070807.1:293825-305368 GCA_020343695.1 Candidatus Omnitrophota bacterium | reverse complement strand
TGGGGATGTCGAAGTAAGAAGGCAGGCATTAAACTGTTTGAGTTGGTTTTTTCCAGATAAATGCACCTCCGGAGTATTAAAATTATTACACGACGTTGATAACCGTGTGCGTAAATCCGCCATTCGTATCTGTGGTTCGCTTAAATTGTCGCAGTGTATCTCAACTTTGATTAGTCTTTTAAGTGATTCAAATATTGAGATTCAGAAGAGCGCTGCAGCGTCTTTAAAAAAAATTACCAGGCAGAATTTTGATTTCAAAGCCACTGGTTCAGAGAAAAATAAAGAAGCTGCAATTGAGAATTGGCATTTCTGGTGGCGTGATAATCAGGCGAAACTTGGGGTTTAATTCGCACCCATGACTTAGCTTCACTTCGTTCGCTACGTCCTGTGCTCATTAAAAAAGGAGGTAGGTAATGGTATTTGAAAAAGGCATTTTAGCCACAGCCGGTGTAGTCGCGGGGGCAGTTTTCGTAAGCTTTGTCGGGTATAAAATTCTCAAAAAGAAAAGCCCTACGGTAGTTAAAAAAGTCAAGACTTCTATTGCGGATACCAAAAAAAGAATGTCCAAAATAGCTGACAGCGCAAAGGAATCCTTCCGCGAAGGGTATGCTCAGGCTTAATTCCTACGAGAAATAAGAAAGGAGGGTTTTCTTGAAAAAGAAAAAAAAGCGTCATAAAAAACGTTCTGCAAAAAGGCGCCGTAAAAAAGCTACTGCCAAGAGAAAGAAAAAGAAGAAAGGTTACAAAAGACGTTCTGCAAAAAGGCGCCGGAGAAAGATTAAGAGAAGTAGCAAGCATCGGAAAAGAGCTAAGGTAGGTAGCAGGAGAAGGGTGCACCCCAAGGAAAAAATTTCATCTCAGGAGAAGAGTCAATTAAACAACGTATGTTTTGGGGCGGGAAGTGTTTTAGGAAAGGTTAACCGTTTAATTGAACACCAAAAATAAATTCCGCGCCAGAGAATTCTAACGCGCACTAAATTCAAAACCCTTATTATTAGATAGTGTTCTATTGTAGCGATAACGTAAATAAAAAAGCGATAGCAATAGAGCGGCTTGAAAGATGAGAAGAATTGTAATTGCCAATCAGAAAGGCGGCGTTGCGAAAACAACGACCGCGATAAATTTAGCTGCCGAAATTGCGCGTAAAGGCAAAAAGGTTCTTTTGATTGATATGGATCCCCAATATTCTGCCACTTCGTCTATATTTGCCAATACGAGTTTTGAATATACAGTTTACGATGTCATCGTTAATAAAATAAATATACAGGAAGTAATCCACTACTCCGATGCATTTGGTATTGATGTTGTTCCCAGTGATATCGGATTATCCGGTGCACCGATGCGTATCGCTGAGCAGATTGGCCGCGAAAGGATACTCCTTCATTATACGCGACGCTTACAATATGACTATCTCATCATTGATGCGCCTCCCTCTCTCGGACTTCTGACAGTAAACGCCCTAATGGCTTCTTCCGAAATTATTGTTCCGATATGTCCGGAATATTTTTCTCTTAAAGGCATGAAGTTCTTAGAAGCGATTATTGACAATTTAAGAAACGGCCTTGAGTCTAATATAGAGATTGCCGGTATTGTGATTACTCGTTACCGCGAAAGAATTGTCACAAATGAGGCAAAAAATGCTGTAAAGAATTATTTTGGTGAGAAGGTTTTTAAAACAATCGTACCGGAAAATATAAAATTGGAAGAAGCTCACAGTGCTCATCTTCCGATATATAAATACGATAAAAAGTCCAAGGGGGCAGAAGCTTATTCCTTGTTGACTAAGGAGGTTATGAATGGAAGAATTAATTGAAGAGAGAGAAAATAAAAAAACAAAGTCAAAGAAAACCAGGCTGATAGATAACCCTCTGTTTCAATCAACACTAAAGTCGTCACGGCCACCGGCTCAGCCTATACAAGAGAAGGAGGAAAAACCTCCTTCCTCCCGCAAGAAAAGAGCAACATCAAAATATCTAATGTCGCCTGAGGAAGAGAGGATAAGCGTCTTTGAAATCATCGCCGACCTTGAAAAGCAACTGGATGCAGCTTTTCGCATAAAGGAAGTTCAGGAAGGAGAAATAGCCGAGTTAAAAGAACAACTCATACAGACAAAAGAAAAGTTTGCGGCTTCTGAGGTTAAACTTAAAGAAGTAAAGGATATGCTTGTATCCCAGGAAGGGTTAAATTCGGAACTCGAATTTCTTGAGAACGAAAGGCTAACGACCAGTGAAAAAATACGCTCTTTAGAAAATGAAATTGAGCAAAAAGTATCAGCAATAAAAGAATTTAAAAACAAGGTGGAGGCATTTACTAAGGAGATAGAGTTGAAAGACACTCACATAGAGCAGATTAATTTAGAGCTTAAAAATATCAATAAGGTAAACCAAAATCTTCAAAATAAAATTTCACTTCAAGAGGATGAAAAAGACAAACTTTTAAATAAGATTGAACTTACTGAGGCGGAATTGAATAGTGCATTTACAGAGAGAGATAGCTGTAAGAAAGAGCTGGAACGGGCAAAGGAGAGCCTGGATGAGATACGGCTAACGCTTTCGGGTACACGGGCTAAGGTCAGGCAACATTATTATAAAAGAAAGACAAGAGAACCTGATAAATTTACGTTAACTTAGCAGAATAGTAGCGTATTTTTTTCCATATTGTGCTGTCAATCTTCACTCTGGAGTTTGTAATAATCCTCTCTATAGGCCGCTTTTTCCTCATTTAATCTCAGCCAAGGACTACTTGAAATATTTTGCAATAAAAATATTTAGACACAAGGTATTTCTTTGTGTAAAATGATTAAAAGGCTATGAAAGACTACGATTTTGGACTTAACTGGAGCATCAAGAACAGAGAGATATTTATCAATGCCCTCAAAAGTACCTGTCAGAGGATGGATATGACATTCCTATGGATTTCCAATGACAATGTGAGGGAAGTTATCAAGAGGTTAGAGAGAAATGAAATGAGAGTAAAGTTTCTCCTCGATACTGAAGCCACTTACAATAGAGATTCGGACCCTTACGCGAGAGTCTGCTACGCGGTAAAAGATTTAGGCGGAACAGTCATTAACGACCCAGATAGAGCCAGACTCGCTGTTGATAAGTCCGTAATGCACTATGAGTTGGTCAACGCAGGAATCCAGACCCCCTATTCAGTTATCGTGCGTAATTGGGAATCAAAATCTTTCCGTCTCACAGATGAAGAAAGGCAAAAATTAGGGAGTCCTTTTGTGATTAAACCTGCCTGTGGGTATTCGCGGATGGGGGTGATTGATGAAGCTCAAGGGAGCATACGAGAGATTGCTCAGGCGCGTAATTTTGATGTAGGAGATAATTTTTTGCTCCAGGAGAAAATCAATCCCGTTGAATTTAAAGGAAGGCGCGCCTGGTTTAGAGTCTTTCATGTATTCGATAAGCTTGTTCCATGTTGGTGGGATGATCGCACCTCTTGGTACCAACATGTAGCGCATGATGAGTTTCATGCCTATCGGCTCTCAAATTTGGTGAAGATTGTGTCTAAAATCGCTGAGATTACCCGGATGGTGTGGTTCTCAACCGAGATTGCAATTGATAGCAAGGATACTCAGCGTCGTTTTGTAACCATTGATTATGTGAATGATCAGTGTGATATGACTGCCCAGTCTTGTGACAAAAGTGGTGTTCCCGACCATATCGTAACCTATGTTGCTTCCTGTATTGTAGAATCTGTATATAAGTTAGTCCACAATCAAGAGAGGAATAAAGAATATGCTATCTGGCTCCATGAAGATGACCATATTCAATTGAGAGGGCTACCGACTGCACCCGAACTATTAACACAGATACCTTAAGGCAGCTCTTTAGACGTAGCGATATTGTTCCGTACAAAAATCTCATGGATAAAATAATCAAGATTCTAATCATCTCTTCGGACGCGAAACTAAGAGAGGTCCTGCACTTCTGCTTTGATGGGTGGGGCTATGAGGTGGTTCTGTGGGATTCCTGCAAGGAGGATATTGGTGCCATTAAGAGAATTTCTCCTGATGTGATTGTGATTGATGTTCATTCTGCCCGGCTCTCAGACCTTAAGATATGTACCCTTCTTAAGAACGACTTTCTTACGTCCTCCATACCGGTCATTACTTTTATCAATAAACGGCATCTACGAAAACAGCTTCTCCGCCTGAGAGAAGGTGTGGATGATTATTTAATAAAACCACCTGACCCGCTTGATTTACGTATTCGAATAGAAATGGCGGTAAGACGTTCCCAATTTAGCTTATATGCAAATCCTTTAACTGGCCTTCCGGGAGCCAGAATGATTGAAGAGGTACTCAAAGAGCGGATTACAGGAAGGATCGAATCTTCAGTAGGATATTTAGATATAGATAATTTTAAGTATTTTAATGATGTATACGGTTACTTAAAAGGTGATAATGTCATTATGCACACTGCTTACATGCTTTATGGAATAATACGGAGATTCGGTGCAAGTGATGATTTTATCGCCCACATCGGAGGAGACGATTTTGTATTTATTGTGACTCCCGATAAATTTGAGACAATTTGTCAAAACTTTATTTATATATTTGATAGAATTGTACCTTTTCATTACTCTGCAGAGGATAGGATGAGAGGTTTTGTAATTGCGCGTGACAGAACGCACAGGATGAAAAAAATACCGTTGATAAGCGTCTCAATTGCTATCGTGAATGTAGGAAAATCTTTTGGAATAAGAAATAATATCCAAATTAATGAGAGAATTGCAGAGATAAAAAAATATCTTAAGACGATGCCAGGAAGTAAATATATGGTTGACAGGAGAAATTATAAGGGAAAGCAATCCCTGGGTCCCCGTGGGCACAAGAAGAATGAGTTTGCGCAGACATACAAACCTTTAGGACAAATCTTACTTGAAAGAAATATTATTTCTTCCGAACAGCTTGAAGAGGCATTGCGAATTCATTGGAAACGAGGGGTTGTGTTAGGAGAGGTGTTGAAGGAACTGGGATTTATCCAAGAGGAACAGCTACAGGAGGCGCTTGGTATTCAGGAGCATTTACCTTCTCGATTTCCTTCCCATATGTGAAGAATCTTTTAACTTTTCGCCTTGCTCGCAGTCACAATCATTCTCGACGTAAGAAAACCATAATCCTTTTTTCTAGTATGCAATGAGATATCCTTTTTTATTGATATCCCCTTAAATCCCACCCGGCCAAGAAGATTCTTTATCTTACCCTTATCATAGATGCGTATACAGTAGAGGCCGTCTCTTAGGAGTCCTCTCCTTTTGCAGAGCACTATTTCCCTTGCTTTTATTACATCACCTTCCATGTGCCTTCTTCTGCACACAATGACATCTTTTGTTGCTTCATGCCAAGAGAGAGGTTTTAATTTTTTTTTCACATAATGTGGGTCAACGAGATCCAATAGTAATTTGCCGCCCTTCTGTAATAGTCGATGAGCCTCGCTTAAAATACGAATATTCTGTCTGTCGTCGAGAAAGTAACCAAAGGAATTGGCCATTATGAAAACAGTAGAGTATGTTCCGCCTCTAAGCTTACTTGCGCGGGCATCTCTGCACAAGAATGTTATATCGAGATAGGATTGTTTTGCTAATCTTTGTCCTAATTTAATTTGATAATCTGAGTAATCGAGTACGGTAAGGTCTCTATAGCCTCTCTTTGCTAATTCCAACGAATGCCGACCGTAGCCACCGCAGAGATCTAAAATCCTCTCGTTTTTATTCAAACCCAAGAGATCTTCCAGTAAATTCACTTCTTTTTGGGTTAAGGAAGTGTTGAAAATGCTTCTTGCGTCAGTGGTCAAATAGATTTCATTGAAAAAATTCTTCCACCAATCTTTTTTTACTTTCATCGATTTTACAGTTACTATTCGTTATGTAAACCCAAAGAGGCCATCTGCTGCGATTAAAGCGGGTTTTCCTTGCCACGGTGCTCTTTGAGCGATTGATTTTTCCTCTTGAGTTATCTGAACGAACGTATCAAGGCAGCCTTTCCGCCACAATTCTTCTAGGATTAAAGCGTCATACCATAAATTTTTGGCATAGTTTTTTAGTTGCTCAATGTGGCCTTGGGTAATAAGCCTTGGTCTGAGTGTGCCCATAATTGGACCCAACAGATACACATTGCCTATTTCTACAGATTTTTTATCGAGCTCTCGTTGCAAGCCCCAGATGTAGTCAAAACCTAAGTCTAATATTGTTTGGTTGACTACCCTTATTGCTTCTTGCAATGGAATATCAGAGCGTAAGATGGCCGTACTCTGTACGCCTCCGCCAGAGCCGACATTTGTGGGTATGCCTCCGAATCGGGTAACAAATCCAATGAGTCCAGCATCGGTCACAAAACAACGAAAATCAGTTTGCCAGGATTTTAAAAATACTTTTTTCTTTTCCTTGTCAATCCAAGGAAATTGCTCTGCCCATAATTCTAAAGGGATAAGAGGTTGCACTATGTAGTCGCCTGTATCGAGAACATACTTGAGTGCGCGTTCTCGATTGGGCTCTTTGTGACCGATGATAATGCCTTTACCAGAGTAGCCGTGAACCGGTTTTAATATGATTCTATCCCAATTGTCTTTAATCCACTGCACCAAATCTGGTATGGGTTGGCCGTCTGGGCCAGTGGTTTTACGCGGATACACCTGTCTGGTCCATGGGGTTCTGGCAACAGTGGTTTCTGACAGTTTCTCTCTGCGGTCTGAAGTAATGACCTCAAACACTCCTTTGGCTCCTATAGGTTCCATTCCTCTAGGATTTATGACAATTCCTTTATCGATGGCAGAGAGAAGTGCGTTAAGGTCGAGTTGCTTCTTTAATTTCACAATCACATTGTTATTGAAATCTAAGAAAATAGTTGTAACTTTCTCGTTGTTGATTACAATTTCTCTGTCTTTTAGCTGTAGCTGGGAGGGGTTTAGGAGAGCTGCTTTTACGTCGGGCAAGGTATTGAGATACTCTACGAACCGAATATTCTCTCCCACTTTCTCTAATGTTTCTTCTTCAGCAACAAGGGCAATAAAAGGTTTTTCTTGAGAGGAGTGTTTTCTATGAAATCGCAAGAGGGTTTGAGCAAAATTGGGAACGGGATTAAGAATCGGATCATCAAAATCCAGTTCGATATTTACACCGCTCCTTTTCGTTATCGCTGCCCAGGCGAATTTACCAATCTCCTGGGCCATTCGCTGGTAGTCCCAGCCACCGGGACTACCCAAGTTCCACTCAGAATGATATCCTAAGAATTCTTTTGACATAACTTTTCTTGCAATCGCTTCTCAATGAGGTCAAAAGGTATTTGGCCACCTTCTAACATACAGTCATGAAATCTCTTTAACCCCAATTTTGAGGCGAATTTTCTTTTTAATCTCTCGATTTCAAAATCACCAATAGTATAGCATAATTGATATCCAGGGTTAAGTGTGTAGTGTTTTACCATCATTCGTACTCTCTGGCGATTATATCCGAGTTTTTCAAGTAACCTCTGCGCATCTTCATGGCTGAATCTGTCAGTTCTTATTCCTACATCCAACATCGCTCGTATAGCCCGCCAGGCTTTACGTTTGAGTCTGAGAAGTTTTTGGCAAAATTCTTGTGTATACCCCACCTCATCAATAAGCCTTTCAGCATACGAGGCCCAGCCTTCATAAAAGAGAGGAGATTCTATTTGTTGTCTGATGGGATTTTTGATGTGCCGCCGTATGGAGTCAAGAAGGTGATGACCGGGGTAGGTTTCGTGAGCGGTCACAAAAATATACTCATTGTGGATACTTCCAGCGTCCGAGCGAATATTTTTGGCAAGAGCAGGAGCAATATAGAAATATGCAGGTTCTCGCATGTCTTTTGTGAAAGGAGCACAGTAAGATGCCGAAGCTCTTATAGGCTTCATAAACCCAGGAGTAAGTTGTACTTCGACATTTTGGGTCTTGGGGATTGTGATTGCATCTTTTTTGAGGAGAAAATTTTTTATGCTCTCGATTTGATTTGAGTAAAGACCTAACAAATCTTGGGTATTTTTTATTTTTAGGCAAGATGTGGTTAATATATCTTGCCAACTCCTGGAAGATTTCTTTTGTTGTGCGAGATTTTCCAGTTCTTTGAGAGTTTTCTCGTACTCCTGAGAAGATATCTCAAATATTTCCTGTATATTTCTTGTATAGGAAAATGAATCTTCCAGTGTGGCTTCAAGAATGTGGCTATCCCTGATAAAGAGATTTTCAGTTGTTATACCCTGCAGAAATCTCCTAAAATCTAATAATGACTGTACAGCTTTTTTTGTAAGAGCGTGCATTTCTTTCACAAAGGCGGGGGTTTGTTTCAGTAAAAAAGAGTTGGTAGTAAAATACTCAATGGATGATGCAATCATTTCAAGAGCAACCTCCTGATGCAGGAGGGGGACTTTTTTTAGATTGTTCATCGCCGCTCTAAGGAGCTGAGGAATGTGAGCAATTCTGCTTAGCAAGGCATCATCAACGCCAGTTTTCATGAAAGAGAATTTGCTTGTGAGCTGATCTATGCCAAAGAGGAGAATTTTCATATAGAGAGTAGGATCTTTGCGCCATACCGCAGCCTCTTCAAACTCTCTTAAGAAAGTAGACATACTTTGACGAAGGATAATCGCATCAATCTGAGTTTCTAAGTCATTCGTTTGGCAGCCGAGTGCGTGCAGAGAGTTCAGGAGATTCTTTATGAAGGCAATGTTTTGCTTTATTTTTTGCTCTTCTAAATTATCAAGAATACTCAAGAATTGGGAGGCTTTTGCTGCTCGGGGAAAGAAACAAAATTCATCACTCACACACATTACAGGGTAGTTTTTCGCCATAGAGCTAAAATATTCCTCTGCAATGTTGCGAATCGAGCTTCTTTTATTATCCTGCATCGTCGCTAAGCATATTACATCTTTGCTTTTGGCTTGTCCATATAAATATCTTCGCTATACTTTGTGATGCAGCGTATTTCTTAACAAAAACTCTTACCAATGTCATTTTTTTTGCTATAATGGGGTTGAGGTTCTGCGTATGCAAAGACAGGTTTGTATCGTATAACCAGGAGCGTTAAAGTAGGGAGAGGAAATGATTTTTTTATTTTGGCTACTTATGGGCGTAGGGATCGCTCTTATTGTGTACGCGTTTAGTTTCCCAGAAAAAACGGAAACTGAAGAAAAGAAAGAGAAAATACAGGAAATTCCTCGACCCAGAAGAGAGCTGGACGCTCCTGAATTAGAGTCTCATCTTACCTCTCTTCAGGATGAATTAGAGAGAGCAAAGACTGAAAGCTCTGCGATACATAGTGAATTCCAAGATGTAAAGAAGAGAGAATTAAAATTAAGCGAGGAGCTCCTTAAGCAGAGAAAATTGTACAGCATCACCCAGGCAGATGTAGAGAGATTTAAGCATGAAAATGCAGAGGCTAGGGATCAATTGAGAAAACTTAAACACAGAGAACAGGAACTCCTCATGCGACTTGCCCAGAAAGATGTGCTTGATCGAGAGTTTAAGGCGGGTAGCCATGAGCTCCAAGTTTTGGAAAAAGAAAATGAAGAGATGGCAGGAAAGATAAAGGAGCTCGAGGAATGCATAAAGCAGCTAGAAAAAGAAAGGCAAATACAGGGTAGCGCCGTTGATGAATCCAAAAAAGACGAAAAACAGAGATTGCATGCTTTCAATGAGCTTGAGAAGCTCAAGGTGAATCAGGCTCTGGCACAAAAAGAACTTCAAGAGGAGCTTCAAAAGATAAAGAGAAAGGAGTTAGAGTTGAATGCCTCACTCCTTAAGCAGAAAGAGCTTTCCCAGGCTGACAAAGAGAAGTTCAAGAAGCTTGAGCAAGAGAGAGCCAAACTGAAGGAAGAATTGGCGCAGAAAGAGGAGGAGCTCGAGCAGCACCGTGCCCGTGCGCAGGCAAAAGATGAATCTGCAAGAGGCGGATATTTTTCAGCCTTAGAAAGAGAAAACGAAGAAATGGCAGATAGAATAAGAGAGCTTGAGATGCATCTGAAGCATTTAGAGAGAGATATGTGGATGGAGAGGAGCGCTCAAGACGAACTCACAAAAGAAGGAATGAAGGCCGTCTCACCATCGCAACCACGCACGCAAGAAGAAAAGTTAAAAGTAGACATGAAAGGAAGGACAAGAAAGATAGGCGAGCTCTTGTTAGAATATAACTTTATTACAAAAGATATTTTAGATAAGGCTCTTGAATATCAAGAGAGTGTTGGTGGCAGTATCACTCAATATCTCATTGCTTACGGGTATATTAATGACAATCAGTTAGCCCAGTGTCTTTCGGCTCAATTCGGTTTTCCATATCTGCCTCTGGGGTCTTTTGATTTACCGAAGGAGGTCGTCCGATTAGTGCCAGCTGAGATTGTAGAGAAACATTTACTGGTGCCGGTAGACCGAGTAGGAAAGGTTCTTACCATTGCCATGGTCAACCCGCTTGATACGAAGGCGATCAAAGATGTGGAAACCGCCACCGGCTGTGAAGTACAGCCGTTTGTTGCAATCCTTTCGGATATAGTAAGGGCTATCGAGAGGTACTATAAAATTGTTATTGCCGATAAGGTCTCCACCGATAAAAAGATGACTCCTCTCTTGATCGATTCAGAATCCTACAAAGGGTTCGAACGCAGACAAGCAGTTCGCCTCAAAACGAAAATTGATGTACATTTTCCTTTGCAGGATACCTATAAGAAGACTAAAACTAAGGATGTGAGCAGGCACGGCCTTCTCTTTGAATCCGATAGTGCCCTGCCAATTGGCACATATGTAACACTCCAGATAGATCTTCCCAAGAAGGTTTATCCTCTCCCCATCTCTGTAGTGGTTCAGGTGGTAAGGGTAGTGCCATTAGAAAGTAACAAATTCGATATAGGAGCAAAAATCATTAGTGTCTCACGGGAAGATCTTCAGGCTATCCTAAAATACGCTGCTACCCATAAAGAGTAGACATAAGAGTAGACATCTGCAGCGTGGTACCTTTTTTCTTTATCCCCCCTTAAAAGTATGGTATTATTATGCTAATGAAAGCTCAGCAGAAACTTAATCTCTGGGATATCTTCTGCATTTCCACAGGGGCGATGATTTCTTCAGGATTGTTTGTCCTTCCCGTTATCGCATATAAATATAGCGGCCCTTCAATTATTATTGCATATTTTTTTGCAGGGCTACTTATGATTCCTTCAATCCTGAGTAAATCAGAGCTGTTAAGTGCAATGCCGAAATCAGGGGGAACCTATTTCTTTATTGCAAGAAGTTTTGGCCCTTTGCTCGGCATATTTGGAGGACTGGCGAGTTGGTTTTCCCTCAGTTTAAAGAGTGCCTTTGCTCTTATTGGTATAGGAACATTTTTAGAATACTTCCTTCCTAATGTCGGCAGCTCCCAGCTATATTTTCTTATTAAACTCACCGCTGCTTCCTTCTGCATTATTTTTGTGCTCATAAATATTTTCAGCGTAAAATTAAGTGCACGTATCCAAAACATGATGGTTTCCTTTCTCCTTGTGACGTGTATCCTCTATGTCGTCTTAGGGATGGGCAGGGTATCTT
>CP070807.1:281983-293725 GCA_020343695.1 Candidatus Omnitrophota bacterium | reverse complement strand
GTGACCACGGGGCCCAGTAGCATCAATTGTATAGGCAGAAGCGTAAAACCGACGCACAGATACTGATGCCCTGCAAGGTTATGCAACAATAATATATCTATTGACAAGTAAGAAAAATTTATATATAGTAAAAGATAAATTTCAATAATAGAGAGTTTACGCTATAGCATTTTTTCATTGAAGGAGGTGAAGAATGGGGGAGCAAGAGAAGGCTCAAGAGACAAAAGTAGCTGAAACAAAGACACCTGTAGGAAAAGCTATTTTAAAATATCTCATAGGAATCGTCTTGGTGGTTTTAGGTGCGCTCTTGCTATGGACATGGCGAGCGAGTTTTATCTGTGTCGTAAAAGGGTGCATTGGGCCATTCTTGATTTTAGCGGGAGCAATCACGATTGCAATTGCAAAAGAATAATATTGTATATTGATTACGTATAATAAGGCAGGCGGAATTTCGCCTGCCTTATTATTTTATAAGGGGGGTACGTACCGCCAGACGGCAGAATATGAAGATAGGACTTGCATTAGGTGGTGGAGGAGCGCGAGGCTTTTTCCACATCGGGGTATTAAAGAGTTTTGAGAAATTAAAACTTAAGATTGATATTATCGCTGGTACATCTATAGGAGCTATTATCGGCGGGCTCTATAGTCTTTACCAAGATGCATCGTATGTAGAAAAGGTTACCGTTGATGTCCTCGGTAAGTATAGAGAAGCGATTTCCTTTTTAAAAGGTTATTCATCTACGAGCGGCATAGAAGAGAAGAGAGTGTTTTTGGAAAATTCTTTTCAATACATCGAGGCCAGTTCGCTGTGGAATTTACGTATTGCCAAACCTTATCTTATTGATCCCAAACCTTTCATAAGAGTATCCAGAGCCCTTTTTAAGAATTATCGTTTCTCAGATTGTAAAATTCCTTTTATTGTGACTGGCGTAGATTTGATAAAGAGTGAAGCCGTATTTTTTCAAGAAGGGCTTCTCTCCAAAGCGGTGATTGTCTCTTGTGCGCTGCCGGGGTTTTTCCCTCCGGTGAAGCGGAAAAACGAACTTCTCGTGGACGGGGGAGTGCTCTTGCATCTTCCTGCCGAGCCACTCAAAGAGTACGCTGATTTTATTGTGGGGATTAATGTTGAACATTTTCGCTTCACACCCTCTCCCATAAGAGATGCTGTTGATGTTCTCTTTTGCGCTGATAGAGTGCGATGGAAGAATGCCATTGAAAATACCCTTAAAGCCGCTGACTTTTTGATCTCTGCTCCCACAGAAGGTATTTTTTGGGGAGATTTCGATAAAGCAAAGGAATTAATTGAACAAGGCGAAAAAACCGGCTTGATGTATGGAGAAGAGCTCCTGAAAGCATTGAGAAGAGAAAGAATAAAGTGATTGTTCTTTATGCGCAGAATTCGTTGATAGGCACAGAGATTATAATCTCTTGGCGAAGTAATAATTTTTTCTTTCTCTTTTTATGCTTCTATGATAGAATTATTCCTTTGCAGAAGGAGGAAAAATGAGAGCTATTTGTTTAGACGAAAAAAAGTCCTTATTGGCCGAGATAAGTTTCATTATAGGATTTAGCCTCCTTATGGTGCTGAGTTCTTATGTGCGTATTCCGCTCTTCTTTAGCCCAGTTCCCGTGACTCTTCAGACATTCGTTCTTTATCTAAGTATCCTTTTTCTTAAAAGGAAAGCGTTTATTTCACAAGCCTTCTATATTGTTTTAGGCTTGACGGGACTGCCTGTTTTTAGCATGACAGGCACAGGCCTTCTGTATCTTTTGGGACCTACCGGAGGTTATATTATAGGATTTTTTGTCGTGGCTCTTGTGTTTGGGTATTTTCTGCCGCACCAGAAGACTTTTGTAAAGATTTTTTTATTCTTTCTTATTGCAAATATCGTTATCTATACTATAGGAGCAAGTTGGCTTATCTTTCTTCATCATTTCACTCCCGGGGCCGCTTTTTCAGCTGGGATTTTACCATTTCTGGTAGGGGATATCTTAAAGATTGCATTGGTTTCCTCTTTTGCCTTGAAAGGTAAATAGAGTTATAGAAAAAGATTATGCGGAGAATATTTTTTACAGGATTGGCAGCAATCGTACCGATTGTAATTACTGTTTATGTGATCGTGGGGCTTTTTTATTTCGCTGATGGCATATTAGGAAAGTATATAAATACATTCTTAGAAAAATATGTGGACTATACCATTCCTGGATTAGGGATTATCCTCACCATTTTAATTGTATTTATCATAGGGCTTATTCTGCATATTTCGCGAATGCGTCTCACCAGATTGATAGAAAAAATGCTCTTTAAAATACCCTTGGTTAACAAAATATATTTTCCTATTAAAAAGATAGTTGACTTTCTCTTTTTTCCTCCCAAAAAAACATTCAGGAGCGCCGTACTTGTGGAGTATCCTCGCAAAGGCATCTATTCTCTCGGTTTGATTACCAATGAGAGTTCTTCTCGGTTTGAAGAAAAAACAGGCAAAAAATTGTACAATATTTTTATCCCGTCGTCTCCGTCGCCTTTAACGGGGTTTACGATCATTGTGGAAGAAAAAGATATCATTTTTTTAAATATTGGAGTGGATGAAGCATTAAAGCTCGTTGTGTCTGGAGGACTCCTTAATCCGCATGGGTAAGTGTGCATACCATATTCAGATACAAAACCTCAGATTCAAGACCTCTCATCCAAGATACATTTCTTAAAGAAGAATTAGATGGGTGCCATGGATAAACACTATTCGTTCCAAGATGATGGCAGTTTTATTGTCAGGGATTATAACAGGGCATTTGCCTTCTCCAATTTTCTTCCTGGTATCGCTGGGGCATGGGGCGTTCCTATGTGGGCCTTCTATGTTAATCGTGCCCAAGGGATTATCAGCTTCGGGATCCAAGATAAAAACCACTCTATTGCTGAATTTTTTCCTGCCAGTAAAGCCTATTGGCTCGTATCTTCCTGCGGCTTCCGTACATTTTTAAAAGTGAACAAGCAAATTTACTACGAACCTTTCCGCCTCCCCTCCGGGCACAAAAAGACTGAAGAGATGATAGCAAAGAGCGCCTCTCTAATCATCAGAGAAACAAACCATCATTTAGGGTTGAGTTTTTCTGTGAAATACTTTACGTTACCCCAGAGTTCTGTGGGTGCGCTCGTAAGAGTACTTTCTATAAAGAATGATTCTTCAAAGAAGACGCGATTAGAAATTCTCGATGGACTTCCACGCCTGATCCCTTTCGGCTCAAACAATCTTTTTCTGAAGGATTTAGCGCGGACGCTAGAGGCATGGATGCATTCTTGTGTATCAGATAACGTAGCACTTTTTAGATTGATTGTGAATCCCAAAGATACCAGCCACACTAAATACGTTGAAGGAGCAAATTTTAACTGCGCTTTTTACGAAGAGAAAGGAAAAGTTGTATTTCCCTATCTTGTCGTTGATCCCGAAGTCATATTTGGAGAAGACAAAGCGTATTCAGCCGCTCTCAATTTCTTTCACAAAGATTTTCGCACACCTCTCGCACAGGTAAAATGTGGAAAGACCCCGTGCTCATTTAGCCATTTTTCTTGGAACTTAAAACCCGGTCAACAAAAAGTCTTCTACAGCATATTTGGTGCTTCTTTTAAATCGCAAATCATTAAAAGATTCGTTACATCTTTAAGTCCACAGTTTATAAGGGAGAAGGAAAGACAGAATGAGGAGTGGATAGAGAGAATAAAAAATAATGCGCTCTGCGTATCAAATAGTAGAGCGTTGAACCATTATATTGCAGGTACCTATCTCGATAATGTGTTGAGAGGAGGTTATCCTTTCACCTTTGATAAAAAACACATATATTATATTTTTTCCCGTAAGCACGGCGATTTAGAGAGAGATTACAATAAATTCAAATTGCACCCTTCGTATTTCAGCGAAGGTGAGGCGAATTACCGTGACATCAACCAGAATCGGCGGATGGATTTATTTTTCAATCCATTTATCGAGAAGGATAACATTGTTTACTTTCTTAATCTTCTTAAGCTCAACGGATACAATCCTCTCACCGTAAAAGGAGAAAAGCTTTTTTTTAAAGAGTCAGACGCCTCTTCAATTTTAAAAACATTTAATATACACAACAGAGCTCTTTTATCTCTTATGGAACGTGGTTTTTACTTAGGCGAATTCTTTAAATTTCTTAAAGAGGAAGGAATCAGAGTGCGCCATCGAGAAAAATTAGCAAGGATAATCCTTGAACGGTCGGCAAGAGAACCGCAGGCCCGCTTCAGTGAAGGCTACTGGATTGACCATTGGCGTTACAATCTGGATTTAATTGAGAGTTTCTTGTATTTTTATCCTGATAAGGCTAAAGATTTATTGCGAACAAAACTATTTACCTTTTGGGATGATGAGGTAAGAGTGCTCCCTAGGCGCCTAAAATACTACAAAGAGAGAGGTCATATTTATCAGGGAGCCAGCGTCGAGAGAGTAGAGGCTAAAGAGGAAATTGTGAGGAAGCGAAGGAGGTTTAAGAATTTTTTAAGAACGAAGAGAGGCGTTATCTATCGCACTCACCTCATTGAGAAACTTCTCGTCTTGATTTTGAATAAATCAGCGAGCCTGGACCCTCATGGAGTAGGAATAGAGATGGAGGCAGGTAAACCCGGCTGGTGCGATTCTTTAAACGGTCTTCCTGCCCTTTTTGGTTCTTCGCTCTGCGAGACTTTGGAACTCGAACGTGCGTGTTTGTTCCTCTTGGATTGTTTAAAAAAATTAAAAGAAGACGGTCTCAAAAGTATAAACTTTTGTACAGAAGTATCTCGCTTCTTCAATAGACTGGATAGGCTCCTGAAAAAATATTTCTCTTCTGGCGTCACAAAAGCTGATTATACATGGTGGCAGAAGGCAAATGTGATAAAGGAGGATTTTCGTAAAAGTACTTTCTTTTCTGTTGAGGGTACACACAGGAAAGTAGGCATAGAAAAAATAGAGAGTTTTCTACAAAAGTTAGTTTATCGATTGGCAAAGGCAACAGAGAAGGCAAAAGAAAGAAAAAGCAATCTCTATTTTACCTACTTTACCTATGAGGTGACCCGTTATCAACAAAAGAAAAGCCATATTATACCTAAGAGATTTAAGAGACACGCTCTGCCTTTATTCTTAGAGGCCCCTGTTCATATGGTAAGGGTGCGTAAAAGAAAAGACATATACTACTCTTTAAAAAGATCCTCTCTCTATGACAGGACACTCAAGATGTATCGCCTGAACGCCTCCTTAGAAAATGAACCCCTCGAAATTGGAAGAAGCCGAGTATTTGCCCCTGGGTGGCTTGAAAACGAATCTATATGGCTTCATATGGAATATAAGTATCTTTTGGAGGTGTTGAAGAGCGGGCTTTATACAGAATTCTTTAGAGATTTTTACAATACCTGTACCTGTTTCTTTGACCCTCACATATACGGCAGATCTACTCTTGAGAATTCATCTTTTATTGTGAGTAGCGTCTATCCTGATAAATCTTTATGGGGTAAAGGGTTTGTAGCCCGTCTCAGTGGCGCGACAGCAGAACTCCTTAACATTTGGATTATTCTCTGCCTGGGCCAGGAACCTTTCTTCGTTGATGAAAATAATAATTTGCACTTTCGCCTTTCGCCTATTTTGGAAGGAAAGATGTTTACGAGCAAAAGGGAGAAGATTCTCTTTAAAGGCAAAGAGACCATATTGGAGAAGAATACGTTTGCTTTTAAGTTATTTTCTTCAATTCTCGTTGTATACCATAATCCCAAGAGAAAAGATACCTTTAAAGATTGCGCAGCAAAGACAATCGTTGTAGAGCAAGACGGGGCACGACACATCATAGATTCTGTTGTGATTCGACCCCCTCTGAGTCTCCAGATACGCCAGGCGAAACCAGATCGAATTGATGTGTATTTAGAGTAAGCGGCGATTACGAATTTTTCTTGCAAGACCTTTCCTTGAACCACAAAGTATTTCTTTTTGAGCAAATCTTTTTGTTTTTAATATATATAATATATATAGGATGAAAGACAATCAAAAGACCGCAGATATAAAAGTGGACTCACCAGATACAGGCACTAGATGTTGGGGTCTGAGAATTTTTAGCACTAAATAAGACAGAGAAAAATCTTTTTAAAGAAAAAAGCTTGACAAATTTGCTATTAAATGTTAAAAATTCTATGTGATTGTGTTTCCTGCCTAATGTGCAGATGAACACAATTAATTATTATTGAGACATACAGAAAAATTTAAAGGTGTTTTTCTGTATAACTCTTTGACAATTTGGTTCGATTGCCGAATGCATATAGCAATGAAACCTCTTACAGAGGTTATACCATTCACAGACAACTTTAAACTGAGCAAGAAAGGAGGTGGCAATTCCAAAAAAATTAAATAAGCCCGAAGTTGTCAAAAAAGTGGATGATATAACTATAGATTGGCAATAAACAAGGCAACCCATTTAAGAAAATTCTTATGGGATTATTACCCTTGTCCAGATAAATCCTAAGTTGAGATTTAGGAAAGGAGGAAAGTAATGGGTAGAAAGCTATTGATAGCAATAGCAGTTATGTCTTTCGCGTTTATAGGTTATTCTTACGCTGGTGTAGAGAGCATCAAAGTGAGCGGAGATATAACTGCACAAGCCCTTACAAGAGATTTGACCTTAGGGCTAACAGATGCAACAAATGCAGATGATGAGAATTATCTCATCTCTCAGGTAAGATTGAGATTTGATGCTGATTTAACTGAGGATGTATCCGCAGTAATAATGCTCCTCAATGAGAGATTATGGGGAGATACTGATTGGCCCGTTGTTGGGACTGACAATGATGATGAGATTCGCCTTGAAGAGGCTTATGTGGAGCTCAAAGAAATGCTCTATCAACCCCTTACCGTGAGGGTTGGCCGTCAACCTCTTCGCTACGGCAATGCTCTTATCATTGGAGATCCTGATACCAATCAGGGTGATACCCTTACATGGGGACAGGGTCCATGGACCCCATCAGGAGATTTATCTATGCATAAATCTTTTGATTTGATTAGAGCAGTCCTTGATTATTCTCCCTACACAGTTGATCTTCTGTATGGAAGATTAGATGAAAATGCTACCACTGAGGCCGACGATGTTACTATTTTTGGAGCGTATGGAACTTACGAATGGAGCTCCTACAACGGTATAAGTGAAGGTTATTTCATAGGGATAGAAAACTCTCCTGGCTATAACCTTATGTCTGGGGGAGCTACGCCAGCAGAGAACCAATCAGAGATTTTTGTGCTTGGTGGAAGAATACAGTTTGACCCCAATGATAACCTCACTATAGGTCTCGAAACTGCAATGCAGTTTGGCGATGTGCTGGTCGATATGAATGGCGATGGCGCACTTACCGATCAAAATCGCGGCGGAGTTGATGAGTACCAGCACTTAAACGCTTCTGCATATCAGTTAATTAGTGAGTACAGATTCTTAAATGACTACAATGGGAGAATCAATCTTTCTTACACCTATTTAAGCGGTGATGATGATGTCAGCGATAGTGATAACCACGAAGCCTGGGCTCCAATGGGTGAAGACCAGACCCCAGCAGAAATTATGAACATCTTAGGCGCCAATACAAATGCTCACTTTATCAGATTAGAAGGTTCCTACATGCCCAGAGAAGACATTACCTTAGGGTTAATTTATGCAAAAGCAGTTTTAGCCCAGAGCTATGGTGCAAATGCGAATACCAATGCGTATTCGCCACCTATTGGCCCTGCTGCTGGTTACACCTACGTGGTAGACAGAGATGAGACAGGCTTTGGTGATGAAATCAATGCCTATGTAGTCTATGACTACACTGAGGATGTACAGATGAAGCTTCTTGGTGCATGGTTCATCCCCGGAGATTTCTTTGATGAAGCAAACGACAGCGTAGCATACTCTATAAGAGGCGCTTTAGCGCTTAACTTCTAAGTACCCTGAGTGACAATAAAAACCCCGCTCTTTTTTTAAAGAGCGGGGTTTTTTTATTTGCCTTTAGGGCGAATTTAAGTATAATATAGAAGAATTAGTGATTACAAATTTAATTTGGCAATACAACGATGTTGGCTTATGATATCTGTTCTATGAGCTGCGATTGGGAGTAAAGGAGGTGCACATGGAAAAAAAACAAGAACAGCCACAGTTAGCTGAGAAAGAAATTAGAGAAGGAGCACCATTTGCGGCATTATCTTATGTGTTTTGTCTTTGGATATTGGTGTTCATTTTCCGAAAAGATAATCGCTTTGCCCATTTCCATGCCAAACAAGGTGTAGTGATCTTTATCGGAGAAGTGGTGTTCGGTTTTCTTTCGTTTCTGCCTTTGATAGGGAGCCTTTTCCGTGTTATAGGATTAATTATTTTTCTCTTTGCCTCGCTTTATGGGATTTACGCTTCTCTTACAGGAAAAATCGCAAAAATACCTGTAGTGAGTGATATCGCTGATAAACTCATCATTTAGAATCCTAAGGTTGTTTTGTCAGGCCTAAAACATATTTTTTTCTGTAAGCGGGAGCAGATTATCTGTAGGCGTAGAGAAAGAGTGAGGATGGAATATGAAGAAAAAAGCAACCTCAAGAAAAAGTTCTATTGAACAAGTCAAAGACAGAACTACGTTTCACGATAATTTTATTCATGCTGATCCCTGGCGTGTGTTCCGCATTATGAGTGAGTTTGTAGAGGGTTTTGAGAATTTACTGTTGATAAAGAAAGGCGTTTCCTTCTTTGGCTCTCACCGTGTATCGGCAAAACATCCTTTCTATAAACGTGCTCGAAAGACTGCACACTTGCTTTCCAAAAAAGGATATACAATTATCACTGGTGCAGGATCAGGTATAATGGAGGCAGCAAACAGAGGAGCAAAGGAGGCTGCTGGTAAATCCGTAGGATTAAATATTCTCCTTCCAGAACAACAAATACCAAACCGTTATATCAATTATCTTTTAGAATTTCGTTATTTTTTTGTAAGAAAAGTTATGTTTACAAAATATTCCTGTGCATTCGTGGTATTCCCTGGAGGGTTTGGTACGCTAGATGAGCTATTTGAGTCTCTAGCCCTGATTCAAACTTACCGTATTGAGCCTATCCCCGTCATATTGGTAGACAGAGACTATTGGCAGGGTTTGGTTCATTGGTTAAAGACGAGATTGGTCAAAGAAGGGGCATTGCGGAGAAGGGAGTTGGATCTTTTTACTATTGTGGATACTCCTCAGCAAGTATTGAGCTCCATCAAGACCTTCTATAAAGAGAGAGGCTCTCGAAAAAAGAAAAAAAGATGAAAGGCCTTTTGAGGGTATGGAAAGAATTTGATTTACAAGATATAGAAAAACATCTCATTGTTGTGGGGGAATTGTCGAGCGAATGTTTTTCCTGTCATAAAATAGGGATAGATTCAAAATCCAGTGTGTGTCCTACATGTGGAGCAGGATTTAAATATATGGGGTTTAGGCGGAAACTTTCTATGAATTATTTAAGGCAAATACGAGAAGAACTCCCTCAGCTTACTTTTATTGATTTTGATGATTTCAAACGCGCAATAGGCAAACGTGACGCCCGTAAGCTGCTTGATATATAAAAAACAGACTCAAGACCCAAGACTCCCGATCCAAGACATCAGAATTGCTAAAAACCTTTCTTTTGTATGAATACTTCTCAATGGCATATAGCAGACAGGGTGTAGATAAGAGCGATTTAGATATTTTTTTCTTCTTTGATAGTCTTCGAGGGTGACAGCGAGGCAAGTGTTTCTTCTAAGATTTTCTTTCTTGCCGAAGCATCAAGAGGGGCGGTAGCCCCTATGAAGGGCCATCAATCCTGACCACGTATTCATAGAGCGAAAGGTGCCTGAGGCCCTTGATATCTGAAATAAACACTTCCGACCTTGAATAGGAGGCGCGTAAGCGCCATGGCCCTTCGGAGAGGTCGCATAGTCCGGTTGAGTGCGCGTGTTTGGAGAACACGTGACCCGAAAGGGTCCGGGGGTTCGAATCCCTCCCTCTCCGTGTTTTTTGTTATTTGTAAGGTGAGGGGGAGATAATCATCCACTCATCGTTCATCATCAGCCTAATACATTTTCGGCAAAAGTACTGCCTACGGTGCTTCGACTTACGTCGAAGATTATTGACAAATCCCTGCCTGCCGGCAGGTAGGCCTCCCTATCCGGGTTTTCTTTTGTCTGCTGAGTAGTATTTGCAGAGAGGGGTCAGTTTTTAAATCGGTGGATGTTAGAGAGGCAAAAATTATGAAGAAATTGTTTAAAAAAATAACTAATATTTTGTTTAAATGTATTGGCTTAAAACTTTGTAGATTAGATACATATAAACAATTGATTAACAATAAAGCTTCTGAATATTACAGGCCACAGCATATCAGATTAATTAAAGAAGTTGAAGGATGTTTTTGTGAATTAATTTTTCCTGAGTTACTACCTTGTGATGGTCGAGCCGAGTTAATGGCAAAGCTCTTAGGGACTGGGGTTAGTGAGGCTATGTACATACTCGCATTTTTGCATAAATCATTAAAGTTGGAAGGTGATGTATGTGAATTTGGTGTAGCCCAAGGGGCAACATCAGCGCTCTTAGCAAATGAAATACGCACTAGCGAAAAGAATTTATGGTTATTTGATTCTTTTAAAGGGTTACCTAAGCCGGATAAAAAAGATTTACTTATAAACGATATTTTTAATTTAGGATCAATGGAAAGATATGAAGGTATGATGTCTTGCCCAGTTGATGAGGTAAAATCTAGACTGCAAGATATATCATTTCCATTTTCAAAAGTTAAAATAATTCCTGGTTTTATTGAGGAAAGTATTAATTATAAAAATTTACCAGCTAAAATTTGCTTTGCGTATCTCGACCTAGACTTTTATAAGCCGACTCTAATTGTCTTGAGATTTTTAGATAAGCATTTGTCGAACGATGGATTTATAGTGGTAGACGACTATGGTTGGTTTTCGTCAGGGGTAAAAACAGCCGTTGATGAGTTTATAGAAGAGTATCCAGACAATTATGAAATAATTTGGCCATATAAATTTGCTAGTTATTTTTGTATATTACACAAAAAACATAAATAGCTGTTTCATTTTTTCTGTAAGTTTTTCTTTCAATCACAAGCCAGCCGTAAATTAAATAATTTGCCGAAGACATTAATGAAGTTGAAAATATTTGTAGTCTATCATCGCGATATACATAATGATTTATATGATAAAGATAGCATAAGTAGTATTGTGTTCATTGGGGTGGGTAAAGATATTGAGAAAAGACATTACAGAAGGAAGAAATACAATATTATCTATGAAAAAGACTTACCCATATATGGTGCTTCTCTGCAGGAGAAAGGATATAATGAAACTTCCGCGATATATCATATTTATGCTAATAAGGTATATCATGGTTTAAGCTACATCGGGTTTACTCAATACGACGTCTTTATACGGAATGATGTAATCAAAAAAATCGTACAAACCATCGCAAATGATTCGAGCAAATGTTACATATTTTATATGACAAAATGCCCAATGTTATTCAAGCCTGATAAGATTCCATATGAATTTGTGATAAATAGCTATAATAACTACTTCAAGACTAATTTTACTACGACCGAACTCATAAATAATCCATATACATGCAATAATTTAATCATGAAGTCTACTTTTGTTATTCCTGTTAAACTGTTTGAAAAAATGATGCCTTGGATTTCTAAGCTTATGGATGAGCTTGATTCCTGGGT
>CP070807.1:269423-281883 GCA_020343695.1 Candidatus Omnitrophota bacterium | reverse complement strand
AATAGCCTTTTTGCTCTCTCTCTTGCCAATTCCTCTGCCTCATCTACAAATCTGCAACCTCCATACCAACGGGCCTTGGGGTAACCTTCCGCATATTTGTTTGTAAGAACCGAGCCTTGCGCATCAAGAACTGCCCGAGGAGCAAAATTTTCGCTGGCAATGAGCTCAATGTGTTCTCTCTGCCGCTTTAATTCTCTCATTACACTCTCATATACTTGTGGATCAATTCGTTTTAGCTCCTCAAACATCTTTCTCCTTTTTTGGTTTACAGGGACGTTGCTTCTGTTTCTTCTATTTGGCGTATTTTCCGTATTCGTCTCAAGTGGCGACCTCCCTCAAAATCGGCCTTAAGCCACTTCAAAACTACTTTTTTCATTTCATCTACTGTAAATAAATATGCCGGCAAAACCAAGACATTACTATTATTATGCTTCCTTGATAATTCAGCGGTTTTAAGACTGTAGGCTAACGCAGCTCTTACGCCTCTCACTTTATTCGCGGCGATGCAATTGCCTATCCCAGTATAACAGATAACAATTGCTCTCTCTGCTTTCTTTTCCTTTACTGCTCGACAAGCAGGGTATACATAATCAGGGTAATCACAGGAATCAGAAGTGTGAGTGCCAAAATCAATAATTGAATAGCTTTTGTCTTCAAGAAACGCCCCTAAAGCGTTCTTTAACTTGAATCCTCTGTGATCACTGGCAATCGCTATCTTCATTTTGTTATTCACGGATAAAATAAATTACAGCCATTCTTTCAGCTCTAAAACTGCTTTCCTAATCAATTGATAGACCTCGCGATACACATCATAGTTTTTACCGATAGGATCTGGTATATCTTTTTCCAATTCAGGAGGAAGAAACTTCTTCAAAGTAAAAATTCTTCCCTCCACTGTTGGCTCAAATCTTAAAATATAATCATTCTGAGCATCTTCCATGGTAAAGATTAAATCTGAAGACATAATTGCTTGCCTGTCAATTTTTCGAGATGAAAGGCCTCTGACATCGAGTCCTTCTTGTTGCTCCAAGATACTCACCACATTCGCCGCTGGGGGTGTGCCCTCAAAAGGAGAAATACCGCACGAAGAAATATCATATCGATCAATAAGATAGGGCTTTGCCTCGGTCAAATATTTCTTAAGCAGGGCCTCTGCCATTGGCGAACGACATGTATTTCCTGTACAAACAAAAAGTACTCTTTTTCGAATAAATACTTCAATGATTTCGTTTTCAGAGATTACGCCTTCTCGCAGAACATTAAAAGGATGATATGTTAAATCTATCACCGTAGATGGTTGACCATAGAAAGACTCTCCCCCATCAACAATTAAATCAATTTTCCCATCAAAAGCTGTCTCAACATCTTGCGCAGACGTTGCCTCGGGCTTACCAGTGATATTTGCCGAGGGAAGATACACTCCTGCACGAACCATCTTAAGAACTTCCTGGGTAACTGCGTGAGAAGGAACCCTTACTCCTATTTTTTCATCTTTTTGTGAATGGTAAATAATAGTGATGGGGCCGGGCCAAAATTTCTCCATCAACCGATGCCCAAAAGGCGTAAGCGGCGCAAAATATCTCTCGATAGCTGTTGAGCTATCATCTACCACATAGGCGAAGGGTTTCGCTCTTGGTCGTTGTTTGATCTCATACAGTCTCTCCACAGCTTTTTGGTTCTCAGCAAAGGCAGCCAGACCATATACCGTCTCAGTAGGAAGAGCGACAATACTGCCATCACGAATCGCATTCGCAGCTTTCCTCACCAGAGAATAATCGACATTATCTGGATCAATACTAATCTTTTTTATCATACTATTTAAATTTGTTCTTGAGGATTTTCAATTGTACACGATAGCGCTTATCTTTCAAGGAAAGAATCTCTAAAGCTACAATAATTGCGTTAATAAAAGCGCTTTTGCCAACCCCGCTACAGGTGAGCCCCAATCCCTTAGGAGTGCTCACAATAGAAAAGAGGGCATCTAACCCGTCAAGCAGGCCTCCTCCTAAAGCGACTCCTATAACAGGAATATCTACATACGAGGCCACAAATCCTGGTAGAGCTGCTGCTTTTCCTGCGCAGGCGATAACTATCTCAAATCCATTTTTGGCAAGCATCCCGCAGAACCCTCTCAGTTTCTCTGGATTTCTATGCGCAGAAATCACCTCTAACCTATACCCAATCCCTAAACTTTTTAAGAGCGCTATACCATCTTTCAATTGATCCAAATCGGTTTTACTTCCGAGAATAATAGCAATCTTTTTTTTCATAATTGGCCTCCATATCCTTAAGGTAGACAGTCTATTCTACTATTTTGAGATAAAAATTTCAATGCTTTATTCCCAATATCTCTACGGTAATGCATCTTATCAAAATGGATATTCTCTATCGCAGAATAAACTTTAGCTTGCGCTTCTTTTACAGTAGAGCCTAATGAAACTATATTCAAAACTCTCCCACCATTGGTAAGAAACTCTGTTCTCTGTCCTCTGTTATCTGTTTTCTGCCTCGTACCGGCATGAAAAGTGAAAATGTCTTCTCTATTATCTAACTCCTCTAACCCTTTAATCTCCTTACCTTTTTCATAACTTCCTGGATAGCCGCCGCTGGCAAGCACCACGCATAGACAGAACTTCTCATCCCACTGAAGTTTTCTCGCTCTGAGACGACCCTCTACGGTCTGCATCATCACCTCAACAAGGTCGCTTTTCAGTTTCGGCAATATCACTTGAGTTTCTGGATCGCCGAATCTGACGTTAAACTCTAATGCATAAGGACAATTTTCTCGTATCATCAGACCCGCATAAAGCATACCCTTATAGATTTTACCCTCTTGTTTCAATCCTGCGATAAGAGGCTTAAAGACTTCCTCAATGATTTTGGTAAATACCTCATCGTTGACTAAAGGGGCAGGAGCATATGCCCCCATGCCTCCAGTATTAGGGCCCTTGTCTCCATCAAAAATAGGCTTATGATCTTGCGAGGAGACTAAAGGAATGATTGTTTCACCGTCAGTGAATATTAAAATTGATGCCTCCTCGCCTTCTAAACAATCTTCAATAATTACGCGATCACCAGCTGCGCCAAATTGCCGCTTTAGCATTATTAAATCTACTGCCGCGTGAGCCTCATCGATTGACTTACAGACAATTACCCCTTTTCCCGCAGCAAGGCCATCTGCCTTTACCACTATGGGAGCTCCCTTCTTTTTTATGTATTCCTTTGCCCTTTGCGGATCATCAAAAATCTTAAAATCTGCCGTTGGGATACTATATTTTTTCATTACCTGCTTCGCATATACCTTGCTTCCCTCTAAAAGGGCAAGTTCTTTCTTGGGTCCAAAAATCTTCAAGCCTTCCTGCTGAAATTCATCAACAATTCCATCAACTAAAGGTGCCTCTGGGCCTACAACAGTAAGGTCTATTCGGTGCTCTAAGGCGAATGCAAGGAGTGTGTCGATATCCGTCGCCCGTATATCGATATTCTCTGCCTTCAGCGCGGTTCCGCCATTGCCAGGAGCACAATATAGCTTCTGCACTAAAGGGGATTGGGAAATTTTCCAGACAAGGGAATGCTCTCTTCCGCCTGACCCAATGACTAAGACCTTCAACTGACGACACCTCCTTTAGAACCACAAATCAAATAATTGACCTTTAGGGAATTATACCATGAGTTATTGAAAAATCTAGGAATTATAGATTGTATTTGAAAAACTTGGAGGGTTACGATAAAACCATTCTTTTTTCTGCTTTTAAGATTTCTCCGACAATGTGAGCTTTATAGAATCTATTGAGGTATCTTAGGACTTTTTCCTTATCTTTGCTCTTTACTACTACAATCATTCCAATACCCATATTAAACACTGAATACATTTCGTTTTCTGCGATATTACCTTTTCTCTGAATAAGTTTAAATATCGGAGGTATCTGCCAACTTTTTTTGTAAATTACCATTCCATAACCAGAAGGTAAAATCTTTGTCGCTTTTTCATAGAACGCTCCACCTGTCACATGAGCAATCCCTTTTATGGGAGAAATTAAAGAAGCGCGGGCAGAGAGGAGTGAGAGAATAGGTTTTACATAGATGCGAGTTGGCATAAGTAATTCCTTGGCGTATTGTCTTGTTTCTTTTTTCGCGAATATTTTTCTTACCAACGAAAACCCATTGGAATGAAGACCGCTGGAAGCTATACCAATTACTACATCAGCCTCTTGAATATTCCTTCCATCGATTATCTTATCTTCGTCCGCAATTCCTACACAAAATCCAGCGAGATCATACTCACCTTTTTTGTACATACCTGGCATCTCAGCAGTTTCCCCTCCCAAAAGTACGCAATTTGATTCCTCCAAACCCTTCTTGATGCCATCTACTACTTTTTCTAAAACCCCAACATTTAATTTCCCGCAGGCAATATAATCCAAAAAAAATAAAGGTTTTGCTCCCAAACAAATTATGTCATTCACATTCATTGCCACCAAATCAATGCCGACAGTATTATGGATTCCCAAATATTGGGCAATCTTTAGTTTTGTCCCTACTCCATCAGTAGAAGATACCAATACAGGTTTTTTATATTTCTTAAGAATTTCTTTTAAATTAAAAAACGAGCCAAACGCAGATGTTTTACTCTTTACTTTAATCTTTTTTACAAACTCTTCTGCTTTTTGTATATTAACACCTGATGCTTTATAGGTTAACTTCTTCATAGTCTTCCTGTCCAACAGTAAAGGCAAAGTTTTTCTTTCGGCAATCCTATCGCCTTAACCATATCATCTAACTTTTGATACTTAAGCGATGTTGCTCCTAAATCTTTTGTAATCCATGAAACCATTCTTTTATACTTTGCCGATGTATCATCTATATACTCACTTATATTCTCTGTATTTTTTTTCTCTAAATCTCTCATAGCCCTACGCGCGGCAAGCTCTTTCTTGGTCCGTGTAGAAAAATTAAATTTACAGGGAAACATCAAGGGAGGAGATGCTACCCGCAGATGTATTTCCTTTGCTTTATTCTCCCATAGCTTTTGAATTGTAAAGTTTTTAAGCTGGGTTCCGCGGACAATCGAATCCTCGCAGAGAACAATTTTTCTCCCTTCAATTATTGGACGAATAGGGATAAGCTTCATCCGTGCCACTAAATCTCTAACATCCTGGGATGCAGGAAGATAGCTTCTCCCATAACCAGGGGTGTATTTTACCAAAGGCCGGCGGTAAGCAACTTTCTTCTGCATTGCATAACCTAACGCATGAGCCACTCCTGAATCAGGAACGCCACTCACCATATCAGGTTTTATATTGTCGCCTCGAGCCAGAAACTGTCCACAGTGCTCTCTGACCATCTCTACATTTACACCCTCATAGCTCGATGCAGGAAAACCAGTATAAATCCATAGAAAAGCACAAATTTTTGTACATTTTCTTCCCCTTTGCTTCTCTTTCAGCCCTTTTGCATCGATAAACACTACTTCCCCCGGTAGAAGGTATTTGACAACCTCAAACCCTAAATTAGGAAAGGAAGTAGTCTCCGTTACCACCGTCCACGTATTTTCCTTTCTACCTATCACCAAGGGAGAAATACCTAATTTATCCCGACTCGCGTAAATTCCCTCATCATTCAAAATTATCAGAGACACTGATCCATCTATGCGAGAGTATAAATATTCTATTCCCTCAACCAGAGAACTCTTTTGAATAATTAATTTACTTACCAGTTCACATATATTTATTTTACTGTTGGACATCTCGCTGAAGGAAAATCCTTTTGAGAATAACTCTCTGGCTAACTCTTTCCAGTTGTCAATCCAGCCATCAGTGACGATACAGAAGTTACCGAATTTTGATTTCACATATACTGGCTGCTCTTCATAGCTAATTGCTCCGATACCTTTGTTACCTTTTAGGGTTTTGCAGTCATCAAAAAGTTTGGATTTAAATTGGCTATAACTTATATTATGTATTCTTCTCACCATCTCTTTGCCGTAAACTGCAATTCCTCCAAATTGTGTTCCTAGGTGAGAATGATAGTCTCCAAGGTAAAAAAGATCCTCTACGCAATTTTTTTTGGAAATAGCACCAAATATACCGCTCATAACTTGCCTAAATCATTTTTGGTATCGCTTCTTTGTAAATTTTCGCTAAATCAGTAATATTCAAATCAACTAAATCGTTGATTTTTAAGTTTTCGCCTCCAACTTCGCCAATAACAGCGTATTTTGCGTTAAATTTTTTGCACAGTACTTTGACTTTTTCTTTATCCGCTGAAGATATACTAATGACAATTCTTGACTGAGTTTCACCAAAAAGTAACGCATCCTTACGCATCGCCTCTTGGAGATTTATCACTGCTCCTTTTTTACCCAGTATGCAACTCTCTGCCAAAGCTACCGCCAAACCGCCCTCTGAACAATCATGGGCGCTTATAACAATACCTTGCCGTATCATTTCTAAAGTTGCTCGCTGAACTGCTCTTTCCTGTTCTAAATCGAGAGTTGGAGGGCTACCTTTTTTAGTATTATGGACAATCCGTAAATACTGTGAAGCGCCTAACTCCTCTTTATTTTCCCCAATCAAGAAAATCAAATCGCCCTCATTTTTAAATTCACATGTCGTGACATGCTTAAGATCATCGACTAACCCTACCATCCCAATTGAGGGAGTAGGATAAATTGCACCCTTGGGGTTTTCATTGTTAAAACTTACATTTCCGCTCACTACAGGGATATCAAAAGCCTCACAGCCACTGGCTATTCCTTTCACGACTCCTTCAAACTGCCAATAAACCTCGGGGTTAAAGGGGCTTCCAAAATTTAAACCATCGGTGACCCCTAAAGGTTCGGCGCCACAGCAGACAAGATTCCTGGCTGCTTCAATTACGGCAATCTGTCCCCCTAAAAAAGGATCGAGGTAACAGTATAGTCCATTGCCATCTACTGTCGCAGCGATTGCTTTGTTAAGTTCGGGTATATGATAAACCCCTGCATTGTTACCAAACGGTACGCATGCGTTCTTGATTAAGTTGGGATCAACTTTTTTCGCAATACACTCTTTCGAAGCGATCGTAGAAGAACCAATCAATTTAAGCAGCGTTTGATTATAGTCTTTAGGTTCCTCTATGGTTTTTAAATCTATTCTCTGTGCATCGTCTAAATATTTTGGCTTTGCTGTGTCTCTGGTGTACTCTGGTCCTTCAGCTAAGAGGTGGGCAGGCACCTCGGCTACAACCGTACCTTTTTCTTTCACGCGTAATATCCCATCATTTGTCACCTTTCCAATTACACTGGAATCGAGGCCCCACTTCGCAAGGATACTCTTTACCTCATCTAAATTTTGGGGCGTAACTATTAACAGCATTCTCTCTTGAGATTCAGAAAGCATAACTTCATAGGGCGTCATTGCCTCTTCTTTTCTTGGCACTAAAGAGATATCTATCTCGATACCGGTTCCCGCTTTATGCGCTGTCTCGCAGGTTGAACAGACTAAGCCTGCTGCCCCCATATCCTGCATTCCTACAACCAACTTTTTCTCAATGAGTTCCAAACATGCTTCTCTGAGGGCCTTACCGATTTTAGGATCGCCAATTGCTACCGCATTTGTTTTCTCTTGAGAACTTTCGTCCAGACCAGCAGAGGCAAAACTTGCCCCTTCAACGCCATCGCGACCCGTAGGACCTCCGATAATCATAACTAAATTGCCCGCACCCTGCGCTTGCGCTCTCACCAAATTATCTTTCTTCAATAGCCCTACTACCATCGCATTCACCAAAGGGTTACCTTGATAAGAATCATCAAAATACACTTCTCCAGCCAATGCAGGAAGGTCTACCTTGTTTGCATAGTCAGTAAAACCACGCCCCACCTCTCGGAAAAGAAACTTCGTCCTCTCATCAGTCAAAAGTCCAAATCTTAGAGAGCTTAAGAGGAATAAAGGACGTGCTCCCATAGTGAAGATATCTCTAATACAACCTCCTCCACCTGTGGCACTCGCCTCATATGGCTCAACCGCTGAAGGATGATTATGAGACTCTATTTTAAAAACTACAGCATAATCAGGGGAAATAGAGATTGCTCCTGAATTTTCCCCTACCCCTACAAAAACTCTCTTTCCTTCCTTTGGTAGAAACCTTAAGATTCTCTTCGAATTTTTGTAGGAGCAGTGCTCAGACCACATTGCGGAAAACAATCCCAACTCTGTATAATTTGGTTCCCTCTTGAGCAATTCTTTTATCTTTTCATACTCAGTTACGCTCAACCCTAACTTTTCAACTATCTCCAAATTTGCCATCTCGTTTTTCACCTTCTCCTCCTATTTGCTTCAAATTTCACCTTAACTTTACCGGGGACAAAAAGTAAAAAGGCGCCCTTCCTTACTTCTCCGTATTAAGAAAGGACGCCTCTGTCCACCTTCGAATATATCAATCAAAATTAACTTGTCAAGAATTTTTTTAAAAATAATGTCTCTTCCTTACAAATGGATATACTTATTCTAAAATACTGTTGGAGGTCAAAGTAAGACGTGCCTAAATTATCTAGCTCAAGTCTGTTCGTTTATAGATTTTGTCTATATTAGCTAAATAGCTAAGGGGATTAAAAATTTCCTCTATTTCGTCTTTCTTTAAATATTTCTTTATTCTCGCATCCTTAGATGCTTCTCGTTTGAATGTAGAATTTTTATTGATGACTTTCAATGAGATATCCTGAACATAATTGTAGGCTATCATTCTGGAAATACCTTTACTCATAAGCTTAAGGAGTAGTTTTTGAGAGTAAATCAACCCACGATTCAATTCAATGTTCTTTACCATATGCTTAGGGTTGGCCTTTAAATTCTTGATCACTTGTTGAAAAATCTTTAAGCTGTAATCCAAGACAATGGTTGCATCAGGCAAAATAATCCTCTCTGCAGAAGAGTGAGAAATGTCCCTTTCGTGCCATAAGTTGATATTCTCAAAGGCAACAAGCATACCGCCTCGAAGTGTGCGTGCAAGTCCGCATATTCGCTCACACATGATAGGATTTTGTTTATGAGGCATTGCGCTTGAACCTTTTTGCCCTTTGTAGAAGGGTTCTTTGGCTTCTTGGACTTCAGTGCGATGCAGATGCCGTATCTCAGTAGCGAATCTCTCTAAGGTAGAACCGATGAGAGCAAGAATAGATAGATAGTGTGCGTATCGTTCTCGAGATGCGACCTGTGTCGATATGGGGGTATAGCGGATACCGAGTCTCCTGCAAACATATTCTTCAATTTTCGGCTCAAAGTACGCAAATGTTCCTACTGCACCAGAAATTTTCCCACAGGCAGCATAGTCTATACTTTCCTCGAGTAACTTTCGCTCTTGCTTTAGGTCATTATAAAAATAGAGAAACTTTAACCCGAAGCTGTAAATTTCGGCGTGTACTCCATGGGTTCTGGCAATACAAAGAGTATCCTTGTACTTAAGGGCCTTCTTTTTCACTTCTTTTAGCAGTAAATCTAAATCTTTCAAAATAATTGCTGTTGCATCCTTTATCTGCCAGGCAAGGGTTGTATCCAGTAAATCTGATGAAGTAAGCCCTATGTGAAGGAATGAAGATGCTTTGCCAATCTGACCAGATACGTGTTTGAGGAATGCTACGATATCATGGTGGGTTTTCGCCTCTATTCTTTTAATCGCATCAAGCGAAAGCTTTGCTTTTGCTAATCTCTTACTTATTCCCTTAGGTATTTTTCCAAATTTCTCAAGCGCGGCACAGAAGAGTTCCTCGATACGCAAAAAGCGTTTAAACTTCTCTTCCTCGCTCCAAATTTTTCCCATTTCAGGGGGGGTATACCTTTCAATCATCTCTCTCCTTTTTTGCAATACCGACCAGGAGTTAATCTTATCAAAACAAACACCTTGAGTCAATCAAAATGTATATATTAAGCTCTCTTTTAAGTATTAATGGCAGGGGTAGCTACTGACTGGTATTGGTTTTTTTGCTTTTTTTGGAAAAATATGTTACATTTTAAGTGCTTTGCAAATAGGGTTCTGAAAAAGGCAAACCAAGGGAAACCTTGGGGCGCAAAGCTACCTTTCCTGCCTCACAATACAGGAAAGAGGGGTTGCCAGAACAATGAGAAGAATAGCTTTCAGTATCTGGGTAATTTTGTGCATGATAGCATCACTTTTCGCGAACAACACCGCGGTGGTACGCGTATCAATCACTATCCCCGAAAGAATAACCATAAAACGCAACCTAACCTCTCCGAAAACACACACTACACAACAGCAGTACAAGAACGCTACGGTGAGTAGAGAAGAAAAAACACGAAATCACGAAAAAATAATCCTCTACACTACCGTCCCAAAATAATCATTTCTCTTTAAGCGGAATATGATGCGTATGGGTAGTTGCTTCATATACTTCGACCGTCTTTGTGATAGAGACTGTTGGTAAGTATTGTAAAGGAAGGGTATTTACATCTATCCTTACGATATGTGTTCCAGGCTTAAGATTGCCGAATCGATAAACCCCCCTTTCATTTGTACGCAATGAAATTTTATCATCAATGGTGACTCGAACATCTGAGATGGGTAAATCCTCTCTGTCGAGTTCGCCATCTTGATCTTGATCATAAAAAACTACCCCATATATACCTGACTCGGAAGAAAGACCAAATGCAATTTTCTTGATTCCTCCCTCAGAGGTATCGATTTCAGCTGTAACGGGAGTGGTAAAAACATATCCTCGCGGGACCGTATCAACATCCACTTTTGCTTTTACGCTCCTGGCTCTTACTCTCACAGAGAATTCTCCCTCTCCATCTGTATGGACTCTACGAGGACCTATGGAAATTTCCACGTCAGGAATACCTTCTTCATCCACATCTTGTATGCCATCGCCATTTACATCCCTGAACACAGCTCCTTCAATGCGAGTGTGTGGTGCCCACATAAAAAAACTTTCCCATGCAATTCTGGCACCGGCACGAATGTCCGCTTCGATAAAATCGTCTAACTCGTCTCGCTCTGCCCACACTTTCCGCAAGCGCCCATCAACAAAAAACTCGATATCTTTCGTAGGAAAAAACTTCAAACCCACGCTGCTCTCAATGCTATCCTCTCCGGAGAGAAACGAATGAAGTGTGGTTGCTGACTCTTCATTACGATAATAAAGCCGCAACTGCGAAGACAGGCGAGGATTAATCTGCCGGTATAGCTCAAGGCCTGCCTCCATCACCGAAGGGTGAGACTGCTCGCCTGTTTCGAGTTCCTCTACCAGAGAATAGGTATAATTCATATAGTAATGGAGGTCATCAAGAAGTTGGAGCCGCAACCCTCCCAATAATGCATCGCGCTTGTAATCTGCTGAAGGCGAGAGGGGGTTTATACTCCTTTGGTAATTATACCCGATGTGAGTGGAGAGGGTGCGATTATCCAAGAAAGGAAGGCGAAATTGCTTGTTATACGTTGCGAGAGCATTAAGGTTTCTGTATGGGAAATACAGGCCTGGCGCATTGGCATAATGCAGGCTGCTCGTTATCTGCGAAGTGGGACTTAACGTGACATGAAGCGAGTTATCAGAAGTGAAGTTAAATTTATCTGGCTCCTCTGGGTTGTAGAGGAAGCGGTCCCTATAGAGGTCAAAATTACTGCGTAAGCTAATTCTATCCATAGGGTACCAATCAAAACCGAAAGCTCCTCCAATTTCACCAATACTCGGTGGCTGTGCAGAAATTGTAGTAAAATCTTTCTCGATATCGCGCAATGAAAGATGGACGTTCAACTTTGGGGTTCGAAAGACGCCAGAAACATTGGCTGCAATCTGATCTTGGTCTGAAGCAACCTCTGTCGATACTGAAATTTTCTCAAAATTATGTTCGCTCTGTACGGAAAAAACGTTATCTTCAAGATATGACTCTCGGTCTTGCCCGTATCCATGAGCGTAATTAACCGCAAAAGTATTGTGCGCTTGAGGAAAAATTTTAAGCCTTGCTCCTGCAATATAGGCATCTTGCTTTGATACCAAGCCTGGAGAGACCGCGCTATAAAAATACTGCTGTTCCCTTCCATGTAAAAGTGTATATTCAAGTTTATTATTAAATGCCGGTGCCTGCAGGAACCCCCCTCGGAGAGTCTGGCCAGGAAAAGAGAGCGGAGAAAAAGAACTTCTAAAATCGAATCCTCTCAGGTTAAAACCTTCCAGATTAGAAATATGACCGTCGGTAAGTCCTACGGTATATCCTGTCACCTCTTCTTCTTCATCTAATTTTGACCAAGTAACTGAAGCATCAAACTCTCCATATGGGGTTGGGCCTCTGGTTCCTAACTCCTGATCTAACGCAAGCGTCTGACGTTCCATCGTCTTGAATTTATGTCCTCTATAATAGCTACTCCAATCAGTGTTGTACCAAAACGTAAACCCTGAAGGTTTCTCCCACAGACGTTCTTCTTGGGCAAAAATACCTTTGGGAATCACCTTTACAGAGAAAGTCCAACG
>CP070807.1:256427-269323 GCA_020343695.1 Candidatus Omnitrophota bacterium | reverse complement strand
GACACTATCCTTGAGTTTGACTTTAGAAGCGCCAACCAGGGTGAGGTCCACGCTATCGGCTTTGACCAGGATGTTAATTTAAGCTCTGGGTCAGCCTTTAAGGTCTATGGTACTCAAGGCTGGGGCATTACTGATTACGCTGATTACAGCAGTACAGCACCCAACACAAAACATTACACGATTCCGGTTGGTCAACACTTCACCGGAGCGTTCAATTACTTAATCTTCGGCAATGACCACGATGTGTCCAGCCCCACTGCCGAAAGCTATTTCTCTAACGTAAGAATTTATGAGGATGTGCCGATCACCACCCCTGGCGATGTTGACGGCGACGGAAAAGTAGATATCACCGACCTTGTAATTGTTGCTCAGGCCTTTGGTTCACAACCTTCTGATTCAAATTGGGACGCACGTGCAGACATTGATGGAAGTAATTTTATTGATATATCAGATTTAGTAGTTGTTGCACAGAATTTTGGAGATGGTGTATAATATATATAATAAATAAGAAGAGAATATCGGGAGGGAGAACGAGAAAGATGAATAAGATATGTAGAGCTAAAGCAGTTACATCAACTTTTTTACTGCTGTTGGTTCTCATAATAGCTGTTGTTGCTCTTTTTATCTATGTACTTTCTCGGCCAAGAGTAATCTATAGAGAAGTAGTTATGCCTTCGAAAGAAATTGTGCAAGAAAAGGAACCGTCAAAAGAAGTTACCAAGGGAGAATTTCCAAAAGGGATGCTCTATGAGCCCCCTAAAAGAGAAGGTCTCGCCTTACGGCTTGTAGGTACCTCTGGGTATAGAAAGGAGTATATTGCCTACATCGAAGATTTAACTACATTTACCACAGGAGAGTATAGGGTTGGTGACATCATTAGTGAGGCTCAAATAATTAAAATTTCCTCCGGTAAAGTAGTGCTCCTTCATGATGGTAAGAGGACAGTGTTGACTTTGGAAGGCGGCGGTTACAAGTTCGCTGATCCAGATGCGTGGATAGATATTATTTCAGAAGAAAATTTTATTGTGAGCAAAGTAAAACTTGCCCAGAAAGCTCAAAACGTAAATCAGTTGTTAACTGAGGCGATTCCTGTACCTCATATATCTGGTGGCAAAATAAAAGGGTTTTCTCTCCAGTCTCTCAAGAAAGATGGAATTTTGAGTGAAGCAGGTTTTAGAGAAGGAGATATAATAAAGAGCGTGAATGACGAAAAGCTTGACAATATTAAGAAACCACTCGATGTATATGAAGGTCTACGTTCGTTGGTAAATCAAGAACAAGACCCTCTTATAAAAGTCGAAATACGGAGAGGGAATAAAACCCACACTTTTACCTACCGGATTTTAAATTCCCAATGAACATTTGTATAGATTTTTACCCCCCACGATGTTATAATTTTAATTGAAAAATATACGGATATAGATTCTTTCAATTTCAGCAGAGTACCCAATCATGGAAGAAAATTTTAAGAAAGAATACCAGAAAAGTCGCCTCATTGGAGAAATCTTAGTTGAGCAAGGGCTTATTGACCCCGAGCAGTTGACTCAGGCTTTAGAGGTCCAGAGAAAAAAGGGAGATTATATTTGTACTACCATAATAAAATTAGGTTTCGCAAAACCCCAAGAGGTATTTAAAGTTCTGGGCCAACAGCTTGGGGTAGAGTATGTAGAGCTTACAAAAGGAAAAATAGACCCAAAGGCCGTAGAGAAAGTTCCTGCAAAAATTGCCCTTCACTATAAATTGATGCCCTATAAATTTGAAGGTAAAAAGTTGGTCATCGCCTTAACCGATCCTGTAAATATTCATAAGTTAGATGATTTAAAATTGTTATTGGATATAGACATTAAGCCCGTTTTAAGTTATGAGAAAGAGATTTTAGAAAATATTCATAAATATTATGGAGTGGGTGCTGATACGTTAGAAGCGATTATGGCGCGGACTGATGTCGGAGAAAAAACAAAAGAAAGGGCTTCTTCTATAGAGGATTTGGAGCTTGCAGTAGAGGAAGCGTCAATTATTAAGTTTGTGAATCAAATTTTTACCCAGGCAGTGGAGGAGCGTGCAACCGACGTTCACTTAGAACCTTATGAAAATGAGCTGAGAGTGCGGTTTCGCATCGATGGATTTTTATATGAGCTTCCCATTCCCGAATCGATAAAATTATTCCATAATGCTATTGTTTCTCGAGTAAAAATTATGGCAAATTTGGACATTGCTGAGCACCGACTTCCTCAAGACGGCAGGATAAAAATACGGGTAAAAAAGGAAGAGTTAGATTTAAGAGTTTCGGTACTTCCTTCCTATTTTGGAGAATCTGTCCAAATTAGAATTTTGAGCAGTAAGTCATTCTTAGGGTTAGAACATTTGGGTTTGCTCGAAGATGACCTGAAGAATATAGAAACATTTCTCAATAAACCCTACGGAATAGTATTTGTTACTGGTCCTACAGGGAGCGGTAAATCCACCACTCTCTATGCCTGCTTGAGCAAGAAGAATCAGCCTGGTGTAAAAATTGTAACAACCGAAGACCCCATTGAGTACCAGATGAGAGGTATTACGCAAATTCAAGTGCATCCTCGGATAGGCCTTACGTTTGCTGCGGGCCTACGTTCGATATTGAGGCATGATCCTGACATAATAATGGTGGGAGAGGTTAGAGACCTTGAAACAGCAGAGATTACGATTCGTTCAGCAATGACCGGTCATCTTGTATTCTCCACCTTACACACCAATGATGCCCCCAGCGCTCCTGTTCGACTCATTGAGATGGACATTGAACCATTCTTGGTGGCATCTTCCTTGGAAGGGATTGTTGCCCAAAGACTTGTGAGGGTGGTTTGCCCGCACTGTAAGCAACCAGTATCTGTATCGAGCGGAGTATTTGTGAGGGAAGGTTTAGCTGTAGATAGCGAGAATGTAGAGACTTTTACAGGCAAAGGGTGTGAAAAATGCCGCTTTACAGGATTTAAAGGAAGAACGGGAATTTTTGAGATATTGGTAGTAAATGATGAAATTCGCGATTTAATATTTAAGAGGGCTACGAGTCAGACCATTCAAGAGAAGGGGCTTTCTTACGGAATGCACACATTGAGGCAAGACGGTCTAAGAAAGGTGCTCGAAGGTATCACTACCTTAAGCGAAGTAATGCGTGTCACCTAAACACACCGATAGGATCCAGATAAAGATATGCCTGCCTCAAGGCAGGAATAAACGCGAACCCATTGTACACCTGATACATAATGTCTATATATCGGTACCGTGCAAAAAAAGGACCTAAGCAAGTTCAAGAAGGTCACATAGAGGCACCGACACGACAAGAAGCCATTGCTAAGATAGATTCTTTAGGCCTTTTTATCCTCTCCGTAGAGGAAAAGCAGCAACCCCTCAAATTATCTTCCCGTGTATCGTTAAAAGGATTAGTAGAGTTCACTCATCAATTAGCTACGCTCATAAATTCTGGTTCTACACTTCTGGAATCTCTCAACACATTGAGTTCTCAAACAGAACAAGCACAGCTTAAACCGGTAATTGCAGATGTTGCAGCACGGGTAAAAGAAGGGGAAGATTTCTCGCAAGCGCTAAAACAATATCCTCACATTTTCTCTGAGCTCTACACCTCTTTAGTCAAAGTTGGCGAGACGTCTGGAACATTGGGAGAAAATTTAAAACGGATTGCCCAATTTCTCGAAGAAGAGTTAGACTTTAAAACAAATATTATTTCTATTTTGACGTATCCCCTCCTAATTGTAGGCGTTGGGGTATTAACGATATTCGTCTTGCTTAAGTTTTTCATTCCCAAACTTGTAACTATTTTTGAAGAAATTGGCCAGGCACTGCCCATGCTCACCTCAATCCTTATCTATATTTCAAATTTTTTCTCTAACTATTGGACTGTTATTCTCCTTGTTATTTTCTTGAGCATCCTGTTTGTGAAAAAGTACTTTCATAATCCCTCTCATAGGTTGCAGTGGGATAGGTTTAGATTAAGGGCCCCTCTATTCGGTATAATCACAAAGAAGATTGAGATCTGTCGACTCGCACGCACTCTCTCTGTGCTCTTACGTAATGGTATCCCTATGGATACGTCTCTCACATTACTTACAATTACTATCCCCAATCGCTTTTTTAAAGAAGAAATAAATAAACTCAAAGAGGAAATCAAAGAAGGTTCATCGTTGAATGAAGCGATGAAAAGGGCAACAGTCTTTACCCCTGCCTTTATCAATGTTGTCACAGTAGGAGAACGGTCAGGAACGTTAGATAAGGTGTTAGAAGATTTCTCTGATGATTATAACAAAGAGATTAATAGAAAAATTAAGAATCTTACTTCTCTCTTAGAGCCAATTCTGATTCTGGGCGTAGGATTGATCGTTCTCTTTGTGGTGTTGGCAATGCTTTTGCCGATATTCCAGATAGATTTTAATTTCTAATGAGACTTAGACTTATGGAACGACCAAAGGGAGTAAACATAAGTTGTGCGCTCATTGAAGGAGGTTGATATGAAAAGAAGTTTTACATTGATTGAGCTCATGCTCGTTGTGATAATTATTATCATTTTAGCGTCTGTTGCCGCTCCTCGCTTGGTAGGAAAAGCTGAGAAGGCACGCAGAGCTGCGGCGAAAGCCGATGTGGAAGCAAATATTCCTTCAGCCCTAGAACTCTACGAGATGGATGTGGGTGAGTTTCCCAAGAAATTAGAAGATTTAATACAGAATCCTGGAGTCGATAACTGGGATGGACCGTATTTAAAAAGGTTACCCAAGGATCCTTGGGGAAGAGAGTACGAGTATTACTTTCCTGGGACCCATAGTTTTGATTATGATTTGGCTTCTAAGGGTAAAGACGGCGTTTTTGGTACTGAAGATGACATTGCCAATTGGGAATGATGCACAGAGGCGAGGATACAGAGATGGATGGTCGACGCAGAACCGTTCTTCTATTTTTAGGCGAACAGCAATAACCTTTCTGGAACTACTCCTTACAATGGTGATAGTTTCAGTCCTTGTGGGATCGAGCCTACCCCTCGTAAAGAGAAATATACAGAGCACCTCTTTTAAGTCTTTTGTGAATAAAACGTATCTTTTCTTAGATTATTCAAAAACTCAGGCCATTCTTAAGGATATTGTTCTTGAAGTTCGACTTGACGTAGAAAACAATTCACTGTTTTTGTCAAAAAGAGGGACCGAAAGCGACGAGAGACTTGATGAGATACAAATCCCTAATAACATACACCTCGACCTCGATAAAGAGAAAATCGTTTTTTATCCCGATGGGACATCGCAGGAATTTAAATTCGTAATTTCTGATAAACACCAACGTCATTCTACAATTTCCAGCAAGGGCTTTGATGGAAAAATCGTAGTTGATGTAGAGAAATAACAAAATACAAAATATTGATTCATCGCTAAATTATTAAATTGCTATCTTTATAATTATGATGAGACAAAGAAAGACAGTGCTTTTATTTGAAGTTGCCCTGGTAGTTCTCATAGTGTCGATTGCCTCTCTTTTTCTTTTTAGAGGCTATGCTATTTTTCTTAAGGTAGGAAAAAAAAGCCTCGATTACCTTAAGCTCATTGTGCGCACGGAAGAGAAAATGTGGGATTTGCATGCAAAAGAGAGAAACGGGGAGATCACTGCAGATATGGATACAGAGGGAGAGTTTGATGCGCAATTGGGATGGCACCTTAGTTTAGAAGATGTCGAAGACAGCAATTTAAAGATAGGCACCTTAAAGGCAACGCATTCCGAGAAAGGCGTATCTTTCGATACAATAATTTATTTAAAAGGTGTAGAATAATTCATTTTCTTACCTATCTATGATGAAGAGAAGTCTTACGTTAATCGAAGTATTAGTGGCAGTAGCAATTTTTGCTTCTCTCTCAATATCGCTGTATCTTCTTTTACGGTCAGGAATACGAGTCAGAAATAAAATAGAATCACAGCAGGCAACATTTCAGAATATTTATTTGCGTTTAGAAAGGACTGCCCAAGAGTTACGAAATGTAATTTTCTTCAAAAAGAACGATTCAGGATTTAAAGAACTCGAAGAAAAAGAAATGCTCGAATTTTATACACTTATATTTGATTATTCCACAGAAACCCCTCGCCTTTTGCATATTACATATTCTTTCCAAGAAGGTACATTGACTAAGACGATTAAAGAACCTTTTGGAGAAGAATCTTTGCGGTCTTTTCATGTAATTGAGAATGTAGAAAGTTTTCATTTCTCTTATTTCGATGAAAAAAACATCGAGGAACCATGGCAAGAGAAATGGGAAAATATAAAAAGACTGCCCCAAGGAATAAAAATGCAATTAATATACAAAGATGAACGCGGCAAACTCTCAAGCTTAAATAAGTATGTATTTCTCCATAGATATCAAGATGCAGACTAACAATAAACAATTTAAGCATCCCTCCAGACCGAACACAATGCAGAGAAAGGGATTCTTTCTTGTTTTTTCATTGTGGCTCTTTCTTCTGCTCTCCTTATTCTGTTTGGGATTGGCGTTTCGAACATTTATTGAGGTAAAAAAAACAAAACTTTTTCTAAATAAAACACGCGCCTTTTATTTATCGCTCTCTGGGATAAAATTGGCAAAGGAAATTTTAAAAGAGGATTCTGAAGTAGCGGATTATCCGCAAGAACAATGGGCGCTTCTCGCACAGGAAGAGATAAGGGCCAATTTCACTTCTCCCAAAAAGGAGGGCTCATTAAAAGTGAATATTGAGGATGAATGTTCACGCATCAACATCAATACCCTTGAACACCCTAACGATCCTAACGGATTGACCCGCAATAAGTTAAAAAAGTTATTTGAAGAACACGATGTTGAGGATTTTGAAAAAATGATCAATTACATGAGAGATTATATCGATAGCGATGATTTAACCTGTGCTCCAGACTTACTGTTTTCAGAAGAGGACAACAAAGACGATTTATTCACCGTGGTGGAAGAATTGCTGCTTGTGAAAGATGTCTCCAAAGAAGATTACGAAAAAATTTCACAGTTCCTTACTATACGAGGAGACAAAAAAATAAACATTAATACAGCAAGAAGAGAATTGTTAGAGGTGTTAATTGAGGGCGATGTTCTAAAAAGCCAGGTATTTAGCGTACGAGCCGGGGAAAATGGCGTAGAGGGAGACGAAGACGATGGTTATTACGGGAGCGCAGGTACTCCTTTGCCTTTAGCACTGGCGACCCAGTTTAAAACCTCGTCTAATTTCTTTCGTATCATAAGCCAGGCCAACGTCGAAAACATAACAAAAAAAATTACTTGTATATTGGAGAGAGATTCAGGTAAAATTATATATTGGTATGAAGAGTAAAAGGATTCTTATCGTAGAGCTGGGAGAGAAAGCAATTAAGGCAACTGAATCCATTGTCTCAAAGAGAAAAAGTATTATTTTGCGTTTCGAAACAGAAGATATCGCTGGTATCTCAATTCAAGAAAATATAGAAACACTCTTTCAAAAATTTTCTAAATCAAAATATGAAAATATTATATTTTCTCTTCCCCGCTCCTTTTTCTTAATACGATTTGTGAAATTACCTTCTCAAGATTCTCAAGAGATACGCAAGATGTTTCCTTTTCAGTTAGCGAAGATAGTTCCTCATTCCCTTGATGAGGTCATCTATGATTTTTCCGTAGTTGAAACCAAAGACGGGATTGCGAAGCTTTTGGTTTTTCTTGTCCAGAAGAAAAAAGTGAGTGCCCTAAGAGAATTTATCGAAAAGAAAGAAATAACACCTTCCCGAATTACCATAACGAGTTGGGGCCTAGAAAAGTGGTTTTTCTTCCAAAAGCGGTTCTTAAAAGGCGTAGTGAGTTGGCCGGTAGCGTTGATTGACATCGATAAGTATTGCGCAGATGTAGTAGCTCTTGGTAAAGAGGGCATGATGTTTTCTCGTTCGTTCTCGTACGCACATACTGAGGAACTCCTCAAAGGGATACATCAGTCACTAAAAGTTTTTGGAAATGAATTTGGTGCCCTTAAGTTTAGTAAAGTCGTTTTTACCGGCAGTCGTAACGAAGATATCATGCGAAACGCTAATTTAGGAGATTCTACTTTTCTCAATCCATGGGAGGGTTTCACTCTACATGGTAAGGCAAAAGAGAAAGCCACAAAGAGTGCGTTTTCTTTTGCGTCAATGTTAGGGCTAACAACCGAGAGGGAAGTACCAAAATTTGACTTTTCGTTCGAGTTTGTGAAAAAAGGAAGGGCAGATTTTAAAAGGAAAAAGAGATTATTAGACATTGCCGTTGTTGGCCTAGAGATTCTCTTCATTGCAGGTATTTTTTCCTTCAAATATGTCTTTGATAAGTTTTCGTATTTAAAATTTTTGAATTCAAAATTAAATGAAATTAAGTTGGATCCAAAAGAACTCGATAGGGTTGCAAATAAATTAAAGATTCTTGATAACGCCTTGAAAAATAAAACATTATTCTCTGAATTGCTTTACGCAACAATATCATCCATTACTAAAAATACCCAATTAACTCTTTTAGATTTTCAGGAAAACGGTAATTTTTCTCTCACCGGATATGCTCATGACATAGCCGATGTGTTTAAGATAGTATCGTCTCTCAATAATCACGAACTTTTTAAGGAAGTGAAAGTAAAACATGCCTCTACAATAAAACGCAAGAACAAAAGTGTAGTAGAATTTTATATTTATGGAGAAATTAAATTATAGACGATGAAGAAAGCACGACCTCTCTCAAAAAGAGAAAAGTTAATTTTGTATATTGCACTTGTGCTTTTCGTATGTGTTCTGGCTTTCAATTTTTTACTCACTCCTCTTATCGAGAAATTAACGAAGATAAACCAGGAAATTGAACAAAAAGCCTTTCTTTTGAAAAGGCACTATCGCCTCATGCGTAAGGGGAAAAATCTTTTGCCTCAGTATGAAAATTATAAAGAGAAGCTGGAAAAAGGCATAACCTCTGAGGAATTAGTTGCGACGCTATTCGAAGAAATAGAAGTTTCCGCAAAAAAGTTTGGCGTAATTATTGAAAAGATAAAACCGCAACCCATAGAGGAAAAAGAAGGATACAAGGAAGTCTCTTTGGAGGTCGAATTAGTAGGAAAACTTGGTCCTATCTTTCAGTTTATCAATAAGTTAGAAAACTCGCCTTCTTTCATAAAAGTCTCTGCTCTTCGGCTGCTTCCTCAACCACGCAGTTCTTCGCAGTTACGCTGCCGTATTTCTCTTACCAAGTTATTTTTCTAAAGAGTTCTCAGTTGTGCGACGAAATTGAGAATGTTTTATACTCTCTCGATTAAAGACAGTCACACAGAATAATTTCAAAAATCTGCGTAATCCCTGTTTGCCGACAGGCAAGTTTTACGGAATCTGCGCAATCAGTCTTTTTCTATTTGTTAAAATTGAAAAAGAACCGAGGATTAACCTTGACAATAGAATAAAACTAGTGTGTAATAAATATAAGATGGGAATTGTGCGCCCTAAAAAGGCCTTTACGCTCAATTTGTTAAGAAAAATATTCTTTATCGCTATCATACTCTCGCTCGCATATGTGAGTATCCCCATTTTTCTTAAAAAAAATTATTCTTTTGAAGATGATTTGTCAAAACCTCCTTCTTCATCAAAAGAACCCCAGAAATACTCACCCGAGAGCAAGAGGGATTATCAGAGGTTTTTAAGAGAAATAGCAACAAGAGCGATTTTTGCGCTTTCTGCTCCTGAAAAAAAACCTCCCCGTACGACTGGTATTGAAGAAGATAAGATAAGTAAAATCATCGAAAGCTTAAAATTGGTAGGTATAATCTCAACAGATACCAAACGAGCAATGATTGAAGATACAAAGACACAAAAAAGTTTCTATCTCAAAGAAGGAGAATCTTTTCTAGAAAATATCATAGTCGAAGAGATAAAAAAAGATTCTGTTATCTTAAATTGCTATGGGAGAGAATTTGAACTTTATTTATAAGCAGATACGAATTTTTACTTTCTGCCGTAGTATGCGGTTCATAAAAGGGCTCTGCAGGAAGGCTGTTGTAAGTATCTTTGTCTTATTGTTCTTCTTTTCTTCTATCGGTCTTGCCCGGGAACCAGAGATAAGTGTTCCAATTCCAGAGTCACCAGACCAACTTCCCAAGATTCCTACCATTGGATTTTCTCGAGAGCAAGAGGTAGGTCCAGACGTAGACGGTACTCCCCGAATCAATTTAGACATAAAGGGAATGGACGTGGTGGACGCATTAAAAATTTTGGCCGACAAGGGAGGGTTTAACCTTTCCATTGGCGGAAATGTGAGGGGCAGAGTCACTTTATTTTTAAAAGATATTAATGTATGGGATGCTTTAGACATAGTTATTATTTCCGGTAATCTTGCTTACGAAAAGCGCGGAGATATTATCTATATTATGACTGAGAGAGACTATGAACTACGATACGGTAAATCATATTGGGACAAACGCTCTCTGGAAGTGTTCAATTTAAAATACGCGAAAGCTACAAAAGCAGGAAGCATCCTCTCGCAGGTGGCTTCCAAAATCGGAAAAGTTATTACTGATGAGCCAACGAGCACTATTATAGTCATGGATATTCCTGAGAAAGTTACCCAGATGAGAGATATCCTTAAAGGAATTGATAAGCCTATTGAGACGAAGATATTTGCGTTGAATTATTTGCCTGTTGATAAGCTTGAGCCAAAAGTTACTGAGATGCTCAACAAAGATGTGGGCACAGTAAAAATTGATGAAGCAACCAATAAAATTATTATTGCTGATTACCCTGAGAAACTGAAAGATATAGAGGAAGTGATAAGGGCATTTGATGAGAAGCCGTTGCAGGTTTTAATTGATGCAAAGATTGTTGAAATCAAGCCGTCAAGAAAATTTTACACAGGAATTAACTGGCACTATTGGATAGAGAAGTTTTTTCAAGTCAAAGGAACATTTACCATGCCCAGTGCAACCGGAGTTAGTGATAATGTTCAATTTGGGACAATAGGGATAACAGATGTATTCAATGAAGGGGATTATACAGGAGTCTTAGAATTCCTTGAAATTTTTGGCGATACAAAGATTTTATCCAGTCCAAGAATTTTAGCATTGAATAATGAGGAGGCAAAAATAGTTGTGGGGACAAGGGATGTATATATTACCTCTGCTGTATCTGAAGTGGGAGATTCTTTAACTACCACCCAGACAGTTAACTTTGTTGACGTAGGAGTCAAGCTCTATGTAACCCCCACCATCAATAGAGCAGGGTATGTTACTTTGAAAATTAAGCCAGAGATTAGCTCTGCAGAGAGGGAAGATATTACTTCCGAAGATAAGATTACCGAGGTTCCTGTGGTCACTACCTCTGAGGCAGAGACCACAGTAATTGTGAAAGACGGGATAAGTGTGATTATCGGAGGGTTAAGAAAAATTAGCCGACAGAAAGAGAGAAGACAGGTGCCGGTTCTGGGAAGTATCCCGCTCATAGGCGGTCTCTTTCGGAGCAAAAAGGATGAGTGGGAGAAAAACGAATTAGTGATTCTTTTGACTCCCCATATTATTTCAGGAGAAAAATCCATAGAGGCAGAGCTTCATGATAAGAGGCGAGAGGTAATGTGGGAAGAAGATGTAAGGCGACAGTTTGAACGAGAGCGAAGAGAGGAATATTGGGAAGATACGCCTGAAGATGAGATAGAAGATTGGATAGAATCAGAGAAGATAGAAAGTAGAACCACTCCCGAGGAGCGTAACATATATGCCAAGAGCCAACCTCACCAGATACAAGAAGAGGACCGAGAAGCAGTGGCTGTAGAAGAGGCATTTGAAGAAGAAGAGTTTGTTGCCACTCCAGAAGTTGCAGTTGTGCAAGAGACAAAAGAGAATTGGGAACATAGCTATTACTCAAAGATTACTGAAAAAATTACGAGTACTACAACATCGTTCTTGGCTGAATATAGAGACGTGCTTAGTCAAGGTGGAGAAGAGGTAAAATTACGATTCGTTCTTTCCCGACAGGGCAGGTTGTTAAGAGAGCCAATGATTATTTCATCAAGTCAGAATTATGAATTAGAGAATGTTGCGAAAGCTCTCATCCGGCGGGCTTCTCCCTTCCCTTCCTTCCCCGAGTGGATAGAGGAGGAGCAGAAGGCATTTGAAATTTTACTTATTTTTTAAGAACCCCCCCTCTACATTCGTCTCAATTTATTGCTTCATGAGGCCTTCAAGAAAACTTTTGAATTCCTCAATGGGAGGAAAAAGGACAGATTTAATTTTGTAGGTAGGTTTCTGGAGTGTGCCTTTCACTTCAATTCCTAATCCGCCTGTACCGGCAAACTTCTTGATAATACTTTCTAATTTATGAGAAGAAGAAATGAGATCGGAATGGAATTCAGGGAAGAACATAAAGTGAATATTTCCTGAACCAGAGATTTTTCCTGCACCACCAAAACTCAATCGAGAGGAAGCTAGTTCTATTTTTTCAAAGAAAATGTTACCGTCTTTAAACAGTAAATCACCTCGTCCTTCCACAAAATATATGCTTTCGAAATAAGGAATAGCCAGATGTTCTGCAACCCCCCCTAAGAGATTAATTTCCCAGATATTCCCATTTCGGACATGTACTGCACCTTTTCCTTTTGAGTATCGCCAGCCCTGCACATCATCATTTTCCACATAGGCATGCAAAGACAGCGTTCCGGCTAACAACCTATCTTTTAAATCGAGTTGATCTCGTATCTCGGCCAAATTGACGCTGTTAAGGTCTATGTTTATGATTTTCTTATTCGCCCTAAAATCAATTTTTGTGCGAAACTCTATCTTTCCTCCTGCAGCCTCTGCGCTGAAGGGGCTTATAATGATTGCGTCTTTATCCTTGTATACATTGATTTTCGCTTCACGGCATTTTATATTGTGGAGGTTAA
>CP070807.1:243218-256327 GCA_020343695.1 Candidatus Omnitrophota bacterium | reverse complement strand
TCTCTGCTACTTCTTTAAATTTATCCTTGGCCACCTTACACCTCCTTCAGACCCCCACTTCATGTGGGACTTTTTTAGTTGAAACTATGAAAAATTATAACAACTTATGGGAAGGATATCAAGTTTTTTATGGTGATTCCAGTCTACGTTCGCCGGAGTTCTCTGCCGCTGGGAGCGGTTTATCGTACCAACTCATACATCTTAATAATCGGCAGAAACAGACAGACGACTATCGCTCCAATGACAAATCCTAAAAATACGATAATGAACGGCTCAAGTAACGCCAGAAGGCCAGACGCTAACAAATCCACATCTCTATCATAGAGCTCAGCTATTTTTTCTAGCATCCCCCCCAAATCTCCTCCTTCTTCACCCACGCTTACCATACTTGTAGCCATTGAGGGAAATAAATCTGCTTCCCTTAACGTTTCACCGAGTTTTTTACCTCGAGCAACCTCATCTTTTGCATGCATAATAAATTTTTCGAGCCTGTTGCTTCCTGAGGTTTTACCGGCGATTTCTAATGCATTCAATATGGGTACTCCACTCCTCACTAAAAGAGCAAGCGTTTTGGTGAAACGTGCAAGAACCATTTTTTGATAGAGAATACCCATCACAGGCAATCTGCTTCTTATCCTCTCGGTAATATCCATTCCCTTAGAAGTAGCAAGGAACCGATTGAATGAAAAAATCACCAAGGCAAGGCCTAGCATTACATACCAAAAATACGTTCGTATAAAATTACTGATATTTATGAGTATCTGAGTTGGCATAGGCAAACTTCCTTCTAACGATTCGTATATCTGCTCAAAACCAGGAACCACAAAGATAAATATCAAAACCATAACTACTGTCGCAACAACAACAATTGCAATAGGGTATGTAAGGGCACTTCTTACCTTTCGCACTAACGCATTATAGCCCTCTATGTAAGAAGCGAGCCTCTCCAAGACAACGTCTAAATTACCGCTGAATTCTCCTACATTGATCATATTGATAAATAAGGGGGAAAATACCTGAGGATATTTCGAAAATGACCCAGCAAGAGTCTCGCCAGCCTTAATGCTTTTCTGAATCGATAAAATAATTTCTCGAAGAGACCTCTTTTCTGTTTGACCGGCAAGAATAACTAAACTTTTTACAATTGGAATGCGGGCAGCAATGAGCGAAGAGAGCTGTCTTGCAAAAATTGCCAAGTCTCTACCCCCCACTCTTCCTGAAACCGTCCCCCTTTTAACCTCAACAATATCGAGAATAATTATGTTCTCTGAACGTAATTTGTTTATTACCTCCTCTAAAGTGGGTGCATCTACCCTGCCTTTGACTTTCTTGCCATTTTGGTCTGTGCCGATATAGTTGAACAGCGCCATATTAAAACTCCATAGTGACTCTTAACACTTCCTCAAGGGTAGTTTCTCCCTTCAGGCACTTATCCATCGCATCTTCTCTGAGAGTCTTCATACCGCAATGCGCCTTTGCGTATTCCCGAATATCATCTGCAGAAGCTCTCCTGATAATCATCTCCCTAATTTCGGTATTGAGAAGGAAGGCCTCCACTACCGCCACCCTTCCTATATACCCGGTATTCGCACATGCACTGCAACCTTTACCTTTGTAGAGGCAAATACCTTTCTGCCTATATTGTGATGGGATATCCTCTGTTTTGGTCAAATCAACAGTATGCGATTGTTTACACTTAGAGCAAATTGTTCGTACTAATCTCTGGGCGGCAATCATATTCAAAGAAAACGATATCAAAAATGGTTCAACGTCCATGTTGAGAAGACGTGTAGCTGCCGAAGGGGCATCATTTGTATGCAAGGTTGAAAAAACAATATGACCGGTTAAGGCAGCCTTCATGGCAATATCGACTGTTTCGAAATCCCGAATTTCTCCTACCATAATAATATCAGGGGACTGACGAAGTGTCGCGCGTAGTATTGGTGCAAACCCCAATCCTATTTCGTGTCGTACAGGAACCTGTGTAATCCCACTCAAATTGTACTCTACAGGATCCTCAATAGTCACGAGACTCCGCTCAGCGGTATTGAGCGCATTCAAGAGCGAATACAAAGTTGTGGTTTTCCCTGAACCTGTAGGGCCGGTAAGGAGGATCATTCCCAGAGGCTTAGCAATCGCCTCCTCAAATGCCTCTAAGGCATACGTGGAAAAACCAAGACTTTTCACATCGAGGTCGACACTGGCTTTATCGAGAAGCCTTAAGACAACTTTTTCACCAAAATCTATTGGGAGCATTGACACTCGAACATCAATTTCTTTCTCGCGTGTACGAAATCCGAATCTTCCGTCTTGGGGGATTCGATGCTGAGTAATATCTAATCGGGACAGTATCTTTATTCTCGCAATCACTGCTTCCTGCAGGTGTTTTTTGACTGTTTTCATCTCATGCAATACTCCATCGATTCTGCAGCGAACACGAACGTCATCTTCGCCAGGTTCAATGTGGATATCAGAAGCACGAGATTTGACTGCATCGCCTAACATCTTATTCACCATATTGATCACCTTTGCTTGTTTAGAAAGTTTGGTGACCGCTTCTACATCAATCGTCTTTTCTCGAAAAGAAGATATAGCTGATATCAATGGCGCCGCCTCCCCCTCAGCTTCGCTCTCGCCAAGGTCTCCGCCACCCAAAGCGTAACTCATCTCAATCGCAGTGACAATTTGCTCTAGAGGTGCAATGACCGGGGCAATTTCCATTTGGGTAACAAGCCGGAGGCTATCGATTGCCGACACATTAAGAGGATCGCTCATAGCCACGGTTAAAATATTACCCATCGCAGAGATGGGGATTACCTGATACGCTATAGCAATTCGTTCAGGAATATATACCAGTACATCCGAAGGAATCTGGTATTTGGTTAAATCTATGGGAGGAAAGAATGTCTCCTCACAAAGAGCATAGAAGGCACTTAGATCTTTATGCGCGCTTTCACTCTCTGGTCTGTCCATATCCAAAAATATAAATGCTTATAGGGTTACCCGATACACCTCTTCAATAGTGGTAATGCCCTCAATGACTTTCATTAAAGCTTTCTCTCGCAAAGTTCTCATTCCCTTTCTAACGGCAACTTCTCTTAACCTGCCCTCTGACTCTTTATTAATAAGGAGATCTCTGATCTCAGAATCCAATTCTAAAACTTCGATGATACCCTCTCTTCCTGAATGACCGGTATTATTACAAAACCTACAACCTTGCGATTGATAGTATTTAAGATGCTCTGAGACAGAAAGACTGCTATTTTTCAACGCCTCCCTGAGAGTCTCTGGTGGTTCTACTTCTTCTTTACACTTAGAGCAAAATCTTCTTAAAAGACTTTGCGATGCAGTTACCAGACACGAGGAAGCGATAAGGAATGGTTCTATCCCCATATTGATAAATCGAACAACTGCTCCCGTAGCGGTCGTCGTATGCAGCGTCGAGAGCACAAGATGACCGGTTAAAGAAGCCTTCACAGCAATATCCGCAGTTTCAAAATCTCTTATCTCACCCACCATAATAATATCGGGGTCCTGCCGTAACGTAGAACGTAAAACCGAGGCAAATGTTAATCCAATCTCTTCATTCACCGCTACCTGGTTTATTCCTGGCAACTGAAATTCAATAGGGTCCTCAACAGTAGTAATATTCACATCTATAGAGTCTATGTACCTCAGGCAGGCGTAGAGAGTGGTAGTTTTCCCACACCCTGTCGGCCCACACACAAGAATCATCCCATAGGGTTTTTTTAAATTTCGTCTTATAATCTGCAAACTATCTCCATCAAACCCTAATCTATCCAGATTGAGTTCTACGCGGCTCTTATCTAAGACTCGCATCACGACCCTTTCTCCCATATTCGTAGCTAAAACCGATACCCTAAAATCTACAGGGTTTGAGCGAACATGGAACCTGAAGCGACCATCTTGAGGAAAGCGATGCTCAGCAATATCCAAATTGGACATCACCTTACAACAGCTAACAATCGGGGAGGCGTGTTTCAAGGGGCAAGTTCCCATCTCATATAAAAGACCGTCTATCCTGTATCGAATACGAAGATTTTCATCTGAGGGCTCGATAAAAATATCACTTGCCCTTCGCTCAACAGCATCGAGGATCGTACGTTGCACAAATTTAGCAGCGTAGGAGTCACTGGCAAGAATAATATTTTTCTGCTCATCTTCTATTTTCCCTACATCAGGGGTATCTTTAGGGGTGTCTTTTTCTTTTTTATGGATATCATCCTCACTCATCAATTCCTCCTAGAATGCTAAAATAGAAATTATACACCGTAAAATATATTTTACAATTCTTTTTGCACACATTTTTCTACACGTACATTCTCCTTTACCCCACAATCATCCAAGGAATACACGATGCGCTTATGATTGTCTAAAAAACTATCTATAGACCAACTCTACAGTTTCTTCGAGCTCTTCTTGAGAAGATACAAATATTCTCACCTCAAGTCCGGTGATTCTATCCACAACTTTTATTGCTTCTCTATCTAAAGGGTTACACATCGCCACACTAAGGATCTTTCCGAATTTATCCAAAGGAATCAACCTATAGTATTGTGCTATCTCTTTCGGTATTAGATCTAATACTTCCTTGGCTAACTTATAGTTACTTATTTTTATGTGAGGATACTGAAATTGCAAGGTAAGCGCATATCTAAGTTCCTCTGTAGTGATATAACCCAAATCCACTAAGATCTCGCCCAACATCTTATCCGGAAATTTATCCTTCTGTACCGCTAATGCCTCATTGAGCTGCTCGAGTGTGATTTTCTTTAACTGCAGAAGTATTTTCCCTAAAAGCGCGAATTTTCTCCTCTCTAAAACCATTATCTCTCCTCTTTTATTTTTTTGTAGGCCCTTAAGGCTTTCTTCTGCAAAAGGGAATTAGGCTCTTGTTGCATTAATGTTTTCAAAAAAGGGAGCGCTTCTTCTAAATTAAGTTTCTCTATTACTCCCAGCACCTTCTCTCTGCTGGCAGTGTTCGTATTCAAATACACTTTTTTTAGCAGCATTGCTAATTTATCAGTCCTGGCAGAGACGAGTATACCGCAGATATCATCAATCTCAAAGAAATCCATTACTGTCGTGATAAACTGCTCAAGGCTCTCTCCTTTAAGTGTTAGGAAAAAATCTTGAAGCTTATTGAATGCAACGAACCTCTCAAAAGGATCACTCACCTTCAATAACCGCTCTGATAGGTTTGCCATTACCTGCTCTAAAGAGAACAACAAGAGGTTGTAGAACGCTTCTTTCATCGAAGCGATCTTTTGACTTATCACAGGATCGCGGATATACAAATGAAATATATCTGTGGCAATTTTTTGAAAATTGATTTTTTTGTGCCACGCCGAAACCCCTTCTTCTCCTATATAGCTCTTGTGCTCCTCTATAGCTCTTCCGATCTCATAAAAAATTTGTATTTTATCGATATCTTCCCTCTCAACAAATCTATGCAAATTAAGTTCCTCTATGATTGCTTTTATTAAGCCCAAAGAAAAATCAAAGACTTCCTTCGAGGGTCTCTGCTGTATGGTCAAAAGTAAATACCGTAAAGCTGGGAATATTTTCTTCTTCTCATCAACGATAAAATATACATTTTTAAAACCCTTTACATAGATTGATTTTACTTTCTCGGCGATTTTTTGAGGGAACTCTAAGCACTTTTCTCGAAGAGAGATAAAGAGTTCTTGGAATTTGTTATAATTCTCAGAAATAATTAACCGTTCTAGCGCATAACTCATCTCGTTGAGGGGCACCTCTCCTAAATCTTCCTCATCTAGCTTTACCATATCAGTGATTTTTGAATCAAAGGGCAGACCCTCCCACTTAACTTCACCCAAGAGAAATTTTTTTTCCTCCTCGCACTTCAAGTGAGCCACAACGTTACGCTTTAACGCATCCTCTATCTTTTTCTGAGGATATTTATATGCACGCACTAATTTCGAAATTAATTTACCTAAGCCCCATAAAGACAGTCCCGACGCACACACATCCCGCAAAAAACTCCCCATATACTCTTCGTCTAAAGAATGAATAATTGTCATCATTGGCTGATCGTGAGCACTACTTTTTCGTATCAGGTGTGCTTTTGTTTTGGCATCAAAATTTTTAAATGCATCGGCTATCTTATCATGAAAAACATCCGTGATCTTATTCGGGTCTTGCGAATCTTTTGCGCTCTCTTGTGCAAACTCATCTAATGACCGCATCCCTTGAAAGAGAACGTTCAGCTTATCAGTATGTTGGTCTAATTTTTTTGCTATTTGGGCTGCCTTGAGAAGCTCCTGAGAGAGTAACTCTGGATTTTCGCCAAGAATAGATGTGATATCGATATTTTTTGAATCCTTCCCGGAGATTTTACTCAAAATAAAATCTGATATCATCGCACCTTCCAACTTATCCCTAAGAGGGTGGGAAGTACCTCTTCTGTGAGGGAGCACATAGGTTGCTTTATTCACAGAAACATGAGCAAGGTTCTGCTTTGTAAGGATATCTTTCCACGTTCCCTGTTTATAAATATCTTTGGCATCGAGCACAATTGTCTCAAAAAACTTGCGGATTTCCTCTTTCGAGATACCTTCAAAGAATATAATGGATTTTACATCTCTGTCAATTAAGAATCTAACGATATCGTCCACATCGAGGAACCTGGCGAGTTGAGGCGTAATTCTGCGTTTGTTGACTACTAAAGATTTTTCTACTTCGCTGACATTGATCACCGAATAGTTTGCAAAGAGACTTTTTAAGGCGTTGTAGGTATTATCTACCACAGAGATTCTGATTTTACTCCCTTGGGGATAGAGTTTAAAATCTTTGAATGCACCATGGAACAATCGCAAAAACTCCACCGCCAAATCCATTTGAGCATCTTGAATCTCGGGAGCAGTTGCGATCACCTCCTCTTCCTTCTCTATCTGTGATAAATCTTCCAGGTACCGCAATACTTCATCGGGGTTAAATATCTCAGAAGCTCTCTTGGTGAGCATTTTTGAAAATACATTCAGCTTCTCCACATCCTCGACTTTGTTAAAGAGATTCGCTAACTGAAAACTAACCGTCTCAATATTATCCTTATAGATATCCATAAGTGCCTCTGATACCTTGCCATAAATGCCCTTTTTTTGTGAATAGGGGACTTCATTGAGGGCAGCTTCTTTTGCAACAACATTTAAAAAGCTAAATCCACCCTCTTCGTCTTTGATGATTTTCATTTTTTTTGCCTTATTTAAAATTTCTAATACATCCCCTTCATTGATAGATCGTATCTTACCTAACACTTCGGGGTTTATCTCCTCTCCTATCACTGAAGAAATGAGTACAGTCTCTTTCACTTCTGGGTCTAGACCCTCAAGCCTCTCCCTCAAAACTTCATCTAAAGAATGAGGTAAAGATTCCTTTTTGATGCGTTTTATCTGCCACCTCTCATTTTCAAAATAGATTATCGATTTCTCTAAAAGGTACTTCAGGAACTCTCCTATAAAGAACGGGTGACCTTTAGTGATTTCAAAAATTGTTTTACTCAAATCAGCAGTTTCTCCTATACCAGGAAAAATTGCATTAATCATCTGTACGGTTTCGGCTTCAGAAAAATAACCTAAGCCGATTACATCGGTATTCGCCCGTGAACCCATTGATGCTATAATGCCGCTGAGTTCAGACGGATTATATACATCCACTGCGAGAGGGTCAAGTATGGTAATCAGGAAAAACAGTTTAATCTGGGGGGCTTTTCCAAGAAGGAAATCGAAAAATCGTAACGATGTCAAATCAATGTAATGAATGTTATCGACGCTCAAAAATAAACCATTTTTCTTTAACGCTAATTTTTCTATCAAGTAGAAAAACGCATCAAATATATGTGGTGCATCGAGTGGCCTAGCCCCTTTGGGGGGAAAGCTTTCGGAAAGACATGATAAAAAATGAGAGAGCACCTCGATTTTGTCTCTCTCCATCTCCTGCAAAAGATTGGTAGTTTCTTTTTTGTTATGAACCAAATTATGCGTGATGTGTGCGTTGAAGGTCTTTGATAAGAGAAAATAGGGCGTGAGGCTATTCTTTTGATGGGGAATAAACGAGAGCGCCTCCATTCCTAATTGCTGGGCAAAAATAGAGGACTCTTTAAGAATCCTTGATTTTCCAATTCCTGATTCGCCATACACAATTACTCCTCTTGCGGTGCTGCGCGTATGCACTTCTTCTATTGACCGCTGAATCAAAGCAAACTCCTTCTCTCGATCAATGAATGTATGGCAGGGAAATGAATTCATTCCCGCTTTTACGCTTATCTGGTTAATATTGACTTCTTGAAAATGAGCGAAATTATCTTTGTTTCTCTTTTTTGCAAGATACAACGCCTCATCAGCGTGCTCAATAAGTTCCTCTAAAGACCTCGCATCGTCAGGAAAAAGCGCAAATCCTATGCTCGCGGTTTGAGTAATTGTTTTATCTTTAAAGGTGAGCTTAAAATTTCTCACTGAACTCATAAGACGTTCTGCGAGCGTATAAGCAACTTCTAAGTCTATATCTTCTGCGATTGCCAAGAACTCATCACCGGCATAACGTATCAGATAATCATCTTTTCTTAACGATTCGTGTAGGTTATCTGCCACGCCTCTGAGCACCTTGTCTCCGGTAAGATGGCCATAGGTATCATTTACATGCTTGAAGTTATCCAAATCAATCATAAATACACATATTTTATAATTATTGAGCTCTGCCCTCTTTAACCGCTGGGGGAAAAGCTGCAAAAGAAAAGCTCGATTGTATGCCTTGGTAAGATCATCTGTATAAGGGACAAGTGCCCGGGAGGTCAAATCCATTCCTTGTATTCGGCGAGTTTTTGGACGAGGCTTCTCTTCTTTCATGTTTTAACCATTATACCGTCTCCCATTGTGAATTTCAAGCACATCGTTTCTTTAAGGAAGAGGCTGCTTGGGTGAACTAGTAAGGTTTTATATTACCGAGAGGAAGATAAGGCAGCGAATAGCAGTGGTCGCAGAAAATCACTCTTCGTATCCGCATCAAGCTCCAAACTTATAGCCTTTGCCATGAATGGTGGTGATATATTTCTTTCCGATTTTCTTGCGGAGTGAAACAATGTGGGCATCGACAGTGCGGGTAGAAGGAACGACTTGATATCCCCACACATGCTCAAGCAACTCTTTACGAGAGATGATATGCTCCTTGCGAGAAACGAAGAATCGCAATACTTTAAACTCTAAATATGAGAGTTTTAATATTTTATTCTTCCTTTTCGCTATGTATCGCTTAAAATTAATCTCTAAAACATCATCCTTATACTCTTCAACGGGCATGAGTGCTTTTCGTCTCAACACCGCCTTAATCCGCGCCCTCAACTCTTGGAGGCTAAAGGGTTTTGTAATATAATCATCGGCGCCGAGCTCTAGGCCTTTCACTTTATCAACCACTTGATCACGAGCAGTAAGCATAATAATGGCGGCATCAATACCTTTCTCTTTCAGCTGTTGGCATATCGAAAATCCATCGATATCCGGCAAAATAAGATCTAAGAGAATGAGCTGAGGCTCCTCTTTATGGGCCAGTTCTAATCCGTCAGTGCCGGTGGAGGCGGTGAGAGTGTAGTAAGTCTGGCTCAACTCATCCTTGAGTGCTAAAAGGATAGCCGGCTCATCCTCAATAATAAGAATTTTTGGCTTCATCGCAGGAGACTCCTCTCATTTTTACCTAGTGTACAGCGTTATATTTACCTCTGCCTATTCTTTATCTCTCAGCGGTAAGATGATTCGAAAAACACTACCTTTACCTTTGGAACTTTCCAGTTCAATTCTGCCGTTATGACTTTTTACAATATGGTGCACAAGGGTAAGACCGAGTCCAGTACCTTTGCCAGTATGATAAAATCGTTCAAAGATTTTCTTCTTTTCTTCTTCGGCAATACCCGGACCATGATCTTGAACTTCAACAAACGCCTCTCTCTCGCTGAGCTGGCCCACAGTAATCTTAATGACGCCGCCTGAGGGAGAAACCTTTAAGGCATTGTCTAGGAGATTGATAAAAGCCCGAGAAATACCCTCCCGATCTAAATAGAATAACGGTATACCAGAGGCAATATCCACCGCCAACTTACAATCGGTTCTTATGAATTCAACAGGGTAATCTTCAATTGCCTGCTCAAGTAACCGAGCCAAATCAGTCTTCTCAAATTTATACCTCTGTTTGCCTTCCTCTTCCAATTTAGAAAAATCAAGAATATTACCAATTAAGTGGCTTAAGTGACAGCTCTGGATAAGGATAAGACGGTGGTATTCCTTCTGTTTTTCGCGCTCCTCAAATTTTAAACTCAACAATCGTTCTGCAAGCAAACGAATAGATGTGAGGGGTGTTTTGAGTTCATGAGAAACAACGGAAACAAAGTCGCTCTTCAGCCGAGCCACCTCTACCTGCCTCTGCACATCGCGACTGCTCAAATACGTACCGATAACCAAAATTAAAAGCAAGGAGACCATCACCATAGAAAATGCAAAAATACTCACTCTCCCAAAAGAGAGAAATCGGTCTCCCTCCTCAAAGGAAAAGTCTGGATTAGTCTTTAAGATGTAATTGACAAAATTATACTGCTGGTTCATCGCCCACAACGCCAATACACTTAAGATGATGCTCGCGATAATGACACAGGCAATGTAGAAATCAATACGCTTCTCTTTCCATGAAAATTTCATAGCCTCTCTCTTACATGCATTATCCTTAAATAATGTAACATATCAGGCGCCTATTGTAAATAGGTATTGGCTCCCTGTGAGGGGCTGAGTCGTATTTCGATAGATTTCCTATGGGTGCTCACTTGTAAAAAGATGTAAAAAGATTCTTTTCCCTATTGTAATTTAAAGCCAGATGAGGCATAATTGAATGGATACCCAGATGAGGTGAAAAATGAAAATAGTCGCAAAACAGAAAAAAGGAGTAATTCTCACAGCCTGCCTCTATGTGATGATTGTCCTCTTAGGAATCGCTGTTGTGGCTTTTATGCGCATCATCAATGAGAGCAACTTATCCCGTCGCGGATCTGACTCTCTGCAGGCTTTCTATAATGCTGAGAAAGGCGTAACGTACGCCTATATGGAATTAGCTAATCGAGGATTTAGCTGGTACACTCATGAGAACAGAACCACACCGGTTACCGTTACTGGCCAAAGCCCAGCTGATGGCAACGGCAATAGGGTGAATTTTGTGTTTCCCGTTCCTACCAATCCCGGTATTCCTACTGCCGGGATAAACGGGGCCGGACACTATGAAGTTACCGGGGAAGGTTTTGAGGTAAAAACCTATCCAGAGATGATCGGAGGTAATTACGTAGGAGTTGTTGTCATCCTTTCCCGCGGTGAATTTAATGGAATTCAACGCACTATCGAACATCGGGTAAACCAACTCTCTGCCTACGAGTACTTTTTCTTCTTCCCCCGCACCCACATCTTTAGCACCGCTACCTTTGACGGGCGTAGTTTCGGGGCTATCCATGTGAATGGAAATATTATTTTTCAATATAATCCTACTTTTGAGTTCATCACCAAACTCACCGCCGGCTCTAAAACAGATGGTGAAGGCTACATCTTATGGGATCGAATCAACCAGTATTATGATTGTCGTGGCAATGTAGTGTATGATACTGCCACTGGTGATCCGTGGGACTTATCAACATACATGTACCTCAACAGCACTGCCCACTATCGTACGGGTAATGCCACGTTTCTTACCGGTCCTATCGCAACCCCTAACCCTCTTGTTACCTTACCTTATTATCTTGTTGGGGCCGCTGCTGCCTGGGAGTATGATAAATATGACGGCGCGCCTGGTGATGTAAACGACAAACTGCCCCTCCACTACACAATCGACAATAACGCTCTCAAGAACCTGGCTGTCTATGAAATGTGCGGACACGAGGGAAGTGTGAGCCTCTTCTCCTCTCTTCCTCAGCACAAAATTGTAGTCAAAGAAGTAGGCGGTGGCGCAATCTCTGGTGCTCTCACAGAAAAAGAAGCATTTGAGGTTGCCTTCAATACTGAACAGGCAGGCCTAATAAACGTTGATTGGCCTGCTTTCTGGAATGACTGGAAATCTCATCATGCCAATGACTATATCGATTACCATAACGGTAATATTTCAAATGTCCTTACTGGCGGCGAAGATTGGGAACGCCGATTTTTCCTCGCTGCCTATGATAATGCCTGGTGGTCAACTTATTCCTGGAATAAAAGCGGAAGCCCTGGCACTCCTTACCGTGTGAATATGGAGTGGTGGAACGATTTAGAGTATGGCACTGACCGTCATGGCAATGACCCGTATTATAACAACAGTGGGTGTATTAATGATATGATAGGAGCAAGAGTAGAAGATATTTCCACAGGAGCACTGTACGATTGGTACTTTTTAAATACAGAGCAGCAGAGTCAAGCCTGGGGTACCTGGTTAGGTGACCCTCTAGGTACAGGGGTTGTACGGTTAGATCAAGAAATCCCAAACCAAACTTTAGTACAAGATAGGAGCCAGGGAGGCCAAGAGGTTGATCCAGGAAGAATCATCGGCGGGTATTCTGACTACAGCACAATCAAAGCAAAAGCACAGGATAGCGGTATATATATCGGCTGGAAAGATGCTGTAGGCGGAGGAAAAGAATTCGTCAATCCCATCTCTGACTGCACGGACACAAAACAATTCTATAATGCCCTCAACCCTGCGCGTAATGGCACATTCTATGCACCATCGAGTGTTCTAGAAATAGATGTGAATGCACTAAAAAATAAAATTGAGGCCCAGATGCCTAATTTTAATGGTCTTGTGTTTATTGAATTGGGTAGTTGGTCTGATGGCCAATGGCCGACTCACTATGACTCGGATGCTGATGCAGTAATGTTGGTTAATGGCGAAAGACTTCCTGACGGAGGTTTAAGCATTGTCACTCCTAATAATGTGTATCTAAAAGGAGACTATAATTTAGACCCTGACGGGGTAGCCGCGAAATTCCGCGATGCTGATGATGCCAATGTGATTCAGAGGGTGATTAATGATAAACCGTATATTGGTGACTGCCTTCCTGCTGACTGTCCAGAGGG
>CP070807.1:230007-243118 GCA_020343695.1 Candidatus Omnitrophota bacterium | reverse complement strand
GGTCCAATACCATAGAGATACCGTAAGGCAATCTTTATTTTTTTATCCTTGGGAACATCAACACCTAAAATTCGTGGCATCTTAACCTCCAAAAATGCTCGCAGCGCGTAGCTACGAACCGCTTTTTTTACAGATCATCCCTGCTTCTGTTTATGTTTAGGGTTTCTACAAATCACACGAGTGATTCCTTTCCGTTTTATGACCTTGCACTTATCGCACAACTTTTTCACTGATGATCGCACTTTCATATGTGTTCACCAAAAACCTATTTATACCTATAGGTGATTCTTCCTCTTGTTAAATCGTACGGAGAAAGTTCAAGTTTCACTTTATCTCCTGGAAGAATTCTAATGAAATGCATCCGCATTTTCCCCGAGACATGAGCTAATACAATGTGGCCGTTTTCTAACTTTACGCGGAACATTGCGTTCGGTAATGTCTCGACAATTTCACCTTCAACTTCAATTAATTCTTCTTTCGCCATCTCACAGTATACTTACTGGGTGATTATCCACGGCCCTTTTTTTGTTATGGCAACTGTATGTTCAAAGTGAGCCGAGAGGGAATTATCTTTTGTTTTCGCCGTCCACCCATCACAAAGAATATCCACATCGAAAGTTCCTGCTGATACCATTGGTTCAATTGCAAGAACGAGTCCTTCCGTGAGTTTCTCCCCTTCGTCGCTCTTTCCGAAATTTGGCACTTCAGGAGGTAGATGTAAGTCTTTCCCTATCCCATGGCCAACGAATTTGCGTATTACCGAAAATCGGTTACTTTCCACAACTTTTTGGATCGCACAACTTATGTCTCCTACCCTCGCACCAACACGTGCCTTTTTTATTCCTTCGTAGAGCGCCTTAAGACTTACTTGCCTCAGCTTCTTCGCCAATGTTGATATTTTGCCAACCTTGTAGGTGTACGCAACATCAACAAATAAACCTTTATATTTGATGCCCAAATCTACACTCACTAAACTGCCGTCTTTTATAATTTTGCTAGATGTTGGTATCCCATGAATGATTTCTTCGTTTATTGACACGCAGAGCGATGCAGGATAATTTTTATACCCCCTAAATGCAGCACTCATTTCTGGATAATGCTTAATAAATTTTTCAAAGAACTCTTCGATACTCTTTGTCGAAGTATGTGGCCGAATACGTTTCTTAAGTTTTTTGAGGAAAAGTGAGGCGACCTTTCCTGCCTGTCGCATCAGTTTCAATTCCTCGTAGGTTAACAGTTTTTGCATTGATTGCAGATTCCATTAGAATAGCTATTTTTCATAAGTAATTTTCGGTTGAAGCTCATTTTTGATTCGGTCAAAGACCTCTTCTTTTGTCCCTCGGCCATCTATGGCTAGGAGTTTGTCTTTTTGAGCATAAAAATCTAAAAGCTTTTTGCTCTCTTCTAAAAACACTTCCCGTCGTTTCTTTATCACTGAGGGTTTGTCGTCGTTGCGCTGGATCAATTCGCCATCACACGTATCGCATACATTCTGGCACCTGGGAGGCATCGTATCCAAGTGGTAATTCGCCCCGCACTGTTTGCATACGCGCCTTTTTGAGAGTCGGTCGATAATTGTTTTCTCATCAATGTCAAGATAGATAAAGGTGTCAACTGTTTGACCGCCCTTGTTTAAAATTCCTTCCAATACTCTTGCCTGCGACAGATTGCGAGGGAATCCATCGAGGATGATTCCTCGATGACCTAAGTGATTGTCAGATGATTTCACATCAATATTGTCTTCAATAATATGAGAAACCAATTCATCCGGCACCAGGACCCCTTGTTCCATGTATTTCTTTACTTGCCTGCCTATCTCATTATCTTTTTTCACTTCTTCTCGTAAGATATCACCCAATGATATTTTTCGCAGGTAAAAATGCTCGCCTAACATTTTAGCTTGTGTTCCTTTACCTGACCCAGGTGAACCAAAAAGGATTATATTCATTACTTCTTATCTTCTCCCTCTTAAGGTTCCTTTTTTCATGAACCCTTCATAATGACGGATAAGAAGTTGACCTTCAATCTGCTTCATCGTATCCAGTATGACGCCTACCATAATAAGAAGTGTCGTTCCGCCAAAGAGTGAAGCGAGGGCATATGATGGGACTCTGAACAGGTGCATAATCATGTTTGGCAAGGTAGCGATTACGGATACATAGAAAGCGCCTATGAATACAATGCGCGTAGCCACATAGTCGAGATATTCTGCGGTAGATTTGCCTGGTCGTATACCGGGTATAAACCCTCCGTATTTTTTTAGATTATTTGATATTTCTAGAGGCCTAAATACAATCGCGGTGTAAAAATACATAAAAAAGACGATAAATCCTACATAGATAAAGTTGTACCATAATCCTCTTTGTTGGATAATGCTCTGAAGGAAACTAAAAGGTTTTGCTTGTGTTGAAATGAACATACCTAACGTAGAGGGCACAGATAGAACTACGCTCGCAAAAATAATCGCAATTACTCCTGCCATATCAATTCTTATGGGAAGATATGTGCTTTGACCACCATACACGCGTCTTCCCACAACCCTTTTCCCATACTGGATTGGGATTCTCCGCTGAGCTTGAGTGAAAAGAACCACTGCCATAACAACAAGAAACCATAGCCCCAAAAGAAGTAAAACAGTAGGGGTAGGAATTTGCCTGTTTGTGGCATCAAGGGGGGACCAGAGAACCCATAATTGCGCCAAAGAAGAAGGAATCCGCGAGATAATGCTTGCGGTAATAATTAGCGATATACCATTACCAATGCCCCGCTCTTGAATCTGTTCTCCTAGCCACATGATAAAAATTGTTCCAGCGGTTAAGGTGAGAATTGTGATCAGCCGAAAGAGCAGATTAGGGTCAGGCACAATTACAAATTCTTCTCCGCCAATTATAAAATTTCGTGAATTTCCCAGCCAGAGCGATAAGAATAATCCTTGGATTACACAGATGACTAAAGTTAAATATCGTGTGTATTGATTTATCTTCTCATAGCCAGCTTTGCCTTCTTGGGCGATTCGTTCCAAGGCAGGGACGACTGCCGTAAGTAGCTGCATAATAATTGACCCAGAGATGTAGGGCATAATTCCTAAGGCGAATATACTCATTCGCGTAAGAGCACCGCCAGTGAAGAGGTTGATCATTCCAAATATCGTCTGGCCCTGCGTTTCAGTTAATTTGTCGAAGAATTGGGAGAGGGCAAACGTATCTACACCAGGAGTAGGAATAAAACACCCCGCTCGATATACGATGAGCAGAGAAAGGGTTATGAAAATTTTTTTCTTTAACTCTTCGACTTTAAAAATATTACTTACCTTTTCCAGCATATTTAACGCCTCAATTGTTCTGTTTTTCCGCCAACCTCCTCGATTACCTGTTTGGCCTTTTTCGAAAACGAATCCGCCTTGAAGGTAGTCTTCAGATTAAATGTGCCTTCAAGATCAGCCAGAATTTTAATAGGTTTTTCTTCGTCCTTGATTAAGTTTGCCTTTTTTAAAGTGGCAGGATCAATCGCTGAAACATTCTTTATTTTTTTCTTAATATCTCGGAGGTTGACTATTTGATATTCGTTCCTTTTTGGCGGTCGAAAACCTCGCTTAGGCATTTTTCGCACATACGGTAAATTTCCTCCCGCAAAACCAGGATAAGGCAAACGTTTACCTGCACGCTGTCCAGCACCTTTATGTCCACGGCCGCTCGTTTTACCCTTCCCGCTTCCTGTGCCTCGTCCGAGACGTTTGAACGATTTCTTTTTTGTCTTTATGCGTATCTTTGATAAGTCCATCCGGCCCAATACCTTTTAGCCTTTTAAACTCTCCAATGCTTGAAAGGCTGCTTTCACAACATTTACGGGGTTTGTTGACTTCTTTAAAATTTTTGTTAATACGTCTTTTATTCCTGCGCATTCACAGAGTGCTCGTATAGCAGACGACGCAATGACTCCGGTCCCTTGAGACGCGGGCTTAAACAAAACCTGAACCGCGCCGAATTGACCCTTGGTTTGATGGGGTATTGTTGTGCCTTTCTTCTTCACGTGTATCAAATTCTTTTTTGCCCGCTTTATGCCTTTCCTTATTGCATCAGCAACTTCATTTGCTTTCCCTAAAGCATATCCCACCTTTTCTTGACCGTCGCCGACTACAACGAGGGCAGAGAACCCTAAATTTTTGCCACCTTTTGTTACTTTTGTGACTCTATTGATGAAAATGATCCGCTCAATAAATGCTTCCTCTTTTGTTTTATCTACTGCTTCTTTCATCGACGCCTTAGCCCCCTTTTATTAAAACCGTAATCCTGCCTCTCGAGCTCCCTCTGCCAATGCTCTTACTCTCCCGTGGTATTTATATCCTCCTCGGTCAAAGCACACTTCTTTTATGCCTCGGTGAGCTGCCTTCTGGGCTAGGAATTTACCAATTTCTTTAGCCGCATCTTTATTATTGGTTTTGCGTTTTTTGCCTTTTGCTTCGGAACCATGAAATTCCTTGGTCAAAGTAGAACAGCCAATAATGCTCTGCTGGATACGATCATTGATGAGTTGAGCATAGATGTGTTTTTTGCTCCGAAACACTACCATGCGAGGTTTATTTTCGTCCCCTTTTAATTTTGTTCGAATCCTTTTGTGTCGTTTTTCTCTGCCTTTGGCCTTCATGGTCTTTACGATTATTTTGCTAACGCTTTTCCGAGTTTCTTTCTTACCTCCTCCCCTACGTATCGAATGCCTTTACCTTTATAAGGCTCTGGAGGATATATTTTTCGTATTTCTGCGGCGAATTCCCCTACCTGTTGCTTATCTATGCCTTCTATCACGATCCGGTTCGGTTTCGGACAGGAGACATGGAGTCCCGCGGCAATAGGCATCTCTACAAGGTGAGAGAACCCCATACTTAAAGAGAGCACTTGACCTTTCATTTGAGCTTTGTAACCAACTCCAATAATATCGAGCTCTTTTTTGAATCCTTCTTGTGCGCCTTTCACCATATTATGAATGAGTGCACGTATTGTTCCATGCAGGCTCTTTGCGAATTTGCTTTCATTCTTTCGCTTTACCACAATTGTATTATTTTCAATCTCAACTTTTATCTGAGAAGGAATCACAAGATTCAATTTACCTTTGGAACTTTCCACAATGAGAAAGCCTTTTTCTAGGCGCGCTTTTACCTCTTTAGGTATTTCGACAGGCTCTTTACCTACGCGTGACATGACGTCTTCCTTATAAATTTATATGGCACAGATTACCACACCATACCGATAAATTCTCCACCTATCCCTTTTGCTTTCGCCTCTTTATCGGTAATAATTCCAGAGGATGTGGAAATAAGTGCAATACCGTAACCCTGCAAGACTGACGGAATATTGTCTCTACCCACATAAGTCCTTCTCCCGGGTGTAGAGACTTTTTTTATTTGGGTGAGAGTACTTTTCTTGCCGCTATATTTAAGGTAAACTTTAATTTTTTTAAAAGTACCCAGATCAATTTCTTTGTAGTTTTCGAGATACCCTTCATTTTTAAGAATCTCGCATATTTTTAAGAGTGACTTGGAGTAAGGAATGAGAGTTTCCTCTTTCTTCGCTTTGTTCGCATTTCTAATGATTGTGAATGCATCGCTCAATAAATCTGTTCTACTCATAATACCTCGTTTTTATGTTTCTGGGCTCTTATGTGTTTCGGTAGCCTTAGGCAATTGTTACCAGCTTGCCTTTTTTACTCCCGGGATCAATCCCTGCCAGGCAAGTTGCCTGAAGCAAATTCGACACAGTTCAAAGTCGCGGATATAACCCCGCGCTCTTCCGCACAATCGACAGCGATTGTGATAACGGGTAGAAAATTTTGGTTTCTTTTTGTCTCTTTTCCATTTTTCAATTTTACCAGTCGTCGCCATACATCTCCTTTTTGTTATTGACGTCGGAACGGAAATCCAAATGCTGTCAAGAGGTCTCTTGCATCTTGGTCTGTATGTGCAGTGGTATGAATTGTAATGGTCATACCTTTTGTTCGACTTACTTTATCGAGATCAATTTCAGGAAATACAGTTTGTTCCGATAAACCGAAGTTGTAATTTCCTCTTCCGTCAAAAGACTGAGGAGAAAACCCTCTAAAATCGCGAATACGTGGAATCGCCACCGTAATAAGCCGATCCAAAAATTCATACATTCGATATCGTCGTAATGTTACGCAACAGCCGATAGCTTGGCCTTTCTTCACTTTAAAATTGGAGATTGGCTTTCGCGCTCTACAAATTTTTGCCTTCTGCCCACTTAAAGTTGCCAGCTCTTCTGCTGCCTTTTCAGCGATTTTTGCATCAGCGGTTGCTTCACCAACGCCCATATTGATCGAAATCTTTACCAGTTTTGGTACAGCAAGGGTATTTTTGTGATCGAACGCTTTGCACATTTCTGGAGCAATCTCGCCTCGATATATCTGCAACAGGCGTGGTATATATTTTGCCTCTGTATTCATGTCGTTTTTATAGTGGTTGGTGACACTTTGTGCACTCCCGTATTTTACTCTTATCTTTTAATATCTTTATTCCGAAGCGTCTGCCTCGTTCACAGCGAGGGCACAAGAGAGCGACATTGGAGATGTGCACAGATGAGGGAATCTCTTTAATTCCTCCGGGCTCACTCTCTGAACGCTTACGAAGATGCTTTTTGACCAAAGCGATGCCTTCTACGATGACCCGATTTCCAGAGACCAAAACCTTAAGGACCTTTCCGGCTTTTCCTTTATCCTTTCCTGCAATTACCTGTACCTTATCTCCTTTTCGTATCCGCATACTCATTGTATATCCACTCAATTAGAACTTTTCTTATATGACTTCGGGAGCAAGAGAGAGAATCTTTCCAAATTGATTTCGCAACTCTCGTGCCACCGGACCAAACACTCGTGTCGCACGGGGATTACCTTGTTTGTCAATAATCACACAAGCATTCTTATCAAACTTTATACACATTCCATCTCTGCGTTTAATTGGAAAATGAGTTCTGACGATAACAGCCCTGACCACTTCTCCCTTTTTGATGGGAGCATTGGGTATCGCTTCCTTCACGCTCGCAGTAATAACGTCTCCAATAGTTGCGTGGGTTTTATTCTTTTTTCCAATTACTCCCACGAAAGCAACTTTTTTTGCCCCACTATTATCAGCTACATCTACTTTTGTTCGGATAAAAATCATTTTTATTTTTGCACTTCGAATAATTTAAATCGCTTCTCCTTCGAATAAGGTCGCGATTCAATTATTTTTACTCTATCACCTAACTTTGCGGCATTACGCTCATCATGCACCTTATACTTTTTACGTTTCATCATCATTTTCCTGTATGCCGAGTGAGGAAATTTTTTAATGACTTCAACGACGACAGTTTTATCCATTTTGTCCGAGACTACCCTTCCTTCTAAAATTTTCTGTTTACCCATCTGAGTCCCCTTTTTCTTTTAAAAGCGTAAGAATGCGTGCAATGTCCTTCTTGGTTTGGTTAAAAAGATGAGGTTTTTCTACGCCAGTTTTTTTCTTTAATTGCAATTCCATAAATTGCTTTTGGAAATCTACTAATTTATTCTTCAATTCTTCCTTGGATAACTCTCGTAATTCTTTGATTTTCATAGGGTTACAAAGATTACCTTCGCTTTACAAACATTGTTCTAAAGGGAAACTTATATGAGATCAGTCGGAAAGAGGCTCGAGCATAGTCTTCCGGTATTCCTCCTAACTCAAAAATAACTTTTCCTCTCTTTATTACTGCTACCCAACTCTCTACCTCGCCTTTTCCCTTGCCCATTCGTGTTTCTGCTGGCTTTTTGGTAACCGGTTTGTCAGGAAAAATTCGTATCCACAGTTTACCTCCTCGACGCAGACGCCGGGTAAGAATGACTCGTGCGGTTTCAAGCTGGGTGCTTTTAAGCCAACCCGACTGAAGTGCCTTTACCCCATACTCACCAAAACAGACTGTGGAGCCGCTCACCGCTAAGCCTTTTCGTCTTCCTCTTTGGGCCTTTCTGTATTTAACTCTTTTCGGAAATAACATGGCAGATTATATTACGTTTCATAACAATATGCCGCAACACCATGCCCGGCACATCATTCCTTTGTTTTTCCTAACCTTTAGTCTCTGCTGATTGTGTGGATGCTTGAGCCTCGAGCTCTTGGTCTTCAACCAGATAGCTTCCTAATTTTCTTTCCCCTTTATAGATCCACACCTTTACTCCAATTGTTCCATAGGTTGTTTTTGCTACACTAAAACCGTAGTCAATATCGGCGCGAAACGTTTGCAGAGGGATTTTACCTTGTTTATATCCTTCACGCCGTGCGATTTCTACTCCTCCCAATCTACCTTTCGACTTAATCTTTATTCCTTCGCACCCCAATGTGACGGCTTGCTGAATTGCTCTCTTCATAGCCCGCCGAAAATTTACCCTTTTGATTATTTGAAAAGCAATCAGTTCGCTTATCAGTTGCGCTGTTTTTGCTGGTTCAAGAACCTCTTCCACATCAACTATTATTTCTTTCTTTGTGAATTCACTTACCTGTTCTTTTATTCGCTCAATATCTTGACCTCGCCTGCCAATAATGACCCCTGGTCGAGATGTTCGTATTTTAATTTTTATCAGGCTACCAGATACTCGCTCGATCACTATTGCCGAAATGGAACCCATAGGGTAATTCTTTTTAATGAACTCTCGTATTTTTAAATCCTCTTCCAGAAATTCAGCGTATTCTCTCTTTTTGGTAGAAAACCACCGTGAAAGCCAATCTTTTCCAAACCCAATTCTTAAAACGTAGGGATGAACTTTTTGTCCCATACTCTCCTTTTTTTAATTATCGTTTCACTTTAACGTCCGAAACCAGTTTATCTGCGGCATCCAACTCAATGAGAATATGTGATGTCCGTTTCCTTATCATTGTTGCTCTTCCGAAAGAGGCGGCTCGCCAACGTTTCAGCGTCGGTCCAGGATTTGCGATTACTTTCGAAATGAATAGCTTGTCCTCTTCATAACCTTTATTTTTTGCATTGGAAAGCGCCGAATGCAACACTTTTTTTAGCAGATATGCCCCTTTTTTATTGAGTAATTCAAGTAGAGTGAGGGCATTAGCTGCTTTTTTACCCCTGATGAGTTCGGCAACGGGCCTTACTTTCAAGGGAGAAATTCTCACATATTTTGTTTCTGCTCTCGCTATCATATCACTAGAAAATTCGGGATGTACAATCCATTATTTTTTCTGTAGTGCTTTCTTGGCTTTTATTCCGCCATGTTGCCTAAATGTTCGTGTGGGAGCAAATTCACCCAAACGATGTCCAACCATTGCTTCAGTAACAAAAACAGGGATATGCTTTTTCCCATCATGGACCGCAAACGTAAGTCCTACGAATTCTGGGGCAATCATAGAGGAACGAGACCACGTCTTTATCGGCTTCCTCTCGCCACTGGCGCGTATTTTTTGTATTTTTTTTAACAATTTCAGGTCTACAAAAGGCCCCTTTTTTAATGACCGACTCATAGCGACCCTCGCTTATTTATAGATTGTATATACATCTTAGGTTCCTTTTTTCTTTTTCACTCGTCGCTTCACTATGTATTTATTGCTCATTTTCTTGGGCTTGCGAGTGATTCCTCCTTTTGCCGGCATTCCCCAGGGACTGACAGGGTGTGGGTTACCTTGACCTGCCTTGCCTTCCCCTCCTCCATGGGGATGGTCAACAGGATTCATTGCCACTCCTCTGACTTTAGGGCGTCTGCCGAACCATCTGGTCCGTCCTGCCTTTCCGTGCGTAAATGAGGAGTGCTCAATTAGCCCAACTTGCCCCACGGTTGCTCTGCAGTCTTGTTTCACAAGGCGGATTTCTCCGCTGGGCATCCGTAGCTGGACAAAGCCCCGTTCTTTTGCCATAACCTGTGCCCAACTGCCCGCGCTTCTAACTAAGACCGCACCTTTTTGAGGTGCAAGCTCTACGCTGTGCACAAGAGTGCCTAACGGAATATACTTGAGCTTCATGTTATTGCCCGGTTTTATGTCTACTTGTGAGTCAGAAGCGCTTACGATTTTATCTCCTATATTGAGCCGGTCAGGTAGAATAATGTATCGTTTTTCTTTATCAGGATATTCTACAAGACATATACGTGCGCTTCTATTCGGATCGTATTCGATGGCGATTACTTTTCCTTCAATATCAAACTTATCCCTTTTGAAATCAATGATCCTATATCGCCGTTTATGTCCGCCGCCTCTCCTGCGGATTGTAATTCTTCCATAGTTGTTTCGGCCACCACTCTTTTTCAATGCGACGATGAGAGATTTTTCCGGTTTATTTTTTGTGATTTCAGAGAAGTCCGATATCACTCTAAACCGACTGGAAGCCGTTACTGGTTTAAATTTTTTTATTCCCATCGAAACTCCAAAGTTTATTAGGTGAGCTTAATTTCAAAACCGCTCTTTAAGGTAACCACTGCTTTCTTCCAGGAAGTTGTTTTGCCCGGTTGATTCCATCGGATTCTCTTTGATTTACTCTTTACGACCATAGAAGATATTTTTTCTACCTTCACGTTGTATATTTTCTCTACGGCTCTTTTGACGTCAACCTTGTTGGCTTCTCTATCTACCCAGAAAACATACTTACGGTCAGCCATTATCCTGCTTGCCTTTTCAGTAATCAACGGTGCTTTAATTATAGAATAAATACTTCTCATCTTACTATGAAACCCATTTTTTAATCCGCTCTTGAGTTTTGATGAGCGCATCTTTCGTGAAAACTATCTTTTGACAATCTAACGCTTCATAGGTAGTAAGCGTATGTCCCGGCTCGACAGCTACCTTCTGTATATTTCTTGATGCCAACAACAGATTTTTGCCGCATTTTTCCACGATAAATCTCACTTTCATATCAGCTAATTTTAGTTTTTTCATAATCGCGAGGAACTTTTTTGTTTTATGTGAATCTGCTTTCAATTCATCTAAAACAACCAACTCTTTGTCTCGCAACTTTAGGTTAAGGGCGCTTTTTAAAGCGAGGACTTTCATTCGCTTAGGGAATTCTTTGCGATAGGAGCGAGGGTGCGGTCCAAAAGTAACTCCGCCTCCTCTCCAGAGTGGTGAACGAATAGAGCCGACACGTGCCCTTCCTGTTCCTTTCTGGCGCCATGGCTTTCTTCCGCCACCTCTCACCTTTGCTTTCGTTTTCGTTGATGCTACTCCTTTGCGCTGATTCGCCAAATAGGCGACGACTGCCTGATGCATAAGAGGTTCGTTAATTTTTCCGTCAAAAATACGAGCATCTAAAGCCAGTTGTTCTACTTCTTTACCTTTTGTGTCAGAAACGCTAATTTTCGCCATAGGTGTTTCTATTTCTTTTCTTCTTTTGGTGCCTGTGCTATCTTCATCCTCTTGATTTGCACCAGACTTCCTCTGCTTCCAGGAATACTTCCCTGAATGCACACAAGATTGGCCCCCTTAATAATCTTTATAATTTTCAAATTTTTGGTCGTACGATATACATTTCCCATGTGTCCCGGCATGCGAAGGCCTTTTATAATCCGTGCCGGGTACGTACTTGCTCCCGCTGAACCAATGCGTCGGTGGGTAGTGGAGCCGTGTGAAGAGGGTTGTCCATGCCACCCATGGCGCTTCATTCCTCCAGCAAACCCTTTGCCTTTTGTTTTTGCCCTCACATCAACAATGTCACCCTCCGAAAAAATTTCAACCCCTACTGTTGCCTTTGTTTTGATATCCTGCTCAGCATTCACTTCGCGGATATATTCGTAAGGGCTTACGCTCTGTTTACGAAAGTACCCCAAGATAGGTTTCTTGGTCTTGTTGAGCTTTTTCTCTTCAATTTTAGAGAAGGCAATTTTTACCTTCCTCTTTGTAGGGTAATCGATTGTTTCCAGAACACAGGCAGGTTCAATTTCCACTAAAGTGACCCCTACAAGATCCCCTTCGCTGTTGAACACTTGAGTCATGCCGATTTTTCTTCCAAAAATTTCTTTTAACATTTTACACTTCTTGTTTTATTTCAACATTTACTCCTGCGGGAAGATTCAACTTCCTTAAGGCATCTATTGTCTTTGGCGTTGGGTCATGAAGTTCAATTATTCGTTTATGTATTGCCAACATAAATTGTTCACGTGACTTTTTGTCAATGTTTGTCGATCGGTTCACAGTATATATTTTCTTCTTTGTAGGAAGTGGTATGGGGCCATTCACTTTTGCTCCCGTGCGCAAAGCAACCTCCACAATTTCTTGGGTAGATTGATCGAGCACCCTATGGTCAAACGCTTTCAGCTTGATTCGTAACTTAAGCATATTCGAATGTCCACATTGACGCAGATGCGTTATCGACAGATTCCGCACACCTTTGGTCTGCGTATATCCGTAGGCGATCTGCGTTATCGGTGTTTAGGCGATAATTTCAGTAACTACTCCTGCCCCTACAGTTCGGCCACCTTCACGAATTGCAAATCGTACCTCTTTTTCAATGGCGACAGGCTGGATGAGTTCAACTTCCAGCTCTACGTTATCACCAGGCATAACCATCTCTACCCCTTGGGGAAGTTTCACTGAACCAGTCACATCGGTTGTTCTGAAGTAGAATTGGGGTCTGTACCCTGAGAAGAATGGAGTGTGTCGGCCACCTTCCTCCTTCTTTAGAGCATACACCTGTGCCTTAAATTTCTTATGAGGCGTAATTGAACCTGGCTTTGCAACAACCATCCCTCTCTCCACATCGTTTTTTTCCGTGCCTCTTAGAAGCAAACCAACGTTGTCACCTGCTTGGCCTTCATCGAGGATTTTGCGAAACATCTCAACACCTGTGACGACAGTCTTTTTTATTTGAGGATGGATGCCAACGAGTTCTATTTCCTCGCCAGTCTTAATTTTCCCTCTTTCTACTCTTCCTGTCACAACCGTTCCACGTCCTGAGATGGAGAATACATCTTCTACAGCCATAAGGAATGGTTTATCTACATCTCGTTTCGGCGTTGGGATGTATTCGTCAACTGCCTTCATCAAATCAAGGATGGGTTTGCAATGCTGGCAATCGTCTTTGCCGCACCCGCACTCTGATGCTTTCAGAGCCGAACCTCTGATAACCGGAACGTCTTTGCCTGGGAACTCGTATTTGGA
>CP070807.1:216434-229907 GCA_020343695.1 Candidatus Omnitrophota bacterium | reverse complement strand
GAATACCTCAACCTCAGCATACATACCATGCGGGTGATTTTGAAAAACTTTAAGGTGGTAGAGCTTCCCCGAGAAGTTACCCTTAATAACAGAAAAGGCGCAACGATGGTAATGGAGGGAACAATAGTGGTGGGATATTTTCAGGTCAGGATAAAACAGATAATTTATGCCTTCCTTAAAGGTCCGCTCGTCTATACTGTAAGTTTTGTTGATAAGGTAGAAAGTTTTGAAAGTAACTTGAGCATTGCCCAGAAGGCCATTGAAAGTTTCACATTGAAATAAGTCTGTACTATTCTGGATAACGAAAGGCCGTTTATGGAGAAAGTGATTGTTTTTGATACAACGTTAAGAGACGGCGAGCAGGCGCCGGGAGCAGCACTTACATCTGAGCAAAAATTAGAGGTCGCCTATCAACTTCAAAATTTAGGGGTCGACATCATTGAGGCAGGTTTTCCTATCGCCAGCCCCGATGATTTCAAGGCAGTGAGTTTGGTGGCGCGTGATATCAATACTAGCATCGTGTGTGGGCTAGCCCGATGCCTAAAGGATGATATAGAGGCAGCGTATAACTCTTTAAAAAAAGCTCGACGGTCTCGTATCCATATATTTCTTGCAACCTCAAAGATCCACCTCCAATATAAATTTAAGAAAGTCGAGGATGAAATTCTTGCAATAGCAAAGAAAGGTACACATCTTGCGCGAAATTACTGTGATGATATTGAATTTTCCCCAGAAGACGCAACGCGTTCCAACAGAGACTTTCTCTTCAGGGTTATTGAGACAGCAATCAAGCAAGGAGCTCGAACCATAAATATACCTGATACGGTAGGGTACAGCTACCCCCAAGAGATACACTCTCTCATAACCGATATTTTCAATAATGTCTCTAATATACAGAAAGCAGTTATTTCTATTCACTGTCACGATGATTTAGGGATGGCAACGGCAAATTCACTCTCAGCGGTTTTAGCAGGTGCACGGCAAGTTCACTGTACGGTAAATGGGATAGGAGAGAGGGCCGGAAACGCTTCTTTAGAAGAGATTGCAATGGCCCTCAAGACACGAAAGGATGTATTTGGTAATTTGTATACTCAAATTGCTACAAAAGAAATTAGCCGTGCCTCACGTCTTGTGAGTACTTCAACAGGATTTGTTGTTCCACCGAATAAAGCGATTGTGGGGGATAATGCCTTTCGTCATGAGTCAGGAATTCATCAAGATGCGATATTAAAGAAGCGCATTACCTATGAAATAATGAACCCACAAGATATAGGGATAGGCAGAAGTGAGCTTGTGCTTGGAAAACATTCAGGCAGGCACGCCCTTAATAAGCGCTTAAAAGATTTAGGATTTAAACTAGATGAAAAGAGGATAAATGTAATCTTTAAACGATTTAAAGAATTGGCAGATAAGAAAAAGGAGATTTTCGATGACGATTTGATTGTCCTCGCTGAGGAAGAAATCAGAGAAAAGAAAAGAATTTATGAACTTGCGTCAGTAAAGGTAGTTACTGGTACAGATATCATTCCTGAAGCGACAGTAAAAATAAAACATAAGGGCCTCCTGCGCCAGGCAGAATCCCGAGGTGATGGACCTGTGGATGCCTGCTATAAAGCGATTGATAAAATTACAAAAATAAAAGCCAAGCTTCTCAATTACAAACTAGAAGCAATTACAAAAGGAAAAGACGCCCAAGGTCTGGTGAGAGTGGAAATTAGAGCAAAGGCAAAGACTACCATTGGTAGAGGTTCAAGCACCGATATTCTGGAGGCCTCGGTGAAGGCTTACCTCGATGCACTGAATCAGGTGCGTTAATCATTGCGGAAGGCCGAGAGCATGAAGTATATTGTGAATATTGTTGCCATACTCCTTGTGGTTATTTTGGTCTTTGCAGTAATTGAATTCAAAGACAGCTCCTCTTACTATGCTCTTCAAAAAAACTTCCAACGCCTGTTGCAGCCTATTCAGCAGTTCTTCAAGGTAAAAAAACACAATATCTCTATGGAGGTTTCTCCCGAAAGGCAGCCCCCATTAACATTTATCGAGCAAGAGGCGAATCTTCGCGAATTTGTTCCAGACGTATTCGGAAAATTCGATGAGCGAGATTGGCAGCAGTTTTGGTCACTCATCTATTTACCAACTACAGAAAAACAAGGTTTGCTTGCCGTCAAGAGGTATCGAACCAAAGAGGAGATCGAAGATTATTTGAGAGACCGCTATCCTCGACCTCTCTCGTATTTTAGAGGAAGCGATTGGGATGAATTATGGCGCTGGGCGAAAATAAGTTGGGAAGAATGATAGATAGTAGAACTACGGCGTATGGATTATTTGGTTTTCCCATAGCCCATTCCCTCTCTCCTCACATTCATAACTATCTCTTTCAGAAGTGCAATCTTAATGCTATTTACCTCTGCTTCCAGGTCCATCCTCTTTCTTTAAAGAAAGCATTGGAGGGAGCAATTTCCTTGGGTTTGAGAGGATTAAATGTCACCATTCCTCACAAAGAGAAAATTATTCCATATCTCGCGGGAATCGACAGAGAAGCAAAAATCATAGGAGCAGTCAATACTGTGAAGATAGAGAAAGGTAGGATATGGGGGTTTAACACCGATGGCGAAGGATTCATTCTTTCTTTAAAAAAGCATGGATTCTCTCCGAAAGGCAAGAGCGTTTTCATTTTAGGAGCAGGAGGCGCTGGTAAAGCAGTGAGTGTGTATTTAGCAAAAGAGCAAGTAGCTTGCCTCGTCGTGTATGATTGTATCTACAGCCGAGCACAGAAGTTAGTTACTACAATTAAAACGTTTTTCCCTAAGGTCAAATCCGCCAAAGCGATAAAAGAAAAAAAGGACATAAATATGCACAGCATCGACCTTCTCATAAACGCTACAGGACTAGGATTAAATGTGAAAGATTCTCTGCCGAGAGTGTTGTGTAATTATCAGAAAGGTTTGGTTGTATACGATTTGATCTATAATCCACCTCTGCCACGGCTCTTGCGAGAAGCAAAGAAGCATAATCTGCGTGTGATAAACGGTCTTTGGATGCTCATCTATCAGGCACTGCATTCAGAATGTATATGGTGGCAACAAGACTTCTCTTCGCATGCAGACCAGATTTATAAAATTCTGTCAAACAAATTAAAATGAATATTTTTTTCAATATCGTTTTCTTTATTACTGGAAGTTGTGTGGGGAGCTTTTTAAATGTGTGCATTTGGCGGTTTCCCAAGAACATATCTCTGGTAAGACCGTCTTCCTTTTGCCCTCAGTGCAACACGCCTATACGATGGTATGACAATGTTCCTATTTTGAGTTATCTTTTTTTACGCGCCAAATGCAGAACGTGTGGCAAGAAAATATCAATACGCTATCCTATTGTAGAATTGCTAGGGGGATTACTCTTTCTTGTTCTCTACACACAGGCAGGATTCGGTTTAAGCTTTGTAAAATATGCTATTTTCTTTTGCCTCCTTATAGTGGTTTCTTTTATTGATATCGATTATCATGCGATTCCTGTCCACCTCTGCCTCCTTGGTATCGTTGTAGGCCTGACCTTTGCCTTAGGAGAAAGTTTCCGGTACATGAAGACAGGTTTGTTTGAAATGAAAGATTTACCAATTGTCGGTTCTCTTAAGGGTCTGGTTTTTGGCTTAGGATTTACCTATCTTTTTAAACTTTTTGGTGATGTATTTATAACTTTTTATCTTAATTGGCGTAAGAAGGATTCTATCGAAGGGGAGAAAGAATCTTTAGGGTTAGGAGATGTTGATTTCATGGGAATGGTAGGGGTGTATTTAGGTGCTAGTGCGGTACCATTTGTATTTTTCCTTGCACCTTTTCTAGCTTTGGTGTATTCTGTTTGTGCTCTTATTTTTAAAAAATCTCATCTTATTCCGTATTTACCGTATCTGTCTTTGGCGACTCTTATTGTGTATTTTTGGGGTGGAGCTATTTTACATTTCGTTTTGAAATGAGGACACAACTTATGTCCCCCCGACGTAATCCCGAAATGAAGTCGGGACTCCGATTGAAACGTCGGAGCGGTCGGGGTCATTAAAGGGGGTATTATGCGAATATTGACTGCGGGAGAATCCCATGGACCCTATATGGTGGCGATACTCGAAGGGTTCCCTAAGGGGGTGAAAATAGAAGAGAAATTTATTGATCAGGAACTGAAGAGGAGAATGTCGGGCCTGGGAAGAGGAAAGCGGATGCAAATCGAGAAAGACAAAGTGGAGATTTTAGCCGGCTTACGGAATAAGTATACGCTCGGAAGCCCCATTGCAGTAGCAGTAAAAAATAAAGATACAAAAATTTTTCCTCAAAAAAAGGACAATTTAGCTCCTCTGGTGATTCCCCGACCCGCCCATGCGGATCTCGCAGGAGCGTTGAAGTATCAGGAAACTGATATAAGAAATATTCTCGAGAGAGCATCTGCGCGAGAAACGGTGTGTCGCGTTGCACTGGGGGCAATCTGCAAACAATTTCTTTTACTCTTCGGGATAAAGATTGCAAGTTTCACCGTACGCGTAGGTAAGGTTTGCTCAACAAAGAAACCTCACAACATATCGGAAGTTATCCGTAAGGGGCGCACTTCAAAGCTTAACTGCATCGATAGAGAGAAAGAACGGCTGATGGCTCAAGAAATTAAAAGAGCAGAGAAAGATATGGATAGCTTGGGAGGAGTGGCAGAGGTCTGGATAGAAGGAGTACCTGTGGGTTTGGGAAGTTTTATGTCTTTTGAGAAGAGGCTTGATGCGCGGCTTTCTTCCTGCCTCATGAGTATTCCTGCGGTAAAGGGGGTTGAAATCGGATTAGGGTTTGAGTATGCCCATAGGAGAGGCTCCAAATCTCATGACGCGATAGAGTATTGCAAACGCAAGGGATTCTTGCATCCAACAAACAATGCCGGAGGCATCGAAGCAGGTATTTCTACTGGCTCACCGATTGTACTAAGAGTCGCGATGAAACCAATTGCTACCTTACGCAAACCTCTTGATTCAGTGAACCTGCTTACCAAAAAGAGCCAGAAGGCATCAGTGGTTCGCTCTGATACGTGCGCAATCGTTGCCTGCGGAGTTATTGCCGAAAGCATGAGTGCCTTTGTCCTCACAGAGGTATTTTTAGAAAAATTTGGCTGTGACACATCAAGAGAAATAAAAGCTAATTATCAGGCGTACCTTAAACATTTAAAAAATACTCTTTTGTAGAATGCTTTTATGGAGGTATATTGATAAGAACTAAAAGGCATAAGATGTGTAGTAATTTTTGAGAAGAGGAGGTGTCGCATGAAGTGTCCCGCATGTCAAAAGGTAATGACCGAACAAGATTTTGGAGGGGTAAAAGTAGATGTATGCAAAGATGGGTGTAAAGGGATATGGTTTGATTGGCTTGAATTGCGTAAGCTCGATGAGAAGAATGAAGGCCTCGGCAATGCGCTTAAAGAGGCGTTGAACTATCCGCGTGTAAACGATGAGAATCGAAGTCGCATTAAATGTCCGAAGTGTAATATCCCCATGCATACGCATAAATATGAGTCGTCAAAAGAGGTTAATGTCGATGAATGTTATAAGTGCGCTGGATTCTTTCTTGATTCTGGAGAGTTAAAGGTGATTCGCGATGCATTCATGAGTGAGGAGGAGTGCGAAGCCTACACCTCAAAGCTCCTTGCGGGTATTCCAGAATGGCAAGAGGCGCAGAAGGATCTCGACAAACAAAAAGCGAGGGCCGACGCTATTCGCAGATATACCAGATTTTTAAGAATAAGCTATTATCTTAAGGGTAAATAATTTGATTTTTTCCCTTGGTTATTTTTTCTATATTTCATTGGTTATGTCTACACTGTGCGGTATTTTGTGATATAATGATAGCAAATTATGGAGATTAAGTAGGAGAGAAGATGGAAGAGAGAAGGAAATTTATAAGACTTTCAATAGACGTAGACGTTACATGGAAAAAAGTTACCAAAAAACTTAAAAAGACTGCCAAGTCCAAAATAACGAAAAATATTGGCGGCGGAGGAATTTGCCTGATAACGTATGGAAAAGAGTTTGAAGTTGGAGACATCCTGCAGTTAAAAATTATGTTACCATCCAAAAAAGTCGTCAGAACAAAGGGAAAAGTAGTGTGGATCAATGAGTTTGAAGTAGTGAGCGAAAAACATGAGAAAAGATACGATATTGGCGTTGAATTTTTAGACATTGACGACAAAGATAGAGAACTAATTAAGAGATTTGTGTTCACCACTCTTACTACCGCAGAAGAGATTGGGCAATAAAGAGTATTTATCTTATTGCATAAGTTTTTTCCTGCCTTTATTGTGGCATGGGTGTGCTTAAGAGGCACTTTTAAGTCATTGTCAAGGATCTTTTCCTTCATTCTTACTTTTAAATTGCGGAAGCTTTTATATTGCGGTATAATGAGGCTAAAAGGAGGCAAAGATGAATGAGAAACGACAATTTGTGCGATTAGATGCCTGCGTGAAAATCAAATGGGAAAAAATTGTTGGTGAGTGGGATGATTCAGTCGGTGACGTAGGCACGGCGCGAAATATTTCTGGAGGAGGCATCTGCTTAGTCATGTATGAAAGAATGGTGGAGGCTGGGGATCTTCTCCAAATAGAAATTGATTTACCAACTTCACGAATAGTTCAGTTGAAGGGAAGAGTAGATTGGATTGATGAATTTGATATAGCTGGTGGAAAGCCGGAAAAACGTTACGATGTGGGAATTGAATTTTTAGACATTCGAGACGAAGATAGAGAAGATATTAAGCAATTTGTCATAAAGAGTTTTGCCCCGAAAGCCTCTCGACGCTAACATATTTTCTTTCTTGTGATTCGCGAAACGAAACATTATACCTTGCCTTTTTCATCTTCAATTACCCAAACCTATCCTGAAATGTGTTGTCTGCAGCGTACAGCTTATATATGCTCACGGTTATTAGGAGTATTACAAATTGCCCAAGAGCACCCCATATAGTATAATGATTTTTGTACCGAATTGCCCGGGCAAGATGCCGGTGCAATAAACCAGAAAGTAATTCTTTAGTTGGGGAGGTAGCTTTTGGCGTGAAAGACAGAGCGCGGACACTGATGTTTATTTTCTTTATTTTTTTCTCTGTTCTCTTTGTTTCGGCCGTTGCTCAAGAACAAGAGAGCCAAGAAGTGCCTTCGGGAATGGAAGTAATGAAAGTAGGGCCCACTCAGCTCGTAGTTCCAAAGGGAATGAGGATACGCAAGAAGCGCGGCCTTATCGTCTTAGAAGATGTGAATGAATATGTTGCCAGAGAACTCTCTGCAATACAGGAACGCCTCCAGGTTTTAGAGGAAAAGAATGAAGAATTGAAAGAAGAGTTAGGGCGATTGCAAGATGCATTAGAGCAGATGCGCAAGGAGAGCGTATTGTTAAAAGGAGAGCAAGAGTAGGCAGCTGGTTCGCATGACGCGATCAAAGGAGGTAGATGTGGAGAATCAATTATTAGTGCAGTTAATCGCCCTTAGTTTGTATGCGTTATGTATGGGATTTTGCTTCTGTGATGGGTTTAAACTGCATGTTTTGAGAAAGCTCTTTTGGTTTGGAGTGTTTCTTGCGATAAGTGTGTACGTTCTCAAGACGAAGGGCGAGTTTGATTTAGCCTATATTGTACCTGTTACGTCACTGTTGGCAATATTATTCTGTAGTTACGAGAAGAGAAAATCAGCACAGTAGAGATGGAATTTCTTACCGTAGCACTCTTGGCAGCGAGTTCATGCGTAAGCTTTGCGATCGGCATGTTTATATTCCTTCGTCCCGCCCTGGCTATAGAGATTCAGAGAAAATTTTATGAAAAAATCAACTGGAAGATAGAGCCTGTCTCTATGACAAAAGAAATCCGAAATACCAAAATCATGGGTTTACTTTTAGTGATTATTGCGATCTTTACTGTGTTCTCTATGCTCACAGGGGTTCTTTGGTGAGAGAACATTTTGAAGTTGTTTTGGAATGAAAGCGTTCTCTGACTATCTTCACACTTTTACTTCAGGCGATTTTTATTGAAAAGTAGTGATAAAGAGATAAAATATTTCTTCATAGGTAGCAAGAAAGGAGGGATATATGCCACTCAAAGTCACCGTGACCCAAAAAGAGCCTGACGTATACATCGTGGCTCTCTCTGGCTCTCTTGATTCACAAACCTATCCGGATTTAGAAAATGCCTTAAGGCCAATTTTAAAACCATCCACCAAAGCAGTTGTATTCGATATGGAGCATCTTGTCTATATATCAAGTTTGGGCTTAAGTGTGATATTCAGGACAAAGGAAGCTCTTGAGGAAAAGGGAGGAACGTTAGCCATTACGAATATTCAACCAAAAATAAAAGAGGTATTCGATGCGGTAAAAGCTATCCCTTCTCAAATCTTTGCCAGTATGCAAGAGGCAGACGAATATCTTGATGCCTTTCTCGATGACATAGAAGAGGAAGAGAAAAAAGAATAAAATTCATCTCATTTCTCAAGCTATCAATACAATTATTGCCTTCTTAATCTTTCCATAAAACGCGCAAGATTTTTTCATATCTGGCTCTCTTTGAGAGCCTCTATTAATTATTATTGAAGATAGAAAAGGGTGTGGTAGAATTTCCTTGGAGGCAGAAACTCGATTCAGGAATGTTCATGCACAATCGAGGGGAATGTGTGGTTTTGGCCCTTATGCTATCTAAATATCGGCAATGAAACGAATACTCATTTGCTTGATATTTCTTTTGTGTGCTTTGACAAGTTTTGCGCAATCGAAAGGAATTCGTTTTTTGCTCGCCCCAGACTATTTCTGTATATCGCCGGAGAGATGCTTTAGAACGATATTAGGTTCGAGTAGAAACAGTAAATTTGTGAGTGTAGCTGTGTATGATTTCAGCGGCTGCCGCGGATTTAAAATTGTTTGTAACGAACAAGATCATCGTGTGTATGCAGTTGAAGCCCAAGATCTAGAAGGTAAAACAATTTGTAGTGGTAGAGGCAAGCCTGTAAAGTATAAATACTATTACCTTGGTGAAGGAGGATTTGATAAGTTTGGTAGATTTCAGATATCATTCCTGATGCCAGCGCATTTTGTCTCTTACACAAGAAACTTTTTTGATAAAAGTAAGGCGTCGTATGAAATACGGCTTAATGTCTTGAAGGCTTTAGGGAAACCAGATTTTATTACGTACCTGGCAACGATAAATGGCGAAGCAAAAGAGGCGCTGCCACAGTGAAGATAAAATAGTATGCCTTAACTAATGTGGGTAAATCCCAGAGAGTGAGTGCAGAAAAGCGAAAGGAGGTTCTCGATGAAGCATGGTACGAAATTGATGGTTGCTTCATTATCCTTCATAGCGCTCGTAGTAGTATGGAATAAGGGCATTGGTAAAGATAAAGAAGAAGAGGAGGTCCCTACTTATATAGGAACATGGATTCGCCAGGCAACGTATACGGGTGACGTCTTACGCCACAGAGAACCGGCAACCCTTACGTTTAAGAAAACTTCTTTTCGTTCATTGAATAGAGATTGTGAAAATTCGGGACTCTTAAGGATAAATGATAATATTATGAGGATGACGACAGAAGAGACTACCTGTCTTGGCCATTCTCCGGGGACAGTTACTATTTCCACATTTGAAATTTCAAGTGATGGCAGTTCCTTGGAGATTATCAATACTCAATATGGGGCAGAGGTAAAAGAGATTTATACAAGAAAATAACGATAGTGATGTGTTAAAGGAGGGACGTATGTTAAAGAGATACCAGGTTCTTATCGATGATTGGCAAGCAGACCATTATAAATCAATTGCCGCTAAATATGATGTGAGTTTCTCTGAAATGATAAGAATGGCGTTGTGCATAGATATTATGTATGCAACTCGTGTTGTCTTCCCTCAATACAAGTGGTCTGTTGATATGAGAATGCTCGAGAAAGCAATAAAGAAGCATGATATCGTTGGGACAATCGGTATTGAAAAATTTCACAGCTTTCTCTCAAAGCTTTATTTTGAAGTGAGAAAAGCAACAGAGTTATGGGCGAGGGCAGGCAATGCAGGAAAAAAAAGAATAGGTAAACACTTTAATGAGAAACGATAACCATAGGCCCTTTGCTTGAATCGTTTTAAAGCAATTTTGGCCCTTTGATTATAAGATAACATGCTTTCCCTAAGGCGAGGATAAATCTCCATAAAACCTTACCGAGAAGCTGCGGTCTGCAGATATTTGACTTATTCATAATCCACTTACGAAAAGATATTGTGAAGTGCCATAATGTATGAACCGGATATTTGTTAAGATAACTTTTTATATAGTAATAAAAGAAACTTTGAAAATGCTGTATAGTTGGAATAGGTTGAAGCGATGTAATTTTCGAAAGTCCCCCCTCTTGCATCTCTAAATGAAAAACTGATGCTACAGGATCAAACACCAGATGTGCCCCTGAACAATGTAATCGCCAAGATAATTCCATATCTTCGTCCAATGCAAGATTCTCATCAAATCCACCCACGGAAAATAGAGTTTTCTTGCGAATAGAGAAGTTGGTGCCCACTAGCAGGATGCTCTCTGATCTTCTCGAAGAGCGGAAGGGAAAGTGTATGAATCCAAAAGGGTAACTAAAAGTTAAGGTATTCGGAAGCGGAGGCGTTGGTTCTGGTTGTGACGGACAGAGTACTTGTCCACACACACCATCGATACTTTCATCAGAGTAGTTTGTAAGATGCGCGGAGATAAAATCCTCTTTTATACGTACATCATCATCGATGTAGATAATGATATCACCCTTCGATTCTTTTAAACCGCGATTCCTTGCTTTAGTTATGCTCGGTTCCTCTTGTGCTATAAAATGAATTTTTTTGTTATCGAGTTGCTTAAAAAGCTCACCTATCTGTGGTGGGTATTCTGGCGTTTGATCCACAACGATGATTTCATCCGCGGGTATGGTCTGCCGCAGTAATTGCGTTAAAAGATTAAATAATTGTTGTCCTCGCATGGCAGCAGAGTTGATGCAAGGTGAATAGGTAGTGATAATTACAGAAACCTTTAATTTGTCTTTTGTGTTGATAGTATTTCCACTCATTTTCGATATAATATCATAGAAATCCATTTTGATACAGAAGAATTGAAGATTTTAGCTTTTAGAAATCACTTGCTTAAATTAACCCCTATGCTATAATTTTTTCCTAAAACAGACCACCTATTATTTGGTGGGTGGCAAAGTGCCGAGGTAGCTCAGGCGGTAGAGCGAGGGACTGAAAATCCAATTCAAGCCTTTTCCAATCCTTCCAATAGTATCAATACATTCCAAGAATCTCCTTATAAAACAGCCCAATTTCTAACTTACCGCTATTCCAATTAATCTTGTGGAGTTGATGTAGTTGGCACCATTTTGGTCCCTATTTGGTCCCCGCTGGAGGTGGGGGCCGAGAGAATGACCCCATAGGGCATATGAGACTCTACCCTGACAATTTTCCCTCCAAACAGTTTACCCTACCACCCAGTCTACATTAATTTTGTTGCCTATCTGTGGAACATTTGGTATGCTGGAGGTAGGAGATCGCAAAATAAATAAGTAGAGGTGATAGTATGAAGTTTAAAGTAGCCGCATGGTGTGCAATTGTAAGCGCAGTTCTTTGTATGCCATACTTTGTATTGGTGGTTCTTTCTGCAGCAACAAAAAATATGGTTTTGAGCTATGCAAGTTCGATTATCGCAGTAGTATTTTTGCCCTTAGGAATCTGCATCTTGCTTGGATATTTGAAAATTGCAAATATCTTGAAAATTCCTTTTCTGAAAACAATATCCTATGTTATGTTTGGAATTCTTGCATTAGGTACGTTGTATACTGTATCGGATTTTCTCCACTTAAATCTAGGAGTCATTACTACCATTGTATCCTTAATAATTCACGGAATTGTAATTATTATTTTTGGAGTAGCCATATTAAAGCTGAAGGAAACCTTTGGAGGTTTAGCTATCGGCATTGGGGTTTTGTGTATTATCGAGGGAGCATTTTTCGCAACAGTTATATTAACGTTCCTAGTTCCCCTTACTGAAACTGCGATAGGAATCTTGGAGGCATTGTTATTTTTTAAGGCTGAAAAATCCTTAACCTAACCACCTAACCCACCCCACCATCTAATCTACATCATTCCTATTGCCTATTTTAAGGATATTTGCTATGCTGGAGATGGGGAAGGTGTTTCGTTAGACCGCTGATTTTTGTGTTATGCAAATAAAAAAGGAAATATATGCCTAAAATAATTTTTATACTTTTATTTTCTCTGGCGGTACTTGCTTCAGATTATATCTTTGCTGTCGATTACAACATAGGACAGATGGTGCCTCTCGCAAAATACACTGAAAAAGAACGTCAGTATCTATTTTCCTATGCAGATTTAGTTTTGGAAGTATCATTCTTTAATGTAAAGATGGCAGATAAAGGAGATATAGCACATGCTGTGGCGAGAGATATCGAAGCCTACGATGATCAAATGGATATGATAAGTGAATTATCGTGGGTAATTAGTTTTAGGATAGATAAGATTGCAAAGGGGGATTATAAAGAAAATAAATTTAATATATTAATACATAGCCCCTCTACACAATTCGACGTTAACATCAATAACCCTAAAGCTAATGGAGGAAAAAAATATCGAATTTACATCAAACAATCAGAGACCTGTCGAATATTAATTGGTCAAGAATTATTGAAATAAAGTAAAAAATATATAAAGTGCATAACAAGTCACTCTACCTGACCCCACCATCCAGCCCCATTATTTAATTTGACTGACTTTATCTACAGGAGTATCATATTCTTACCTGCCTTATTATGTATGTTTGCTACACACCACAAGAGTGTGGATATGAGGCTAAAAGTAGGTTAAATTTATAAGGCAACTCTCTAAGATGGGGGGTTGCTTTTTAAATTTAAGGGAGGAATTATGACTTACGATAAAAATTCATCTTTTGTTTCGGGGCATATAAGAGCTAAGAGGTTAATTGCGATTATGTGGGTTATAGTTATGCTTTGTGCAATCGCCATTAGTTCTAATTATGCACAGATAAATTTATTGTCCAAGGCAAGAGATGGTTATTCTATAAGTCAAGAGGCAGTAGATTTGAATGATTTGAGGCAAGGAATAATAGGTATTCTCCAGAGCATCAGTTTTATACTTGCTTTTGTTTTCCTTCTTATGTGGATGCATCGAGCTCATAAAGTTTTACCTTCCTTGAATGTTCAAAATTTGAAATATTCCCCTGGATGGGCTGTAGGTGGCTTTTTTGTGCCATTTTTAAATCTAGTTCGTCCATACCAAGTTATGAGAGAAATATGGCAAGCGAGCACTACTAGGGTCGATGCTGCAAATGGTTCGTCTTGGAAAAATATAAAAGCATCTCCGCTTGTAGGTAATTGGTGGGGTCTCTGGATTCTCGATGGCATTTTAGCTAGGGTGGCGGGACGTATGGCTATGA
>CP070807.1:202528-216334 GCA_020343695.1 Candidatus Omnitrophota bacterium | reverse complement strand
TTGATAAAGATGATACATTAAAAATTTACGATGGTAAGGTTGCCTATAGTGTTCATTTGGGTAGAAAACAAGCAATTAAAGCGGTTAAGAGAGGTGACATAATTTCTGAAATGTTTGGCGAAGAACGATATTCTAATTATTATGAAAAAGAGGCCTCTTTTTTGGGAAAAACATGTAAAGTCTACCAAATTCCCCAAGGAACAGTTTATTTTTGGCAGGGCATCTCTTTACGGGAAGAGATGACAGTTCCTTTTATGGGGATTAAATACACAAAAAAGGCCACAAACATTGAATTAAACACTCGTATTCCGCAGGGGAAATTTAAACTTCCTAGAGGCGTTAAAATTATAACAATAGAAAAATTAAAAAAAGATTTTGAGAAAAAATTTAAGCACCTCCGGAGATAATATTATTTTGGAGCATAAATATAAAATAAAAATCTACCAACTCAATCCCCTACTACGCTTCTTCGGAGCTTCGTAGGGCTGCACCTTAAGCCGGTGGTTTAAGGCTTGCACCTATAGGATTTACCCGACGAAGCCTTGGCGTAGTCGAGACGCTGATGCCAGTATTAGGAGATAAAAAATGAAAACAATTATCTTGACGTTAACACTTTTTTTCTGTATTAATCCTCTTCTTGATGCGGCACCAAAACGTGAAAATGGACTATCAGTTCATCTATCACCCGAAAGTGCCCCAGGAATATTTGGTGTCGACAAAAAGGGTTTCATGGTTTCGCAGTCCAAGAGTCTCAAACCATTACGGGAAAGACCACTTTTTGATACGCCTGAACAGCTTATAGAATATTTTTTAAATCAGTCACAAGAAATACAGGAAAATGGCTTATGGGTAGTGACCACAAATCCTAAAGCATATTCTGATGATGAAATGAAAAGTACAGAAATACTGAAAAACTTGTGCCGTAAAAAAAATATAATACTCTTTTTCTGTCGGGGTATGTGGTTGCCTGACGGATGGATTAGGGCAGACAAGTTTAATTTAAAAGATAGCGACAACATATATAGCAATATGATTAAAGCCAATAAAATAGAGAGTGACGCAATTGCCCATGCGCAGCAAGGAAATTATGACAAAGCAATAGAACTTTACAATAAAGCCTTAAATATAACCTTAAATCCCGCATATGTTATACATGACCGCGGAATGGCTTATGCAGAGAAAGGAGAATACAGCAAATGCATTGATGACATCACCAAAGCAATGGAATTGAATCCAAATGAAATAGAATTCATCGCTCAATGCTACAATGACCGCGGAGTAGCATATTTTCATTCTGGACAATATGAAAAAAGCTGGCAAGATGTTCAGAAGGCACTAGATATGAATTACAATGTTCATCCTGGTTTTTTAGCGGCATTAAAAAGTAAAGGATATTCAAAATAAATTAACTCCTAAAAAGCAATCCCTTCCTACGCTCATTGAGCTTGGGAGAGGCAGGCAGCTGACTCTACGTCGTCTCCCCTTTGTTTCGCCGCTCGGTCTTCGCCGGTGGCTTCGTAGGAACAGCTGACTTCACTCAACCGCTACTATCTCTTGAGGTGAATTTACGATAATTTCCGGGCCATTGTACTCCCTGATTCTTCCGGTCACCTCAATGAGTTTGCCCTTATAGTACCTAACAGGGTCAATTCCTTTTTGAGAGAAAAAATCAAGAGAGTTGTTAAATATCACGACAGTAAAGTCAGTCCGCCAATTTCTTCCAAAATTCAAAAATACACAGTTCTTTGATTTATATGTACTTATAACTCGACCTTTAACTGTTCGTATCTGATTGAGGTGGCGTGCTGCCTCAGTATGCTCAATTACTTCATAGGCTCCCCACATTCCTCTTTTGTGCTTACGCGCTTGCTTCTGATGAGACACAAACAAATCGACGTATTTGACATTTGGAGGATAAGTATAAAGAACTGCGTACCCCTCTTCGAGGAGCTTTGCATTTACAAATACCCCGTCGATGAAACAATACCCAAGAAGCCTTCCGTACTTATCCTTCTTATCAACATCAAATTCTACGCTTACGAATTTTCCTTCAACAAGGCTACGATTATACTCTTTTGCCTCATAGGCGTAGGGCTGAGGAGAATAATAGAATCTACCTTCCTTTTTAATTCTTATCTCGGGAGTATCGAGGCCTATGTAGCGAAGAAGTTGGCCGGTTGAAAGCTTCACAGTATCTCCATCGATTACCTCCACTACTTTTATGTGGGAATAGTCATACGAAGGGCTGCAGGAAAGGATGAAAAGCAAGAAGAGATAAAGGGCGTGAATCACTCTAATTCTTCTATAATCCTAAAGAAAATTTTTTGTGCAAGCCGAGGGTTAGGTAAAAGATGCTTACGGGCTGATACTTTGAGCCATTGCGTATCAGGACTTACTGTATTTATTTTTACTACTAACTCGCTCTCTGAGATATGGGTCTTTATAAAACCTTTGGATTCATTTATCTCTACAATCTGTGCCTCCATATCTTTCAATTCCTCTAAGCAGAGATCCCAAAGAGCACGATATTCACTGGTGACGTTGCCGGAGGCAGAATCATTACTTATCATGTAACCGCCAAGCACTCCTCCTCCAATAATGAGGGGGATACAACCAGAAGCAAAAAACAATATTCCTGCCAGGTAGGACAAGCATCTTAAGCGCTCTCGCATTTGACTATAACGCATCCTTAAGTTCCGTCCGTCGATTCAGAGTTCTTTTTAAGAGACTGGGAAAAATTCCTTACAAAGAATTTTTTTATCATCTCTGCTGCTCTGGCTACCGGCTCACTCAACTGTTCTCCAAACGAATGTATCCTGGGCTTAATTGTAAAAATCAGTATATCAAATATTTTTTCCTTTTGCAAGTATTGTATCGCCAGCTTCAGCGAAGAATCATGCGTAAAATAGAGTGAGATATCGCTTATCTGGTTGGGAGAAAATAGCGCGAAATGTTCCTCTGCTTGAAATTCACCGGCGTCGATAACGAGAAAAAAATCGTACACATTTTGTGCTAATTTACCCAAATAATTCTCAAGCCCCAGGCCCACATCAAAAACCTGCAAATGCACTTTGTCCTTTATTCCTCTTGCAATGTGTGCTCCTACCCCATCATCAGACTGCAAAATATTACCTAGGCCCACTATACAAGGGTTTTTGTGGGAAGAAATTTTGTCTTTGAGAAAAGTAAGAATACTTATCTCGCTCTCTTGGAGCACACTAACGCCTAAAGAGGCTAAATCAGCAATGAGTTGATTGTAGTCGCCAAACTCTAGGCAGTGTAAATTGAGTTTTTCTGCTGCAACAATTAAATCGTGACGGTCATCAATATAAATTATATTCTCATAGTTTTCTCCGGAAACTTCTCGCAAGACCTCGTAAATTTTCCTTTCGGGTTTAACTGATTTCACCTGGAAGGAAAGTACAAGACCGTCGAACAGTGCAAACACATGAGGGTATCTGACAAGAAGGTGTTGAAAATGAAGCTCGTTAATGTTGGAGATAAGGTAAACGGGATAGATGACTTTGAGTCTCTCTATTAATTTGATAATCTCCTCTTTTGGATAAAAAATATCACTCCAAATATCAACAAACTCTTCATAGGTAAGATGAGCCGCGTATGCAGTTTTAAATTTCGTATAAAACTGAGCGCTCGAAGCCAGACCTTTTTCAAAATCCTTCGCAAAGTCATTGTAAAACAAATCTTCGATAATTTTCTCTATGGGTACTGAAACTTTCTCTTTGATTTTATTAAGTGCAATCGTATAATCAAAATCAAATACTACCCTTCCTAAATCAAACGCGAGACACCTCATACCTAAAAGTAATAGCTTGGTAAATGGGATCTTAGGAGGCTACAACAGCTTCTCTGCGGCAACGGGGACACAGTATCGTGAATCTATCTGAACGTAAAGACTCTTTACTACTTGGAAGATGGTCACTCACCGAGAGTCTGCGCTGTGCAAAGGTGATAAGGGTGGTGTTAGAAGTATAGAGCGGGCCTACTTTCTCCATTGTCCACAGAAGGTGGTCTTTACAGGCAATGAGCTCATCGCAACACTCACAGACGATCATTTCCTTCTCGATGCGCTGGATTAAATCCGCTCGTGTCTCTGTGGTGGAAATATCGAATTCCTGAGAGAGTACAATCCCCTCTTCAGTGGGACAATTAAGCTGGCACTGTCCACATTCAATGCATACATCCCACTTGATCGTAAACACTCGCTTTGACTCTATCTCATCGTGTATGTCTTCGAAGCTCAACGCAAATGCAGGACATACATTCACGCAGGCAGCACATCCTATGCATTTCTCCTCATCATACTGAGGCTTCCCTCGAAAAGAACTAAAAGGAATATGAGGTTGCTTAGGGAATTTAGTCGTATAAGGTCTCGTAAAAAGAGAGGTAAGCGCACCCTTTATTTCTCTTAACTTTGGATATTTCATCTTCATCGCTCCTTACAACTGGCTACTTGCTGCTATTGCTGTATTCATCACATACGCTCCTCTCCCATAGCCTCACCCCTGCCTTATGGGATGCCCGAGCTAAGGCGTGAGAAGCAGTGGGAGAAGTTAAAACAATAAACACCAGTGCCAGAAGACACTTTATGCCGGCGGAAGTAAATCCTAAAATAAGAAATGTACCAAAGAGAATACTGCATGTTCCAAAGGTCACGCATTTCGTTGCGGCCTGAAGACGATTATAGACATCAGGGAACCTCACCAAGCCCAGACATCCTAATAAATCAAAACCCAAGCCAATTCCTATAAACACCATACTTAGCAATTCACGCATCATATACCTCTTTTAATTGAGTAGCCAGCAGGCACTCTCCCGTGGCTTAGAGTTGCTTCTGCCTAACTGGCCACTCATTCTATTCATCAAAATCTCTTCCCTCTAAGAATTTTGAGAGAGCTAATGTCGAAATAAAACTCTGCAGAGCCCAGGCAATTCCGATATCTATATACCAGCCTCTCTGAGTGACAATGCTTAAGAGGGCGCAAACTCCAATAATCAAAATCCCTAGCATATCAATGCTGACGATTCTATCTGAAGGGGTGGGACCTCTCAATATTCTGAAAAGACAGAAAAAAGCGCTCAGCAAAAGTATCCCCATTCCTCTCTTTAAAAGGCCTACAGAAGAAAGCTCTGGAGCGATAAAAACCTTAAGTATCTTATCGGGAAAAAATAAAACCATCACCAAGATTGAAGCAATTATTATGAGCCCGATTCCATACCGCACTATCTTCATATCACTCAAATATTTTTCGTAAAATCTTCTCAAATCTTTCTACAATAATTTTGGTAGCCTTCTCTGTATCTTTTGTCTTTACGTCAATCCAGTGTACATATAAAAATCCACCTGCTTTATCCACATCAACAGTGAGCGTTCCTGGGGTAAGTGTGATAGAGTTTGCCAAAAACGTTAAGGCAATATCATTTTTCAAAGAAGTCGTTGCCTTTATAATTCCAGGATTCAAGGGTTTATAGGGATGAATCACTCTTATAGCCACATCAATATTTGCCTTAAAGCATTCCCACCCAAACACGAGGAGATAATAGAAAAACCAAAGATAGCGAGTTACATGTTTAAAGAGGTGGGGCCGGCGGGTGAAGAGGTCTCCCGTAAAATACGCTACAAGACCAGATACTACTATGCCGACCAATACATGCTGACCATCCGTTGGCCAGCTCAGCAGACACCAGACCAGAAACCCTAAGACAAAAAGAATTATTTTACTCCTCATTTTACCCCTATCTCATTTATGTTCTTATAATCGAGACCGTGCGTAAGAACATTCTGCGCTGGGCTTAAGATATACTTTTTTACTTTTGGCAGCACCATAAACCCACCCACAATACAGGCTATTGCGAGCATTACCATTGCTGTCTTCATAAAAAACGGAACTTCTCTAACATTGTTATATCTTTCTGGTAAATTTCCAAAGAAAACATTTTTCTGAAGCTTCATAAAATAGGCGAGCGTCAAAATACTTCCTAAGATTGCCCAAAAGCTATACACAACGTGTCCTGCGTGTATACAGGCCAAAATAATAATCAATTTGCTGAAAAACCCATTAAAAGGAGGAATGCCTGAGATGCTCATAGAAGCAATTAATGAAGTGCTACTGGTTACGGGCATCTTTTCTCTTAATCCTCCCATATCGCGTATGTTGCGCGTGCCCACAGTATACTCTACTGCCCCTGAATTAAGAAAGAGAAGCGATTTAAATACAGAGTGATTAAAGAGATGAAAAAGAGCCCCTAAGATTCCTAAAGGTGTGCCTAAACCTAACCCTAAGATTATATAACCTATCTGATTAATAGAGGAGTATGCAAGCAGCCTCTTAAAATCAACCTGGCCCAGTGCCAGGAGCGCTCCTACCACTATAGAAACAGCGCCTAAACCCATAAACAGATTAAGTAGCGCAGGGTTGGCTCCAAAAACATTATAGAAAAGACGGCAGAGAGTATATACTCCCAATGCTTTAATAAAAATCCCGGAAAGACACGCAGAAATAGGTGCCGGAGCCGAAGGGTGAGCGTCAGGAAGCCAGGCGTGAAAAGGAACAATTGCTGCCTTTAGGCTAAACCCCACAATGAATAAAATGCTCGCAAACAGCATTGCGTTATTGAGTCCTTTCTCTGATAACACAACTGCAATATCGGCCATATTGAGGGTTGAGGCATAGGAATATAAAAAGGCGATTCCTAAAAGAATAAAGAGGGATGCAACTGAACTCATTATAAGATATTTAAAAGAAGCCTCGAGCTCCTCTGCCTCTACTCCATAGGCAACGAGTGCGTAACTTGCAACTGAGGCAATTTCCAAAAAGACGAAGAGGTTAAAGATGTCTCCGGTAACAATAACCCCGTTCATTCCTGCCAGCATAAGTAAGAATAAAGTATAAAATTTAAATTTTGCAGTGAATTTCTCCATATAGTTTACCGAGTACAGAGTAATCATAAAGGCTACAAAATTGACGATGATGAGCATAAAGCTGCTTAGGCCATCGAGGACTAAAGATATGCCAATTGGTGGAATCCAACCACCTACTTTATATACGAGAGGGCTTGTTTGAGATTTCAAAATACACAGTGAATATAGAGAAAGCCCAAACAGGGCACAGGTAATTACATTTGTAAAAATATCACAGAATTTCTTTGAGCGTCTGCCCAACAGAGAAACCAAAAACGCTCCTCCTAACCCTAAGGCAGGAAATAATGGAAGTATGTGCATATTAGCCTCTTAGCTTTCTTATCTTGGTAATATCAAACGTTCCGTACTTCTCATAGATTCTGATAGCAATTCCCACCACCAACGCGGTCGTCGCTAAACCAATTACAATGGAAGTTAACACTAAAGCCTGAGGGAGAGGATCAACCATCTTTGTTATTACCTGGTCAGGATCGTAGATGGGTGAACGATTATTCATCCTATACCCAAAAAGGACAAGAAATAAATTCACCGCGTACTCACAGATAACTATCCCAATGATTATCTTTATGAGGTTTCTCTTCCTCAAAACTGCATATAACCCGACAGCAAACAACACTAGGCAAAGAAAATAGGTAATCATTTTTTTGGTGTAAATTTTAATAAAACTAAAACTAAAAATATCCCAAATAATCCAAAGGATACCTTTATGGCAATTGCAATATTCGAGAGAAGTATTGAGCCTGCTGAGAACAATTTAAAAGGTTCTCCTTTATTAAGCCAATCAAGAAAGAAATATCCTCCTACAAATCCCAAAATTGCAATGGTAAAAAATAAAATTGCTCCCAGGCTCTCAAACAGGGACACCAGTGGCTTGGGAAGCCTGCGGAGTGCCTCTTCTTTTCCAAACGCAAGCATCAGATGTATGAAAGAGAGCGCGATAATTACTCCTCCCGCAAATCCTCCCCCAGGGGAAACATGGCCATGGAGAGTAATGTATATTCCGTAAAGCAGAATCAGGCCAACAGTAATACGGGTGATTGTCTTTACGATTAAAGTCATTCCTTTGTGGGGTGAATTATAGTTCATCTGGCTCTTCCTGATCAGTAACTTTTTTGCGTCCCTTTCTTCTCATTATCGCCATCACGCCTATTACTGCGGTAAAAAGTACGGTTGCCTCCCCCAGCGTATCATAGGCACGAAAATTTAAAATTACGGAACCAACTAAGTTAGTGGCCCCGGTAAGTTCCTTTGCCTTTTCAAGATAGAATTGAGAAACTCTCATGATAGGTGAACCAAAAGACGGCAATTCTTTTAAGGCGAAGTATCCGAAAGCCAGAAAGATAATTAAAAATACAAACACGGCAAGTGTATTAAATAACCAGCGCCCCGATGTGGAAAAGGGTAAATCCACTTTTAACGTTGCTCGAATCAAGATAATTAAACAGAGTATTTCTACTACAAGTTGGGTGATGGCAAGATCAGGCGCTTTGAGAACCAGAAAAGCAATAGATAACGCAAGACCCGCTGCTCCCACAGCAACAACTGCAGAGAGAAGGTCTTTGGCCTCAATGGCAATGATTGCCCCAATAATCATAAAGAATAGGAGAATGTGTAGTTCAACCATCTTATCTAAAAAATATAAAAAATAATCCAATCATCCCAAGAAGACACCACACCAGATACGTGGGAAGCACCCCGTTGTGAAGGTACTGCAAAAACCTGATGAACAAGAAAGTAAATTTTCGTGACTGTTCGTAGATATCAAAAAACTTTCTTTCTGCGAGCGCATAAATCTTTTTTAAGAAAGCCAGCTCCTTTATTGTATTATAAAAAGGGGCAATGTTCGGCTCCTGCTCAAAATTCAATTCCTCCCCACCAACAAAAGATGGGCTGATTCGCACTTTTTTAGCCATTAATTGAAAAATAATCAATCCCAAAAGTATCCCTAAAAGAAGTAAAACTGTGGCTGGCTGTGGCTTCCACAGCCCTATCATAGGGATGTTGCCCACGCTATCTTCAATAAAGGGTAAAATTGTAGCGGAAGCAAAAATCCCAAAGGCTATACAAAGCACCGCAAGAACAACGGGAGAGATTAGCAGGGACGGTCTTGCTTCTTCTACCTTTCCCTTTGCTCTTCCTAAAAACACCCCTGCGTTTAATTTTAAAAAAGAAGCAAGGGTGAGGCCTGAACCTATGAGAGCTGAAATCAATGACATAGCGATTATGAATTTTAACCCCGTCGAGACTGAGGAATTCATAAAATCGATCAAGCCCTGATAGACCATCCACTTAGAGACAAAACCATTAAAAGGAGGCACTCCTGAAATAGCAAAAGAGGCAATTAGGGTAGTAATAAAAGTTACGGGCATAAATTTCCCCAAACCCCCTAATTGTTCTAATTCGTTGCTCCCAGCTCTTTTTTCTACATTTCCCGCCCCTAAGAATAAGCATGACTTATATATTGCATGGTTAAGCATATGAAATAATCCCCCTGCCAGGCCCAGGGTTGAAGCACAACCTATGCCTAAAACCATATATCCTACTTGGGAGACAGCGTGATAGCCAAGGAGCCTCTTTGTGTTGTGCTGAATGAGCGCCATCATTACTGCACAGAGAACTGTTAATGCTCCCAGAATAAGAAGAATTGCTTTTGAGATATTATCAAGGATAAACATGTCTTTCACTATTCTTGCCAAAAGATATATCCCTAACAATTTATCTACAGAGGCAGGCAAATAGGCAACAACGGGAGTGGAGGCAGTTTCTGCTGTATCAGGGATCCAGGAATGAAAGGGCATACACCCTGCCTTGGCAAAGCTGGCTATAGCAATAGACAGGAAAGCAACAAAAGCAAGAGTATTGTTTATGGGAAGGGGGCTGCCGGTTATATAATAATGAGAAGTTAAGTGGGTATAAAGTAAAAGCCCCACCAACAGGAGCCCATCGCTTCCTCCCACAATGATAAAGGTTTTTTTGGCAACAGCTGCGACTTCTTTATCAGAATAAAGATTGATCAATTGAAAGAGCGTAAGCCCTAAAAAACCCCAGAAGATAATCAAGGCAATGATGTGACTACTAAAAACTGCCCCTAAGGAAGCAATAAATGTAAGAAAGAACCAGCTGTAATACGCGAATTTTTTCTTTTTTATAAATCCCAGGGAGTATATAAAAATAATAACCGTGAAAAAACATACAAAGAAACCTACGAATTTTGAAAGGGAATCAAAAATAAAAAAGCTCCTATAATCCATATTCCCTCTTTAGCCTTTCAGTTTTTGCAATCGATAATTTAATGAGATCTTCTCCTGCAAGAATCTTCTCGCCTGATTTTAAGAACGCAGCGCTTCTCTCTGTACAGCAATAACAGGGATCAACCGCTGCCAGCGTGATTGCCGCATCAGAGATAGTGTAGCCTGGGACAGTAACAAGGTTGCTTGGCACATTCATATAGGAAGGGGCTCGCACTTTATGACGAACAGGTCTGTTTGTTCCATCGCTTCTGACATAGTGAAATACTTCTCCCCGAGGAGCCTCAACCCTACCTACCCCTTCTCCTGGCGTAATGTCTCTTACCTCAACCTCGATATCACCTCTGGGCATCTTATCAATACACTGCTCAATTATTCTACATGACTCAAACATCTCTAAGACTCTCACGATGAGTTTTGCGTAAATGTCTCCTTCCTGCAGTACTATTACATTCCAATCAATTTTATCGTAAAGAGCGTAGGTGTCATCGCGTCGTACATCAATATCATACCCAGAGGCTCGCGCGGTTGGTCCGAGCACCCCAAAAGAAATCGCATCCTCCTTGGTTAAAACCCCTACTCCTTTCGTTCTCTTTTGAATAACTGGGTCATCCTCCACAGCCTTCTGAAACATTTTCAGAGTTGGGTACAAATCTTTAATCGCTTTCTTAATCGTTGGGTAGTCCTCCTGCTTAATATCACGTCTGGCTCCTCCTATCTTCATCATTGCGTAGTGATTTCTGTTTCCAGAAATTAACTCAAATAAATCTAATATAGGCTCGCGTGCTTTCCATGCCCACATCCACACTGTATTGTAGCCAATAAAGTGGCCAGCTAAACCTAACCACAGGAGGTGCGAATGAAGACGCTGCAATTCATCAACAATCATCCGAATGTAGTGTGCTCTCTGGGGTGGGTTTATCCCCAACAAATCCTCCACTGCCAATACATAGGCGAAAGGGTGTGAGGTTGAACAAATTCCACAAATCCTCTCTACTAAAAAAGTTATCTGGTCCCAGTGTTTTGATTCCGATAACTTCTCAATACCTCGGTGATTGTAGCCAATCTCGATTTCTAAATCGACGACCTTCTCTCCTTCAACAATGAGCTTGAAAAACTCTGGCTCTTCCTGCAAAGGATGATATGGTCCAATAGGTATAACTCGTCTCTTACTCATCTGTATAGCTCTTCCTTAAAGGATATTGGCCTTTGGGCCAATCATGGTCAAGGAGAAGATGGGTTAAGTTTGGATGCCCCTTAAACTGTATTCCCAGCATCTCATAGAGCTCTCTCTCTATCCAATGCGTTGACTGGAACATATCTGTCAAAGAATCCACAGAGGGATTACGTCTCTGCTCAATAAAAACCCTCATATTGAACATTTCCCCAGTTTTATCAAAACCAAAATGATAAATTAATTCAAAGTTAGTCTCATTATCTATGCCACTCACCGTGGAAAGCCTCATCCTCATTTCTTTATAAAGAATCTTTGCCACGTCTCTTAAATCATCTTTATCAATAGTAAAATATACTCTCTTGGGATTCTTTACAAACCAATCTTTAATCTTTACCTCAAGTCTCTTTTTGACTTCTTCTTTTACCATCTCTTTATCCTCAGTTACGAGCTGCTTTTGCCTGTTGCTTTATTAATCAATTTGGCAATTCCTGCAATCATCGCCTCTGGCTTTGGAGGACAGCCAGGAATGTAAACATCAACAGGAATCACCTCATCTAAAGAACCGACTGTATTGTAGCTGGGTTCAAACATATGTCGGGAGCAAGGACAAGTTCCTACTGCGACCACAAAACACGGTTTCGGTGCCTGTTCATATAATACTTTCAATTTCTTCGTTGACTTTCTATTCAATGCCCCGGTGACGAGTAATACATCGGCGTGACGGATACTGCCAATCAACTGCATACCAAATCGCTCAATGTCAAAGCGAGGGGTAAGACAATCTAATATTTCAATATCGCAGTTATTGCAGGAGCCTACGCTGATATGAAATACCCATAACGATTTAGTTAAGATTTTTTCTTTTAGACCCACTAGAACCCCTTTAACGCAAGAATAATACCCACTATTCCTAAAGGAAACAGGAAAAACCAGAAGAAACCTAATGCATCTTTTATCCGCAAGCGCGGATTAATGTTTTTGACCACCGAAACCAACAGGATAAGTATCACATATTTAAAAATGAAAAAGTGTGTGCGTCCATGCCAAAAGAGAGAGATGATAAACAAGGGCACAGAGAAATAGAGAAATAATTTCGAAAGTCTATAAAACCCAAGAAGAGGTCCTGAATACTCAATCATTGGGCCAGCCATTATTTCCTGCTCTGCCTCAGGAATATCAAAGGGGACTATTCCCAACTTCGCTTGAAGATAGAAGAAAGCTAAAACTAGGCCTATCCATCCTGAAGCTGATCGCAGAATCTCTCCATTCTCTATTTGGCTTCGTGCAAAATCTGCTATCATCAACGATCCACCTGATTTGATGATGACAATGAGCAAGCTTATTACAAAAACAAATTCATAGGCAAGCAATAGTTTCGTTTCTCTCGTTGCCCCGGCTAATGCCAGCGGGTTTGAAGAAGCAAACCCCCCAAAAATAACAAAGAGAGATGGTATGAGAAGGAGATAAAACATCACAATCACGTCACCCAAGAATGACGTCTGGAAGAAATAACTTTGCGTGACCATTATAGTGAATATGAGCGAAGACGCAAACGACACCAGGGGGGAAAGAATAAAGAGTATCCGAGAGGCATTACGAGGAACAATCATCTCTTTGAGGAACAACTTCATCACATCAATAAAGTTTTGATACCATGGAGGTCCAACTCGATACTGGAAACGAGCGGTGAGCTTGCGCTCTATCCACCAACCTATGCCCCCAACAAGGAGAGCGAAACACGCACCAGGAAAAATGAAGCAACGAAACGCTATCATTTCTTTTTATAGAGAATTGTATCGTCGAAAAACCACTTCTTCGGATGCTTTATGGCTAACATATCGGAGACAAAGTAAATTCCCTGTTCGATATCTTCTTTCTCGATCTCTCTTACCTCAATGGCATGAGAAGGACATGTAACGATGCAGCGAACATCCTCTCTTCCAACACAATAATCACAGCGTGAATCAAAATACTCCAAGGAATCGGTTAAAATCACTCCAAAAGGACAGGCGATGCTGCAGGTTTTACACCCGGTGCATAAAAATCGGGCTCTCTGTAAAATCCCCTTTTCATCTTTTTTCAATGCATTGTGGTAACATGAATTCACACACGGCGCCTCCTCACATCTCCTGCAGATTACAGAAAATATTGCAAGCTCTCTCAAGGAGGTTATTCCATTATTTTGAGGGTGGTAGATATAGCTACACTTTATCACACATTCAGCGCACTGATCACATTTTTCTAAATCAACAAATAATCTCTTCATCAATCCCAGATATCGTGGATATCCTTAATATCTTCAAATGGAAATACCGGTCCATCCTTACATATATAGTATTTGCCCAAACGACAATGGCCACACTTACCCAAACCACAGCTCATATTTTTTTCCATAGAGAGGTAGAGGTTTTCTGATGAAAATCCAAGGTCAAGGAGCTTTA
>CP070807.1:187963-202428 GCA_020343695.1 Candidatus Omnitrophota bacterium | reverse complement strand
AGAAAAAGGGCGGGGTGGGTAAGAAAACCACCGGAATCACAAAGAGAAAATTCCTCCCTAATCTCCAAAAAAAGAAAACGCGTATCGATGGTAAGATAAAAAGAATTCTTGTCTGCACAAAGTGCATCAAGAGCGGAAAGCTCGCAATTGGCCCAGGCACAAAACCTACCTTTTCCTAACTCATTGCGAACAGCTGGAAGGCTTCAGAAGTCAACTTCCTCCATCAGAAAGTTGACAGTCTCTGATAATCAGCTTAGGAACATTGTGGTAGGTGTTTTTCCCGAGAGAATAGACAATATTGAATGCGGTCCCGTACTCCACAACCTCTAAAATATCTCTATCGTAGATAATCCCTTCAAAAATTTTATTATCTCTTTGGAGCCACACAGAATAACCACCTTTAATCTTTTTAGGAAATCCCTTTTTAAGCACGTTGTATGTCGCAAAGAGTGGTTCGCCAATCCCTTCTCCGTAAGGAGGCAAATTCTCTAATTCTCTAACCAACATCATAGTAATATCAGTAAATTCAAGTTTTACATCTACGTCCATAATCGGCACAAAATCAGTAGGTTTTAACGTACTTTTTACCAACGTATTCAGCCGTTCCTTAAACCCTTCTAATTCTTGCTTAAATATTTGTATCCCCGCCGCTTTTTTATGACCGCCGTATGTATGGAGAAAATCTGAACATTCATCAAGCATCTCCATTAAATGGAGGCTATGAATAGAACGAGCTGAGCCTCTTCCCACACTGTTTTCGAACGAAATAACAAAACAGGGCCGATAGTATCTATCTACCAGACGGGCTGCAACTATCCCTAATACTCCTGGGTGCCATCCTTCATTGTGAACAACCAACGCGCACTCACCAGAACATTGACTTGCTTGGGCCTCTGCTTCTCTCAAAATCAATCCTTCTATACCCTTTCTCAACTGGTTGTACTCCTGCAGCTTCGAAGCGATGTTATATGCCTTTTCCTCGTCCTCGGTTAAAAATATTTCCAGAGAATGGTGTGCGTCCGCAACTCTTCCTGAAGCATTAATCCTTGGCCCAAGAATATAACCAATATGAAAGGTATCCACATTGTGCTGTCTTATACCACTGACTTCGCACAGCGCTTTGATTGATGGCCTCTGTGATCTCTTAAGCCATTTAATTCCTTCTTTAAGAAGAATCCTATTTTCTCCCTTTAAAGGAACAACATCACACACCAGTGACAGAGCTACTAAATCTAACGCCCCCCAACAGGAGGCTTTCTTTAATACCTGAAGCAATTTAAAGGAAAGAGCCGCACTGCTTAAATCACAAAATGGATAACAGGAGTCTTTTCTCTTTGGATTGACAAAAGCATAGGCATCGGGAAGGCCACCCTTAGGCTGATGATGATCAACGACAACTACATCGATACCATACGAACGTGCCAATTTCAGCTCTTCAAATGCATTTGTTCCACAATCAAATGCAATGATTAAACTGACACCTTCCTGTTTTGCTCTTTCTATTGCGTCTGCATTTAAACCGTACCCATCTCGAATACGGTGGGGAATGTAGAAAGAGAAATTACCCGGGAATTCTTTTGCGAATTCGTGAAATACCGCAAGAGAAGTAATCCCATCAACATCATAGTCCCCAAATACAAGAACACGCTCATTTTCTTTAACGGCTCTGTGAATTCTGGCTGCCGCTTTATCTAAGTCAGGAAGTAGATGGGGGGCATGGAGTGCCGAAAGAGGAGAGCGTAAAAATCCATTGAATTCGGCTTCTTCAATATTGCGATTGAGAAGAATCTGTGCCAAAATAGGATAAATATTAAACTTCTCTGCTAACTTTTTTGCCTCTACGGTTAGATTGTGTACTCTCCACAACTTCCTTCGCATCTTGTAATTACATCCTTTTTAAGGGTTTTATCCCTAACAGAGTAAGGCCGCATCCTAAAACCACTTTTGTCGCCTTCAATAAATTTAAACGCGCGCACATCACATTCTGAGCTTCTCCCAAAACCCTTCTCCTCTCATAAAATTTATGAAAATATGCAGCAAGACTCTTAAGGTACTCAATGATAAATACGGGCTCAAGAGAATAATAGGCCTTCTCTAAAGAATAGGAAAATTGCAAAAGAAGTCTTAAGAGATTTATTTCATCTTCACTCTGCAAGAATTCGCTATGGGAAGGCAGGCTCTTTTTCTTCGCCTTTCGAAATATACTCTCAATGCGTGCGCACGCATACTGGACATAATAGAGAGGGTTATTAAACGATGCTTCTTGGGCAAGATCGATATCAAACTCCAAATGGGAAGAATTTCTCCTCGTTAAATAGTAAAACCGTACTGCATCTTTACCTACCTCATCTATTAAATCAGAAAGAAGTACGGCAGTGCCTTTTCTCCGTGACATTCGCTCTTTTGTCTTTATGCTCACTAATTGGATTATAATTATTTTTAAAATCTCTCTACTAAAACCAAACGCCTCTATTGATGCTATAACTCTCTCGATATAGCCGTGGTGATCAGGACCCCATAAATTTATCAATTCATCAAACTCTCGTTTAATTTTCTCTCTATGGTAAGCGATATCTGAAGCGAAATACGTGAAACTACCTGCGCCTTTCTGTATGACTCGATCTTTATCATCGCCAAAATGAGTTGAAGAAAACCAACAGGCTCCTTCCTTTTCGTAAATGTGACCCTTCTTCTTCAAGAGAGCAATTGCATCTTTGACCTTTCCGTCTTGAATCAGTTTTCCTTGACTGACCCAATTATCAAATTGTATGTTGAGCCTTCTTAAATCTCTTTTTATTAAAGAGAGTGTGTGGGAGAGCGTAAAGCGTTTTACGTTCTTTCTTTTTTCTTGGAAAAATTTTTGAGCAATATCCTTTACATATGCGGCTCTATATCCATCCTCAGGAAAATGAAACTCCTCTCCCCGCACTTCTTTAATTCTTGCCTGAACGGACTCAACGAGAAGTTCAATTTGCCTACCCTCATCATTGACGTAATATTCTCTCTCAACTGTATTACCGAAGAATTCTAAGATACGGCCGATTACATCACCTACGAGTGCCTGACGGCCGTGAGCAATAGACAGGGGTCCTGTAGGGTTTGCGCTCACGAATTCCAGAAGAACCCGTTTTTTTAGTTGTTGACGGAAAAATCTATCTCTACTTTTCAACAACTCGTTGAGAGACTGTATGAGTGCCTTTCGCGAAACAAACACATTAATAAATCCTGGTCGTAAAATATCTACCTTCTCTACATCTGGAGAAAGTAATTTTTCTAAGGATGATTTGAGTTGGACAGCGATTTCGAGGGGATCTTTTTTAAGCTTTGATGCTAATTTGAGAGCAACCATTGAAGAAAAATCCCCAAATTCTTGCTTGGGAGGAAGTTCCCACAGAGGAGGCTCGAGTTCCTTGTGAAAATCTTTTTTGAGTATTTCCTCTAAAACTGATGATGCCTTCTGATAAAATCCTTTCATCTTTTAATCACAGAGTATAATTCCTATATACCTGCTGCTCTCAACACTACTTCTGGTTTTGCTTCCACAATGGGCGGGGACTTTATGCTCTTTAAAGCAGTCTGGGGGTCTTTTAGGCCGTGGCCGGTAAGAGTGCACGTAATGATTATTTCTCTCTGCTTGAGCCTGCTAAAGAATCCACTCCTCTTTAACTTAAATACTCCTGCAATTGATGCAGCTGATGCAGGTTCAACAAACACTCCTTCCTCCCTTGCCAAAAATTTATATGCAGACACGATTTCGGCATCGCTTACCGCATCAATGAGCCCTTTTGATTCAACTTTTGCCTCTAAAGCTCTCTTCCAACTTGCGGGGTTGCCGATTCTAATGGCTGTAGCAACGGTATGAGGCTTTTTGATAGGAAAACCTTTCACAATGGGAGCCGCTCCTTTTGCTTGAAAACCACACATACGAGGAAGATGAGTTGTCTTTTTATGCGAGTAATACTCTTTATATCCTTTCCAATAAGCAGTGATATTGCCGGCATTGCCGACGGGAAGAAAATGAAAGTGTGGAGCATCTCCTAAAAAGTCACAGATTTCAAAGGAAGCGGTTTTTTGTCCTTCGATACGGTAAGGATTTATAGAATTGACCAACTTTATGGGGTGTCGAGATGCCAGATCTTTGACAATATCAAGTGCCTTATCAAAATTTCCTTTTATCGCAACTACCTTCGCATTATGAATGAGAGCCTGCGCGAGCTTGCCTAAGGCAATCGCTCCCTCAGGTATCACCACAATACATTGCATATTTGCACGCGCAGCATAGGCGGCGGCAGAGGCAGAAGTATTGCCTGTCGATGCACAGATTGCCGCATGCGCCCCCTCTTCTTTTGCCTTCGAAATGGCTACAGTCATTCCTCTATCTTTAAACGAACCAGTGGGATTAGTTCCCTCGTACTTAAGATACACTTTGAAACTACCTCCTAAACATTTTGATATTTTAGATGCGTAAATCAGAGGAGTGTTTCCTTCTAGGAGGGTTATGATTGGTGTTGCTCTCCTGACAGGAAGAAATTTTTTGTAGCGAGAGATTACGCCATGATAGGCTTTCATAAATCTTCTATCCTTATTGTCTGAGAGGGACTTTGAATTACTGGAAGGTGGTCGATTTTGGCGAGCGCTTTTCGCATGCTCTCCTCTCTTGCTTCATGAGTGAGCATAACAATAGGAACAAATTTTCCTTTTTTCCTCTCTTTTTGAGTAACAGAGGCGATACTAATCTTTAAGGAGGCTAAAATTTTAGAAATTGAAGCTAAAACACCAGGTCTATCCAAGGCCATAAATCGTATATAGTAACGTGCCTTCACGTCTTTTACGTTCTTCAGATTTAGCTTTTCCTCTCGGCGCATGATGCCTTTCTCATTCAAGGAAATACTCACTATATCAGAGATAACCGAAGAGGAAGTAGGTAGTCCCCCTGCTCCCTCTCCATAGAAAAGGAGTTGACCTGCTGGATATGCATGGAGAAACACTGCATTATAGGAGAGCGAAGTTTCAGAGAGGGGGTGCCCTATAGGAATCAAAGTAGGGTGCACTCTTAAATCGATAGCGTTGCGGTCCTTTTTGGCAATAGCTAAAAGTTTAACTCGATAGTTTAACTCTTCAGCATAGAGAATATCGAGAAGAGAAATCTTTGAGATACCTTCGGTATGCACTTTTTGCATTGAAGGCCATACGCCAAAACAGAGATAACTTAAGATAGTCAACTTGTGGAGCGTATCTGTCCCCTCAATATCAAGATACGGCTTTCGTTCTGCCAACCCCTTCTTTTGCGCTTGGGCAACTGCAGCTGCAAAATCAATCTTCTCTTTTCCCATTTTATAGAGGATATAATTTGTCGTTCCATTCAGGATCCCATAAATTTTTCTCACTTCACAGCTCACTAATCCTTGAGAGATACTTTTTATCAGAGGAATTGCGCCGCACACGGAAGCCTCAAAACCAACCGCTTTTTTCTTTTTCTTTGCCAGAGAGAAGATTTCCCTTCCATGTGTCGCCAGGAGTGCTTTATTGGCGGTAACAACATTCTTTTTCCTCCTCAGCGCCTCCATAATAAACTTTCGGGCTGGTTGGATTCCTCCGATCAACTCTACAATGATATGTATATCAGGATCTTTTATAAGGGAGAGCGCCTGGGTGGTAAACGGCACACAGAGCCTCTCAGCAACCCTTCTCTTTCGCTTCTCCTTATCGCACAGGCTCTTGATCTCTAGCTTGAGGCCAGTACGACGGCTAATTAAAGAGGCGTGCTTTTTTAAAGAGTGCGCAACGGCTTCTCCCACATTCCCAAGACCAATGATTCCTATTCGTTTAACCATAATACATTTGGCTCAGTTTTACTGATACCCTCTACCTCTACCAGATACACCACTTAAAGATTTTCGCTCTTGATTACCTCAACGCACTTAGGGCCAAAAATGAAGAATTGAAATTTTTAAAACGAGTGGGAATTACTTAAGGTGCTTCTGAATAAAATCTCCTAATTTTTTGAAAAATTCCTCATCCACACCAATGAATCTTAGCCTTGTTTCGTAAATGAGGTCTCTTACTACTTCTCTTGAGTCTACCACTTCACCAGTAAGATTAATTCTCTGAGAAACAAAAGGAAATCGTATGCTCATTGCTAATTGAGTGCCAGGATGAAACCGCCGGTTTGTGGTAAGAAGCATTCCTCCCTGGCTAACGTTCTTTGTCTGGCTAAGATCGCAATTATCAGGAATTTCTTTTACCCGATAACTTACCACAAAATTAATCACTAAACGGGGGTGCTTTCGCCTGTCTGGACCACGATATGCTTGCATCTTTCCTCCTTGTTCCGCCAAAACCCTTGGATTCTATCGTTTCGTATCCGACCACTATTATCGAAAGTGCACAAGCACTATGGCGCATGTCGGGAGGGCGGGATTCGAACCCGCCACACAAGCCGAGAGCGCTCACGCGCTAATTTAAACTCGGCTTTCATAGGGACTCTGTCCCTCTTGACGCTCAGCTCGTAAGCATAGCAAAGAAGAGAAATTCGCTTCGCTGTCACCCTGTAGCTTAATCAAAGAAGACTAATTCAAACTATATCTCCTGATGCTCTTTCTAGTAACGACTCCTACGAAGCCTCTTTGAGGCGAAGTAGAGTCGGGAGGGCGGGATTCGAACCCGCGACCCCTTGAACCCCATTCAAGTGCGCTAATCCAAGCTGCGCCACCTCCCGAGCGCTAGAGGCTATCGCCTTCCAAATCAAACCTCTAGTCAATTAATGCATTGGTGCTCAGGAACTTTTCTCTCTCTCCCATGAAGCTAATCATCAACCTAGCGCTTCATAGGGGGTTCTGCCCCCTATGATGCTACGTTTGTAAGAATTATCAAAGAAGTAATACTCACTTTGCGGTCACCCCTGCAGATTCTCAAAGAAGAGAAAATTTAGCTCCAATGATGTCGAGGGGGTTCGTATTGAATCGTAAGCTTGAGGGTTATTATACTCGCTTTTGGGGGGGGTGTAAAGAAAGTTTTGCTCTACGCAGATGGCGCTATGGGGAGAGTGAGTATTTTTAAAAAAACGTCAGAATCATTGAAACGCCTACCCCCAAGAGGACTAAGCCCATAATAACATAGAGTATTTTATTAAAACCATACCGGAAGGTACCCTTTTGTAAGGGTGGTAAATTCCTCTGACGCCTGAACGATTTATTTGTATCAGTAATAATCATATTTACTGGCTGCGCGAAGAACAAAGATACCCCTGCAATTAAAGACAGTGATCCTGTTGTGAGAGCCATTATTTTTTCTACCACTATTCTCTTCACCTCCTCTGCTATTATGCACCTGGCGCTCTTTATTTCATAATACTACTTTCCTGGGAATAAATCAAGCGCACCTAACCGAATTGCCTTTGGTGGTAGTAATAACCTCATACTGAGCGTGTCTTAAAATGTTCGCCAAATGAGCTAATACATCTTCCTCATCATCTACTACTAATATGGTTTTGCGGTTCTTGAACCACAGCCACTCTTACTCACATTAATAAGAAAGTCTTTTGACAACTCCTTCGCGAACAACAATTGTATTCATGCGAAATTCCTCAAATAATCCGGCGAAACTTACATATTGGCCATTCTTAAGCTTGAGACCTCTTTTTGCAAAGTTCTTTCTTAAGAAGATTACGACATTGACTGAAGACGGAGAGATATCTTTCCCGGTAGATACATTCACCACAACATCTTCCTCGAGTGTGCTCGTAACACTTACCACATACCCTCTCCCATTAATGCGTTTATTTGCATACTGAATCTGGAGTTTCTGCAGTATATATTTTGGTGCGTTGTGTCGTATCGCCGAAACCATTTCTTTAAACGCATCGTCACTATAGCCTGAGAATACAACAATTACGGCTAGGAAGACGCAAAAAGAAATTATCCTTAAACCTTTTGATCTTCTCAACACGTTATCCTATTTTTTCTGCCTTTAATGGTCGTTTCATTAAATCAATAACGGCCTCTTTAGGAAATTTGTTTTTATAAAGGACATTGTACACTTCTCTTGTAATAGGCATCTCCACCCCAAGTTTTCTGCTCAATTTATAAGCGGATTTTACCGTCTCCAGGCCCTCAGCCACCATCTTCATTGTTTCCACAACACCGGATACTTTTTTGCCTTTGCCGATTTGCTCGCCTACGAATCTATTCCTTGAATGAGGTGAAAAACACGTAGTAGTAAGATCACCTAACCCTGTCAGGCCCCAGAGCGTCTGAGGATGTGCACCCATCTTCTTTGCGAGCCGTGTAATTTCAACAAGACCTCTTGTCAAGAGTGCTGCCTTTGTATTGGTACCAAGCCCTAATCCATCGGCAATACCGCAGGCAATGGCAATGATATTCTTTAATGCGCCTCCCAGCTCAACTCCCACGATATCAGAACCCAAATACACACGCAACGTAGATGTAGTAAATAAAATCTGGAGCCTCTTTGCGGCACTCTTGTCTTTACATGCAATCACAGAAGTAGAAGGAACTCCCCGCAAAACTTCCTTTGCGATATTTGGGCCTGAAAAAACTGCAATTGTAACATTCCCCAATTCTTGCCTTATTATTTGGGAAGGTCTCTTTAAAGAGGCCACCTCAATTCCTTTGCTCACGCTCACGAAAATTTTGTTTTTGTGCAGAGGGGCAGACATCTTAACTTTTCTCAAAACTTCTCTTACAAATTTTACAGGAATTGCTATTATGATTATTTGATTTTTTAAGGTGTTCTTTAAAGAGGAATTTATGGTAAGAGGAGCGGGAAATTTTACCCCTTTCAGAAAAAGGCGATTAGAGCACTCCTTCTGCATAAGGAGATTATGTTCCTTGAAAACGCTGTGAAGTTCTACGGGTATGCCTTTCTTGGAAAGAACGACTCCTAGAGTAGTCCCCCAGCTTCCTGCTCCAATTATGGAAACCTTCTCTTTCATACTGAGGCCATAAGCTCCCAATCGGTAACGCCTGCTGTAAAAAGGTTAATCCGGCGAGCGGTCAATTCAACTAAAGATTTTTTCGCTGCGCCCTAAAAGTTTGAGCTTCATTAAAGCGGGCGAGCGGGATCGAACCGCCATATCAGGCTTGGAAGGCCTGTGTTCTACCATTGAACTACACCCGCAAGCATTTTAGAAATAACCAATAACCAAGATACAATTACCAAATAAATTCCAATAATCAATCACCAAAACTCGGTGTTTGGTTATTGGGATTTGGTTATTGTTTGATTATTGTACCTTGGAATTTGGTTATTAACTTTCCTTGCTACTTTTAAAACAGTGGGCAGGGGAGGATTCGAACCTCCGAAGCGCATGCGCAGCAGATTTACAGTCTGCCCCCTTTGACCACTAGGGTACCTGCCCAAGCAACAACTCCTCTAGAAGAACTCTCTTTAAAAGCCCAGGAAAGGAATCGAACCTTCAACCCCCTCATTACAAGTGAGGTGCTCTACCGATTGAGCTACCTGGGCAATGGGTTACAGTGTTTATACTTTTTCGATTTAGGATTTCCGCAATTTTTTTATTGCTTTTGGCAGATAATCAATCACGTCAGAGGCAATAAGACAATTTTCAGTTTTTTCTCTCGCGGCAAGATCTGCTGCCAATCCATGGAGGTAAACGCCTAACTGTGCTGCCTCAAATGACTCCAGGCCTTGAGCGAGCAGGCCCGCTATAATTCCTGTTAACACATCTCCCATACCGGCGGTAGCCATACCAGGATTTCCTGAATTATTTTCAAAGAGCCGCCTTCCATCGCTGACCAGCGTCCTATAGCCTTTTAGAACAAGGGTCAAATTATACTTGAGAGCAAATTGCTTGAGGAGTTCTTTTCTTCTCCTCTTTATCGTGGCCCTATCAAGTTTAAGGAGTCGGCTGAATTCACCTAAATGGGGAGTTAAGACGAGATTTTTCGTTTTTCTCTTTTTCAACACCGCAAGGCATCCTGCTAACGAATTAATTCCATCAGCATCGACGACCAAAGGCTTTTCTATTTGGCTTATCACTTTTAAGATTAATTTTTTCGTTGAATGATGAAGAGATGCTCCGCATCCAATTGCGTAAACATCGACTTTCTCATCAAGCTCACCTATCTGCACAAAAGCTCTCTCCGAGAGGTATCCACTCACATCATACAAGGGCATACTCATGACCTCGGTAAGCTTAGCCTCAAAGATGCTATTTAATGACTGTGGTATCCCTACCTTTATGAGTCCTGCGCCCATCCGTAGTGCTGCGTTGGCACAGAGACAAACAGCTCCTGTCAGACCAGGAGAACCTCCCAGGACGAACACATACCCATAATCTCCTTTATGGGTATCAAACTTCCTTTTGCGCAACTGCACAGGCAATAGCATAATCTTCTATGTGAGTAATAGAGAGAAAAATATCTATCCCTATATTCTTTTTAAATTGGCAGTAAGGAGCGCCGTTCTCCCTATTAAGGATAGCAATATCTTTAAGAGAAAGTGGGTGCTCCTTTGAAATTGCTTTTATAACTGCCTCTTTCGCTGCAAAGCGGGCAGCCAGTCTCTGATAATACATCTTTCCTTTACAGATTTTCTCCACTTCTTCTTTATTAAATACACGTTCTAGGAAATCATCGCCCCATCTCTGGAGAGCTTCCCGCATCTTCTCTATCTTTATCATATCTATTCCTATGCCCGCGATCATTTCACCCAGTAATGAGAGACAACATTTCTTCAACGGCAGAAACCATCCCTAAAAAGACAGAATGGCAAACAATAGAATGTCCGATGTTCAACTCTGCTATTTCCTCTATCCTTGCAATCTCCTTCACATTCTCATAATCAAGCCCATGCCCTGCAGCAACAAAAAGCCCTATATCTTTGGCGTATTTAGCTGCCTCTCTTATCTTCGCTACTTCAAGCTTTCTTGCTTTGGTTCTCGATGTTTCTGAATACCTACCGGTATTAAGCTCTACGATACCAACACCAATCTTTTGTGCCCTTTGAATCTGTCGCTTTGAAGGGTCAACAAATAAACTCACCCGTATAGAATTTTCTTGCAACCTCTTTACTACGCGTTCTACCTTCTGAGGACGCTCCAAGAGATTAAGCCCTCCTTCTGTGGTAAGCTCCTTGCGTCTTTCGGGCACCAGCGTCGCCTGATGTGGGCGTATCCCAACAGCAAACTCAACTATGTTATTGTTTGTGGACATCTCTAAATTTAAGGGGATTGTAGTTGCTGCTCTGAGGAGTTCCAGGTCTCGCTCTTTGATGTGTCGTCGATCTTCTCGCAGATGCGCAACTATAGAATGAGCCCCTGCGTATTCAGCGAGCATCGCAGCGACAACAGGGTCGGGAAAACGTGTACCTCTTGCTTCTCGTAATGTTGCCACATGGTCAACATTTACGCCCAATTTCATATACTTCGTCCCCCGCTGGTGATTGTCCCACTCACATAGAGCCACACAAGGATAGCAATTATTAGCGAAATTATCTTGAGCCAAAAATTATGGGTAACTATCTCTTTAAGATTAACCTGCTTTAAAAATTTCATTTTCCTTTACTTAATTGGCCTTTAAGGATAGTAAACAAATCATTAAGGGTTAAATTTCGTGTCAGTTGTCCATTGATTGCCAAAGAGATAGAACCGTTTTCTTCAGAAACAACGATCACCACTGCATCAGAATGTTCAGAGAGGCCTACCCCTGCACGGTGACGCATTCCCAAGGTCTTTTCTAAGTCTGGGTTCTCACTCAGAGGGAAGAGACAAGAAGTGGCAACTACTCTCGTTCCTTCCACAATAACTCCTCCGTCATGAAGGGGGGCGGAAGGATAAAATACATTCTGCAATAATTCGGAAGTCAAATCAGCGTTAAGAATTACTCCACTCTCAATGTAACTAGCAAGACTTATATCTCTCTTTATGGCAATTAAGGCGCCTATACTTTTGCGTGAAAGAACCCCCACCGCTGAGACAATTTCCCTTAGCGCTTTTTCAATCTCTTCCTTTCTCGGCTCGATATAGAAGACATGTCTTTTTCCCAATCGTATAAGCCCCTCTCGTAACTCAGGCTGAAAGATTATCACGACGAAAAATAAGAAAAAGGCAAAAAAGTATGCGAGCAGGCGCGACAAAACAGGAAAGCCCAGCATCTGGAAAAAGAGCAAAGAGAGTGTAAGAATTATTATTCCTCTTAAGAGATAGACTGCTTTTGTGCCTTTCAAGAAGAGAAAAATGCGATAGATAACAAGCCAGAGAATTGATATCTCGATAATGGTCCTTATGGCGTTCCAAGCGAAAAATTGTGTCACGTATTCCATCAGTTATGAAAAATTGCTGAGACTATCTTGATAGCCTCTTGGGTCTGGCCTACATCATGAACTCTTAATACCTGTACCCCTTGGATGAGAGCAACAACACTAGCAGCAATGGTCCCTACCAAGCGCTTCTCAACACCTACATTGAGCGTTTTACCAACGAATGACTTTCGCGAAAGGCCGAGAAAAATCGGCATACCAAAAATCTTAAATTTATAAAGCTCATGGATGATTTTAAGATTGTCTTCTACGCTTTTACCAAAACCTATCCCGGGATCGATGAGAATTTGCGCCTTTTGGATTCCCCTCTCTTGACAGAATTTTATTCGCTCTCCAAAGAAATCGATTATGTCTTCCATAACGTCCTTATATCTTGGATGTATCTGCATTGTTTTGGGTCTACCTCTCATATGCATAAGAATACAACCTAATTTATACTTCTTTATTAGTGAAGCCATCTGGGGAGCATTGCGCAAAGCAGTAATATCATTGATAATATCTACGCCATATTCAATTGCCTCCTTTGCCACCCTGTACTTATACGTATCGACGGAAATGAGAATGTCTTTGAATTCCTTTCTTACTGCTTTTAACGCCGGGATAACTCTTCGTAGCTCTTCTTGGTCTCTTACTGGTTTAGAGAATGGCCTTGTGGATTCTCCCCCTATATCGATGATCCTTGCCCCCTGCTTTACCATTTCTCCCACTTTTCTCAATGCTAAATTTTGAATTTTGAGTTTTGAGTTTTGAGTTTTCCCTAGCAGTCCATCTCCTGAAAATGAATCAGGAGTCACATTCACTATTCCGCACACCAGAGGGCTCTTGATTTTTACTACTTTGTTACGCGCGCAAAACAAGAATTCTCTTTGAAATAAATTGTCTAAATAACGAGAGATGGTTCCCGATACTTCTTTCAGATTAAACGGCTGATGCTTTAATTTATTGCACAACCGTCTCAACTGGCTCACATTTCCGAAAATAATGGTTGATGTCTTTACCTTCTTGAGGAGCGCGCTTCTGTTAATTGCGCTATCTGAGCCTAAAGAGAGAAGATGCTGTTTGATGATATTTGCTTCCCATGAGGAAATTCCTCCAACCTTGAATGCAACTGATATGCTTTTAGGGGCAAGGATACGCATTCCTTCTCTACTGACCCCTAAATGATCTAGAATTTGCTTCGCTTCAGCTTTACTCTCTATCTTAAGAGGAACTACTCTCACTTTTCAGTCCAATTATCTTTTTGACCTCTTCGGCATCTAACACTTCTTTCTCTAAGAGACGAATGGCCACAACTTTAAGTTTCTCAGCATTATCTTCCAAAAGTTTCTTTGCCTTCGCATATTGCTCTTCTACAATTTTCTTCACCTCATCATCAACCATCTTAGCTGTCTCATCAGAATAATCTTTATGCTCTACAAGGTCTCTTCCCAGAAATACAGGGCCTTCTTTTCTCCCTAAACTTACCTGCCCAATCTTTTTGCTCATGCCAAACTGAGTTACCATCAGCCGAGCCATCTCTGTAGCTTTCCTCAAATCATCCTGAGCACCAGTGGTGACATCACCTATGGTAATTTCTTCCGCGGCTCTTCCTCCTAGAGATGCACAAATTCTGTCCAATATCTCTGATTTAGAAATAATATATCTATCTTCCTTTGGTAACGGCATGGTATAACCACCTACACCGTATCCCCGAGGAATTATCGAAACCTTGTGAAGAGGATCGGCATTGGGAAGGAAGACAAACAAAAGTGCATGTCCGCTCTCATGATATGCCTTAATTTCTTTCTCCTTTTTCGATATAATCCTGCTCTTTCTCTGAGGGCCAGCAATCACTCTCTCGATTGCCTCTTGTAACTCCTCAATCTCTACTGCTTCTTTATTTCTCCTCGCCGCCAAGAGAGCAGCTTCGTTACATAGGTTTTCTAAATCTGCTCCAGAAAAACCGGGAGTCTGCTTCGCAATCACATTCAACGCAACATGTTCTGCTAATTTTACCTTCCTTGTGTGAACCTTCAAAATCTCCTCTCTGCCCTTTATGTCAGGAGGATCAATAATGATGTGGCGGTCGAATCTACCTGGTCTCAACAACGCAGGATCAAGGACATCCGGCCTGTTTGTCGCTGCCATGACAATAATACCTTCTCCGCTTTGAAACCCATCCATTT
>CP070807.1:173062-187863 GCA_020343695.1 Candidatus Omnitrophota bacterium | reverse complement strand
GAAAACATAAAAAGTCTTATCCCCCCTTATGTGTATAAAACGCAAGATTTCTTTATGCGATGTTTGAGCTGTCACAAAATATACTGGCAAGGAACTCATTGGGGAAATGTGAAGAAGGTTATAAGGTCATTGAGTTCGGGATTGTAGGGTTGTATGAAGTTTGTTGCTGACTTTCACATTCATTCAAAATACTCTCGCGCTACCTCAAGGGAGATGAATATTCCCCAGCTCGCCAAATGGGCAAAGCTTAAAGGAATCGCGCTCCTGGGAACAGGCGATTTTACTCATCATCTCTGGCTACAAGAACTTAAGCAGTGCCTGGAACCTCAGGACAACAGAGGGTTGTTTTTATATGAAGGAATACAATTCATTCTCTCAGGAGAGGTCTCCAACATTTTTTCTCAAGGAGGCCGTGGTTACAGGGTACACAATATTATCATGGTTCCCTCGTTTGGGTTGGCAGAGGAGATAAATAAAATGCTCTCTTTCTATGGAAATTTGGCAAGCGATGGAAGACCGATTATCGGGGTAAGTTGCCAGAGGTTAGCAGAAGAACTGTTTAAAATCTCTCAGGATATAATGCTTGTACCCGGTCATATTTGGACTCCCTGGTTTTCTCTTTTTGGTTCAAACTCAGGATTTAATTCCTTAGAGGAGGCATTTGGTAAACATACGGAAGAGATTACCGCTCTTGAGACCGGGCTCTCAAGCGACCCCCTTATGAACTGGAGGCTTTCAGCTCTTGACAGTTTTTCTCTCATTTCAAACTCTGACTCTCATTCTCCTTCTCGAATTGGGCGAGAAGCAAATGTGTTTGATTGCGACTTGAATTACTGGGAAATAAAGAATGTTTTAGAAAAGAAAGACAAGAGTAAGTTTTTATATACGGTAGAGTTTTTCCCCGAAGAGGGAAAGTATCACTACGATGGACACCGCAATTGTAATGTGAGATTTCATCCGCACCAAACGAAAGAGCATAAAGGCTTATGCCCTACGTGCGGTCGACCCTTAACAAGAGGAGTCCTGCATAGAGTAGAAGAGTTAGCCGATCGCCCAGAGGGATTTGTCCCAGAAAATGTGACAGGGTATAAGAGCTTAGTTCCCTTGGATGAGATAATCGCCGAGGTAAAAGGAGTCAATAAAAACAGCAAGGCGGTAGCGAGGGAGTATTTAGATTTAGTTCACATATTTGATTCAGAATTTAATATTTTAGTGAATGCATCACATGAAGAACTCTCTTCTAAAATTCCTCAAAAAATTGCTGACGGTATACAGCGAGTCAGAGAGAAAAAATTAGAGATCCTTCCTGGATACGACGGAGAGTACGGCACGATAAAAATCTTTGGAGAGCAGAAAGAGAGAGAAGACCAACAGTTTACCCTCTTTTAACATGAAAGGAGCAATAGTTTTTTATTCTTTTTCTGGTAATACTAAACGAGCATGCTCTTTCCTCCAAAAACAATGGGCACAGCGAAATGTTCTTGTTGAGCTCATAGAATTGAAACCGAATAGAGAAGTGACTGCTTTTCTTAAGCAGTGCGTACACGCGTTTCTGAAGAAGAAGCCAGCATTGAGAAAAACTTTATATGATTTGAGTCAGTATCACTTTGTGATTTTTGCTTCTCCTGTGTGGGCGTTTGCAATAGCGCCTGCTTTGAGGAGCTATTTAGAGAGAGTAGAGGGTCTTGAGCAGAAGCTCGCTGCCTGTTTCTTGACTTTTGGCAGTGGAACAGGAAGCAACAGGGCCCTCAAAGAATTGGAAAGTATTTTGAGAGGCAAAAAGGCTCAGATAGCGTTCTCAAAAAACATATCAGGATACAGAACAAACAACCCAGCTTATTTAGAGACAAATTTTAAACTGCTATTTGAAATGCTTAATCCCTAGGGAGATTGTCAAGATGTAGTCGTCCCTATAGCTCAAATGGATAGAGCGCAGGCCTCCGGAGCCTGACATGCAGGTTCAATTCCTGCTAGGGACACTTTGAAAAAGTGATAGGTAGTAGAGATCGGAATGAATGTTGCGGTAATTGGTGGGTATAACTGTTCTAAGAAGGCATATAAAAGCGCTCAAAGGTTAGGAGTACTCATTGCCCAGGAAAGGTGGATTTTGATCTGCGGCGGAGGTTCGGGTGTTATGGAGGCCGCCTGTAAGGGGGCAAAAGAGAAGGGAGGTCTTACTGTGGGGATTTTGCCGAGCTTCGACGAAAAAGAGGCAAATCTATATCTTGATGTAAAAATTCCCACAGGTCTTGGGTGCGCACGTAATATTTTGGTGGTAAGAGCCGCTGACGCAATAGTTGCGGTGAATGGTAAATACGGAACGCTTTCTGAGATTGCTTTTGCTTTGAACGAAGGAAAAAGGGTGTGTGGAATAGATACTTGGGATATAAAGGGACTTATAAAGGTAACTTGCCCAGAAGAGGCGATAAAGTATATTAAGAGGAAACCTAAGTGGTCTCTCAAGGAAAAATCTTTCTCCCAAGAGTGAGCGAGGAGTTTAACGCTCACTAAAAGCGAAACGACGATGCTTCAGTGAGGAGAAAGGTTTTCTTTCAACGACGAAAGAAAAGCCTCCGCGAGAGAGTAACATAGTTCAGCAAAGAAAAGGAGGAGTATAATGCCAAGGCGAAAAGACATTAAAAAAGTGCTGATTATCGGATCAGGCCCTATTATTATAGGACAAGCATGCGAGTTTGATTATTCAGGCACGCAAGCATGTAAGGCATTGAGAGAGGAAGGGTATGAAGTAGTATTGGTCAATTCTAATCCGGCAACGATCATGACTGATCCGGGTATGGCTGACAGAACATATGTTGAACCGCTTACCCCAGAGAGCGTAGAGAAAGTCATTGAGAAGGAAAGGCCGGACGGGTTACTACCCAACTTAGGGGGTCAAACCGGCCTTAATCTTGCTGCCAGCCTCTCCAAATCCGGGGTATTGAAAAAGTATGGAATTGAGATTATTGGTGTCAAAGCCGATGCGATTGAGCGGGGTGAGGATCGTATCGCATTCAAAGAGACTATGAAGAAATTAGATATTCCTGTGCCACGTTCTGCACCTTGTCATTCTGTTGAGGAGGCAGAAGAGATAGCAAGAAGACTTAAGTACCCCGTGGTATTGCGACCAGCGTACACATTAGGGGGTACAGGCGGGGGAATCGCCTTTAACGTAGAAGAACTAAGAACTATTGTAAGTAGAGGCCTTGCTGCAAGCCTTGTCCATCAGGTTCTTGTTGAGGAGGCAGTTATTGGATGGGAAGAGTTAGAGCTCGAAGTGGTACGCGACTCAAAGAACCAGAAGATTACGGTTTGTTTCATCGAAAACATCGATGCTATGGGCGTTCATACCGGTGATAGTTTCTGTGCTGCGCCAATGCTTACCGTACCCGAGGAGCTTCAGAAGAAGATGCAGGAGCTCTCCTATAAAATCGTTGATGCCATTGGTGTTGTGGGAGGAACAAATATTCAGTTCGCTCATAATTTGGAAGACGACAGATTAGTAGCAATAGAGATTAACCCAAGAACTTCCCGCTCTTCAGCTCTTGCGTCAAAAGCAACCGGCTTTCCTATAGCGAGGATTTCAACAAAACTGGCCGCAGGCTTAACTATGGATGAGATTCCCTACTGGAGGAAAGGCACTCTTGAGAAATACGAACCATGGGGCGATTACGTTGTTATCAAATTTGCTCGTTGGGCGTTTGAGAAATTTCCTAAAGCCAAGGACATCATAGGAACTCAGATGAAAGCCGTGGGCGAGGTAATGAGCATAGGTAAGACCTTTAAGGAGGCGTTTCAAAAATCCATCCGTTCCCTTGAGATAAACCGATATGGTTTAGGTGTGGAAAAGTTTAAGGCACTTTCTTCGCACCAGTTAAGAGAGAGATTAACGCACCCATCGAGTGAGCGGATATTTTTAATGTATGAAGCACTACGCAGAGGCATGTCTGTAGAGACGCTTTACAAAATGACTCATATTGGGAAGTGGTTTATTGGCCAGATAAAGGAACTTGCGGAATTCGAACAGAAATTACTTACATACACCTGGAACAATCTTCCTGATGGCGAATTAGCTAAAGCCAAAGAGTGGGGTTTCTCAGACAGATACCTTGCGAACCTTTTTCAGATACAGGAGCAGCAGGTAAGAGAGAAACGAATTGCTATTGGCAAACACGGACGGTTCGATGCCGTTCCCGTGAGCGGGGTAGAAAATGCCGCATATTACTACTCAACCTATATTGGACAGGATACAGTTGAAGTTTCTTCAAACAAGAAGGTGATGATTTTAGGCGGCGGGCCTAACAGAATCGGCCAAGGTATTGAATTTGATTACACCTGCGTGCATGCAGCTTTTGCCTTACGTGACGAAGGATACGAATCGATCATGGTTAACTGTAATCCCGAGACCGTCTCCACAGATTATGATACCTCAAACAAACTGTATTTTGAGCCATTGACCGTTGAAGATGTGTTGACTATTTATGAGAAGGAAAGACCGGAAGGAGCGATTGTCCAGTTTGGGGGGCAGACCCCGTTAAACATTGCCCAGGAATTGAAAGATAAGGGTGTCAAGATTTTGGGAACTTCTCCGGAAAGCATCCGCTTAGCAGAAGATAGAGAGTATTTTAGAGCGAGGATGATTGAGCTCAATATTCCTCAGCCGGAAAGCGGTACTGCCCGTTCGTTGCACGAAGCAATAGCGATTGCCAAGAAAATCGGCTATCCTCTCATGGTGCGGCCATCCTTTGTACTTGGTGGCCGTGGGATGGAGATCGTATATGATGAGAACACATTGCGCAGATATGCTCAGGAAGCTATTCAGGTAAGCCCCGAATACCCAATGCTTATTGATAGATTTCTTGAGCACGCCATTGAAACTGAAGTTGATGCATTGTGCGATGGAGAACATACATATGTCGCCGCAATTATGGAGCACATTGAATTGGCAGGGGTTCACTCAGGAGATTCTGCCTGCGCTATTCCCTCAAGGACAATCAAGCAGGAGCATCTAAAGACTATAGAAAAATACACAGCGAAAATCGCAAAAGAACTGAAAGTTGTTGGGCTCATAAACATTCAATATGCAATATGCGATGATAAGGTGTATATCCTGGAGGCGAATCCTCGAGCATCAAGAACAGTTCCTCTCGTTTCCAAGGTAATAGGAATCCCCATTGCCCGCATCGCCACTTATTTAATGTTGGGCAAGAAATTGGAAGATTTTCCAGAGCTTAAAGAGAAAAAAGAATTTTCTCACGTGGGAGTTAAAGAAGCGGTGTTCCCTTTTAATATGTTTCCTGAAGTAGACCCTCTTCTTGGCCCTGAGATGAGAGCTACGGGAGAGGTGATGGGAATCGCTGACACCTTTGGGTTAGCTTTTTATAAAGCCGAAGAAGCAACGGGTTCAAAGCTTCCTACAGAAGGTAATGTTCTGCTCACCGTCGCTGACAAGGATAAGCAGGATTCACTCCCCATCGCAAAGAAATTAAAAGCATTAGGGTTTACTATTTATGCGACAGAAGGCACCAGACGTTTCTTGAAGAAACACAACATACCTACCACAGAGATAAAAAAGCTTCATGAGGGAAGACCCAATATCGCCGATGCGATTAAGAACAAGAATCTTCACTTAATTATTAACACACCAATTGGTCATAGCTCTAAGTACGATGACAGTTATATTCGCATGATGGCAATACAATACAAGATCCCTTATATTACTTCAATGGCAGCTGCGGGAGCAAGTGTGGAAGGTATTGAAGCAATGACAAAGCACAAAATTTTACCCAAATCTCTACAGGAGTATCAGGCACAAAAGTTACAGATGCCGTCAGAGCAGTTACGGAGCAAATCAAAAATCGGTTCGTAGTGGAACGGACTCACTCTAAATAGAAAATAAAATCGGTTAAGAATCGACTGAGGGAGGGTTATTCAGCTTCACGGTAGATTCACCCTGCGGTGTTGTATCTTGATGGGGAAGATGTATAATTCAGAAAAACAATAGATGCGAATCAGGGAGCAAAAGGTGCTTAGCAAAAAGGAAGTTAGACAATTGATCGAAAAGGAAAAATTGGTTGAAAATTATATGAACCTGGACATACAACTGACGCCAAACGGTATTGATTTGACAGTAGGTAAGATTTTTGAATTTACCTCCCAAGGAAGCTTAGACTTTTCTAATAAGGAGAGAGTTGTTCCTGAAGGAGGAGAGGTGCTCCTTCAGAAAAGAGATCCGCACGATGAGAGAGGATGGTGGCACCTTGCAAAAGGCACCTATAAAGCGAGGACTAACGAAGTGGTGAATCTGCCAAATAACATAGTTGCCCTCGCTTTTAGCCGCACCTCGCTCCTGCGTATGGGCGCGTTTACTCAACATGGAGTATGGGACGCCGGTTTTAGAGGGAAGGGAGAGTTTATTTTGTCTGTAGAGAATCTTTACGGCATTCAGTTAAAGGAGAATGTACGGATTGCGCAACTTGTGTTTTTTCGCATAGACGAAACAGAGGGGTATAACGGGATTTATAAGAACTTGAAGTGAAAGATTGTGGAGGAAGGAAGTTTCGATTTTCAACATGTGACTGAAGAATCAGAAGAGTTGGATTTTGATAAACTCGTTCCATGCCCGCAATGTAAAAAACCCATTCCGCACAATGCAACGATATGTCTCTACTGTGGTAAAGAGACCAGGCATTACAAAAACCCAAACTGGTTGATTTTCACAGCAATAATTATTATTATTGCTTTTATTCTCGTTATTATATTATAATATATATTTTTCTCTAGAGAATAGACAAAAGGATAAAGCGTGAAAACCCTCGATATTCACACCACAAAAAGGATTGAATTTATCGATATTACCTCTCAGATAGAGCGCCTTATCCATCAAGAGAAAATAGAAGATGGAATATGCGTTGTTTTCTGTCCTCACACAACCGCCGCGGTCACGATAAACGAAAATGCAGACCCATCGGTGGTAAGAGATATTAATCACCAGCTAAGCAAATTGATTCCCGAAGGAAGGGGTTATTCTCACATGGAAGGTAATGCCGACTCTCACATAAAGAGTTCTCTTACGGGGAGCTCCTTAAATATTATCGTTGAAAAAAAGGCATTAGTGTTAGGAACTTGGCAGGGAATCTATTTTTGTGAATTTGATGGCCCTAGGAGAAGAATGGTGTATGTGAAGGTTAAATGAGGCTGACGTAACTTCGAAGTCGTTGACGGAGGCAAATATGCCTGAACTTCCAGAAGTTGAGACAATTAAATTACAGCTGAAGAGGAAGATTCTCAATAAAAAGATAAAAGAAGTTATTGTAGAGGACAAGAGATTAATCAAAGGCATACCCGCGCAGAAATTTAAATCTCAACTCCAAGGAAAGGCTATTAAAGATATTTTCAGGCGAGGCAAAGTGCTAATTATCAAATTAGAAGAGAGTTTATTTCTTATTATTCACTTGAGAATAAGTGGCTGGCTTACTTTAAGCCAAACTCGAGAGAAATTCTCGCGCCTGCTTCTTAAATTTGCGGATAATCAGGTACTTAACTTCTGTGACCAGAGAGTGTTGGGAGAGGCAAGGATTGTAAGAGACTGGCGGAGCTTGCCGATAATCAAAAACATGGGACCAGAACCATTAGAGTTAAAAAAGGATGAGTTTGTGAAATTATTTGATGGGAAAAGAACCAAAGTAAAACCCCTTCTCATGGATCAGAATTTTTTGGCAGGGGTCGGGAACATCTACGCACAAGAGATTCTCTTCTGCGCAGGAATTCATCCCCAGAGAAGTGCCGAGAAGACAAAAAAAGAGGAATTAGAAAAGATTTACAGTTGTCTTATATCTATTCTCAAAGATGCGATCGCGAAAAAAGGTTCATCGGTTGACACCTATCGGCAAATCGATGGAAGCCAAGGTAATTATATTCCCTTTTTGAAAGTGTACCAAAGAGAAGATGAGTTATGTTTCAAATGTAGGAGACCTATAAAGAGGAAAGCAATTGGCGGCAGAGGCACATATTTCTGTTCTCACTGTCAAAAATAAAGATACCATGATATCTGTAGTAATACCGTTATTTAATGAACAGGGTTCGCTGGAACCTCTTCAGGAGAGGCTTTATAAGGTGATGAAAGAGCTGGGCGAGTATGAAATTATCTATGTGGATGATGGAAGTACAGATTCTTCGTTGGAAGTGTTAAAGAAGCTTAAAGGAGCCTACCCGGAGGTGAGGATAATTTCTTTGAGCCGTAATCACGGTCAATCAACCGCCCTCATCGCCGGTTTTAAAATCTGCAGGGGAGATTGGATAGTTACTCTCGACGCAGATTTACAGAATCCTCCGGAAGAGATTGGGCGTTTGTTTGAGCATAGAGAGAAGTTCGATTTTATCACGGGGATACGAAAAGAGAGAAAAGATAGCTCTGTAAAGAAAACATCCTCTTGTATCGCAGGGTTTTTCAGACGGTTGATTCTGGACGATGCCACCCAAGATGTGGGTTGTTCCTTGCGCGCGTTTAGGCGAGAAGTGATTGAATGCATCCCGCTTTTTAAAAACTTTCATAGATTTTTCCCTTTTTTTGCAGCCCAGGCGGGATTTAGGGTCGAACAAATCCCTGTTGCTCATCAAGCACGAACAGTGGGAAAATCAAAGTATGGCACATTGAAGAGACTCAGAGAAGGCATCTGTGACCTTATAGGCGCATCGTGGTTAAAAAAAAGGCTTATGCTGTATGAGATTAAATATCAATGTTGAAATTGGGTGGCTTGTTCTTGGATTTTTAGGTCAATTTCTTTTCTTTTTGAGATTTTTCTTCCAGTGGTTAGTCAGCGAGAGAAAAAGAGAAAGCGTTATTCCTCTATCTTTTTGGTATTTGAGCATTTGTGGAGGCCTGCTCATACTGTGTTACGCGATTTACAGGAAAGACCCTGTATTCATTCTCGGACAATCTATGGGGGTTTTTATTTATGCGCGAAACTTGCTCCTTATCCACCGTAAAAAAGGATAAACCGTACCTTTTATTTTTTCTCCTTTGTGTATGCCTATATCTACCCTCTTCTTTTGTGAGGGGCCCTTTTTATCCCGATGAGGTTCGCAACGTCTACATTGCCAAAAGCATAACCACACCGAGAGAATTTCTCATCCCCCACCACCTTGATGAAGTATACTGGAGCAAACCCCCTCTCTATTTTTGGTTTTTGAAATCGCTATTGGCAATCCCTTCTTTCAGCTTTCTTTTGATGCCCATATTGTTTAACACAATCGTTTCTTGGGCGATTCTCTGCCTGAATTACCTTTTTTTCAAAGAGGAAGGCGAGCCGGCAATAGGCACCCTATCGTCGCTTCTGCTTTTCACCACCGCAGTATTTTACGGAATGAGCGTTGTGGTAAGGATGGACACTCTTTTTTTATTTTTCATCCTCCTCAGCGTTTATTCGCTGTGGTTTTCAATTAAAAAACAGAAAGAATCTTTGCTCCTGGTATCTGCGTGCGCTAGTTTTTGTGCTGTATTTACCAAAGGTGCATTTGGATTCATCTTCCCGTTTTTTATAGGATTAGGGATGGCTCTCTTTTCAAAGAACCGCAACGTCTTACGCAAGGTGGTTCTTGCGAATGTTCTGGTGCTTCTTTTGATTGCAATATGGATCTCTTCTTTTACGCACTTAAATTCGGAGTATTTTGATAAAATGCTTTTTGAGCAAACAATCGATCGCAGCCTCGATCCCAAAAACCATGCCCAACCAATTTTCTATTATTTTCCTTTTCTCTTTCTTTTGTTTTTGCCATGGTCTCTGGTGGGTGCAGGCTACTTTTTGTATTTCAAAAAAAATAAAATCGCCCCGTGGGAGAAATTATTTCTGTTGTGGCTTATAGGAGGATTTCTCATCCTATCACTTGTGGGATCCAAAGTACCGATATATTTACTGCTTCTTGTGCCTGCATTTTGCGGACTTACCGCGAAGTTTCTTATCCAAGGGCCGGCGGCCTTAAAGAAAAAACTTTTCTATTTTACGGGAGGATTTTTCCTCTTTTGTTGGATAGGAGGTTTTGTGTATTCTCGCCTGAACGAAATAGCTGTTCCCGCTTCAGCATACTTCATCCTTATTCTGTTTGTGCTGGCAGTAATTCTTATGGTAAAGAGAGGCCCGGCGCAGCAATGGAGGAACACTTTTCTCATTTGGGCGATCATTATGCAGATGGGCAATTTTCTCTATCTGCCTTTAGCGAGCAAAGCATCTAGGTATAATAAGATTGTAGCGGCGCTCAAAGAGACGCATGTAATTTATGAGGAAATATATGTAGACGAGAGGCCATTACTTCAGCTGAACATTTATCCTCTCAAGCAGCCTGTCGTGCGCCTGGAAGAAAGAAAAGAAATCTGCCAGAAAGAAAGAGCGATTTTAGTCTCTAAGAGTGATGCTTTTTCTTGTACCCTGGATAAAATAGCCACAATAGATGATTTTTTTCTCTGGTATAAGGAAAAATGAGCGTTTACCCTTTCATGCAAGAAGACCTGAAAAAATTGATTTTTTCCTCCCCAGACCGCCCTTTTGTATTTTTAGAGACAGCACTGCTTGATGAGCACAATACAAAATCTTTTCTGTTTAAAGATTTCTCTGATACTCTTACCTTTCAGCCCAAAGACAATGTGGAAGTTTTCTTTGAACGAGCCGAGGAGCTCTTAGCGAAAGGATTCTGGCTCTGCGGATACTTTACCTATGAATTCGGATATTTTTTGGAAGGTGCGTTTGCCCCTTTAAGAAGAAATCTCCATTTTCCCTTAGCGTGGTTAGGTGCCTGTAAAGCCCCCATTGTGATAGACCACAGAAAGTGTATATCTTGCCCCAAAGACTCTTTCGCAAAGAGCCCCTATTCAATAAGAGATATGAGGCCAAATATCAGTCAAGAGGAGTATGCCCTCGCCATCGGCACGATAAAAAGGTACCTAGAAGAAGGATTAACCTATCAGGTGAACTTCACTTTTAAGATGAAATTCGATTTTCAAGGGAATCCAATCGGTCTCTATCATGCTTTGAGGGCAGCCCAGCCCACCTCGTATATGGCGCTTATCAATACCGGCTCACACCACATTCTTTCTTTCTCCCCAGAGCTTTTTTTCAGAAAACGATATGATGCAATTGTGAGTCGCCCCATGAAAGGTACTGTGAGACGTGGAATTTCTGTGGAGGAGGACCGAAAGAACAAAGATTGGCTTAAGAATAGTAAAAAGACTAAGGCAGAGAATGTAATGATTGTGGATTTATTGAGAAACGATTTAGGAAGGATTTCCAAAAAAGTGTGGGTCCCCAGCCTCTTTGATATAGAAAAATATAGAACTCTTTATCAGATGACTTCTACCATCCAGGCCCAACTTAAAACAGGCATACATATGCATGAAATTTTCTCCTCTCTATTTCCGTGTGGGTCTGTAACCGGCGCTCCTAAAATAAAAACAATGCAGATTATTAGAGGTTTAGAGAAAGAATCTCGAGGTGTTTATACGGGTTCGATTGGATACTTTTCTCCCAAAAGAGACGCATGTTTTAATGTTGCCATACGAACAATAGCTTTAGAGGAAAATAAAGGCGAGCTAGGCATCGGTGGTGGAATTGTCTATGATTCTACAGCAGAAACCGAATATAGAGAAGCGCTCCTGAAGGCAAGGTTCCTTACAGAACGTCGTAGGCCTGCTTACCAAAAGAAGCCTATCGCATTTGAGGTGGTGGGATGAAGCAGGGCGATTGTAAATCGGGATTTGTCGCAATGCTAGGCAGACCAAATGTGGGAAAATCTACTCTGCTGAACAGTTTAGTAGGAAATAAGATAAGTATCGTTTCAGCCGTGCCCCAAACCACCCGTTACCAGATACGAGGAATTCTCAATGTACAAAATCCTCAAGAGAAGGGTAAGCCCGCTCAGATCGTGTTTGTCGATACTCCAGGGATACACTCCTTCAAAGATACGTTGGTGTCGCACCTTAACACTATCGCGAAAAGGTCTTTGGAAGGGTGTGATTTAATTCTCTATGTAGTAGATATCTCTCGCCGCGTGGGCAAGGAGGAACTTGTAATTACAGAGCTTCTTACTTCCCAAAAAACAAAGGTGATCATGGTGTTAAATAAAATTGACCTCGGAAAGGCCGGCCTCAATGAGTATGTGAATCTATGGAGAGAGACAATCAAGAGAAAAAAGAGATACAGCGATCCTTTAGTACATTATCTTCCCCTCTCTGCAAAAACAGGCAAAAACATCGATGTATTGAAAGAGGCAATTGTAGAGAACCTTCCTCTCGGCCCCCTTTTCTATGAACTTGATATGCGCACTGATTTTCCACTGAAATTTCGTATTGCCGATATCATACGAGAGAAATTGTTTTTACATCTAAAGAAAGAGCTACCTCACTCTCTTGCAGTAGAAGTAGAAGAGATTGATGAGGAGCGAATACCCCCTTATATAAAAGCGAATATTTATGTGAACAGACCTTCTCAGAAAAAAATTGTTATTGGCCAGAATGGTGCAATGATAAAGAATATAGGGCAACAAGCGCGTCAAGACATTGAGAAAATTTACAATAGGAAAGTGTATGTGGACATCTGGGTAAAAGTGATGGAGGATTGGCAGAGGAAGACCCGGATACTGAAAGAGTTGGGATATTGGTGGGCATAGCAGCATAGATGTTGAGTGCAAGACATGAAGGTTGAGGCATGAAAATGAAGATGGACGCATTAAGGTTAATAAGGACGCGAAGATCGGTAAGAAGATTTAAAAAGGCAAGAATCCCTGATGCGGCGATAGAAAAAATTTTAGAGGCAGCCCGATGGGCACCGTCGGGCCTTAATAATCAACCGTGGAGATTTATGGTTTTAGAAAAAGACCAAAAAGATGTATTGGCAGACTTCACCCATTATTCATATATAGTGCGGGGTGCAGATAAAGTTATCCTTGTGTTTCTCGATAGAAATGAGTCCTATAACTACGCCAAAGACATTATGGCTATTGGCGCCTGCATCCAGAACATGCTCCTTTACATTCATGCGTCCGGGTTGGGGGCATGTTGGTTAGGAGAAATTTTGAACAAAAGAAAAGAGATAGCGCGTATTTTGACTATTTCTTCAAACTTAGAGCTGGAAGCGGTCATTGCCTTGGGTAAGCCAGGCCCAAGGCCCAAGAGGGGTAGCAGGAAAAAACTCAATCGGTTAGTGATACCTCTGTGAAGTTCTCCATAAGCTGGAGCGATAAACCAAAGGGCACAATAGATTTTTTTAAAATGGGTGGTATAATTGATTACACCGCAAAGAAGACTAGATACGTATGAAGAGGCAGACAAAGATTTTTATTATTTCTGGCCCTGGAGGAGCGGGAAAAACTACGCTTGTCAACAGGCTGTTTCGCAGAGAAGCAATTAAAAACCACTTTGTCAGAAGTGTTTCGTTTACCACTCGTAAGAGAAGAGCGAATGAGAAGGAAGGCAGAGACTATTGCTTTGTGAGTCAAGATAAGTTCCGCACCTTACAGCGTAAGCACTTTTTTCTTGAAAGCCAAAAAGTGTTAAATGATTATTACGGAACACCGAAGTATTTTTACACTCAAGCATTAACGGCAAAGAAAGATCTAATTCTCTGTATCGATGTAAAAGGTGGAATATATTTGAAACGGAATCTGAAACTTGGTAAAATAGTTACCATTTTCATCTCTGCCCCCAACAAAGAAGAACTTTATCGCCGCTTAAAGAGGAGGGTAGAGAAGAACGATTTGATACGAAAGAGGCTACGGTTGGCAAAAAAGGAATTACAGTGTGCCCAGCGCTATGATTATTTAATAATAAATCGGGACGTGGAGGAGTCTTTCAATATTTTAGAGACGATTCTCTTGGCAGAAAAATTTCGGAGGTAGATATGGAAGGTAATCATATTCCTCTGGAAGAGCTTTTGGATGCGAGCAGCGGCTCGGTATACAAACTCACCATCTTGGCAGCAAAACGAGCACTTCAATTAGCAGACGGAGATAAACCTTTGGTTGAGAAGCCGAGTGAAAAGGCGCTTACGAATGCTCTCAGAGAAATCAGAGACGAGAAAGTCAAAGTGAATAACAAGAAATAGTGTTCTTTTCTATAATTGAACAGCATATTTTACCTGCACAAAAACGAAAGTATCTCGTAACAAGCAGCAAAGCGGCAAGGCCCCAGAACGTTCATAATGGCGTGGTAGCCAAGTGGTAAGGCAGCGGTCTGCAAAACCGCTATGCGCCGGTTCAAATCCGGCCCACGCCTCCATGTGTTAAATCATTATGAGGTATGTTCCCTCTGCAAGAAATATCTTCGTTGGTATTCTTCAGAGGTGTCAGCGTAGTGATTCTTCTTCTTTGAAATTCTTGTGAACGTAGCGTCAAGGGGAAAGTTCCCCTTGATGTCTCCAGCCGGGGTGTTGGAATGGCAGACAAAGCAGACTTAAAATCTGCTGTTCCGTGAGGAGCGTGCGGGTTCAAGTCCCGCCCCCGGCAGTGCATTGTGTTGCGTGCAACATGGAACCTTGGGCGGTTAGCTCAGTTGGATAGAGTACTACCTTGACATGGTAGGGGTCACAGGTTCAAATCCTGTACCGCCCATGCTTTTATTTAGTTGACAATACTTAGGTTGCAAAGAAAAGATATTTGTGTATAATTGAGAAATCTCTTTGCTTGGAATTCGAGATTTATGATTTGGAATTTCTCAAAAGTGGGGTCGTCGATTAGCCCGGTTTAAGTCCCCTGACTGTCGATCAGGTGATCGTGGGTTCAAATCCCATCGACCCCGCGTTTTCTTCAAACCCCTTTCA
>CP070807.1:155800-172962 GCA_020343695.1 Candidatus Omnitrophota bacterium | reverse complement strand
CCCGGTACCATTTTTCACAAGAAGCTTAAGAATGGAAAGATTAGAATTTGCTTTCACGGAATAACAAATTAACGGGCTAATTGATGAGAAAGCTTTTTTTATCTTGAAGAAGTGATCCAAGATTGTTTTCGCACTGTAGATATATAGCGGTGTGCCAAACCTCTCTGCTAACCCCTCAACCCTTACATGTTCGCAATAGAGAATATTGCGCTTATATGAAAAATAGTGCATGGAAACCTACTTTATTTTTATTTTAGGAAGTTTACGTGAGGTAGATTTCTTTGACAAGACAGCGTGCTTGGGATTCATTATTTTTTTCAAATCAGTTTTACTCAGCTTCTTATGAAATGTCTTAAGGAGCTTGTCAGACATCTTCTCTATCGTTATTTTCTTATCCTCAGAGTATCGTATTAATCTGCCTACAATTGTGTGAGCCTCGCTGAAAGGCACACCTTTAAAAACTAAAAATTCAGCTAATTCGGTTGCGTATAAGCTTTCATCTTCTAAAACTTTATGGATTGCTTCTGAATTCAGTTTAATACCGCTAATAAATTCTGTCATAATTTTCAACTCATCTTTGATGATTTTGGTAGAGGAAAACAGCGGCTCCTTATCTAACTGCATGTCTCTATTATACGTTAAAGGAAGACCCTTCATAGTCGTTAACACTGAAATCAGATTCCCGTACACCACACCGGTATAACCCCTGACGAGCTCCAAAAAATCAGGATTCTTTTTATGAGGCATAAGCGAGGATCCTGTGCAGAATTCCTCAGGCAAACCAAAAAAGCCAAACTCCTTCGTTGAATACAAAATGAAATCTTCGGCCATTCGTGAGAGATGCATCTGCAGAATTGACAATAGGCTCAAAAACTCAACTACAAAATCTCTGCTGGATACATTATCGAGAGAGTTCACAACGGTATCAGGTTTTGACTGCCTCAGTCGTGATTTCGTTTTTTCAAGAAATGCTCGTATCGCTTCGCTATACGCGGATTTGGATATCGCAGTTCCTGCTAAAGCTCCTGAACCAATATAAATTGTTGATTTTTTCAAAAAGCTGTCTATTCGCTCAAAATCTCGCTCAAACATACAGAAGAACGCTCCAGTATAATTCAAAAAAGAAATCACCTGGGCACGCTGAGTATGGGTATAACCAGGAACATAAAATGTTCTATACCTATTTCCAAAATGGTTTAAAGAAGATAACAGTACGTTCAAGAGGCTAAGAATGTATATCCCCTCCTTATAACAATACCACTTCTCGTCAAACACAACCTGGTCATTTCTTGATCGCAGTGCTTGAAGCTTAAGAGCTAATTTCCCTACCTTTTTTGCAACTCTGTTCTGGATATCAGTATGAATATCCTCAGAATTAGGGTTCGGCTTAAACCTTCCTTCCTTTACTTCGTCAAAGATGTCATTAAGTGTTGAGGTTAACTTTCTCGCTTCGGGAGCGCTTAAGAGGCCTACTTCTCTTAAGGCTGCTACATGGATAATCGAATGATAGATATCGTACTCAGCAAGTTTACAATCGTATTGAATTGACCTCTGGAATCGATCGAAATCTTTATTAATTTTTCTCTTAAATCTTCCTCCCCACAATTTCTTACCCATCATCTCTCCTCTTCTATTTTTGAGCTCTATACGGCATCCCCCACAATTGTATAAACCCTTCAGCCAATCGCTGGTCAAATTTACTTCCCTTCCCATACGTGGCTAATTGCCTCTTGTAGAGAGCGTTTGGGGATGACCTCCTGACAACAGTAATATTGCCCTTATACAAATCCAAACTCACTTTGCCTGTTACCCTACTCTGTATAGCATTCACAAATGCATCCAGCGATTTTTTTAATTCAGTAAACCATAACCCTTGATACACAAGCTGTGCATACCTTGCCGAGACCAATTCTTTAAAAATGAGTGTTTCTCTGTCCAATGTTAAATGTTCCAACTCCTTATGTGCTGTATGTAAAATCCAAGCGGCAGGCGCCTCATATATTTCTCGTGATTTTATTCCCACCACTCTGTCTTCAATTAAATCGGTTCTACCAACTGCAGCCTGGGCTCCTTGTTCATTCAACCACTCAATCAACTTAACCAAGCCCATGGTTTTGCCATTCACTTTTATCGGGATACCTTTCTGAAATTCAAGTTCAACATGAGCAGAATTATTTTTGGCTACGTGTGGTGATTTTACAAAAAAGTAGGAGTTGGGGGGTGGTTTTTTATGAATATCCTCAAGAGCTCCCCCTTCTATACTTACTCCCCAGATATTTTTATCAATGCTATAAATTTCTGACATACTTGTCTTTATTGGCAACCTATGTTTTTTTGCGTATGCAATCTCTTCTTCTCTGCAGGCAAGATCCCACTCTCTCAGAGGAGCGATAATTTTCAATTTAGGTGCGAGTATCTGTATGCTTACCTCAAACCGCACTTGGTCATTCCCCTTGCCTGTACATCCATGGGCGATATATCGTGCATTCTCTTGCTGGGCGATATTCGCTAAATATTTTGCAATTAATGGCCTACCTAAAGCAGTACTTAAGACGTATTTACCCTCATACACCGCAGATGCTTTGAGAGTAGCAAGAATATATTTATGCGCAAATTCCTCTCGCAGGTCTTTTATATAAATTTTGGAAGCACCACTCATAATGGCTCTTTTCTTGAGTTCAGATGGTGAAAACTCGCTTCCTAAATGGGCAGAAAAACAGATGACCTCAAAACCTCTCTGCCTCAACCACTGTGTGCAGCATGTGGTGTCCAATCCTCCTGAATAGGCTAAAATTACTCTTTTCATATAAGTTTATGCTGCTGTTATCATCTTCCTCGCAAGAGAGAAACCAAAATTGCCTTTGCGGCATGCAGGCGGTTCTCCGCCTGTAAGAATACCACCGAATTTTTTCCTGCAATCACAGAATCGGTGATTTCCTCCCCTCTATGAGCAGGAAGACAGTGCATAACAATACAGTCCTTTCTTGCCAATTTTATCATTTTGTCATTGATCTGAAAGCTCCTGAAAATTTTTTTCCTCTGCCGCGATTCGGCTTCCTTCCCCATTGAAGTCCACACATCAGTGTACAACACATCGGCTCCTTTCACAGCTTCATCAACGGAGCTACTGAGCCTGATTTTTGCCCCTGATGCCCGAATTTTCTTTGCTTCAGCTACAATTTTATTTTTTGGTGCATATTTCTTAGGATTTACAACGTACAAGGAACCGCCTAAAATCGAAAATGCATACATCAGAGAATGACATACGTTATTGCCATCACCGACATAGCACACTTTCAATTTCTTTATCTCACCTTTCACTTCACTCATAGTGAATAAATCAGCGAGAACCTGCGATGGATGCAATAAATCACTTAGCCCGTTGATAACCGGAATAGAGGCGAAATTCACAAACTCTAAAATCGTGTCATGCGAAAACGTACGTAACACAACTGCATCGAGAAATCGTGAGAGAGTCTGGGAGACATCAGAAATCTTCTCCCGTTTTCCTAACTCTACCTCCTGGGGCGTGTAGTAGATAGCTCCGCCTCCAAGTTCGAGCATTCCAAGATAAAATGCAGTTTTTGTCCGCAGCGATGATTTCTCAAAGAGAAGACCAACGTGTCTATTTTTAAGAGACGAATTATACAGAGAAGGCTTTGCTTTGATTGCCTTTGTCAAATGGAGAAATTGATAAATCTGCTTTGGCGAAAAATATTTTAACGAAATAAAATGTTTCATTGCACTCTACAATTCCCACACATCTATCGAGGATGTGTTCAAATCTTACGCATCCGCGCGTATCGCGTTAATAGTGTCGAAACGGTACCTCAGGTTCTTCTTCGTCGCCCTTTTTTCTGCTTGGTAAAAGTACCTTTCGTATTTCCACCACTACTATTACTTCCTTATCCTCTCCCAAAAGGATTTGAAGTCTGCCCTTTACCTTTTCTTGAACGTCTCTGGTAAATTCAAGCAAACTTACTTCAGAGGTCAGATTGCATCTAATGATTGCTTCTATTCCGCGCTTTGTATAGCCGATTTTCGGTCTAATATGGGAAATTTCACTCTTCTCCTCTAACAATCGCTTTACAAGATCCTCAATAGCAAAAAGCGTAATACTCACCTTTCCCTCAGCTGACTCAATCGTAATTGATTTCTCTTTACGAACCGAAAATAGGCGAAGCTGAAGATGCCTAAAGCAAATGAGAAGTATAAGCCCTCCCAAAACACCGAACGCCCCATTATAATACATGTTTGATGCGATATACTTTTTGAAAAGAAATACAACGACTTTTATATCAATAAGATTTAAAGCTAACCCAAGGAAAAGCGACCCCACAAAAAGCGATAGCAATACATAAATAAAAACTGTCAAAAACTTCATCGCAACCTCCTTCCAGTGTTCAAACAATATCGAAAATCTATACGGTTCAATATCTGCTACAAAATTATTTCGACTCTTCTTGTTCTCCTAAAAATTTCTCCAAAAATCCTGTATGGTAATTTCCTCTCCGAAAATCTGGATCACTTATTATTCTTTTGCAGAAAGGTATGGTGGTCTTGATCGGTTCAACAAGAAACTCATCAAGCGCACCTTCCATTTTCCTTAGCGCCTCCTGCCTGTCCGCACCCTTGGTAATGAGCTTGGCAATAAGAGAGTCATAATACGGGGGGATATTGTATCCTGAATAAATATGTGTATCAATTCTGATATCCTTACCGCCTGGCAGATAACAAAAATCTATATTTCCTGGACATGGCAAAAATCCATTATCAGGGTTCTCGGCATTAATTCTACATTCGATAGAGACGCCGCTCATACGAATATCATCCTGCTTCAAGCTGAACTTTTGGCCTGCAGCAATAAGTATCTGAAGCTTTAGTAGATCGATATTCGTGACCTCTTCGGTAACGGGGTGCTCAACTTGTATTCGCGTATTCATCTCCATAAAATAGAAATTTCCTTTCTGATCGAGAAGAAATTCGATTGTTCCTACACTTCGATAGTTTATCGATTTGACACCTTTTATCGACAGTTCTCCCAATTTACGTCTCAGGCGATTATCGACGACTGGTGACGGTGCCTCTTCAATTATCTTCTGATGCCTTCGCTGAATACTGCAGTCTCTCTCTCCTAAGTAAATTGCATTTCCGTAATTGTCGACGGCTATTTGCACTTCGATATGACGAGGATTCTCAATGAATCTTTCTATATAAATTTCAGAATCGCCAAATGCTGCTTCGGCTTCAGACTGAGCAGTCAGGAGTGCACTGATCAACCTAACATCGCTATGGCAAATACGCATTCCTCTGCCGCCACCACCAGCTTTTGCTTTTAAAATAAGGGGGTACTTAATCCGCTTTGCCACTGAGAGTGCTTCCTCTTTTGACTTGATACCACTTCGGCTCCCGGGGATAAGAGGTAGACCCGTTTTCCGCATCATTTCTTTTGCTTTTACTTTATCCCCCATAAGACGGATATTGTCGGCGGTAGGCCCGATAAATTTTATTCCGCAGGATTCACACACTTCAGCAAAATAAGGATTCTCAGCTAAAAATCCATACCCTGGATGGATAGCATCGCTATCGGTAATCTCAGCGGCACTAATGATACTTGAGATATTCAGATAACTCTCGGCAGACGGTCCTTTTCCAATGCACACTGCCTCATCGGCAAACTCTACATGCAGGGAATTCTTATCTGCTTCAGAGTACACCGCTACCGTACGCACTCCCAGCTCCTTACAGGCCCTCATTACCCTTATTGCAATTTCCCCTCTATTCGCTATTAAAATCTTCGAAAACATGATTTAAGGCCTCCTATGTAATGTACACAAATGCGTTCACCGAAATCGTTAATCAGGCGGGTTCCATGACGAATAAAATTTGTCCGAATTCGACTGGCTGTCCGTTCTCGACGAGAATATCAATGATGCGTCCGCCTTCCTCCGCTTTAATTTCATTCATTAATTTCATCGCTTCGATGATGCATACCATATCTCCAGGCTTCACCGTATCACCTATTTCGACATAAGGCCGAGCTCCTGGAGAGGGAGCGCGATAGAACGTCCCCACCATAGGTGATTTTATCTCCATTACCCCTTCTCGTTCCTCGACCTTATCGGCCTTCTGTTGAGCAGGAATGGAGGTGATCACCGGAGGCTGCTCGTCAGAATATTTTTTTAACCGTATGCGCGTTCCTTCCTCCTCAATCTCAAGTTCGCAAAGGTTATTCGCATCCATAAATTCAATAAACTCTTTTAACTTTTCTAAATCCATGCATCCCCCTTGCTCAGCTTACGATTATCAATGGGTATTATAAATTTTCCTCAGAAATCGCTCAAAGATCAGGCTCTGCCTAAATACTCACCGGTACGCGTATCTACCTTAACCACATCACCTATGTTGATAAAGAGCGGGACTTGCACATATACGTCAGTTTCGAGTTTTGCAGGTTTCGTTCCTGCCTTTACCGTATCACCTCTAAATCCGGGTTCTGTCTCGACCACTTTTAGTTCAAGTGAGTAAGGTAACTCTAAATTTATAAGCTTACCATTATAAAAGAGTCCAACCATCTCTAGGTGGTCTTTAAACCATGAAACTTTATCTTCAATGCACGACTTATTTAAAATAAGATCTTCGTACGTTCCTAAATCTAAGAAGTGATAAATATCGCCATCATGATACAAATACTGAAGCTGTCGCTGTTCAATAAATGCTTCCTCAATGTTGTCAGAATTTCTTAAGGTGCAATCTATAATCTGCGAGGTTCGTAAGCTCTTAAGCTTGACCCTGCAAAAAGCGTTGCCTCTAGCTATCTTTGCATGCTCACATTCACATACAAGGTAAAGATCATTATTGTAACATATTGAAATAGAAGGCCTTAAATCACTGATTGACATCCCCACTTAGAATCTGACCTCCTTTTGATGTGACTAATACCATATCTTCGATTCGTATGCCAAATTTACCGGGAATGTATATTGCGGGTTCAATAGTGATAATCATTCCTTCCTTCAACACTTCTTCGCTTTTGTGGTTTAAAAAGGGTAGTTCATGGACAGCTAATCCTACCCCATGCCCTAACCCATGACCAAAAAATTTACCCCATCCTGCGCGCTCAACGATCTGGCGCGCACATCTATCTACATCTTTAGCCTTTATGCCCTCGCGTATAATTTTGATACTGCGGTTATGTGCCCTCTTTACAGTGTCGTATATTGTTCTGAATAGTGGGGGCATTTTACCCCAAAAGAATACCCTTGTCAAGTCAGCGCAGTATCCACAATATTTTGAGCCTAAATCAATTAGAAAAAACTGCCTATCAAGGCAAACTTCCTGAGGTAAGTAGTGCGGAAAGGCACTGTTTTTGCCTGATGCAACTATGGGAGAAAACGCAATTTGGCTATCTCCCTTAAGCCGTAAAAACTTCTCTACCTCGATGCTTAAATCCTTTTCTGTGGAGGCCTGATCATGAATCTGCAATATGTACTCAAATGCCTCCCTGCTTATGGCAATCGACTTTTTGATAAGGGAAAGTTCCTCGGGGGTTTTTATGGCCCTTATGCTTTCAACCAAATCAATTGTCTCTATCAAGCTGCAGCTGCTCCCAGAAATATATTCGTAGATTTTGCTATATTCCAAAAAAGGTAAATATTTGGCCTCAAAACCGACCGCTTTTAAGTGAAGATGTTGAATGGAATCACCAATCAAGGAAAATACATTATCGTTACCCACAATCACTTTCCAAGCATTTACTCTTTTTGCCTCCTCCTGATATAGGAAATTCGTAAAATAAAACATATCTGCCCCTGCTGTGAGAAGAAGATACCCTTCAGCTTCTCGAAAACCAGTGAGGTAGGTGATATTCATTGGATTTGAAATGAGAAGAGAATCAAGGTCTAATTTTCGTATCGCCTCAATGCACTGTTCAACTCGTCTCTTCATAGCCTTTTGCGGCCGACTACTATGTCGCTGGCCTCTGTATGGTATGGATTTGTGTGAATACATGTGTTACCTACCGAAAAGGGGGGATCTGCGAAGACGAATGCATATACTTTGATTTCTATCGATATCACCTACGCCTGGCAGCAGAGAAACTTTTTGCATTTGCCTCTTTGAAGAGGTGAATCGCTGCATCGAGTGCGAGAAGGTAACTATATTTACCCAAACCAGTAATAACCCCTACGACAACATCGGAAACAAGGGATTTTTTGCGAAAATCTTCCCGCGCATAAATATTTGAAAGGTGAACTTCAATGGCAGGTTTATTCACCCCTAACAATGCGTCTCTGATTGCTACTGAGGTATGTGTATACGCCGCTGGATTAATGATTAAAAAGTCAAATTTAGCTTTTGTGATTTTATCAACAATCTCACTTTCGGCGTTAGATTGAATAATTTCCACAGAAAGATGCGCACTTTTTGCCTTCTGGCTTAACTCTCTGTTGAGTTGCCTAAGAGTGAATCTCCCATAAATGTCAGGCTCACGTGTGCCTAAAAGATGCAAGTTCGGGCCATGGATTATCAAAATTTTTCCTTTTTTAAGTCCTTTGGGTTTCGCCATTTATACCCCTCCTTAACAAGAGTTGCTACTAGAAGGCTCATCTTGCGATTCTGCCTCCTCAATCAACATTATTGGAATGCCATCGCGCACAGGGTATCTGCGACGGCACTGGGTGCATACGATTTTTTCATTCTCTACAACAACGTCGGCTTTACATGCAGGGCATGCCAAAATTCTTAAAAGCTCTTCATCAATCACCCTATCTGGCTCCTTCCTTCTCCTGCACATATATCATGCGCAGATTGAAGAGAGATTCATTGAAGAGGGTTTCCTCATCGGGCGTTAAATTCCCCTTGGTTTTTTCTTTCAGTATGCCAAGCGTATCAATGAGAAAACGTGCTTGCTCATAATTCTTTTCAATTTTCCTCGTAAGGGGGTTTTCGAGCTTACCTAACGCAATCATTGCCTGCATGCTGAGAGAGGATAAGAATATGGTAAAAGTGGTTTGATGAAACGCCTCGTTCTTTTCGTCTGCTTCTTGCCTCTCCTTTTCTACCTGGGTCTTCCATTCCTCATCAATCTTCTTTTTCACATCTCCCTTCATATGCGCTCCCTAATATTAACTGATCACCACCCCTGCATACCCAACGACCGAACTATAGTCGCCGCTGGTATCTCCACTCGTTTCATACAACGCAACATGGGATTTTCGAGCTCCCAGCTCCTTAAGGCAGCGAATAAGAACTGCGACAGGGGCAACTCCACACATTGTAATGTTCTGGCGGCTAACTCTCTCTAATAAGCCTTCTTCGTCAAGACTCACGATACTTTCTAACGCATCTCGATCCTTTTTTCTGGCAGTAGAGTCTGGCTCATAATGAGTCAAGTCGGAAGAAGCTACGAACAGAATCTCATTTTTAATTAGCTTCGTTGCTTCAGCAATCTGAAGCGCAACTTTTCTGTATCGATCGAGCGTCGATGCCTGGCAGGCCAAAGGAACAAACTGAAATTCACCAAAAAAATGGTAAAGAATAGGTAATTCCACTTCAATCGAGTGTTCAAATTTATGTGCTAAAGGGTCCTCTTGGATAATGTCACTATTCTTAAGAAGCGCGCTGCTCAAATCAGTATCGATATCGACATTTCCAAAAGGAATTTTCCAAGTCCCTTTCGCGCTAAGAGCAAAATCTTTCCCAAAACCTGTGTGGTTTGGTCCTAATATAACTATGCGCTTTTTAGGAAGGATGCTACTTACAGTAGTGATTGCAACCTTTCCAGAATACACATATCCCGCATGGGGAAGGATTATGCCTAACGCTCCTTCCTTTGTAGACTTCTTTGGTGTCAAGCTCTCGATAATTCGCCTTAGCTGTTGCTGCTGGGCAGGATAAAATTGCCCGCTGACTACTGGCTCTCGTACCATTTTATTTCACCTTTTTGGACGGATTTCATACAGATTCCCACACCACATCCATAATTCTCTATGTCTATATGTGTAAATTCGCTATTTTATCCGTGCATATCTGTGTATATAGGATAACAATGGGAGCAGGAAATGTCAATTATTTTTGAAATGTATCGATATGTTAAATTGGAGGCGAGCGTACTGGGTAAGCTCATCGGGAAACGCAGGGAAAGGGGCAGCATCCTTTACGCTCTCGAGGGCAATTTTTCTTAACCTGCCATTGCTTGCCGATCCTCTATTCAAATGGAGACCCTCGATATGGCCATTTTGGCGAATCACGAAGCTCAAGAAGACTTCTCCTCTGTCTCTGGTATGATAATATCGGTATGCATTTCCACGAATTTTTTCTCGAATCAGGCGATAGTAATCCATATATGCCGGTATTTTTCTCAAATGAACTTCCTGAGGAATCTCTGTAAGAATGATTCCCTTTACTGTTTGGTCCAAAACCTGTGGTTTATCGAAGGATAAGAATTTCTGGTTATCGACCATCAACTTTTCCATGAAATTATCGATAAACGGAGGGGGCACTCTAGCTTCGCGAAATTCAACGCCTGCTTTGGGCTCAAGCGTTTTTTGAGAGATAAGTTCTACTTCGCTTAGGTCGTGGGCGCTATCGAAAGAACTATCGGATACCAGAAAAGAAGGTATTCCCGTAAGAAAACAAACATGAAGTGCTCCAGAAACAATAATTGCTGTATTTCGATAACGCTTCATTGTTCGAATCGTTCCTTGCTTCATAATATTATATCATACATGATTATAAAATAAAAAATAATTTCGTTTAACTGCCATCGAGTGAAGAAGTACGCACCCGTCTGCGGCTTACTCTTGAATATCAATTACTATTTCGCCTTCCTTCACCACACCGAGTTCATCGCGAGCAATCTTTTCATAGAATGAGGGGTCGTCACTTGAGACCTGCTTTATATCTTTTTCTAAATTGGTAATTTCTTCCTCGAGTTTATGCATTTGTAAAGTAAGCCTTCTATTCGCCTCTCGTAATTGCTTCAACCTCGCATAGTGAGGAAAATAGAAAATCATGAAGATAATAAAAATTATGCCTGTTGCGAAAATCACTCTTGATAATTTAATGTATTTCTTCAGTCGAAATTTCATTTCATCGAAATGACAAAAAAGATTAAACTGCGGTGAACTTGAACTTTTTGCCTGCGAATTGGGCTTTTTTCTCCAGCTCTTCCTCAATACGTAAAAGCTCATTATATTTAGCTATCCTATCGGTGCGTGAGAGAGAACCAGTTTTGATTTGACCGCAGCCAAGGCCGACCGCCAGATGTGCAATGGTAGTATCCTCAGTCTCTCCTGAACGGTGCGAAATTATTGCTGTATAACCATGTCGGGAAGCCAAATCAACGGCCGCCAGCGTCTCAGAGAGCGTTCCAATCTGATTCACCTTAATGAGGATGGAATTCGCAACCCCCCTGTCAATCCCGCGTTGCAGGCGCACTGTATTGGTGACAAATAAATCATCACCTACGAGTTGAACTTTCTTACCTAATCGCGTGGTAAGAGTCCGCCATCCTTCCCAATCATCCTCTGCCAAGGCATCTTCAAGAGAAATGATTGGATACTTCCGTACTATTTTATAATAAAAATCGATCATGGATTGAGAGTCAAGCTTTTTACCTTCAAACAGATAAGCGTCTGCTTTATAAAAAGAGCTGGCTGCTGCATCTAACGCGAGTGCGATTTCTCTGCCTGGTTTATATCCGGCAATCTCTATCGCCTTCATAACCAAATCAAGTGCTTCTTCATTCTTGTCAAGGTGAGGTGCAAATCCTCCTTCATCACCGACTGACGTTGATAATCCATTCTTTTTTAAAATAGCCTTGAGAGTCTGAAATACTTCTGTTGCCGCCTGCAATGCATCGTGAAAACTATTAAAGTGCAAAGGGACAATCATAAATTCTTGAATATCTAAATTGTTGTCTGCATGCATGCCGCCATTTAAAATATTCATGAGAGGTAAAGGCAATAGAGACGCTTTACGTTCTGCTAAGTATTGATAAAGCGGTAAATTCTGTGAATTGGCTGCTGCTTTTGCAACTGCCAAGGAAACTCCTAAAATGGCGTTTGCCCCGAGCTTTGATTTGTTTGATGTTCCATCGAGCTTAAGGAGAAGCTTATCTATTTTTCGAAAATCTGGTTCCTTACCTACTATTTTTGGAAGGATCGTCTTATTGACATTATCAACCGCTCGCAAGACCCCCTTACCCAAGAATCGTGAACTATTTTTATCTCGTAGCTCTAAAGCTTCGTACTCTCCCGTGGAGGCACCGGAAGGAACGGCAGCCCTTCCCATCACCCCATTATCCAGAAAAACATCAACCTCCACTGTGGGGTTTCCTCGCGAATCAATAATTTCCCGTGCTTTGACTTTTTCAATTTGTGTCATAGGTTTCCTCCCCCTAAAAATAGTAAAACTGCCAATTCGATTCTTGCCTAGCGACAACTACCAAATCAAATATCTCTAACCTTAATCTGGAGCGCACTATCGCCTATAAAGGCCAACCATTTTTGCCTCTGCAAGAATATGACCTTCGATTGCCTGCATCAGCTCTCTTTTTGTCGTCTTCTCGTCTAAGAGAAAAGTAGTATCCAACGCATATAGTCTAAAAAAATACCGATGTGGTTTATTGGGCGGCGGACATGGGCCACCGTAACCAATCTTTCCAAAATCGTTTAGCCCCTGGATTGTTCTATCGGATAAAATAGCCTTCTGCGGAATGTCTTCCCTAAATTCTCGCTTCTCGGGGGGAATATTGAAAATTACCCAATGAACCCATATTGCATATGGGGCGTCGGGATCATCACAGACAAGCGCAAAACTCTTCGTTGCCGCGGGCACATCATCCCAATGCAAAGGGGGAGACATATTTGCTGCATCACACGTATATTTCACAGGAATATATTTTCCATCATCAAAGGCAACACTTTTGATCTCTAAACACCATGCATTCAATGAAAAGACAAAAAGCAAAAACATAACTACCGCGTAACGCATTATTATCCTCCTTTAATATTGGAACTTATTCGTGATCGGCATTCGCCTGTCTTTTCCAAATGCTCGTGGGGTAATCTTTATTCCTACTGGGCCCTGACGTCGTTTATACTCATTGGCGTCGACCATTTCAATTACTCGTTTTACTGTATCCTTTCTAAATCCTTTCTTGACAATTTGATCGAGAGGATAGTCTTGCTCAACGTAGAGCTTAAGGATCGGATCGAGCACCCTGTATGGTGGTAATGCATCAGTATCTCTCTGATGAAACTTCAATTCGGCAGATGGAGCTCGTCGTATCACTGACCGAGGAATAATCTCTTTTCGAGTCAATTTGTTAATAAAACGGGCAAGCTTATACACAAGGAGCTTGGGAACATCCTTTAAAACACCAAAACCTCCTACCATATCTCCGTAGAGAGTGCAATATCCGCAGGAAACTTCGCTTTTATTTCCTGTATTCAGCACAAGATACCCAAACTTGTTCGAAAACGCCATGAGAATATTTCCGCGAATTCTTGCTTGCAAATTCTCCTCAGCCTTATTAGCCTTGTATTCACGGAAAAAATCCGCCAAAGCGGTAAGGTAGGAATGGAAAATATCTTTAAGGTTAACGACGCAATATTTGATTCCCAGATTTTCGCATATTTTTTTCGCGTCACTGAATGTTTCACGAGATGTATACGGAGCTGGCATAATCAGACCAAATACATTACTCCTACCTAATACGATTGTCGCAAGGGACACTACAACCGCAGAATCAATACCTCCGCTTACACCCACAATAACCTTTTTGAATCCATTTTTGCGTACGTAATCAAAGAGTCCTAACCGCAACGCAGAAAATGCTTCTTCATCTTGGCGCACGCGAAATTTCACAGAAGGATAGATACGCTTTTTTTTGTTCAAGGTAAAGGTAAGCAAGGTCTCTTCGAATCTGCGTGCCAGTTTTATAATCTTTCCTTGAGGGCTGATAATCTTACTTGTTCCATCAAAGACAAGTTCATCCTGACCACCAACTAAATTGCAGTAAAAAACGTAACTCGATGTGCGCCTTGCAGCATGGGCGAGAATTTTTTCGCGCAATGAAATTTTGCCTAAATGGAACGGTGAAGCAGAAATGTTAATGATGAAATCAAGACCTCTTTTTTTTAGAAAATTCACATATCTTTTCGACCAGATATCCTCACAGATCGTGATAGAAAATTTATACTTTTTGAAAGTGTAGAGAGAAATCGTGTCTCCCGGACTGAAATATCGCTTTTCATCAAATACTCCTGAATTGGGCAAATAGATTTTATGGTAAATGTCTTTTATCTTTCCATCCTCGAAGTAGACGCAGGAATTATAAATTGCATCGTTTTTTTTGTCGACAAACCCTAAAATGATATCAATTCCTTTTGCTTGGGCTCCTATGCTTTTTAAAAAACGAACATTTTTGTCAATAAAATGCGGTTTAAGAAGCAGATCCTCAGGCGGATACCCAACCAGCGCAAGCTCGGGAAACACAAGAAGATCTAGACGCTTGCGCTTTGCCATCTTTACGAAGGAGATGATTTTTTGGCGATTGCCTTCTAAATCACCTACACATGGATTAATTTGCGCCAATCCGATAATCATTGCCATTTCTGTTTTTATTATACGCTCTCCTCACAAAGATTCAAGCCATGGTTCTTCTCTTACGCCAGAGAAAAAAGCCTAACCCAACTAAAACGACGGAGATGGCCTGCGAAGTGGAGAGCGAAAGAATCTCTCCGCGAGGATCGGCTCTAAAGAATTCGATGATAAACCGGAATACACCATACAGGATAAGATATGCAAGAAAAACCTGGCCATGAAATTTCTTTTTCCATTGAATGCATAAGAGAGCAAGGAAAAGGACACAAAGAAAGAACGCAGAGATAAGCTGGGTAGGAATCACCCGCTCTCCTAATAGCCCCGCAGGAGAATCAGGCGGAAACAGTATACAGTAGGGTGAATCTATTGATATACCATAACAACACCCATAAAAATAACAGCCAATCCTTCCCAATGCGTGCCCCAGCGGAATCCCAATAGACGCGCTATCAGCAAATCGGAAAAAACTAATACGGTGTATTGCGGTGAGGACGACACTGAAAACGAACCCTGCGAGAATCCCCCCATAAAACACAAAGCCGCTTCGTATCGTACTCAAAGGATCATTAAGAAACAACTCAAACTCTACGACAATATAAAGCAACTTTGCCCCTAAGAAGGCACTTAGGATTACCCAGAATGCAATATGAGAAAATATGTCTCTATCGATTTCCTCTCTTATGGCTGCACGCACAGCCAGCCAATACCCGCACACAACTCCTAAAAATACAAAAAACCCGTAGGTATAGATTGTGAGGGGTCCGAATTCAAACAGTATAGGGTACATACATGTATCCTTACTACTTACAACCTGCTACTTTCAAGAGTAATGTTCACTGGCCCATCAAGGTCTAAACTGATATCCATGTGCTTACCAAAAGCTCCTGTGCAAACACGGTTTCCCATAGATTTCAATATAAGTACAAAATTTTCAAATAGTCTGTTTGCCTTCACTGGCTCCATCGCATTTTCAAAAGAGGGACGACGCCCTTTTTTTGTGTCGGCGCAGAGAGTGAAATTGGAAATGCATAAAACCTGATAACTCTTATCCTTCACGGAGTAGTGCAATTTACCCTCCTCATTTTCAAATATTCGTAAATTCGTTATTTTTTGTGCCATCTCAATCAACGTCTGTTCTCTATCGTGCGGCTCGATTCCCGCAAACACTGCGATACCTCTCTCTATCGAAGAATGAATTTTTCCTCCTACCGAAACACATCCTTTACTGACCCTGGCAACGAGCACCTTCATAACTGCAATAGTATCCTTGATGAGTCCCTCTTTTCTCCAATTCTTGGCTAATCTCTTCGATAATTTTGCTCTTCTGATTTATCCACAGGGGAGCAACCAGATACTCCCCAAAGGCAGTTGAAATTAACCGGAGTACTACACAACGAGAGGGCAACCGTTCCAAATAATCACAAAGTACTTTTATGTATTCGGCTCTTGTCAAAAGACGTAATCTCCCGCTTCTATACACCTTCTCTAATTGGGTATCTTTTAAGACATGAAGGACGTGAAATTTTACTCCCTGGATACCGCATTTAGCGATTCTTAAAGCGTCATCCATCATGTCTTGATAGGTTGCAGAAGGCAGACCCACAATTAAATGCACTCCTACCTGTATTTCATATCTTTTGGTTAACTCCACGGCGGCCAAGAAATCCTTGTAGGTATGATTCCGATTAATAGAATTCAAAATATGATCGTGGGTTGTCTGCAATCCATACTCAATCCACACTAGATAATTTTTTTTATACTCAGCGATCAATTTGATTTTATCTTCGTCAACACAATCGGGTCGCGTGGAAATAAATACCCCTACAATTTCATCAAATTTCTTTACTGTATCATACACCTTCTTTAGGTGTGGAGTTTGCGCATAGGTATTTGTGAATGCTTGAAAATATGCAATGAATTTTTTTGCTCCTAGGTGCTGGGAGTAAAATCTCATGGAACTTTCGATTTGCTCCTCCAGCGTCTTCGATGTCCGCGCATAGGCGGCGAACCCCTTATTATTGCAATAGATGCACCCTTCATCGCTCAATGTTCCGTCGATATTCGGGCAACCCAAGCCGGCATCTAAGCTTATTCGATGCACTCTGGTTCCAAATATGCCCCTCAAATAATTGTTGAAAGAATAAAATCGTTCTTTCACTCTAGACACCAGTCCCTATGTGGCGCCCTTAAGGCTATATGCACACCCACAATAATTTTGACGATACATATTGTGTTTCTTTACCAATTGTATTGTCTTTTTAAACCCTTCTCTCTTTTTAAAATCTATCGGCAAAAAGTGCCTCTTGGATATATTTCTACCGATACTCAACACCTGCTTACTGTCCTTGTGAGGACTCATGGTGAGAGTGGTAGTGAAATAATCAAATTGTTTTTGGCAAAATAACTCAAACGTCTTTTTGAGTCGCAGCTCATAACAGAGCAAGCAACGCTCCTGGCCTTCCTTATCATTTTGATAATTGCCGACACCCCTGCCTCCGGCCACGATGATATCGGCTTCTTCCAGGTCCAGATCCTCCGGAGCGGCTTCAATT
>CP070807.1:137822-155700 GCA_020343695.1 Candidatus Omnitrophota bacterium | reverse complement strand
GAAGTCGATAGACAAAAGCAAGTGCGAGGCTTCCAAGAAAAACCGCAACTTTCAGGCAAAAGGCCTGTTTTAGCTTCTATGGGCAATTACATTTTTGATACTGAGCTTCTTGTTGAGGCTCTCGAGGAAGATGTTCAACGCAACACCACCCATGATTTTGGCAGAGACATTATTCCTCATCTCGTAAAGAAAAAGGTGAAGGTTTTTGCGTATGATTTTTCTGGGAATCGAATCCCTTCTTTAAAAGAATATGAAGCAAAATTCTACTGGAAAGACGTAGGAACAATTTCTTCATATTGGGAGGCGAACATGGACTTATTAGGTAGTCGCCCAAAGCTTAATCTTGATAATCAGGAATGGCCAATATACGCTTCCCACCTTAATTATCCTCCCGCGTATGTCGTACATTCGCAGATGGAAAATTCTCTCATTTGCGAAGGGGCAAAAATATCTGGTTCCCAGATAAAAAATTCTATTATCGGCAGAGCAGTAGAGATAAAAGAGGGTTCGATGGTCGAAAATTCTATCATTATGGATTTTAGTCGCTTGGAGAGAGCCTGCCGCATCAAGAACACAATTGTTGATCGTTTTAATACGATTTCCAAAAGTACAACAGTCGGCTACAATAAGAAAGTTGATGGCAAGGATTACTATGTAGATCCTGCAGGAATTGTCGTCGTACGGCGAGGCTCAAGAAAAGCCTTCTATTTTTAAGAGTTTTTTTAAAATCTTTGATTAGAAGTGAGGAATTTCTATGGATGTTTTTGAGGCGATAAAAAAGAGAAGAAGTATTCGCAGCTATTTAGATAGAGCCGTAGAAGAGGAAAAGATACGGAAGATTTTAGAGGCAGCTCGCCTGGCTCCTTCCGCATCGAATCGGCAGGAGTGGAGATTTATTGTCGTAAGAGATAGAGCCAAGAGGTCTCAGCTGGCTCAAGCAGCAAAAAATCAAAAGTTTATTGAGGAGGCACCTGTGGTAATTGTTTGCTGCGCAGAAACTGATAGTTATAAAATGACATGTGGTCAATTATGCTACCCTATTGATGTGGCAATTGCGATTGACCATATGACGTTAGTTGCTGTGGAGGAAGGTCTGGGGACGTGCTGGATTGGCGCCTTTTACGAAGAAGAGGCCAAGAAAATTCTCAACATCCCTGCTTCGATACGGGTAGTGGAGTTACTTACTCTGGGTTACCCTCGGCAGGAATCGCACTCTTTAAAAAGCCGGCTTCCCCTCGAGAAAATAATCTTTTTTGAGAAATGGTAGAAGGAGTAAACACGTTAGGGAAAATTCTTATTGTCACGGGTTTGCTCATACTCTTCATAGGGTTTGTGTACGTGTTGTCAGCTCGAATCAAAATCCCTTTTGTAGGAAGGCTTCCCGGCGATATTGTAATTCAGAAGAAGAATTTCTCCTTTTATTTCCCCTTCACCACCTGCCTGCTTATAAGCGCGATTGTGAGTCTCATTCTCTATTGGACTTTGAGAAAATAATGGTATAGATTACAGGTGGTTATTTTAAAAAAATACCTTTGTAATTTATTTTCAATTGGTTAATCTTGAGGTATAATCGTTGTAACCACTACTACCAATGTTTAGTGTAACAAAGGCTGATACATGTACAAAAGCAAGGACTGGTGTTTTTGAAACCCAACATGGCGCAATCCAGACGCCTTCGTTTTTCCCGGTGGCCACGCAGGGCGCAGTAAAGGGCCTTTGCCCCAAAGAGTTAGACCAGATAGGGGTTCAAGGTCTTCTTGTGAATGCCTATCATATATTTTTAAGACCAGGCGTTGAGATTGTGAAAAAGTGTGGGGGGCTCCATAAGTTTATGGGTTTTGGTAAAACAATCATTACTGATAGTGGTGGCTATCAAATTTTCAGCTTAGAACGATTGAGAAAGGTGAGCGACGAAGGAGTGGAATTTCAGTCTCACATTGATGGCAGAAGCATTTTTTTGTCCCCTGAAGAGGTGATAGGAGTTCAGTTAGGGATAGGTTCAGATGTCGTGGTCCCCCTTGATGAGTGTTGTCGGTTCCCCACCCCCAAGGAGTATGCTCATCGCGCAACAGAAAGAACCATTGAGTGGGCTAGGCGCAGCAAGGATTTTTTCCAAAAACATAAAAGCAGTGACGTTCTTTTTATGGGAATTATCCAGGGCTCAACCTACTCTGATTTACGCAAACAGTGCCTAGAGGCAATAGTAAACGTCGGTGTCGATGGGCTCTGTATAGGCGGTTTAAGTGTTGGCGAACCAGAGGATTTACGGTATAATATCCTCTCTTTTATAGAGGGCCAAGCCCCTCAGAGCTACTTGCGTTATTTTATGGGATATGGAAAGCCCCATGACATAGTGGAGGCAGTGAGCTTAGGAATAGATCTTTTTGATTGTATAATTCCTACACGATTTGGTCGGACAGGTACCGTGTATACGGACGAGGGAAAAATTGTAGTGAGAAACTCACCATACACCGAAGACAGCAGGCCCTTGGATGGAAATTGTCCTTGCTATGTGTGTAGAAATTTTTCCCGTGCATACCTAAGACACCTTATTAACGCCAACGAGATGTTAGGCCCACAGCTACTTACGTACCACAATATCTTTTGGTATAAACATCTTATGGAGAAGATAAGAACGGCAATTAAAGAAGATAGATTCGCCGAATTTAAAAAGCAGTTTCTTTCTCGCTTTAAAGAAGAGCAACCAATAACAACGTAGAAGATGATTATCGATATTATTACCATATTTCCTAAGATGTTTTCGCCAGTGCTCGATGAATCGATTGTGAAGCGAGCTCGAGGTAAGGGGCTTGCCAAAATATATGTTCACAATTTGCGAGATTACTCTGATGACCCGCACAAGAAAATCGATGCTCCTTCATACGGTGGAGGAGGAATGGTGTTTAAGCCCCAGCCACTGTTTTCAGCTGTTGAGGCAATTGTGGGGTATCGATTATATCCTCGCAAAAGGAAAGATAACGCAAAGAGAATCATTCTCTTCAGCCCCAAAGGTAAAACCCTGAATCAGAGGTTGATAAAGAAATTTTTGAAGTATGAACGTTTAATCCTTATTGCCCCTCGGTATGAAGGGGTTGATGAGAGGGTCACCAAACACTTAGCCGAAGAGGTAATTTCAATAGGGGACTATGTCTTAAGCGGCGCTGAATTAGCCACAATGGTATTTATCGATTGTCTCATGCGATTGATTCCGGGAGTGGTCTCTAGTAAGGAGTCAATTCAAAAAGAGAGTTTTGAGAATAATCTCTTAGATTACCCTCATTATACCAGACCCAAGGATTTTCGTGGTCTCAAAGTCCCCCAAACATTGCTGTCTGGAGATCATAAGAGAATAGACGAATGGCGAAACACGAAAGCAGTGGATATCACAAAGAAGAAGAGGCCAGACCTATTGAAGAGCAAATAAGTTGAGGGCCTGGTTTACAGGCATAAATCACAATTAAGGAGGAAAAGATGGATAAGTTAATGATTGTAGAGAAGGAATTGTTAGAGGACCTGAAGAGAGAGCATCCCGAATTTAAGCAGGGGGATATCATCAAGGTTTACTATAAGATTAGAGATAAAGATAAAGTGCGTTTGCATCCGGTAGAGGGACTTGTAATGAAAATACAAGGTTCAATGCATAGAAAATCTTTCACCTTGCGAAGAATTGCCTATGGAGAGACGTATGAGGTAACATTTCCATACTATTCTCCTAACATTGATAAAATTGAGGTTGTGAAGAAAAGCCGCAGGATACCTCGCAGAAAAAAACTATACTATTTGCGGGGAAGGGTTGGAAAGCGAGCATCACTTACGTAAACAGTAACGATTAGGGGTTCCCAGTAGCGAGATTTTTTGCTACATTTGTTAGATATGATCGTGGGGGTAGATGAAGCTGGACGAGGCCCTTTAGCAGGTCCGGTGGTAAGCTGTGCACTGTATCTTAGCGATGAACTTCCCTTGCTGATATACCCTACGAAAAGAGCCAAAAGACAGCAGGAGTCGTCTATATCCATTCGTTCGCATTTTGAGAATTGCAATATCTTTGCAGGGGGCTTCAGAGATTCGAAGCAGCTCTCTCCTTTTTTGAGAGAGGAGGCATTTCGTTGGTTGCAGGACAATACAGTTTTCTCTGTTGGTATGGCAACTCACCAGGAAATCGATAGATTAAATATTTTGGAGGCTACGTTCCTGTCGTTCAATAGAGCAATAGAGGGCCTGTTAAAGAAAGCCCCGCATTTAAAAAAGGCAACGTTTATTGTTGACGGAAATTCCTTTCGTACAAATTTAGCGGTAAACTATCGATGCGTGGAGAAGGCTGATAGAAAGATTAAGGAAGTTTCATGTGCGTCTATCGTGGCAAAAGTGACACGGGACCATCTTATGAATGTTGCTCATTCTCTTTTCCCGAAGTGGAATTTCTTTCGGCACAAAGGGTATCCTACTCCAGAGCATATTTGGCTTCTTGAAAAATGCAAACTCTCTCCCATTCATCGACGGAGTTTTTATCCTTGCAAGAATGTCAAAGGGTAATTTTTACGAGACAAAGGCAACTGAATTCTTGAAGTTAAAAGGGTATAAAATTATCGAGCGAAATTTTAAGACCCGTCGAGGAGAAATCGATATTATCGCAAAAGATAGAAGCTTTATCTGCTTTATTGAGGTAAAAGCAAGAAGTAGAGACTATTTTGTTTCAGGAAAAGAAGCGGTAGGAAGACAAAAACAAGAAAAAATAAAGAAGGCAGCCCTTTCTTACGCTTCCGGGAGGCTTAATGATTCTTTCCGTTTCGATGTGCTTGAAATTATTCAAGGCAACCAATGGCGGGAGTATACTTTAGTAAAGGCCGCATTTGATTATACTGATAACCATATTGTGTAACCATCTGCGGTTTATACAAATTATAAGATGAAGAGCTATCGGACAAAATTTAAGGGTTACTTAGATGATGTAGGTAAAAAAATGCCGTCTCCTGGAGGAGGAAGTGCAGTGTGTCTTGTTTTCTGCCTGGGGGCAGGTCTCATGGAAAAGGCGATGGCATATTCATTCGAGCCAAATAATCGGCTAAGAAAATATCTACATTCTGCAAGAAAATTGAGGGGTAAGGTTTACCCTTATATAGACCTTGATGGAGAAGTATTTGAGAGAATAATGCAATCAAAAGGCCCTCAAAAGAAGAAGCATATTGAGCGGAGCCAAAGAATTATTATTGATACCGCAAGGAGCAGCCTTAAGCTCTTTCGCCTTGCTAAAAGGGTTGAATTTAGTATAAAAAAGAGTATAATAAGTGACTTTTATCTTGGCGCAAGGTGCCTTGAGCTTGCTCTTGGAGGTTGTGTGCTGAACTTAGAGGCAAATAGGAGAATATTTGGTATAAAAAGCAAATACACGGGTATTTTTAAAAGACACCTGAAATCATGGCAACGATATTAAATTCCCAAGACAGCTACAATGTGCTTGAGCAAGAGCTGAAGAGGAAACTGAAGTTTTTTCCTCCCTTGCATTTGGCCTCTGTGGCGATAGGAGAAGAGTATTCCACAGAAGTATATCGCTCCTCTCAGCTGAAGGTCGCAGAACGCCTTGGCGTGGAATACAGACCAGTGAGTTTGAAGCGGTATATTTCATTCAAAGGTTTTGTCGCCGAAATCAAAAAGATAAATGATAATCGGAATGTTACGGGAATTATCGTTAACAAGCCATTCCCATGGCCCGAAGAAGAAGTTTTCTCTCTTATTGATGAGGCCAAAGACGTAGAAGGTGTGCATCCCGTCAATCTCGGTAAATTGTGTATAAGCTCCAAGACCATTGCAGATGTAGGCAAGGATTTATTCATCCCACCTACTGTGAGGAGTATTTTGCACGTGCTCTCTTTAAGCGATCTTGAGAATGTGTATGGTAAGCGTGTAACTATTGTAGGGTTTTCCTCCCTCGTTGGCAGACCCCTCGCACTTCTTTTGGCGAATGCGTTTGCCACAGTCAGTATTACCCATATTGCGACCTCCCAGAAAGGAGATCTTCCTGGATATGTAGAGCGAGCAGATATTTTAATCTCTGCTGTAGGAAAGCCCCATCTGATAAAAGGAGATTGGATAAAAGAAGGAGCAGTGATCATTGATGTAGGGGTAGGTAAAAAAGATGGTAAGATATGTGGAGATGTGGAACTCCAGGCAGCAAAGAAGAGAGCATCGTTTATCAGCCCTGTTCCGGGAGGAGTAGGAAAGCTTACGCCACTCTTTTTGTTTGATAATTTAATAAAAGCGGCACAGAGAGGCCAAAAATTAAAGTCGAGATGAAGAAAGAGCTTAAGAGATATCTGCACGGGTATTCATTTTATGCCTTTCGGTTAGTATCAAGAGGTAGGACAGATTACTTAATCTTTATTGCTTCATAACAGTGTGAGCGATGCAAGAGATAGTAGTTTTAGGCGCTGGAATCGCAGGACTTCATTTAATTGAACAAATCCGCAAAAAAGAGCCCTCTTGCAGAATTACCCTCATCGACAAAAACTTCTATTCATTTGATAAGATGCAACTACTTGAACATCTTTCTATAAAAAATTGGATTGATACTAGTATGTGGGCACAAACCCAGAATGTGGAGTTTATTCAAGAATCCGTAGAGCGACTCAGTCTGAGGCGCAGAAAAATTTATTTTAAAGAGCGAGAATCTTTAAGTTTTGAGAGGTTAATTGTTGCCACAGGGCTCACCTCTAAGCGAATCGCTATAAAGGGAGAACATCGTCAAGGATTTTTTTATCTTTCTCAGATCGATCCCTTCCAAATTAAAGATATGTTGCGGATTTACGAAGAAGCAACTGTATATGCGTCTACGATCCTGGGCATAAAGCTTGCCCTCGCTATCCGCGCTTTAGGAAAAGAGGTAAGAGTTGTGGGTCCAATGTGGGGGTTTCTTGGAGAAGCAAAAGAGAGCGTGGTTTCATTTTTAAACGAACGAGGGATACCTACCTATCTGAATGCACAAATAGATGAGGCAATCGGTGAAGGAACAGTAAAGGCAACCAAAATTTCTCCCCTGAAAGTGTTTTCTTCTCAGTTTCTTTTTGTTGATAGTGGATTTGTACCCAATAGTACATTCATTGAGGAGGAGGTACAATTAAAAGATGTATTTTTTACTGAGTACGAGGGAGTATTTTTCTTGGGCGATGTTACGCGACGCGATATCGAGAATGAATTCTTCTTTGTTTCAAATTACGCGGAAGCAAAATCTCAAGCTTCTCTTTTTGCTGATTATATCGTAGAGGAAAAATTCCCACGTTTTGAGAGAAAATCTCATGGGCACGAAGATTTGCAGAAGGCTGTCGATGGTATTTTACAGATGCGTGATTACAGCGATGAGAGGATGCGGTTTACCTGACAGCTTCTGTATCGCTGTAACCGTTATGAATTACCGTACTTTTTTAGCGAGGAGGTAATCTATGGCAGAATGGGTTGGTATCGGAAAGCGTGCACGTCGCTGTTATGGTTTTGACGAAATTGCACTTGCCCCAGGCAAGACAACAATGAATCCTGATGAGGTGGAGATTTTCTGGGAGTTTGGCAAAAGCAGATTCTCTATCCCCATTCTTGCAGCAGCAATGGATGGAGTCGTAGGGGTCAAATTTGCTATCGAGATGTCTCGCCTAGGAGGAATTGCCGTGTTAAATTTGGATGGCGTCCAGACCAGATACGCCAATCCCGATGAAGTTTTAGAAGAAATCTCAAAAGCAACGCCACAGAAAGCTACCAATCTTATTCAGAAGGTGTATACCACCCCCATAAAGGAGAATATTATTGCCAAGAGAGTAGAAGAGATTAAAGCAGCAGGTGGTTATGCCGCAGTAAGTTGTATACCGCAAAATGCAAACAAATTCGCCCCTATTACAGAGGAAGCTGGTGCAGATTGTTTTGTGGTGCAGTCCACAGTCACCACGGTAAAACACATATCGAGCCGTTATACACCTCTGGATTTAGCGAAATTCTGCAAGCAGAGGAAAATCCCTGTTATTATCGGAAACTGCGTTACCAATGATGTTACTTTAGAGCTTCTCAATACTGGATGTTCCGCGATTCTCGTAGGCGTTGGCCCGGGAGCAGCATGTACTACACGCGGGGTTTTGGGTATAGGTGTGCCTCAAGTAACGGCAACCATTGATTGTGCGCAAGCAAGGGATTTTTACTATAAGAAGAAAGGTAGATACATTCCCATCATCACTGATGGAGGAATGCGCAGGGGAGGAGACGTGTGTAAAGCGTTTGCCTGCGGGGCAGATGCAGTTATGATAGGTTCTGCTTTTGCCCGAGCCCAAGAAGCACCGGGAAGAGGTTTCCATTGGGGAATGGCTACCTCCCACAGCAATTTACCCAGAGGTACGAGAATAGAGGTTGGAGTAACCGGTACCTTAGAGCAAATTCTCTTTGGCCCAGCTGTTGTTGATGATGGTTCTCAAAATTTGATGGGAGCGCTTGCAGCTTCTATGGGTTGCCTGGGAGCAAGGACGATTAAAGATATGCACTTTGCAGAAATTATCATTGCGCCATCAATTCAAACAGAAGGTAAGATATTCCAAGCAAGTCAAAGAGTAGGAATGGGTAAATGAAAAAGGATACAATTTTAATTCTTGATTTTGGGTCACAATATACTCAGCTCATTGCACGTAGAATCAGAGAGCTCAAAGTTTTTAGCATCATTGAGCCCTGTACTATTGGGGCTACGAAGATAAAAGAAATCGGCCCTAAAGGAATAATTCTTTCTGGCGGGCCACACAGTGTGTATGAGAAGGGTGCTCCTTCTCTTCAAAAAAGAATTGTTGGTTTAGGTGTGCCGGTGTTAGGAATATGTTATGGAATGCAAATCCTTGTAAAGGCGCTCAATGGGCAAGTAAAAGAAGCAAAGAAAAGGGAATATGGCAGAGCTCCAATGTACATTGATGATCACCACGATTTATTTTTTTCTCTGCCCGCAAAAATTATTTCTTGGATGAGCCATACCGACCAGGCGATGGTGTTGCCAAAAGGATTTGTGCAACTTGCCCATACCGGGAATACAAAATTTGCCGCAATAGGGAATAGAAAAGAAAAAATCTATGGAGTGCAATTTCATCCAGAGGTAGTGCATACTGAGGCAGGCCTGCAAATAATTTCAAATTTCCTCTTTCGGATATGTGAGTGTTTTGCAACATGGCAATTGTCAGATTTCATCACCGAACAGGTAAACCAGATACGCAAGAGAGTAGGCAAAAAGAATATTATCTGTGGCTTAAGCGGCGGAGTTGATTCTTCTGCGGCAGCAATACTCACCCAGAAGGCGGTAGGCAGACGCCTTAAATGTATTTTTGTAAACAATGGGGTATTACGCAGAAGTGAAGCAAAAAAGGTAATCAGTGTTTTTCGCAACCATTTCAAAATTGATTTACACTACATTGATGCGTCAGCTGCGTTTTTGGGAAAGCTAAAAGAAGTGATTGATCCAGAAAAGAAGCGTAAGATTATCGGCCATGAATTTATAAGAGTGTTTGAGAGGCAAGCAGCAAAGATCCGTAATGTAGAGTTTTTAGTGCAAGGTACTCTCTATCCAGATGTAATCGAGTCAACATCTTTTTTTGGTGGACCTACCTCTAGGATAAAATCTCACCACAACGTTGCAGGGCTACCGCTAAAAATGAAACTAAAGCTTATTGAGCCATTTCGGCAGCTTTTCAAGGACGAAGTGAGAGAAATTGCCTCTCTACTTAAATTACCCCAAGATATTATCTATCGACAACCTTTTCCCGGACCTGGATTAGCAGTACGGATTGTTGGCGCGGTCACAAGAGAACGCCTAACAATGCTGAGAGAAGCAGATTCTATCTTGGAAGACATAATAAGGAAATATAATCTCTACAGAGATTTGTGGCAGACGTTTTGTGTGCTCTTGCCGTTGAAGACCGTAGGGGTTATGGGAGATAAGCGTACATACGAACATGTGGTGGCAATCCGAGCAGTGACGAGTTTAGATGGAATGACTGCTGATTGGGCTAAACTTCCCCACCAAATTTTAGAAAAAATATCCAATGCGATCATCAACAAAGTCAGAGGGGTAAATCGCGTGGTATTAGATATAAGCTCCAAACCTCCCGCGACGATTGAGTGGGAATAAAACACGTATTGTAATGACACATAGTGACTTCGTTCATCTCCACGTTCATACCCAATATAGCTTATTGGATGGTGCTTGCCTTCTGGAGCGACTGATCGATAAAGCCGCTCAGTTCCGCCTGCCTGCCTTGGCAATTACTGACCATGGCAATCTCTTTGGGGCAATCAAATTTTATCGACTCTGTATAGAGAAAGGTGTTAAGCCCATCATTGGGTGTGAGACGTATGTGGCGCCAGAATCTCGCTTGAAGAAAGAGTATAAAATGGGAGAGGATTCTAATTTCCATCTTATACTCTTGGCGAAGGACGAGGAGGGCTTTAGTAATTTAGTAAAATTAGTCAGTTTGGGACACCTGGAGGGTTTTTACTATAAACCCCGGATAGACAAAGAACTTTTATATAGACACAGCAGGGGTCTTTTGGGGTTGAGCGCCTGTGTTAAGGGCCAGATACCCTCAAGTATTATCGCTGATGATGTTGGGGGAGCCTATAAGCTCGCTGATGAGTATCTGAATATTTTTGGCAAAGGCAATTTTTATTTAGAACTCATGGAAAACGGCCTGCCAGAACAGACCAAAGTCAACAGATGTCTTTTGAAGATTTCCAAAGAACTCGATATACCTATTGTCGCCACCAATGATGTCCATTATTTAGAAAAAAAAGAGGCTTTTGCTCAAGAAGTTCTTTTATGCATTCAGACCCAGACTACCCTGCTTGATCCCAATCACTTTAAATTTAATAGCGATACTTTTTATTTTAGAAGTCCTGAGGAGATGAAGGATATTTTTAGAGAAATTCCCGAAGCGATAAAGAATACTCTTGAGATAACCCAGAAGTGTAATATCATTTTGGATTTTTCCAAGATTCACCTTCCCCATTTTCCGCTCCCTGAAAGCGAAAAAGAAGACGGTTTCTTAAGAAAAATTGTATACGAGAATTTAGATATGCGATACCCTCAAGCTACCAAGGAAGTAAAAGAGAGGGTAGAGTATGAGTTGGGGGTTATTAAAAATACAGGATTTGCTAGCTATTTTCTCATCATCTGGGATTTGGTAAAATTCGCAAAAGAGAACAGAGTGCCTGTGGGTCCGGGAAGAGGATCAGCAGCAGGAAGTATTACCAGCTACATCTTGGGGATTACTGATATCGATCCTTTGCGGTATAATCTTCTCTTTGAAAGATTCTTGAATCCTGCTCGCATCTCTATGCCCGATATCGACATAGATTTTTGTTATGAGAAAAGAGCCGAGGTTCTGGATTATGTTGCACGCAAATATGGAAGTGAGAATGTTGCCCAGATCATTACTTTTGGAACGATGTTGGCGCGGGCTGTGGTAAGAGACGTGGGCAGAGTAATGGGGGTCAGCTATTCTGAGGTCGATAGGATTGCGAAGATGATACCTTACTCAGTAGGTCATCATATTAGCCTCAAAGAAGCATTAGAGGCAAATGCAGAGTTCGCGGGAGTATATAATTCTGACGAGAGGATGCGGCGGCTCATCGATGTTGCCATGCAGCTTGAAGGACTTTCTCGTCATGCCTCTACCCACGCTGCAGGAGTAGTTATCTCGGATAGACCCCTCATAGAAAGAATCCCCCTTACCCGAGGTGTTGAGGGCGAAATAGTTACTGGTTTTGATATGGGGGATTTAGAAAAGTGTGGACTCCTCAAAATGGACTTCTTAGGACTTAAAACCCTCACGGTGATAGAAGAGACAACAAAGATTATCCAAAGAACAAAAGGGGTTGCTTTGGATATTGCTCAAATACCACTTGATGATCGAAAGACCTTCAAGCTCCTGGCGAAGGGTCACACCATCGGAGTGTTTCAATTGGAAAGTAGGGGGATGAGAGATATATTGAAAAAGCTCAACCCTACCAAATTTGAAGATTTGATTGCCGTACTTGCCCTCTATAGACCCGGTCCTTTAGGCAGCGGTATGGTTGATGATTTTATTGAGAGGAAGCAAGGCACCAAGCCCGTTGCTTACATTCATCCGAAGCTGGAGCCTGTTCTAAAGGAGACGTATGGGATTATCCTCTATCAGGAGCAGACGATGCAGATTGTCTCACAGCTAGCTGGGTTTGATATGGCGCGCGCTGACCTCTTACGAAAGGCAATAGGCAAAAAAGTTGCTGAGATAATGGATGAACAGAGAAATTTGTTCCTCGAGGGCTGTAAGAAGAATAGAATCAGCCCACATATCGCGAATCAAATCTTTGATTTAATTGATTATTTTTCTGGGTACGGCTTCAATCGCAGTCACTCCGCTGCCTATGCACTCATTTCCTATCGTACAGCGTATCTTAAGGCAAATTACCCTGTGGAGTTTATGGCAGCATTACTTACCAGTGAGCGGAATAATACAGATAAGGTTGTTGAGTATGTGAATGAAACAAATCATATGGGGATAAAAGTGCTTGCCCCTGATATCAATACGAGTTTCGCAAATTTTACCGTCACCGATGATAGAAATATTCGATTCGGGTTAATGGCAATTAAAAATGTGGGCCGAGCGGCTCTGGAGAGCATTATCGACGTGAGGAAAGAAAATAAATTTGAAAGTTTTTTTGATTTCTCTGAGCGAGTTGATTCTCGAACAGTGAACAAAAAGGTGATAGAGAGCCTTATCAAGTCAGGTGCAATGGACAGCTTCGCGTTACGGCGCGCTCAGATGATGGCTGTTCTAGATCAAGTTTTGGCAAAAGCGAGCAAAAAGAGAGATCCCAATCAATTATTCCTTTTTACTTCGTCCACAGAACACAAAGTTCCTGACATTGAAGAGTGGCCCCTGGCGCAAATTCTAAGCTTTGAGAAGGCTCTCTTAGGAATCTATTTAACCAGTCACCCACTCTATTCCTATTCCAGCAGCATTAAATACATATCCCGTGCCAAAATTTCAAGTCTCTCTGAGGAAGCCAGAGAAGGCGATGTGGTGGTAAGTGGCGTGGTAGAGAAGGTGCGGATTATTACGACGAGAAAGAGGAATGAACGAATGGCTATTCTAAAGATAGAGGATGAAACGGGAAGCGTAGAGACATTTGTATTTCCTCGTCTCTTTGAGGAGAGCGCCTATCTTCTGAAAGAGAAAGGGGTGCTGCTTATAAAGGGTAGGCTAGAAGCAAAGGAGAAGGTTCCTAAGATCTTGGCGCAAGAAATTATTCCTATCGACAAGGTGATGGAGAAAGTGAAAGAAATCAATATTTTTGTAGAGGAGAGTAAGCTCGCCTTAGATAGATTAAAGAGTATTTTTGTAAAGAGTAAAGGTACCATTCCTGTCTGTTTTATGTTCCGAAACTCTAAATTCCATGGAGTAAAGATAAAAACTGCCCAGGAATTCCATCTGAATCCAAAGGAGGATATCTTGGAGGAATTAGGCAGTGTCGTGGGCGAAAAGAACCTTTCTTTGAGGGTTTAATATGCACCTATATATTTCGCAACTGTTACAGGTATATGAGGTTGTGTTGCGAAAAACTTGTCCTTGACACTTCCTGGAGGCAATGATACACTAAAGCTATGCGAAAGAGAGATATTGTTTTAAAAATCAGCCAAGAGACAGGTATAAAGCAGGTAGTGGTGAAAGACGTGGTGCAGCGGACATTTGATACCATCCTGGAGCAGCTTAAAGCAGGAAAGAGAATCGAGCTAAGAAATTTCGGCATTTTTCAAGTGAAAAGGCGAAAACGCCGAATTGGGAGAAACCCCAAAACTGGTGAAGTTGTACCTGTCCCAGAGAGGCTTACCGTAGTATTTAAGCCTGGCCTAAAGATGAAATCCATAAAGTAGCCCCCTTTTGTTCGAAATGAGAAAACTTTATTCCAGCATCCGGGGCACATGCGATTTTTCTCCTCTTCAAGCCTCCTCTTTCTACAGCATTACTCACAGGACAAGAGAGATTTTTCGCATTTTTGGCTATCAAGAGATAATTTTGCCACTCCTCGAAGAAGCGGGTGTGTTTATACGAGGTGTGGGCAAGAATACTGACATCGTAGAAAAGCAGTTATTTGGTGTGGCAAGACGGCAGGGAGAGGCAAAATCGGATGTGGTGTTGCGTCCGGAAGGAACCGCTCAAGTAGTTCGATACTATCTCCAGAATTCCCTCTATAAACAAAGTAGTTTTCATAAATTTTTCTATATAGGGCCTATGTTTCGAGGTGAACGGCCCCAGAAAGGTAGACTCCGTCAATTTCACCATATCGGGGCAGAAGCTATAGGTTCAGATAGCATCTATTTAGACGCAGAGCTCATCAGTTTGGCTCTGCACATTTTAGATGAGGTTGGTGTAGCAAAAAAAGAGTTACGGATTAATACATTGGGCTGTTCTTCGGACAAGGAGAAGTTTTCAAAAGAATTACAGAAAATTTTTGCCAGCAAGAAAGGAAAACTCTGTCAGGATTGTCAAAAGAGGGCTGCTTTGAATCCACTGAGAATACTCGATTGTAAGCAAGCTCAATGCAGAAAGTTGATTGAGTCTTTACATTTAGGAGAAGCTAGAGTTTGTGCCCAATGCAAGAGACAATTTCACGATTTACTCTCTTTACTTTCCGCCTTAAATATTCAGTACATATATGAGCCGTATTTGGTGCGAGGCCTCGATTACTACACCCATAGTGTGTTTGAAATCACCTCTAAGGAGCTTGGCTCTCAGGATGCTCTTGGCGCGGGGGGAAGATACAATAGTTTAATTAAGGAGTTAGGTGGTCCGGATGTGGCTGCGGCAGGATTTGCGCTGGGAATTGAGAGAATTCTTCTTGCTCTGGGAGAGCTTAAACATCCCGAGACAATAAGAGCGTTTATCGCAGTTGCCGACAGTACTTTAATGCCAGATGCCTTGGCAATCTTACAAAAGATAAGAGCCAAGGGAATTTCTTCTGAGATGGATTACTGCGACAGGTCCCTGAAAGCTCAGCTACGGTATGCTCAAAAACTGGGAGCCCGATTTGTGGTGATAGTAGGTCAAGAGGAAGCCAAAGATAACTGTGTTACCCTTAAAGATATGGAGGAGTCTTTCCAGGAGAAGCTAAGTCTAGACCAAGCGATTGCGAAAATTCATAACAGAGGCGGTAACTAGTATGCTTAGGACACATACCTGTGGCCAGCTCAATGAGAAAGATACCAATAGAGAAGTGGTGCTGTGTGGGTGGGTTGCTTCTCGACGTGATCACGGCAAGATAATTTTTATTGATCTACGAGACAGATACGGCATAACCCAAGTAGTATTCCTTCCCAAGCCAAATGTTTCCGTGTATGAGAAGGCGAAAAAATTACACAGTGAAGATGTAGTGCGCCTACAAGGAAAAGTGAACCCCAGACCCAAGGGAACAGAAAATCCTAAAATATCTACGGGATTGATTGAAATTACTGCCCAAAACCTGGAGATTCTAAATTCATCCCAGGAGCTTCCCTTTGAGATTGAGGATGCTATGTACACAGAGGTAGGGGAGGATGTACGGTTAGTCCATCGTTACCTTGATTTGCGAAGAAAGCCGGTTACTGAGAGGTTTATTCTGCGTCACAAATTAAATCAGGCATTTCGAAGTTTTTTGAATAGTAAAGATTTCTTGGAAATGGAGACACCGTACCTTTCAAAATCGACCCCCGAAGGGGCAAGAGATTTTTTAGTTCCTTCCCGACTCAATCCACATAAATTTTATGCCCTTCCTCAGTCACCTCAACTATTTAAGCAGATTTTAATGGTGGCGGGGATTGACAAGTATTATCAATTTGTACGTTGCTTTCGTGACGAGGATTTAAGAAAAGATAGACAGCCAGAATTTACACAGCTGGATTTAGAGATGTCTTTCATTGAAGAACCAGATCTGTTCGCTCTGATGGAAGAAATGATTGCCTATGCTTTTGGAGAAGTATTCGGCAAAGAAGTGAAGTTACCCTTTCCAAGAATTTCTTATCAAGAAGCAATGGAAAAATACGGCAGTGATAAACCGGATGGCCAAGAGTTTGCTTGTTGCGCCTTTAGTGCTAACCCCTCAAAGCAAGGGGCTGAGGTTCAAGAGAGCTTACGTTTTGCATGGGTCTTTGATTTTCCTCTATTTGAGTATAATCACGAAGAAGGCCGATGGCAGGCCTGCCACCACCCTTTTACTTCACCCAAAGAAGAAGATGTAGAACTTCTTAACTCCTTGGGAGACAAAGAGGTTACAGATCAACATAGTAAAAATTTATCAAGGGTGAGAGCTCGTTCTTACGACCTTATCTGTAACGGGCAAGAGATAGCGAGCGGCTCAGTGAGGATTCATTCTCCTGATTTACAAAAGAAGATTTTTAAGATTTTAGGAATCAGCGATCGTGCAGCGTCCAGGAAGTTTGGTTTTCTCCTGCGGGCGTTTCAATATGGTGCTCCTCCTCATGGAGGTATTGCGTTTGGTTTAGACAGATTGTATGCTATAATAGGTGGATGCGAAAGCATAAGAGACGTGATTGTATTTCCCAAGACGCAAAAAGGGATTTGTCCACTCTCTGACGCTCCCTCAGGTGTTGAAGAGAGACAATTGAAGGAGCTTTCTTTAAAGCTTAAAGAAGAAAAGTAATAAACAGGATAGCCAAGAGCTCGCATTGAAGAGAGCATAAGATAGATGATAGCTTAAGGATTCTGTTTTGAATAGCCAGACGCACAACTAAGAAGGAGGGGAAAATGAGGAGGTTGCTGTTAGTTGTTGGTATTGTGTTGTTAGGTGGATGCGCGGTGCGTACTTACACTCTTGAGAAGCCAAGAACAGATACTGATATGGAGGGTAATCGAGGATATTTGGCAGGTCAGCCCCAAGAAGAAGAGAAGCAGACGCGTTTAGGCAGGACGCGCAAGGTGTCAGTAGTCGAGGTAGAGTTCGGCTCCTATCATCCCAAGGTAGTAGAAGAGGGAGCTGTACGTAAGAGGGCACGCGAAGGCATCCCTTTCGATGAGGAAATTGGGACCGTTGAAGAGTTCGAAGTGGAACCAATGGGAGTTGAATCCGAGAAGTTTGCTTATAAGACCTATACCATTCAGAAGAATGACTCTTTGCAGAAAATTTCACATAAGTTTTATGGCACAACCAGAAAGTGGAAATTTCTCTACGAGCAGAACAAAGATGTATTGAAGAGCCCGGATAAAATTTATCCAGGGGTGACGATAAAGATTCCTATCCTCGATTAAGGCAAAACCGTACCGGATTATTTGGTGGATGTAAAATCACACAGCTTAAGCTACCAACTACTGGCTACAACCTACTTTTATTTAGTGACATGGAGAAAATAGTTGAGTTCGACGACTATTCATATTTACGTGATATTTTCGGAGTAGAAGACAAGAATCGCAAGCTCTTAGAGAAAGAGTTTAACGTCATTCTCTCCTTAAGCCCAAAAGGAGTAATTGTAAAAGGTAACAAAGAGGCGGTGGAGAGAGCATGTAACCTCATTAAGAAGATCCGAGAATTAGGCAGAGCGGGTTTGGTGTTCAGCGGAGAGGACTTCAGGAGCTATTTAGCTTCGTGTAACCATTCAAATGCACAGGCCATCAATGCAGGACATAACAACAATGAGGAGGCCAAACCTTATGGGATTAAAGTTCCTTCTGCGCGGAGGAGATTTGTTCTTCCCAAAACGAAGGGGCAGCGAGATTACCTAAGTGCAATGGGGGAGTACGATATCACCTTTTCTATAGGTCCTGCAGGAACGGGGAAAACTTACCTGGCCATGGCAATGGCAGTGAATTATCTTCTTGAGAAAAAGGTACGCCGCATTATTTTA
>CP070807.1:119572-137722 GCA_020343695.1 Candidatus Omnitrophota bacterium | reverse complement strand
TGATTTTGTAGGTTTCGGGAGAAAACGCAATATGCGTCTGTCCTGCTTTCTTGAGCCTAAATTGTATATACTCTCTTATCTCACCCTCACTTAAAGGACAAAGGCGATATTTCACAAAGATTCTCTGGCGAATTTGTCTTAAATGGGGGTGGTTGAGCTTCTCCACCAATTCTGGTTGGCCTACAAGTATAATCTGCAGAAGTTTTTCGTTCGATGTCTCTAGGTTAGAGAGGAGCCTGATTTGTTCTAATTGGCGATGTGCGAGATTCTGTGCTTCATCAATGATCAAAACTGCAGTCCCTCCATCTTCATTCATGTTCAAGAGAAAAGCATTAAGGCTTTTTACAATATCTAAGCGGTTCTTCTTTAAGGGAACAAGACCAAAATCTTCTATAATCGCATGCAATAACTGCACGTCGCTAAAATATGGATTGAGAATTAACGAACTTTTCATCTGGGAAGGAAGTTTCTCAAGAAGGACCTTACAGAGAGTGGTTTTACCTGTACCCACCTCCCCTGTGACTAAAATAATCCCTTTCTTCTCCTGGATACCATACACAAGCGCAGCGAACGCCTCTCTGTGAGAGGAGCTCTCAAAAAAGAAGTCAGGGTTACAGGTGATATTAAAAGGTGAGGTTTTTAAACCGTAAAAATCAAGATACATCTCTTTACTATTGTTAAATTGTCAAATTGTTCCATTAAAAGATGACATTTCATACTATAACAACGCAACAACTTAACAATGTAACAGTGTGGCAATGCAACGGTGTTATTATTCTTCTTCGGATGAGCCACCGAAACTCGTAGTGATATATTCTTGTGGAGCGACTTCTCCTGGATTCAATACTCTCACTGTAAGAAAAATAATCAAATCGACTTTTTCCGTATCAACGGTTCTGCGCTGAAAAAGGAGACCGATGAGAGGAAGATCCCCTAAAAGAGGCACTTTGACGATGCTCTCGCCCCTTACATCCTTAAGTAATCCTCCTATGGCAATGGTTTCTCCATTCTTCATTAAAATCTGTGTCTGGGTCTCTCGAATATCAATAATAGGGTAACTATCTGTGGATGTGGCAGCACCGATTTGAGAAGTAGCATCTACATCTTCGGTTGAGGAGGTAATCGAAGGATAAATAATCAAATTTACGTAATCATCATCGCAGACCTGGGGAACGACGTTAAGCTCTATGCCAAGATTCTGATAGTAATCCATAGATTTACTAATCCCGACGTCAGTCTCGCTCGATTGTATGGCGGATTTAATAATCGGGCGTTTCTCGCCAATCATAATATAGGCTTCTTGACCATCGAGGGTCACAATGCGGGGAGCAGACAGTATATTGGCATGAACACTCTCCTCCATCGCGTGCAAAATTACTTCAAATTGTGAACCAGTAAATTTCCGAAATGCAAGTTCCAACCCTGCGGTATAAGGAATTATCCCGGTGATATCCGAAGACTTTGGGCTGAATACAGAAGGATTCACATCACCTAACAGCCATCCCCCTATCCCTCTGTGCCCATCGAAATCCATATCTAGGAGTTCAGCACTACCACCTGTTACTCCTGTAGGGCCTGTTGCATAATCAAAACCCACGTCTTTGAGCCAATCTCTGCCCACCTCCATAATCCTTGCTTCTATCAAAACCTGTTTGGGTATAATATCTATCTGTTCGATTGCCGCTACAATGTTTCTTATGTTCGACTTCGTATCAGTAACAAGAAGGGTGTTTGAGCGGGGCCGGGCTCCGGCCTCTCTCGCTGCCTGTGCAAATTCACCTGAAAGACCTCCTCGAGCTCTCCACCCTTTCTGAGGTTCAGTAGTCAGTACTGTGATTGTACCACGAGAGGTAAGCTGGGGTTGTATCAATCTTACCACATCGTTGGCATCGAGAAATTTAAGCTTGTAGGCTATTGTCTCTAATGGCTCCTGCTGGGCAGCAAGTGCTTCTTTCTCCCTCTTCTCTACAAGCTCCTCTAATGTGGCTACTAAGATTAAATTATCCTCTATCCATTCGTAGCCATACCCATAGGCTTTCAGCACACCCTCAAGCGCCGTAAGCCAACTCACATTTTCCAGCTCCACAGTCACTAAGCCTTTGACAGTAGGACTGGTAATGATGTTTACCCGCGCTCCTTCCCTGGTTGCCTTATCCGCTATTGATTGCAGCACTACTTTGATGTCTGCGTCTTTAAATTTGATTACCGGTATTAAGTATTCTTCTTGAGCAAATGCGAAAAAAACAGTGTTGAGCAAGAAGAAGGAAGCACTCAGGAGCATCAGAAACATTCCAGCTTTCTTGCCAAAGATACGTCCGTCTCTGGTCAAAAGGTTAAATTTTACATTCACTTTCATTCCTCCTCCTCCAGTTTTAGAATAACCTCCTTATCGTCCTTCTTTAAAATAACCCTCCGTCTTTCTATCTTCTCTATGGAGTAGCCCTCAAAGAGATCCCCTTCATGGAATAACTCGTTATTGATGACTGCGGCGCTGCCTTTCTCTGAATAAATTATTCCTTGAAGGAACAGGTCGGGACTCTCCTTTTTCGCCTTGAGAAGAACTTCTCCTCTGCTATTCACCAGTGGATTTAAAGGGTCTCTATGAGTAAGGATACCATATGGGTATTCAAACTCCTCAGCATGCACACAGAGGAAACAAAAACAGAGAATTAGAATGCATATGCATTGTTTTATAAACCCCTTAAGAATTGTCTCCATTGTACATGCCCTTTCGATTTTCTCGAGAAAATCTTCCTTGAAGCCCTACTCTTTCAGTATCACCCATAAATCTATGTTGACTCTATGATACGGTTTGCTTCCTCTCATCGACAACTTTTTCATTATCAAGAAATACTCTCCGCCTTCAATTGCATTCAGAAATTTACCTACACTATGAAACGCAGCTACCAACCTCATATGAATGGGAAGAGAGAAAAATTTGCTCTCCCCAACAGTCTTGTAAATCTGAGGCGGAGCAGAACGTATCTCTTCTACCTCTACCCCATTCTCTTTCGCTCTACGGGAAAGGTATGCCTGAAGCTTAGGAATATCCTGGGAGGTAAGGATTAAACTTCGCAAGTTCATAATATCTTCCTCTACCCTCAGTTTATCCGCGATATACTGATGCTTATGACTCTTTTCCTTATTAAACTGAGTTATCTTTTCTTTAAACCCTCTAATTTCAGACTGCATGCCAAAGAATGTTCTTATTTGGCGCGGAGTAAACCACACTAAATCTATGATAAACACTACGGCAATAATGGCAATAATCACTAAACGGCTATCAACTTTCATCGTGTACAATCTATTGAAAATGTCATTATTTCTACACCAGCTATTGAGCTTTTACGAGAGTTCTTCAAATTTATATTTTTAAATACGCTCGAGAAATACTTCTTCTCATTTAAGCTGTTGATGAGCTTATTTACTGAAACTAAGTAATCTTCTTTCCAACGCACAACACTCCCGTTCATGCGCAGTACACCATTACCCAAATCAACGGTGCTAAACCAAATATTTTTGGGAATAGAATCAAAAAGTTCAGCGAAGACTTGAGATGCAGAAATGCTCTCAGTAACCAAGTCCCGATATTCCTGTCTGTTATGTTTTAGGGAATCTATCTCCTTCTTTAAGGCGGTTATCTCTTGTACCTGAGGAGTTAAATCGTGCCATTTCTTTTCTAAGTTGGCGCGGGGCTTTTTAAAAGAAGAAGCGAGAAGAAACAATACAACATTTACGCAGACGAGAAGAAAGAGACCAAAGAGCATGAACGGCAGATACCTCTTCACATAGACAAACCATTTCTGCTCTTTCTTCTCTCCCTCTGGGTGAAGATTAACTTCTATTTTTTTCATACACTCGCACCGAGTCCCACCCCTAGCATTTGGCTCGGGAAAGGAACATCTTTTTTATAGCGTTGTCGCAGAATGTCTTTATCAGGCCATACCTTTGTATCTACCCCTAATGTTGAATTGATACCCTTCTGTATACCTTTTATTTGAGAAAATCCTCCTGCAAGATACACCTTCTCAATGCTCTCGCCTGCATTCATTTCAAAGTAATCGAAAGAGTTGCGTATCTCTGAAGAGAGCTCGAAGAACACTTCTTCTCCTACTTTCAGAACCTCTGCCTCTTCAGAAGAATGAATAAGCAAATTTTCTGCCTCCTCAACTCCCAGTTGTTTTCCTCGCGAGAGATGCTCAATAAAATTACGAACTCCAATTTTGACCTCTCGACTCAAGTAAGGGATGCTCGCCTTGGTTAAATTAAGAAGGGTGGAGGAAAACCCTATATCTATTATAGCTGCGTTCGAAGATTCTGATACGGTTTGGGAAAAAAGATTGAGGAGCGCTATGCTGTTAAGCGTGATTGCCTTCACATGTATTTTTTCTGCGTGAAAGTCTTTAAGAAGAGAGTCAACAAATTCTCTCTTTGCAACAGCTAAAAGAACTAAAAACTCATTCTTAGAGTAATTCTCATCTAAAATGAACACATCAAAATATGCAGTTTCCTGAGGAAAGGGAAGGTATTTTGAAACTTCGTAACTAAAAACGTCCTTGAGTTTATTTTTCTCTACTTTCGGGAAGGGGACGTATCGTATAAGCGTATCAGCTCCTTTTACAGAGAGCTTCACGCTTTTGTAAAGTAAGCCTTGTTTTTTGAGAAGTTCTGATGCGGATTGAACCCTGCTGCTCTTCACTTTCTCGCTAAAGACATCTGTAACAGTGTTCTCTCTGACGAAAAGACCCTTGAGGTACCGCGCTCCTAAGTCTAAAACAACCCACTCATTCTCTTCTTCGTGAACTAATACTTTCGCCATCTGATTGAGAAAAACATTTATTTTCATTCTCTTTTATCTTACACTATAAGAAAAGTATTGTCAATCTCTCTATTAAAAAAGATATGAAATTTGTGAGCGGAGAATGCGTTCGCACAAAAAGTAGGTGATAGATTCTTTATCTTTTTGGAAAGGAACTGAAGAGAATACAAAAATAGCAGTACTCAGTAGCGGGGGTATTGGCCTTCTGAGATATCTTGCCAAGAACTAACTTGTGCCTCTCCAGAAAAACCTGAAAAATACTCTGGTTTGTAGTAAATATTCACACCGCCTAAAGCGCTTTTTATTTCAACATCGTTTTGGCTCGTTACAGCTCCATACACGGTCAAGTTTGAGCCGACTGTTTTTAATTCAATACCTAAAGCGTTAGTATAAATAAGGCCGTATACTGTTGCTGCACCACTTATTTCTATAATTCCTGTTTGAGTAGCGAGGCTAGGATATCCGCCCACTGGTGCTCCATGTGTAAACCCATTAATTATCTCTATTTTGCCCTCAGCAACAATTGCTCCCTCATTGAGGGTAATATTGTCTAACTGCGCATCACCTTCTACGTAATACACACCGTCAGCTAAGACTCCGCTAGGCGGGGTCCAGCCTGTAGGCCTCACGAAATCAGCGTTTGCTTTCAGATCTGGCCAATTAAACGTTACAGGGGGAGGTGCAAACGCGGTGGGAAGCACTGCCCCTTCCACTAACCCTGCAACTCCTAGGTTGAGTCCTGTATAATACACATTGGCATCATAGGCAGCAGGGTCGGGGGGCGCTATTGAGTCGTCTATTTTTACCACGCTTGCTCCTAATTTTACCTCTACATTGCCATCGACATATACATCTCCATGGATGGTTGTTCCGTTTTTGAGTTCAATAAGGGTCCTGCCAGAAACGGCATAATCAAGAAAGTCTTCGGGTTCCCAGGCGATTATTGCCTGTATCTGCCGCGGCATATTCTCCACAATTCCCATAGAAGTCACTCGGCGGCGAGTGAGAGATAAGGTATTCCCACTTTCATCTTGGTCGCTAATTGTATAATTATAGAGCCCTTCTCCTAAGGAGGTGTCTCCGGAATTATAGGAAGACAGATTCCATAAAAATTGGTCCGCGTTCAGCTCAGACTGGGCATCTTCTATTCCTGCCTCAGCAAGCCAAAATGCTTGTCTTGCCCTGTGGACTCTGTCAGCAAGGCGTTGCTCAGAGATGCTTCGAGAAAGTATTGCCGCAGCCAATATGATAATTACCACAACCACCAGAATCCCGAAAATGAGCGCTACTGATTTTCTCTCCATCAATTCAAGCATATCACATATTTTTACTCTTTTCAAGCGCTCAAGAATCAAGTATTAGCAGCAAAAATGGCTATGAATTTTTGAAGAGAGAATAGGAAGAGGATTGAGAAAATAAGGGCAAGTTAATTCCGGTCGTAGATAAATGGTATTTCTTGCCAAGCAGTAACCTGAGCGATAGGGTCAATGTTTAAGCCTCGGACAGCATCCATAAACGTTCTATTGTATGCAGCATTTACGCTTCCGTTCAGACGTGCCTGCGTCCCTGACCAAGCCCCTCCATTGAGATTTAAATCAGCGCCACCGCCACCATTAATCCTAAATTCCCCACGTGTATACACACAGCCATTTATCGTGCCATTTCCGTTGACGGTTGAATCAAAGACCTCATCAGGATTGTTAATTACATCGCCTACTACCACGAAAAATCCACCAACCTCAATGGTGCCATTAAGCACCAAATTGCCGTTTATATACACAACATTGGGTACGCCTCCTTCACCCTCCTCATCAACTTCACCATCACCATCATTATCCACTCCATCAGGAGCAGGAGGATCAGTAAACCAAAAATCATCAGGCAGAGGTTTGTCGTTGTTTGTACCGGGCTCAACCAAATCACCATTGGGCAGTACATCATACACATTATCTTGACCTTGGCTGATCGCAAGTAACTGTTCAAAATCTAAACGGGGTAAAGGGCTCACTGCGGTAGGGTTATTCGTTCCTTGTATTCCTGCTTCATCATCAGTGGTGCTAAGGTTTCCAGCATAACATGTAGCTGGGCCGTCCGGAATAGTATCTCCATCTGTATCTTCTGCAGCTACCGAATAGGCAGCCCCATTAATATCAATATCTCCTGCTGAATATAGGACATTGTCATAAAAATTATCGGGAACTTCCTGATTTATCAACGCCACAATCGTACGCTGCTCGCGAGGCGAAGCAGAAGAAGGAATATAGCCAGATACAGTAACTCTTTTTGTATTGAGATCAATGGTTTCTATACTGGCAACCCGGTAGTCACCTTCACCAAAACCAACAGGGTTGCCTCCGTTGATAGATGCTGCGGTGATAGTGAAATCCGCTCTCAGCTCATCAAGGGCCCGATTCATTCCCGCTTCAGCGAGCCAGAATGTCTGAGCATTCTCGTAATTTCTTGAGGCAAGACGGTTCTCTGATACGCTGCGGGTAAGTACGGCCATGGACAGAAGGAGTAACACCACAATTACCATAAACCCGAAAATAAGTGCTATTGCTTTCCTTGGACCCTTCATCTTTCCCCCTCCATTTAAATATACCATATATTCTCCCTTTTTTCCAAAATAGGGAAAGACTGTCACATCTCTTAGCAAGAGAAAGAGTTATGATGAGGAAAAATCTCTTTGGGGGGGAAGGAGGGGTCCTTACGGTCACCTTATGGTAATTTGCTCAGTAAGGTTAAAAGTGAAGGTTCTACCTCTCACATTCTTGGTTGCGTTAATGTCTACCTGTACACCTTTTGGGTTAGCACAGCCTCCTAAGCACTGGAATCTGAGACCAGTAATGTCATTCGCCAAAACCTTACAATTGTTCGAATTCCAGCCGACCTCACAATTGGTCCCTACAGGTGTCTCCCGGATAACGCGATCATTAGTGCTATCCAAAAAATATCGAAGAGAGTACGTTGGATAAGGAGGCGTGGTGTTGGTAATATCATCGATAATGCTGAAGCGAATATCATCTGAGGTCGGGAGGTTTATTGAGCCATCAATTTCTCTCATCTCCCGTACCATTGCGTAGAGCGACTGACGTGTCTGCTGCTGCAGCTCTAATAATCCCATGTCTGAACGCCAACTCATGTCTGCCACAATCAGCACAGTAAGAAGGGCCGTAGCAATGATAGTGAGTATCGTAGCGCTTATCAAAACTTCCACAAGAGTAAAGGATTCTTTCTTCATGGTTCTGCAACTAACGTTTCGAAGGTTATGTTTCTATTCCTTGGACCACGGTCCTGCCAATCTACCCGCACACGAATTGGCAAAAGGTCTAAGCCAGGACAGTTAGTTTCGCATGTCCCGTTTCCTGTATTATAACAGCAGGCATCAATCGCCTCACCTGATAATCGCTCTAATCCGTTGTTGGTAAATTCTAAGTCAGTATCCCAATCCCATAGCCCGGTGTCGATATTATTCCTTATGGTAGCAAGAACATTTTCATCCCGTATGTCTTCCATAACAAATTGAGCGTGAGTTACGGCTGTGGTAAGATTCCTGTTTGCTTCATTGAGTAAAAAACAGGCAAAAAACTCAGCCAAAAGCGAAGTGAGGGCAAAGGCAAGAATTGCTACTGCCAAAAGCAACTCTGAAAGGGTAAATCCCTTCTTCTTCATTCTGGTATTAAGGCTTTTATGCATACCATCTTCCCTCAATTCCTTTATAACATAAGGCAAATGATATTTCAATCTTAAAATTCCCCTGCAGGCTTAGTTTTTGGCGTTTTTTTCATCTTGTCTCGTATATTGCCAGCCGCCAGCAAGCACTCCACCCAAAACATCTCTAAGCTGCCTTTCTCTTAAAGAAAGAGATTATTCCAATAAAGAGCGTACCTACACCATTGGCGCATAGCCAGGAGAGAGCCACACCTTCTGAGCCTTTCTGGGGAACAAAAACAAATGCGAAGATAATAATGCCAAGAATAATTACACCACTCATCATGCCAAAGGCAGCAATGTTCTTCTCAATGTTCTTCAAGGTAAGGTATATTTGGTTGAGAACAAAGAAAATAAGGGAAGAAAATAAAATCTTTAAAATTGTAAAAGAGTGGAGAGAGAAATCTTCTTTAAAGAGAAGGAGCACTTTATCTCCAAAAAGAGTAAAAAACAGGATTCCTGCCAGCGCCAACAACACAATCAAAGAGAAAGCCTTACGTCCTAATGTGTGCACGCCTGCTCCGTAAGAAGTTTCCCTTAAGAAGATATCGAGAATCGCCAAAAGTATTGTGCAATATACATAGAACACCATCCAGGGAATGTAGAATAGGCCCGCTTCTCTTTGAGAAAAAAGCGATAGAATGATAAGGGGAAACACCATGCCCGGTAGGGTAAGAGAGACCAGATTAAGAAAATTGGCTAAAGAAAATGGGATGAGTTTTTTAAGAAGTGCCAAATCCATTGCGAATTTGAATCGGGCGATGGGAAATCTCCTCACAAAAGGAATGAATGAAATTACAATAGCCGCTATTGCCGCGGTGCAATTTGAAGAAAAGATTCCAAATCCTCCCAAGGAAACAAAAATAAGAAGTATCCCCACTCTTAAGAAATAGTGGACTATGTTTTTAAGTAGGACCAAGTGGGTGGTACGAAAGGCTATATACAGGCTGTCAAGGGCGCCTGCGATATACATCACTAGGACAAAGATGAAAAAAATGAGAGGGTAGTATGAGGTCTGCAGAATCGTGGCTTTGGGAAGAAAAAATCGTATCCCCCCCAAAAATACTGCTGTAAACACAATAAGAAGGATGAAAGAGAAACCGAAAAGTGTCCCAATAAGCCTACCCTTATCTTCGTCTTGGGGAAGAAACCGTATCACGGCAGGAGTTATTCCTAATGAAGAAAGAAAGAGTAATAACGACGTAGCTGAAATGAGCACAGCACCTAACCCTATATCCTCTACTGAATAGCATTTTGCCGCAATCCACCAGAATAATACACCTGAAGCAGCCAGAGATATTCGAGATAAGATAAGGTGCAGAGAGCCCGAAAGAAAAGAAAATGTATTTTGGTTATTCAAAACTCTGCCAATAATGTGTTGCATGCGGCTGCTCTCCAACAGCCCTTATGTACTCTGTGCAATTAATGTGTTTCGAGGCTCTCGCCAGCGCCATTCTGGGAACGCAATCCACAATCGTGGGCGAGGGCACGATATATATTTTCGACGTTTTTTTCAGAAAGAAGCTCTCTTTCTCCCCAATAATATGCATTTATCAATCCTGGGAATGTTTTTTCTTTTAGCGCATATACGAATTTTGTAAGCTTCTCATCATAATCTTTAGGAAATTGCCATTCGGGAGATAGAATCTGCTTAAGTGTCTTTTTCAATTCGCTAAACGTATCTAACTTATAAAGCAAACTAGAGTGATTATAAAAAGCCTCGCCAAAGGCAATCACAGGCCTCTTCAACAGGAGCGCTTCCCACCCGACGGTACTTGAGTTTATCACCACCGCTTTGGCGTTCTTTATAAACTCATACGTATCAGCCAGTGGATGCACAAGCTCTACGTTTGAGAGTCTCCGTATTGCCTGATAATAACCCTTTAATCCTTTTCTTCTCCCCATTGCATAGGGATGTTCTTTTACGCAAAGGATCACATTGAAAGGTAAACTTTTTGCTACATTCTCAATGAATGCGATTTGATGAGAAAAATACATGCCCCATATATCACAAGTTGCCTCTGGTTGAATCTGAAGTGGTAAAAAAACATATTCAACATTGTTTGGGGGAATCCTCAAGGCGTTGCTGTGAAAATAAAAGTTGAGCCACTTTCTCTTAAGGATCACTTTTGCCTCTAAGAAAACCCGTCCAAATAATGGAGGCGTTATATAATCACATCGGCCTCTTCCCCATCCATCCACATATATCCATTTCAATCGTCTGAAAAACTCCTTTGCAAAGATTGTGGCACTGGAATAAAACTTTGGCGCTTTCGAAAAGCTCGGCCGAGCGGGTTGCTGGCGAAAATGCGATATGAATTTCATTGCTTCATCAAAATTCTCAGGATGCGCATCATATTTCTTGACTCTTTCATATAACTCATTCACATCTTCCCATTTATCAAAATAATTTTTAACAAATACCACTCTCGGTTCATTGAAACTCGCAGCGTAGCATAATCGGTATTTAACACCCCGCCGCTGAGCTACTGCTATGCTTATGAGGGAAGACAAAAAAGCAGCCCCTGTAGAATAAAAGTAATCGCAGCTAAACTTGTCAAAAAACTCCTCCCAAAACTTAAAATGAAGACACAGTAACTTCAGTTTTTTCTCTTTGGAAGGAAATTTATGTTTATTAATATCAGTTGTAAATCTATCCGCATCGACAAAGAGTCTCAAATTATGTGTATCGCCATACCTTTCTTCAAGCTTTAACATTTCCTTCTCTGTGACTTTGTAATGCTCCCATTGCGTATTGAGAAATTCTCCTAAGTTTACAAGCGTAAATTTTTTATTCCTCAATAAATGCTTAAACCTATTGCCTAAAGTTACACCGATAATTTCTATGCTGTATTCCCTGCGTAATTTTTCAGCAACAGAAATCATCAAAGGGGTCTCATCAACTATGAATTCAAATCCTATCTTCATATCTATAGTATTATTACATTCTTGTTATCCAAATCTTGAGAAATCGGCACTCAATATACTCAGCTTACTCCCCACTTTTCACCCTTCCTTCTCTATTTTTATCAAATATTACTTACTTTTTTTTCTATTGCCGTTCTGATGCGCTGAAGGTTTATCATCTCAGCAATTTCTGCGTCATCAAATTGAATGCTAAACTCTTCTTCAAGAGCGATAATTAATGTCATATGTCGCAACGAATCCCAAGTCTCTATTATATCTGGGGATGTGGCCTCATCAATCGCAGATTCATCGATACCAAACACTGCGCTCATAACCTTTTTAATTCCCTTTTCCATATTCTGTTTGCACATACGTTACTTTTTTCCCTCTATAGCGTGAAATCTCTAGCCTATACACTTTTTCCTTTTCAGAACTCCTTACAACCTGAAAGCCAACCTTATCGTAGAAATCGGATACTTGACTATTCTTTATCGTTTTGACGTACCGGCCTTCAATCTCTTCTACGCCCGCTGCCTTCAATGTGCTGACAATGAAATCAAAAAAAGAAAATTCCAAATTTCTTCCTATCACTCTGCAACTCATAAGAAAAGAGTCGATGTAACATTTTTTCTTATTATTCTCAAAATGCACAATGCATAAACCGGTGATACCGTAACAACCGAATTTATCGTGTGCATCAAAAGCAAATATTTTATACCCATCATTCTCAACGAATTTATTTATCTCCGATTCGGTATATCTTTTCGTGGTAAGATTAAATTGATTTGTCTTTTGAGTCATCTGAGCTATTCTTGGGACAATGGTCCGTGCATCTACATGAATGATCAACCGTAACTTCAATGACTCAAGATACTCTTCGAGATTACTATATTTACTTTTCGCGTGTTCCCTTTCTTGTTGCTGTCTATATAGAGCGGTCCTTCTGATATCCTCATCGGATTCCGAGAGCGCAAAAAACAACTCTGCACATTTTCTTAACATGGAGGGATATTCATATAATTTTTCCGGCACCTTTAAAACAGTAACTTGGGGTAATTGCGCTTTGACGAAATTTAAGTCAAAATCGGAATCATCGATAAACACCAAGCTGTCAAAAGCAACGTTGAGTTCATTTGCAATCTCTTTCAGGTTGGAAACTTTATCGTTCCAATTCACTTTTTTAATCGTAATGTGTTCCTTTCTTAGAACCATGTCTGGATGGCGAGCGAAAACTTCATCTATATCTGAAGGATTATTTTTACTGCAGAGCCCCAAAATAACTCCTTGCTTACACAGTTTTAATACTTGATACTGAATTTCCTCAAATATGGCACCATCTTTAGTCTTCCGTGACATCTCAATTCCATCAAAGCCGTCTTCAGCTACGATACCTTTCCAAAGGGTATCATCGCAATCAAATACAAACACCTTTTTTGACTTACCATGAACTGATAAAATGGCTCTCCTTATATATGCGGTGTAGCACTTATAAAACTCCACAGAATAAAGTGCTTTTGATGAATAATAAAACCGCTCATCGATACTCTTTTTAACGGAAACTTGTGTAATTACCTTATTGATATCAACAAGTTTCACATTCTCTAAAGCTGCCGCCTCGAGATAGCGGTTCAGATTTTCGCAAAGCCGATCGAATTTATTTTGCCGTATATTTTGATAATTAAATAGTAGCGGTGAAAATCTATTGAATATAACTAGTGGTACTTTTTTTAAATTTTCCAGAACAAAGCTAATATCGGTTTTTATTTTCCCCTCTAATTCTTCGGTTTGTTCTTGATCCATGACATTTACCATATAATGCAGTCCTTCCACAAAGTTTGCTGCCTCCCAAAATACTATCACTAGATTTACGTCTTCTAATGCTTGGCTATCTTGAACGATATTGTCATAGTTGCCTGATTTCACATGAGCATTAATGTTTTCTTTTCGTAAAAAATACTCAAAGATATCATTAAATTTATAAGTAACGATATTTGATAAAACAGCAATATTGTATTGGGCGCCAGAAAGACACTTACCAAGACGTCTATTTGCGTCTAAAATATCTGTATATTTTATGTCTTCGTCGAACATTCTTCTAAAAATTCAACAATACCAACATTTTTTATATAGTAAAAGGAAATTAAGTTATCATTAAAAGCATTCGTTGGTTGCTGTCTTTTTACACAAATTACCCGATGCTCACTCTTAAGAATGTCGAGCACCATCTGTAAATTTTTGGTGGTATAGCAAATGTGATATATTACCTCTTCCTTATCCTTAAGATAATTATTTATCGGTGATTCTTTGTTAATGGGTTTAACCAACTCAATGGAAGGGAAAGAATTCGAATAGAGCATGACGAGTTCTACATTTTGGGTATTATCCACCACAGGGTCGGAACATTTATATCCAAGACTTTTATAAAAATTAACGCTGTGTGCAAAATCTCTCACTGCTATTCCGATATGATGAAAAGAAACTAAGTCCTTCAATTTTCCTTCAAGCATTGTTCGTCCTCTTTAGTATAGCGCAATAATTTATAGTAATCCTTCTCTGTTCAATGTCTTGCATTGGTAAATCTTCCACGGGCAAAACATGTTCTGTCTCGATACTGAATTCACTCTCTCGAATCATCTCTCTAATTTCATCGACAGTTTTAAAATGATATACATGGTCAATAGCTGGGGCATTCACGCAGGTAGAAATATATACTCTGCCTTTGGGCTTTAACAATTTTCTTATCTTATCCAAGAGTTGCGCGGGGGTCTTCACATGCTCCAATACCTCACCTATTGTAATAAAATCGAATTTTTTTTCTGTATTAAAATTAAGGATATCGCAAGTATGATACGAGATGTCTTTGGCCCGCCCAAAATACTCAACAATTGATTTTGTAATATTTATAGATATTGGACTTATATCCACGACCACCACCTTAGCATTATTGTTTAAATATTCCAATGCCTTATTCAAAAATAATCCGTGGCCCGGTCCTACTTCTAGATAATCCTTTATATGGGGAGAATAGATTTTAATTCTCTCCGAAAAAAAATTATACATAAAGTAATGTGTTTCCCATAAAAACTGAGAAATTGCCAATCCAATTATGTAAGATTTCATCTTTCTTTCGTCATTATAGATAAATTCGGGAGCCTGCGATTCCTCTACTGGATACTTTCCTGTCTTCATAAATTTTATTTGGTATCTGAGGATATCGTGACACAACTTTAGATATGCGGTCACCGCATCATTTAAAGGTATTTTTTGGCTTTCTAAATAATTACTATACTCACAGGCAAACTGTTCTGCTTGGCGTAAAAAAACATCTCCACTATTGTTCAAATGTTTTTTTAATCTTTTTTCCTGTAAGGGGTCGCTTTTATAAATCAGGTCTAGTATTTCTTTCAGTTTTTGCATAAAACTCCTCACGCAATAGGCCTACCAGATAAACATCATAATATTTGCCATTCTTATAGACGTCGCTTCGTTTTATTCCCTCCTCTTTGAAGCCCAAAGCCCTACAAAAAAGCTGGGATATCTCCTTTTTCATGGTGCTGCCATATATCCTGTTCATATTCAAATTGTCAAATGCGTGTTTTATAATTAGCTTACATGCCTCGATAAAATAGCTAACATTCTGATACTTTTTCTCGCCGATGAAACCTGCGATTTCACATTTTTGGTTCAAATAATCGATCAAATTTAACGTAATCATCCCTACCAAAATTTTATTTTTTTTATCTACGATCCCTAGCTGTAATCTTGTTTTGTTATTTTCAATTTCATCTTTATAAAATTGCAATTGTTTCTTTCTTGTATTTGGGAAATAGTGATGTTGCGTATTTTGCGTAACCTCCTCGTCATTAAACCAGCTGTACCAATTCGAATTATCTATCATTTCTTCAGTTACTGTGACTAAATCGACTAATTCGCCTTTCAAAAACACATCAAATTCTCCCTTCTTCATTTCTACCGCCTCCCTTTCACATTAAAATCTAATCAACTTGATTTAACAATCAAAGAGTTCAATCCAACAACTCTTTTCTATTGTCCCACACTTTTATAAATGCTTCCACCACATCATCCAAATCTCTCTTTGTGAGAGCAGGATACATTAAATCATTTATAAATAACTCTTCTTCGTGCATACGCTCTGCCACAGGACAAATCCCTTTTGAATAATTCACCTTCCTCTTGTAATGCGGACCTACAAACGGAAATCCACTTTTTCCATAGGCAATCTTTTTCTGATACATCGGCGCAAGATACAGAGGCGCACAGTACCCAGGCCAAATCCGCACTCCTAAATCTTCTCCCATCTCTGTAGGGGCTAACTCTGCCTTTACTGCCTCAAGGAATACATCGCGGCCCACGCCTGCAATACGCCGGTTGAATTTAAAAGGCTGCGCGTAATACACGTGGGTTGCGCTGGGACGAACAGAACAAGTCAATATCGCTGGTATCGCAGTCAGTCTTGCTGCGATGTAACTACAATTAGCTATTCTTTTTTCAACTAACTTTTTGAGTTTTTTCAGTTGGCAACTACTCACTGCTGCTTCAAGCTCGGTCATCCTAAAGTTATAACCTACCATATTCACAATGTCTTTTTCTCTTTTATCACCGACAACCGCTTCTGCGTGATTACGAATCAATCTTACACGATTCGCGAATAGGTCACTGTCGGTAACGACAATGCCGCCTTCTCCGCACTGAATATGTTTATGACAATTGAGGGAGAAGACTCCTATATCTGCCAATGTTCCTGTGAATTTACCTTTGTAAGTTGCCCCTGGTGCTTGAGCGGCGTCTTCTATCACCACCAAGTTATGCTTACGGGCAATGGCATTTATGCGCGAGGCATCGTATGGCTGTCCAAACAAATCTACAACAATTATGGCTTTTGTCCGCTTAGTAATTTTTGATTCACACGAATCAGGATCAATACAGAAATAGCCTTCTTCGATATCAGCAAAAATCGGCACTCCATTAAAAATGATTGCCGCTGTTGCTGAAGCTGACATCGTGTACGGAGAAACAATCACCTCATCGCCCGGTGCAACCCCTGCGGCTCCCACTGCTGCATAGAGACCGGAGGTACAGGAATTTACTGCAATCGCATGCTTTACCTTAAAATATTTAGCCCATTCTTCTTCAAGCTTCCTGACCTCTCTTCCTCCGAAAAATTTGCTGTGCCATGAACCGAGAAAACCAGAAAGAATCCCTGAATCAATTACGCGCCGCACCGCCCTTTTCTCCTCCTCTCCTACCGTGCGATAAAAAGGAAAAGGGGTCCTCCTAATTGGCTTTCCTCCGTGAATGGCAAGTTTTCCCATATCTGCCTAATTCTCCCTGAGGAGCGTAGTTATTGTACGGACAAAATTTTCTTTGGGCATCTTATACCTTCTCTGCCGTATAATAGCCTTGCGAACAAACTTTTCATTTGTGAGAAGATTCTTTACAAGACGCGGAAACTGCTCATATGCATCTGCCGAGGGACAGAACCCAGCCCTTTTCAAAAAAGGAATATCAACAAAATGGTTTTTGGGCAATAATGAGGAAACAAGTTTTCCCTTCAGCATTGCCTCAAGCATTGGGGTTGTATTAATCCCCCACACATAGTCAGCGCTCTCAATGAGCATCCCTACATTATACTGTTGATTAACGAACTTTGTGAAACATTTTTCCTCCAGGATTGAACGTACTATTTTTCGATACCGTCTATAGATATAAGGGTCTTTGCCGCTGGGATGAAATTTCACAATAAGATTCATTCTGGTGTTTGCTGACTCTGTCACTTTTTGAAGTGCCGAGACAATCTTCTGAAAAATTTCAAATTGGTTATAGCCGCGGTAGAGTGGTTCCGCAAAATAGAGTATCGTCTTTAAGGAGGTTTTGAGGCCTAACTGAATCAATAGTGTTTTCTTCTCACCTCCTCTCTTGTTCCTGCCTTTCATAATGCGTGATAAGTATGGATTTCCTGTAATGAGAATGCGTGTACTCCTACCAAATTCTCTACAACACCTTCTAGCTGCAATCTTATCTACTACACAGACTACGTCGGGCAAATACAATTTGTTTGTCCGCGAATGGATAAACCTCTGTCTGTAATTCGTCCACCAATCGATAAAAGAAATGGTATAAATGCCCAGCTTTCGAGCAGCCTTTATATAGTTTCTCTCAAGGTCATCGTAGAGGCTTGTGCCTGTAATAACACAATCAAATGTGTTTGCCTGTAGATAAAAACGGATTGGACGGCAACCAGAATACGCATTCTGTCTATTCACTATCCGTATCCCTAATCGGTTGGCAATTTTTTTTGCTGCCCCTCGTGCAACAACAGATATCTTTACGCCTTGCTTTCTTAGTGCGCTGTTTAAAAGGAGAGCTCCCTGTGCTGCGCCGGGATCACTACAGACAATACATATTCTCTTTCCTCTTAGCCCCATAGGTGCTTTTGGAAATTATTCTTATATGTGCCTCTCCATCTGAGAGAGCACCTTCGTTAGTTTCAATTCTCGTTCAAGTGAGGCGTAACTGACTCTTTGCTCCATATAGTTTCTCACAATACTCTCAACTGAATATTTCATGGCAGTACAAATTGTTGACGGAAGACGCTTTTCTAAATGCAATTCCTTAAACTCCGGAAAGAGTGGTGCACGACCAACTCGAAAGATTTCTACATTGCCATAATTTCCTATCCTAACACGCTTCTT
>CP070807.1:101192-119472 GCA_020343695.1 Candidatus Omnitrophota bacterium | reverse complement strand
CGTTTAACGAGGTTGGAAGATGTCGAATATGTAATTGAAAAACTTCCAAAAGTGATACGAAAAATCAGAGATATGTCTACCGCGTACACCAAGGAGAAAATCGATGGATCAAAGAAATAACTGGGTATATACAGATAAAGTGAAGGACCATTTCATGAATCCAAGGAATATCTTGAAGGACGAGGAAAACTATCAAGATGACGGCAAAGGCATTGTAGGAAATATTAAATGTGGCGACCAGATGATTGTCGTCATTCAAGTAGATAAAGAGAAGGAGACCATTACAGATTGCAAATGGAGAACATATGGTTGTGCGAGCGCGATCGCCAGCACTTCCATTCTTTCAGAAATGGTTAAAGGAATGAAAATTGAGGAAGCTTATCATCTTTCCCCTAAGGATCTTGCCAAAGAATTAGGGGGTCTTCCCGAACATAAAATACACTGTTCTGTTTTGGGAGATAAGGCGCTGCGCGCAGCTATAAATGATTATTATGCCCGTCATGGTATGGAGGACAAAGTCGAACGAGACCAAGCGCGCATAGTATGTCAATGTATGAACGTGACCGATAAAGAAATAGAGCATGCGGTGCTTGAGGGAGCGCGAACCTACTATCAACTCCAGGAGAAGACAAAATTAGGCACAGTGTGCGGACAGTGCAAGAGTGAAGCAATGCGGCTCCTGCATGTCTATCTCGATGAGCATTTCAAAACATAGCTGTTTGCCCCGCGAGTAGAGGTAATGTTATATGGATAAAAAAAGAATATTGATTATTGATGATGAAAAGGAATTCCTTGATATGGTAGAGATAGGCATTGCCAGGACAGGAAAGTATGAGGTTATTGCTCTGTTGAGCGCAAAAGAAATACTTTCTCAAGTGCAACGGATAAACCCCGACCTTATTGTAGTCGATCTTCTTATGCCATCGATAGGAGGCATTGAGGTGTGTGAGATATTGAATGATGATGCTTCCACCAAGAACATCCCCATTATTGTCCTTTCTGCTCTCGATAAAGAAGTTGATAAGTTAAAAGCGTATAAGCAAGGAGTGGTGGATTATCTGGTGAAACCAATTAGTGTAGATACTCTTGTTGCCAAGATTGAAAAGGCTTTAGAATACAAGAGTATTTGAGGTATACACAGCCAGGTTCTGGGAGTACGGTTTTGCTGCCCAGCGCTTCTAATCTTTGCTGAGTCTTTCCAAAAGTACGTTGACTCTCTCTACCAACGGCAAGAACTTATCATTTTTCCTTACCACAATGGGACCTTTTCTCGTGCCCTGTATGATTTCATCAAGTTCTCTTACGATTCTGTCAAAAGGGCCAACAATGGTATGAGTGATCTTGCGGACAAAGAAGAATATCACCGTAACTGCAATTGGCAACGCGATGAGAATAATAACAGTTACTTGTCGGGCAGCCGGAATAACGTTGTAGGCGATTGCTTCAGGGATGCCAATTTGCATTGCGGTGATACCGAAGATGAGATAGAAGAGACATACCGTACAGATGAGCGTTGGAATGAGCGCTACGCAAAACACAAGCGACAACGTTTGCTTATGAAGTTTGTTCGCAAACATCCGCCTTCTTCTGTTTTGTACACTATTCATTTTTATACCCCACCTTTATGTCTGTGTAGAGCGCCTCGGCAGTAGACAGTGTGTTGTCTGTATCTGTCATTAATGCGATGGCGCCTACATACCCACTGGACCTACCAAAAACCTTTTTATAATCTTCATAGATGTTCCTTTCCTCAGAAACCCATTGACCTATATTTTCTCTTCCAGACTCAACGATTATCAATTTAATATTACCCAAATAGGGGCTCGTCATTATCGTCTCTGCGGGTATCTCCTCGTCCCAGACATATTCAATGCATCGTGTGCTCGTAAAAATCCAACTGGGAAAAATCACATATACTCTTGCGGCATAGTCATCTTTTTCTAACCAGCCTCCTTTTTTGGGTTTATCTTGAGTTTTTTCTGGGAATTTGATTACTTTCCATTTCCAACTGATCATAGGGTACTTTTTTGGGTGAAATTTCATGCGATACACTAAACCGGAACAGGCGCTCTGGCTTTTTGCAGAAAGATAGCCCCCTTCTTGCAGAGGCTCGACAGCATAGAGCACTTTGCCTTTGAATACCTTTTCTTTCCATTCATCGAGTGCATTTTCTTTGTTGAAAGGAAACCATTTAGGGAGGTCAAAACTCATAGCATAATAGAGCGAGAGAAATAGTATTACACATAAAAGAAGGCAGCTAATTACGACTTTACGCATTTGATTAATAGAGAATTTTGTTTTTCTGTAACGCATTTCATTGTAACCCCTATTCAGGAAATAGTCAAATGCTTCTCATTTCTTTTTGCTTGGTTTGCCTTTTAAGATATGATAATATTGTACTGCATATGATACTGTATGGTAAAAATTCGGTATATGAGCGCCTAAAAGCGAACCCCAAAAGCATCAGGAAGATACTGCTGGCAGACAATTTCAGCCAACCCGATATAGAAGCTCTCATTGCAACACGGAATATTGCTGTAGAGCGCCTTTCTCTAAAACAGCTCACAATCCTCGCACATACTCAAAATCCCCAAGGTATCATTGCAAAAGTAGAGAAGTTTACTTACTCTCCTTTTGACGATCTTTTAAGCCAATCTCGGAGTCCGCAGCTATCACTTATATTTTTAGATAGAATATATGACCCTCAAAATTTAGGAGCGATTATTCGAACCAGTGCCTGCATGGGAGGTTTTGCTATTGTGATTCCTAAATTTAAAGCGTGCGAAGTCAGCGATACTGTTTTGCATGTAGCCCAGGGAGGGGAGAATTATGTTCCTATTTCAATGGTGTCCAATCTTTCCAATGCCCTAATTTCCGCAAAGAAAGGTGGGTATTGGGTTGTGGGCGCGGTTACGGATGATGAGGCTGAAAATGTATACACACACTCTTTCCCCTTTCCTTTAGCATTGGTGTTAGGTTCTGAAGGAAGAGGAGTTCGCTATGGCGTACGCAAGCACCTTGATGTAAAGGTACGTATACCTGCTAAAGGTGCCCAGCTTTCATTAAACGTAAATGCTGCCTGTGCGATTTTCTGTCATGAGATTGCCAAACAGAGAGCTAATCCAAGATGAAGAGTAAAGCGAAAGAAATGTCTTTAAAAAAGGTACTCCAGTTTATCTCTGAGGCAGGTACACTTAAGCGCCTGCCACGTTCTGGTTGGAACGTTGTGGGGATTAAAAATGGCGAGACTGTAGCAGAACACAGTTTCCGCTGTGCAGTGATTGGCTATGTGTTGGCGCGCATGGAAGAAGCTAGTGTCCATAAAGTGCTCTTGATGACTCTTTTTGGTGACATACAGGAAGCGCGCATTACTGATTTACATAAAATGGCACAAAAATATCTCAATGTCCAAAGCGCTGAAGATAAATGTTTCTATGATCAGATTCGCTCTTTGCCTCACAACACAAGAGACCCCTTACAGCAGATGTACAATGAATATAGACGACAGAAAACCAAAGAGAGTATTATTGCCAGAGACGCTGATATTTTAGAATGTTTAATTCAAGCCAAAGAATATTACGAGCAAGGTCATTGCAAGGCCGCCCTACTTATGAAAAAAGCCCCCCGTTTTCTTAAAACCAAAAGCGCACAAAAACTTTGGAAATTAGCAAAATCCACTAATTTTAGCGACTGGTGGTTTAAATTGAGCGAATTTAAGCGGTAGACGTGGAAAAAGAACGTAGCTTCTAAATTCAACATAGTAGATTTGGTATAATGATTTTTAAAAAGTAGGGGAATTATTCTATGAAGGCATTTTCTGTAGGGTTACTTTTTTAATCGCTGTGGCAATCTTGGTCGGAATAGGGATTTTACTTTTTCCGTTTTCTTCCAAAATCAACCTCCAAACTCAGCCCTTCGTCTTGCTTTAAAAATAATTTGCAAACTTACCCAAATGTAAGCTATTCCTATCGATTTCTTACTCTCCATTAATTAGTCCTCGACTCGCAAAGTAAGTTTGAACTTAATCATAGCTTTCAGAGTTTTTCAGTGGAAACTAATTAATTAATAAAATAGCAAAAAATAACCGCTTTAGATTATTTACATATACTTTATTTATGTCAATAATAACAGCTCTTTCCTATTAATTGTGGAAATTGTTGAATCGCATTTTTGTTGAGCTTCTGTTATGGCAGAAAAAGTTATCCCTCGCGACGAAATCAAATTCCAAAACAATTATATTACGACAAGTCAACTTGCCAAATTTTGTGGTGTATCCCGCTTTACAATCATTAATTGGATCAAACAGGATAAAATCAAAGCAATTAAAACCGCAGGAGGTCACCACAGAATTTATCTTTCTGAAGTTATCTCTTTTCTGGAAACCATACATAGAGAGAGAAAGAGAAGAGGCGCGCTATCTGTCCCTTCGGTTTGCTGCTGGGAGTATGCGGAAAGAAAAGGCGATGATAAAAATTGTAGAAATTGTTTAATTTATAAAAGAGAAATTGATTATTGCTTTTTATTGGCACGTGAATTCGGTAAAGGGGTGGTTTGTTGTGAGAAGGATTGTTTACATTGCGACTATTTTAATGAATTCTTCAACAAAAAGAAAAAAGCTGAAGAGTCTCAAAAAGTTGAACACATTGAAATGAATGAAAAAGTGACTGAAGGAAAGAAAAATTTTTTCGAAAATTTTAGTTATAGCGTTGGTCTTGGGATGCAAGGGTTAAAGAAGAGAATCGCCGATTTAAAGAAAAGGGTTATGGAAAGATGACCCACCGCTAAAAAACGCAGATGAAGCCAGCTAAAGACAATTGTAATGTAGCGATTGTTGGAGCAGGACCAGCAGGAATAGCTTGCGGTTACGCTCTTGCTAAAGCTGGAGTAGATGCTGTTGTTTTTGAACGAGGTAAGTATCCCGGAGCAAAGAATATGTTTGGTGGGATATTCTTTTCCAACGCGATGAATAGAATCTTACCTAATTTTTATGATGAGGCGCCGATAGAGAGGTTTGTAGCGAAAAGACGCTATTCTATGCTTGTGGATAATTCAGAGATTGCTTTTGGATTTGAACCAGAGGAATTTAAAAAATTACCCCATAACAATTCTTTTATTGTAAAACGTTCTCTATTTGATAAATGGTTCGCAACCAAAGCTGAAGAACAAGGCGCAGTTGTTATCAACAACATCACCATAAAAGATTTTTTGTGGGATGGGGACAAGGTTATTGGTGTAATCTCCGGCCCCGGCAGTGAGAATACTTTTTTAGCAGATGTTGTTGTCTGTGCTGAGGGAGCAAACTCAATTCTTTCTCAAAAATCAGGATTGCGGGATAAACTTGGGCCGACAAAGCGTTCGATTGCCGTGAAAGAGGTTATTAAATTGCCACGTAGCGTGATTGAAGATAGATTCGGCCTTAGTGAAAAACAGGGGGCAGCATATGAATACTTTGGTTCTTCGGTACAGGGGCTCCTAGGAAACGGTTTTATCTATACCAATATGGATAGTCTCTCCGTGGGGATAGGTTTTTCTTTGAGTGATTTTATGGAAAAAAAAGGCAGAGAAAGCCCCAACGATATATTAGAAGACTTTAAAAATCATCCCTCCGTTGAACCGTTAATAAAGGGAGGCTCGACCATTGAGTATATGGCGCATATGATTCCTTCGGATAGTTTTAGTTATCTGCCCAACATGTATAGAGACGGTCTTTTACTTGTAGGTGATGCTGCTGGTTTATTGAATACCTCATTTTTTCATGAAGGAGTGAATCTCGCAATGGCCTCTGGGTTATATGCAGCAGAGACGATTATAGAGGCGAGGTCGAAAAGAGATTTCACTTCCAAAACACTTTATCAGTATCAGGAGAAACTCAATAATAGTTTTGTCATGCAGGATCTAAAAAATTGCAAAAATTTTCTTTCTTTCCTTCGTTCACACAAAAATCTTATTAACGGCTACCCTCGCCTATTCAATGAGATACTTGTGGATTATTTCAGTGTATCAGAAAAATCGAAAAGAGAGATAAAGAGAGGAATATTTAATAAAGTGCGAAAGAATGTAAAACTTACTCGAATGGTCACCGATATGTGGGGCGCCTGGAGGAGTTTGATATGAGCCTCGTTGAAAATGTTGAAAATGTTGAAAATCATAAGTCCTCGCTTGCTCTCAACGGTAGAGAAGTGGAGACGAAGCCATATCAGGCAAGGCAAACTTTAGCTTCTAAGGGGGCAAGGAAGTTAACATTAGAAGATAAGCTTTTTTTGGTTAAGATCACGAAAGATAAAATCAGTCATATAAATATAGATCAGACAAAATGCAGGGAATGTACCACTAAGGTTTGCCTTACTGTGTGCCCTGCGAATACTTATGAGGAGATGAATGGGGAGATCAAGGCAAATTATGAAAATTGCCTTGAGTGTGGTAGTTGCAGATTAGCTTGTAAAAAAGGTGCAATTGACTGGGAGAATCCGCGGGGAGGATTCGGCGTAACGTATAGTAACGGTTAAAGAAAGGAGCAGCGAATGACACATATCGTTTGTGGTGCTATCGCAGCAGTATTGGGAATTATGGGAATCATCGGATGGTGGGATAACTTCGGTGCATTTTTAAGAGGATGCATACCTTTGATACTTCTCGTTGCTGGACTCATTGCCGTACATACAGGAATGCAGCTTAAAGATAAAGAAGCCAAAAAATAGTAAAGCCATCAGGCCTCACTACACCCTTTTGCATCAGCGATATTTCTTGTGGGGTAAGGTAGGGTTTTATGATTGATGATAAGGAAAATAAATGCGTTAATCCTTGGGTAGGATTCTTAATTATAACCCTTATGTGCATACTTATTGCAAGTGCCATTTTTTTTGGATTTAGAGACCCCTGGCATAGACACAGTCGTGCGAGCAAGGCCGCCCTAAAAGTTAATTTTGAAGTTCCCCCTCCAAATTTATATAGAGCTGACGAGAGACTTATATTTTGAGCAGATAAAGAATGGAAAATAAAGAATATTTTTGCGATAGATCGTTGAAACCTTGGGTTATCACCCTCATTGTACTTACGGTTCTGCTTGTCATCTGGATTGTAATAAAAAAAGAAGAAATTATGTTAGTAAGAGAAAGAGAGGATATCCGCAGTACGATTAATTCTGTCGTATCCCCAACTGGAGGGATGTTTTCAAAACCACTCCAATCAGCGGCTTTAACTACGCTCTCTCCATCTAAAAATTACGATATTGCCGCAATTACAAAGGCAACACCTAAGGGTGGTATTCAGTTAGTCGCCAAGCCTTCGTATCTCGGTTTTCAAAATGCATTGAAAGATGCGGTCAACACAATAATCCCCTCTGTGTGTGATATCCACGCCCGCTGGATTAGGCGCTTTAAGAGCGTTCAGAGGCCCTTACACTCACAAAATCTTCAATTTTTACCTCCCTTTGATGGTGTTATCGATAAATTTATTCAAAATAGAGGATATGAAAATATCGGAGCAGGAATATTGGTTGATCAGAGAGGTTATCTGCTTACCAATCTCCACGTTGTAAAAGATGCCACAGATCTCATCGTAACCATTCCGAGTAATCCATTGAAAGATTTTAAGGCAACTGTTGCAGCCTATGATATAAAAAATGATTTGGCACTGCTTAAATTGAAGACCGAAGGAACGTTCCTTGAGGCAAAATTGGGTGATTCAAGTTTCTGTCAAATCGGAGATTATATTATTGCAGTAGGCAGTCCCTTCGGTATGGAACAGACGGTCACCAGTGGAATTATCAGTGGCATAAGAAGATCTGTACGGATCGGAAGCATACGATATGAGAATCTTTTCCAAACCGACGCCCCGATTAATCGCGGTTCCTCCGGAGGGCCTTTGGTCAATTTAAAAGGAGAGGTAATCGGGATAAACACCGCGATATATGCTCCTACCGGGGTTTTTAGTGGAACGGGTTTTGCCATACCGATAAATGATGTTAAGGAATTTCTGTCATCGGCGCTTGGCCGAAACTATCCCGTGGCTTTAGATAGACGAGGAATGTTTGCAGTTGCAATAAACAATCCGAATTTGGCTGTTGGTTGGCCTCTGCCGGTTCGCTTCGGGATCGAGGCAATATCAGTGAATTCTGTTGTTGCCTCCCAGCTTGGCTTAAAAGAGATACGGGGTGTATTGGTAAATAGAGTCTTTGCCGATTCACCTGCAAGCTTTGCAGGAATTCAAAGAGGAGACATTATCACTTCTATCGCAGGAGTTCCCATAAATAATATGAGGGATATCCCGAAAATCGTTTCTCATTTTAAAAAGGGAGATAATGTCAATGTAAGAATCACCAGAAACGGCAAAACCGATGAGATGTTAATCAGATTAAGGTGATAGCATGAGCCAGCTTTCATTCAAAGATAAAGTGGATAATCTCATAAAAGAAAAACCTCTTTATTTGGGAGTTTTATTAGTCGCTGTAATCGCACTTACCTGTCTTGTGATCAGTGCATTTAAGGTTTTGCCTGGATACGAAGCAATAAGATGGTCAAAAGTTACAATCTTAGACAAAGGTGAGGATTTGATCTGGCTGGGGATGGAGTTGGTCCCTATTTCCCGAACGATTAGAGAAGAGTTTAGGATACCCAATAGAGTAAAAGGTATTTTCGTATTAGACGATGGCAGAGGCATAGCAAACGCCCACGATGTAAAGAGTGGCGATGTTATCTGTTCCATAAATAGAAAAAAAGTTTATAGCTATCGTTCTTTGGTTAAAGTGGCAAACAATACTAAATATTATAACGGAATTCTGCTTGATATATACAGGGATGGTAAGAGTTTATATATAACTATTCCTTTTGAATATCAATATGGCCCGCTGTTTGGGCCCAACAAAGGTCACTGGCAACTTGGTTTTCCCATTCCGGGTTAGGCTTTACCGTAGAAGGAGGGCAGGAAGCTATGGTAAGAGAGGCAAGGTCGAGGAATAAGAAAGTCGAGATTACGCTCGATGAATTTAAATCCAAAATTAAAACCGCAGACTTAAACACGTTCTTTATTTTTGGAGCGGTAATTTTGGTTTTAATCGTTGGTCTTTATGCAATATTTTCTCCCACTACCAAAAATTTAAAAGGAGCTCATTCTGCTTTGGATCAAGGGGCAAGAGTGCCTGTAGGAGTATTGCCGATGTATGGAGCAGGAGGACCTGGAGGAGGAAGGCAAGTTGTTTTTGGCTTTGGGAAACAAGCTTTTATATGTCCTGCTTGCAACTGGCGCCTACAATGTACTCAGCAAGGAAATACTTATCCTAACTGTCCTAATTGCGGTTTGCCGATGGCGAAAGATATGTCTAATCAGGGACAGGGGTGGTGGTCGCAAGCAAATCCGTTTAGCGGCTCAGTTAATACAGCGCCTCTACAAAACAATCTTAATGGAGAGTGGCCATTTCCGGTTTTTTGGCAACGTCCTGAATCTACGGGATTTTTTATCTGTCCTCAGTGCAACTGGCGTATGTATGCTCAAATTGATCAAGGTCAATTTCCAAGATGCCCTAATTGTAGAACGATAATGGCAGGAGCCAATACTTTTAATCAAAATTTCCAAAATGCTGGGTTCGGTGTTCAGGGAGGAGGTGTATGCATATTGAGGTAATGAGAAGAAGAGGAGCTAGATTCGGAGCCATTAATTTTTTATTATCTTTTTATGACATTCTTTTAGTTGTTGTTGGGGCTGTGACCATAGTATAGTAAAGAGCCAAAGTGAGTTTAAGGATGATTAAAAAAGGAGGTGATGTATGGTAGATAAACTTTTAACGTGTAATCTTTGCAAGGGGCAGATGCATCTTTACAGAGGACCAAGATACAATCGGAAAGTAGGTGGTTTTTTGATTGCCTCCGGTGCTTTTACTACCCTGTTTTGGGTTGGCAGCATTTTAGGGGTTCCTCTATTCCTTCTCGGGTTGTATATGACGGGAGCGAAAAGGCAACTCTGGGTCTGCAGAGACTGTAATACCGCGATTGAGAGAATCGAACTTAAACCAAAGCAGAAAGTAATAATGGAAAAAAATGAACAACCCCAATAATAGGCGTGTCAAAGAGACAATCTGATTTTAAAAGAAGAAAGAGACGCAGGCTTTTCCTTATCCTTTTATTAGGAGTATTAACTCTGTTCTTTATTGCGGCAATGCTGCATATCGGTGTTGGCCAGGCAGAGTGGGCAGGCATGACGGTGAGTAACTTATCTTTAAGCCTGGCAACGGAATTTAATATCCCCAAGGATGAGGAAGGTGTTGTGGTTAATTGGGTTGAGGGTCCGGCATATTATTCTGGCGTAAAAGAAGGCGACCTCCTCAAGGCGATTAATAATAAAAAAGTCAGAAATATTGCAGAGTTTTTAAAGGTAGCGAAAGGTGTAAATTTGAATGAGGGAGCATTGCTTGATGTTTTAAGAGATAGCCAACCGCTTTATGTAACCTTATACAATATAGTGGGGCTGCATGAGAGGATAAAGCAAGTATTGATGGGAAGGCACTGAAATTAAACCCAAAATGGAATGAGGAAGTAAGCGATGCGATTTATAACGGCAATAAAGATACTTATATCTATTTTGGTCATCATTCTTTTAGCAATATTTTTTATGCAGAATACCCATCCCGTCGATATTCAATTCCCCTTCGTGAGAGGTCATCGGTTCGGCCTCATCTATCTTTTATTGATTGCATATCTTTCAGGAGCTCTTACAACTTTTTTTATCACGATTATCGTCAATGCAAAAATGAGAAAAAAAAGAAAATTGAAGGAATCAGAGGAGTTACTTGAGGAATAAGGCGAATGAAAGAGCAAAAAAAGTGTGAAGCTTGTGCAAGGCGGACGAGTTGGGTAGGTTTGACCGCAGGCATACTCTTGGCGTCTTTTAAGTTTTCCATTGGCCTTTTGGGCAGAAGTCACGCTCTTGTAGCCAGTGGGATGTGCAATTTAAGTGATATTGCCTCAGCTTCGGTGATTATTTTAGGGGGTAGGTATTCCCAAAAGCCGCCGAATAAGCGATACCCCTATGGTTATGGAAAATTGGAGTTTATCGTGCAGTTTGGCATAAGCCTCTTTATGATTTTGGGAAACACTATTTTAATTATGAGCTCTTTTATCGTTATTGCAAAACACAAGATGATTGTCCCTCATGTGACTGTATTTTTTGCCGCGATGATAAGCGCAGTCGTGAATGGCTTGATATATAAATTTGCACGTTGCGGAGCAAAAGAGCTTAATAGCCCGGCGCTTAAGTCGCATGCCGAGCATAACAAGATAGATGTTGCCTCATCGCTTCTGGTTGCCATCGGTATTCTGGCAACAAGAGCAGGATTACATTGGGCTGATCCTTTGATTGCCATATTTGAATGTATCCATATTATCTACGGAAGTTTGATTATTCTCGGAGATGGTTTTAAAGGCATCATGGATGCAAGTGTACCCGAGGAATACATTCATTTTTTAAATGAAAGGATTTTGCAAATCGAAGATATAAAAAAAGTGACGAAGATAAAAGCGCGTCACGCAGGTCGAAAAATTTTTTTAGACATTGCAATGCAACTTGACCCTCACTTAAGTGTGCTGGAAGCAAAAAAGATTACCCAGACGCTTCGGGCCCATTTAAGAAAAGAAAATCGACATCTCGGAAATATATTCGTGCAGGTTACCCCTGCACCCTAAGACGCAGATTATCGCAGATAGAAAGACGCAGATGATTACAGATGAAAAACATCTGCGATAATCTGTTACAAATCTGTACCAATCTGTGTTGTTAGTGAACGAAGCAAGCTAACACTATGAAAGAAAAATGTCTACGATGCGGCAAAGTTGTACCTTGGGTATGTTTTTGCGGTAACATTACCCTTGCTTGTTTTAAAATCTTTGTCGGTGTTATATCCGGCTCAAAAGGCTTAGTCGCCGACGGCATGCATTCTGCAAGCGATGTTGTCGCAACAATTATGGTTCTTATCAGTCTCAGTATTGCCGCAAAAGAAGATGATAAAACACATCCCTGGGGACACGGTAAGATAGAGTTCGCCGGAGCCACTATTGTTTACACGATTCTTTTAGGTTTGTCCATATATTTATTCCAGGATGCCTTACGGGAGATAATCAGGGGGACATCAAAACCCCCACATCTTGTCGCTTTTATTGCAGCGCTTGTTTCTATTGTCGCCAACTTTATCCTTTCGGGCTATGGTTTTTGCGCAGGAAAGCGATTCAACTCACCAGCAATGGTTGCCAATGCCAATGAGAATAAAGCGGATATGTTTTCGAGTATTGCCGTTGTTATCGGAATAATCGGTGCGAATATGGGTTTTTTCTTCTTAGACGCGGTAGCAGCAATTCTTGTCTCTCTGATTATTTTTAAGACCGCTTTCACATTGGGACGGCAAGCTTTCAGAAACCTTTTGGATATATCTTTACCGGCTGAAAAAGTGAAACTTTTAGAAAGTGTAGCCCTTCAATACAAGGGAGTTAAAGGGATAAATTTTCTTAATAACCGCCGTGTGGGCCAATCCGTGTGGGTTGATATGGAAATATTGACTGATTCAACAAAAACAGTTAGAGAGGCTTATGTGATTAGCCGGGAAGTGCGCCTTGCCCTTATGCGCAGGTTCAAACAAATAAAAGACATCTCCATTTCATTTACCTGCAGAGAGAGAAATGAGCATAGAGGAAAGCCACTGTTTTTTATGCGAAGAAGATTTAAACCGACATGGTGAATATGGATTGAAGCGGATAATTCGCACTTGTAACTTATAAGCGTTCGCTGCGTTGGCTCGATAAGTTACGTGCTCATTAAAAAAGGAGGAAGGAATGGTAGAGAGACTTAAAAAAAGTGGAGGAAGGATTCAGAAGGTTGAAAAAATCAAAGAAGATTCAAGGGAGCAAGAAAAGCCCCTCTCTTCAGTTGGCTTAAAAGTGCGGAGCGGTATTTATGCCACACTTGCAACAACAGAGAGGTTGATTGATGAGCTTACCGGCCTGTACAGAAAGATATTTATGACCGATGACAACAAGAAAGCAGATTTTTATAAGGAGGAGGGCCTTAACTTCTTTGATAAAGGTGATTATCAAAAGGCAGTTAAATTTTTCCTAACTTATATTCAAAACGGAGGCGCTCAGGATATTGATGTTTTGCTTAATTTGGGTCTTGCATACTCTTCTCTAGATGAAAATATGGAAGCTTTGAAGTATTTCAAAAAAGCTGAAGAGCTTGACAGGGATGACCCGGATATAATTTCTGAGCTCGCATCTTGTTTTGTTCGGACCGAGCAGTATCCGCAAGCAATTGAGTGCTTAAAGAGAGCGATAAATATCGAACCGAAATTTGCCAATAATTATTATCTTTTGGGTACATCGTATGAAAGGACCAATCAATTGAAAGAGGCAAGAGAGATGTATAAGAAAGCAATTGAACTTAGCCCCAGAGAAGCTATTTTTTATCAAGCCTTAGGGTTTGCTCATGAATACTCAGGAAACCACAAAGACGCCATAGTCTGTTTTAAGAAAGCGATGGAGTTGGAAAAGCACAGGTAGATCGCCGCACGCCTGATGCGTATTGCGTTACAGCGTCTTCTCTACGCAATGCTCAATACGCACGACGCATGACTCCCGAAGGGATAATATGAATCGTATATCCGAAACGATAAAAAAGCTTTTCCCCAATGACTTCGAAGAACTTGTACCGGTAAAGAAACACTTCTGGCAACGCATTAATTTAAGTGTTTTTAAAAAAGGCTGGAGGTTTTGGTTTGCTGTTGTCAGTGGTGCGTTTATTCTATTTTACAGCGCCCATTATTATAATCGTTTTGTCGTGCTTGAGACGCAGGTGCTTACAGATAAAGCCCAGATTGAGGCTCAACTTCAAAGGAGAAAAGATTTAATCATAAATCTTTCTAAAACTGTCATTGATTATGCCGAACATGAGCGCACAATGTTTAAGTATATGGCGGACAGACGCGCTGGTTCTTTAGAAAAGACTGATAAGTTTATTGATACAGTCAAAGAGGGCGGGCTGTTGGAGTTTGCAAAAATGGAAGCGAGTGATCTTGAAGGAGTGTTAGCCAGGTTTATGGCTCTCGCCGAGGCTTACCCTCAACTTAAATTGAGCAGTAATTTTCAAAAATTAATGGATACTTTAGTTAACATCGAAGACCGTATTGTTGAGCGTAGGATGGCATACAATAGTTCCTGTAACAAATACGGGACGTATATCAGGAGATTCCCTCAGAAAATCTTCGCTTTTCTTTTTAGATTTAAATGGCATCCGTTTGTGAAAGTTGATAAAGACGTAGAGCTGTTTAATCGTGTTAAGTATTAAGGTATATCGATATGATTTTTGATTCAATAGGACACCTTTCGTTTCAGATATTTAATAGATTAAAAGGGGGTATAGCAAAGAGCCTCTCTCTTTGTGTCATTATTGTCATTGTTCTCTTAGCGCTTTTTAACGATGGAGGAGTATCTAATCGGCAAACTCAATCAACCTCAGCGTCTTTTAGTTCCTCACATTCCCTTGAGCTCGAAGTAATAAATGTAAATTCTGTTATCGCCCGGCAATTTAACTTAAAAAGTGTGGCCGGCGTTTTGGTAAATACTGCTCCCACCGGAACCATAAAGAGACTCCTCGGCCTTAGGAGAGGAGATATTATCTTAAAGTATAACAATGTGACGGTGCGCTCTGCAAATCATCTTGCTTCCCTTATGTATCAGAGCCATGCTGGGCAGGTGGTGACATTTTTGGTATCACGTAAGGGCAGAATATTTTCTACCTCTGCTAAAATTCCCCAGAGAGCTGACAATGGGCTACTGAATCCCCGCAGAAGAGATATCTTTGTGGCGATAGCAATTCTTGGCCTTATCTTTACCGCACTCTTTTTAAATCTCATTAACCGCACGGTGTGCGTAACTTTAGGAGCGGTGCTGATGTTAGTTGCCGGTTCATTTTTCGGTTTTTATGACCAGACTAAAGCCTTTGACTCAATAAGAATGAGCCCTATCCTTATATTTATTGGCATGAGTATTTTTGCGATATTTCTGGAAAGCTTAAGATTCTTTGATTATGTTGCCAAAAAGATGATTGTGCACACCAAGGCCGATGTCATAAAAGTTGTATTTGGCTTATGTCTGATGACGTATTTTTTTTCATTATTTGTGAATAATCTCTCCACGATTTTAGTGATTATACCGATTACCCTTTATGTATCTAGAGGGTTGAACATCAACCCTATCCCTGTTGTTGTCGCCGAGATAATCTCATCCAACATCGGGGGTGCCTCAACAATGATTGGAGATTTTCCGAACATGCTCATATCGATGAGCACGGGTTTGATATTTTTCGATTTTTTAATATTTATGACACCGATATGTTTTGTGCTGCTTTTGTCTCTTTTTTGGTATATGCGGCGGTTTGAATTTATCCAGAAGAAGAATATAAAATCCCCTACATTGAAAAAAGGATTTATTAAAAAAATGGAAGAGCAAATCCTAACTATTGAAGTTGACTGGGCTTGCGTAAAAAAAGTTCTTTTTATTTTATCGTGCGTTATCGTCGGCTTTATGGTATTGCCTTTTTTCCGGATAAAGACTGCGACAATTGCCCTTGCCGGTGGCTTTATTCTCCTGGCTTTAGAAAATAAAAAAGCAAGAGGCGTGCTTAAAAAAATACGTTTTACTGACGTTATATTTTTCATCTCCCTTTTTATCATTGTGGGAGGTGCGCTTTATTCCGGGCTCTTAAAAGGTATCACCGACATTATAGTTTCGCTCTCCGTGGGAAATAAAATGTTATATCTTATCCTGCTTATATGGGGAGCGGCTTTTTTTACAGCTTTTCTCAATGCCGGACCAGCGACGGTATTCTTCATTCCCATTGTTACGCATTCACATTTTGCCGGCTCTAGCGATCTTGTCTGGTGGGCTCTTTCTTTGGGGGTTTTGGCCGGCTCAAGCGCAACAATAACTGGTGCGACCGCCGGTATAGTAACCCAGACCATTCTCGATGAATATAATTCGGTAGAGTTAAAAGGCAAAGATAGATTTTTACTTACCTTTAGTAAGTATAACAGGAAGGGCATTCCTATTGCGCTAATGTTTCTGGTGATATCAAGCATATATATTATATTTTTAAGTACTGTCCCGGGAGTGAAATGAAACCCATGTTTATTGATGAAATTGGTGGGGGGAGCAATTGCGACATACCCTTGATAAAGTAAATTTTTCTCAAGAGTGCCGTCATTGAAAAAGATATGGATGCAGTTGGAAAAACAGCAGACAGCCGTAACTTAATCAAAACAGCAGCGGCCTTTTTTGTAATTACTATTTGTCTGTATGCAACGTTTTCTGTTCCTTCATCAGGGAGTGCGTATCACTCATTAGGGTTATCTGAGGGCAGAACCCCAATAATCGCAATTATTATTGTCGGTTTTGTTATTGGTTCCTACGGTACAATTGTGGGAATCGGCGGTGGGCCCCTGATTATGCCAATTCTAATTTTATTTTATGATTGGAGCACCGAAGTTCTGGTTGCTACTTCTTTGTTCGTTGTTTTTCTTAATGCTTTCTCTGGGACCATTGGTTATGCCAGGCAGAAAAGAATAGACTATAAAGGAGGAATGAAATTTGCCCTTGCCGTCATTCCCGGCGCGATGATATCGGGCTTTTTTCACCATGTATTTAACATTAAATTTTTTGATGTTATCTTTGGCACCTTCCTCATCTTTTTAGTTGCTTATTCATTCTTAAGTATTAATAGAGTAAAGCCAGCACAGACTTCTACCGGAGGGCCTAAAAGAGCGAGTTTTCGGCACGCCATCCTGGTTGATAAATTTGGTCAGACATTTGATTTTTATTCTAATGATGAGTTGGGAGTTTTGATGAATTTGCTTTTGGGATTTTTCGTCGGTTTCTTAGGAATCGGCGGAGGGGTATTTCAGGTTCCAATTCTTCTTTTTTTGTTGTATTACCCCACTCACATTGCTACCGCAACAAGCCATTATATAACGATGTTAGCTTCTCTCTGTGCGCTCATTCCCCATGTATTCTTAGGCAATGTCTATTTTGCTAAGGCGATATGGATGGGATTAGGGGTGGTTTGCGGTGCGCAGGTTGGCGCAAGACTCGCACCGAGAATAAAATCAAAGGGCATCATCTACCTTTTTATTATTGTTCTGTTGATTTTTGCAGTGGAGTTGTTTTTTAAATGAAGACACAATTTATGTCACTTGGCTCCATAAGTTGTGCGCTCATTGAAGGAGGTGGGTTATGGAATTTTTAATTGGTATTGTAATTCTTATTTTGGATATCGTTGCTGTTGCAGATGCCATAAGAGGTTCTTTGTCCGCTGAGAAAAAGATATTATGGGTAGCTTTGATTATCTTTCTTCCTGTATTAGGCCTAATTCTTTATTATTTATTGGGTAGGCCAGGTAAGTAAAACAGGTTCAGCAAATAGAATAGGTGGGGGATGAGAGAGGAATGTCCTGTCTATCTGCCAGACTGAAGCACCCTCTCATTTCCTCGCCTATGCGAAAGCTTCGGTGGGCAGGCGCCTGGAGAATGGATACTACAGGCAGGAGTCTGCAAAGGAAAGAAAGACAACTATCGAGATGCGAATGCCAGATAAAATGGAGAGGGTAGAATGAAAAAGGATATAATAGTTGGTGGAATTTGCCTGGCGTTCGTTATTATTATAATAATTGCCCTTTTCAGTAATCAGAGTTTCGACACCAGCAGAGACATTGTGCACAAGATAAAAACGTTTGACGGCCGCCAAGTAGGGTTTAGCCCCCCAGACAATAGACCTCTGGCAGGATTTACCAAATCCATGAGATTTTACCCTTATCCAAGAGGCGATACTGTTCCGGTTGCTCTTTCTGGGGCATCTGCCCGCGTGCAGGCTCAAGCGTCTCTCCAACTGATTAAGGAGTTGGGTATAGAGGTAATACCTATAAGTGGAGGTAAACTTAAAATTAGCGGCGTTATGGGAAATTCCTGGGCAGAAAGGGGAGGATTAAAAAGAGGTGATATTATTTTAAGGTTTAACAAAAAAAGTATTAAGGGCCTTGCGCATTTCAAAAGTCTTATAGAACAAGCCACACCTGAAAAGGATTATCGGATAAAGATATTAAGAGGCAGCAAAGTAAAATCCTTGCGTGTTACCATAGGCGAAGGCGAGATGGAGGGTTTTACTCCTATTAGGCCGATTGCCTTTACGCAACCCGCGGGTCAAGGTTGGCATCGGTCCGATTTATATCAATGTCCACGATGTGGCAATTGCATTAT
>CP070807.1:81684-101092 GCA_020343695.1 Candidatus Omnitrophota bacterium | reverse complement strand
ACCGTCTGAACGCCGCCACAAAATTTAACTGTAACTGCCATATCCTATTAAGTGCTGCCTCCAATAAGAGACTATAAAGTCCTATTGTATAATTTTTGAGAAGAAACTTCAAGGTCTTTTAGGAAGGTTTTATTTTATTGGGAAGTTCTGGAGTGCTAACCGCCACCTCAATTTCCCACTCTGCTGGTTCCACCTTCGGCGGGAAATATAAGTGAGAAATAGTATTGGTGGCGGAAGCAATCTATAGATAATTTGGATTCTGGCCACAGCCGACGCAACGAAAACATACTGTCTAGTGGCATTCATAAGTCCAGTATCCTCCATTGTTAATCTTATACTTGATGTAGTGTCCTTCAACTATTATTTCCCCTAATTCTTCATCGTATTCTTTATGGGTGGGAATCCATCTCTTCTTCCATGTGAATCGAGGCGCCCAAATGCGCCTGCAGGAACCACCACGCCCATATGTATGATGATGGTGCTTACTACGTCGCACTATGTACCTATCATTATTATTGATTCCGGTAAAAGTTCCCACAACATCAACATTGCCGCCTGTCAGAATCCTTAAACCCTCGATGCCGGCGAATATCTTACCAACCTTATCCCAATCGCTGCCATAACAGTAGCTTGCAAAACCTATTAACACCGCGCTAATTAAGAAAACCGCTATCGCTTTTGTCATATTTCCCCCTTTTTCCACTCACTTATTCTGCCAATCTTTTCTGTGTTGTCTTCGGTGCCCTTTCTTTTCTCGCATTTTCTTTGTCTTTTCTTGGAATGTTTGAAATTGCTCAGGAGTCAAAATTTCCTTTATCTCTAACACGCCCTGAACTCGTGAGTCAATCATTTGAGCCTCCAGCTCTTTCATTTCTGCGACGAGACTATTAATTGTGGCCTCGTCCGAACCTGCCTTGTCTAACTCATCACCCAGCTTCTTTCGTGTATCTCTTAATATTCGATGTAAATCCTTTGCCCGCTCATGATGTTCTTGGCGATGCCGCCTCATCTCTTCCTGCTGCTGGAGACTGAGCCCAAGATCTTGAAAGAGAGTATCTTTACGGCCTCTGTACTCTCGCCGATCTTGCTTCTCTTGGCCGCCCTCAAACGATTGTGCATATGTAACTGAAGGAACTGAGAGGAGCGCAAGTATTCCTACTGCCACCATTATTCGTCTAAAATGTGTATCCATGTCAATCGCCTCCTTTCACTGTCTTAGACAAACGATTCCTTAAAAAAGTTCCCTTTAGAGGAAATGTTCTTCTAATGCCGTACCAAAATTCACATAATCACCATTGTCCATGTTTTCTGCATTCGCACCAAGGGAAGCAAGGAATTCAGCTTGCTCCTCTAAATATTCACTTATCATCTGCCCATTCTCAAGCTGAGGCTGCATAAAAATGAGTACAATAAGGGCAACCACCACAATAGTTGCACTTGCCAACACAGGTTTAGGGACGTGAATGATTGACTTGAACTTGCCCAATAAAATAATAATCGGATTTGTCGCTAGCTGTTGTCGATTTTCCACCTCTATTGCTTCCTTTATCTTATACCACAGCGATTGGGGTGGTCTGACTTTCTCTACTCGTTTAAATGGGTCAATGGCTTCCTCTTGCAGAAGCTCCCCAAACCTCTGGCATTCCTTACATAACTTTACGTGTTCTTCGACTGTCGTTTTGAGTTCCTCGCTGATCTGGCCATCACTATAATCTGTCATAAGTAACTCTTGAACTTGCCTACACTTCATTCCTTACCTCCCCGTCTTTCTATGATTCATAAGAGCTTGTCTTGCCCGTTTAATCCTTGAACGCACAGTGTTCACCTTCACTTTCAAAACGTCTGCGATCTCTCGATAACTCAATCCTTCAATTTCCCTCAATAGAATACAAACTCGTTGATCGGAATTAAGTGTATCTAATAGCGAAATGAGCAGTCTTTGGCTCTCCTTCCTATCAATGGATGCCTCTGTGGCCGACGGTGCACGTTGAGTCTTAAGAGCAATGTCATAATCTCCTCTTCGCTTCAGTTCTTTAGCTGTTCTTCTATACGTATTTATTGCAGTATTTACCGTAATTCTATACACCCATGTTTTAAAGGACGAACGAAACTGAAAACCTTTAAGGTTACGATGTATTTTCATAAAAACATCTTGGGTAATCTCTTCTGCATCGGCCTCATTATGGGTAATCCGTAAAGCCATGCTGTAGACAAAGCCAGACGCAATTCTATAAATTTCCTCAAAAGCTCTCATATCGCCTCTGCAGGCTTGCTTTATAATATCAGTACGGATCTCTTCCATATTCTTCTATTATCTTAGACAACGAAATTGAGCAGAAAGTTCCCTTGATTCTCCATATTATATAGTAAATTAGGGCTAGAAGATAGGCTGAAATTTCTAATCAGAGGTTAGGAGGTGTGAGGCGAGGCGATATTTTCTTCTGCTATTTATCCTGTTTTCTGGCTGCTTGGTAAGGCAAGGTAAATATGAATGTACTCCCTTTTCCTTCTTCGCTTTCTGCCCAAATCCTGCCGTCATGCAGCTCTATGATAGATTTGCAAATCGCAAGACCCAAACCGAGGCTGATTTCTGCTTTGGGAGCCTGGAGACTCACCTGCTCGTACTTATTGAATATCCTCTTTAAATCACTCTTTTTTATGCCTATCCCGGAATCAATAACAGCGACTTGTAAAAAGATGCTCTTTGCCTCACCTTTTGTTTTAACACGTATCTGGACAGATCCATTGGTGGATGTAAATTTCAAAGCATTACTAATAAGGTTAGTGACCACCTGATAAACTCTTTCTGAGTCTATTTTGATTGCAGGTACTTTTTCGATATGGGTGGTAAGCTCTATTGTTTTGTCTTCAGCCCATGATTTTAGTGAACTCACTGACTCCTCTATAAGCTCGCCTATATCTGTGGAATCCTTCCTTAAAATTATCTTGCCTGTTTCAAGTTGTCTTACATCCATTATGGTATTGACGAGCTTCTCCATTTTTTCAATATTTCTTTGGCAAATAGTGAAAAACTCTCTCTGTTTCTTGCCCAGGCCCTTGGCAAAATCCTTCACACCCATAAGAACCGCAAGGCTCTGTTTCGCAGCGTGCAGAGGAGCTCTTAGGTCGTGGCTTAATACATCCATCATCTCATTTCTTCGTTTCTGAAATTCCTCCCTTTCAACGATATTCTGCAATGAAGAAACCATTCCAATGGTCGTACCATCTTCGTTCTCAACAATTGCAGATGACTCCGCAACAGCATCCTTTACCTTTTCGTCAGGAGCCAACATTTCAATCTTTTTGGGAGTAAACTCATCGGCCTCATCCTGCCAACGAGATGTAATAGAGAGCATACGGCCTTCTTTAATAATATCTTTCAAATCTTTCTGTTGTCCGTCTCTTAAAGATACTCCTAACGCCTTTTCCGCAAGACTGTTCAATGAAAGTATCTTGCCATCTTTATTGATCACAATAACACCCTGGCTACTCTGACGAAGAATAGTACCCATTCGTTCCTTTTCGTCAGTTAACTTCTGGTTTATCTTCTTTATCTCTTGTAATGCACCCTCGACGCGTTCCTCCAACGTTTTCGTGAAATCTTTCTCAATTTTCTTCAGGCGTGCAAGCTCGCCCTCAGAAATCGCCACTTTTTTGGATTCGCGCAGTTTCTCTCTGATACTCTTTATCTGGTCCTGAGCGAATCCAAGTTCACGCAATTTTTTTTCTATATCAGCGATAGCGGCTTCAATATCCTTCTGCTTCTCAACAACATCTCTTACAACACCTACCAATTCAGAAGGGTTATCTTTGGCGAACCGAATAAATTGCTCATAAAGGCCGCTGAAACCATCTTTTCCGATGTGACCCTCCATATAATTCTTCCAGCAGAAAGAAAACTCTTCTTTGCTTACCTTGGTTGCTGCTTTCTCGTCTTGAGTAACGGTATCCATTTCTTCTAATATACGGCGAAGTTTCTCATCTTTTACCCCAACACCCTCACCTTCTTTTAACAATTTAAAATGCATCTGGTCGACCTGGATATTTGTAACGTTGTTCTTCTGTAAATATCCTTGCAATCCGTCCTGTTTCTCTAATTCCTCTACACCCATATTTAATCCATAGAATAATTTATCGAGTTCATTGCGCGTTAAGCCTTGCTGAAAACTAATGCTATTTACTCTTAATTTTTCAAAGCTACTGCTCAGAATCTGGATCATTCCCTTTGCATGTAAAGTACTTGCCAAAATATTCCAATTCTGGCCAAGCACCTCTAAATCCGCTTCTTTTCTTACAACAGTCACCTTGCCTGCCACAGAAAGAACTCCTGCAAGTACCTGGGCAAGCTCATCACGCGCAGCTTTTGTTTGAGGGGAATCAAAGCCATATATCCCCCGCTTATTCTCGGCTGCACACCATTTCGCGAGCATCTCTGATACCTTATTTTTTAAACCCGGGGGTTGCTCCATAATCACCTCTGTTTGAAAATCAACGAATCTCTTTACCCATATATTCTAACAGCTCTTGGGCAACATACAAGACCATACAGGAATCAATCAAAGAATATTTTATTTTCTCTGGTGGATTTGCATTATAGTCATCCACTACGCTCAAGCGGAGTGCGAGGTGAACATTGATGTTGTTTACTACGGTAATCTCAGAGCGCATCCAATAACCACCAAAAGAATACATCCTGATTGAGAATCAAATGTAATTTATCTCCAATGTGTGGGTTTGTCAAGAATAACCGTAAAGGAGGCGTGAAAAATACCAACAAATATGGTATAATTGGGGCAGTATATTTTAAAATGGGTATTTTTCGATACGAGCGTATATCATGAATCTATCTGTTTTTCTCATCCCCCCATTTCTTACGGGCTTATGTGCTCTGGTTATGGGCTTATTCGTTCTGCTCAAAAACAGAGCTTCCCCACTCAACCGCAGCTTTTCTATACTCTGTTTTACGGCAATGGCATGGCAGTTTGGAAATGTAATGTGCTGGTCTTCTCAAAATCCTCAAATCTCTCTATTGTGGGCAAAGTTTGTGTACTGTGGAATTGCTTTTAGCCCTGCCGCGGTCTACCACATGTCCGTCGAATTCAATAAATTCCAAAAACAAAAAAGTTGGATTCCCTTTGCCTATATTGCAAGCTGCGTATTATTGCTGTTAGTGTTTCGCGATGATTTTATACTTTCTTCTTACGAAGTTCCATGGGGAAAACACGTTCTCGTGGGAAAAAGCCATGATGTTTTTTTGCCGTTTTGGTTCTTACCGTTGGTGTTTGCACTCGCAAATTTTTATTATGGGTATCAATCTGCGGATTCTCCTTTTGAAAAACAGCGAAGGCGATTCTTGTTGATAAGTTTCCTGATAGTGTGCACCGCAAGTGTCGATTACCTTCCTAATTATGGATTTCCAATACGCCCCATGCCTTTAGGATTTATACCACTTATATTTTTTGTCATTGCTACTACCTATGCGATTATTCACTATAGAATTTTGGATATAGATATTATCTTAAAAAGAGTCTCAATTATTCTTTTCTTATTTGTAATTGCGGTTATGCTTATCCATATAATTCCTTTTTATCTTCAGCCGTATCTCTATCAACTCTGGGGCAGACGTTGGATACTTTTTCCTATATCGATAGCATTCTTAATTGGGCTGGTGATTCTGCGTATCATAGCCTTCATAAGACAAATTGAAGAAGAGAAACTCTCTCAGAAATTTTCATACCGTCCTATCATGAGAAAGGAAGCTGAAAGAATCTCGATTGCAAGAAGCGTAAACGAACTCTTAGCCTATGCAACAAGGGACTTAAGTAGCTGGGTGAGATTAGAGTATGTGGGGATTCTTGTTGTGGATAATCATACTAAAGAATTTATCTTGCGCAGAAGCCTTAACCGGACAAAAAACAGAAGGAGAATCCCTTTAGGCATAACCATCTCCCCAAATAACCCTTTAGTGATAGAGCTTTTAAGAAAGCGAACGCCTTTGGTGCGCCGCGAGATGGAATATGAACTCGACACGAAAGTGGTACTTGCAGAAGAGAGAGAATTTCTTACTCGAATCACTGAACAAATGCAACGTTTAGGTGCAGAAATAAGCATACCAAGCTTCTGCGAAGGCAAACTCCTTGCCATAATCAACATAGGCCATAAATTTAACCCAAACGATATTATTACCAATGAAGATTTGGAGCTGTTTGCTTCTCTGTCAAACCATATAGGCAGAGCCATCCATGATTTCATGCTGAAAGAAGAAAGAATCCAACTTATTGTCGCCTCCCAGAACATTCTCATTACGGCAATTGAGGCGCGGGATCAATATACCCGGGGTCACACTGATAGAGTTGCGCGCTACGCTGTACTTATTGGAGAAAAACTGGAAAAACAACTCCGCCCGTATCCTAATGGGCTCACCAATCTTAAATGGGCGGCTCAACTACACGATATAGGCAAAATAGGGATCTCCGACAAAATCCTCCTTAAAGAAGGCGGTCTCAATGATGAAGAATGGCAAAAAATAAAAGAACATGCGATGAATGGCCTAAAGATTATCAGCCCTATGAGAGAGTGGTTAGGTGAGGATATCTGTGCAGCCGTGCTTCACCATCATGAGAATCTTGACGGATCAGGATATCCCTCCCAACAAAAAGGAGAAGAAATCCACCTTTTTGCGAGGATAATACGAGTTGCTGACTCTTTTGATGCCATGATTACAACAAGGCCTTACCGCGCAGCTCTGACGAAAGAAGAAGCGATAAAGGAATTGAAAAAATATAAAGGTAAATACTACGATAGTCATATTGTCAATGCAATGGTAAGGCTGTATAACGAGGGGAAAATATAAGTTTAATAGAAATCAGGGAAGAAATTTTTAATAGGAGAATTTATGAAAATGGCTTATTAATCACTGATGTACTCAAAACCCCATCAACCCACAACAACGCGAACACTGAGGAAGAAGCCCACCCTTTTCGATAAGTAACTTCCTGAAGGCAACAAATTTTTCGTTATTCCAAATGCTCAATAAATCGTTCTCAGTAATGTTACCAACTTTGACGTCAATAAAATCACGGCACGTCGTCACATCTCCATTTGGCATAATATCTACCATGATAAAAGGTGCCGCACACTTTCCATATCCAAACATTTTCTCAGGACAGAGGTAATAGTCTTTCACATCATTTCCTTTTAAATCAGGTACTACGAGATAATCAAAGGACCACTGTTTCTTTCGCGCTCTATCCAAAGAATCAGCAAACGACTGGGCTTCTTGTGGGGTAAAACTCTTTGCATACGACTGCCAGGTGTAAGCATCTGTTCCAAGTTTCTCCTTTAAAATTGTTTTCTGGCTATTTCCAATATAGCTACTTGTAAACCAAGAAAGATAGATAACCATTAAATCTGGATAAATATCTTTATTCAGTTGAAAAGTTTCCTCTATATAATCTACATTCATCGGAGAAAGAGTGAGCGAAGTAAGAATATAAGGTTTCTTTCGTCTCTGCCTCTTTTTCTGCTCTCTTAATTCAAGCAGGCCGTCTACTGCAGTTCTATATGCGCCCCTAAGGCCTCTGCATCTATCATGGACATCTTCCGGTCCGTCAAAAGAAACTAAAATCATATCCCAGTTGTTGCGCACAATTTCCTCAGCACATTCTTTTAATTTTACCCCATTGGTAACAATGCTTACTACGCTACCCCTCTGTTTAATATAATTCATGAGCTTCACGAAATCAGGATACAAAAAAGGCTCTCCTCCAGTGACATAATAAATCGGCCTATATTGTGCCATCTGCTCTACTAATTCTTTATATCTTGTGTAAGGTAATACCTTGAGAAGGTCTTTTCCTTTCTCTCTATGCATATATCCTCTGGTTCCATATTGACCACATACTGCACAGCGGTGGTTACAAAGATTGGTAATTCGTAGACTAATCTGTCTGGGAGGATGGCATACAATCCCATTGGATCTTCTGTAGTCGCCTTCAACACCTATGTGCTTCCTGTAGAACATCTTCGCAATAGGTGAAATTAACTCAGGCGTTTGGGTGAATGCTCTCAATAATACTCTTGACGGGACTCTGCTTCGCATTTTTCCTCTAACGGGTGTTTCTAATATAACTTCTCGTATTTACCTTTATCTACCTTTTTTAACTTATGGAATCCCTTATCCTTAGCCCTCCTGTCCAGACCGGTTTTGGAATGTCCTGAAGAAAACGGCGCAAAAATCTTCTGTATGGGGGCTCCGCACCGAGGGCACTGCGAGAGTGATTTGTCATTTGCTTTCTGCAATATCTGGAATTCTTTCCTGCAGTAAGCACAAGATTTCTTTTTATCCTTCGCTTGATATAAGTAAAGAGGCATACAACTTTTTAAATTTTCATTGAGGAACTATTATATCAAAATATCATAAAATTTGGATAATTTTCCCATAAAGGCAAAGGTTAAATTTTGCCAAAAAACATAAGTAATCCAATAATCACAAACAGTGACGCTGCACCGTACCGTATATGGTCGGGCCGGATAAATTTGCACAATAACCCCCCTAAAGAAACTGTAACAAGGGTAACAATACTAAATGCAGCCACTGAAGCTAAAAATACAGAGAACCACGATTTTGACTTTGCCGCCAGACACAGATTTGCTACTTGAGTTTTATCACCCAATTCTGCCAAAAATATTGTCCCAAAGGTAGCAAGAAAAATCTTCCAATCCATCAAATCCTCCTTTCTCGATTCTCTGCTGAAGTTTTACGTATCCACTTCTCTTTTAATGGATAACTCCCCCATCCATAATACGAGTAATACAGGAACAAAAACTATACTGAGAAATCGATATGCGACTAAAAATACTGCGATAAAAATGCTAAATAAATCTTCTGGGATTATACCGGTTTGATAGATACTGGAATTCTTTGCGATGAAAAGAAATATTAAATAAATTAAAATAAGCCGAAGACACGTCAACGGTCTCTTGTATTTTTTACGTATCATTTTTGTTTGGGATTCTTCCATAAGGGCCTCCATCGACACGCAGTTTTCATTGCCAATAATATTGCGTCTCCTACTACTGGCGCAACAGCATACTTTCGTTGATTCCCTTTTGTAATACTGATTCCGAAAAGTTCTATAGAGCGCAATAAGGCAGTCAATAAAGATTCATCGTTTGTCCATCGTGCACCCGCTATAGAAAATCCTGTAGCAGATGCGCCTAATCCGAATATCACAGGCCCGGTGTCTCTATCTGCTCTAAACCACTGGCCTTGGGGGTATTCCTTGAAAGCGGCAAATCCGATGCATTGACGAAGCATATGTTTTTTAAATCTCTTAAACTGGACTTGTGCGTATTCTTCATCAATTAAGGGTAAGAAAAAACTATTCCAACCAATATTCGAACCTCGAGTAGTCTGTAGGGGTCTGGCTGTCTTGATATCAATTTCAAATACAATGAGCCCATAAGGGGGATATTCTATTTTTTTTGACTGCTCTACCCATTCATCAATAAGTCTTTTATAATTAGTCCTTAATGTCATATCCGCCACACGTAACGAGGCAACGGCTACTGTATTGTCAGGAGGATATGTTTCGCCAGGATAAGTCTCTATGTGCCGATGGGGATATTTTTTCATTCGTCGGGCGATTGCTGCGCTTATTTTCCTATGAAGAGCCTCAAACCTTCCATCATTATTTAATAAGGCATAGCAACCAATCATTAAATTAAGATGACCGTAATAACCTATGTGCCCCTTGTCTTTTCGTAAAACACGTTTATCAAGAGGTTTTTCTCCCCAAGCTATCTCATCGAAAGTTGCCACTTTCTCGTCAATACAAAACTCTATCCACTGCGCTATTATCTTACTTGATTCTTTTGCCGTCTCAGGTTCAAGCATTGCAATATTGGTCAAGGCATATGTTGCCATAGCATAAGTGCCTATTGTCCATTCTCCTGCATACTGGGCATTTTCAGTAAGAAAGAAATCAGCGGGCGATGGACCCGTAGAAAGGGTCTCAACGATAAAATTCTTTCGCAAGATTATGTCTTTGGTTATACTGCCTTCTAGAAGCCCTTTTGCAGGATCTCCCAGGAAGAACACCAAAGACGCGCAACCAACAATTATTGCAAATATATAGATTAAGACCTTTTTAAATTTTGTCATGTGTACTTCCGGCTCTATAGATAGCTCTCTCTCCAAATTTATCTTTAATTTTATCAACAACTCTATGCAGATATTCCTTTTTATCATCAATCTTATCTTTGAAAATACTATCTTGGAGATCAGCAGAGATTAAATTTGAAATTTTCACTCCCACCAGACGCACTCCTTTACCTTTCGCATCAAAACCCTCATAAAGTTTTTTTATCGCTTTGTAAATCATGTCAGCAAAATTGGTCGCGCGACTAAAAGTTATGGCTCTTGTATATGTGTGAAATCCTTGGAGTCGTATTTTTAAAGTAATCGTTCTTCCTTTAAGCTTCTCATGGCGCAGACGGCCTGAAACCTTCTCGCAAAGGGCCAAAAGCGCACCCTCTATTTGATTTTTATCAGAGGTATCTTGCTCAAAAGTAGTCTCATTGCTCACAGATTTTGTCTCTTCTTCTGTCTCAACTTCCGCCTCATCAATACCCCACGCGAGCTGATGAAAATACTCTCCACTCTTACCAAGCAAAGCTACTAATTCCTCTCTCTTTCGTTTCGCCAAATCGCCAACTGTTTTTAGACCCCTCTCATTGAGAACAGCGGTTGTTTTTTTTCCTAATCCCCAAATCCTTTCTACTGGAAGGGGCCATAAAAAATCTAAAAGGCCGTCCTGGGCCACTTCGACAAACCCATCGGGTTTCTGCAAATCAGAAGCAATCTTTGCTGCCATTTTTGTAGGGGCCAGGCCTACAGAAACAGATAGATGAGTCTTTTCTTTTATTCTCGATTTAATCAGCTTGCATGCATTTTGAGGAGTGCCAAAAATATGGTAACTGCCAGTGATATCTAAAAAAGCTTCGTCAATGCTTACCGGCTCGATTATGGGGGTAAAATTAGAAAGGACATCATACACCTGAGCGGAGACTCTTGCGTACTTTTCCATATCAACAGGTAAATACACTGCATGAGGGCATTTTTTATATGCTATGGATATGGGCATTGCGGAATGCACGCCAAATTTTCTTGCTTCATATGAACAGGTTGAAACAACCCCTCTGCCCCTTCCGCCTTTAGGATCTGCGCCTATGATTACAGGTTTACCTCGTAGTAGAGGGTTATTTCTCTGCTCAACAGCAGCAAAAAAAGCATCCATATCCACATGCACTATATATCGTTTCCTTTCCATAGCGACTTTATAAAGCAGTGATAGTATTATATCAAAAAAATGAGAGTTGATAAGAGGAATAATAGGTTCAAGGGGTAAAAGTCAGGGGATAGAAGTCGGGGATTAGATTGAAGATAGGATAGTGATTTCTACTTCGACGAGACCTTTTTTAAGGTCGGCAATTCTTGAAAATGCTTCCTTTGTCAAATCAACAATACGGCCGCGTCTTACAAGGCGCCTAGCCGGACCGCGATCATTGACTCTCACCACTATTGATTTACCATTCTTAGAATTGGTAACTTGCAACACAGTACCGAAAGGTACATTCCACATTGCACAGGTAAGTTTTTCGTCATCAAAGAGTTCCATATTTGCAGTAGTCTTGAGCACTCCTCTGTCTTTTTTGGAATACCATGAAGCCAGCCCCTTCAAAGTCTTATCATGACTATAAGAGAGGTTTCCGGTATAGCGAGAGTTACTCAACATTACAATACAAATGACACTAAAGAGTAGAATTTTCTTCATATCAAAATCCTTTTTAAGAAAAACGAAATGTCAATCTGACTCTGGCGATAGGGCAATAAAGCGGCTAAAATAATAACGTGCGTTTTTCTAGGTATGGAGAAATAAATATACCACATAAACCATAAAAAAATCAAGCTTAATTTCAAAAATGTAAATTTTGTAACATATTTATTATGAGTGGGTTATAGAGATAGAAAAAAATATTTGACTCGGAAAATTTAAATAAATGTTCTAAGGAGGGTAAACATTGAGCGAAAAGCAAGACAGATGGTTTTAGTTTCTCGGATAAACTCACTCATCCGAAGCCCTGTAGAAACTAAAGATTTATGTTGCTCCCCCTTTTGAAGTAGCTTTAATTCCTAATTATTTTTAATTAAATAAATTTTGCCTTATTCTACAATAAAATGGAGTTCTGCAACTGCTCTGTTATGCCCCATATCTGCTGGCCTGGTGTCGCGTGCATTTACAGAAATTTTTAATTCTCCTGGCCTCCACAGATACATGTTAAGCACACCACCGGCTCTTCCTTCAAAATCTGCAGTTTGCCTGAACCGTGCATACCCTAAAGCATTTCCCACGTCGCCAATAACCTCAAGAATTAATCGCTCTGGGTCTTCATCTGTAGCAGCTATGGCAAAACTATACCATTTTCTTGTCTGCAACTTCTTTACCTGTTCCAAAGATTCGAAAATAATAGGGGCGTTTGACAGTCGGCCCACAACCCTCAACTTCATCGTACCTTGCGTTCGCGCACCAGTCCGTTCGTCAAGGGCCACTATAGTAAGATAGTAGTCGCCTTCGGGAAGGCGGTCTGCTATTACTCCTGCGATGCGGTAGTACGAGCTTTCTGTTATCTCCAAGTGTATGGGCGCTCCATTGACAAAAAGTTTGTGATGCTCGGGGTCACCTGGTAACAAGAAATTAGCTCCTACAGGAAGGAAAAACTCTTCCCCTGCCTCAATTTCATAGGTACTTATGGGGTCAAGAACCACAATTTGCTCTTGGGCATATACTGTGACAGTTGCCAACAAGAAACCTATTCCCAATAATGTTACTAACCCTCTTTTCATCTGTTTCCTCCTTTTATGTTTTGTTATTTTCCGCAACTTCTATCACTTTTCTGTTTCCTATTTTCTTTTGTACTATGTGTTTAAAATCCCACCTCCTTTTTATTCAATATAAAGAAAAACCGGCATAACGCTTTCTACATTGGGGTTATCTTTAAGTTGCTCTATGGCCTGTAGTGCTGTCATTCCTTTGGCAAGAAGAATTTTATACTGCAAGGTAAACTTCTCTTCTTCATTATTAACTTCTTTATACTTCTTGCCTTTAAACCAATACCAGCTGTTGGAATCTTTCCCCAAGGATTGGCTGGTGTTTTGCTTCGCATTATCTATAGCTACTGGCAAAGAAAGCGCAACTTCCTCCATTTTAATTAGCCTTATCTCTGCATTACGAAGCACCTCTTGGGGTTCTGCGCCTTCAGCAAAAGTAACTATTATTTCGTTCGTCTGCTCCAAGTCTGAATATTCTCCTTCTGAGTCTTCTGGTTCTGGCAACTCAAGAGATACTCTTTCTGCCTCCTCTTTGTCTTCCCGGGTAATAGTAGATGGTATTGTCTCTTGAGAATCCACTGCCCATAGAGTAAAGGAAAAACTCATCACGCCTAAAAAAACCGTACATATTACCCCGAAACTAACTTTCATATCTACCTCCGTTATCTTTGGTATACAATCCTTCTCATAATAAAAACCGGGCTACCAAATCTTTAAGAGACTTTCGGTAGCCCGGCTATTCCTAAAAAACCGACTTTTTAGAAAATTCTTGCTATGTTTTAGGTGGAATCCGTGGCTTTGCGCCCCCCGACTTTGCATCAGGGTTTGCCGTTTTTTCGTCGCCCCCCAGTGTGATAGTCAGATAAATATAACATATATTATCTATAATTGCCAAGATGGGGGCAAAAAAAATCAGAAAATTTGAAAACGATTTCATGCTTGAATTGCCTAGAATCGCGAGAATATTTAGGGTTTATTACAAAAAAAAAGGGGGGGGACTTGAAGAATTATGTTGTGGAGAGTTTGGTTCTCACGAGCTCGCTTACCTTTTTGGCATCAGCTCTTACACCGACTCGCGCAAGCACCTCTTTCATAACCTTACCCATGTCCTTCATTGATGAGGCGCCAGTTTCAGAAAATACCTGGTCAATAATGGCGATGAGTTCGTTCTCCTCCAGGGGCTTTGGAAGGTATGTATCAAGGAGAGCTAATTCTTTCTCTACATTTCGCAGGATATCTACCCTTGCGGTTTCAGCGACACTGTCTTTTGTCTCTTGGAGGCGCTTTTTCTGTTTCTTAAGGACTTCTAAAACTTCGTTATCTTCGAGCTTTTCTTTCTTTACATTAATTGCCGCGTTTTTAAGCTCTGCACGGATAAAACTTAAAAAATCCGCCTTGTGTTTATCCCTGCTTTTAAGTGCTGCTATATATTCTTTATAAATCTTATCTTCTAACATGGGAGTTGATTATACCATAAATTATAATATCGCTCAACTATATTACCATTATTTTAGGAGGCTGCGAAAGGATTTACTTTGTCGCCTATATTAAACTATTGTCTTCTTGGACCAATTATGGTAAATATAGATAATGATTTCGTGCAAAAATAAGAGCTGGTATGAAGATAGCATATTTTGATTGTTTTTCAGGTGTGAGCGGAGATATGATTGTTGGTGCGCTCCTTGACTGCGGCCTTAAAGTAGGAGAACTTGAAGTAGAACTTAAGAAACTCAAAATCTGCGGATATAAAATCCAGGCAAAAAAAGTATTAAAAAACGGCATCTCGGCGACGAAATTTAATGTTTATATAAAAGAACAACGTATCAAAAGGAACTTAAAAGATATTACGACCCTCATTACGAAAAGCAAGCTAGATGCCGAAATAAAACGTGGTAGTATACAAACTTTTCAGGAACTTGCTCGAGTTGAGGCGAAAATTCACAACAAAAAGAAAGACAGGATCCGGTTCCATGAAGTGGGTGCGGTGGATTCCATCATCGATATTGTTGGTGCTTTTATAGGAATAAAGAAATTAGGAATTGACATTATCTATTCATCAAAACTCCACGTAGGAACAGGATTCATTCAGTGCCGTCACGCAAACTTACCTGTTCCTGCTCCTGCTACTCTCGCGTTATTAAAAGAGGTACCAATATATTCTACAGGGCTGGAAACTGAATTAGTAACTCCTACTGGTGCGGCAATTTTAAAAATGTGTTCTAAGAAGTTCGGAATAATGCCCCAGATGAAAGTATCAAAAATCGGCTACGGTGCAGGAACCAAGAATCTGGCGATACCAAATTTACTAAGGGTATCTATTGGCCAAACCCAAGCAATAAAAGGGTATGAGACTGATGAGATAATTCTTATTGAGACGAATATTGACGACATGACACCGCAAATGATGAGCTATGTTTTTGAAGTACTCTTTAAGGAAGGCGCACTTGATGTATACACAAAACCAATCCATATGAAGAAGGATAGAATCGGCGTATTACTTAGTGTACTTACCACCCAAGATAAATTTGTAAAAATCCTCTCAACCGTCTTTAAGGAAACAACTACCCTGGGCATCAGAATATCACATCTGCAGCGTTACAAACTTTCAAGGAAAATTATCCCGATTCAAACGAAATTCGGCCAAGCAAAAGTAAAGGTTGCCAAATGCGGTGGTAAAATCAAAACTATTTCACCGGAATATGAAAGCTGTAAAGAAATCGCCCTCAAGAACCAGATCCCTTTCAAAGATGCCTATGACGAACTAAAGAAAGTTGCCTTCCAAACAATAAAAAAATAGTTTTTTAATTAAAGCCACGCGGTGGCCTCAACCGCGTTAGTCCGGAAACCACGGGTCTTTACCAAGGCCACCTACGTGACTTTACGTGATGGTAGAGGGAACTCGCCGTATCGAAAACACTGAAAGTAGACCCCGCCTCTACCGCACCCCAAAAACCATCCATCCGTCCTTCAAAAGATACTCTATCGCAATATCTATCTAAAATTATTATTTTCTTATTATCGAGATAAACTGATTTGGCTAAAAAGGTAGGGTTATGATTGAAAAGGCTATCGTGCGAAAAATATACTGAAAGGATTCCAACATAAAAAATTTCAATTTTGCCTTGAGGCTTAAGTGGGGGTCCATGTGCCATGCGGGGAGATATTTTTAGTAAAATATATGGCATTACTCTATCGTCTTGGATTAAAAATCTTGGAACAAATTTTCTGTTTGTTGATAAAGCTAACTCGACCATATTCATGAAGCCTTCAAAAAAACGATGAACCTGATGACCTGGATTTTGACCATCCAAAAACAAATAGTTGAGAGGTCTGTTTGGAAATTTTGTATCCAAAATACATACTGAATTTGTGCGAGAGGCGTCTGCAGCAGCAGCATATTGTGAATCCAGCTTTATACTTCGTGATAGAGGGGAACTGAAAGAGATACTAATCTCAGAACATAATAGTACAATAGAGAGAAAGACAAATTTCTTAAAAATCGACGGCGACGTATGAGCGAGTTCAGTATGACTTCTCCGGATAACTCGCGAATAAAATCCACTACAAAATGGACGATACAATATGTGAGGTATCATGCGTCCTCTCTTTCGAATTTGCTCGAGTCCCAAGACCCGAGTCAGGAGCCACGGTTCTATGTTCCTCTCCCAAAATTCTGAGCTACAACAACTAAATCGTCTATGTCAACAACATTATCATTGTTTAGGTCTGCTCGACTGTCCCAATTTGAATCACCAGGTTGAGAGCCAAAGGCTTGGGCAACAATCACAAGGTCTGTGATGTCTACCTTGCCATCATTGTTAACATCGCCTGGGAGCGGCTCGGTCCCTGCTGCAAGCGCAGCGATTTGCGCCGCAGTAAGGGCGACATTGTATATTCGCACATCGTCTATTGCGCCGTTCCAGTAATGATTGCCTAAGTCGGAATTAGCGATAATAAGGTTGCGGCCCTCGTTATATTCGATATCGGAGGTCCTGGCAGTGCCGCTGCCGACTTCGACTCCGTCAACATACAGTCTCACGTATTCTTTGTCATAGGTTCCGGCAATGTGGTGCCACTGGCCGTCAGCGATATTTCCGCCGCTGGGTGATCTAACGCCTGAGCTTCCGCCTAAGGGAAGGATATAGAAATATAGAGTATTGTCACTGCCGGTGTAAAGAGCATAGGAAGCTGTGCTGGTAGATGAACAGGGTTTGCTCAATATATAATCATAGGCCTGGGTGTCAGTCGCTCTTACCCAGACTGAAATCGAAATAGCGCTGCCTGGCGAAAAAACAATCGGATTGCCGCAGTCCACATATTGGCTCAAGGAACGGTTAAACTCAAGCGCTCCTTCCAGCCTGCCCTCTTCAATCCAAGTCGGTCCGTTTACAAGGGTGCCGCTATATCCGTTTCCGGATGAGTCCGCGGCAGTGTCTCCCTCTGTCTCATCAAACCGCCAACGGGCCAGGAGTCCGCTGATTATATCCGCTGACTTTATTTCAACGCTGATTATGCGGGAAGTTTCCGGAGGCGTGCCGTTGTCAGTAATGGTGTAAGTGAAGGTATCTTGGGTCGTGCCCGTATCTGGGAAATAAGTTACCAAGGCCGGCTCTCCAGCTGGAATCGGGCCTATTGTGGAAAGGTTAAGAGACCCGCTGGAAGGCTCCTCGACAATATTATAGGTCAAAAGGTCATCCTCCACATCTCTGCCAACGAGGTCAATGATGCAGGATGTCGCGCCGCTTAACATGCCTACTAGTTTATCATCGGCAAAGGGAGGATCATTTACGGCGTTTACTGTAACTGTTACCGTGCCATCATCTTCTCTTGAGGGTACACCCAGAGTTGTGCTAAAATTATAGGTAAACATATCCTCGCCGAAGGAATCCGGGTTGGGCGTATAAGTGACGGCTCCGGTCTCCGGATTCACGGCACAGGTCCCGTTAGCCGGCTTGGTGACTATGGTCACGGTTGAAGGATCAATCTCTCCGTTATCCACCGAAGGATTGTCTCCGGCACTGTCATTGTCTAATACGTCAATTGTAACCGGATTATCCTCATTTGTGCTTGCTGCGTCGTCAACAGCATAAGGGGCGTCATCAAATAAAATAGCCAGTATAGTAACCGTAGATGGGTCGGAGGTTATGCCGTCCTGAGTCACGCTGTAACTAAAAGAAACTGCACCGCTGGTTTCAGGGGTGGTATAGAGATAATGATTAGGGTTAATCGGGTCCTGGACCGGTGCAGCTGTAAAGCCTGCCGGTGCGGACTCAAAATTGTAAGTAAGCGCTCCGGCTTCTCCTCCCAGCATGCTATGACCCTTAAGCCTAATATCCATCTCTTCTGCCGGTTCCGCGGAAAGCACCATGTCTTCCGTAACGGGCGTTCCGTATTTGGGATTTGTTATCTCATAAGCGTCGGCGCCAAAGAGCACCCTGCCGCTGGCAGGATCCCCTCCCTCGTAAAAGACAGGATTAGGAGAGGTTATGGCCATATTGCTGTCCAGCTCCGGATTGATGCCGTAGATACTGTTAGTTTCAGTGACCGGAAGCTCGTTGGCAATAACACTATCAGTAAGCGGGCGGACGAGGTCAAACCAGGCATTATGGTCAAAGGTAAAGGTGTCGGGGGATGTGTTTCTAGGAAATTTTATTTTTATCAAATAATCTGTCCAAAAATCGTCCAGAACAACCAGATTATCCCTGAATATACCGTTCATTGCGCCCAGGGTCGGGTGCGATACATCTTCCTTAGAAATCTCAGCTAAACGATAAGTATGATTAAGAAAGGTATTATGATGCACGTCGCCGCCGTCTGATGTAGCCCAATCAAAATCGCGGGCGCTATTATTGCGGATGAGGCGGTTGCCGCCAAATTCAATATCCTTTGCCTCATAGCTTATCTGGCCCTCTCCGGTGCCGGCGGGTGTCCGGAAATAGCTCAAGCCTGTTGAGCCGCCGATTTTCAACCCAGCAGTCATCTGGCCGGCATCCCTCAAAAAGTTCCTGTGGACCAAGACATCATTGCTGCCGCCTTTTAGCTGGATGCCACTTTGCCCTACATAGCCCATTCCGACATCGCCGCCGATAACCTGGTTATATTCGATAACCCCGTGCTGGACCCCGATTGAATCAATAGCCTGTTCGGACCAGCCCTCAAAGTAACAGTTGCGGATAGTATAATAATCTGTCCACATCATTTTCAAGGCATCATGCGAACTCCATTCATATCCGATGAATTTGAAAGTGCAATTTTCTACTACAATATGATGCGACGGGCTTAAAGTATCAAAGGGCACCATGGTATCGGCATAAATACCCATTGCCGAGTTATCCGGAATCTCATTCTCAAAGGAAAGGTTACTTACCACAAGGTAAGTGGAGTCCTCAATCCAGAAGTCACCGCCGCCGGTAAAGACCGGGGGGGTAGCCGGATCCAGGCCCCTTACCGTAATCGGAGAACCCGCTCTTCCGGTCACCGAAACCTGCCATTTCGCGCTGTCCCTATAGGTTCCGC
>CP070807.1:61369-81584 GCA_020343695.1 Candidatus Omnitrophota bacterium | reverse complement strand
ATGGTTCTTGAACTCAAAGGTGATAAAAAAGAGTATGATAAAGCTTTAGGCTATTTAAAAAAAGAAAAGGTAAGGATTCAGAACCTCTCCAAGGATGTAACTCGAGATGAAGAAAAATGTACCCATTGTGGATTGTGTGTGGCGATATGCCCTGTATCAGCTTTTGAAGTCGAGGCAGCTTCGCGGGAAGTGGCTTTTCACGATGACAAATGTATTGCTTGCGAGATGTGTGTAAAGGTGTGTCCTTATAAAGCAATGGAAGTTAAATTCTGAGGGCATGGAGACCAAACCATTATGGCGAAAGTGAAACTGCCAATTTCATTGCAGAGGTTCACCGAAGGTATGGGTGAGCTTCAGATAGATGCAGCAACTATTGCGGAGCTTCTTAAAAAGATGATTCAGAATTATCCTCAGCTCAAAGGTAAACTTGTTGATGAAAAAGGCAATACGGGAGAGTTCATCAGACTCTATGTCAATGAGGAGGATATAGAACTCTTGGGAGGAAAATCTACTTTTTTAGGGGATCAAGATACTGTGTCTATAATCACCCCACTCGCTGGAGGATAATATGGATCTTTCTGAGGAGCAACTTCAACGGTACAAACGCAACATTGTGATTCCTGGAATTGGAGTTGCCGGCCAAAGGAAGTTATTAAATGCAAAGGTGCTCATTGTCGGTGCAGGAGGTCTAGGTTCCTCCTGCGCTCTGTATCTTGCTGCGGCTGGTATCGGTACAATCGGGATAGTTGATTTTGATTCAGTTGAGCTGGACAATCTCCAGCGGCAAATTCTACATACAACGTCTGATTTGGGTAAATTAAAGGCCGAATCTGCCCAGGAGAAGTTGCAGGGCCTAAATACTGACATACAGGTGATTCCTTATAGTTGTAAGGTATCCTCGAGCAATGTCGCGGAGATAATTGATGATTACGACGCTCTCGTAGAGTGTTCAGATAATTTCTCTACCAAGTACTTGTTAAACGATGCTTCGGTGTTGATGGGTAAACCCTTCTTTTATGCAGCAGTGTTAAGATTTGAAGGGCAGGCAATGACTATTTTACCATCGAAGAGTTCTTGCTATCGATGTGTATTTCCCCAGACCCCTCCTATTTCTGCAGCGCCTTCTACTCAAGAAGCAGGTATTTTAGGGGCAGTAGCAGGTACGTTAGGGATTATTCAAGCGACAGAAGTTGTGAAATATTTTTTGGGTATCGGAAAACTCCTCACAAATACTCTTTTGATTTTTGATGCCCTCAATGTAGACTTTCGAAAAGTAAAAGTTCAGCAAAATCCCGCATGTCCAGCATGTGGTGTAAACCCTACAATACGTAACCTTTACGATTCCTAAGTCTTATTATTCTTACAGAGAGAGGGAGAATTTCCAAAATAGCCTCCCTGGGGTCTTATTTAAAATATTGTAAATATATTTACATCTGGTAAAATATCATCTGCCTAAGGGCGAATGTTAGAGTTATTAAAGGAGGAGATATGCATAAGAAGATATTTAGCGATGTAGGGGAGAAAGAAGTTACCAGAGCGATTGTCAACCAGTTCCTTGAGCAGTTCAGCGAGTATGCTGAAAGTGATGTGATTATTATTGGCGCAGGCCCCAGTGGCCTTATGGCTGCAAGAGAGTTAGCAAATTCAGGACATAAGGTGTTGCTTGTAGAGAGAAATAATTATCTAGGGGGAGGTTTCTGGATTGGCGGCTACCTTATGAATAAAGTTACTGTACGCGCCCCAGCTAACAAAGTACTCGATGAACTCGGTGTGCCGTACAAAGAGACTCACCCTGGTCTGTATGTTGCCGATGGACCGCATGCCTGCTCTAAGCTCATTGCGTCCAGTTGTGACGCAGGAGTCAAAGTCGCTAACATGACGGTTTTTGAGGATATTGTTCTGCGAGAGGAAAATCGTGTTGCCGGTGCGGTAATTAATTGGACACCTATCCAGGCCCTGCCCAGACAAATTACCTGTGTTGATCCCGTAGCGATAGAGGCAAAAATTGTAATTGATGCCTCCGGCCACGATGCAGTAGTCTGTAAAAAGCTCCAAGAACGTGGCGTGATACAGACACGAGGATACGGAGCAATGTGGGTGGAACGCTCAGAAGATTTGCTCGTCGAACATACAGGAGAGGTTCTGCCGGGTCTTGTTGTCATTGGTATGGCCGTCTCTACAATGTATGGTCTTCCCCGTATGGGTCCTACCTTTGGAGCAATGCTTCTCTCCGGCAGGAGAGGAGCTGAGATTATACAAGAGAAGCTCGGTTCAGTACTTGCCGAAGAGAAATCTTCGTAATTGTGAATTCTCTATTTTCTGGTTGAGCGAAAAAATTGAGAAATACCGATTTACCTTCCCATATTTATCTTTACCTACCGAGTCAGCTACCTCAGATTAAGATCAATGAAATTGCCGACTATATTAAGAAACTTCTGCCTAAGATACTCATAGAGCAGAGAGAAGGTTTTTTTTCGTTCTTTCTCAATCAACGTAGAGAACCTTCCTTTCTGGGAGAAATTGCCAGAGCTATTACCGCATGCCGAGTTCATGATATTGGCCAAAAAATAAAAGAGTTTTTACCTTTACCTGCAGAAATCGAGTATGAAAAGAGGAGGCTTATGAAGACCAGCCAGATGCGGGGTGTTATTTATGATGGTTTTTGCTTTCAAAATATGTGTGGCAGGCTCATAAGAGAGGAGGAGCGGAAGCTATCGTTTTGCCACATGGTTTTTACTGATCAACGCATGGCAACATTTGATGAGAATAATAAGCATTATCATCTCCGTGTCGGCATTTACGGCACTCCTAATATTATTTCTCCTTATGGAATTATAGAAGCATTAGCCAAACCAAGAGACTATTATCTTAAATTGCAGATGGGTATAGACCCTCTTAGGCTAAAAGAGGAATTTTCCGCCTCCACCAGAGGCGGGTCCCTGCCTGGCGGACAGACCGGTGCCCATGGCGGAGAAGGAATGATTTTTGATGAAGATGACCCTCGCATTACAGAGATTTTAAAAGGCTATTGCGCGCAAGGCCTTTTTTACCATATTACTGGCTCTGCCTTCTGTGATGATGAGCACTGCCGTCTCTATAATGCCCATTGGCAGAAGGAAGTAATTTGTGCCCAGCTCACCTCAAAGAGCGATTTCTGCCCTAGACACGAAGAGATTGTTTCTGAATGGCAGAAGAACCTCTGACGCTTTTTGAACACGTCCACCTCTTGTAATAATCCCTTGACATTTCATCTTCCTCATGGTATATTTGAGACTCAGTCTCAAATAATATGAGTGTTGTACGGTTATTAAAAAGCTATAATATTCGCTCTACGCGTCAGAGAGCGGAAGTTCTCGCAGGAGTGATTTCTTTTAAGCAGAGGCATTTTTCTAGTGAGGATGTCCTAAGCTTCCTCACACAGAAAAAGCGTAAAGTGTCTCGCGCAACCACATTCCGAACATTAAGACTATTTTCCAAGAAGGGACTATTGCGATCACTCGATTTAGGTAAAGGCTGGGCGATTTATGAAGTGGCAGTTGATTCTCCTCATCACGACCATCTTTACTGCATAAAATGTGGAAAGATCATAGAGTTTGAGGAGCATCAAATTGAAAGGTTACAAGATAAAGCATGTAGGAAAAGGAATTTTCGCTCTCTCGGCCACACGTTACGGATTGTGGGATTTTGTAGAGAGTGCCAAAAATGAATTATGGAAAATAAGAAAATCGCCATTGTAGGTCCTCCCAATGTAGGCAAATCCTCAATTTTTAATAATTTGAGCGGCACCTATGTAACTGTGTCTAATTACCCTGGGACTACTGTTGAGATTTTTAAGACACATATAAAATTAAAGGGTAAAGACTACCAATTGATAGATACCCCGGGGATGTACTCTCTTTGGCCTTTAAGCGAAGAAGAGCGAGTTGCCCGATGGATTCTCCTTAAAAGTAGTCCTGATGTGATTCTTCAAATTGGGGAAGCAAAAAATTTAGAAAAAACTCTTATGTTCACTCTTCAACTTCTTGAAGCGGGCTGTCCCCTTATTTTAGTATTAAACATAATGGATGAGGCAAAAGATGAAGGAATACACATCGATATTCACCAGTTAGAGAATATTTTAGGGATTCCTGTTGTAGAAACAGTTTCGGTTAGAAACATAGGGATAGGCAAGCTTAAAGAGGCAATTATAAATGCTCCTGCCACAACAGAAGCTACGTTTTTGCAGTATTCTCGATCAATTGAAGAAGCAATAGGTGCGATAGCTTCTTATATAAAAGCTCAGTACACCATCGCTAAGAGAGCTTTAAGTGTGCTGCTTCTTGGAGAAGACCCAGAGATTCAAAATATAGTGAGAGCCAGAGAAGAGCGGCAAGATTTTGAAAAGATAGTGCAAGCCAAGGAGCAACTGAAGAGGAAAATATCTCAACCATTGGAATATGTCGTGAATGTAGCTTTACAGGAAAAGGCTCAAGACATAGCGCAGAGAGTTACAAAGAGCAAGAAAAAGAAAGAGAGAAATTTTTCCAGGCTTCTCGGAGATTTGACGCTTAAGCCTCTTGTGGGAATTCCTTTGCTTGCATTTTTTCTCTATTTCGGTATCTATAAGCTTGTAGGAGTATTTGGAGCAGGTGTGTGCGTAGATTTTTTAGAAGGTGCGTTTGAGAAATACGTAAGCCCTTTTTTTGTATTTATTTTTCAGAAGATAATTCCATTTGAATTTATAAGAAATCTTTTTGTGGGAGAATACGGAATAATTACCTTAGGAATACGCTATGCAGTTGCGATTGTGCTTCCTATTGTGGGGATATTCTTTTTTGTGTTTAGCTTTGCCGAAGATACAGGGTATCTGCCACGCATGGGAGCAATGCTTGATAGATTATTTAAGAAAATAGGTTTAAGCGGAAGGGCCGTGATTCCAATCGTATTAGGCCTTGGGTGCGATACAATGGCAACAATGGTAACAAGAATTCTTCCTACGAGGAGAGAAAGGATTATCGCAACCTTTCTTTTATCTCTGTCTGTTCCCTGCTCTGCCCAGCTGGGAGTGATTATGGCTGTTCTTTCTCAAAAAGGATGGGCGCTGGCTATATGGTTCCTTGTGATTTCATCTGTATTTGCATTTAGCGGATTTATTCTTAATCGGATCCTTAAAGGTAAAAAACCCTCTTTCCATATTGAATTACCGCCTCTGCGAATGCCACGTATGAGCAACATTTGCATCAAAACATATTCTAGGTTAAAATGGTATTTTAAAGAGGTTCTGCCTCTCTTTATCTGGGCAAGTGTGTTCATATGGGTAGGTCAGATTACTAAATTGTTTGATATTGTGATTGCTGCTTTGGCCTATCCTTTGCGAGGGGTAGGATTACCTGACTACCTGGCCAAAGTATTTTTATTCGGTTTCTTTCGAAGAGATTATGGTGCTGCCGGGCTTTATGATTTAAATAAACAAGGTTTACTCTCTATGCGAGAAGTCCTTGTTGCAGCTGTGATTCTTACTCTTTTTTTACCTTGTATTGCACAATTCTTAATGAATCTAAAAGAGCGAGGAATGAAACTCTCCATAGGTATAGCTCTTTTTATTTTATTTTTTTCTTTCAGCGTCGGATTCGTTCTTAATAATATACTGTTAATTGTCGGCATACCATAAAGGAGTAAAATGAATATATTACTATATGCGACATTTATATTCTCTCTTACTTGCAATTGGCAAGGAGGTGAAAATCGATGGAGAGATTAACTGATAAGGAAGAAGAAATACTGGAATCTCTCTGGGTTGAGGTTGAGGAGAGCGCAAAGACTCCTGATATAGGAGTTTTAAGAGATGAGCCTGCGCTTGAAGACCTCATCGAAAAAGGCTTTATTGACAGGCAGAAGGAGAAGCTTCTCACTGAGAAAGGCCTAAAGGAAGCAGAGAGGTGTGTTCGAAGACACAGATTAGCAGAGAGACTCCTGGCAGATATCTTATATGTAAAGGATCCTCTTATCCACGAAGCAAGCTGTAAATTCGAGCATGGACTCCATCATGGCCTCGAAGATAATATCTGTACTCTCCTGGGTCATCCTCGAACCTGTCCTCATGGAAAACCCATACCAGAGGGCGAATGCTGCAAAAAATTCGAAAAAATACCGCAGAGATTAATTGTCTCATTAAAGGAACTTGTTCCAGGCAATACAGGAAAAATAAGCTACATTAATACTCAGGATACTCAGACTCTAAAAAGGTTGATTTCAATGGGAATTCTTCCAGGAAACCAGATAAAATTGTTGCATCGTTTCCCATCTTTTGTCTTTGAGATGGGTAACTCAAACTTCGCCATTGATAAAGATTTGGCAGAGAATATCTATGTTCTTTTATTGCAGACAGGACCATTTAATAAAAAAGGAGGGAAGAGATGGAGACACGGGTTAAAGTAGAGTTTTTGGAAGGGGATAGGTTTGAGGCAATAACTTATCCTTCAGAGTTAAAATTATATGTCGATAAAGAAAAAGACGACTATTCGCCGCAAGGCCCCAATCCTTTGGAATTGTTTCTTACTGCATTTTCTGGCTGCATAGGTGTATATGCCAAAAGATATTTAAATCGCCATTCTATAGAATTTACAAAACTTACGGTGAGCGCAAAAGGAGAATTATCCAGTGAAGCTCCTATTCGTTTAATCAATATAGAGATTGAAGTATATACAAATGCGCAGTTTCAGCCAGAAGAAAAGGATATATTTTTAAAATTTATCGAAAATTGTCCTATTCACAATACAATCTTACATACAAAAAATGTAAATATTATTGTGAATTAGAAAAAAGAAGATCCATCACATTTTTTTGTATTTAATTTATGAAATCCTTCCCGGCATGATGAAAATTCTAATTTAAATGATTTGCTGATATTTCTTACTTCTTTTATTAATTTTTTTCTCAGTTCCATCGATAGATAAATATAGCCTCCTATACGCTCGCCATCTTCCATATAAAGTTTTTCCCATAAATTTCTATATTGGGGAAATTGCCGTAATATTCTTTGAAAGTTATCTGGTCTCACTTTATATGTGGAGGTAATAATCTGTTTTGCCCCTCTCGACTTTACTTCTTCTATAAGTTTCCTTGTCTCTGTTGTATTGAGTAGATAAATTAAGGGATCAAATCGTACAACCACAGGTATATATTTGGAAAGGCGCTGTATTGCCTGGAGTCTTTCTTTAGGCGAGGAAGCAAAAGGTTCCAATTTCTTTGCCAAATTTTCTTTTAATGTGGTAAGAGATATGCTCACAACTATCTTGCCGAACTTTTTGAGTATATCTAAATCTCTGAGTACTAAGCTTGATTTTGTCACAATCATCACCCTCTGGCGGAATTTTTTAAGGACGGTGAGAGTTTTTCGCGTCAATTGAAGGTCTTTCTCAAGGTCAAGATAGGGATCAGAGGAATTGGCCATAGTGATGAAAGAATTTTTAGGGATTTTTTTAATTTCTCTTTCGAGTTTCTTTATGTAGTCCTTTTTTGGCCGGGGATTGAAGAAATTTTTTATATATGAAGAGGCATAGCAATAGAGACATCCGTGGCTACAGCCGGTATAGGCAGAGAGGTTATATTTTTTAGGGCATGTGCACAATTTGCCTTTCCACGGATCGAAAGGGGTAATAAGATTCATTTTTTTATTTTAAACGATAAGGATAAGAAGTCAATATCTAAAAAGATGGTATTCATAACAGATTGATTAACAGATAGTTATGCATAGTTTGTTGCACTATATAAGTTAGGGGCCAGACCTTGACAAAAGTAATTAATTATGTTAACATTTAGTTAGGTTAAATATTAACCAGAGAAAATGTTTGCCGTACAAAATAATTTTTACCGAATAAACGAGACGCCTTGAACGTCCAAAAGGAGGCAGGTATGGATTATACAGAAAGAATCGCCCAAGAGGTATCCGTACTCGTTCCCAAATTGGCAGTAGGGGTATGGAAAAAGTTCTTTGAGATCGAGGAGTTGACAAACCGTCAGATTATTGTGCTCATGTTTCTCTACGAGAACAAGAGCGTCAAGATTAGCGATATTGCTCGAGGGCTCTTTGTATCTTTTCCCACGATTACGGGCATTGTAGATAGGTTAGTAAAAAAAGGTTATCTCTTAAGAGGGCGTAACTCAAAAGACCGGCGTATTGTATATATCAATTTAAGCAATAAGGGTCAGAATTTTGTGAAGCGGTTCAAAGAAAACATACGAAAGCGATGGCAGAAAATTTTGTCATATTTGACGAGAGAAGAGCAGGAATCTTATTTAAGCATATTGAAAAAGATACTAAAAACAATAGAGGAGAAAAATGCATAGAATTATTCTCATGCTATTCATTATTATTGGCACCTCTTTTAGCAGCTTTTCTCAAGAATTATCGATAGGTGATATTCAAGAAAAAGATGTAGTTTCTCAAAGTCCTTCACAAGAGTCCTTTTTAGAACTTTCATTGCAGGAGGTAAGTCAATTAGCTTTAAAAAATTCTTTAGATATTCAAATTGTCAAATTTGATGCCTATATAAAGAGATATGATTTAGATAAAGCGCAGTCAATTTTTGATACATTCCTGAATTTGGAAGCAAATTATACTGATGACCAGAAGAAACCCGCGAGTATTATTTTAGGGACAAAAACACTTCAAAATAAATATAAAGTTTCTTTAGAAAAAAAATTGCCTACCGGAACATTACTAAAACTTGAAGGTTCCCAAGAAAGAGATTGGAGCAATTCTGCTTTTGTTTCAGTTAATCCTGCGACTGACGCGAAGGCAACAATTTCTCTTTCTCAATCAATAGGAAAAAATTTCTTTGGTCTCGCAGATAGATTAGGAATTAAAATCACTAAATTAGATATAGAGAATTCAGATTGGACATCTTTAGATGATATCAGCGAAGCTCTTGCCGCAGCACAACGAGCATATTGGAATCTTGCATTAAAAGAAGAAGAATTAAAAATAAAGAGGGCTCTTTTGGGGGAAGCCCGCGCCCTTCATGATATTTTTAAGGAAAAGTTTGATGTCGGCTTAGCTGAAGAACCAGATGTGTTCGCATCTGCTGCCAATCTTAAGTTGAGGGAAAATGAAGTTTTAGTCGCAGAACTTGAGCGTAATACCGCCAAAAACGATTTATTGTTTCTTTTAAATGAAAACAATACCGACATTCAGATAAAATCAAGAGATACATTGGATGTTTCTCCTTCAAGAATAAGTCTTGGTTCCGCACTCACAGAAGCGATTGATAACCGACGTGATTATAAAAGAGCCAAAAACTACGTTTTAGCGAACAAGCTCGATATTATTCTCAAGAAGAATTCTCTCTGGCCAGAAATTGACCTGGAGGCTTCCTTTGCAAGAAATGGCCTATCAACAAAATACAAAAAATCGTGGGATGGAGTATTCTCTGAAGATAATCCCGAACTTTTTTTAGGAATTCGTGTACGTATACCGTTTGAAAATAGAAATGCGAAGGCCGACTACAATAAGGCAAAACTTGAGAAGGAGAAATATTTTTTTAATTTAAAAAAGACCGAGCGACTTATCTTACGCCAGTTAAATAATCAAGTTGCATCGGTTAATACTTTAGCAGAAGAGATAAAAGCATACAGCGAGATTGTAATGTTGCAGGAGAAGAAATTGGAAGCTGAGAAAAAGAAGCTCCAGTATGGACGTTCAAGTAGTGATATTGTTATACGTTATGAGGATGATTTGCTTAATGCACGACTTTCTTTAGCCAAAACCCTCTTCCAATACAGAGTGAATCTCATAGAGCTTGAATTAGCTAAAAATACATTGCTTGATACATATTGGAAAGACAAATTATGAAATTTTCTGAGTTTTCTGTAAAAAATTCACTTTTGATAAATTTGATTTCGGTTTTTATTCTCATTGCAGGCCTTTATACCCTCTATGTGTATAAAATTAGAAGAGAGGCGTTTCCGGAAGTTTCATTTGACCAAGTAGTTATTCAGGCAGTGTATCCTGGGGCCCCTCCAGAGGAAATAGAAAAGCTCGTAACCGTGCCTATCGAGAAAGAGTTGAAAGGTGTTGACGGTATAGAGGAAATGACCTCTACTTCCATCGAAAATGTATCTTCCATTTTAGTCAAGATTAGCCAAGACGTAAAAGATAAAGATAAAGTAGTTGACGATGTCAAGCAGGCAGTTGATCGTGTTGTTGATTTGCCAAAAGAAGCTGAAGAACCAATTGTCATTGAAGTCACCTCTGGTGAAATTCCTGTGATTGAAGTAGCATTGAGCGGCGATATGCCTGAGAGAGCGCTTCAGGAGCATGCCGAAAATCTTGAAGATATACTCGAAGATATCCCTGGGGTTTCTTCTGTTGCTCGCCGGGGTTTTCGTGATACAGAAGTATGGGTGGAAGTAGACCCCGATAAAATGAGAGAAGTTCATTTAAGCTTAGAAGAAGTAATGGAGGCGCTCAGCAAGAGGAATTTGAGCATTCCCGCAGGTAAATTACGCAGCGAGAATGAATTTAGCATTCGTACTACAGGAGAGTTTTACACACAGGAAGAAATTGAAAATGTTGTTATTCGTGCCAACGAAGCTGGCAACTGGCTGCGCATAAAGGATGTAGCGAGTGTGCGTTTCTCTTTTGAAGATGAAGACGTCATTAACAAAAGCCATGGTACACGTTCAATCAATCTCACCGTTATTAAACGGGCAACAGGTGATGCGATCAAGATTGTTGATCAGGTAAAAAAAGATACGAAAGATTTCCTTCGCCGAAGCGACCCAAAATTAAAGGCTTCTTATGTAAATGATATTGCTTTTTACATTGAGAGAAGATTGGGAACGCTAAAAAACAATGGAATCATTGGGATGTTTTTAGTGTGCTGTGTGCTTATAATATTCTTAAATGTTCGTATCGCATTTTTAACCGCATTGGGACTTCCTATCGCGTTCTGTGCTACCTTAGCGGCTATGGGCTTTTTCGGCTTAAGCGTCAATCTTGTGACGATGTTCGGATTGATTGTAGTTTTGGGAATGCTGGTAGATGATGGGATTATTGTCGCCGAGAACTGTTCGCGGTATTTGGAGAAAGGACTTAAGCCTCGTGAAGCTGCGGTTGCAGGAACGCAAGAAGTAATGAAACCTGTTACTGCTACCATTATTACTACAATTGCAGCATTTAGCCCTCTTATGTTTATGTCGGGGATGATGGGTAAGTTTATTTGGGGGATACCTCTGGTGGTGATTATCGCGCTCTCAGCTTCTCTGTTTGAGGCGCTGGTGATTTTGCCTTCTCATTTTGCTGATTTTGTTCGTCGAGGAAAAGATTTTACATCAAGAAAAGAATTACCCTGGTTTAAAAAAATACTCGATTTTTATACAAAAGTCGTCAATAAAGCGCTCAACCGACGTTACAGGGTATTGCTAGGTTTATGCATAGTGTTTATTGTGACTGCCTTTGTGGGAATGCGCATGCCTTTTGTGTTTTTTAGTTCAGAGGAAGGCGTTGAGCAGTTCTGGATTCGCTCAGAAGTCCCTGTGGGCACGAGTTTGTACAATACAGAAAAATTAATGAGACAGGTGGAGGAAATCGTTGCAAAGCTGCCCCAAGATGAATTAGAAGCCTACACTACGCAAGTTGGCTCGATTGGTGAGACATGGATGTTTGACCCTTATGGAAAATCAGGCAGTCATGTGGGGCAAATTACAGTTTATGTAACGCCCTATAACACTCGAAAACGCACGGTAAGCCAAATTATCGAAGATTTGAGAGAGAAGACCAAAGGTATAGAAGGGTTTGAGAAAATATATTTTGAGAAGGAGCACGGCGGTCCTCCTGTAGGAAAAGCCGTGGCAGTAAAAATTCGAGGAGAAGATTTTTCTGTACTTGAGGAAATTTCCAATAAGGTAGCAGCATTTTTGAATACTATTGAAGGAGTCTCTGATGTTGCTTCTGATTACGAAATAGGCAGGGGTGAAATTAGGGTTGTGATTGATAATGAGAAGGCGACGAAGGCATTTCTTTCAGTGGGAGAAATTGCCTCCTCAATTCGCTATGCCTTTAAAGGAGGGATAGCTACTTCGATTAAACCGGTTAAGGCCGAAGAAGAGATTAATGTTATTGTGCGTTTTCCTGAGGAGTACCGCAATGAGCGCCTGGCTTTTGAAAAGATTCTTATCCCTAACAGATATGGCAACCTCATTCCTTTACAGAATGTTGCACATCTGCAGGAGCGAGTATCTGTCGCGCGGATTCAACATTTAGACGGCAAAAGGGTAATTGCAGTGCGTTCGAACGTTGATAATAAAAATGTTACCTCAGCAAAAGCAAATCAGCTCATGCAAAAGGAGTTTGAGAATGTACCTGCCGAGTATTCTGGTTACAGCCTGGAATATGGAGGTGAACAGGAAGAAAATGTCAGGTCGGCTAAGGATTTTATGAAAGCGTTTGGATTGGCACTCTTTTTAATTTTCCTTATTCTCGCAGCAAACTTTAATTCGTTAATCCAACCTGTCATAGTGATGCTGGCAATTCCCTTTGGTATTATTGGCGTGGTGTGGGCATTTTTCTTTCACGGGTTGCCAAAGAGCTTTTTTATGTTTATGGGAAGCGTGGGGCTTATCGGTATTGTGGTAAACGATTCCATTGTCTTGGTTGAGTTTATTAATAGTTTACGTCGCAAAGGAGTTGAACGCAGAACTTCAATTGTTGAGGCTGGTAAATTAAGATTAAGGCCAGTTTTACTCACCACTATTACTACCGCGCTTGGCCTGACTCCTACTGCCTACGGTATCGGAGGAGGAGACCCGTTCTTACGGCCAATGGCGCTTACAATCGTATGGGGCATTATCTGCGCTACCCTCTTGACATTAATCGTTCTGCCTTGTATTTATGCGATTATTGATGATATTACCCGAAAGTTTGCCGGACATGAAACAGTAAGAGAATCCGCAAAAGAAGAGTCTTCTTAAAGAAGAAAGACAGCAGCGAAGCGTATAGGCATTGATTTTTATAAAAATTGTGATATAAAGTGAGTTATGAGTAAAGAATTAATTCTTGTAGGCGATAAGGTTTTGATTGATCCTGATGCGGGAGAGGGAAAAACTGACGCCGGCCTGTATCTTCCCCAAAACGTGAGAGAGAAAGAAAAAATTCAGACAGGAAGGATTGTAAAGATTGGTCCAGGATACCCTGTTCCTGACCCTTCAGTTTTAGACCAGGAGCCTTGGGCAAAGGCCTCCAAGGATAAATACTTTCCCCTTCAGGCAAAAGAAGGGGATTACTGTATTTTTTTAAGAGACCAGGGAGTAGAGATTGAGTTTGAAAAGAATAAATATCTTGTGATTCCTCATTCGGCAATTCTTGTATTGATGCGAGATTCCTTTCATAAAAAATTTTCATGAATAAAGTAAAAATAGGAGGAGATAATTTCAGGCTAGAATTTAACGTTGAGTTTTTTGATAACCCTACCGCCAAAGCGATTCTCGATAACCTCCCCCTACAATCCAAGGCCAGGCTCTGGGGTGATGAAATCTATTTTGATATAGGCATTGATGCTCCCCCTCAAAATCTCACTTTGGATGTAGCAAGCCAAGATATAGCCTATTGGCCGCAAGGAAAGTGCCTCTGCGTATTCTTTGGCCCTACCCCTGCAAGCTCAGGCAGCAAGCCTGTACCGGCAAGTGAGGTTGTTGTTGTGGGAAAAGCTCAAGCTCTCCCTGCCGATTTAAAAAAAGTTAAATCAGGATATAAAATACGGGTAGAGTAAAATGAAAACAAGAAAAATAATACTACTCGTTTTTCTTGGGTGCTTCTTATTCTCTTTGGTCGTTATTGTCCCTTTGACATTGTTTGTCTCGTTTACAATAAATAAGCGTATACAGCGGATGGATAATGCAGCTATGTATTATAATAAAGCATTTAAGTTATGCTCTGAAAAACATTGGGATAAAAAGGTAGAGGAGGTGGTGGGAAAAGGTTGGAGAGGTGAATATAAAGATTTAGAAGGTTTGTTAAATCGAAACAAAGCAATGTTTATGGAATTTGAGAATGGCATACAATTGAAGAGGTGTGATTTTAGTTTTGGTAAAGTGTATGATAATCCATTTGCTCAGCCATTTCCTAATCTTCTAAAAGTGCGCAACCTATCGCAGCTTGTTTTATTAAAGGGACGGTGGCATGAGGCGCAGAATGATTATGATGAAGCAATGAGAAACTATCTTTCTCTGCTCACATTCACGCAACACATCTCTCAAGATAGGCTATTAGTTTCAGTAATGATTGCGACCGCTGTTGAACTAATGGCTTCTGTGCCTCTGCAGCAATATTTAGAGAGGGATGAAGTCGATATGCAATTATGTAAAAGAATTAAGGACTTTTTACAAAGAGCAGAACCTCAACGAAGTATTATAGCAGACGCTTTCAAGAAAGAGAGAGAAGCCTATATGTGGGCAGCGCGGGTAATGTCAAAAAAGGTTGGCATAAGAGATAGAGATCTCATGAGATCATTCAGAGGGGTTGGCAGTAAATATTATGGTCTGTTGGTAAAGTACGCCCGAACAAATTCAGAAACTGATAAAAGGTATCTTGAGGAAGAATTGGATTTTTTAAGCAGACGTTGCTCTACTTTATGTTCTGCTTTAATGGAACAATATACATCGAAAGATTGGCCAGAGTGTATTGATAAGTATTTATCTTCACTAAAGGAGAACCTTAAAACAGCGACAAGAGAAGAGAAAGATAAAGGTGCCGAGTTACTCGCATGTGGGACTGTACCAAGTCTCATAAAAGCCGTGAACTCGTATTATGACCCCAAAGCTAAATTGCGAATTTTAAAATTAGCCGCGGCAATCCGATTATATATCTTCCAGGAAGGGAGACTCCCTGATACATTAGATAATTTGATACCAGACTATCTGGAGGCTATCCCTCTCGACCCTTGGTCAGGTCAACCTCTTATATATGTGAGACAGGGTAGGCAGTTCACTCTCTATAGTTTTGGCCCGGATCGCACAGATAATAATGGTACAGGAGTTGGTTTCGAAACCGTATTAGAAAGCATAAAGGAATTAGAAGGAAAAGATATTGTCTTTTCGGCAACTCCTTCAATCCCAAACTAAAAATGTTGCATAAGAAGATAAGCGGTTTAGTTGCATTAGGTATTCTATTTACTCTTTGGGTTCATGCTGCTGATGATTTTTCTCATGTAAGAAAGAAGATGGTAGAGAATCAGATAAAGGCACGCGGCATCAAGGATGAGAAGGTATTAGAGGCCCTTCTTAAAGTGCCTCGCCATGAATTTGTTCCTTTTCTTTATAGGCGTCTTGCCTATACTGACGGCCCCCTTCCTATTGGTCATGGTCAGACAATATCACAGCCTTACATTGTTGCGATCATGACAGAGTTGTTGAGCCTAGACGGAGATGAAAAAGTGCTAGAAATTGGCACGGGCAGTGGCTATCAGGCAGCAATTTTAGGAGAATTAGCCAAAGAAGTGTACACTATTGAAATTTTGGAACCTTTAGCCAATATTGCCCAGAAGCGCCTTGAGCAAATGGGGTATACAAATATTAAAGTGAAATGCGGCGATGGGTTCTTGGGGTGGCAAGAATACGCTCCCTTTGATGGCATTATTGTTACCTGTGCGCCTGACCAAATCCCACCTATATTAATAGAGCAACTCGCTGAAGGCGGAAGAATGGTAATACCTGTTGGCGAATCCTGGCAGGAGCTGAAACTGGTCACCAAAGAGGACGGGAAAGTAATTACAAAAGACATCATTCCTGTGAGGTTTGTTCCCATGATAAGAAAAGAGCAATAAAGACCGCTGCATATCTTTATAACCTCTTCATTTTCAATCCCTTGTAATTTTTAGTTAAGGATGCCCAAAAGAGCCAGCAAGATTTTGTTATTGCAAAATCTAGGTTAATCTGTAAAATTAATACTAACACCCACGAGGGTAGGCAGGAGGCGCGAGTGAGAAATATCTATATAGTGGGATTCATGGGTACTGGCAAGACTGCTGTAGGTAAGGTTTTATCCCAGAGACTCAAAAGACAGTTCATAGAGATGGATGATGTTATTGAGCAGAGACAGGCCAAAAAAATCGTGGACATTTTTGCCCAGGATGGTGAGCTCTACTTTAGGAAATTAGAAAAGGAGCTTTTAAGAGAGCTATCTGCACAAACTGATTTGATAGTAAGTTGTGGAGGAGGACTTATCTGTAATGATGAAAATCTGGAATTGCTTAAAAAAACAGGGGTGGTGATTAACCTGAAGGCGAACCCTTCGACTATCTATGAACGGACCAAAAAACACGCCTCAAGACCTCTGCTCAATGTAGAGGACCCGTTAAAAAGCATAGAAGCGTTACTGGCAAAAAGACAGCATTATTATCATCAAGCCCATTATTCTATCGAGACAGATGATTTATTGCCAGACCAAATCGCGGATAAAATTATAGGGATTCTTAAAAAAAGAGAGCGATTCTAAAAAGATGACCAAAGCAGGTTTTATTTTTCTTAATCTCCTAAAGGGGTTATCACTTAAAAAGATTGGGCATATTATGCATTCATTCGGCTCTTCGCAATGCGTTCTAGAGGCGCCAAGAATGGATTTACAGAATGTGCCATCTTTGACCGCCAAGGATATCGAGTTGATCTTGAGGTCCAGAGATTCTGATATTCTCGAAAAAGAATTAAAGCTTATTGAACAGCAACAAATATCTGTGATAGATATTTTTGATGCAGCATATCCCTGTCTGCTAAAAGAGATAAGCTGTCCCCCGCCAGTACTCTATATAAAAGGAAATCGAGACCTATTAAGTGAAATTCTTTTTGCCATTGTGGGTTCTCGAATTCCAACTGTGTATGGTATTTCTATGGCAGAAGAGTTTTCTGAGAAGCTTGCGTCTCTGGGGTTAGTGATTACCTCAGGTCTTGCCAGGGGTATAGACACCGCTGCCCATCGAGCAGCAATACGAAAAGGCAGAAGCGTTGCCGTTTTAGGAGGCGGACTCCTCAATGTTTATCCCAGAGAAAATACACATTTGGCAGAGGAGATCGCAGAAACGGGAGCAGTGATTTCAGAATTTGGGCTCAGCGAGCCGCCTTTACGAGAAAACTTTCCTCGTCGTAATAGAATTATCAGTGGATTAGCTCGCGGGGTCTTAGTGGTAGAGGCCGCGGCGCGCAGCGGAGCCTTAATTACTGCTCGATATGGCTGTGAACAAAACCGCGAGGTTTTTGCTCTTCCCGGGAATGTCTCCTGTCCTTTGAGCAGAGGTACACATACTCTCATCAAAGAGGGTGCAAAGTTAGTTGAATCTGTGGAAGATATCCTCGAGGAGTTAAATATACATTTTCAGATCCAAGAAAAAGATAAGCCCTATCTTGATTCTCAAGAAAGATTAATTTTTGATATAATCGATAGAGAAGGTATGTATTTAGAAGAGATTATGATAAAGAGCAATCTCAATCATCCCCTTGTGAGTAAAACTATTTTGGAGTTACAGTGCAGAGGCCTGATACGAGAAATAAAACCGTCTTGTTTTGTGAAGGTAGGATAGCATGAGTAAGTACTTAGTCATTGTTGAATCGCCTACAAAGGCAAGGACAATTTTTGCACTTTTAGGCAAAGACTATGAGATAATTTCTTCCATGGGCCACATTGTGGACCTGCCTTCCAAAAGGCTCTCAGTTGATGTCGACGAAGGGTTTAAGCCGCACTATCGCGTCATACCAGGAAAAGAGAAAATTTTGACGCAGTTAAAGAAAAAAGCAAAAAATAAGGAAATCATTTATCTTGCCACAGACCCTGATCGGGAAGGAGAAGCGATTAGTTGGCATATAAAGGCTAAATTGCCTCAGGATAGCAAAACTTTTTATCGAGTGATTTTTCATGAGATTACAAGAGAAGCCTTAAGAGATGCATTCGCAAACCCTGGTACGTTAAATACCAATAAGGTCAATGCCCAAATCGCCAGACGCGTGCTCGATAGAATTGTAGGGTATCTGCTTTCGCCTCTCTTGTGGAGAAAAGTGGTACGAGGGCTTTCTGCAGGAAGAGTGCAGTCTGTGGCATTAAAGTTTATTGTAGAGAGAGAAAAAGAGATTCAGCGGTTTATCCCCAAGACTACCTATAGAATCGAAGCGCAGTTTAAGGCCGGTCAAGATGTATTTACGGCAAAATTAGAAAGATATAGGGAAGATAAAGCAGTTTTTGAAACCAAAGATGAGGCAGAAAAGTGCATTGAGGAGATAAAGAGCGCGGCTTTTTGTGTGAAAGAAGTTACAAAAAAGCAAACCCTAAGGCGTCCCCTTCCTCCCCACACAACCTCTCTCTTGCAGCAGGATGGTTTTAACAAATTCAGATTCTCCTCTCAGAAGACCATGCTTATTGCCCAGAGACTCTATGAGGGCGCTGACATAAAAGATACACGCGTCGGTCTTATTACATATATGCGAACTGATTCTTTCTCTGTTGCCCCTAAGGCAAAAAAAGAAGTCAAAGGGTTCATTAAGAAGACGTTCGGCCAAGAGTATCTTCCTGAAAAAGAGTACCGTTTTAAAGAGAAAAAAGGAGCTCAAGCGGCACATGAAGCGATACGGCCTACAAGCGTGCAGAGAGAACCCACCAACATTAAGGATTTTTTAGCCACAGACGAAGCAAAACTTTATGAGTTGATATGGAGAAGATTTGTGGCCTCTTTTATGAGAGAGGCACTATTCGAAAACACCAAGGTAATTCTATCTTCACAAAGTGCAGAGTTTATTGCCGAAGGCAAAAGGATGGTTTTTGAAGGATATTTGAAAGTTTTAGGACGGACGGAAGAGGAAAAGGTACTTCCTTTGCTTGCGAAAGGCGATGAGCCGATTCTGTTAGACTGTCAGGTTGTTGAACAGACCACCAAACCCCCACCTCGTTTTAACGATGCATCATTAGTGAGGCTTCTGGAAGAGAAAGGAATCGGTAGGCCCTCTACCTACGCTCCCACAATTTCTACTCTCTTTATACGCAACTATGCCAGAAGAGAGAAGAGTGTATTTTTTCCTACCGAATTGGGAATAAAAGTGAGCGATCTTCTGGTAGAGCATTTTCCTGAAGTGATGAATGAAGATTTCACTGCACTTATGGAGGAACGGCTCGACGCGGTAGAGGAAGGAAACTTGGAGTGGCAAAAAATTTTAGAGGAATTTTACCCTTCTTTTAAGAAGCAGATTGATAAGGCAAAAGAAGTGATTCAAAAAGAAGTTCAGTTTGTAGACAAAACGTGTCCTCAATGCAACAATCCTTTAGTAATAAAGTGGTCACGAAAGGGAAGGTTTCTAAGTTGCTCCAATTTCCCACAATGTCGCTATGCAGAAAGTATCACCACTGACATACAGTGCCCAGACTGTAAAGAAGGCAAACTCATTGAGCGGCGAAATAAGAGAGGGCAGTTTTTTTATGGATGCACACGTTTCCCTCAATGTCATTATACTTCAAGAACGTTACCCAACAACGACACAAAAGAGGAAACGCAGAGGTGATACATGATTCCTTTCTCTTATTACATTGATAAATTCCTCAATTATATCTCCATTGAGAGAAATTATTCGCCTCACACGTTGCTCAACTATAAAATAGACCTTAAAGAATTCGGGGATTTTTTGAGCTCCCGAGAGAAAAAAGACATAAAAGACATTGATTATTTTTTGTTGAGAAAATTTTTGAGTGTACTTGCCCAGAAAAATTTGAGTAAGCGAAGTACCTCAAGAAAGATTTCCACATTAAAGAGTTTTTTCAAATTCCTTGTGAGGGAGGGGATCACAAAGAATAATCCAGCGGTCTCGCTGATTTATCCTCGTCTGGAAAAAACGTTGCCGAAGTTTTTAACAGAGGATGAAGTCAAGAGAATATTAGCGATGCCAGAGGGAGGCGATGTGTTTAGCTTAAGAGACAAGGCAATTTTAGAGTTTCTCTATTCTACAGGAGCACGTGTATGCGAACTGGTCTCGTTAAAGAAGGATGATCTTGACCTTATTGTGGGGATTGCCAAGGTCAAAGGAAAGGCAAGAAAAGAACGGCTGCTGCCTGTAGGAGAACCCGCTCTTATGGTTCTCAAGAAATATTTGGATGAGCGTACAGATACTAATCCTTCTCTTTTTGTGAACAGGCGTGGTGGGACTCTCACTGATAGAGGAGTAAGAAATATTATTAACGGGTATGTAAAGAAAGTAGCCATTTCCTTAAAGG
>CP070807.1:37755-61269 GCA_020343695.1 Candidatus Omnitrophota bacterium | reverse complement strand
CCAGAGGCAAACTCATTGCGCGCCCGTCAGCGACGTATGTAGCGACATCAAAGAGACTGGTGGACAACCACCCAAACGATAGCGTGATTGAGAAAAAATCGTTCTGACGATAAAAATTAAAAAGTGCAAAAATTGGCGCAAAACACTGAAAAATTGTTCCTCCCGCAGTACCCATAAATTGCCCAAAGGGAGAAAAAATCACGTGTCCTAACTCGTGGATACCCAAATTAAGTGCTCCCAAGATGCTCTCGTAGTAAGGGTTGCGAAGATGCCGGATAAGTACATAACCAAACCAAACTAAAAGCAACGAGCGCCACCACCAACGCTTACCTCTACACCACTCAATCGCCTCGTTATACATTGAGCTTAAAAACATACTAATACCTGGTAGGTGCTTGTGCAGATGAATGCATCTGCATCAGGCAATCCCTAATTCTTAAAAAACGCCTTCACTCTCTTTTGACTAAAAAGCACTATCAGCAGAGCATGATATCCTACAGAGAGAGCATTCTTTATGCTCGTGGGAATAAAGGTAATTATCTCTCCTTTAAATTGGAGTAGATTCGCAAAAACTAGAATTTTTGTGAGTATGATGTATGAAGAAAAGAAAAGGAGGCTGTGTCTTGCCAAATCTCTACCACTGAGGAGACCCACACCTATTAGAATAGATATTAAACTTGAAATGCATACGAACATGAATACATTGAGAGGTTTCTGCGATAGCGATAACAGAGAGTAAACAACGAGACTGATGAGAGTGACCAACCCTATCGATAATTCTATGAAGGCAATTATCTTTACTAATATTTTATTTCTCATCTTCTAATTATTATAACAGAAAGTTGGGGGTTGGTAAGGAATTTATAAGAGCTGGACAATAAGGCTTGATGAAAGTTAAACTGAAAGAATAGGCTGAAGACGTTCTCCCAACTTTAACCCTGCGGTTGTCTGAAGGTGCACATTCTTTAGACCTGCTTTTTTTGTCCAGCGAACCGCATCTTCATATTCCCTCAATGTAATCCTGCGAGAAATCTCTGGATAGTCAAAAGCTTTATGGCATGGACGGTACTGGGACATAAGGTTAAAATAGGTGTCCTTGGGAAGGTTGGCTCCTATCCATTCTATCACCTCTTTTGTCCCGCTGACTCCATTGGGCATAACGAGGTGACGAATCATAAGACCGCGATACATGATTCCGTCGGAAGCTGGCATTGCCACACCGACTTGACGACACATCTCAACGAGGGCTAATTGGGTGACTTCCGGATACCACCAGCCACCAGATGAATATTTTGCTGCCATATCAGGCGATGAGTATTTACAATCAGGAAGATAAATATCAATGATACCGTCAAGAATTTTAAGAATCTCTAAGCGCTCTCCTCCACAGGTATTGTATACCAAAGGAAGCCTTAGGCCCTCCTTGGCCGCTTTATCCACCGCCAGAATAATATGGGGCAGGTAATGAGTGGGGGTAACAAGATTGATGTTGTGGCAGCCTCTTGATTGAAGACGAAGCATCATTGCTGCCAAGTCATCAATGCTACGAGGTGCACCTACTCCTTTAAGACTAATCTCCCAATTAATACAGAACACACACCTGAATCCACAATGTGTAAAAAATATGGCACCAGAACCACCTCTTCCCACTAAAGGCTTTTCCTCTCCAAAATGAGGATGGTAAGAAGAGATTATAAGTTGCGATGAGGCATGGCAAAATCCTTTTCGCCCTTTTAGGCGATTTACTCCGCATCTTCGAGGACAAAGCTGGCAATTCTCCATCATCTGCCAGAGGGTCTCTCCTCTCTTTTTCAATTCCCCGCTGTTATGAAACTTCAAATATGACGGCTCAAAATGTGGGTCGGGATGAGCCGGTGCTTCAATGCTTCTCCTCCTTACGAAAGGAAGATACATAATCCCCAATCCAGCGAGGGTACAATAAAAGCACAACTTTATAAATCTTCGTCGAGAAAACTTCTCCACAGCACTCCCTCAATAATATTTCGTTAAGAGATGTTTGGCAAGAAACCGATTATGCTTCGCGAAGGTAACCCCAGGTATGAAGCTTATCGCAGTCCTCAAACCACCGCTCACCAATATCCCTTCGATAATACATATTAGGGATAGTGATGTTGGCGATTCTGCCATAGACTTGTTTTCTTGCTTGCTCCATCGTAGAACCTAGTCCGACCACCACCAACACCACGCCTGATGTTCCTGCGATAAGCCACTGATCTCCGATTTTCTTCACATCTTCAATATGGATACCGCTAAAATCTGGTCTCTTGAAGAGTATTGCAGTATCTTTGGAATACCCCTCAAATGTCTTCTTATCATCAAAGGGATACGGCGGAACCACAATGCGCACCCCCACCTGAAATCCTCTCTTGGTTTTAAATTCACTAAGCTCACCTTCAGCGAGTTTAAATAAGAATTCGCTTATTGGCATGAGGATTCCTTCTTGTTGGATGCTTATCGTGGGATAACCGAAGCGGGCGGTAAATTCAAGGGGATAGATACCACTGGAATTAACAATGCAGTTAATATCGATATATCCCTTATAGCCTTCTTCTCTCAATTTTGGTTCTAGTCTTTGTAGCGTCGCATTAAAAATCTTGTTTGAACCACTCCAATACATGGCTGTACCCATCTCACCAGTAAGAGGCCCAATATGACCCGGGAATAACTTCTTATGCTCAAAGTTAATATTGATGGGGAACGTAAATTGGTTGCCGTTAAAAAATGCCCCAACTGCAACTTCTACACCAGTAACCTTTTTTTGCAACTGAAATGACTTGATCTTCTTTCCTGCTACTTTATTGTAAGCCTCTAGGACCTGAATCACATCTTTGCCATCATCCTCTTCTCCAACGAAGAGCAGACGTTTAATGTTTTGGGCTTCCCCATCTGGTTTGATCACATATTTGGTAGGATTTGCCTTTACGTACGAAATAGCTTCATCAAATGAATTAAAATCATTGTAAGAGATAATGTTCACACCTGCTTTTTTCAGCTCTTCCTGGCCGAAGGCACGCTCATCCTCCAGTCTATCAGTGTACTCAGTTCCTCCGATTACACGTCTACCTTCTCTACGAAGTTTCTGAGCAATCTTTCCCTGACCAAGCACATCATCGAATACAATGACATCTGCCCAATCAAGTTCTTTTTCCCAACCATCTACCTTAGACACAAATCCATCAGCGATATCCTTCTCATCTTCATTTTTTATATAGTATTTTGCCTCATGGCCTTCTTTAATTACTTGCCAAGCGACATCACCAACTAAACCATCGAATGATACAAAAAGAAACTTTTTCTTATCCATATGCGTTCGTCTCTGGGTGGTATCCGATTCTATTCTCTATATAAATATTATACCGCTAATTAGAAGCTTTTCAAAATTTTTTAAGGTGCCGGATGAAGACGGGTAGGTTAAAACGGGAAGTCTTGAAAATCTATTTTTTTGGAGGCGTACTTAAATCTTTATTGTAGATAAACGTTTCCCCATTCCACTGGTAAACTTCCCACAATGATTCAGCATCATACTGCCACTCAATCTCTTTGCCATCTCTTGTAGTCACTTTCGCACGCACGTTAGGGCTCCCTATCTTTATTGTTGGTGGTGAAGCAAGGTCGACATCGATACCGTACTTGCCACTATGTTTAAAGATTGTGTCATACTCTCCGCTTTTCCATTTATAAATATAGAGCGTGGTGTAATAACGTCTTCCGTGTGTAAATATCGCCAGTTCTCTTGCCCCGTCCTTATCAAAATCCTCAAGGATTAATTTTCCAGGAAACTTATCGCCTCGAATTGTTTTTGTGAGCTTGTATCCTTCACCGGTTAAATCATAAATCAGGCAGAAATGAGCAGGATGGCCCTTGCGACGACCGTACCTGATCTTTTGCTTTGTCCCGAAAGACACCACAATTTCTTCCTCTGGATCATTATCTAAATTGCCCCTGAGTATAGTTTCGAACCTTTTCCACTGAGGATGATACGCATACGTACGGCCATGATATCGAATTTCCTCGGGAATTAAATCAGTAACATCATCGGCGTATACAGGCAATATCAACAGCAACCAAAGTACTAAAAGTGGTATGGGTGCAAGATTCATGTATGATTCTCTGTGGGATTTAATGTTCTCCGCAGTAAGAACCCTCCTTTGTCTTTCGAGTTGCCATGGCTAACTTACGCAGAGATTCAAAAATACAATCAAAAAACTCCGGGGGGAGGCATGGGTAAACCTTCCAACAGCTGAAATACTTCGTTTAGAAGATTAAATGCTGCACCAGCTACTTGAAAAGGGACGCCAAGGACTGCACAGCCGCTCTGCACAATAGATAGTGCACCGATCACAACGAGCAATAAAAGATTTCTCTTCATTACGTATCCTTTCTCGCAATTGAACACATCCAAATATACCTAGTAAAGCCAAAAGCGATTTTTGCGTCCGGTTTGAACATCAATAACTATGTGTTTATCAGGTGAACGTTTAAGCGCATCGTGGATAGCTCGGTCAAAGGTGTACAGCTCAACGTGTTTGCCATACCTCTCTTTTATTTCCACAATGACCTCGGTAAAATCTGAATCTCCAGAAATGAGCGCTGCAGTATCATACTGATTCATCACGGCTTTAGAAAACATATCCAAGGCAATCTTAACATCAAGTCCTTTCTGGAGCCACATCTTATTGACCCTTACGAGCCTACCGAGCTTGACTTCAAAATAAGGAATGCTCAGTTTCAAATCATGCAGGTAGTCTTGCTGCTCCTGGTATGTACGAGGGTTCTCCTCTCTGTTAAATTCTGCGGAATAGTAGTAGCAGCGAACTAACCTTCGCCTTCCCACTACCCATTGTATGATATTATGCCATTCAATGTCTTTGCGCCGGATAGACTTCCTTAGCCCCCTTAAATCCTTCATTTTTTGAACAACATACTCAGCATCAATAAACACCATTATACGTTCCATATCTTTCCCCTTTTGTTATCACTTCTGAACTTCAGCGGCTGGCTCTTGCAGAGTTGAGGCCTGAGGCTGAGTGGGCTTGTTAACCAAAGGCGGTGATACCGCAGGCTCTTTCTCGATACCTGTCGGTGTGATTTTTGGATATACCTTCGTCCCATCGCTTAAGCGTACGCTCTCTACATCATCCAGCCAATACGTAAGTTCGACATTATTAAATTTCACTTTCACATACTTGTCGGTCTTTGCAATGAATTCACCCTCCACAATCTTTCCTGACTTAAGACGAATAACCGTCTGCGCATAAGAAGAAACATTGGCAAGCAATAAACACATCACAACCATTCCCCACAACTTTCTTATTCTTGGCTCTTGTTCTCCTCTACCCATGGCGCATTACAATAAACATGTGCGTCTCCAATTATTATATCAGAAAATCTGTAGTTCGTAAGAATTTAATTACAATAGTGACGCACTACGATTTCTCATTTAGCAATCGCTTCTTTGATGGTATAATAATTAAGTTATGAAACCGACTATTCTTACTATTACCTTAAATCCTGCGATAGACAAAACAGTATTCGTGCCGCATTTTAAGATAGGTAAAGACTTTCGTGAAAAGAAGCTCTACTTGAGTGCAGGCGGCAAAGGAATCAATGTGTCACGAGTTTTAAAACGCCTTAAAGAAACAAGTATTGCCAGTGGTTTTCTCGGTGGAGGTGATGGAACTTATATGCAAAAACAGCTTGGAAAAGAAAGAATTAAGCATGACTTTTGCGAAATTAAAAACAATACCCGCACAAGCCTCACTATTCTTGACCCCATGCAGAATACAATCACAAGAGTGCTGGAGCGCGGTCCTCAGATTACCAAAAAGGAACTCAACAATTTCAGAAAAAAGTTCTCATCTCTATTGCGTTACTGCAGGTATGTGATTTTTTCGGGAAGAAATATTCCTGGTGCGCCAGACTCTTTCTATGGTGAGCTTATTGCTCTGGCAAAAAAGAAAAATATATTTACTGTACTTGACACAAGCGGCAGAGCTCTTGCTCTGGCTCTCAAGGAAAAACCATTCATGATAAAACCAAATCTGAAAGAAATTGAACAAATAGCAGGAAAGCGTCTTTCCTCTTTTTCGCAAATGAAACAGGCGGTATATCGCCTTAAAAATTGTGGCATTCAAATTATTGCTCTTACTCTGGGTTCGAGGGGAACAATTGTTTTTGACGGAAAAGAAATGATCGTGGCTGCTCCTCCTAAAGTGGAACGCAGGAGCCCCGTAGGGTGTGGAGATGCATTTATTGGAGGGTTTGTAGCCGCACACGCACACAAAGAAAACCTTAAAGAGTGTGTACGAATCGCTGTTGCCTGTGGGGCAGCAAATGCTTTAAGTGTCAATCCTGGGTTTATCAATCTGAAGGATATCAAAACACTCTATAGGCAGGTAACACTCCGATCTACCAAATTCTAAAAATCTATCCGCTCAACACTTTCTCTATTTTGCACCCAGGTTATTTGTTTGTTCCGGGTGGCTGAAAAATCTGCATGAATCCTCGAATGCCAAGCCCTAAATATGACCAGAGAATCAGCCACAATCCAACCCCTATACGCACCTGCAACACCAACTTATCTAAATCGGTAGTCTTTATTTTATACACAGCAGCAATAAAAATAACGCATCCTATGATACCTACAGCAATATTCAACCATTTGTTTTCTTTGAGCGCTAGCGTCAATCCCAAAATGAACAAGGCAAAGATAGGAATACCCCACACAAGGTAACTTTTCTTGTCAACATTTTTTACTCCTGGTTTAAATATCTCTACGATGCTGGCTATTAATCGCGCCTCTTCGCCATTGGCAAGCACAGGAACATCAAAACCACTTATTGAAGCAATATTCTCTTGACGTTTACCAGTAAGAAGTTTAGTCAACTGACCGGCCTGTTTTGACTGGACGTTCACCCAAGGAAGGAAAAACGATACAAATATGATTCCCACGCAAACAAACAATAAGAGTCTGGAAACCTGTCTCATATAACCTCCCTTCACCTTTCTGTTCCCTTATGAATCACACAGTAAAGCAGAAGAAAAATATGCTGAATGAACATAGCCTGGAGTATAAACGAGTGGGTTATGAGCTGGCTATCATTTTCACAAAATCTACGATTGCGGACCTATCTGCCTCATCTATTTCTATAAAGCAAATTCCTAAACGACGTCCCATGCCCTCTAACGACCTATTATAACGGACCTCACCAATAATGCTCATTACTCTGGTTCGCCTTTCTTTCTCGGCCTTCATGTTGATTAAGGTAAATTTTATTATAAGGACGGTTGAGACGGGAATATTGTAATCTGTTAAAATACTCATGCCGCCTTCGCTTAAATCAAGCATCACGGAATCGATGTCTCTACTCCCAATCATTATCCGTACTTCTATCGGCCTATCTATCCGATAAATAAGAGTAAAATCCGCTCTCACCCTCCGAAATCTGCGCCGCTCAGGACCACCGTAATCATTCTTCATGGTTCCTCCTTATTAAAATAATTTTATCGCTTTTTGTGTATGTCTTCAATCAAAATATTACATATTCAAAAATAAGCTTTTGGGAAATTACTCAACCTTACCTCTGAAGTTTCCTCCACTTCTCCTTAATCTTTGAGAAAAAGGACTTGAAGTTCTCCTCGTGCTCACCCTCATCTAATACCGGAATATCAACGGAAGGTACCTCTTGTTGATACTCTGTAGTTTGCCCCTGCTGGTCATATTCAGTATCTAACCTCTCGGTTGTGGTAATTGTATCGTAGGAAAATCCCGGCTCAAGTCCCTCTATAATAAATGCATCTGGGGCTGTCAGAGACTCTCGGGAGCTTTCAAAATCATCCTCACCGCGGCGTTCTTTCTCAAGGCTTTGATACTCAGCAATATTCTCATAAACCTTCCGAGATACATCTTCCATTGATATTTGAGACTGAATGCTCTCTGCTCCAGAATCTTGAGCGTATACCATTGAATAACAAAAGTACAACATATACGTCATGATAGTCGCCTTCAGCATAAGTTACCTCCAGCCTGACAAATAGTTAGGGGTAAATGTCTTTTATGCGTTTTCCTTCCTTAAATATAATCCTTTTCTTAACGCTTCCGTCTTGCTTGTAGAGAACCATTGTTCCATGCTCTAATCCATCGGCAAATGGCCCTTCCTGTTGCACTCTTCCATTCTCGTAATACTTACGGTGCATACCGTGGCGCACGCCACCCTTAAACATACTCTTTTCCATAAGCCTTCCATTGTCGTAATACCACCTGCATTCACCTTCTAACTTACCATTGGCATAATTCATCTCTTTTGTCTTATGGCCGCGTACACTGTCATATGAGATAAAAATCCCTGTTTTCCTGCCGTCCCGATAATTACCTTTTTCTTTTATCCTTCCATTACCATGGTAAGACATCCTTACTCCTTCGAGTCTACCATTCGCATACGTACCTTGCGCTTTAATGGCACCATTGGGATAATAGTTTGTATACTTTCCATGAAATTTATTGTCACGGTAATCAGCCTCAGATTTTACTGTACCGTCAGTATAGTACCATATAAAGTGACCTTGTTTTTTTCCTACCCTCCAGGTACCTTCCACTAATTTATTGCCAAGAGATTCTGCTTTCTCCAAATCAGCTCTCATTTTATCTTCCTTGCCCATCGCCCGATAAGCAAGACCCCTCAAGAAATAACAATCTGCCTGCAGCTTCTTGGAAGGATTCTGCTCTATTACTGCTGTGAAATCTTCGACGGCGCTCATGAATTGGTCCATCTTACGGTACACATCTCCTCTTTTCTTAAGCACAAAAGAATCGACTCTTGATGTCTTTTGCCAATCGAGCTTCTTTACTTCCTCACCAATCTCCTTAAAGAGTGCCTTTTCCTCCTCTGTCCTCTTGCGCGCCTGATTCTTTCCTAATTCTATGGCTTTCGTATAGTCAAGAACCGCCCGGTGGTATTCTCCTATTCGAGCATAAATATCTCCTCTATACGGCAAACACATAGATTCAAGATGAAGATCCTTTGTCTCTATAAGTGTGGTAAGATCATCTATGGCTTTGGTATCTTTGCCCGTCATTTCATATAAGTAATAGCGCGCAAGATACGCACTTGTATTTTTGGGATCCAGATTTATTGCCTCAGTATATTTATTCAATGCCTCCTGATAATTTCCCTGCTCCTCATATACTCTGCCGGCATCAATAATTTTTTGCATCTTGTCACGCATCTGGCCTTCTTTCTCCCACACAAAAGACTGTAGCTTATAGACACTAATTGAGCCGTTTTGGGAAGTCGCTTCTTTGATAATCTCATCTGCACCGTCAAATTTCTTTGCTTTTTCAATCACTTTTTTTTCCTCGAGCTTTGTGATCAGTCGATTTGCCTCTTCTACATCTATTGAACCATCATTTTCAGTAACTTCTTCCAAGATTTTCTTTATCTCGGGCTCCTTCTCTGCTCTCTCAAGAAGGTATTTCCTCTGTTGTTCCTGGGCCTCTTTTTTCCACTTCGTCTGCTCCTCTTTCATCTCTTCTGTTATCTTTCCAAAATCTTTCCATAACTCTTCCATAGTTTTTGGGTGTACTCCTTGAGGAAGCCGGAACTTCTCAGATGGGATAGGAACGTTTAATTTAATATCCACAGCTTCTTTTGTGAAATTGTACTGTTCGCCCATGGGATGAGCTGTCATCTTCTCCTTCAACAAAATACCATGCCAAAAATACGCCTCTCCCTGGGGATACTGATACACCGTACACTCCTTACCCAAAAACGATTCTTTGCGTGTAGGCTGCCCAAAGTGAAGCTGTTCAAGAAATACCCCTGCAACGACTTCACCTTCCTGCTCCATTACAATTGCCTCATTTTTATCTAAATTAATCATATAGGCAACCTTACCATCATAAATGGTCAACTCTCTATTTTCCTGGGTTAAATCAGCGAAACGAGTCATCATAGATTCCTCGAGTGCAATTCTATTTGACGCTGCATCGATATAGGCTACCTCTCTACCTTTCTGCCACCCTTTATACTCATAGGTAATAATCGCACTTAAGAAAGGCAAGCGCGAGGTCGCTAAGAGGATTTTGCCGGTTTGACTCTCTGCCACCTTAAATACATCATCAATGGGAAAAGATACAGAACTTCCGTATTTCTCTATTATGATTGTTGTGTCTGTTTTTTTAAGGAATTTACCTTTGATGATCTCACCTGACTTTAAGTAGAGGGTGACTTCTGAAACTCCCCGTGTCAATGTAGACCAGGCATCTGCAGTATTCACCACACTCAGTTGTGCAGTGCTTAGTGTACCGAAAAAGAAAATCGAGAGCAAAAGAACAACCCCTACACTACTCCTCATCTTGCCTCCTGGGCTAATACAAAAGTGGATAGTAAAAGCATATAGTAAAGCGCGGAGGGTCAGAGAATATGTTCTCCCCGCAAAATGGCCGGAAGAGGGTGAGTATCAATCCTCATACCACCATCATGTTCTATTTTTATTGTATAGAGGGAGCCGGGGATGAACATCACACCAGGCGCTTCAATTTGAGCATTCTTTATTCCCATCTGTTTCGCTTGCTTTGGATTGAGAGCATATTCCCAAAATTTCGTCCAAAGAGTCTTCTCGAAAGGATGGTTAGAATTAGGAAGTTTGTATCCTTGGGGAATCTCATTAAGCTTTGTAATTTCAAATTCTTGAGTATTCGGTCCATCGAGCATAAAGACCTTCCAGAAAAGATATGCGCTCTTATCTTTCAATGCATCTTTATTCCTGATATGAATATCATCAAATCGTATGACTAATGATTGGAATTGAATAATATTCCCAGGAAAAGTAAAATATTTAGGTGTGAGGGAATTCCCTTTTGTGTCGTACTCTAAGAATTTAATCGTGGTAAGAGTTTTCTCTATTCTCTCATCATACTTAACGCCAGTCACAAGCACCTCTGCTATTCTTGAATCAGCTTCAAGGCGCAAGATAACTTGTTTTAAAATCTTATTTTCATGCATATACCGAATTGTATATGTGTAGATGAGAAGTGCGACGCCAAGAATGAATATTAGAGTAATAAAATATTTTATTCTTTTCATAATCGTATATCTATTTTACCTCTTCCACAAACAACCAATAGCCTCCGAGTTGTCTCTGGAAATTAATATGATTCTCCTATCTGCTCACCCCTTTTAAATCGAACTTTCTTTTTTATCCTGCCCTTGGTATCATAGGAAATACATGTGCCACTTTTCTGGCCATCTTCCATTGGGCATTCTTCTTTGAGATCTCCATTCTCGTAATATCTATATGACATGCCGTGCTGGGATCCTCTTTTAAAAAAACTTCGCTCTAAAAGATTTCCATTATCATAATACCACTTGCATTCTCCATCAAGTTTGTCGTTAATATATTCCAACTCTTTCGTCTTGCGGCCACCAGCTCCCTCATACCACACAAAAAGACCATCACGCATCCCTGCTTTATAATTTCCTTTACCTTTTATCTTCCCATTCTCATGGTACCATATAGATTCACCCTCTTCCCTGTCATCAGCAAAAGTAACCTCGGCTTTCACTGCACCATTCAGATGGTACCATACAAATGGCCCCTCTTTTTTGCCTGCTATCCAGGTACCTTCCACTAAATCGTCTCCGAGAGATTCTGCGCTTTCCCAATCCTGACGCATTTTCCTCTTGTCATTGGTCACCCGGTAGACCAGACCTCTTAGGAAATAACAATCCCCTAACAACTTTCTTCCTGGATTCTGCTCTATCGCCTCTGTAAAATCGGCAAGCGCCTTTGTGTGGTAACCCATCTTTCGATATACATCCCCTCTTTTCATAAGAATACGTTCATCTCGATTCTGCCGCAGTTTCTCCCAATCAACACTCTCTTCATCTTCTCCCGCGTCTTTAAAGCGCTCTCTTCGTTCCTCAATACTTTCACGTTCGCTTACTCGCTCTATCTCTAAAGCATCTGTATAATCTTCGGCTGCCTGTAGGTATCTTCCTTTTCGCGCATAGATATCTCCTCGATCGCACAGGTATACTGAGAAAAAGAATGAATCTCCCATCTCTATGAGTGCGGTGAGATCACCTAACGCTTTACTGTCCTCTCCCATAATTTCATATAACCGATACCGTAGATGATAGGCGTGGTTATCTTGAGGATGTACTTTTATCGCTTCGGTGTACTTGAGGAGAGCCTCCTCATAATTTTTTTGCTCTTCATAGATTCTACCTGCCTCAATGAGCTTCTTGCTCTGCGATTTCTGTTTCGTTTCTTCTTTCCATAGGGTAGATAAGGGCACTTTCGGTTCTTCCAAAAGAATTTTGCCTGTTGAGCTTTCTATTACTTTAGAGATCTCATCGAGATAAAACGACAGTGAATTCCCAGATCTATCTATTTCGAACCTTGTATCTGTCTTATCAAGAAACTGACCTTTTATGATTTCATCCGATTTTAAATATACGGTAACTTCTGAATCATTGTCGCGTAAGATGAGCCAAATATCGTCTGTATCTGCAGCGCGTAAGCACACACCTATGAATATACAAAATGAGAAAAATAAGATTAAAAAAACAGCTTTCATTTTTGGCATCTTGTCTGCTGTTGGACACATAACGTCTCTCTGTTCTTTTAGCCCGTTGAGCCAATCCCGCAGCTAAAAGCGCTGACAAAAATTCTATCGCTCAAACAATGATTTTGCAAGGGAATTAATAAGGGTTAAAGAAACGGGAGGGATACGAAAAAGGGTTGATTTTTTAAAAGCGAATCTAAAATATGTGTTTTTTCAAAGGGCTGTGGTAGAAAATAGATTCCACCAGCCACGGGAGAGGCCACCTATTCTTCGACTACCACAACCCTCATCTTTTTCATTTTTTGCTCTCACCGGCTAAGCAGCACCTTTCCTTTCATAAATTTAGGCAGACGCGGGTGAAAGCCCATTTAGATGTTTATACCATGGGCACTCTCGGCAATCTTTAAAACCTCTGTCAACTTTGGCACGTGCGTATGAGGGTACGTACCAACAGGACCGACCCAAACCCTTTTTGTATACAACACATTCCGTCTTATTGGAGCAATCCCAAAATTCCCAGCAATTCTCAGCTTTCGTGCTTTTCTCAATCATAGAAGTTACACACTTTTATGGTGTAATAATAACATGCATTAGTATAATATGTCAAGTGAGTTTTTATTTTTAACGTTGAGGAGTCAGTAACTTTATGATAGCATTAAGGTTATGATGGCATGGTAAAGAGGAGGTTTAAATGCTTAAAAGACATCAAGTTCTTCTCACTGATTGGTTGACTGAATATATTAAATTTCTCGCTGAGAAGTATGACGTCAGTTTCTCTGAAGTGATTCGGATATCGCTGTCAATGTATTTTATGGAGATGATTTGTCTCTTGCACCCTAAATACAAATTCCCAATAGCAAAAAAGGAAATGGTGCGCATATTCAATCAAATTGCTGCGAAAAGACTGCCAGAGGAAGCAAAGCATAAGCTAATATCCCAGCTGTATTTTGAAGCACGCAAAGCAATTGAATTCAGGTTAGTTCAGGAGAAAAAGTGCAAGAAAAATAAATCTTCTTAATTCCTCTCCTCCAATATAGGGATAATTTGTGGACTTAATAAGAAATAGGCTATTTTTTTATCTACATCTACTTCTTTCCTGGGTTCAATCAAATTCTTAATTTCCTCTGCCTTAGTTTCTTTTTTGACGGCAAAATCAACACTAGATAGGCCTCTTACTTCCTCAATGATTCTCAAAAAATCATTCCTTGCTTCACTGAGCTCTTGCTCTGTCAGTTGGGGGTATCTTAATGAGACCTTTTCAATGAATTTATCACTTATCTTATGCTTTCTCATTCTGTATCCCTCCTCAGGCATGGCTCTTAAGCGTTCTAATAAATGAATGCCGCCGGTACTCAGAAGAGCCTGACCAATTCTTGCCGGGCCCTTAGGTGGCACAAGGCAGGGCTTAAAAGTTGAAATTAAATATACCTGGGCATCAGTCAACCCATCTTTTATTTTTTGTGTTGCTTCTTGCAACTCATCATAGTAGCCTTTGCGTAATCTAAGAGACTGCTGTTTACTTTGATGTATCTCTTGTGCCAGATCCTGGGGAACCTGGGGTACTTCTCTTTTTACTTCTTCTCTTAAAGCAAGAAGGGCCTGACTTTGAGCTGATGAATGAATTTGCATTTGGCCTCTTAAACTCTCTAATTTCCTTGCCTCCCCTAAGATAGTCTCCTTCTGCTCCTCAGTCAAATACAGCCCACCCACAAGATTGTAAAGAATAATCTGGGTGCGCAGGGATTCTTGAGAATCCTGGCATCGTATCGGGGAAGGCGTAGAAAACTGCAGCAAAACCGCCCCAATCAATATCATCGCTATTCTTCTCATATCTTTGCCTCCCATTATATTAGACGCACAAAACCAGCCCTAAGTCTACATAGAAAAATCAATGCCAGCAGTGATTAATAAAGTATGGAGGCTAGGTGAGGTGAGCTAAAATGGTTGAAATATAAGCTTGTAGTATTCACGGATTGCTTTCAGGGCTTTGATAAGTAAAATTCCCAATATACAGCTTAAAATAATGACGATGATGCTTATAATAACCTTGGCTTTGGGGCTAATACGGGGATTAATCCAAAGTAACGGCAAAGCAAAAGGCCCAATACAGAGAAATGCGACTATCAGCCAGAATGGTTGAAAATACCATTTAACTTGAGGTTTTTTACCTAAGAACTCACCGCAATGTTTACATTTTATAGCTTCATCCTGTATCTCTTCAGCGCAAAAAGGACACTTTTTCATCTTATTAGAATTGCTTATTAAGCCACTCTGCAGCTTTCTCGTAAGCTGATTGAGGGGCTATTCTATGCCCTCCCTGAAATTCTATCCATTTTGTTTTCCAGCCAAGATCATTCAGAAACATACGGTCCCGTTTCATTTCACTGTAGCGAAAATCAGTCGGACTTGCTAAAAAAACAGCGAGTTTACTTCTCGGGCAGCTATATTTTTTCTCTCTCTGAAACTGGTGCATCATGCCAGTATTAATAACCACTGCAGACACAATCCTCGGATGTAAGAAAGAAAAGAAATGTGACCCCATCCCTCCGCCAGAAAAACCTGTTACGATTACTTTTGAGTCATCTACAGGGAAATTCATAGAGAGGAAATCTAAAGTAGAAACTATGCTACTGAAAACAGGATTCATATCTACTCCATTGCGAAACTCTTTTGAAGCTAATATTATCCATTTATATTTCTCTGAAACATTCTTCCAGATAGCTACCATTGACTCTGCATCAGCACCAGGTGAAAGAGCGACAACAATGGGGTATTTTTTGTAAGTTTCAATACCGCTGGGAATGTAAAGAATGAATTTAGGGCTATTCACAAAGCGGGATTCTTTACCCGTAGATGACTCTGTTCGAGCATCAGAACATAAAAAGACTAATGATAAAATCGACAATAAAAAAATAAATCGTCTCAACCTATGCATCAGTCACTCTATATACTTTATCATTCTCATACACACGATGGGCGACTTTAATACCCACTTCGTGGCCCCCCAAAGCAGAAGGCACATCTTGACGGTTGATTTGCATTGAGTTCACTATTTGAACAAAACCATCATGAGTTCCTTTTATATGAATTCTATCGCCTACTCGAAGTGAAGCCTTAAGCTTAATCACTCCCACTGAAATTTTACTGAAGTAGTGAGTAATGACTCCGATTTCCTTTTCTTTGGGCTTTCTTAGAATCTCTTTCGAAGGCTTATATGAACTCTTTTTCTTGGATTTCCTGCGAGGCGTTATTCGAACTCTTTTCTTTGACCTCCTCTGTTTCTTTTTCCGTACACTCTTACTTGGCTTCTTTTTTATCGCCTTGCGAGGTTTCTTGCGAGATTTCTTTTTAATTTTTTTCCGTCTCTTCATCGCAGTCCTTCTCTTGGGCTTTTTGGGAGATTTTTTCTTTTTTGCTGCCGGCGGACTAAACAATTCTTTCAAAAAATCAAATAGTCTCATAAGTTTTATCGGGCTCCTTAGTTCATATTATAACAGAAAATGTAGGGATTGTTGAGAGGCGTAGTCGGTGAGGACTAAAAACACGCTGTTCCTTTACGAAATTTCGTTTTCCACCAAAGGTGGTGGCCTCACCAAGAGGCAGGGATTCGCCTTTGGTGGACAAAATTTAACTCTGCAACTCTATGGGTCTAATATCTCTTTAGCTTATTTCAGTTCGTCTTGGGCGTCCTTTTATTTCTTTTAAGCCTTTTTACCATCGCCTTGAAATCCCCAAATACAGCCTCTAATACCTTACTCCAGACAATCTTGTACTCTGCATCGTAATGGACCGAATCAGCAACTACTTCATCATTTACAGCAATGAGTTTCACTCCTGTATAGAACATCTTCTTATACTTTGGCTTTTGCGGAAGTTTGCATGACCAGCGGACTTGGCCTTGCATCTGTATAGGAGCTTTTACATTCGGGGCATAAACCTCAAGCAAAAGCATATCTTCTTTTTCCAATTTTTTCTTTGAAACAAAACATAATCCTTCTACGCTGATATTTCTACTAATCCCGGGGTATTTTTTTGAAGAATATTTCTGTTTCTTACTCGCAAGGATCCTGTATCTAATTTTTGTCTTAATATCATAGCTCACGTGGAAATAAATTTTCATCTCAGTGTCATATCGTGAATATCTTCTTCTTTCTTTTTTGGGTCGTCTCATAACCGCTCTCTTAGATACAAAATCTTTTTCTCATCTCTTTACTTTACAAAATACCGGACCTCAACCACGCTTTTTATTTCCTTCTCAATACTCGTGGTATCATTTATGCCATAGTCTGATACGTCTGTGGAATGCAGGGGTGTTATCTGAAAAATTCCCACCCTTACTGAAGAGATTGAGCCTAATCGGAATCTTCCCCGTTTTGCTATTATATCTGCCCTCATCTTTGCATTGGCAGTGGCTTTTCCGATCATCTCAACCTTTAAATCATCCAGTTTGGTATAGACATATTCCGGCGATGAAACAAACATCTTTACACCATCGTCCAAGAGCTCTGAAATTCTTTCTGACAGTTCGGCGATACTCGCTACATTATTAGATTCCACCTTGAACGTCTGGCTCAATTTGTAATTGATAAATTCATCGGTGGCATAGCCCCTTTCGTTTATCTTATATCTTTCGCCTATTTGAGTAGGATAGAATTCTATATTTTCTTTTCTAATGCCGAATCTCTTTAAGAAATTCTTGACTTTCTTTTTATCTGCGGTCACATTTTTGTAACATACCTGTAAGTTTTCATCTTCCCTGACTATTGTGGCACTAAATATACCAAGATCGGATTTTATCGCTTTTTTTGCAAAGCCTTTTACTGTAACATATCCTTTATTTTTGATGCTAACTACCGTTCCGGATATTATGTTTGCCACCCATACCAAAGAAAAACCTACAATAACCGCAACCACAACAGGGATAAGCGCCCTTTTCATGAGTTGTACCTCCTTTGTTTACCGATATCCATAAAATGTAAAAATCTGCCCTATTTAAAAAAGTCCATATAGAGAGCTAACAGGAGGGCCAGCGCTGAGAGTCCAAATATAAAAAAATAATTTATTCTTTCTTTTCTGGAGCTGATACTACATAAAAGTTGACCTATAAAATTGTAATCATCTCCGGTAAATTGCTCTTTATGGTTAATTTTATCCACAAGGTTCTTCTCAACAATAATTTTGACCCTTGCCTGGCTCACCCTAAATTTGTATATAAAGAAGATAAAGAAACCGCCTACTCCGATATACCAGGCAACTTTTGCCGCCAGAGGGTCCATATGTATCAGCACAGTGACGACGCGGATTGCCACGGTTGCGATGATACCAATAATAAAGAATATCCAGGAGGTAAAGGAATCTTTGCAATTCTTGTATTCACTGCACCCTATGCATCTTTTATCGTTCATCGTCCATTGAGGGGGTTGCCCTTTTAAATTAACTATCGAATTGCTATATTATACCAGAAAATAAGGATTTATAAGCAGCTCAATTCTAGATACCCTAAGTCGAAATTTATCTTGACTGCAGAGATAACGAGCTGGTCACGCTCCATGAAAAGGTACGTTACCTAGGCAAAAGTTCATGACGGGAGTGCTCTCGCCGAATAATTATATCTTGATTTTTACAATACCGCTGAGTTTGACGCAGAAAAATTTCAAGAAGGATATAATAGGCATACTAACGAGATAATATCATATTTCAGGGAAAGAAAAGGCAATTTGCCCATCATCAATATTTGCGCAGGAGAAGGATGGGGAAAATTATGTCCTTTTTTGAATAAACCGCTTCCAGGAATACCTTTTCCTTCTATCCGATAAGCCTTACCCCTCATAGGGGCTCTGCCTGTTTTATATCTATGACATCGAACTCAACACCGCTGCTAGCCTTCTATTGCCTTTACATTTGCTGCTCGCATGCCCTTAGGCCCTCTTTCCGTATCGAACTCTACGCTACCACCTTCTTCTAAAGCTTCAAAGCCTACCCCCTCCAAAGCGGAGCGGTGGAAGAAGATCTCCTTGCCATCTTCCGTCTCGATGAAACCGAAGCCACGATCCCGGATAAGTTTCTTTATCTTCCCTTTCAAGTCTCCACCTCCTTTTAAATGAAATTTACCGCAAGCTTCTTTTTAGAGGCTTACAGAACCACACTACTTTATTCATAGATAACTTAATATTATAACAGAAAATGTAGAGATTGATAAGGGATTTGTTGGATTCGACTCATACCTTGAAAGACAGACCACCTATTGGCGCGAATGGGAAAATGGTTTAGTCTACTTTTTTATCTCTGATTCTAGCCACTCCCTAAAGCTTCAGAGATAGATTGAGGACTAACTTGGCATGTCTTGATATTCCAAACAGTGCCAAAATGCGTTAAGATTAAATTAACTATGCCTTCATCTTCGGTCTCGATTATCCAGAAGACCCGTTGAGGATAAGAACCGGAAATACGAAATCTTTGGGCTGATTTACACTTGCTAAGAAGAAGGTTCTCTTGACCTTGGTTAATCCACTCTTCCCTTTTTTCCTTTACTTCTTGCTCGCTTTTATTAGGTTTAACCACGGCATCAATCCAAATCCACATTCTTCACCTCCTTAGTCTATCTACATTCCCCCAATTTTACCTCTATTCCCGCAAGCAAATTATCGCTTAACCATCGGCACAACTATTGCCACAATTATTACTGGAATTGATATTAACAAAAGTGATAGCAAAGTTTGCCGTTTCTCATTCATATCGCTCTATTTAACTTCGTCCTTCGGGATATTCAGGGTTTCACTTTACCTTTACGTTTCTTTTCCTCCTTCGCCCAGAACTCTATCGCCTTTCGTGCTTCGAAATAAATATCTGAAAGAAGTCTGTGAAGGTCTGCTCTGGAATCTGTATCGCGGCTACTTCTCTTAATAGTGGTTACTAAATCTCTATCGGATATGGCAACCTTATGCTTAGGATAAGCTACTGATACTAACTTAGGAATTTGCAAACATAATACAATTCTCGCTGCTTCAGAAATGCTTATATCATACTTGTCAGAAATAGCAGCAAGATGTTCGCCAAGCCAATCAGTAAGAATAATTTGATATCTTTTAAGCATAATACCTCCTTATTACTTAAATTGCTCCTCCTTCGGAATGCTCAGGACTCCGCTTGCTTCGTTCAATAGCGCAATTGCCCTAATGCCTTTTTTGCACATCTTTGTACCGCACTATCCTCATCATTCAATGCATTGGTTAAAGCCTGCTTTGCGTCAAGACTCCCTATTTTACCAAGTGCGAGAGCTGCTTTCGCACGAATACTACTCTCTTGGTCTGCAAGAGCAACAATAAGGGCTCTCACTGCTCGCTTATCCTTAATTTTTCCTAAGGCTTCTGCTGCTTGCTGCCTGATAAACATATTTTCATACTTGTCACTAAGTACATCGATCAAGGCATCTACTGCACGGGGGTCTTTCATATCTCCCAGGATATACACAGCACTCCCCACAATTTGACTTGATTCACGCCTAAGTATAGCTATGAGGGGCTCTACGGCGCGAATATCACCTATCTTTCCTAATGCTCTCACTGCTTCTGCTCTCACAGATTCTCTTTCGTCACCAAGGGCTGTTATGAGCGGCTCTACTGCACGAGAAGCCCTTATATCTCCCAACGCTGTTGCTGCGTCTTTTCTGGCAAACTCTCTTTTATCCTTGAGAAGAGAAATGAGAGGTTCTACTGCCCGCAAATCTTTTATCTGGCCCAATGCCAAAGCCGGACTATGCTGATTGCGGAAATACGTATATTCCTTAAGCGCGGCGATGAGAGGCTTTACTGCACGCTTATCTCCTATATATCCCAATGCCCAGGCTACACGGCTTCTCACTTTACTGTCTTTATCTTTCAGCGCATTGATGAGTGAGGGAACAGCTCGCGCATTATGAATAAACCCTAAGGCAGTTGCCGCATTTTCCCTTACTGCAGAATTTTTATCTTTGAGGGCTCCAATAAGGGGCTTTACGGCAAAAGCGGGTTCTCCATGGTCATAATATGAGAGTGCAGTTCTAGCTATGTCATCAGCAGCTTTTTCGCGTTCTTTTGGGTCATTGGAACGTAACTGTTTTATCTTTTTTTTCATTGAGTAATCTGCGCGTGCGTCCATGGAAACCCAACGCAGTGGACCCTGTATTGCTACGCCCACGACTACAGCAATCACCACCAGCACACCAATTACAATCAGAGTGATTCTCATCTCTTTCTAATTATTCAGGCTCGAACTATTCTCTATAGGTAGCCCGTCCTTCTATCCACTTCTGCCAACCACGAGGGTCCTCGCCAAAATCTTGACAGGTGATTCTTCCTAATGCAAATAATGCAGATTTGCGTACCTGTGGGTTTCTGTCTCTAAGCAGGGGGATTAAAAACGCAACAACAGAAGCAGGTTCCACGCCAGAAGATTCTGGTTTATCTTTCGATTCACACATCTGCCTGGTTTTCATTCTTCCTAATGCTTCTGCTGCTCCCCGGCGGATATATGCATTTTCGTATGAAAGTGCGGAAATTAGTGGTCTCTCCGAAGGTTCACCTATCTGGGCGAGTGCTGATACAGCAGATTCCCATACAGAAAAACTATCATGCCGAAGAACAGATATAAGCGGCTCGACTGCCAGTTCTCCCATATTTACCAATGACTTTCGTGCAGCGTTACGAGTGTATGGATCATCCTTGGTGAGTGCATATATTAAAAACCTAACCGTTTGGGGATCTTTAATTTTCCCTAAGGCTGCTGTTGCGGTCCTACGAACATTCCCCTCGCTATCTCCAAGAGCCTCTACAAGATATTCTATCGCTTCAGGATTCCCAATATTTCCTAATGTCTCTACTGCCAGCTTTCGTCCTCCTGTATTTGAATCTTTTATGAGTGCGCCAAGAGCGTCTATTGCTCGAGGGTCTTTTATATTTCCCAGTGCCTTTGCTGATGCCCAACGAACAAGTGACTCTTTATCTTCAAGCAAACCTATAAGAGGCTCTACAGCGCGCGTATCCTTTATTTTCCCTAACGCAACGACAGCAGCATAGCGAATGTCCTTTTTTCGATCATTCAAAGCTATGATAAGTGGTTCTACCGCGAGTTTACCTCTTTTGCTTAACTGCTTTACTGCCGCTTCCCGGACCCACTCATGGCTATCATTCAAAGCCTCTGTAAGAGGGCCCATTGCCTCATCGCCAACATATTCTAACGCATTCACTGCATTTGAACGAACTGCTAAATCCCTGTCTTTGGTGGCAGCGATTAATGCCTTGCTTGCCCGAGGGTCTTTTATTTCTCCTAGGCTGCTGGCTGCACAGGAGCGAATCTTTGAAGCGTAATCATTGAGATAAGAAACAAGTGGTATGACTGCTCGAGGGTCTTTGATTTCACCAAGAGCCTTTGTCACAGCACACCCTATCTCTGCATCTTCGTCCTTCAGTACGGCAATGAGAGGTTCTACAGCGCGAGCATCGCCTAATCTTCCCAGTTGAGTTGCGCTCTCTTTTCGTATCTTATCGTTTTTGTGCTTCAATGCAGGAACAAGAAATTCCACGGCATCGCCAATCTTTTTTAATGCCTCCCGAATTGAGCCGTGCTGCATACGTCGGTATTTGAATAAATTTATGAGTGGCTCGACAGCGCGTTCATCCCCTATCTCTCCCAATGCCCATATTGCCTTGTAACGTACAAGGTTATCATTATCTGTGAGTGCGGCAATAAGAGGCTCTAAGGCAGAGGGATGTTTTATTCTCCCTAATTCAAGGGCTGCTTGTTTTCGCTTATTCGGATCATAAGACTTTAGCTTATTGAGCTGCTCACGAACATTGCGAGGAAGATTCTCGTTATACTCAACATCTTCACTATAAAGGGTAATTGAAGATATAAGTAAGCTCATCACCACTAGGCCACATATAATTATTATCGTTTTGTTCATTCTAATTTCCCTTACTCTTGTTCTCATCCCACCATGCACGCCACCTCTTTATACTGCGACCAAAATGCTGTCCTGTTATATTCTCTAAAGCGCCGTAGAATGCATCACACACACTTTTTGCACCTGGGTCAATATCCTCCTCAAGGGCAACAATAAGTGGTTCAATTGCCCGACGACTTTTAAGAAATCCCAAACCCTGGGCAACAGTCTTCTGAACAAACTCATCACTGTCTTTAAGGGCTTCAATCAGAACTTCTATTGCTTCGGGCTTCTTTATGTATCGTATAATCCGCGCTGCATGTTTTCTGGCAAGAAAATCATTATCTTTCAGTGCTTCAATAAGGGCTTTTAATGCTCCAGGGTCGTGAGAGTACCGAGCTAATGCAAGCACCATCTCTCCTCGGATATGAGAACGTCTTTCGTTATGATAGGCCCCAATAAGAGGTTCGATGAGGCGGGGGTCACGTACATTAGTCAGCGAAAATACCGCCATCTCTCTCACAGAATCATTTCTATCCCTGAGGGCAATAATCAAAGAATCCACTGAATCGCTGCCTTTAAATGATGCCAAAGCGCGTATGGCAATAGCTCGCACAGACGGCTCTTTATCGCTAATCAACTGCTCTACGGCATCTGCGGCGCGAGGATCCTTTATCTTCTCTAATGCAAGAACGGCGTTCTTTCGTACTTTATAGTTCTGGTCGTAGAGAAGAGCAATAAGTGGTTTAACCGCCTGAGGATTCTGTAGCTCTCCCAAAGCTTTTGCCGCTGCTTCGCGAACATCTCCACTAGCATCTCTAAGAGAATCGGTAAGAGCCGTGAGCGCGCGTGCATCTTTTATATAGCCCAATGCCCATGCGCTGGCTGCCCGAACATCTTTATCACCATCTTTGAGAGAATCAACAAGAGGAATTGTTGCGCGGTTATCTTTTGTTCTTCCCAGGGCCTTTGCTGCTTCTTTTCGGATAACTGCCTCTTTATCATT
>CP070807.1:0-37655 GCA_020343695.1 Candidatus Omnitrophota bacterium | reverse complement strand
AAGCCACTCGTAAAAGAAAAAAGCCACCCTTAATTATCGGAGTAACTGAACTTACTTCCAGAAGAGCTTCTCTGGCAAAAGTTTTTAATTTAGCTAAAATTGCCTCGCTGAGCGGCTTAGATGGCGTAGTGTGCAGCGTATGGGAGGCAAAGAAAATAAAAGAAAAATTTGGCCTGCTTACTATTACTCCTGGAATCCGAAAGACAAAAGGAAGAGACGATCAGAAGAGGGTAGCAACAGTAAAGAGTGCTTTAAAGAATAAGGTTGATTATTTTGTAGTTGGTAGACCAATCATACATCAGAAAAATTATTTAAAAGCAGCAGAGGAAATTCTCTCTTCGGGTAAAGACAGATGAAGTTTAAGGTAACGATAGTCAGCGCGAAGGAAAAGTGGGAGATTGAGGCTGATTCTCTGACTTTACCTTCCCAAGAAGGTCAATTAACTATACTTTGCGATCATGCTCCGATCATGGGTAAATTAAAGGAGGGCCAAATAATCGCCCCTTCTTATAAGAAAGAGATAAAAGGCGGTTTTTTTGAAATTATTGATAATCAGGCCAGAATCCTCATTAATGAAGAATAAAGACTGGTTTCCCTCCCTATTCTACATTTCCGAACTCGGGCTTATTATGGTTGTTTCTATTCTGTGTGGTCTCGGCCTCGGTTTGTTTTTAGATAAGCGCCTGAACACAAAATTTTTTACTGTTCTCTTTCTCATCTTGGGGATAATCGGCGGATTTATTGGGGTGTATAAGACAATCACTACAACGAAGACAAAGGAATAACCAATTTATTATGAAGGGGTTACGCAACAAAATTATCAAAAAAGCACTCCTATATGCTGGTATCGGATTTGTCTTAAGCTTTTTTATAAAACGCACTTTCAGCTGGGGGCTCCTACTAGGTACAGTGGTAAGTATTATTAATTTTCTTTTATTAGAGCGACAGATAAAAGCAATTGTAGGTGAAAAAAAATTTTTGTTTTTTTCATTTTTTGGTTATATAATTAGATATTTGTTGATGGCGCTTGCGCTCTTTCTTTCTATAAGGATAGATTTATATATGTTTTTTGGGGCAGCCTTAGGCCTCTTCATGGTGAGATTAGGCATTTACGGAGAGGGCATAGAGAAAACATGAGAGAGACAGTCTTTCTTGCAAAAAAAATAATTATTTTCGGTAAAGAATTCACGGTCCATTTAGATACCATAGGATTTACTATATTCGCTTGCCTTTTTATATTTATTTTATGTATCTGGTTAAAGCGAAAGTTACAGTTTATTCCCACAAGAAAGCAGCTTGTATTAGAGGTGCTCCTTGAGTGGTTTGACGATGTTCTGAGAGAGAGCCTGGGGAAAAGAGGCAGGCTATTTTTAGGATTTATTGTAACGTTATTTTTATTTATCTTGGTGAGCAACTGGCTGGGATTAATCCCGGGATTCTTGAGTCCTACACGAGATTTGAACGTGTGCCTAGGGCTTGCGCTCTTGGTTTTGGTGGTCGCGCATATAAATGCAATAAAGGTAAAAGGACTTAAGCAGTACCTAAAAAGTTATTTTGAGCCTTACTGGTGGCTATTTGCCTCCAATGTTTTTGCTGAGATTTCTAAGACACTTTCTCATTCTTTTCGTCTTTTTGGCAATATTTTTGCTGGGGGAATTGCTGTCGCGGTGATTTTTCAACTATGCGCCTTGCTGAAAGCATGGGGTATTCTTCCGGCAGTGCTTATTGGTTTTCCTATTAAAGCATTTCTTGGGTTTTTTATGGCGGGAATACAGGCATTTGTATTTACCATCTTAGCTGTTTCTTATATAAGCGTTTTGGCTCAACAATACTCATAGACCCAATTGAACTGAGAGGTTCTTTCGTACAATAAAAAGGGAGGTAGATATGGACGTGGCTTTAGCGCAAACCGTTGCTGAAGGAACAAGACAGGTTTTGATTGACTCTCAAACACTCATCCGAGTAGCTTCTCTCCTGGGAGCGGGTTTATGTATGGGCTTAGGAGCAATTGGCCCTGGCATTGGTGAAGGAATTGTTGGAGGAAAGGCATGCGAAGCTATTGCCCGCCAACCGCAGATGCAAGGAGTGCTTTTACGAACAATGCTTCTTGCTGATGCCATTGCTGAGACGACTGGTATATATTCTCTCGTCATTGCTCTTCTTTTAATCTTTGTGGTAAGCTAAGATGAACATCAATCTTACACTCATTTTAGAAATAGTTATTTTTGTGATTCTCCTCCTGCTTCTGCAGAGGTTCGTATTCCGTCACCTGCTGCAGATGTTAGAGAGAAGAAAAAGCTATGTAGAGAACAACTTAGTAGAAATTGAAAAACTCAAAAAGGAAACAGGTCATCAAGCTCAACAAGCGCAAGAGCAATTAGAAGAGGCAAAAAGAAGAGCGTTACAGATAAAAGAGGAAGCGAATACTTACAGCCAAGAGTATAGAGGAAAAAAGAAGGTCGAAGCCGAAAAAGAGATTGTCTACATGAAGAAAAAGGCAGAAAAAGAGATTGCATTTCAATTGGAGAAAAGCAAACAAAAGTTGCAGCAGCATAGTTTGGAACTTTCTTTTATGATTGCTGAAAAAATCTTGAAAAAAGAGATTGACCATAAAAAACACGCAAAATTACTACAGGAAAGCCTAAAAGAACTCTATGAAGCACAGTAGCATTGTTCTTAAATACGCTCAAGCTTTAGCTCTCTACGGACAGAAAAATCGCCTGTTAGAGAAGATAAAGGGTGATTATGAGACAATGAGGCGCCTTTTATGGGATAATAGAGAGGCGCGTTTTTATTTCCTTTCCTCGCACGTTGAGAGAGAAGAAAAGAGGGCCCTTCTTGCTGAATGCAAAGAGCTTCTTGGCCTTGACGGCGGATTTCTATATTTTCTCATCCTCCTTTTAGAAGATAATCAATTTAACGCTTTTTCTGATATCTACGAGAAATTTTTGGATTCTTATAACGTGTACGCGAATCAACTCTCCGTTAAAGTAACAACGGCATTCTCTTTAACTGATACCGAAGAAAAAACTCTTTCAAAAACGTTAAAGGATATGTTCGGCAAAGATTTAATCTTAGAAAAAGAAGTTGACTCAAAGCTCTATGCAGGAGCAGAGATTTTTGTCGAAAGCGAAGATTTGAAGATAAACCTTTCTGTACGTAGTGCCTTAGGCAGGCTCAAAGAGGTGTTATCCCAGTGAAAATTGATCCGCATCAATTAACGCGTATCATACAGGAAAAGATAGAGGCTTTTAAGGAAAAAGTCGACATTGCAAAAATAGGAGTGGTATTGCGTATTGGAGACGGTATTGCACAAGTGTATGGATTAAAAGATGCCCTGTCGAGCGAATTATTAATTTTTCCTCATAACGTCTACGGAATGGTGCTTAATTTGGAAGAGGAAACCGTGGGGGCGTGTATTTTTGGAGACGATTCTTTAATAAAAGAAGGAGATGAGGTTCGCCTCACAGGGAAAGTTTTAGAGGTACCTGTTGGTGAAGCTTTGGTGGGAAGGGTAGTTGACCCTTTAGGAAATCCCTTAGATGATGGGCCCAAGATTAAGGAAAGCCAATTTAGACCCGTAGAGGTTAAAGCCCCAGGTGTTGCCCAAAGAGAACCCGTCAACACCCCTTTAGAGACGGGAATAAAAGCAATCGACGCAATGATTCCTATTGGCAGAGGCCAGCGAGAGTTAATTATCGGGGATAGACAAACAGGAAAAACTGCTCTGTTGATCGATACGATTATCAACCAGAAAGGTAAAGGCGTGTTGTGTTTTTACGTAGCCATTGGACAGAGAAACTCTACTGTGGCAACCATGACCGACACCTTAAAGAAGTATGGATGTATGGAGTATACGACCGTTGTTGTTGCTTCTGCATCTTCTCCTACTCCTCTTCAGTACATTGCTCCTTACGCTGCCACTTCTATGGCAGAATATTTTCGAGATAAAGGAGAGGATGTTGTGGTTATGTATGATGATTTAAGTAAACACGCTGCCTGTTATCGGGAATTATCATTACTCTTAAGGCGTCCCCCAGGAAGAGAGGCATACCCAGGAGATATTTTCTATACTCACTCTCGGCTCCTTGAGCGAGCCTGTAAACTCAACAAGCGCTACGCAGGAGGGTCTTTAACGGCACTGCCGGTTGTTGAGACTCAAGCCCAAGACGTTACAACATATATCCCCACGAACTTAATTTCCATAACCGATGGACAGATTTACCTAGATACTGATTTATTCCACCAAGGAGTAATGCCAGCAATCAATGTTGGTTTAAGTGTCTCACGGGTGGGAGGAGCAGCTCAATTCAAAGCAATCAAAAAAGTTTCAGGGATGCTTCGTCTGGACTTGGCTCAATTTAGAGAAGTAGAAGCATTTACCCAGCTAGGAACAGAATTAGATAAAGAGACTACGTTACAAATTGAGCGGGGCCGGCATTTAGTTGAAGCGTTAAAACAGGCCCAACACGAGCCTCAGAACCTTGGAGAGCAAGCACTTATTCTCTATGCAGGCACAAAGGGTCTTTTAGATGATATCCCCCTTAAAGATGTGAGGAGATTTGAAAAAGAATTTTTAGATTTTGTTCACAAACAACACGAGTACCTGGTAAAAAAGATTGAGGAAAATAGAGATTTTAATGGTGAGGATGAGGTAAAGATTAAAGAGGTAATTGGTGAATTCAAAAAGAGATTTGTCTTTGTATGAGCAATGTAAAACAGCTTCTTAAACACAGAATTACTTCCATTGATAAGATAGTGAAAATCACGCAAGCAATGGAGGTGGTTTCTCTCTTTCGCCTCAAGAGGATAGAGAAGCAAGCGGCCAAGCGAAAAGATTATTTTGCAGCACTGCACCAGGTGGCAGGAGATCTTTGGCGTTCTGTGAATTATGCCCCACATAAATTTTTTACTTTACGCACAACGCAGAATCCGCTTCTGCTCTGTATCGGTTCAGATAAGGGCTTGTGTGGAGGGTTTAACCTCTTTGTGCTTCAGAGCACCTTAGAGTTAATAAAAATTATGCAGGGAAGAGTTCTTGCATACGGCAGGCGCCTGGCAGCTTTAAAAAGGCATTTGTCTCAGGATAGCGTAGAGGTAAAGGGCCATGACCAGTATGATGCAGAAAAGCTTGCCCAGGTTGTTTTTGAAGGCCTAAAAGAGAATACCTTTGACGGGTTCTTTATTATTTTTAATCAATTTAAATCGAATATTATCGCCAAGCCCAGGGTATTAAAAGTATTTCCTTTAGAGGAAACCACAGGCGATACAAGGGATTTTCTTTGGGAGGGCGAGAATCTGTGGAATGACTTTTTCTTCGCATATATCAAAGGAGCAATTGAGGCAAGTTTCTTGGAATCAGCTGCTTCCGAGGAATTTATGAGAGTGTTTACTATGAAGCAGGCGAAAGACAATGCCTTGGAGCTCAAAGAAAATATTAATTTAAAGTTTCACAAAGTTAGACAGAGCATGATCACAAGAGAGCTCACTGATTTGTGTTCAATGTTGATGTAACAATGGAAAATAAGGGAATTGTCAAAAAGGTAATTGGCCCAGTGGTAGATGTGGAATTTACCAGAGGTAGCCTCCCGCGTATCAATAATGTTCTGGCTATCCGTATTGGAGACCACACTCTTTATGCAGAAGTCCATCAGCATATGGGTGATAATTTAGTAAAGTGCATTGCTCTTGATTCTACTGACGGTCTTTCGCGTGGCCAAGAGGTCATTGATACCCAGACCCCTATAAGTGTTCCCGTGGGAGGAGAAGTTTTAGGCAGGGTTTTCAATCTTTTGGGAGAGCCGATTGATCAAAAGGGAGCTGTGAAAGCAGCCAAGAAGGAAATTATTCATAAAGAACCACCTCCTCTTCAGGAGCAATCCACAGAGAAAGAGATACTGGAAACAGGCATAAAAGTGATTGATTTAATCTCTCCTTTTCTGAAAGGAGGAAAGGTTGGTTTGTTTGGTGGAGCAGGCGTGGGAAAGACCGTGATTATTATGGAGCTCATAAGAAATATTGCTATTGAGCACGGAGGAGTGAGTGTATTTGGAGGCATAGGAGAGCGTTCACGAGAAGGCAATGATCTCTGGCTTGAGATGCAAAAATTAGGTGTGTTGGATAAAGCAGTATTGGTGTTTGGCCAGATGAATGAACCCCCGGGAGCGCGATTCCGCGTAGGTTTAACTGCCCTTACTATGGCAGAGCACTTCAGAGACATAGCAAAGAAAGATGTTCTGCTCTTTATCGATAATATTTTCAGATATATTCAGGCAGGCAGTGAAGTATCTTCGCTCTTAGGAAGATTTCCTTCGGCAGTTGGGTATCAGCCAACATTAGCCAAGGATTTAGCTGAGCTCGAGGAAAGAATTACCTCCACCCAAGGAGGTTCTATTACAAGTGTGCAGGCGGTCTACGTTCCCGCTGATGATTTGACTGATCCTGCAATTGCCACCACCTTTACCCATCTTGATGCATCAGTGGTTTTATCGAGGGAAATTGTGGAGTTAGGTATTTATCCGGCGGTGGACCCCCTTAATTCTTTTTCGAAAATTTTAAGTCCTTCTGTGGTAGGCTGGGAGCACTATCGGGTAGCAAGAGGCTTACAGAAGATTTTGCAGCGGTATAAAGAGTTGAAAGATATCATTGCCATTTTAGGAGTGGAGGAATTAAGTGCTGAAGATAAATTGATTGTGAAGAGGGCCAGAAAGATTCAACGGTATCTGTCTCAACCTTTTTTTGTTGCCGAGACCTTTACCGGCAAGAAAGGAACCTACGTGAAGAGAGAAGATACTATAAAAGGTTTTGCTCAGATTATCGATGGTAAATTAGACGATGTGCATGAGCAATCTTTTTACATGAAAGGAACTATTGAGGAGGTAAGGGGTGCTGTTGGAGAGCCCGGAGATCTCTCTCGATAGCTCAAGATAAAATTCTGTTGAAAAATAATTCTAATCTGGTAAAAGGTAATAGAGCGGGCGGTTGGCGCAGCGGAAGCGCATCTCGTTTACACCGAGGGGGTCAGAGGTTCAAATCCTCTACCGCCCATTGAATTTAGTTACTAACGGTTACTAATAGTAACTTTCTTTAAGATGAGCATGGATTTAGACGCTTTGCGACATTCCTGTTCCCACATTATGGCTTCAGCGGTAAAAAGACTCTATCCAGAGACAAAGCTGGGTATTGGGCCTTCGATTGAGAATGGGTTTTACTATGATTTTGATATTCCTGGGGGGATAAAGGAAGAAGATTTAGCGAAGATAGAGAAACTGATGACAGAAGAAATTCGCAAAGATTACCCCTTTATCCACGAGGAGTGGAGTGCAGAAAAGGCCATTGATTTTTTCCAGACCCAGAAGGAAAGCTATAAGATAGAGCTTATCAGAGAGTTAGGGCAAGAGAAAGTTTCTATTTATAAGCATAACAATTTTGTGGACCTTTGCAGGGGACCTCATATTGCTTCTACGGGAAAGGTAGTGTCTTTTAAACTCTTGTCTACGTCCGGTGCCTATTGGAGAGGCATAGGGACGAACCCTCAGCTTGTACGCATCTATGGAACAGCATTCTCTAGTAAGAAAGAATTAGATACCTATCTGGGGACTCTTGAGGAGGCAAAAAAGAGAGATCACAGAATTTTGGGTAGAGACCTTGGCTTAATTGATTTCTACTATAATCAAGCCGGAGCAGGCCTGGTATTCTATTTGCCACAGGGAGCGGTGTTGCGAAGAATCATTGAAGATTGGGAAATAAGAGAGCACCTTAAGCGGGGGTATCAGATGGTCAATACCCCCCATATTATGGATAAAAAATTATGGGCCAAGAGCGGTCATCTAGAGTACTATCAAGATTACATGTATCCGATTGTAAAGGAGAACCAGGAATTTGTCTTAAAGCCAATGAATTGCCCCGGCCACATTCTTATCTACAAATCGCAACTCCACAGCTGGCGTGATTTGCCATTCAGGTTATTTGAATTAGGTACGGTGTATCGCTATGAGAAGAGTGGGGTTCTGCAGGGGCTTCTTCGAGTGCGAGGATTCACGCAGGACGACGCTCATATTTTCTGCAAAAAAGAAGATCTCTATTCTGAAATAGAAGGAGTCCTCGATTTTGTACAGGAAGCAATGCGAGTATTTGGTTTTGATAATTTTGGTGCTGAATTAAGTACGCGACCGCAGGAATTCATTGGAGAGGTTCAAGACTGGGACGATTCTCAAAAAATCTTAGAGGAGGTTCTACGAAAGAAAAATTTTCAATATCGCATTAATGTAGGAGAAGGCGCTTTTTATGGGCCAAAGATTGATATAAAATTAAAGGATGCTTTAGGCAGAGAATGGCAGTGTGCGACCGTTCAGTTAGATTACAATATTCCTAAACGGTTCGATGTGACTTACCGAGATTCTTCTGGAAAAGATACAAGGGTTGTGATGATTCATCGTGTTATTCTGGGAAGTCTTGAGAGGTTCATTGCCACGCTCATTGAGCACTATGCGGGTAAATTCCCCTTGTGGTTGGCTCCTGTTCAAGTCAGTGTACTCAATATTACTTCCGACCTCAAAGGTTATGCGCAGGATGTGCAACGGATTTTGCAAGAGGAAGGTATGAGGGTAGATGCGGACCTAAGAGACGAAACACTGCAAAAGAAAATACGAGAGAAAGAGCTTCTTAAAGTGCCGTATCTGGTGATTGTAGGAAAGAAAGAAAAGCAGCAGGCGCAGGTTTCTGTAAGAAAGCGGGGTGGAGAAAACTTAGGAAGCATGAAGCCCCAGAAGTTTATAGATATTTTGAGAAAGGAAGTCAAATGAGGCCGCAACTTATGTTGGTTATCGCTTCGCCTGAAATTTGGAACAAATTTCGGGGACTAAATCCCGGAAATGCGAAGCAGTTCTTGGGCCATAAGTTGTGCGCTCATTAAAAAAGGAGGTTGAGGTAAGTTGAGATATGTAAGAGTAAATGAGAGAATTTTTGCAAAAACAGTACGGCTCATTGGACCGGAGGGGGAACAGCTCGGGATATTTCCTCGTGATTTAGCGCTCAAGAAGGCGGACGAGCTCGATTTTGATTTAGTGGAAGTTGCTCCCCAGGCAAATCCGCCGGTGTGTAGAATAATGGATTTTGCCAAATACCGTTATGAGCAGGAGAAACGAGAAAGAGAGGTAAAGAAACATCAGAGGCACGCACAGCTCAAAGAAATACGAATAAATCCAAGAATAGATAATCATGATTACGAAGTAAAGTTAAGGCATGTAAGAGAGTTTTTAGAGAAGGGACACAAGGTAAGGATACGAATGTTTTTTAGAGGAAGAGAGATTTCCCACAAAGATATAGGTAAGCGGCTCATTGATAGACTCATTCACGATGTGGAAAAAGTGGGAAAGATAGACAGAGAAGCGCATATGTTAGGAAAAACCTTAGTGATGACGCTTGGCCCGAAGTAAAAGTGTCATTTGAGTCGCAGGCGCTACATATGTGAACATTGAAGAAAGGGGTATCTATGCCGAAACTGAAGACCAAAAAGGCGTTAGCCAAGAGAGTCAAAATTACTAAAAAGGGAAAAATTCTGTGCTCGAAAGCAGGCAGACGCCATCTTTTAAGCGGAAAGAGCAAAAAACGCAAAAGAGCCCTGAGGAAGAAAGAACGTATTCCTGCAGGACAGAAACAATTTGCCAAGAGAGCTTTACCATATGCATTTTAAGATGAGTACGGCATCTGGCATAGTACAACAGTCAATCTGAGGAAGAGGAGGAGTTCAAATGAAAACCAAACACGCACCAGCTTCAAGGCGACGAAAGAAGAAAGTATTACAATTAGCAAAAGGTTACTGGGGCAGGCGTTCTAAGCACTATCGTCGAGCTATCGAGACAGTACGACGGTCTTTGGTGTATGCCTATCGAGATAGGAGGGTAAAAAAGAGAGAATTTCGATCTCTGTGGGTGAGCCGCATCAATGCCGCTCTTACACAAAAAGGACTTACTTACGGGGAATTCATTCACGTTCTTAAAGAGAAAAATATTATTCTCTCTCGAGATATATTAGCAAAGATTGCTTCAGAACATCCAGGAGTTTTTGATAAAATTGTTGAGGCAGTGAAGAAATAAAACACGGAGTCACATAGAGGGAAACGAAGGATGAAGTACATTATTATTGTTGGATGTGGAAAAACCGGAAAAGAACTCGCCATAGAACTGGCTCATACAGAGAACGTAGTAATGGTGGATAAAAATTTAAAGCAGCTTGACTTTCTGGGGGATGATTTCAATGGAAAGAAAATATGGGGTGACGGCCTCGATATGCACACCTTAGAAGATGCAGGAGTAAAAGAGGCTGATGCACTCTTTCTTCTCACTGGCAATGATAATCTCAATATTGTGGTAGGCAAGGTGGTGAAGCGCAAATACGGAGTAAAAAGTGTTATTCTGCAGATAAATGATGTCGTCAAAAAAAAGATATTTCAAGAGGAAGGCTTAACCATTGTGAATCGTACCTATTTAATTGTTGAGGTGTTAAAAAAATGTATATCGTAATTGCCGGGGCAGGAAGATTAGGCTTAGTATTGGCGAAGAAGTTAAGAGAGGACAAACACCAAGTGTGCCTTATTGATAAAGATGAAGGGTTGTGTAACAGGTTGGCAAGGGAGCTTAAAGGTTTTCTTGTCATCTGGGGAGATGCGACCTACCCCGATATTTTAAAGGAGGCGAAAATAGAGAAAGCCTCTGTCTGTGTGAGCGCTACCTCACGTGATGAAGATAACATTATTATATGTAATTTAGCCAAAGATATCTTTGGGGTGAAGCGAACAGTGGCTCGAGTCAATGACCCTAAGCACCTTGCGCTTTATAAGCATATGGAAGTAGACAATCCTGTTGATTCTACATCGATAATTGCCCGTATCGTAGAAGAAGAGGCTTCGTTCAGTGACGTAATGAATCTTTTAAGCATAAAGAAAGGTAGACTCTCAATTGTGCGAGTAGATATACCTCAGGGTTCTCCTGTAGTAGGCAAAACCCTAAAAGACATTCAGCTTCCACCTAACTCTGTTCTTGTTTCTATATTGAGAGGGCCGGACATTATTATTCCCTCTGGTTCTACAGAGATCTATCCTGACGACGAAGTGATTGCCGCCACGTTCATTGATGTAGAAAAGGACTTAATCAAAGCTCTTATTGGGAAAATATAACAAGAACACATTACTCATTGCACCACTACAGTACCAATGTACGCAAGAGAGGTATTATGTGACGGTTCTTGTGCCACTGCTCTCGTAAGGAGGCTTTGAGAGATGAAGACGTTTGGGGGGATAGTTGTAGAAATTCTTTTCTGCCTTTTAATTGTAGGGATAGGTTTTCTTCTCTCCCTTCTCTTCTAATCGCAGACGATACTATATAAGATATCAGAGCTATCTGCAGAAGAGCCAAAATCGTAGATAAGAAAAATGGTCATATCTCCTGATAAAAGAGATTTTTCCACAATCTTCAATATCCTTGGAAGGCTCCTCTTGGGTCTTGCAGGGTTTATGCTTATTCCTCTCTTTGTCGCTATTGTTCGTAAAGAAATTTCTCCTTTTTTTGATTTTTTCATCGGGTTTTTAATCACCACATCAGCGGGATTAGTTTTGTGTATCTTCTTTCCGTTACGCAAAGAGGTGAGTTGGGTCCATGCGTTTTTTACAGTAAGCTGTGGTTGGATTGTATTCTCGCTATTGGGTGCAATTCCCCTCTACCTTTCATCGCATTTTTCTACATTTGTCGATGCCTGGTTTGAAGCAATGAGTGGTTTTGCAACCACAGGCCTTATTCTCGTCCAAGATTTAGACCATCTCTCCTTCGCCCATAATATGTGGCGGCATCTAACAATGTTTATCGGAGGCCAAGGCATAATTTTAGCAAGCCTTTCGATTCTCACCAGAGCCAGATCCGTCGCCTTAGGATTTTATATTGGGGAAGCACGACAGGAGAAGATTTTGCCCAATGTGATTGCCACGGCACGTTTCATCTGGAAGGTAAGCTTTCTCTATTTAATTCTGGGGCTGATTACCTATTCTGTAATTCTTCGTTCCAAAGGCCTGCCCTTGGAGAAGTCTCTCTACCACGGTCTATGGTTATTTTTTGCCTCTTTTGATACAGGTGGATTCGCTCCTCAGGCACAAAATATTGCGTATTATCATTGTTTACCCTTAGAAATTGCCACGCTCGTTTTTATGATGTTAGGTGCGATAAACTTTAATCTCCACTTTTGGATATGGAATAAGAACAGAAGAGAAATTGCAAGAAATTTTGAAGTACGCACATTTCTTTTTACCTTCTTTTCGCTCCTCTTATTACTCTACTTTGCTCTCAAAGGGTTACCTCATACCACCATGTTCCGTAAAGGGTTTTATCAATTAATCTCCGCTCACTCTGGCTGCGGATTTACAAATTTGAGCGGAGGAGAATTAAGCACATTCTCTACTTTGGCGTTGTTGCCTATAATCTTTGCAATGATGATAGGGGGAGGTGTGTGTTCCACCACAGGAGCGATAAAGTTGATGCGAATAGGAATTATCTTTAAAACATTTTTTACTGAGATTAAGAGATGGATGATGCCGTTTAGAGCCGTGTATAAAGAGAGATTCCACCACTTACAAGATTTAATTCTCTCAGATAAAAGAGTAAAGGAGGCCTACATTTACTTTACCCTGTTTTTGCTTACCTACATAGGAGGAGCAATTGTAGGCATGATTTTTGGATATCATCCTCTGCTTTCATTGTTCGAGTCAGTATCAGCAACAGCGAATGTGGGGTTATCAGTGGGGATTACGAATCCGGCAGCTCCTTTAGGGCTGAAGCTGATGTATATCTTTCAGATGTGGGTGGGAAGACTTGAGTTTCTTTCCATCTTTGTCTCTTTAGGCTTTATTGTATCGTTATGGAGAAAATGAAGATGGATATCAGAAGTAAGAATGAAAAAAATCTGTTCTCCGCCCTATATCCTCTGCCTTTTGTTCTCTGCGGGGTAATGTTTTTGCTGTTGAGTAACCCCTCTCTATATGGACAAGTTACTTCCATCGAAGAGATACTGGACTATCCTGAGAGATTCGATGGAGGAACTGTTACGATAGAGGGAGAGCTTATTGGCGAACCGCTCAAAGAGCAGAGCGGGACGTGGATAAATATTTCCTCTGAGGGGCACAATATAGGGGTTTTTGTACCCGATGTAGATTCGTTGGGCAAGGTACGATGGTGGGGAAGCTATAAGACTCAAGGAGATTACGTTAAGATTTCGGGGAAATTTTCCAGGAACTGCCCTCTTCACAATGGGCACGATGTGCATGCATACAAGATAGATGTTGTGCAAGAAGGGTTTGCCAAGAACGAGGTGATTAAGCCTTTCAAAATTAGACTGGCAATAGTATTTTTTATAATCTGTTTGACATTGATGATTGTTTATCTTATAAAAATATGGAGACGCTGACGGATGATATTGGTGTATAAATATTCGTAGGCAGAAAAATGGAAGAGAAACTAAAAAATTTAGAAGAGGAGTTCAACGCCGAGTATCAAAGGGTAGTTACCTTCAAAGAAGTAGAGTGCTTGAAGGTAAAATATTTGGGTAGAAAATCACAGCTTAATCGGCTATTTACTCAGCTCCCTACCTTGGCTGGCGAAGAGAGAGGGATGTGGGGCAGAAGACTGAATTCTCTAAAGGTAAAAATAACTTCTCTCTTAGAAGAGAAGCTAAAGAGGATTGATCACAAAGAGCAGAGAGTAGATTTAACTTTTCCCTCAACTCCCCTTCAAAGAGGTCGTTGCCACATCTTGAGTACGGTAAATGAAAAAATTTGTTCTATTTTTGAAAACCTGGGATTTGTTGTCATCGAGGGTAAAGAGGTGGAGGATGAGTGGCACAACTTTGCTGCTCTCAACATTCCTTTAGAGCATCCTTCCCGAGACGTGTTTGACACCTTTTATCTTGACCTTGAGACGCATAACAAAGGAAAGAATAGGACCAGACACCTTTTAAGGAGTCATACCTCCCCTTCGCAGATACGCGTGATGCGCCAAAGACGCCCTCCATTGGCAGTGATTTCTCCTGGAAGAGTGTATCGGCCTGATGAGGTAGATGCATCGCATTCTTTTATGTTTCATCAAATAGAGGGCTTTGCCGTAGGAGAAGATATAAATTTTTCTCACTTAAAAGGGGTGCTCCTTTACTTTGCTCGTTCATTTTTTTCGCCAGATGTCCATTTGCGTTTTCGGCCGCACTTTTTCCCGTTCACAGAACCTTCAGCAGAGGTAGATATCTCGTGTATTATCTGCAGGGGTCACAGCCGTAAGAAGTCGGATAATAAACTTAAAGTTTCGGGCCAGCAGCAACGTAAGTGTAGTGTATGCAAAGGCAAAGGATGGCTTGAGATTTTGGGGTGTGGGATGATCCATCCCAAGGTCCTTGCGATGTGTGGAATAGATTTTAGCAAATACAGAGGGTTTGCCTTTGGGATGGGAGTAGATAGAATCGCGATGCTTAAATACGGAATCGATGATATCCGTCTCTTTTATGAGAATGATACAAGATTTTTAGAACAATTTTAAACAGGCACATATGAGGTTTAGTTTAAATTTTATCAAAGAGTTTTTAAGGGTGGATGTTTCTGCTCAACAGTTAGCAAGGCTTCTGACAATGGCGGGAATGGAGGTGGAGTGTTTCCAGAGGCAGGCGCAAGATTGGATTTTCGATATCGAAGTAACCTCGAATAGGTACGATTGGCTTTCCATGGTAGGAATCGCACGGGAAATTGCTGCATGTATGGGAAAGAAAATAAAAGTTACATACCCCACAGTTATAAGAAGACCCGTCTTGGGAGAACGGAACATTGTTATCGAAGATTTAGGAGATTGCCCGTTTTATATAGGAAGGAGCATAAAGAATGTGAAGGTGACCACAAGCCAGCACTGGCTTAAAGAACGCCTGTTGCGCTCGGGCATTAACTCGATAAATAATATTGTCGATATTACCAATTATTGCATGCTCAAGTGGGGAAATCCTCTCCATGCATTTGATGAAGATAAACTTGAAGGAAATATTTATATAAGGAGAGCAAAAAAAGGAGAAGTATTTATAGGCATTGATGCTAAAGAGAGACAGCTTGAGAGAGAAAATTTAGTTATTGCCGATGAGAAGAAAGTGATTGCTATCGCAGGGGTGATGGGAGCAAAGAATACCGAAGTGGATGAGAACACAAAAAACATTTTTTTAGAAGCGGCAATCTTTTCTCCTCTCACAGTGAGGCGGTCACGCAGGCGTGTAGGTGTTGATACAGAGTCATCGTATCGTTTTGAGAGAAGGGTGAATCCCGATTACATAGAGTATGCTTCCTATGAAGCGCATAAATTGATTGCAAGAGAAGCAAGGGCCGCCTTTGCTGGGTACAGAAGGGCGGGAAGAAAGCCTCTCCTTAAGAAGAAAAAGATTACGGTGAGTTTGCCTAAGCTGAACTCCTATCTGGGAGTAGATTTTTCGAAGACTCAGGTGAAAAAGGCGTTGCGAAGCCTGGGGTTTAAGATAGGAAAGTTTTCAAAAGAAAAAACTGTTCTTCATCCGCCTCTTTTTCGTTTTGATATTCAGAGAGAGGTTGATGTCTATGAAGAGGTCGTACGCCTCTTGGGGTATGAGAAGATTATCGCCAGGCTACCTTTTTTGAACTCTGAAGTGCGCGCAGCCGCTCTGTATGAGTTTAAGAAAGAATTAAGGTCGCTGCTGGCAATGCTGGGATTGAAAGAAGTCATCACCTACAGCATCGAAGCAGAGAAAGACTTTGCGGATTTAGGAGAGCATAATTGGGTAAAAATTTTGAACCCCCTACGCGCACAAGAGAACGTATTACGTCCCAGCCTTCTCTTGGGGATGATGAAGGGCATACGATACAATTTAAATCGTAATCAAAAGAATCTGTTCTTTTTTGAAATTGCTAATGTGTATTGTAAGGAGAAAGACCACTTTAGTGAACTCCCAAAGCTCAGTTTAGGTGCCAGCGGCGCTCCCGAGAGTATATTTTACCTTAAAGGTGTGCTAGAGCACATCCTGGGGTATTTTCATATAGAGAATTTTGAATTCCGAGAGCAGAGCGTGGGCAATTTTACCAACGCCTTAAAAATTATTATCCAGGGAAAGGAAGTCGGTTTTTTAGGTAAGTTAGATGAGAATGTAAGAAAAGCGTTTGATCTCAAAGAGGATATTTTTTTCTCAGCGCTTGACATCACACTTCTTAAAAGTGCACAAAAAGAAAAGCTGTATGAGCCCTTTAGTTCCTACCCTGTTATCTGGCGTGATATCAGTATCGCCTTTCACAAATCGCGGAGTTTTAAAGAAGCGCGTCAGATTATTAAGACACAAGCAGGAGAATACCTCCTAGATTTACAGATTATTGATGTGTATAAAGGTAAAGACATACCTTCTGATTCTTTTGCCTTCACCTTGCGAATATTCTATCAGTCCCAGAAGAAAACATTAACCTCCGAAGAGGTAGATTGCCTTCATAATGCGATCCGGAAGAAATTGAAGGATGAGGAAGGGATGATCTTACGCTAGGATTACGAAAGATACTTCCTTGAGGCTGAATCTATCTTTGTCATGAGAGCAATTTTTATTCGATGCAAATAGATATAGGACGATTGAAAAAAAATTCCACACAGATACAATGCAGTAGGGACTGCACCCTTGAATTAGAGATAAGAGCATGCTATAATAAAAATAGAACCCTGCCTGTCCCGTCGACAGGTAAAGTGCTACAGCCAACATCATCAACACGGGAGCCAAATCTCCTTCTTGCCGAGGCAAGAAGGATGCGGCGCCCACCTGTATGGGAAAAGGACTGATAGCAGCCGGCCTGTGACGGACTGGAGGCAGGGTTTTTTAGTTTATCGGTGATATGGTCACCCCAGATACCCCATTAGCAGTAAGAGTAAGGCCCCAAAAGTTAGAAGAGTTTGTCGGTCAAAAGCATATTTTAGGAGAGGGAAAGTTATTGCGCAGAGCAATCGTATCTGGGAAAGTGCCTTCTTTGATCTTTTTTGGAGCTGCGGGAACTGGCAAGACCACGTTAGGACTCATTGTTGCAAAGAGCCTCGAGGCAGAATTTCACTACCTTAATGCAGCTTTCTCATCTGTCGCAGAGGTCAAAAAAATTATTATTGAAGCACGCAAGCGTCTCGCGCAGGATGGAAAAAAGACAGTTATTTTCATTGATGAAATCCACAGATTTAATAAACTCCAACAGGAGTCTTTAATTCCTGACACTGAACGCGCAGGCATCAATCTGATTGGCGCCACCATATATACCCCTTATTACTACCTTATCCCGTCTCTTATTTCCCGTTCTATAGTAGGGGAATTTAAGCCTCTGCAGACCCAAGAGATTATGTTCATTTTAAAAAGAGCTTTAAAAGATAAGGAGTTAGGCTTAGGTAATGTGGATATTCAGATTACCAATAAGGCACTGGAATATATTGCTGTTGCCTCCAGCGGAGACGCTCGCAAGGCCCTCGGTGCCTTAGAAATAGGTGCATTTAGTACCCCTGTTTCCAGAGATAGAAAGATAGTATTTAATCTGGACACCGCCCAGGAGAGTATTCAGAAAAATATTTTTTACGACAGAGACAGACGGTACCATTATGATACGATTTCGGCATTTATAAAATCAGTGAGGGGAAGCGATGTCGACAGCGCTCTCTACTGGCTTGCGAAAATGATTAAGGGCGGGGAAGACCCTCGTTTTATTGCCCGGCGTCTCGTAATTCTTGCTTCTGAAGATATTGGGAATGCTCATCCTTTTTGCCTTGTGCTCGCAACAAGCTGTTTTAAGGCGGTAGAATGTGTAGGCCCCCCAGAATCAGATTTGATTTTAGCTCAGACTACTATCTATTTGGCATCTTCTCCAAAGTCCAACTCTGCGTATTTAGCCATTGACCGAGCAAAGCGAGCTGTAGAGGAAGAAGAAACAAAGCAGGTTCCTTCGCATTTATAGACGCATTCAAAAGACTACAAATACCCTCATGGTTTTGGTGGCTATGTAGAGCAGGTTTATGGAACAAAAAAGAAATACTATTTTCCCAAAGATGTAGGAGAGGAGAAAAGGATCAAAGAGTTTCTTGAGAGACTAAGAAACGTCAAGATAACCGACAAGTCGTTGTTTTTGGATCCAAGGTGTGGTAGAGTATTGCGATGATTAAAGAAATAGTTGCCCCAAAATTAAAAAATCCTATTCTCATTGCCGCTTGGCCAGGAATGGGAGAAGTAGCCTACAGGAGCGTACTTTTTTTAAGAGAGGCTATGGGGTTTAAAATGTTTGCGAAACTGGAGGCAGAGGAATTCTTTCGGCCAGCAGCGGTTACCGTAGAGAAGGGCGAAATCGATCTTCCCAGCCTCCCGGCAGGATTCTTTTATTATTTAAAGGGAGAAAATTGCCCTGACATGGTTCTCTTTTTGGGAGAAGCACAGCCTCCTTTAGAATACGCTGAGACGCTTGCATTTGCAATCGTTGATTTTCTTAAAAAATATAAGGTACAGTTTATCTTTACCTTTGCTGCCAAACCAGAGGCCATTGATCATAAGAACGATTCTTTAGTATGGATTGCAGCAACTCACGAAGATGTATTGCAAGAATTTAAGAAATTTAAATTAAAAGTTTTGAAGAAAGGGCAAATCAGCGGACTCAACGGAATTGTTTTGGGAACAGCTAAAAGAAAAGGCATAAAAGGTGTCTGCCTTTTAGGGGAGATCCCTTTCTACACTGTCCAAATAGAAAACCCCAAGGCGTGTGCGAACGTATTAAAGGTGGTGAGTGAACATCTTCAGTTGAAGTTGAATCTTTCTCCGCTCCAGGAGAGAGGAAAATTTGTTGAAGAAGAGATTGATAAACTCATAAGTCATATCAAAGGAGAGGAACAAGCTGCAGGTACTGGCCCTTTAAGCGAGGAGGATATCGACAAGATAAAGAAAGATTTAGCTACCTACACCAAACTCCCGCAATCAGCGAGAGAAAAGATAGAAAATCTCATCAAAGAGGCAAGAACGGACATTACAAAGGCAAATAAGCTGAAAGATGAGCTTGACCATTGGAATGTATACAAGGAATATGAAGACAGATTTCTCGATCTTTTTAAGAAGAAGAAAAAGAAAGGAAAAGACCCTCACTAGGTCTCCTTAAAAGAACTCTGCGTACGAATGCACCTTTTTATCGCCGGCAAACCTTCCTGCGGAAAGACCACCTTCATTAAAGAACTCCTCAATTTCATCCCAAAAGCAGAGGGCTTTTTCACTGAAGAGATAAAGGAAAAAGGATCAAGAGTCGGGTTTAAAGTAACAACACTAAACGGGAAAGAGACTGTCTTTGCTCATATGCGTTTTTCATCTCCTCATAGAGTTTCAAAATATGGGGTAGATGTAGGAAAGTTTGATGAAGTTGCAGTAAAAGAATTACAGCAGGCCCTCAAAGGAAGAGTTGAGTATGTGGTAATCGATGAGTTAGGAAAGATGGAACTTTTTTCTTCTGCATTTAAACAGATAGTCTGTCAGTTACTTGAAAAGAAAAAGATAGTAGGAACGATGTCAGTAATAAGTGACCCATTTTTAGAGAAGATACGAAAGAGAGCTGATGCGTGTGTATTGGACCTGCAGAGGCCGCAGTTTGATGCGGTGAAAGAGCAGGCCCGCTTGGCATTAAAGAGTCTTTCAGTTGAAAGGATACGTGCACTTGAGAGAAAGGCAAAAGTTCTTGGCTTAGAGGAGAGGATTCTCATTGAGAATGCTTCCAGTAATCTTTTTGCGGTCATTGATAGTCTCCATTTGGGCACCGACATTTTGGTTGTTGCTGGAAGGGGAAATAATGGTGCTGATGTGCTGAGTTGCGCGCGTAAGTTACAAGGGCAAGGCTACAATGTCGACGTTGTCGTGCTAGAGGAAAAACCTCTTGGTCAAGAAGCATTGTTTCAAAAAAATACCTTAGAAAAGATGGAACTACCCATTCACAGCATCAACAGTACCAATATCGGCGAACTCAAGCGCATTGTGAAAAAGAAAGATTGTATTGTAGAGGGAATTTTAGGGATTGGCGTAAAAGGAGAGGTGTCCGGCTATTTGAGAGAAGTGATTGCTTTGATAAACAAAAGCGGAAAGAAAATTATTTCCTGCGATATTCCTTCAGGACTTGCACCTGATCAAGGAGTTGTGTTGGGAGAGGCAATCAGAGCAGATTACACTGTTACTTTCATTGCCCCCAAACAAGGATTTTTCTTAAGTCAAGGACCAAAGTGTCGCGGGAAGATTTTTGTTGTAGATATCGGGATTTCAAGAGAAAGGTTAGAAAATAGCTAAGCATTTCAGTAGTAGAATCCCTTCCTCTTCCTGCGGTATTGACTTGAAAAATAGCACCAGATATGCTATATTTAAAGGAAAAGAAAAGGAAGAAAATATATGGGGAGACGTAGATACAGAATAGTTACAATTTTGTGGATTTCTCTTGGGATTTTTGTTGCCCCTCTTGGTCTCTGTTTTGCTCAAGAAGACGAAGGGGGAACGATTAGCCTCACTACCTACTATCCTGCCCCTTATGGAGTCTATGACCGGTTGTTCACCGGTGCCTTAGGTGTGGGTGATAATGCTGCCATAGAGGGATTAGATGCTTCAGATGCTCCTGACCCTGAAATAGTTGCGCAACAGGGAGATGTCTGGATTACTGGCAATGTGGGAATTGGCATCGAAGAGCCTCAGAATAACCCACCTCAGAACAAATTAGATGTTGCCGGAGGCGTGGTCATTGGTTCAGGGTATGCAGGAGCCAACGCACCTCCAGGGAATGGGTTGTTGGTTGAGGGTAATGTTGGAATTAAAACGATAAATCCAGGAGCGAATTTGGAAGTAGATGAAACTTTGCAATTAACGCCATTCACACCACCCCCTTTAGATCCCCAAGCAGAGCCTCAAGGCGTAAGAGGAGGTCTTTATTATAACGGCCCCAACAATGTTATCAAATACCATGATAATGAAGGTTGGAAAGAAATAAGCATGGGTGGCCAATTAGGGCCATCTACAAATATCAAGAGCCCTTGGGTTGAGGGCAGTCCAGTGGGTAGCTTACACCTTGCTACTGAGGTGTGGTGTCCTCCAGGGTATGTGGCCACTCAAATACGGCTATACACTGATAATACCTGTCCGTCATCCTGCAGCATTTCAGGACCGGAGATACATAATATTGGTTTGACTTGTAGAGAGGTGCAATGAACTGTAAAGGGAGAGCAAGCATGAGAAGAAGAATAGTGTTTCATCTTTTGTCGATTTTCACATTTTCTTTGGTTATGCTTGCATCTCTTTCAGTCTTCAGCCAGGAACCAGGAGAAATTTCCCTCACCACATACTACCCTGCTCCAGTCGGTGTGTATAATCGATTTGCCACAAACGTATTAGGAATAGGAGACATTGATGGCGGAGGTATAGGCGATAGCGATATACCAGACCCCGCCACCAATCCTGGAGATGTCTGGATTGCTGGCAATGTGGGAATTGACACAACAAATCCTCAGAATAAATTAGATGTTGCTGGAGGAGTGGTCATTGGTTCAGGGTATGCAGGAATTCGGACAGCTCCCTCAGAGGGATTATTAATTGATGGCAATTTTGCTATTGGTACATCTGCACCAAGCCCTCGCGCTGATTTAGAAGTCAATAATACTGTGCGACTGACCCCAGTGAGACAACCGCCTCTTGCTTCACCTCCTCAGACTTGGAGGGGAGCTATGTATTATGATGAAGGTGAGGATGTTTTTAAATACTTTAATGGGACAGCATGGGTGCCTATAAGCTCACTACCCCCTACAGCTGAGCAGCGTGCTAATACCTCTGGAAATCCTGCAAGCGATGGTGACCCTTGCTGCCAGAGGCCTTCAGCAGCAGATAATCGCCGGGAGTCAACCTATGTAGGTGCGCAACTGAGCTGTCCAAATGGGGAAGTCATGGCAGGACTAAGATTTTATACTCAGAATCACTGTGATGGTTCGTGCGGCTCAGACTATATCAGCATTCGGCGTATTGGTATAGATTGTTTTCCGTTCGAGAACTGATTTAGAGGAGGCAGTAAGGATGAGAAAATTACTTTTTCACTGTTGTGCAATTGTGATATGCACTTCTGCCTTCGTGGGTTTTCTTTCTGACTCAGTATTTTGTGAGGAGGAGAATTTAACGTTTACTACCTTTTATCCTTCTTCTCGAGGTGTATATCGCCGGCTCGTGTTGGGTACTTTAGGGGTAGGAGATAATGTTGTAGATACAAGGATTCGCCGCAATGATGCTCCTGATCCCAGCACCAATCCCGGAGAGGTCTGGATTGCCGGAACTATGGGAATTGGCACAAACACCCCTCAAGGCAAACTCGCTGTTTCTGGCGGGGCAGTCATTGGTTCAGGGTATGCAGGAGCAAGAACAGCTCCTTCAAATGGACTCCTTGTTGAGGGCGGCGTGAGTGTCGAGCTTGCTAGGTCACCCTATACTGATTTAGAAATCGCTAATGTTCTGCGCCTGCGACCATCCTCTACGTCTGTCCACTCAGTGGAAGGAGCTCTCTATTACGATGGCGATGAGGAGATATTGAAATATCATAATGGTGTTAGCTGGGTCCCGTTAGGTGGGGGCGGTGGCGGTCAAATTGGCCAGTGTCAGGATTTGGGAGGAGGAGCAGTAGGGCCAGATTGCCAAGAAGTGTTATCTGGTTTTCTTAGATCGAATGGCAGAACCAGCGGAGGTAACATCATCGTAGGCGCCGATGTGGATTGTCCTGCCAACCATGTGGTCACAGGAGTAAGACTGTATGCTGTTGGCGGTTGCCCCTGGTCCTGTAACCATTTTTCCGGAAGAATCAGGCGGATTGGTTTAATTTGTACCCAACTGCAGTGATTGTTTATTGATTTCTTACCCTCTAATAATACCTTCAATATCGTATCTCAGCAGGCCCACCCTTAGAATCCCCCTTTATATCTCTTGCAAAGCGATTTGGTTAATATTCTCTTATAATATATAAGCATTTTCTGGTAAGGTGGTATGTCCTCTTGATAAATAAGCAGATATATGGTATATATATATGGTTAAGCCAAATGGGGGGATGAAATGCCACGGTGTAAAATAGGGATTGCGATTTTTGTCGTTTTTTTAGGGTTTTTGCCTATTATCTGCCTTGCCCAAGGCGACCCAGATAAACTCACCCTTACCACTTTCTATCCTGCCCCCTATGGAGTCTATGAAGTATTAAAACTGCACCCTATCTCTGACGCAGAAGCTCCTACAGATGCAGATTGTTCTGCTGTTAATGAGGGTGCAATGTATTACCGTGAAAGTCTTGATCAAGTATTGTTATGTAACGGAACTTCCTGGGTACCTCTGGGAGCAGGTTCGTTATGGCAGCTTAAAGGAGATGATCTTTATCTGGAGGATACCAATTGGAATGTGGGAATAGGAACAGATAATCCAGCCGCAGGCTACAAGTTAGACGTGGATGGAAAATTGAAGGCGAGTAGTATTTCGGCAAAAAAGGTGACCGTCGCTGGCTGCAACAGAACCATATGCCGCAATTATGCGATAACCTTTTCTAAGATAATGACAAATCCAGCGGTGTTCTGTACGCCCACAGTGAATCTGGCTGCTTCCGGTGGAAGGGGCGGTCGACAATTGTTGGGGTGCGCAGTAGAGAGAGTAACGACAAATCCACACAGGCAAGAAACCACGGTTGAGGTCGCACTCACTTCACATCCCCAAAAACATTTTTCAAGCGTCAACATCGGGGGAAATATTGATATCCATATTATTGCGATTGAACCGTAATTTACCGCTCAAGAAATGGACAAATAGAAGGAAAACGCATGAAGGTAGGAAAAAGAATGAGCAATAAAAAAGTACAACATATCGTGCAATTCGTCTGCGCATTGGGATTCATTCTCCTGTGGGCTGTTGCAGGTAGCCTGTGTTTTGCTCAAGAAGGCCAAGGCGAGATTTCTTTGACTACCTATTACCCTGCCCCCTACGGTGAATTTAAAATGCTTAGGCTTTCTCCTACTAATCACGCAACTGATCCAGACCTTGCTCCTGGGAAGATAGCCGAAGGAGATATGTACTACAATGAAGATGACGATATCATCTATGCATATGACGGAAGTAATTGGCAGGAAGTGGGAGGAGATTCGTACTGGACGCTTTCAGGTAATGACCTTTATCCTGAACCTACGCTGGGCGTAGATTATGTGGGAATTGGTACTCTAGATCCCGATTACGCCCTCCATGTAGGGGGGAAATTTAAAGCACACAACATTGCCGCAATACATCTAGGGGGGCTTCCTACATGTTGTACAATCGGTCGCTTCTGCCACCAAACTCCTCAATGCATCCAATGTGATTATACCATACCTTTTGGCAGAACATTCGATAGGCCACCGATTGTGATGTGTAATGCCGGGCCACGAGTGCGTCTTGATACTGACCCCAGGGGTCTGCCTCACTGCAGGCAAAATCCGCACGGAGGAGTAATGTGTTCTATCAGGAGTGTTACCAGAACGAACGTAACAGTAGGTATTGGAACTACTCGATATGTTTCGTCTCCAATGGTGGGTGATAAGTGGGTTCAGATAATTGCCATTGAGGCGACAGAGTAGAGGAGAACAGTATGAAGCGATATAGCTGGGTAAGTGTAATAATTATTCTTGTGGGGTTAGTGGCCTCTGTGGGTATCTGCTGTGCCCAAGAACAGAATATTACCCTTACCACGTTTTATCCTTCAGCGCTTGGAAGATACAAGATGATGCGCCTTTATCCAAGAGATGATATAAATATAGGTTTACGGTGCGATAAGCAAGGAGATATGTTCTATCATAAAACCAACAAAAAAGTCTATGTGTGTAATGGTGATGGCGGCAGTTGGGTTGGGGTAGGAGCAGGCGGCTTATGGAGCCGTTCAGAAAATAATGTGTATCCTAACCCTGCCCTGGGTATAGAGAATGTCGGTATTAACACACGCAATCCAGATTCAAACTATGCCCTTGATGTGCATGGGAAAGTTAAAGCAAAAAATATGCTGATAATGAGGTTGCCTATGAATTATAACACCTGGGATTGTGCCTCTACAAAAAACTGGTGCGTGAAGACAATCTATTTTCCTGGTGATCAGTTTACGAGCAATCCCATTGTAGTATGTACAGGCACTTCCGGTTCCTATCCTGCTTCATGCTCGGCGAGGATAACTTTTAGAAGCGATTCGCCACCGACACGGACGCAGGCCGAAATAGTCCTTACCACACATGACCCCAATTATTCAATACCGAATAACCAGACTGTTTCTGTAATTGCCTTTGAGCCTTAATCGTAAACCCCCTCTTTTAGCCCCTTTGTTTCAATTCAAGATGCCCTCGGTGCGATGTGACCTTTTATTCATCACTCTTGCATTCTTCAAAAGAGATTATATACTAATTACGTAATACAAGGAGTTTTACGAAGATTGAGGTAGATTGTGCAAAAAGGGGGTAAAATATGAAAATAACATGGATGGGGCATTCTTGTTTTTTATTGGAAACAGAAAAGGGAACAAAGATACTCACCGATCCCTATGAGCCAAAAAGTTATGCCGGCGCAGTTGGATACGGCCCTTTAGAAGTTGAACCAGACATTATCACAGTATCCCATAAGCACGCGGATCACAATTATACCCAACCCTTTTTGAAGGCAGAAATTGTTGACAGAGCGGGAAAGTTTACCATAGCCGATGCAGAATTAGAGGGGATTCCTACTTTTCATGATGACCAACAGGGAGCTGAGCGCGGAAAGAACATAATTTTTATTATTCGTGTAGATGACCTTTGCGTTGCTCACTTCGGAGATTTAGGTACTCTTGATATCGACCCCTCCCAGTTAAGTACCCTTGATATAGCTTTGGTGCCTGTGGGAGGAACATTTACGATTGGTGCCAATGAGGCGACCGAGCTTACCCAGAAACTGAACCCTCAAATAGTGGTGCCTATGCACTTTAAGACTCCAAAACTGGGATTTGGAATTGATTGGGTAGAGAAATTTCTTAAAGATAAAGACTATGAAAAAAGAGAATCATTGGAGGTGAACCTTCAGAATATACACTCTTTTAAAAGAGTGGTTGTATTGCAGTACCAGCGATAATACATAATTAAAAAGACCACACATAGAGCGATGAGAGAAAGAATAAGCTTAAAACACGGCGAAGGAATGCGTGCCTCTTTTGAGCTGATCAATGAGGTTTTCCTGAAGAGAATCTCTCGGCCCCCATTGGGAGAGCTCCTCGATGCAGCACATATTGGCAGCTATGTATTCAGTTGTGATTCCTTTACGGTAAAGCCCATTTTTTTCCCTTCTTCAGATATAGGTAAACTCTCTATTTTTGGCACGGTAAATGACATTTGCGTGAGCGCAGGCAGCCCTCTCTACTTAAGCGTTGCGGTCATTGTTGAAGAAGGTTTCTTCAGGAGAGATTTAGAGAGGATCGCACAATCAATAGGGCAGGCATCACGCAAGGCAGAGGTAGAAGTTGTGGGAGGAGATTTTAAGGTTGTAGAGAAGGGTAAGATAGACAAAATTTTTATCAGCACCTCAGGGATAGGCAAAAGAATTACTAACAAAAGCCCCTCGTTTAAACACATAAAAGATAAAGATAAGATAATTCTTACGGGTGCGATTGGAGAGCATGGAATAAGCGTGATGTTGAGCCGAAAGAAAATATTTGATTTTCGCATAGAGAGTGATTGTCAGAGCCTTAAGGATATATTGATTCCGCTGTGGAAAGAGTTTTCTTCTGTCCATTTTATGCGCGATCCCACGCGCGGGGGAATTGCCGCCACATTCAATGAGATATATTTAGGCTCACAGCGCGGCATAAAAATATTTGAGGAGAACATTCCTTTGAGGAAGGATGTTCAAGCAGCCTGTGATATTTTAGGAATTGACCCTTACTATCTTGCCTGTGAGGGAAGAGCGGTTATCGTAGCGGATAAGTCCTCGGCAAGAGATGTTCTCAAATTTATTAAAAAAAAGTGTCCCCAAGCAGCAATTGTTGGTGAAGTTGACTCCAGGCTCAAGGGGGTAGTAATGGAGACGGTTTCAGGAGGAGAACGAATTCTTGATTTTTCCCACTCTTTTAATCTACCCCGTATCTGTTGAATATGTACGAAGAAAGATTTTACAGAGACTATACCCTTTCGCAATCCCGCCTAGAAGTTTCCTATAAAGAAAGCGATCTTCTCATTTCCACTGATACAGAAGTCGATAAGGAATTTGTTCAGAGCATTTTAAAAAAATACTATGAAGAAATAGAACGGTACATAAAAAAGAATCCTCTCTTTTTGACTGCGCTTTGCCCCATTGAAGACGATAAAGATGCGCCTCCTCTTGTAAAGGAGATGATTTCTTCCTCGCACCTTTCAGGAATAGGGCCCTTTTCGTCGGTGGCAGGAGCAATTGCTCACTATGTGGGAAAGGAGATTTTACAGTATGCGAGTGAAGTAATTGTAGAAAATGGCGGAGATATTTTTTTAAAGATCGATGAAGATAAAAGAATAGGGGTTTATTTAGGCCCAAGATCTAAGTTAAAAAGTCTCTCATTGAAGATAAAGAAGAAAAGTGCTCCTTTCGGGATTGCTTCTTCCTCTTCGTTTTTTGGACACAGTCTCAATCTAGGAAGAGCAGATTTAGTGACCGTTATTGCCAAAGATGCAATTATTGCCGATGGATTTGCAACCGCCCTCTCTAATCGCATCAAGAGGAGGCAAGATGTAGATGAAGTCTTAGAGTATGTGAAAAGTAGCTCTCTTATCGAAGGGTTGCTTGTGTATTTTGAGGAGGAGGTTTTTCTCAGGGGCAATTTAGAAATCGATACCTAAAGATTATCATGGCAAAAAAGATACCTGAAGAGACTATCTTACGCCTGTCGCATTATCTGAGAGCACTTCTCTACTTTCTTGAAGAGAAGAAAGATGTTGTTTCTTCCCGTGCTATCGCCGAGTTCCTTAAGATAAGTCCCCATCAGTTGAGAAAAGATCTTTCATACTTTGGTCATTTTGGTAAAAAGGGAGTAGGGTACTCCTGTGCTCAGCTCCTCGAAGCGATAAAAGAGATTTTAGGACTCAATAGAAATTGGTATGCGGCTGTTGTGGGATTTGGCAACTTAGGAAGAGCTCTCTCCTTTTATAAGGGATTTCGGGATCAAGGAATATTTATTAAAGTTGCCTTTGATGTAGACGAGAAGAAGACCAATAGAATGTATAAGGGGATAGGGATTTACCCCTTAGAAAAAATGGAAGAAGTATTAAAGAGAGAGAAGGTTCAGATAGGCATTGTGACTGTTCCCAAAGAAGTGGCAGAAGATATTGCCAGCAGGCTCTCTGGGTGCGGCATAAGAGCTATCTTGAACTTTGCACCCTTGAAATTGAATTTTTCCCATACCATAATAGCGAAAGATGTAGATTTATCCTGCCAACTTTCTTACCTTACCTACCACCTTAAAACTGCTCACAGAGATAGCCCTAAGCAAAGTAGCAAGTAGTCCGCCACCTTTGGGGGTAATATATCGCCTGCGGACGTCAAAGGACTAGGGTCTGGAAATCTTTCACAAAGACCAGATGCTTTCTCAATGGTGAAAGTTCTTTCTTTATCCTATCTTCTTCTTCTTTTTTCAAAAGGAGAAAGTGGATAGGAATAAGTTTTATTGTTGGTTTATCTTTAAGATATTCCGTAAGTGAGAGTGCGTGCGTATGCATTCGGTAAAGGGAAGGGTGTTTTTTAAAATACAATGACGATGCAGTACAGTCATGGATGAGATAGTTTACTTTTCCCGCCGCCTTTAACATTTTACGTGAAAAAGAGGTATCCGATGTATAGAGGAGGGATTTTTTGCCAAAAGTGCATTTTATTCCAAAAGAGCCCTGTATGTAGACATTGTGTATTGCCTTCAAGCTTAGACCCTTCTGGGAATAAAAGGAGTGTTTGGTGAATACGTTGATATAGCGTAGTGCAGGATATGGTTTTTTGCCCAAACCAAAGATTTTTACGAGCTTCTTAATTATCCGTATAGTGTATGTGTTTGAGAAAATGTTCAGTTTGTCATTGAGATAACATTGAGTGTGGACAAGAGAGATGATTCCGTAGATATGATCGGGATGCTGGTGAGTAATAATTACATTGCGCAATTTTTTAAAATCAGCCCCTATTTTAAGTAATTTGTGGACAACCGAACCCGGACAGTCTACAAGAAAAGTTTTGTTCATATGGGTCAAAAGGAAAGAAGTGTTATCTCGTGTTCTGGTAGGAATACTCGACGCCGTCCCTAAAAATACAATCCTTGCCATAAGTTTTCATATTATACACCCAGCATATAATTCAGACAACATAAAAGCCAAACATTCTTGATATTCAGATGTCGAATCGAAAGAAAACCACGCTTGTCCTCAAAGGGCTTCTCAGCTTTTCTTCGGGGATTGACGAGCGGAGTGTGAATTTCTTTTTGGTAAGCTTCATGTTAGAACTTCTATGAATGTACCACAGGGATGACCGTGAGGCGATATCTCTTCTGTGGTAATCTTTTGAGCCGAACATCAGAAGGGACAGAGTCCCTATGAAAGCTCATGTGAACCACCCTAAGATTTGGTAAAAGAAGCCATAAAAAGATGCGTCCCACCGCAAGGTGGGACGCAAGAGGATTAACAACTTGTTTGAGAGGTAAACGCCCCTTCGTAGAAACGAGCGGAGCGAGATGAGCTGGTGCGCGGGGCGGGACTTGAACCCGCACGGCTTTCGCCATACGCCCCTCAAACGTACGTGTATGCCATTCCACCACCCGCGCAAAAGCCACAGTGCTTCGCACTTCCAACTCAGGGTCGTAAGTGCGTTATATCATAAATTTAGGTTGTCAGGCACCTAAACTTTTTTGTAGAGTGGTCGGAGTTGTGGCTTTTCATAGGGGCTCTGCCCCTCTTGATGCTCGCCTCAAAAGATTATCAAAGGTGCTAAGCTCGGCTCGCGGTCACCCCGAAAGATTCGCAGAAGAAAAGAACCCTTAATGCGTTTAGCTTACATCACGGGCAACCCTCAAAGGTTGTCAAAGATGATAGTTATATCATAGAATTATTTTTCTGGCAATGGAATTTCTATTTAGATGGCTCGTCGGTCAAATATATATTTGCTCTCGGGGAATTTTTTCGCAAGAGCCTTTGCTTCTGCACCCAGAGAGCTGATGTGGGCTGTATGGGTAAACTCTCGATATAAATTTGTGATTATCCCAATAGAGATGGTGGGGATTTTAAATTGGTGTATTTGACCTTCTCTATCTTTCGTTTCGATGTACCCTCTTATTCTATCCTCTCTATTAAAAAATTGAGGAGCAGCTTTATCAAATTGATCTATTATTTCCTTCGCAATGCTCTCAGCGTTTTGAGGCGGTGTGATCACAACGAAGTCATCTCCACCGATATGACCGATAAACTCAACCATAGCACCTTTTTCTTGGACAGCAGCCAGTATTGTGTGGGCAGTCTTTTTAATGATTTCATCTCCTCTCTCAAATCCATAGTAGTCATTGAGGGCTTTAAAGTTATCAATATCAATGAAAAGAACTGCACATTTCTCATTGCTCTTTATTTTTTCCTCAAGTTCCTTATTGATAGAGACATTTCCTGGCAGGCGAGTGAGGGGATTGGCGTCTAGATGGACATCAGATCTTCTTATGAGCATTCTTATACGGGCAGTAAGTTCTTGAGGGGAGAACGGTTTTAACATGTAATCATCTGCTCCTGATTCCAGCCCTTTTACCTTGTTTTCAATCTCGCCTTTACCGGTGAGCATAAGAATGGGAAGGTGTAAAAAGAGAGGATCCTTTCGTAAAATTCCGCAAATTTCAGGACCCTGCATATCCGGAAGTGCATAGTCTAATACTAAAAGATTAGGAGAAGTCTCTCTTATTCTCTCCAGCGTCTGCTTTCCTGTCGATGCGGTCACTACTTCAAATGAAGTTTCCAGTGTCGCGACCAGAAGATCCAATATGTCAGGATCATCGTCGACAACAAGGATCTTTAATCTATACATTTTCACTCAGCTTTAATGTAAAGCGGAACGTCGTTCCTTTGCCTGCTTCTGACTCCACCCAAATTTTTTCCTTGTGTGTATCAATGATTCTCTTCACCAGCGAGAGCCCTAATCCACTTCCTTGGAGCTGCCGATTGACAGGGTTGTCTACGCGAAAGAATTCTTGAAATACTTTTTCTAAATCGTTTTTCTCTATTCCGCACCCTGTATCAGAGATAGAGATTAACGCATTGCGAGTTTCTTTCTTGCATCCTACAGTTATCATCCCGCCTGGAGGGGTAAATTTGATTGCGTTATTTATAAGATTGATAAGCACTCTCTCGATGAGATCTTTGTCCATATAGACAGCTAAACTCCCAGGAACATCGAGAGCCAATTTTAGTTGCCTTGATTGTATTTGGGGAGAGAGGAAGTCTACCACGCTTTTTATGAGTTTGGTTATGTCGGAAGGGGAGATTTTTACCTCAATTTTACCTGACTCAATACGTGAGATATCTAAGAGAATATTGACCATATCAACAAGTTTATTTACATTTTTATCGATTGTTTCTAGTCGATCTTTGGCTTGAGGTGGTAACTTTCCAAATTTTTCTTCTACGAGGAGAGACGAAAATCCTTTTACAGAAGTGAGAGGTGTTCTGAGTTCATGGGAGACACTTGAGATAAAATCACTCTTCAATTTACTTATCGTTTCAATTTCTCGTAGGCTTTTGACGAGTTCATTTGTTCTTTCCTTAACCTTTTTCTCCAAATCGTCTTTGGCGCGATAGAGCTCTTCAAATAAGTCGATGTTATCTAAGCATTGCCCAAGATACATGCAGATAATAGCAAATATTTCTTTCTCCGCACGTTTGATTTCTCTTGGAATGAGAAGTCCAGTAACGATAAAAATCGCATAAACATTTTCTCGTGCTTTAACAGGAGCAATGAGAAAATCTTGGAGGTGTAGGGAGGAACTTAGCTCTTTGTAGGTTTCGAGTTCTGCAGAGAGTAAAGGAGTGGTTTGCAGTATATTCCTTTTGGCTAAAAATGCACGTTGGATGAGCTTCATTTCCTGTTCTTGAAATCCAATATTTAATTTCACCTCCTGATCATTCAGGTTGATAATCGCGCCTCTCTTGAATCCCAAGTCATTAATGATTTTTTCATTGATCTGCGCGAAAAGTTGTTCTTTGTCCAAAATGCGCAGAGAGGAAAGAATAAGATTTTTAAGGAGAGTGAGTTTGTTGAGTTTATCTTCTGACTCTTCTTGGTAGAGCTTTAACTCCACATCGCTTTTGATAATCAATTTTGCTTCGTGGTCTAATTCTTGGATCGTTTGATTGAGATAATTTATGCTTTTCTTCAATATCGCAATGGTTTTTACTTTTGTGAGCGTGTAGATTGCAAGAAAGAAAATTCCGAGCAGAAGCAAAGCAACTGTCCCAATAAGAGGATCCATAGAGATGAGAGACTTTATGATATTCATCTCCACACCGTCATTAAAATATTACCTGCTTCCCAATGTATTTTTTTTGTCTCAGCATTGGGAAAAATAGAGTAATCAGAATAAAATCCAATTATTTTGAATTCTTCTCCCAGCGCATTCTTTATTGATTGCAATTCTTCTTGAGCCCGGTCTTTTAACATCTTTTTTCGTATAAGTGAGTTTATCATCAACACAATTCCCCCCCCTTTTTTTTTGATTTCTTTTATTTGTTTATCCAATGTTGCAAAAAGATGAGGGGGGTGAAGAAACATAATGTGCGCTTGGCAATCTTGTTTCACTTCTCCCAGACATACCAGGGACCCATCTTCTAGGTAACCGGTCACATTGAGAAGGCGAATTGTCCCATTTTCTTTTATGCCCAAGGGATAGAGGGGAAAAAGGAAGTGTTTCTTGAACATTTCAAACTTTTCTTCAAGGAAATATTTATAAATATCTATTGCTGGTTTGTTGTTTATCTCCATGATGATATTGCTTTCACTGATGACGCGGTTAATTACCAACGGTTCTCCCAACGGTACGAATCCCTCTATCTTGAGGGTAGTGACCTCTGCCCCCGCCCCTACAATGTTTATTATCCCTTCTTTTGCCGTTGTACTTATCACTTGGCAGTTTCTGGAAGAAAGTTGTCGTGTATACCCTCCTCCAAAAAGAGGAAAGGTTTTGCCCAGGGCCAGCTCTACGCCTCGTATATAATTTGAAGGATTGAAGTGATGTGTGAGAAAAGAAAAGAGGAACTTTTTTTCTCCTGCCACATTTTTGAATGATGCATGTAGAGATGTCTCAATGCGCTGTGGTTCATCGCTCTTGAGAATAATTTCTTTTATCTCCATGCCTTTTTTATTCAGGCAGCATGCCCCGATTCCTTTTTCAATTATTCTCTCGTCAAAAACAAGAAAAGGTGTCTGAATTCCTATGATCATGCTTGGCCTCAGAGTGAAGTTTATCGTTTTTAAGACATTAAGCGGATTATAGTGATGGGTGAAGAAGACTAAAATATACTGTATGGCTGTTGGAAATACAGATTTTATTTTCAAAGAGATTTCCTTTATTGCCTCTTCACCATCTCTTTCACTGAGGGCAGTCGCAAATTTTTCTTCCATCGTTAATGAGCGCACAACTTATGTTTGCTTGGCTCCATAAGTCTGAACTTCGCTTTACTTTTTCTCCATAAATACTTTAAATAAATCAATTGGCACAGGCACGATTATCGTTGCTGATTTATCCGAAGATATTTCCACTAAGGTCTGAAGGTATCTCATCTGTAAAGCCATTGGATGAGCTGCAATCGTCTCAGCAGCCTCCTTTAGTTTTCCTGCCGCTTGCTGTTCTCCTGCTGCAGCGATGACTTTTGCCCGTCTCTCACGTTCCGCTTCTGCCTGGCGAGCCATCGCTCTTCTCATCTCATCAGGTAAATCCACATGTTTTATCTCCACCACGGAAACCTTTATTCCCCATGGATCAGTTTGCTTATCAATTATTTCCTGTAGAGAGGTATTTATTTTCTCGCGGTTCGATAAAAGGTCATCTAATTCTACTTGTCCGACTACACTTCGTAAAGTAGTCTGTGAAATTTGCGAGGTAGCAAATTCATAATTCTCTACCTCTACGATAGCTTTGATAGGATCCATGACGCGATAGTACACTACGGCGTTTAATTTTACTGATACGTTATCTTTTGTGATGATATCTTGGGGAGGAACGTCGAGCGTCACCGTTCTTAAATCAACCCTTACTGCCCTCTCGAAAGGCCAGATGACGATCCTAAGGCCGCCTCCTTTAGGTTTTGATTGTAGTTTACCCAACCAAAAGAGGACTAAACTCTCGTACTCCATAACAATCCGGAACCATCGCGAGAAGAAGAAAATCATCACGACTAGGAGCGGTAAATATCTCAGTATCATTTTTCCTCCTTCTTTTGCACAATCAATTTTAACCCTTCAATTTTTTCTACTATAACCTCCTGCCCTTTTTTAATTTTCGCATGTGCGGTAGCATTCCATATCTCTCCGTGGATGAATACTTTGCCTGTTCTTGCAATGTCAGTTTGGGCAATGCCAACTTTACCCAAGAGGCCCTCAGCACCAGTGAATGATTTCTTTCGTGCCATCATGACAGTCCGTGTAATAAAAAAGATACTCAAGGCAGAAAAGAAGAGCGCTACAGGTACAATCGCGGCAAAAGAAACTTTGATTGTTTCTCGTTGATTAAAGAGCATCACCGATCCAAAGATAAAAGCAATGACTCCCCCTAAGGTAAACATTCCAAACGTTGGAGTGAATGCTTCTACGACAAAGAAGAGTAGGCCCAAGATGATTAAAGTAAGCCCAGCATAATTAATGGGAAGGACGCTGAATGCGTAGAAAGCAAGAATAAGGCAAATAATTCCTGCGATTCCTGGGAAGCCGAAGCCGGGATGAGTAACTTCAAAGATTAATCCCAAAAAGCCCAGGGTGAGGAGTAAATAGGCAATGTTAGGTTCTATTAAAATATTCAAGAATTTTTCCCGCTGGGTGAGATTTATTTCTTCGAGAGCAAACTCTCTCGTAGAAATTGTTATTTTGCCTGTAGATGTCGTTACGGTTCTTCCATCCATTTTTTGAATGAGTTCATCGAGTGAGTCCGCAACGAGATCGCATACCCCTCTCTTGATCGCTTCCTTTTCAGTAATAGAGATACTTTTTTCGATGGCATCTTTTATGAAAGCGAAAGGCCGGCCTTGTGTATGAGAAATATTTTTTGCCCAGGCAGTGGCATCATTTACAATTTTCTTTTTTGTTTCTTCACCGAGCGTACCCCATCTGCCCCCTCCAATTACAGGATGGGCAGCACCAATGTGGGTAGAGGGACTCATTGCGAGAATATGAGAGGCATACCCAATGAATACTCCTGCTGAGGCAGCTCTACCTCCCCTTGGATATATGTACGTTACCACAGGAATGGGGGAGTTGAGAATATGTTTTACTATTTTTTCTGTAGACTTAAGGAGTCCCCCGGGGGTATCCATTTTTATGATGAGAAGAGCATTGTCGTTTTCTGCTGCTTTCAAGCCCCTTTCAATGTAGGCAGAAGTTACCGGATTTATAATATCTTCCTGGATGGTTAGGAGTTTTATTCTTGTTTGGGCGAAACTGGCAGGTAGACCGAGGCAGACAATAATTGAGACAAAAAATACCAAAGTTCGGGGTTTCATCATACTTTAAATTATCATAAAGATAGTGAAAAATCAATACATTTTCGCCTTCTGAACGCAGATAACAAGCACACGAATCCCCTCTTTTGGGTGTGTTTCTGCGCACACCCTCTGTGTCTGTATTGGCTCATCAGGGGGTTCTGGAGGGCCTGTTTTTCTGTAAACGTTTTCTTGACATTTCATTATGAATATGTTATATACTAATCAAATTAAACTAATGGAAGCTATTAAGAGGGTAGGTCTTATAGATTTTCTCTTTCTTCTTCTCGTACTACGAATAGGTTATATCGCTGTATCAAAAGGTGTTACTGCAGAGATATTTAAGACCTTAGGCATATCCATTGGTTCATTTTTTGCTTTTCAATACTATCCTTCTTTGGCCGAACAGATAAATAAAAAAGTTATTATCTTAAATAAGGCCTATCTTGATGCTATATCTTTTCTGTTAATCTTTATAGGAATAGTAGGTATTTTTTCTCTCTTGAGAAGGATGGTTGCCTTTCTTGTGCACAAGAAAGAGATATCATTGCAGGAGAGGCGGGTCTCTCTTTGTGTAGGTATATTGAGATATGCGTTCTTCTCCAGCGCAATGATTTTTTTTCTCTATTTGTCTCCCCTGAATCCAGAGCACTTCGAAAAGAGTATATCATTCAAATTGTTTAAAAATATCGCTCCTAAAATGTATCTTACAGGGATGAGTTTTTATAATAAGTTTGAACCCGCTATTGTAACAAACAAGGAGGTAAAGAAATATTATGAAGCTAAAGAATCTCTATCAAGAATCCGTAAAAAAAGGCGTTGAAGCAGATATACGCCCGCAGTCGCAAATCGCTCAAATTCTAAAAAAGAAAAGAGCAGTATATGAGAAGTTGAGCCCTAAAGAGAAAGAACTTTTCGATGTCGATGTGTTATTTAATCCTTTCTCCGATACGCGTATTGTAGCGGGAAACCCAGAGAGTAATGTAAAGTCAATGTTTGTGGGCATTGACGTTGATGGGCAAGAGCTTCTGCTCGTAGATAAGTTAAAAGAGCGAGGCTCGAAGATTGATTTGGTAATTTCTCATCACCCTCAAGGTCGAGCATATGCGAATTTTTATGAAGTGATGGATTTGCAGGTTGATGTATTTGCGAAAGAAGGAGTGAGTTTGAGCTGTTCCGAGAGTTTGTTAGAACAGCGAAAGGCAGAGGTGGCCCGAAAAGTAAATGCGGCCAATCACCTGCGGCCTATCGATATTGCACGGTGGCTCAAAATAAATCTTTTATGTATCCATACTCCTTGTGATAATCTCGCCTACCAGTTTATGAGAAGAATGTTGGATAGAGAGAAGCCCTCATCGCTGGGAAAAATTGTAGATATTCTTTATGGTATCCCTGAGTATAAAGATGCAGCTCAGAATAATAATCCACCTAAGATAGTGATTGGGAATAAATCCTCTCGATGTCGGAAAATCCATATCGAATTTACAGGAGGAACAGAGGGTCCTCAAGGCATCTATGATGAACTCGCCTCTTCGGGAATCGATACGATCGTGGCCATGCACCAATCTGAAGAGCATTTTAAGAAATGTAAAAAAGCGCACATCAATATCATTTTTGCTTCTCATATTGCTTCAGATACTTTGGGAGTTAATCTCATGCTCGACCATTTGGAAAAGAAAGAGAAGTTTACGATCTATGAATTCTCAGGATTCAGGCGATTCACACATAAAAGCAAGTAAAGAACTATCTGTTTTTCGCTGCTTTTATAGAATTTATAGAAGATGATTCCTCAAACATTTATAGAAGAGGTTCAGACACGGACTGATATCGCTGAGTTAATCTCTAGCTACATCCCTCTTAAGAGAACAGGCAGAAACCTTAAGGCCCTTTGTCCCT